>CAVTIX010000024.1:0-73237 GCA_963734725.1 uncultured Actinomycetes bacterium
TTTATGTAGCCTTGGACCCGTACGTATTGCTGTCGGCCGAACTTGTCCGCGACACCGTGGACGCCCTGCTGGGCGTCGCACTCTGAGGCGCACCGGAGCAGCATCGCGCCGGTGTCAGCACATGGCAGGCCGTGCGCCTTGTCAATGCGGCCTCACTAGGCGGTGGACAATGCGCGCCATCATGCGCACTTTGTCCACAGGGGCTGGCAAGGTCTCGCGTCCGTTCTTTCGGCGCATGAGCCTGGGTCCATGGAAACCGCCCAGCCCTCGCCAGATCACAGTCCCGTCGTTCCGCCGCCCGCAGACTTAGGGCCGCCGTCTGCAGACCAGGGCCCGTCGCCCGCGGACTCAGGCCCGTCGCCCGCAGATTCAGGTCGGCCGCCCGAAGGTTTCGGGCCGCCGTCTGCAGACCCGAGCCCGCCGCCCCCGGATCCTGGCCCGCCATCCGGGTGGGGGAACGCCAGCCCGCGGCCCCAGCCGGACTCGGACCTGTCCCGCGTCCGGGTCAGCGGACCTGCCGACATTCTCGCGGTGGTGCCGCACCTGCTCGGGTTCCATCCACAACTGAGCTTCGTGGTGATCGGGCCGGCGGCCCGCGCCGACGGGTGGAAATCGGGTTCCGGTATGACCTGCCCGACCCGCCGGGCGCCGAAGCAGCGGCCGAGGTCGCGGATCACGCGGTGGCGGTGCTTGCGCAGCGCGGGTCCACCACCGTGATCGGGATCGGATATGGCCCCGGCCGGCTGGTCACCCCGGTCGCGGATGCGTTCGCCGTCGCAGCACGGCGGCGCCGCCTTGAGATACGCGAGCTTCTCCGGGTCGAAGACAGCCGGTACTGGTCATACCTCTGTGCCAACCCTGCGTGCTGCCCCGCTGATGGGACGGTCTTCGACTACCCGTCCCACCCGGCGGCCGCCGCCATGACCGTGGCCGGGCTCGCCGCCTACCCAGATCGCGACGCGGTCGCCGCCACCCTGGCCCCGCTGACCGGCGCGGCAGCAAGGTCCATGGACCAGGCCATCGAGCGAGCTTGCGTGATGGCGCAGTCGCTGATGGACCGGGCGCAGCGCAAGGGGCCCGGCAATCCGCTGCGGCTGGTGATCAGCCAAGGCAGGCGCGCGGTGCGGGAGGCGATCGGTGTGTACCGTGGCGGCGGACGGATCACCGACGCGGACACCTTCGCCTGGCTGGCCGTCAGCCTGGTGCACCTCGCCGTGCGTGATGACGCGTGGGCGCGCATGGTCCCCGAGCACCGCCAGGCGCACCTGGCGCTGTGGGCCGACATCGTCCGCAGGGCCGACGGCCCGTGGCTGCCCGCTCCCGCCTCGCTGCTCGCCTTCACCGCGTGGCAGGCCGGCGACGGCACGCTCGCCAACATCGCTCTTGACCGGGCCCTGACCGCCGACCCCGGCTACTCCATGGCACTGTTGCTGCGCGACATACTCGCCGCCGGGGTGCCTCCGGCACAGGCGCGGCTGCCGATGACGCCAGAGGAGGTTGCGGAGAGCTACGAGCGCGCCGAGGCGCCCGCTCCGCCCGCGCCGAGGCGGACCGGGAAGCGGCGGACGGCGCCACGCAAACGGACGGCTCAGGGGGCGGCGGACGGCTCAGGGGGAGCGGCGGACGGCTCAGGGGGAGCGGCGAACGGCCTTGGGGGAGGAGCGACCGGGTGACTCGCCCCCGCGGCGGGCGGATCCCGGTGGCTGACCGGCGCAAGTTACCCCACGGTAGACTCTGTCCGCCTTGACCTGGGTGATGGGAACTTGCCGCTCTGGGCCAGGCGCGGTAATCCTCGATGCAGAACCAGGCCCGTGCAGAGCAGGGCCACGCTTGTGACAGAAGGGAGAGGTGGCATGACACCCCCTGTGTCAACCTCAGGCGGCAATCGGTTCGGTGAGGGCTGCTGCGGCACCGTGTTTGGCGGGGTCATAGGGCGTGCCGTCGAGCCAGCAGCGCCAGATGACGCGGATCCAGGCGCGGGCGAGGATGCGCACGGCGTGGGGGTGGTCTTTGCCGCTGGCGCGGGCGTTGTTGTAGATCTTCGCGGCCCAGGGGCTGGCGTGCCGGCTGTTGTCGGCGAAGATGGTCATCGCGCGCCGGAACCGTTTGTTGCAGGCCCAGCGGAAGTGGACGGCCCGGTGCTTGCCGGACTCCTTGGTGACCGGCGTGCACCCGGCCAGGGCGGCCACGGAGTCGGGGTGCTCGTAGGCTTGCCGGGCATCGCCCCACTCGGCGAGCATCTGGGCGGCGTTGATCTGACCCGACCTTGGCAGCGACGTGAAGATCTCGCCGTCCGGATGCTCCCCGAGGCGGGCGGCGGCCGACCGGTCGAGGTTCTTGACCGAGGTGTTGAGCGCCGTGAGCACGGCGACCAGCGCCAGGACGGCATCCCCCAGCGCGCTGGTGAGGGCCTGGCCGGATGTGCCTGCCGGGGCGGAGCGGAGCCGTGCGAGCAGTTCGGCGGCGGGCCTGCGGCCGGAGTAGCCGTGGGCGGCGCAGAACGCCGTGAGGCGCTTTTCGCCGAGGTGGGCGGCCGAGGCCGGAGTCGGGTAGCGGGTCAGGAACGCCAGGCTTATCGGCGACTCGACGTCGGCGAAGATGGCCTGCGCGCCGGGCCAGCTGGCCTCCAGCAGCGCCGAGAGCTGGTTGGTGGCCGCGACTCGCATGTCGACCAGATCGCTGCGGGTGCGCACCACGGTGCGCAGTGCCTGGGTCTCGCCGGAGTAGGGGGCCACGGCTTGCAGCCGGTGGCGGCGCAGCCGCAGGTGCTCGGCGATCACCGCAGCGTCCCCCGCATCGGACTTGGCGCCCGACAGCACCTCGCCTTCACGCCAGGTCTTGATCGCGTTCGGGCTCACCGGCGCCACCGGGTGGCCGGCCTCCAGCAGCAGGTCGACCAGGCGGCCGTTCGGCCGCTCGATCGCGATCGGCATAGCGGCCGGGTCTCCGTACCTGGCCAGGCGGCGGATCAGCTGGGCGATCCCCTCCGCGCTGTGCTGGATGGTGAACTCCGCCGCGATCTTCCCGGCGGCGTCCATCACGCACACGGCATGGGTGCTGGCGGCCCAGTCGATCCCCGTGAACATCAGTGCCTCAGGCACGGCAAACGGCAACGTGACTCCTCAAGGTGGCAGCGACGGCCCGGCGAGGAGGCCGGCTACCGGACGGTCACTAACTGGCGCTCTGCGGCGCATCCCTCTGTTGCCGGTTCGCAGCCCCGCAAGGGCCAGGGGCGGCAGTGTCATGCTGGCCGTTTTCCGGCGACCGACGCGGGCCGTCACCCCGGCCCTCGCCGAGTCCCTACAACGAGCACCCTAGTGGTGCCCATGAGGAAGATGGTGCCCTAGTGACCGATGCCGCAGCGGGCGCGGGACATTCCGGCGCCGCCGGCCACGCCACGGCTGCACCGGTGGTGCAACCGCCCACCGTGGTGGCGGCGGAGCACCGCGCTGCCGTCGCCGCGCTCCGCGAGTCTTATGCCGCCCTCCCCTCCGGGGCCCCGGTCCGGTTGGCCAAGCGCACCTCGAACCTGTTCCGGTTCCGCGAGCCGGCGCCTAGGGCGCCAGGCCGCCGCACGGCGCCTCGGATGGGGAGCGCAGCCGGGCTGGACGCCTCCGCGTTCGGCCAGGTGCTGCACGTCAACCCGGCGGCCCGGGCCGCCGTGGTCGGCGGCATGACCACCTACGAGGATCTTGCGGACGCCACCCTGCCGCATGGTCTTATGCCCTTGGTCGTCCCGCAGCTCAAGACGATCACTCTCGGCGGCGCGGTCACCGGCCTCGGCATCGAATCGACCTCGCTGCGCAGCGGCCTGCCGCACGAGTCGGTCACCGCCATGGAGATCCTGACTGGGGACGGAAGAGTGGTCACGGCCACCGCCGGGGGGAGCATGCCGGGCTGTTCCGCGGCTTCCCGAACTCCTACGGCACGCTCGGTTACGCCCTGTCGCTCACCATCGAGCTTGAGCCGGTGGCGCCCTACGTGCACCTGCGGCACTTCGCCTTCACCACACCGGAGGCAGCCATGGAGGCGATCGCCCATGTCGCCGTCGAAGGCAGCCTGCACGGCCACCGGGCCGACTTCATCGACGGCACGGTGTTCGGGCTGGACGAGATCTACCTCACGGTCGGCGCCCACAGCGAGGTGGCGCCCTGGCGCAGCGACTACAACGGGCAGAACATCTACTACCAGTCGGTGCGCGGGCCACGGGAGGACTTCCTCACCATCCGCGACTACCTGTGGCGCTGGGACACCGACTGGTTCTGGTGCTCGCGGCCGTTCGGCGTGCAGCACCCGCTGATCCGCAGGGTGTGGCCGCGCCGTTACCGGCGTTCCGACGTCTACCGGTCGCTGGTCGCCTTCGACCGCCGCCACGGGCTGTCCGGCGCTCTCGACGCCAACCGCGGGCGCCCGCCGCGGGAGGCGGTAATCCAGGACGTGGAGATCCCGGTGGACCGCGGCGCCGCGTTCCTGCGCTTCTTCGCCGCCGAGGTGGGAATGAGCCCGGTGTGGCTGTGCCCGTTGCGCCTGCGCAGCGACAATCCCTGGCCGCTCTACCCCCTCAACCCGGGCGAGGTGTATGTGAACTTCGGCTTCTGGGGAACGGTGCCGCTGCCAGCCGGCCGCTCGGACGGGTATCACAACCGCTTGATCGAGGCGGAGGTGGCCGCGCTGGGCGGTCACAAGGGCCTGTACTCGACATCGTTCTACTCCGAAGAGGAGTTCTGGGCCGCCTACAACGGCCCGGCCTATGCCCGGCTCAAGAGCGCCTACGACCCCGAGGGAAGGCTGTCCGGGCTCTATGAGAAGTGCGTGCGCGGCCGGTAGCCACGCGCGGCAGTTAGCGAAGGGATGGCGGCATGGCGCTGGCCAAGGTGTTCGAGCAGATCGCGGGGCCGGGCGCTCCGGTGGAGTTCCGGGCCTACGACGGGAGCGAGGCGGGGGTCGCGGGGGCGCCGGTGCGGATCACGATCCGCTCACCCGCCGCGTTGTCCTACATCGCCCAGGCACCAGGCGAGCTCGGGATGGCCCGCGCCTACGTCTCCGGCCATCTCGATGTGGACGGCGACATGTACACCGCGCTCGCGCGGATGGCCCAGGCGCAACGGGTGGACTTGGACCTTAGCGAACGACTCCGCGTCCTCGGCGAACTGGGCGGGCCGAAGCTGCTCTTCCCGCGGGTGCCGCCGCCCCCGCAGGAGGTGCGGATCCGGCGTCGCTGGCTTGGCGGGCTCAGACACTCCAAGCGGCGGGACGCCTCGGCCATCGCGCACCACTACGACGTCTCCAACACCTTCTACGAGTGGGTGCTCGGGCCGTCCATGGCCTACACCTGCGCCTGTTACCCCGACGAGGACGCGACGCTGGAGCAGGCGCAGGCCTACAAGCACGAACTGGTGGCGAGGAAGCTCGCGCTGCGCCCCGGGATGCGGCTGCTGGACGTCGGCTGCGGATGGGGCGGGATGGTCCGGCACGCCGCGCGCGAGCACGGGGTCAAGGCGCTGGGGGTGACCCTGTCCGAGCAGCAGGCCGTATGGGCACAGCAGGCGATCGGGCGCGAAGGCCTGTCCGGGCTCGCCGAGGTGCGTCACCTGGACTACCGGAATGTGACCGAGACCGGATTCGACGCCGTGAGCTCCATCGGCCTGACCGAGCACATCGGCAAGGCCCAGCTACCGGCCTACTTCTCCTTCCTGTTCGGCAAGCTCAGGCCGGGCGGCAGGCTGCTCAATCACTGCATCACGAGGCCGGACAATTCCGAGCCGGCCCGGCGGCCAGGCGGTTTCATCAACCGGTACGTGTTCCCAGACGGGGAACTCGAAGGCCCCGGCCACCTGGTCTCGGTCATGAACGGCGCGGGTTTCGAGATCCGGCACGAGGAGAACCTGCGCGAGCACTACGCGCGGACGCTGGCGGGCTGGTGCGCCAACCTGGATGCCCACTGGGCCGAGGCTGTCGCCGAGGCCGGGCCGGGCACCGCCAGGGTGTGGCGGCTGTATATGGCGGGCTCACGCCTCGGCTTCGAGCGCAACGTCGTCGAGCTCCACCAGATCCTCGGAGTCCGGCTGGAAGCCGACGGAAAGTCCCACATGCCGCTGCGGCCCGACTGGGAGTCCGCGCCCGCCCCGGTCACCGCCGGGCTTGGCGGCCGGGGCGGATTGCGGTAGTCGAGCAGTCCGAGACCACCGATGATCTGGTCCGCGACATGACTGGGTAAATGAGCCCGATGGAGACCCACGTCAGACCCGCACCGCGCGGGCAACGGGTACCGCCACGGGAAGACCCGGCTCCCGTGGACCGGGCCAACGCCGGTGCGGCAACGCACCGGCTGCCTGAACACAGGTGGGCCCACATTCACTCACACTTCAGGTAACGGCAGAATGACGAGGTGGAATCCTTGCGCTCGCGGCCCCGGGACGTGGTGCTGCTCGGCTCGACCGGCTCCGTGGGCACCCAGGCCGCCGATGTGATCCGGCGCAACCCGGGCCGGTTCCGGGTTACCGGGCTGGCCGCCGGCGGCGGCAACCCCGACCTGCTGGCCGCGCAGGCCATCGAGTTCGGTGTCGCCGTGGTCGCCGTGGCGCAGGAGTCGGCCGTCAGCGGCGTGCGGGAGGCACTAAAAGCGCACGCTGCCCAGGCGGGCAGGCCGCGCACCGGGCCGCCGCCCACGGCTCTGACCGGGCAACGCCTGGCGCCCACGGCCCGCCCGGGGCCGTCCCCGGCCGGCGGGCACGGGCTGCCGGCCGCAGGCGGAGACAGGCGCACGCCGTTGCCCACCGTCCTGGCCGGGGCGGACGCCATCGCCGAGGTCGCGGCCTGGCCCGCCGACGTGGTGCTCAACGCGGTCACCGGGTTCAGCGGCCTCGCCGCCACGCTGGCCGCGCTCCGGGCCGGCCGGGTGCTGGCGCTCGCCAACAAGGAGTCCCTGATCACCGGCGGGCCGCTGGTCGCTGGGCTGGCCGCCCCCGGCCAGATCGTGCCGGTGGACTCCGAGCACTCCGCGATCGCGCAGTGCCTGCGCTGCGGGAGCGAGGGAGAGGTCGCGCGGCTGGTGCTGACCGCGAGCGGTGGCCCGTTCCGCGGCCGCGACCGGGCCGAGCTGGCCGGCATCACGCCAGAGCAGGCGCTCGCCCACCCGACCTGGAACATGGGACCCGTGATCACGATCAACTCGGCCACCCTGGTGAACAAGGGGCTCGAGGTAATCGAGGCCCACCTGCTGTTCGGGCTCGGCTTTGACAAGATCAAGGTGGTCGTCCACCCGCAGTCGGTCATCCACTCCATGGTCGAATTCACCGACGGATCCACGATCGCCCAGGCCAGCCCGCCCGACATGCGGATCCCGATCGCCCTGGCCCTGGGCTGGCCGGACCGGGTGCCGGGCGCCGCGCCGGCCATCGACTGGACCTCCGCGCACACCTGGACCTTCGAGTCGCTGGACGAGGACGCGTTCCCCGCGGTCAGCATCGCCCGCCAGGCAGGCGAGGCGGGCGGGACCGCCCCGGCCGCTTATAACGCCGCCAACGAGGTGTGCGTGGATGCGTTCATGGCGGGCAAGCTCCCCTTCGTCGCGATCGTGGACACCGTGGCGCAGGTAGTCTCGGAGCATGATGGCCGCGCGGGGGAAGCGGTGAGCCTGGCCGACGTGCGGGCCGCTGACCGGTGGGCGCGGGCGCGGGCGACGGAGCTGGCCGCCGCCTGGGGGGAGCGCACCCATCACGCAGCGGGCGCGGCACCGAAGAGGGGAGAGACCGCCGGATGAGCTTCTTCCTCGGCGTCGCCATCTTCATTGTGGCCCTGCTCGCGTCGATCATGCTGCACGAGGCGGGGCACTTCGCGACGGCGAAGATGTTCGGCATGAAGGCCACCCAGTTCTTCGTGGGATTCGGGCGGACGATCTGGTCGCGCCGGAAAGGCGAGACCGAGTACGGCGTCAAGGCGATCCCGGCCGGCGGTTTCGTGAAGATCGTCGGCATGACCGACCTGGAGGAAGTGGATCCGGCTGACGAGCCGCGCTCGTTCCGCAAGCAGCCGGGGTGGCAGCGGATCATCGTGCTTGCCGCCGGGTCGTTCATGCACTTCGTGCTGGCCTTCGTGCTGCTGTTCATCATCGCCGCGGGCGTCGGCCTGGAGACCGGCAGCGCCGGGACCACGGTCGGCGCGGTCGAATCGTGCGTCCCGGCCAATGTGAACCTGGGCTGTGCCAAGAGCGACCCGAAGTCACCGGCCAGCGAGGCGGGCGTCCGGGTGGGCGACAAGATCGTCACCATCGCGGGCATTCGCGTGACCTCGTGGACGCAGATGGGCAAGGCCATCCGCGCCCAGCACACCGGCAGCGCCGTCCCGGTCGTCGTGGACCGGCACGGCCAGCTGATCACGCTGCACGCCAAACTGGCCAGCCTCGCCGGCCACGGCGCCTACCTGGGGGTCTCGCCGCTGGCGGTGTTCCAGCGCGTGGGCCCGACCGGGGCCGTCTCGTACGCGGGCCACGAGTTCTGGACGATGCTGTCCGGGTCCGCCAGCGTGGTCGCCAACCTGCCCAAGGCCATCCCCGACCTGTTCGCGAAGAACCGCGCCGACACCCCCGGCGGGCAGGTCACCAGCGTGGTCGGCGCGGGGAACGTGACCGGCCAGGTGCTTGAGGCCCGGATCGGCTGGCAGCCCAAGGTCGGCCTGGTGCTGCTCATCATCGCGTCCCTCAACATCTTCGTGGGCGCCTTCAACCTGCTCCCGCTCCTGCCGCTCGACGGCGGGCATCTCGCCGTCGTGATCTACGAGCGAGCCAGGGCCTGGCTCGCCAGGCTGATGGGGCGGCCGGATCCAGGCCCCGTCGACTACCGGCGCCTGGTCCCCGTGAGCGTCGGCGTGTTTGCGCTGTTGGTCGGTGTAGGTTTGCTGCTGATCATGGCTGATCTCGTCAACCCGGTACACCTCCAGTGAGGCACTGAGCAGATGACGACAGACCTTGGCATGCCCGGGCTTCCCGCGCAGCCGGTTGCAGAACGCCGTAAGTCCCGCCAGATCGTGGTGGGCAAGGGCAAGCACGCGGTGCCGGTGGGCGGCGGCGCACCGGTGTCGGTCCAGTCGATGACCACGACGCTGACCGCCGACGTGAACGCGACGCTCCAGCAGATCGCCGAGCTCACCGCGACCGGCTGCCAGATCGTCCGGGTGGCCGTGCCCTCCCAGGACGACGCGGACGCCCTGCCGGACATCGCCCGCAAATCACAGATCCCGGTTATCGCCGACATCCACTTCCAGCCCAGGTACGTCTTCGCCGCGATCGACGCCGGCTGCGCCGCGGTCCGGGTGAACCCGGGGAACATCAAGGCGTTCGACGACAAGGTCGCGGAGATCGCGCACGCCGCCTCGGCGGCGGGGGTGCCGATCCGGATCGGCGTCAACGCCGGCTCGCTGGACAAGCGCCTGCTCGCCAAGTACGGCCGGGCCACGGCCGAGGCGCTGGTGGAATCCGCGCTGTGGGAGTGCTCGCTGTTCGAGGAGCATGGCTTCACCGACATCAAGATCTCGGTCAAGCACCACGACCCGGTCGTGATGATCAACGCCTACCGTCAGCTCGCCCAGGCCTGCGACTACCCGCTGCACCTGGGCGTGACCGAGGCCGGGCCGGCCTTCCAGGGGACGGTCAAGTCCGCCGTCGCGTTCGGCGCGCTGCTCGCGGAGGGGGTCGGGGACACCATCAGGGTGTCGCTGTCGGCCCCGCCGGTCGAAGAGGTGAAGGTCGGCATCGCGATCCTGGAGTCGCTCGGCCTGCGGGACCGGGGACTGGAAATCGTGTCCTGCCCCTCGTGCGGGCGCGCCCAGGTGGACGTGTACACGCTGGCCGACCAGGTCACGGCCGGGCTGGAGGGGCTGGAGGTGCCGCTGCGGGTCGCGGTGATGGGCTGCGTGGTGAACGGCCCCGGCGAGGCCAGGGAGGCGGACCTGGGCGTCGCGTCGGGCAACGGCAAGGGCCAGATATTCGTCAAGGGTGAGGTCATCAAGACGGTGCCTGAGTCCCAGATCGTGGAGACGCTGATCGAGGAGGCCATGAAGCTGGCCGAGGCGGCGGACGCGGCTGCCGGCCAGGGATCCCCCAGCGTCAGCGTGACCTGAGCGCCGGCGGGCGCCGTCTCGCCGGATCGGCCGCGCCTGCCCGGCGGCGCGGTTACTCGTCGGCGATGATCAGCTGGCCGACCCGGTCGGCGAGAGCGGTCCGCGCCTCGTCCGGGAGCCCGCCGTCGGTGATAAGCGTGTCCACGTCGTCGAGGTCCGCGAACGAACTGAGGCCCACTATGCCCCACTTGGTGTGATCAGCGACCACCGTGACCTTCCGTGCCGCCTTCACGAAGGCGCGGTTGGTTTCCGCCTCGGCCAGGTTGGGCGTGGTCAGTCCGGCCGTGGGATCGATCCCGTGGCAGCCGAGGAACAGCGTGTCCAGGTGGAGCGAGCGGATGGCGAGGTCGGCCACGGGACCCACCAGCGCGTCGGACGGGGTCCGGGCCCCGCCCGTCAGCACCACGGAAAGCTGCCGCACCCGGGGATCGGCGCCCGGCCCGTCGGTGAACAGGCTCATAACCCGCACCGAGTTGGTCACGATCGTCAGCCCCGGGATGCCGAGCAACTGCTCGGCCAGGGAGAACGTGGTGGTTCCCGCCGACAGCCCGATCGCGCTGCCCGGCGTGACCAGGCTGGCCGCCGCGCTGGCGATGGCCGCCTTGGCCGGCTGCTCCAGGCTGGACTTGGCCTCGAAACCAGGCTCGTGGCTGCGTGGCGCCCCGGGCAGCACCGCGCCCCCGTGTACCTTCTCCACCAGCCCTGACCTGGCCAATACCTCCAGGTCACGGCGGATGGTCATGTCCGAAACGCCGAGACGCTGAGTGAGGTCGCTCACCCGGGCGCTGCCGGTGCGGCGGATGTCCTCAAGGATCAATGACTGCCGGTGCCTGGCGAGCATCCGTGCGCCTTCCTCTGCCTCGGACGGCGACCACATCCGTGCACCCCCCCATCTCCGCTGTGTCACGGCAGTGTTTCTATTGCGTTCCCGATCCGTTATCAACTAGTGACTTGTTAGCGTGAACATGTTTGGATGTGTTCGGTTGACCCTAGCATGGGCCAGGAGAATTCATGATCATCGTGGGCGGTCGGACGCGCTCGGGGGCGCGCTCACACCGGCCCACGCCCGGGCCTGACGGCTTCCAGCGGCCGTGCTCGGCACGCCTTACCGGCCAGGGCGTGACCATTCCCGAACCGGCAACCGGGCACGGCGTTGCGGCCATCGGCCACGGCTCGATGGCGGCATCTGCGCGTCGTCTTGACATCCGATCATGAGCGGCCTTAGCGTCGGGCCGCGGTGCGGCGAGGCACCGGGCGGCCTGGCCTTTATTGATCCAGCGAGCGGCCTAGCCATCGGCCAGGGGAATCCGCGGCCGCCAGTCTTGAAACGGGGACAGGCGATGTGTCAGCGGCACCGGATGTCGGACTGGCAGCGCATGACGGCGCCACCCCCGGTGTTTCGCTGCGAGAGCCAAGATCTGGTGTCCACCGCGACGAATGTGGCGCCCACACGGTGCGGGATTACCGTTTCCCGGGCCGGCCGTGAGGGGATGATGCTGGCGCAGCACGCCAGGTCGGCCCCGGTCCGTACGCACCTCGTGGGGCAGAGCCCTGCCTCACAGAACTCTTCTGGAGGATCGCGATGAGGAAAATCGACCCCGTAGTCGAAGAGGCGGTCGAGACGCTGAACATGAAGGACGGGCCGACGCGGCGCAGGCTGCTGGCCGGTACCGGGCTGATGAGTGCCAGCGCCGCGGCCGCAGCACTGCTCACGGCGTGCGGCTCATCCAGCAGCACGGCGAAGGCCGCCGGGAGCACGATAGGCGACTTCCCGAAGACGCCGGCGTGGAAGTTCGCCTTCGTCAACCACGTCACCACCAACCCGTTCTTCGTGCCCACCCAGTATGGGCTGGCCGACGCCGCGGCGCTGCTGGGCCTGCCCAAGCCGTCCTGGACCGGGTCGGAAACCTCCAACGTGCCGCAGATGGTGAGCGCGACGAACGCCGCGATCTCGGCGAAGGCGAACGGCATCGCGGTCGCGGTGATCAGCGCCACCGCGTTCACCACCCCGGTCGCCAACGCCATGCACGGCGGCATTCCGGTCGTCTCCTACAACGCCGACGGCAACACCGGGAACCCCGGGACCAACCGGCTCGCCTACATCGGCCAGGACCTGTTCGTCTCCGGCCAGGCCCTCGGGCAGAGGATCGCGGCGGCCATGCCCAACGGCGGCGACGCGGTCGGCTTCATCGCCACCCCCGGCACCGCCAATATCCAGCCCCGGATCGACGGCGCCAAGGCCGCGATCAAGGCCTCCGGCAAGAACATCAACTTCACGTCGGTGGCGTCCGGCGCCCAACTGCCGCAGGAAAACACCACGATCAACTCCTACGTCCTGGCGCACAAGTCCACCCTGAAGGGCATCTTCGCGGTGGACGCGGGCTCGACGCAGACCGTCGGCGCGATCATCGCCAAGTACAGCCTGCAGGGCAAGGTGGCATCCGGCGGGTTCGACCTCACGCCGCAGACGCTGTCGGCGATCAATAACGGCAGCCTCGGCTTCACCATCGACCAGCAGCCGTACCTGCAGGGCTTCCTGCCGGTCCTGTCCCTCTACCTGTTCAACCTCTCCGGCGGCCTGGTGAACCCGCCGGAGACCAACACCGGCCTGACCTTCGTCACCAAGTCCAACGTCAGTCAGTACCTGCATACGACGTCCCGGTTCGAGGGCTCGAGCACACAGCAGAAGCTCATCTCGCGCTCCGGTCCGATCGCCTAAGCGTCACGACCGAACGGATCGGCGCTTGGATTACCGCGCTGGCGGCGGGAGACTGGACCATGAGAACGGGTCCAGTCCCCGTCGGCCTGCGCGGTAACGACCGCGGGAGAGGCAGGGAACGAACGTGAGCGAGACAGCCGAGCGCGCCCCTGAAGAGGCCGCTGCTCTGCCGCCAACGCCCGGACTTGGCGGGGGTCCCTGGGGCGCCGTGAAACGCGTCGGGGCCGTGCTCGCCCAGCAGCGCGAGGCGACCGTCTTCGTGGTGGCGGTCCTGCTGGTGATCTACTTCTGGCGCGCCGCGCCGGCCTTCCTCACCAAGGACAACATCGTCAACATCTCGCAGATCACCGCGCCGGTCGCGATCATCGCGATCGGCGAGGTATTCCTGCTGGTCTGCGGCGAGATCGATCTGTCCGTGGGGTTCATCTTCGCCTTCTCGCCGTTCCTCATGCACTACTTGATCGACTACTACGGCGTCCCGGCGACCCTGGCTGTCATCATCTCCCTGCTCATGGGGGTGGTCGCGGGCTTTATCAACGGGTTCATCACGGTGGCGCTGCGGGTGCCGTCGTTCATCGCCACACTCGGCACCGGGTTCATCCTCTTTGGCCTCATGCTGACCACCTCGAACGCCTACCCGGCGAACATCCCGAACAAGGCACAGGGCATCGGGCACTGGATCGGCACCTACGCCTGGGCCGAGATCACCTGGGCGATCGTCCTGGTGCTGATCTTCCAGGTGGTGCTCAGCCGTACCCGCTGGGGCCTGCACACGGTCGCGGTCGGCGGCAATATCCTGGGGGCGTCCGAGGCCGGCATCAACGTGGCCCGGATCAAGTACGCCGCTTTCATCATGACCGGATTCATGGGGGCGCTGGTCGGGCTGCAGGAAGCGTTCCGCACCAACTCGATCGACCCGAGCAGCGGCGGCTACCAGCCCATGTTCTACGCGATCGCGGCCGCGGTGATCGGCGGCACGGCGCTGGCCGGCGGGTCGGGCACCGTCATCGGCGCGTTCCTCGGCTCGTTCGTGCTGGCCGCGCTGACGGACGGCTTCAACCTCATCGGGATCAGCGCCAACCCGGAACCGATCATCTTCGGCGCCGCGATCCTGATCGCCATGATCGCGAACGTGCAGCTCGCGCGGCTGCGGAGGGCAGGGCGAATGACATGACCGCTCCCGAACCTGACGGCCAACCCCCGGCCGGCGGCCAGTCCCCAGCCGACGGCCAGTCCGCGGCCGGCGGCCAGTCCCCAGCCGACGGCCAGTCCGCGGCCGGCGGCGCGGCAGCGGCGGCCGCCGAGGGCGCGCTCCTGCGGGTGGAACACGTCGCTAAGCGCTTCGGCGCGGTGACCGCCCTGTCGGACATCAACCTGCACGTGCACCGCGGCGAGGTGCTCGGCCTGCTCGGTGACAACGGCGCAGGCAAGTCGACGCTGCTGAAGATCCTCTGTGGCTTCCAGCCGCCCGACAGGGGCCAGATCCTGCTCGACGGCCAGGAAGTGCACCTCAAGTCGGTCGACCACGCCCGGTCGCTGGGGATCGACGTGGTCTACCAGGACCTGGCGCTGATCGACGAGCTCACCGTCTACCACAACATGTTCCTCAAGCGCGAGAAGGTCATCTGGCCGCTGCTGAACAACCGGGCCATGCGAAGGATCGCCCGGGAGCGCCTGGATGCCATCGGCATCGGGCTCAAGTCGGTGGACGTCCCGGTGGCCCGGCTGTCCGGCGGCCAGCGGCAGGCGATCGCGGTTGCCCGCGCGGTGTACTCGGACGCGAAGGTCCTGCTGCTGGACGAGCCGCTCGCCGCCATGGGCGCCAAGGAGGCGGCGCTGATCCTCGACCTGATCAGGGACCTTAAACACAGGGGCGACCTCTCGATCATCATCGTCGCGCACAACTACGGTCAGGCCATCGAGATCTGCGACCGGATCAACCTGCTCCAGCACGGTGGGATCACCTTCAACAAGCTGAGCAAGGACACCTCGGTCCAGGAGCTCAACGACATCGTCATCGAGGAGTACCGCCGGGCGCTGCTGGAACGCCAGAAGAGCGCCTGACCGCGCGCGGCGGTACGGACGGTGCACCCCGCCGGGTGCGGCAAGATGGCTGTCATGCCGTCGCCCCGCAGGCCGGGGAGGGCGTTCTTGCACGGGAACCCCACCCTGACCGCCGCCTTGACCTGTGCCATCGCCGTGCTGCTTGCCGGGTGCACGTCGGCAGCCTCCGGCACCGGCTCGCCGCCGCCCCAGGCGCCAGCCGGCGCCCAGGGGCCCGCCTCGCGGCTGGACTGGCGCCCGTGCACCGTCGGGGGCGCCGGGCTGCAGTGCGCCACCCTGGCCGTGCCGCTGGACTACCAGCGCCCGGACGGCCGGAAGATCACCCTGGCGCTGTCCATGGTCCCGGCGACCGCGCCGGCGGGCCAGCGCCAGGGCGACCTGCTGGTCGACCCCGGCGGACCGGGTGCCAGCGGCCGTGTCTGGGCCGCGCTGGCCGCGTATGGCCTCGACCACTCGGTGGCCTCCGAGTACAACATCATCGGGTTCGACCCGCGCGGCGTCGGCGCGAGCGTGCCCGCGCTGCGCTGCGACCCGTCCTTCTTCGCCGGGGTGCGGCCCAACTACATCCCGGCCAGCCAGGCCGCCGAGCAGGTGCTCATCGCCAGGGCCAAGGCCTACGCGGCGGGCTGCGAACGCCGGTTCGGCTGGCTGCTGCCGTTCATGACCACCCAGGACTCCGCGCGGGACATGGACTCCATCCGCGCCGCCCTGGGCCAGCAGAAGATCAGCTACCTGGGCTACTCCTGGGGCACCTACCTCGGGCAGGTTTACGCCACGATGTTCGGCAACCGGGTGCGCCGGATGGTCCTGGACAGCACGGTCGACCCCCGCGGCGCCTGGTACGCCGACAACATCGCCCAGGACCGGCCGTGGGAGGCCCGAATCCAGGTGTTCTTCTCCTGGGTCGCCGCCCATGCTGGCTTTTACCGGCTCGGCGCCACCCGCGCGCAGGTCCAGCACGCCTGGTACCGGGCCCGCGCCCAGCTGGCCGCCCACCCGATCACCGGCTCCAGTGGCCCGATGATCGGGCCCGACGAGTTCGACGACACCATGCTGCAGGGCGGGTATGACAACTCGTTCTGGCCCGGGCTGGCCGCCGCCCTCGCCGCCTACCTGCACACCGGTTCCGGCAATGCGATGATCAACGAGTACCGCGCGGTCGGCAGACAGAGCGAGAACGAGTTCGCCGTCTACAACGCGGTCGAGTGCAGCGACGTCAACTGGCCGCGGAACTGGGCCAAGTGGGACGCCGACGCGCGGCGGGTGTACCGGACCGCGCCCGTCATGGCCTGGTACAACACCTGGTTCAACGCGGCCTGCGCGTTCTGGCCGGTGCACGGGTCGGCCCGCCCGCTGGCCATCAAGGGCGCGGGCCTGCCGCCCATCCTCATGATCCAGGGCTCGCTCGACGCCGCCACCCCGTACCAGGGCGCGCAGGTCGCGCACAAGCTGCTGCCCAGCGCGCGAATGGTGGTGGTCGAGGGCGGCGGGAACCACGGGCAGTCGCTGGTCCAGCCGCCCAACCTGTGCGTGAACAACTACCTCAACGCCTACCTGGCGGACGGGTCGGTGCCACACGGCGCCGGGCTCATCAACGCCACCTGCCGCGCGCTGCCGAACCCCTCGCCACAGTCCTGACCCGGCAGTGGTAGGGACGCCCCGCCACGAAGCGCAACAAGGAGCGTCCTGATGCCGCGCCCGGCCCGTGGGCCGATACGCTGGATGCGTGCTGCGCACCAAGGCAGGGCGCTCTTCGGCACTGCGCCTGCTCGACGACCGTGACATTGGCGAGGTCCTCGCGCTGTGCGACCGTGATCCCGTCGTCAACGTGTTCGTCAGCTCCCGCGTGCACGAGGCCGGGCTGGAACTGGCCCGGCTCGGCGGCCAGGTCTGGGGCTATCAGCCGGGCAGCCGCCTCATCTCGCTGTGCTACGTCGGCGCCAACCTGGTGCCGGTCGCGGCCACCCCGGACGCGATCGCGGCGTTCGCGGGCCGCGCCCGGCTGATGGGCCGCCGCTGCTCCTCCATCGTCGGGCTCGCCCCGGCCGTGCTGGATCTGTGGGACGCGCTGCGGCCACACTGGGGCCCGCCGCGGGAGATACGGGGCAGCCAGCCGGTCATGGAGATCTCCGGGCCGCCGCAGGCGCCGCCGGACCCGCTGGTCCGCAGGGTCCGCCGCGAGGAACTCGACATCCTGCTGCCGGCCTCGGTGGCCATGTTCACCGAGGAAGTGGGCGTCTCGCCGCTGGGCCCCGACGGCGGGAGCGCCTACCGGGCCCGGGTCCGCGAGCTGATCGACGCGGGCCGCGCCTATGCCCGGATCGAAGACGGCCGGGTGGTGTTCAAGGCGGAGATCGGATCGGTGACCCCGCACGCCTGCCAGGTGCAGGGCGTCTGGGTCCGGCCGGAGCTGCGCGGCCGCGGCCTGGCCGAGGCCGGCATGGCCGCGCTGGTCAACGACGCGCTGCGCCGGGTGGCCCCGGTGGTCTCGCTGTACGTCAACGACTACAACCGCCCGGCGCGTGCCGCCTACCGGCGGGTGGGCTTCACCCAGACCGCGACCTTCGCGTCTGTGCTGTTCTAGCGGCCATGACTGGGCCCGACGCCGCAACAGCCGTGACCGCGTGCGGTCAGGCAGCCAAGGCCGCCGCGCCGCGGCTTGCCGCCGCCCCCGGGGGAGCGGTGGACGCGGCGCTGCACCGCATGGCCAGGCTGCTCGGTGAGGCGGCGCCCGCCGTCCTCGCCGCCAACGCCGCCGACGTCGCCGCGGGTGAGGCCGCTGGCCTGGGCCGCGGGCTGTTGGACCGGCTCGCTCTGGGCGAGGCGCGGATCGCGGAGATGGCCCGGCAGATTTCACTCCTGGCCGGCGCCCCTTTCCCGCCTGCCTGCCGGCGACTGCGTGATCTTCCTGACGGTTTTTTCCTCGCCGAACGACGCGTCCCGGTCGGTGTGATCGGCGCGAATTACGAGGCCCGCCCCAATGTCACCGTGGACGTGGCGTCGCAGTTGCTGAAGTCCCGCAACGCGGGCGTGCTGCGCACCGGGGCGGCGGCGCTGCGCTCGGCCGTTGCCCTGTTCGACCACGTGATCGTGCCAGCGCTGACCGGGGCAGGGCTGGACGCCGCGGCGCTGCAACTGGTCTGGTCCGCCGACCGGCAGGCGGCCGTGGAACTGGTCAGCCGGCCGGCCCTGATCCCGCTGGTGATCCTGCGCGGCAGCGGGGACACCACCCGCAGCCTGGCCGCGGAGGCGGCCCGGCACGGGGTCCGCACGCTCGCCCACGCCGACGGCGGTGGCGTGCTTTACCTGGACCGCGCCGCGGATCTTACGCTCGCCGCCGAACTGATCAACGGCAGCCTCGACCGGCTGGGCGTATGCAACCGGCTGAACCTGCTGCTTGTGCACGCCGCGGCCTGGGACCGGCTGGTCGCCGTGGCGGAGCAGGCGCTGCGTGCCCGCGGCGTGGCGGCGTCCATGCCCCCGCACGATCACCCGCTCGGCCATGAGTGGGCGCTGGATACCGGGCGGGAAGCCACCGTGACCGTGGCCCCGGTGGACGGTCCGGCGCAGGCCGCCGCGGTCGCAAACCAGGAAACCTCCGGGCTGGCGGCGAGCGTGGTGACCGCGGACCCGGCCGCCGCCCGCGAGTTCCTTGACGCTTACGCCGGGACGGGCGCCTTCTGGAACGCCAGCACCCGCCTGCTCGACGGCTTTAAGCTGCGCGGCGTCCCGGAGACCGGGATCAACGTGGATCACGTGCCCGGCCCGCGCGGCCCGGTCACCTTCGAGGACCTGTGCCTGCGCCAGTACGTGATCACCCCCGCGAACGGGAGCGGAAGCCCGCCCGTTCAACTCGTGATCATGACCTTGGTGGCGCAATAACGCGCCATAGGTCATGATCACGATCTCGGTTGCCCGAATCCCGGACGGATGACGGGCTCCGGGGCGGGGCAGAAAACCAGGTGAGGCCCGGGACAGCGGTTGGTAAGCTCTTGGCCCTTGCGCCCGCATCCCTAGCATCTGAGGTGATGTCGCATGCCCTCGCCCAGCGGGACAGACGCCAGGCCCGCCGACCCAGCCGCGCCCGCCGACCCAGCCAGATGCGCCGGCCCTAGCGCACCCGCCGCACCCGCCGACCCAGCCGCGCCCGCCGACCCAGCCGCACCCGCGGACCCTGTTCTCGCTGCCGAACGTGAGTACCTGCGCCAGTCCCGCGAGTACCTGCGGCTGATGCGGGAAGACGTGCTCTCGCTGCCCGCAATGGGCGCGGACCGCGTGTCCATCGAGTACCTCAAGGCAGACCTGCATCACCGCGCCGAGGCCTTGCGCGACATCCCCGACGCCCCGCTCTTCTTCGGCAGGCTCGATTACGCCGCAGGCAGCGTTTGGAGCGACGGAGGCGACGCCGGAGCGGACCAGGAGCGCTTCCACATCGGCCGGCGGCACGTCCACGATCGCGACGGCCACCCGATAGTGATCGATTGGCGCGCCCCCGTCTCCCGCGCGTTCTACCGGGCCAGCCAGTCCGACCCGATGGACCTGGAGCGGCGGCGCAGGTTCGGGTTCTCCGGCGGGGAGCTGACCGCCTACGAGGACGAGAAGTTCGGCGGCGGGGCGCCCGTGGCCGGGCAAGCCACCAGCCGCATCATGCTGGAGGAGATCGAACGCCCCCGGTCCGGGCCGATGCGCGACATCGTGGCGACGATCCAGCCGGACCAGGACGACATCGTGCGCGCCGAGGCCGACGAGACCGTCTGCGTGCAGGGGGCGCCGGGAACCGGCAAGACTGCGGTTGGCCTGCACAGGGTCGCCTACCTGCTGTATGCGCACGCGAACCGGATGAAACGCGGCGGCGTGCTGGTGATCGGGCCGAACCGGGCCTTCCTCGCCTACATCGGCAACGTGCTCCCCGCGCTCGGCGAGCTTGACGTGACTCAGATGACTATCTCCGACCTGGTCGGCACCGTGCAGGTCAGGGCCACCGACTCGGAACACGCGGCCCAGGTCAAGGGCGACGCCCGGATGGCGGAGGTGCTGCGCCGGGCGCTATGGGCGGGGGTGGCCGAGCCGTCCGAGAGCTTGATGCTCACCCGTGGGTCCCGGCGGTGGCGGGTGCCCGCCTACGAGATCGCCGGGCTCATCGGCGAACTGCACGACCGGGGGGTCCGCTATGGCGCTGGCCGTGACATGCTCGGCCACCGGATCGCGCACGTGGTGCTGACCCGGATGGAGGCGGCGGGGGAGCCGTGCGACGACCGCACCCATGATTCGGTGCGGCGGACCCGCGAGGTTCGCTCCCTGGTGAACGCGCTGTGGCCGGCCGCGGACCCGGTCCGCCTGGTGCTGCGCCTGCTGTCGGATCCCGTCCTGCTCGCCCGCGCCGCCGACGGCCTGCTCGACGAGGCCGAGCAGGCCGCGATCCGGTGGCCGGCCGCGCCGCGCGGGCCTGCATCGGCGCGCTGGTCCGCCGCGGACGCGGTGCTGGTGGACGAGGGCCGCGACCTCATCGACCGGATCCCTAGCCTGGCCCACGTCGTGGTGGACGAGGCGCAGGACCTGTCGGCGATGGAGTGCCGCGCGGTGGGCCGCCGTTGCGCCACCGGATCGGCCACCGTCCTCGGCGACCTCGCGCAGGCCACGGCCCCCGCCGCGGTCGCGGACTGGCCGGCGCTGCTGGCCCACCTGGGCAAGCCGGACGCCGGGCTCCGGCTGCTGGAAACCGGCTACCGGGTGCCCCGGCAGATCCTGGACTATGCCAGCAGGCTGCTGCCGCGGATCGCCCCCGGCATCCCCGCGGCACGGTCGTTCCGCCAGGACCCGGGCGCGCTGACGATCACCGGCGCCCCTTCGGCCAAGCTGCCGGTGGCGCTCGCCCGGGCCTGCTCCGACGCGCTGGGCAGGCCGGGGTCGGCCGCGGTGATCGCCGCCGACGGCCAGGTCCCGTCGCTCGCCCGGGCGCTCGGCCGGGCCGGGGTCGAGCACCAGGTCCTTGGCGGCGAGGGCCCCGGCGCCCGGCTGACCCTGGTGCCGGTCAGCCTGGCCAAAGGCCTTGAGTTCGACCACGTCATCGTCACCGAGCCGGCCAGCATCGCGGCCGCGCACTCCTACGGCCTGCACCAGTTGTACGTCGCGCTGACCCGCGCGGTGTCCCGGCTCACCGTGCTGCACTCGGCGCCGCTGCCCGACCCGCTGGGCTGACCCGGCGCTGGCCGGCCGCGCGGCGTCAGCCGGGGTTCGACGGGGTGGGGCTGCCCGCCGGCGGGCTGGCCGGGGCCGTGGCGCCGCGCCCGGCCGTAGACGCCCCCTGCCGCCTCGGCACCGGCACGTCGAGCCCGGGGAAAGCCAGCGTGCTGCCGCGCCAGGCGGCCGCGCGCAGTGCCGCCGTCCGGACCGCCCGGGCGCCGAGCGACCGGAGCGAAGGGTCGCTCAGCCCGACCAGGCCCAGGTATGCGGCGCTGACCCGGTCCTCCAGCATCGTCGCCAGGGCGACCGCCGCCGCGGCGCTGTGCACGCCGAACGGCAGCTCGTACGCGGCCGCCGCGGCCACCGGCCGGGCGCCCCGCGCGGCCAGCATCGCGGTAAGGGCGTCCCTGGCATTCTGGTGGGCAACCCAGTTCCGCACCGCGGCGGCTCGCTTGGCCCCCGCCAGATGCGCCCCGGCGACCCCGTAGCCGTACACGGCGGAGTTCTCCGCGGCCAGCGCGGCCTGCAGCGCCGCCACTGCGGCAGGCCCGCCTGCGCGGGCCAGGGCGCTGCGGCGTGCCGCGGGGCGCGCGGTCACCGGCGCCTCACGCGGCCGAGGATCATGGCGTGCGTCGCCTCCGAGGCGGAGATGCTGGCCAGCAACTGGGCGAGCGACGGTGGCGCGGCCGCCAGGTGCGCTAGGTGCGCGTTGGCCGCGGCGTTCTCGGCGTCGCGCAGGTACCCGAGCGCGGCCGCCGGCGTGCCCGGCGCGGAGGGGGATGGGGCGCCGGACGGGGACGCGCCGGGGGACGCCGGGTCATGCGCCCGCGATCCCGGCGGGATGATGAGCCGGTCACGCAACCGCGCGAGATGGTCGTGATGCTGAGCCAGCAGCGGTCGCAGCGTGCCAATAAGGGCCGGCGCCGCGGCCAGCACCGCGCCGTAGTGCGCGATGAGCCGCGTCTCCACCGTGATGGCATCGCCAACCACGGCCACGCCGGGCGCGGCCTTCGGCGGGGCGCCGAGCGCGCCGAGTCCCTTGCAGCCGGCCACCGCCAGCGGCAGCGTCGCCGCCCCGATGGCGAGCACGCGGCGCCGCGTCGCGTCCCGCGCCATCGTGCACCTCCCGCTGTCCGGCCGCCCGCTGCGCCGGGCTTACCAGCATGCCACGCCAGTGAGCCCGCCCCGGACGGGTCAGCCCCTGCATGCGGCCTCCGCGGCCGGTCCGGCCGCGGCCCCGGTCACCGCCGGCCCCGCGGCCCCGGCCGGGGACATCGGGCATTGACCAGGTCAACTCGCCCTCAGGGTCCGGCTACCCTAGTAGCTGGCAGACAACAGCACAGGTCGCGGGCGAGGAGGTCGTGATGCGCGGTGACTCCCGTCACGTACAGTCGCGCCCGCGGCGTGGCCACGGACGAAGCGCAGGTGGCGCTGGCGCCGAACGGGCCCGCGCCACAGGCCCGCTGCCCGAGCCGACCGACCTGGCCCGCGTGCTGGAACCGGTGATTCGCGCGGCGGGGATGGACCTGGAGTCGGTCCGGGTCAGCCCGGCCGGGCGGCGCAGGCTGCTGAAGCTGGTGGTCGATGCCGACGGCGGGGCGGCACTGGACCAAATCGCTGAGGTCAGCCGGGAAGTGTCGGTGCGCCTGGACGCCAGCGGCGTCATGGGCGAGGTCCCGTACACCCTCGAAGTGTCCTCCCCGGGGGTAGACCGGCCGCTCACCGAGCCCCGGCACTGGCGCCGCGCCCAGGGCCGGCTGGTCAGCGCACCACTCGCGGCGCCGGACGGCGCCGGTTCCGGCCGGGCGGGAGCGCCGCAGCGGCCGCCGACCATACACGGCCGGGTTCTCCTGGCCGGCGACACGTCCGTGACGCTGGACATCGAGGGCGACCGCGTCGAGCTCGACTACGACGAACTCGGCCCGGGGCGGGTGCAGGTCGAGTTCGGCCGGCCTGGCGAGGGCGGGGGCGCCGAGGCCTGGCCCGATGCTTGACAGCGCCCGGGCCGGGAACGGGGGGAGCCAGGATGGACATTGACCTGAGCGTCCTGCGCGGCCTGGAGAGCGAGAAAGACATCTCGATGGACCTGGCGATCAAGGCCATCGAGGATGCTCTGCTGGTCGCTTACCACAAGTCCGGGGACTCGGCCGCGACCGCCCGGGTGGAGGTGGACCGCGGCACCGGTCACGTGACCGTCTGGGCCGCGGAGACTGGCGAGGACGGCCAGGTGCTGCGGGAGTACGACCACACGCCCGCCGGTTTCGGCCGGATCGCCGCGACCACCGCCCGGCAGGTCATCCTGCAGCGGCTGCGGGACGCCGAGGACGAGCTGACCTTTGGCGAGTACGCGGGCCGCGAGGGCGACATCGTGGCGGGCGTGATCCAGCAAGGGAGGGATCCGCGGGCTGTTCTTGTTGACCTGGGCAAGGTCGAGGCGATCTTGCCGCCCACCGAGCAGGTGCCCGGCGAGCGCTACGTGCACGGTGAACGGCTGCGGTGTTTCGTCCTGCACGTTCGCAAGGGCTACCGTGGCCCGTCGATCACGCTGTCGCGCACCCACCCCAGCCTGGTGAAGCGGTTGTTCTCGCTGGAGGTGCCGGAGATCGCCTCGGGAGCGGTGGAGATCGTCGCCATCGCCCGCGAGGCCGGGCACCGCACCAAGATCGCGGTGACGTCGCACCAGGCGGGGGTGAACGCGAAGGGCGCGTGCATCGGGCCGATGGGCAGCCGGGTCAGGAACGTGATGACCGAGTTGCACGGCGAGAAGATCGACATAGTTGACTACTCGGAGGACTCCGCGGAGTTCGTCGCCAACGCCCTGTCCCCGGCCCGGGTCACCCGGGTCAACATCGTCGATGCCGACGCCAGGCTGGCCCAGGTGATCGTGCCCGATTACCAGTTGTCCCTGGCCATCGGCAAGGAGGGGCAGAACGCCCGGCTGGCGCACAAGCTGACCGGCTGGAAGATCGACATCCATTCCGACAATCCGGGTGGCGCGGATCAGGCGGCCCGCAGGCCCAGCGGGGAGCACGACGGGGGGCCCGGAGGGGATCGCGGCAGCCGGCTGAGCGGCGGGAATGCAGATCCGCGCGCCGGGCGCGGTACCACGGATGCGCCGGCGCGGTAAGCTTACGTCCGGAATGGCCAGGCGGTCCCAGCCCGCCCCGCGATCCGGGCCTCCGGTCCGGACTTGCGTGGGATGCAGGAATCGCGCGGCCAAGTCTGACTTGCTGCGCGTGGTCGGGCGCGGGGATGAGGTTGTCCCCGACCCGCAAGCGCGGTTGCCTGGTCGGGGCGCCTATGTGCATCCGAGCCAGACATGTTTCGAGCAAGCACAACGTCGGCGTGGGTTCAGCCGGGCGCTCCGGCTGAACGGGCCCGCCGTGACCGTGGTGCTCGGGCAGTATCTGGCACAGTTGTGCGGGGAAACCCGGTCAGGACCGTCTAGGGCGGCTAGCCCTGGGCGGGACGAACGCGGCATTACCGCCGGGAAAGCAGGATCCGATTGTGATGAGCGCCCGATGAGAACGCGGCGATGAACAGCAGAATCTGACGCCGGCCGGAGCTTCGCGCCCGGGCCGGCCCGATGGTCCGGTGATCCCGGACCGAGCAGAGGGAGCGCAGTGGCGAAGGTCCGGGTATACGAACTCGCAAAGGAGTTCGGCGTAGAGAGCAAGGCCGTGATGGCCAAGCTCCAGGAGATGGGCGAGTTCGTGCGGTCGGCGTCCTCCACAATCGAGGCGCCTGTCGTCCGCAGGCTCAAGGAAGCGTTCGAGGCGCAGGGTCCACAGCAGCCCTCTGCACGCAAAGCCGATGGCCAGGTTGCCACGGCCCCACCCAAGAACGGCCAGGACGGGCGGAGTGCGCCCGTGCCCAGCCAGCAAGCAGGCACGTCAAGGACGCCGTCACCGGTGCCGGTCGCGGAGGCGCCAGTGGCCCCTCGGGCAGCAGGCGATGGCGCGTCACCAGGCAGTGTCATCGCCGCGCCGGCGCCCGCACCGGACGCCCCGGCACAGCCCGCGCCCGCGGCGCCGGCGCCGCAGGTTCCGTTCTCCCCGCCCCCGGCCCGGCCAGGGCCGCCCCCGGCGCAGCGGGGCGCCCCTCAGCCCGCCCCGCGGCAGGGACAGGGCGCCCCCAGCCAGCGGCAGGGACAAGGGGCCCCCGCCCCCCGGCCCGGCCCGCGTGGCGCGCCCCGCCCAGGGCCGCGTCCCGGCAACAACCCCTACAGCCAGACCGCGACCGGGATGGGCCTGGCGCCCCGCTCGGCCCCGCCCCGGCCCGGCCAGCCCGGCCCGGCCTCCGGGCGCCCCGGCGGCCCGGCCGGCCCAGGCGGCCAGCGGCCCGGTCCCGGCGGATCCCGGCCGTCGCCCGCGGATGTGGCACGGCCCGGCGGCCCCCGGCCCGGCGGCCCCCGGCCCAGCCCTAGCAACATGCCGCCGCGCCCGGCCGGCGGCCGCGGCGGTCCCGGCGGTCCTGGCCGCGGCGGTCCCGGTGGCCCGGGTACCGGCGCTCGTCCCGGTGGCCGGGGCGGGCCGGGCGGGGGCGGCGCCCGCACCGGCGGCGCGCCGCGGCCCGGTGGTATCGGCGGCGGCGGGCGTCCCGGCGGTGGCGGCGGCCGTGGCCGCAGTGGCACGCAGGGCGCGTTCGGGCGCCCCGGCGGGCGGCCGTCGCGCGGCCGCAAGTCGCGTAAGCAGCGGCGCCAGGAGTTCGACAACATGCAGGCCCCGTCGATCGGCGGTGTGCAGATCCCGCGCGGCAACGGCCAGGCGATCCGGCTGTCCCGCGGGGCGTCGCTGAGCGACTTCGCCGACAAGATCGGCGTCAACCCGGCATCGCTTGTCCAGGTGCTCTTCCACCTGGGCGAGATGGTCACCGCGACCCAGTCGGTCAACGACGAGACGCTGCAGTTGCTTGGCGCGGAGCTGAACTACAACGTGCAGGTCGTCTCGCCGGAGGAAGAGGACCGCGAGCTGCTCGAGTCGTTCCACATCGAGTTCGGCGAGGACGAGGGCGGCGAGGCCGACCTCCAGCCGCGCCCGCCGGTGGTCACCGTCATGGGCCACGTGGACCACGGCAAGACCAAGCTGCTCGACGCCATCAGGCATACCAACGTGGTGGCCCGCGAGGCGGGCGGCATCACCCAGCACATCGGCGCCTACCAGGTCACCACCGAGGTGGACGGGCAGGAGCGGAAGATCACCTTCATCGACACCCCGGGCCACGAGGCGTTCACCGCCATGCGGGCCCGTGGCGCCGAGACCACCGACCTGGTCGTGCTCGTGGTGGCGGCCGACGACGGCGTGAAGCCGCAGACCACCGAGGCGCTCAACCACGCCCAGGCGGCGGGGGTGCCGGTGGTCGTCGCGGTCAACAAGATCGACAAGGAGGGCGCCGACCCGTCGCGGGTCCGGTCCCAGCTGACCGAGTACGGCCTGGTGGCCGAGGAGTTCGGTGGCACCACCCTGTTCGTGGACGTGTCCGCCAGGGAAGGCATCGGCATCGCCGGCCTGCTCGAGGCCATCATCCTGACCGCCGACGCCGAGCTGGACCTGCGGGCCAACCCGGACCAGGACGCCCAGGGCGTGGCGGTCGAGGCGCACCTCGACCGCGGCCGCGGCCCGGTGGCCGCGGTGCTGGTGCAGCGGGGCACGCTCAAGGTCAGCGATTCGATCGTGTGCGGCGAGGCGTTCGGCCGGGTGCGGGCGCTGCTCGACGAGAACGGCGAGCCGGTGTCGGACGCGCCGCCGTCCCGTCCGGTGCAGGTGCTCGGGCTCAACAGAGTGCCCGACGCAGGCGACAACTTCCTCGTCGTGGCCGACGAACGGGTCGCGCGACAGGTCGCCGAGCGGCGCGAGGCGCGGGAGCGCACCGCGCAGTTCGCGCAGCGCAGGCCCAGGGTCACCCTGGAAGACCTGGAGTCGGCGCTCAAGTCGGGCGAGCGGCAGGAACTGCTGCTCATCATCAAGGGTGACGTCTCCGGGTCGGTGGAGGCCCTGGAGGACGCGCTGCTCAAGATCGACGTGGGCGAGGATGTGGTGCTCCGGGTCATCGGCCGCGGCGTCGGCGCGATCACCCAGGACGATGTCAACCTGGCGATCGCCTCCGAGGCGGTCGTCGTGGGCTTCAACGTGCGGCCGGCCGGCCGGGCGGGCGAGCTGGCGCAGCGCGAGGGCGTGGACATCCGCTACTACACGGTCATCTACCAGGCGATCGAGGAGATCGAGGCCGCGCTCAAGGGCATGCTCAAGCCCGAGTTCGAGGAAGCACAGCTCGGCACCGCGGAGATCAGGGAGATCTTCCGGGTGCCGCGGGCCGGCAACATCGCCGGCAGCATCGTGCGCTCGGGCACGATCAACCGCGGCAGCAAGGCCCGCCTGGTCCGCGACGGCGTCGTGATCTCGGAGAGCCTCACGGTCGATTCGCTGCGCCGGTTCAAGGAGGACGTCACCGAGGTCCGCGAGGGCTACGAGTGCGGTATAGGCCTCGGCTACAACGACATCCACATCGGCGACGTGATCGAGACCTACGAGATGCGGGAGGTTCCGCGGGCCTGACGCGGGGCTTGTCCTTAGGGCAGCGGCGTGTATGTGGGAGCGCTGACGCTGGACGTGCTGCTGGGCGATACCCGGTCGCTCAAGCAGAAACGTTCCGCGGTGTCCTCGATCATCGCCGAGATGCGCAGGCGCCACCCGGGGGTCGCCGTGGCCGAGACCGGTAGCCTGGACCGCCACCGGCGGGCGGAGATCGGCGTGGCGGCGGTGGCCTCCACGGCGGCGCACGTTACCGAGGTGCTCGACGCCTGCGAGCGCCTGGTCGCGGCGCGGCCGGACATCGAGCTGCTGTCCGCGCGGTTCCGCCTGGTGACTGATGAGGAGGAGCAGTGAGAAGCCCACTGACCGCCCTCAGCTGGGCAGAAACGCCGCAGGCGCCGGGCCGAACGCCGCATCGCTTCGCTCTGCGGCTTCCCGCCGCCGAGACTTTGCTAATCCGGGGGTCCCCCCCGGACCCCCGGATGCCTCCCGAAGCCAGGGAGGCCCCCCAGGGCCGAGCGCCCGCGAGGGAGGCGCAATGACAGACGCCGGCCGGGCAAACAAGCTCGCCGACCGGATCGCCAAGATCGTGGCCGAGATGCTGGAGCGCCGGGTGAAAGACCCCCGGCTGGGCTTTGTAACGGTCACCGACGCCAAGCTCACCGGTGACCTGCGCGAAGCGACGGTCTACTACACGGTGTACGGGTCGGCGGACGATCAGGCGGGCACCGCGGCCGCGCTGAAAAGCGCCACCGGGCTGATCCGGTCCGAGGTCGGCCGGCAGACGGGGCTGCGGCACACCCCGTCGCTGTCGTTCGTCCGTGACACCCTGCCCGAAGGCGCGCAGCACATGGAAGAGCTGGTCGCCCAGGCGCGCGCTGCGGACGAGGCCCTGGCCCAGGCCAGGGAGGGCGCCCAGCCCGCCGGTGACCCCGACCCCTACCGCGTCCCGGCCGAGGCCGAGGCTGACGGCCCCGAAGCCGACCCGGGCGGGTGAGATCCGCTTGTCAACGACGGCTTGGGTCACGCCGCGGCCGCCGGGCCGAACGCCGCGTCGCTCCGCGCCGCGGCTTCCCGGCGGCGAGACGCTGCTCGCCCCGGGGCAAGCCCCCGGACCCCCATGCCTCGCACGCCGCGCTCTGGCGCGCCTCCGGCACGACCACGCTCGGTGCTAGCTGGCGCGCCTCCGGCGCGACGTCCCACGAGGGAGGCAGTGAAATGACCGCCACGGCGGACGGGCTGGTCATCGTCGACAAGCCCGCCGGGCTGACCTCGCACGACGTGGTCGCCCGGCTCCGGCGGGTCACCGGCACCCGGCGGGTCGGCCACGGCGGCACGCTGGACCCCATGGCGACCGGGGTGCTGGTAGCCGGGGTCGGGAAGGCCACCCGGCTGCTGGGGCGCCTGGCGCTCGCGGAGAAGGAGTACCAGGCCACCATCCGGCTCGGCCAGGCGACCAGCACCGCCGATGCCGAGGGCGAGGTCATCTCCGGCGCCCCGGCCGATGCGCTCACCCTGGACGCGGTGCGCGCCGCGGCACGCCCGCTGACCGGCGAGATCCAGCAGGTCCCCCCGGCGGTCAGCGCCGTCAAGGTGGCCGGAACCCGCGCGTACCGGCTGGCCAGGGCCGGAACCACGCCCGTCCTGGCGCCCCGGGCAGTGACCGTCAGGTCGTTTTGCATCTCGTCAGAGCGGCGCGCAGGCGACCACCTGCTGGATATCGACGCCACGGTGACCTGCTCAAGCGGCACCTATATCCGGGCGCTGGCCCGCGATCTGGGGGAGGCGCTCGGCGTGGGCGGGCACGTGACCGCGCTCCGGCGCACCCGGGCCGGCCCCTACGACCTCGGCATGGCGCGCACCCTGGACCAGCTCGAAGCGGAGCTGTCGCTCATCCCGCTGGCCCAGGCCGCCGCGGACGCGTTCCCGTCCCGCCAGCTCACCGAGGACGAGGCGCGGCGGCTCTCCCATGGCGGGCGCCTGCCCGGCGGGTCCGGCCACCAGGGCCCGGAGGCGGCGTTCGCCCCGGACGGCACGCTGATCGCCCTGGTCGAGGAGAAGGACGGCCAGATCCGCCCGGTGGTTGTGTTCGTCTGAGCACCCCGAGCGGAGATCGTCGCGGCGGGACCAGGGTTACCGTGGTTACCAGTTGAGCTGGGAATCGGGCGGGTTGAGGAGCGGCATCGTGGAGCGCTGGCTCGGGCTGGACGAGGTACCGGGGGGCTGGGGCCCCTCGGTCGTCACCATCGGCGTGTTCGACGGCGTGCACCGGGGCCACCAGCGGATCGTGGCCAGGGCGGCCGAGGCCGCGCGGGAGCTTGGCCTGCCGCTGGTGGTGGTCACCTTCGACCCGCACCCGAGCGAGGTGATCCGTCCCGGCGCCCACCCAGCGCTGCTGTGCAGCCTGCGCCGCCGGGCCCAGCTCCTGGCGGAATTCGGCGCCGACGCGGTCTGCCTGCTGCAGTTCACACTGGAGTTTTCCCATCTGGGCCCGGAGGAGTTCGTCCGGGCCGTGCTGGCCGATCGGCTGCACGCCCGCCGGGTCGTGGTGGGGGAGAACTTCCGCTTCGGCTACCGCGCCGCCGGTGACCTCGCCCTGCTGGCGGAACTGGGCGAGAAGTACGACTTCCGCGCCGAGGGCATCCCGCTGCTGGCGCAGGACGGGGTCATCACGTCCTCCAGCGCGATCAGGGAACTGGTCGCCGCCGGGGACGTGGCCGGCGCCGCGCGCGGCCTGGGCCGGCCGCACCGGGTCGAGGGCGTGGTCGTGCGCGGCGAGCAGCGCGGCAAGGCGCTGGGGGTGCCCACCGCCAACCTGGAGACCGCGGAGCACACGGCCATCCCCGCGGACGGGGTATACGCCGGATGGCTGGCCAGCCTCGACATTGACGGCCAGGAGACAGCGCGCTGGCCCGCGGCCATCTCCGTCGGCGCCAACCCGACGTTCGACGGCCAGCACCGCGTCGTCGAGGCGTACGCGCTCGACCGGGACGACCTGGACCTCTACGGGGTGCACGTCGCCGTTGACTTCACGGCCCGGCTGCGGGGAATGGTCCGGTTCGATTCGGCCGACGCGCTCGTGGCCCAGATGCGCGTCGACATCGCCGCGGCCCGTACGCTCGCCGCGGGCGCCGGCGGGTGATGGCGGCCTTCCGCTCGCCGGCATGTCCGGACGGACTGGAGTCGGACACGAATGTGCCGGATGCGTACTACCTCATTGCCGAGCAGGAGCCGGCGTTCTCCGTGGCGTACTGGCCGCCCCGGATGTCCCGTTCCAGGCTGGCGCTGCCGCCGCCGGCCCTCGGCGACCTGAGCGGCAAGGAGCCGTGCCGCTGGGACCTGCGGACCAGGTTTCCAGTGGCCACCGCCAAGCGCGAGACGTGCCTGCAGGTAGGCGAGGCGGCGCTGGCGCTCGCCACCCGCGCCGATGGCGCCGTCATCGATACCTACGGATTCCCCGTCAACCAGCCGGAGGACATGCTGCCGCGCTGATCCGCGGTCGCGCCCCTGTCCGCAGTGCCGCGGACCTGCGCGAGGGCGGCCGACTCCGGTCAGCAGGGGCGGCCGCGTGGTACCCTTTTTGGTGGCTGACATCGTTGGCCGGGTTGGCTGCACCCTCAAGCGGCCGGCTCAGGGGCATCTCGTTTCGCGCGAAACCCCGGCGCCCGCACAGGGCCGGAGGGTGGCGCGGTGCCTCACGAGATCCGTGACGAAGATAAGGAAACGCACGTGCCGCTGGACACAGCAGTCAAGAAGGAGATCATCGCCGGGCACGCGACCAATGAGGGTGACACCGGTTCACCGGAAGTCCAGGTCGCATTGCTGACGCGGCGGATCAACGATCTCACCGAGCACCTCAAGGTACACAAGCACGACCACCACAGCCGCCGGGGCCTGCTGCTCCTGGTCGGCCGTCGCCGTCGGCTGCTTCAGTACTTGTCCCGCGAGGACATCGAGCGCTACCGCGCCCTGATCCAAAAGCTGGGCCTGCGCAGGTAGGCTCGGTCTGGGCACGGCCGCAACACAACTAGAGAACAACATCCCGCGGCCCCGGCGCCGGAGTGCGGAGGGCGCAATGGGCCGGTCCTCGGTAGTGGTTCTCGGGTCGGGTGCCGAATGCGGCGGATCGCCGCGCACCCGGGCCGAGAGCTTCGATCGAAGACCGGTCGGCGGTCAGTTGCCGGGCTAGCGATGGCCCGGAGCACTACCGGCGGAAGGCGGGACGCGGGACCTCAGTCAAGGAGGTCTCACCCGTGGAGGGTGTGCATACCGCCGAAGCCGTGATCGACAACGGCCAATTCGGCATGGTCACCATCAAATTCGAAACCGGCCGGCTTGCCCGTCTTGCCGCCGGATCCGCCGTCGTCTACCTCGACGGCGAGACTATGGTCCTGTCCGCGACCACCGCGGGCAAGCACCCCAAGGAGGGGCTGGACTTCTTCCCGCTCACCGTGGACGTCGAGGAGCGGATGTACGCGGCGGGCCGCATCCCCGGCTCCTTCTTCCGCCGGGAAGGCCGCCCGTCCGAGGACGCGATCCTCACTTGCCGCCTCATCGACCGGCCGCTGCGCCCTTCGTTCGTCAAGGGCCTGCGCAACGAGGTCCAGATCGTCGAGACGATCATGGCCCTGCACCCGGAGCACCTGTACGACGTGGTGGCGATCAACGCTGCCTCGCTGTCCACCCAGCTTGCCGGGCTGCCGTTCTCCGGGCCGATCGGCGGCGTCCGTGTCGCCCTGATCAAGGGCCAGTGGGTCGGCTTCCCCACCCACACCCAGCTCGAGGACGCGACCTTCGACATGGTCGTCGCCGGGCGGGTGCTCGAGGACGGCGACGTGGCCATCATGATGGTGGAGGCAGAGTCCACGCCGCGCACGCTGGTCCTGCTCGCCGACGCCGACAGCGACGCGGTCGGCCCCACCGAGGAGACGGTGGCCCAGGGCCTGGAGGCGGCCAAGCCGTTCATCAAGACCCTCTGCGAGGCCCAGCAGCGCATCGCCGACCAGGCCGCCAAGGAAACCGCTGAGTTCCCGGTGTTCGGCGACTACGAGGCGGACGTCTACGACGCCGTCTCCGCGGAGGTCTCCGAGGAGCTGGCCCGGGTGCTCGCCATCGCGGGCAAGCAGGAGCGGGAGAGCGAGACCGACCGGATCAAGGCGCTGACCGCCGAGAAGCTCGCCACCCAGTTCGAGGGCCGGGAGAAGGAGATCAGCGCGGCGTTCCGCGCGGTCACCAAGAAGCTGGTCCGTGAGCGGATCATCACCGACGGCGTCCGCATCGACGGGCGCGGCCTCGCCGACATCAGGCGGCTGTCCGCCGAGGCGCACGTGCTGCCGCGGGTGCACGGCTCGGCCCTGTTCGAGCGGGGCGAGACCCAGGTGCTCGGCGTGACCACGCTGAACATGCTGCGGATGGAGCAGACGATCGACACGCTCAACCCGGAACGCACCAAGCGGTACATGCACAACTACAACATGCCGCCGTACTCCACGGGCGAGACCGGCCGGGTGGGCTCGCCCAAGCGGCGGGAGATCGGCCACGGCGCCCTGGCCGAGCGCGCGCTGATCCCGGTGCTCCCCACCAGGGAGGAGTTCCCCTACGCGATCCGGCAGGTCTCCGAGGCGATCGGGTCCAACGGCTCGACCTCCATGGGGTCGGTCTGCGCCTCCACGATGGCGCTGCTGGATGCCGGCGTGCCGCTGCGGGACATGGTGGCCGGTATCGCCATGGGCCTGATCCACGAGGGGGGCCAGTTCGTCACGCTGACCGACATCCTCGGCGCCGAGGACGCGTTCGGCGATATGGACTTCAAGGTCGCCGGCACGCGGAACGTGATCACCGCGCTCCAGCTTGACACCAAGCTCGACGGGATCCCGGCGTCGGTGCTCGCCTCGGCGCTGACCCAGGCTGAGGCGGCCAGGCTGACCATCCTGGACGTGATGCGCGAGGCCATCGACATGCCGGGCGAGATGAGCCCGTTCGCGCCGCGGATCATCACCATCAAGGTGCCCGTGGACAAGATCGGCGAGGTGATCGGCCCCAAGGGGAAGATGATCAACTCCATCCAGGAGGACACCGGCGCCGAGATCACGATCGAGGACGACGGCACCATCTACATCGGCGCCACCGACGGCCCCTCCGCCGAGGCCGCGCGCACGGCTATCAACGCGATCGCGAACCCGCACATCCCCGAGGTGGGCGAGCGTTTCCTCGGCACCGTGGTGAAGACGACCACGTTCGGCGCGTTCGTCTCGCTGCTGCCCGGCAAGGACGGCCTGCTGCACATCACCCAGATCCGCAAGCTGCACGGCGGCGCCAGGATCGAGAACGTCGATGACGTCATCAAGGTCGGCGACAAGATCCAGGTCGAGATCCGCGAGGTCAACGACCGCGGCAAGCTGTCGCTGGTTCCCGTCGAGGTCGTGGAGCGGGAAGCGGCGGCTGGCGGCGCCGAGGACAGCGGCGAGGCGGGCGGCCGTGACCGCGGCGACGGGCACCGCGGCGACCGCGACCGCCACCGCGATCGTGGTGACCGCGACGGCCACCGCGGCGATGGCGACGGCGGCAGTCACCGCACCCGCCACCGTGAGCGGCGGCACCGCGAATCATGACGGTGACCACCCAGCGCGGCGGCGACGATGAGGTGCGCCGCTCGGTGCTGCCCGGCGGGCTGCGAGTAGTCACCGAGTCGCTGCCCGCGGTCCGCTCGGCAGCCGTCGGCATCTGGGCGAGTGTAGGCTCCCGCGACGAGGATCTCGGCCACGCGGGGGCCACGCACTACCTGGAGCACCTGCTGTTCAAGGGCACCAGCAAGCGGACCGCGCTGGAGATCTCCGCCGCCATGGACGCGGTGGGCGGCGAGCTCAACGCGTTCACCGGCAAGGAGTACACCTGCTACTACGCCCGGGTGCTCGACGCGGACCTGCCGCTGGCGATCGACGTCCTGGCCGACATGGTGACCGATTCGCTGATCGAGCCTAAGGACGTGGACGCTGAGCGCGGCGTGATCCTCGAAGAGATCGCGATGAACGAGGATGAGCCCTCGGACACCGTGCACGAGGCGTTCGCGGCACAGCTTTTCGGCGACACTCCGCTCGGCCGGCCGATCCTCGGCACCGTGGCCTCGATCAACGAGATCGCCAGGGACGAGATCGCCGGTCACTACGCCGCCAGGTACACCCCGCCGGACCTGGTCGTCGCGGTGGCGGGCAACGTGGACCACGACGTGGTCACCCGGCAGGTCCGGGAGGCGTTCGGCGCCGCGCTGACGGGGGACGCGGCGCCCACCGCGCCGCGCCTGGCCGGCCCGGACGACAGCCTCGCGGCCGGCGCCGGCGTGCGGCTGGTGCCGCGCACCATCGAGCAGGCCAACCTGGTGCTCGGGTGCGCCGGGCTGTCCCGCATCGACGAGGACAGGTTCGCGCTCGGGGTGCTCAACGCGGCCCTGGGCGGCGGCATGTCCTCGCGGCTGTTCCAGGAGGTGCGGGAGAAGCGCGGGCTGGCCTACGCGGTGTACAGCTTCGCGTCGCAGCATTCCGACACCGGCATGTGGGCCACCTACATCGGGTGCCTGCCGGCCAAGGCGGACGAGGTGCTGGCTATCTGCCAGGAGGAGATCGCCAAGGTCATCTCCGGCGGGCTGACCGAGGCCGAACTGGACCGGGGCAAGGGCCAGCTGCGCGGGTCGCTGGTCCTCGGCCTGGAGGACCCGTCCTCCCGGATGAGCCGCCTCGGCAAGTCGGAACTGGTGTACCCCCGGCTCGAACTAGTGGACGAGATCCTCGCTTCCATCGAGGCGGTCACCCACGACGATGTGCGCCAGGTGGCCGCGAGAATCCTGGGACGGCCCAAGGTGCTCGCCGTGGTGGGCCCGTTCGACGACGACGCACCCTTCGCCGCCGCACTGGGCTGACACCTGGCTGGACCTGCGCCGCCCCCCGGAGAATGGCAGGCAGTCATGATCAAGGTGGGTGTGCTCGGCGCACAAGGGCGCATGGGCTCGCAGGTGTGCCAGGCGGTGGCCGGCGCGGACGGCATGGGCATCGCCGCCGAGGTGGACGAGGGAGATTCCCGGGACGCGCTGGCCGGATGCGACGTCGTGGTGGACTTCACCCACCCCGGCGCGGTCATGGACAACCTCCGCTGGTGCGTGGGCAAGGGCCTGGACACCATCGTCGGGACCTCTGGGTTCGATGAGCCCAGGCTGGCGCAGGTCCGTGAGTGGCTGGCCGCCGCGCCCAGCGTGCGGGTGCTCGTCGTGCCCAACTTCTCCGTCGGCGCGGTGCTGATGATGCGATTCGCCCAGCAGGCGGCCCGCTTCTTCACCTCGGCGGAGGTGATCGAACTGCACCACGCAGCCAAGGCCGACGCTCCCTCGGGCACGGCGTCCCGCACGGCCGCGATGATCGCCGAGGCCAGGGCGGCGGCCGGGCTCGGTGAGCCGCCCGACGCCACCGTGTCCGCCGTGGAGGGGGCCAGGGGCGCCGCCCTCGGCGGCGGCGTCCACGTACACTCGGTCCGGCTGGCCGGCCTGGTCGCCCACCAGGAGGTCCTGTTGGGCGCGCCCGGTGAGGTGCTCACCATCAGGCATGACTCCATGGACCGGGTCTCGTTCATGCCCGGCGTGCTGCGCGCCATCCGGGGCATCGCCGGCCTGTCTGCAGGCCTCACGGTCGGCCTGGATCCCCTGCTGGGCCTTGACTGATCAGGACAGACCAGACAGCTCGCGTGCCGCGGCCCTGCCGTCCAGGCGGGCCCGAAGGTCACTATCGCATTTTGGTTATTCGATAATATAATCGATTTATGGGCCAGAAACTGGTCTCTCCTGCCACCTACTGGCGTCGCCGGGTGGTCGTTCTGGCGGTCGGCGCGGCGGTGCTCGGCCTCCCCATCTGGGCGGTGAACAAGGCGCTCGGCGGCAGCGAGGCCCCGGGCCAGGGATCGCCGCCGTCCTCCGCCGGCCACGCAGCCAGTCCCAGCCCACGCTCGGGGGCCGAGCGCGGGCACTGGCAGGCCCCTCCCCGAGAGACTGCGGACCTGGGCGCCGGGCCGCGGGCGCGGCCTTCTGCGAGTACCTCACCCGGCGCCGGGCCCAGGCGGCAGACCTGCGCCAGGGGGGCTGTGCTGCTGACCATCCGCGCTGCCCGGCACCGGTATGGGCCAGGCGATCAGATCACCTTCGTGGTCGGCGCGGTCTCCACCAGGGGCCGGCCATGCCGCATCGACCTGGGCGCCAGGTTCACCTCGGTCGTGGTGGCCTCAGGCGATACGCCGCTGTGGGACTCATCCAGCTGCCTGCGCGGCGCCGGTTCCCAGGTGGTCATGCTGAGGCGGGGCGCCCCGGCCTTCCTCAAGGTCACCTGGGACCGGAGAACCTCACTTTCCGGCTGCCCGGGCCAGGGGGCTGCGGTAAAGGCCGGCGCCTACACCGCCGCGGCGTTCAACGGCCAGCTCCGCAGCCAGGCCACGACCTTCGTCCTCAGCCGCCGGGGCGTGGCCAGGCCCTGACCCGGCCACACCAGGGCCAGTCGCCTCCGAGCGGTCGTCAACGACTGGCTAGCAACGACGGTGTCCAACGCGGTGAGCAGTCGTGTGCGGCACTGTCCTTACGGGTAAGGATTCTCTGGTCGTTGATTTCGCTCACGGGGGGCAGTGTGACCGGGTATGCCGGAAGGGCGGTAGAGAGGCCAGTACGACCTTGCGATCTGCTTCGTGCCGGTCTGGATGCCAATCCTGACGGGCTCGCGCTGATCTCTGCGGATGCGCGCTGGACGTGGCGCACGCTCGATGAGCTCAGCGATCGCCTGGCGGTCAGTTTGCTCGGTCTGGGGCTGAACCCGGGCGATCGCGTGGCTTCGCTGATGCCGAATCGTCCCGCGCTCATCGTTCACTACCTCGCCTGTTTCAAGGCGGGGCTGGTCGCGACGCCCCTTAATTACCGCTACATGGCGCCGGAGATTGATCACGCTCTCGCGGTCGGCGAAGCCCGGGCCTTGTTCGCGCATGCCGAGCGGCAGGAGGATCTCGCCGCAAGCCGGCTCGCCCGGCAGCTGCCTCTGGGCACCATCAGCTACGGCGGCAGCCGAGGAGCGGAACCGGTTTTCGAGGAGCTGGTTTCGGGGGAGGCCTCAGGTTCGCCTCCGCCGCCTCCGTCCCCGGCGGCGCCTGCCGTGATCTTCTTCACCTCGGGGAGCACCGGACGCCCGAAGGGAGTCACGCATACTCACGAGACGCTCGGCTGGATGTTCGCGACAGCGGCGGCAGGCCTCGAGCTCAGCCGCGACGATCTGCTTCTGGCTGGCTCGTCGCTGTCGCACGTCGGGGCGTTCTACGTCTCGTTCGCCGCGCTGAGCGTGGGCGCTGGCGTGATTGTGGCCAAGACCTTCGATGGGGACGAGCTGCTGCCGCTGCTTCGCGAAGACCGCCCGACGGTGCTGTCGATGCTTCCTTCGGCGCTGTTCGCGCTGGCCCGCGACCACGGCGCCCGGCACGACGATTTCGCCTCGCTGCGGCTGTGCCGCGCGGCGGGCGACACCGTCTCCGCGGAGCTGGAGCGGGAGTTCACCGCGCTCAGCGGGTTTGTGATCGACGAGGCCTACGGCCTGACGGAAGCCGGGCTGGTGACGGTGAGCCCACCGTCGGGCCGGGTCAAGCCCGGTTCGGTCGGGCAGGTCGTGCCCGCGGTCTCGCTGTCCATCCGCAACAATGCCGGGCAGGAGCTGCCGGTGGGCAGCGAAGGCCGCCTGTGGATCAAGACTCCCGCGGCCACCGTCGGCTACTGGGACGACCCGGGCGCGACCGAGGCGGCCTTTAGCAACGGGTGGCTCGACTCAGGCGATGTGATGCGAGTCGACGACGAGGGCTACTTCTGTTTCTGCGGGCGCAAGAAGCAGATCATCGTCCACGACGGCTCGAACATCTGCCCCCAGGAGGTCGAGGGCGCCCTGCTCGAGCACCCGGGCGTCGCCAGCGCCGGGGTAATCGGGATCCACGATCTAGTCCATGGTGAGAACGTGCGCGCCTACATCACCCTTACGGCAGGGACCGAGCATCCGACCAGCCAAGAGCTGATCCAGTTCGCGCGCGCGAGGGTCGGCTACAAAGCGCCCGAGGAAATAGTCGTCCTCGGCGAAATGCCGCTCACCGCCACCGGGAAGCTGAACCGGACGTACCTGAAGCGGATGGCCGAGGCGAACATCGCCCGCGGCGCTCACCGATGAGACCCGCCCCGGGCTGCCCGCGACCCCTGGGCGCGGCCGGGCAAGCTCCGCCGATCGCCGGCGGCCTTATGACCTCCGGCGTCGCGTCGTCGACGGGCGGTCACAGACCCTGAAGCGCCCGCCCCGCCGCTCAAGTTGAGCGCTGTCCGGCGCGAACCTCGGCGACGGCCTGCCAGTCAATCAGAACGCGCTCTACCCGCTCGGGCGACTCAGCGATGACCGCCTCTCGCAATTCGCCCGCGAACGCCTTCAGGTGATCATCTGGGAGGGAGCCAGCCCAGGGGAACGCGGCCGGCAGCGCCGCTGGGAGCGCACTGGCAGCCATATCGCTGGTCAGCAAGACGGCAAGGAGCCGTGACATGGCCAAGGTGGCTTGGGAGACGATAGCGGCGACGCGGTCGCCCTTGATGGTGATGTGCGTCACGACACCACGGCCGGCGTTGTCAACGGCGCTGACCAGGGTATCGGCAGGCAGCTCAGGCGCGGACTGGCCCATGCTCTTCAGGGTAGCCACAAGACCCCACGCCACGCAGCAGCCCCGCAGGGCGGCGCCTATCCTGTTCCCGGCGCCGCGGCACATGCCCGGGTGTGGCTGCGCTTGCTACTGGAGCGCCATGCTGACCGTGAGGGCGATGACGACTCCGGCCGCGCCCGCGGACAGGAGGGTGGGGACGACGCCGCGGCGCAGCAGCAGGAGCAGGGCCAAGGCGCCGGCGAGGATGGCGTATTGCCAGGTGTGGCTGAGCGCGCGGGTGAGGGGGATAGCTGAGCCGTAGATGGCGCCGATAGCGGCGGGACCGGCGCCGGCGAGGAAGGCTCGGGCGCGGCGGTCGCCGCGGATCTGGTCGAAACGGTGGGCGCCGAGCAGGATGAACGCGAAGGAAGGGCTGAAGGCGACCAGCGAGGCGAGGATGCCGCCGATCAGGCCGGCTGCGGCGTAGCCGACGACGGCGACGGTCTGGACGACCGGGCCGGGGGTGATCTGGCCCAGGGCGACTGCGTTGAGGAACTGGGCGCCCGTCATCCAGTGATAGTGGCTGACCGCGTCAGATTGCATGAGAGGGATGATGACGAACCCGCCGCCGTAGGACAGTGCCCCGACCTTGAACGCCACCCAGGCCACCGACAGCAGCACCCCGCTGCCGATCGTGCCGGCCGCCAGCATCGGGGCCACTGCGACGCCGGGCAGCCCGCCGCAGCTGCGGCGGCGGGCGGGGAGCTGCACCGTGAGCTCGGCCAGCCCGCAGCCCACCAGCACCAGCACCAGCCAAGGGCCGAGGGTGGCGGCGGAGGCAGCCCCGGCGATCAGGTAGCACGGCCAGCGGGCGGTGTTCGCCCGGCGCCGCCAACTCGCGCCGGTCAGGCCGGCGCCCGCATGGATGGCCACCGCCGGGACCGCGGCGCCAGCGCCGGCGCCTGCTCCCAGCACCCACAGCGGCGGGGAGGTGCTGAGGAAGAGGGCCGCCAGCGCCAAGATGACGATCAATCCGGGCACGATGAACGCGGCGCCGCCGGCCAGCGCGCCCGCCCGGCCACGCAGCCGCCACGCGCAGAAGATCGCGAGCTGCGTCGACGCCGGACCGGGCAGCAGGTTGCAGGCCGCGATCGCGTCTTCGAAATCCTGCGCGTCCACCCATTGGCGGCGTTCCACGCACAAATCGCGCAGCAGCCTGATGTGAGCCGGTGGGCCGCCGAACCCGATGCAGCCGATCCGGCCCCACTCACGCACGATCGTGGCCAGCGACACGCGCGCCGCGGCGAGGGAGAGCTCCGCGGCGCCGGGCGTGGTTGCGCCCTCCGGCCGCTCTCGTTGATGGGCTGGCGGATGCCCCGGCGGCGAAGCGTCAGAGCCAGCGCCAGGCCTGGGCGCGGGAGGGCCGTCTCCTCCGGGACCGGCCGGGGTCACGGGCGGGCCGGGGCGCCGGACGCGGGCTCGGCCGCCTGCACGTCATCGACCATGGAGCGGACGTTCACCGTCGGCCCTGGGCTGCTCATCACACCTCCTGGGTTGATGCCTGCGCCGGCGCCGCGCCGATCGTGGCGAGCAGGAACCCGATGCGCGTTTCCAGCTCGGCGGCCATCCGCTCGAAGGCCGGGTAGGTGTCCTGGCCGGTCCCGCCCGAGGTGGCCGGATCGGGAATGCTCCAGTGCAGCTGCTCGGCGTGGCCGGGGAACTCCGGGCATACCTCCCGCACCCGGTCGCACAACGTGATCACGTAGTCGAAGCGCTGGTCCACGTAACCGCTCACGTGCTGCGGCGGCCGGCCCGCCAGCTCGATCCCGTATGTCCGCAGCACGCGCACCGTGTCGGGGTGCAGCGGCTTGGGGTGGCTGCCAGCGCTGGCCACCTCGACCCGGCCCGCCCGCTGCCGCAACAGCGCCTCCGCGATCGGGGAGCGGGCGCTGTTGCCCGTGCACAAGAACAGCACGCGGCAGCCGTCCACCGGCGCAGCCGCTGGAACCGGGGCCAGCCGCAGGCCCGGGTGCAGCGCCAGGCCCGCCGCGGCCAGGGCATCCGCACAGTTCGCCAGGTCCAGGTGGTAGTAGGAGTCCCGGGCATCGAACGTGCTGCGCCGCGCGGCCACCAGCCGGCCCGCCCGCAGCCTGCCCAGGTGATAGGAGACCAGGTTCTGCGGCTGGCCCACCAGGCTCACCAGCTCCCGCACCCGCCGGTCACTGCGCGCCAGCTCACCCAGCAGCCGCCAGCGCAGCGGATGCCCGGCCAGCCGCACAAACGACGGCGGGGCAGGCACGCTCCATGTCGCCATCGCCCCAACGTACATCAATTCAGTTTGATGCAATTACCCCGGACGCCGAGGTTCGACCTGGTGCTCAGCAACCCGGCGCGGTCAAGCCGCACCGGATATCCCGCAGCAGTGCGTTGCGGGGCTCGGCTGCGCCCAATGACCCGCATCGGTGGCGCGTCACTGAGCCCCGGGGTCCTGGGGATGGTTTCAGGCTGCCAGCACCGGTTCCGGCTGCTTGTCCTCGGCCAACGGGGCCTCGGGACCGGGGGCGGGCGGCCCTGTCTCCAGGCGGGGGGGCGGCCTGGGGACAGGGCCCAACGCCAGGGCTCGCTTGAGGCCCGGGCGGCACCCGGTGGCGGCGCCGCGACGGTTCCCGTCCGGCCAACCACACAGGTAGGAACGATTCTAGACGACAAATCACAAATCGCCATGCAGCAGCGCACAACGTCAGGAGGCCCGAAACCATCGACACCTGATGGGTCGGGCAGCTACCGCCTCGGCTCCCGGCTGGTAAGGCATGCTGAACTGGCGGTTGCAGCGGATACAGCAGCGCCCCTACCCCGGAGAGGCGGCTTGCCTGCCCTGTTAGCAATTGTGCCGGGCGGCGCCCCACCGAGCCGCCCGGCGAACATCCGCACCGTCCCCGCCGATGGCTGGTGTGCCCCCCCGGCTGTCCACCGGCCACAGCGAATCAGTTTGCTGAATGCTATGAGGATGATCGTGCCTGCAACCGAAGCGGTTCGCGCCATGGCGCCACCATGGTTTTTTGACCCTGGCTACCCGTCGGTGGGCGCGGGGCTGGGCGGGAGCGCCGGCGCCGATCACGTGCTCCAAGGCCGTAGCGAGACCCAGCCATCCCGCAAAGGGGTAGACGGCGTCGCCGGTCAAAAGCCGCCCGCGCGGCGGCTCGGCGCCCGGCTCAAACTCGAGGGTGACGCGCACCGTCGGCTGCTGATCCACATCGGGCAGCATCGCAGGCGGAGCGCTGCGGCCGCGTCACGGCGGCACCGTTGTTTTTTGCCGATCCGTCGGCGGGACCGCTGTGGGGGGTGCGGCTGACCGCAGCGCGTCGGACAGCTGGCCGCGCGAGCTTATCGAGAGCTTCCGGTAGACGTGGCGCAGATGGCCTTCCACCGTACTGAGGGTCACGAACAGCGCCTGGGCGATCTCGGGATTGCTCATCCCGGCTGCGGCCAGCTCCGCGACGCGCCGCTCGCTGGCAGTGAGCGCCTCCAGCCCGGTCAGTACCGCCCTGCGGGGTTTGGCGCCGGCCGTCAGCAGCTCGGCCCGCGCCCGCTCCGCGAGCCGCACCGCGCCGCAGCGGTGTGCCAGGTCCAGCCCAGTGCGCAACGGCTCGCGGGCAGCGGCGCGCTGGTTGGCCCGCCGCAGCGCCGCGCCGAGCTCGACCAGGGCGCGGGCGTGCTCCAGCCGCGCGTCGGATGCGGCGAGCACCTCGGTGGCCGCGCGCAGGTCGCGCAGCCCCCGCTGACCGCCTTCGAGCATGCCGCGGGTGCGCAGCGCGATCCCGACCGGCCGCGACAGGCCGGCCGCTCGCGCGTCCGCCAGCTCGCTGTCGGCCAGCTGCCGAGCCTGCCCTGGGTCTTCGGCCGCCGCGGCGAGCGCGAGCGCCGAACGCCAGCAGGTGCCGAGGTCCAGCAGGTGCAGCGCCGCATAGGTGTCCGCAGCTGCCTGCAGCTCGGCCCGGGCCGTGCCGAAGTCTGCTTGGGCGAGCGCGAGCCTTCCGAGGACCTCCCGCAGGATCGCCCCGCTCGCCGTCCGCGCGAAATCCGGAGGCAGCGCGACGGTGCCAGCGAGCGCAGCGACGTCGGCCAGCTCAGGCCGCTCGATCAGCGCATCTGCCCCGAAGTACAGCGCCGAGGGAACCGCGAACGCCATGCCGTGCTCCACCGCGATCGCGATAACCGCGCGCACTTCGGTCTCGGCGCCCACCAGCTCGCCACGGCGGGCGTAAACCGCGGCGCGCACACAGGACGCGATCACCAGCCCGATCACCGAGCCCCGCGACCGCGACATGGCGAGCAGTTGATCGGCGAGCGCCTCTGCCCGCCCAAGCTCGTCCAGCAGCACCGGGGCGAACAAGGCCTGCGCAGCCATCAAAGGGTCGGAGTCCACCCTGGCGAGCAGGCGGTCCTGGTCGAGTGCGTGATCGAGCAGGGCCAGCACCCCCGCGTCCCGCTCACCCCGCCAGGCGAGGACGCCCGCGAGCAGCCCAGCGAGCATGCGAGACGCAGCATCCCGGCCCTGGGCGGCGGCACGCAGCTCGCCCAGGTCTTGGTCAAACTTGGCCACCAGGTGGGGGTCGTACGCCGCCAGCCCCGCCCACCAGGCCTGCAGGCGCGCGACCGCCGCGTGGGCGGGCACGCCGAGGCGCATGTCACGGTCCGTCATGTCCGCAAGCGCCGACCGGACGAGAGCTGCGCCGGCGTCCCACTGTCCGGCGAGCAGCAGCAGCTCCGCCAGGTCGGGCGCGATAGCCGCCCGCACAGCCGGGTCACTGGCCAGCCGCAGCGACTCGCGCAGGTGCTCAGCCGCCGGTGGGTCGCCCACCACCTTTTCTGCCCAGCCCAGCTCGGCCAGCAGCTCCGCGCGCAGGCTCACATCGGCCGTCTCCGCCAGCGCCCGCCGCAGGTAGGTGGCCGCGCTCTCGGCGCCGCCGCGACCAAGCGCCCGCGCCGCGGCCGTCCGCAACCGCTCCACCACCTCCCGAGACCCGGCCGGCTCGCACACCAGCAGGTGCGCGCACACCGCATCCAGGTCCGCGCCGTCGGCGGCCAGCAACCGCGCTGCCTCGGTGTGACGCAACCCCCGGCCGGCTTCAGGGATGTCGTCGTGCACGGCCGTGCGCACGATCGGGTGCACAAACCGCAACGGCGTGCCCGGCTCGAACACCCCGATGCCGGCCAGCTCGTCCGCTGCCGCCGCGGCGTCGGCCAGCGCCACTCCGGCCAGCGCCGCGGCATGCCGCAGCTGCGCCCCATCTCCCAAGATCGCAGCCGCCCGCGCCAGCTCGCCCGCAGCCGGGCCCAGCTGCGCTACCCGCAGCGCGACCGCCCGCGCGACCGACCGGGGGCCCAGGCCCGCCACCTGGTCGGCAGCCTCCTCGCCCGGGCCGATCCCGTCTGCCCGCAGGCTCGCGGCCAACTCTCGCAGCAGGAACGGGTTCCCACCGGTCACCGCCTGGCATGCCGCAGCAAACCGCTCGGCGGGCTCGGTCCCGAACTCCTCGGTCAGCAGCGCCCGCACTGCCCTCCGGCTGAGCGGAGCCAAGGACGCCACGCTCTCGGCGGCGATCTGCTCCAGCCGCGCAAGGCGATCCGCGCCAGCCCCAGCCTCCGGCGCCCGCCAGGAAAGCACCAGCGCGACCGGCAGCCCGGTCAGTCGGCCTGCCAGGTACAGCAGGAACCGCAGCGACGCCTGATCAGCCCAGTGCAGATCATCCACCACCACCAGCACCGGCGCTGCCCCGCTAGCGTTCACCACCACCCAGTACAGGCCGTGCACAACCGTAAACAGCCGTTCGTTCCCCGCCGCCTGCGGCCCAGCGCCGGCCTCGTCCCCCAGCGCGATTAGCCCCCGCCGCGCCGCCCCGGCAAGTAGCACCTCCCGCTCCGCAGGAGCAGCGCCAGCCAGCAGCGGCTCAACAAGCTGCCGCGCCACACCGAACGAAAACCCGCCCTCCAGCTCCCCGCCCTGCCCGGCCAGCACCCGCATCCCCGCCCGGCCAGCCCGCTCCCCGGCCTCGGTGAGCAAGGCAGTCTTGCCGATCCCGGCCGGGCCGGTGATCACCACGACGCCACCACGACCATCCCGCGCCGCAGTAAGCAGCTGGTCGATGCGCTCCAGCTCACCCCCGCGCTCCAACAAGCCGCCCGGCACCATCCAGAACACCCTCCCGGCGGCAGGCAAACTATCTCAGGGCCATTCTCCAGACTGCATTATTCACCCCGCGCACTTGCCTGGTAGCGGCATCTTCCCGCGTGACGACATCGAACGCGGTCGCCAAGGCGCCGCCGCACCTCCGTGACGCGGCGCGGCGACGCTGCTGGCACCGCATCTAATCGCCGGACGGCCAGCGGCCGTTGCGGGTGGCCGGGACCGGGGAAGCCGGTCAAACGGCCACCAGAGTAATGACCGTGAGTCTGGTGTTGCTCTTTGAACACCAGACTCACAGTCATCGCCTTGCGCGGGCGGCTGTTCAGCGGAGGCTCCCGGGCCGGGCGATGGCGGGAGCTTGCCTTCCTGGTGCGGGGGCGTTCACGGCCTTGACCAGCAGCCAGGCCAGGAAGCACAGTTCGGCGGTCCCGCCAATGGCGATGAAGAGCGGCGCGGTGCTGGCGCCGATGGCGGGGCGAGGACCCGGATGAACAGGGATGCGATGTATGCGAAGCACCCGATGATCAGCAAGACGCCGAGCGGCTTGGGGAAGTAGCCGGACTTGATGACCAGATACCCCAGCGGCAGCAGCCACAGGCCGAAGAACATTGAATCGATGAGGTAACCGGTGTGCTGCGTCGTGACGAACAGCAGGGTCAGCCCATCGGCGCCTGCTCCGCCGAAGGCGCGGGTGTAGTGGCCGCCGGTGGCGATGGCCAGCGCGGTGTACTGGTTGAGCTGGTTGAGATACTGAATCGCGGCCCCGACCGCGGCGAAGGTGACCATCGCCGCAGCGGCGAGCTGGTGGACGTGGTTAAGGAGCAGGTACAAGGCCATGGCCGGCAGCAGCCAGCAGGTGGCCGCCATCATGTCACTGGCGAAGCCGACCCGAAACAGCGCTGCCGAGGCACGGATATTGCCGGCGGTGGCGGCAGCGTCGCCTGACTTGACGATGCGGGGCAGCACGTAGCCCTCGTTGAACGCGGCGGCCGCCAGGAGCAGATACAGAACTCCCGCGGCCCGGGCCAGGGCCTTCGGTGTGGCCATGCTGGCTCTCATCGCAGTTCCCGTGGACCTTCAGCAGCTGCCGGAGGGCCACGGGCGGCGCGCACGTCACCGCGCCGCAGTCCTGCGCACCTGGCCCGGCGCCGGGCCAGGTGCGGAACAATGACGTCATGCTCGCCTTCCGCCGCCTCGCCAGCGCGGCCCTTCGGCCGACACGATGACCAGCGCCGGATGACCACCGTGTCCCCGAACGACGCCTCGGGCGCTGGCGTCCAGCCGTTCTCGGTGGCCGTGGATACAGCGGTGATCGATGAGCTGCGGGCGCGGATCCGCCGCGCCCGGCTGCCGGAGGCCGCGCCCGGTGAGCCGTGGGCGCAGGGCACCGACCGCGACTGGCTGGAAGGGCTGCTCCGCTACTGGGCTGACGCGTTCGACTGGCCGGCGGCTGAGCGGGAGCTGAACCGGTTCGCGCACTACCGGGCCCGGATCGGCGACGCCGTGGTTCATTTCGTGCATGAGCGGGCCAGGCACGGCGGGGGAATCCCCTTGATTCTTGGTCACGGCTGGCCCAGTTGCTTCGCCGAACTGCTGCCGCTGGTCCCGCTGCTGACCGACCCGGCGGGGCACGGAATCAGCGGCCCGGCGTTCGACGTCGTTATCCCCTCCCTGCCCGGCTACGGGTTCTCGACCCGGCCAGCCGCCCCGGGCGGGGTCACTTATCGCTACGTCGCCGGCCTGTGGCACACGCTGATGCGAGACCTGGGCTATGCCCGGTACGCCGCGGGCGGCGGTGACTTCGGCGCCGGGATCGCCACGTTCATGGCCTTGGACAACCCTGCGCCGCTGATCGGCTTGCACCTGACCAACCTGGAACTCACCCCGTGGACCGGGCCCGGCGCCCGGCCCTTGTCCGTGGCCGAGCGGGCCTACCTGGAGCAGGCTGAGCGGTGGGACCGGACCGAGCGCGGCTACACCGCGATCCAGTCCACCAAACCGCAGACCCTTGGCTACGCGCTCACCGACTCTCCAGCCGGGCTGGCCGCCTGGATCCTGGAGAAATGGCGGTCCTGGAGCGACTGTGACGGCGACCTGCAATCCCGGTTCTCCACGGATTTCCTGCTCACGGTCGTCACCTTGTACTGGGTGACGTCCACCATCACCTCCTCGATACGCGACTACTATGACAACCGCCGCTGGCAGGGCGAGCCGCGGCTCGGCCCCGACGACATCGCTCAGGTGCCGACCGCCGTCGCGGTCTTTCCGCACACGCTCGTCCCCGAAGGGGAGCCGCCCCGGGAATGGGCCGACCGGCTGTATGACATCCGCCGCTGGACCGTGATGCCCGCAGGCGGCCACTTCGCAGCCGCCGAGGAGCCCGAACTCGTAGCCCGCGATATCGTCGCGTTCTTCGCCACCGTGGACCGATAGAGCCGCATCGCCGTAGAAACGGGCGACATCAGCGGTGCGGAAGCAGTCAGGCTCGGGTCCGGCTGTCTGTATCCGGCGCTGACGTGATGGCGAAGGTTAGCCTGGGTGCGTGGTGTCAAGTGCGCAGGTGGCCGGCTTCGCTGTCACTTGCTTGATCGTGATCGCCATTCCGGGTCCGAGCGTGCTGTTCGTGATCGGGCGTGCCCTGGCGCACGGCCGGCGGACGGCGCTGGCGTCGGTGGCCGGCAACGCGGCCGGCGTCCAGGTAGTGGCGATCAGTGTCGCCCTGGGGATCGGGACCCTGGTGCAGCGCTCGGACCGGGTGTTCACGGTGGTCAAGCTGGCCGGTGCCGGGTACTTGGCCTGGCTGGGTGTCAAGGCGATCAGGCACCGCCGCGCGCTCGCGGACGCGATGTTGGTCGCGGCGGCGCCGCGCAGCGGCTGGAAGGCAGCGGCCGAGGGCTTCACGGTGGGCGTGGCGAACCCTAAAGCGTACGTCCTGTTCGCGGCCGTGCTGCCACAGTTCGCCAACCAGGCCGCCGGGCACGTGCCGCTGCAACTGCTCCTGCTCAGCCTGGTGTCGTTGCCGATAGGGCTGATCTCCGACGGCACCTGGGGCTTGGCCGCCAGCGGGGTGCGGTCCTGGTTCGCCCGCTCGCCCCGGCGGCTTGAACTGGTCGGTGGCCTCGGCGGGCTAGCCATCGTCGGCCTGGGCGTCACCCTGGCCCTGACCGGCCGCAAGGACTAACCGCGATGGTGGGCGCCTCCGCTGAATGGCTGGGTGTCAGACTGGTCTTACCGACCGCAAAGACTGACAGGGGGAGGGGCAGGCAGCGTCATGCGGGTCATTCTGAACATCATCTGGCTGGTGCTGTGCGGCATTTGGATGGCCATCGGCTACGCCGTGGCCGGCCTGATCTGCTTCCTCTTGTTCTTCCTCGTCATCACGATCCCGTTCGGGATCGCCGCCTTCCGGATTGCGGGCTACGTGCTGTGGCCGTTCGGGCGCAGCATCGACCGGCGGCCGACCGCCGGCCTCGGCTCGCTGATCGGCAACATCCTCTGGATCATCCTCTTCGGATGGGAGCTCGCGCTCGCCCACCTGGTCACCGGCGTCCTGCTCTGCCTCACCATCATCGGCATCCCGCTGGGCCTGGCCAACTTCAAGATCATCCCGATCTCGCTGGTGCCGCTCGGGGTGCGCGTGGTGCCCAGCGACGCCAGGTTCGGGGCGTAGCCGGGCCGAGGCAGGCTCAGGGCCGGCCCATGGACGGGCCGTGCGTGATCAGCATCGAGTCCGGGGGCACCAGGTTGACGCCGTCGGGGTCATTGAGGTATCCGGCCCTGGCGCCGGGGACGCCAGTGTGCCCGTACTGCCACACGATCTTGTTCGTGACCGGGTCGATGACGATCACCCGGTGGTTGAAGTCGTCGTTGACCAGGACGTCCCCGTTGGGCAGGGGCAGCGCCAGCGACGGTTGGTTGAGCCCGCGGAACCGCCACAGCAGCCTGCCGTGGGAGTTGAACTCGACCACCTGCCCGGCCGGTGAGTAGTCGGCGGTGAGGTAGCGGCCCGGGTAGACCTCGTTGGTGTCGGACGGATAGGCCACCCCCGGCGGATGCACCGACCACGTCACCCGCCCGTGCAGCGACATCTGGGTTGCCCAGTCCCCGGTGATCTCGGTGACGATGTAGCTTCCGTTGGTGGCGGGGAACGCGCCGTTGGGGCTGCCGAACTCGTGTGGCGGGTTGTGCCCGCAGGCCCCGGTCGTGCCGAGGATCCGACGGGGCCGGTGCATCTGGCGGGCGGGCGGGGCGAGCAGCAGGATCCGGCAGTTCTTGATGTCTGCGGTGATCATCCCACCACCGGGCATCATCATCGCGTCATCGGGGTTGGAAGCGAAGCCGGCCGCGCTCCCGGGCACCCCGGGCTTCCCGTATCGGTAAATGATCTTGTGCCGGGCGATGTTGATGACGCTGACGACCGAGTACTCCTCCTCGGTGGCGATGATGTCCAGGCCATCAGGGGAGAAGAACGCGTCATCGGGCAGCAGGAAGTGCTGGCCGTGGGTGAGGTCGCCGGGGCGGGGGAACCGCCAGCGGATCCGGCCCTGCGGGTCCACAATGAGCAGCCGGTTGTTCCAGTCGTCGGCAATCAGGACATCACCCGGCAGCACGCCTGGGTTGGAACCCGGCCTCAGGTGCCCCCTGCCGTGCGCGGGGCGCAGCCATGGTGCGCTGGTTAGGGTCTCGTTGTAGGCGTCGGTGCCCGTGCCCGCCGGATTCCCGGGCGCCGCGAGCGGGCCGGTGCCGGGGAACGCGGCTGTGCCCGGGACCAGCCGCACCTGGGCGACGGTCGGGACCTGCCGGTTTCCGTCGCTCCCGCCCACGACGAACGCGGTGCCGCCGATCACCGCCGAGGCGGCGTTGCTGACCGGGACCGGGAGTGTGCCCGCGTGGGCGGCGGAGTGGTGAGCCGGGTCATAGGCCAGCACCGCCCGGGTGGCTGCCGGGCGGGCGCCGGACTGGCCACCGGCGATGAAGATCCGGCCGGCCAGTGTGAACGCCGTCGCCCCGGTGATCGGCGCGGGCAGGTGGCCGACGACCGTGGCCTGGCCGGTGCCGATGCTCACCCGCTGGATCACCCGGCTGGGACCGGCCGCGGTCTGGCCGCCGAACACATAGATCTCCCGGCCGGTGCCCGCGACCGCGGCGTAGCGTACCGGCACGGGCAGCCGGGCCACGGTGCGGAAGGCCCGGCCGTTCCCGGTAGCGAGCACCGCGGCGTCGTAGCTGGCGCCGTCATACCCACCAACCAGGTAGGCCGTGCCGCCGAGGGTTACTGAGGAGAGGTCTGAGCGAGGCCCGGGAAGCTGGCCGACCACGGTGGCGGTGCCGCGCCCGCGCAGCGACTGCACGCTCGCCAGGCTGGCCGCCACGCCGCCGCCGAACAGGTACGGCCTGCCGCCAAGCAGCGCCCCGGCCGCGTCGTGGCTGGCCGCCGCCAGGCCGGCCCGGACGGTACGGCCGGTCACCGGGTTGAGTTCGGTGACCGCGCGGGTGGTGACGGACCGCTGATCCAGCCCGCCGATGATCAGCAGGTGCTTGCCGCTGGCGAGCACCACCTCGCGGGAGATCCCCGAGGGAAGCTGGTAGGCCGCCGGAGTGACCTGCAACGACAGCGGTTCGCTGGCCGTGGGCTGTGGCGCCGGTGTTTGCGAGTGGGCGGCAGGCGCATGGTGGTGCGCCACTGGTCCGGGGCCGGCCGAGCAGCCGGCCGCCAGGCCTAGGCACAGGCCACTGGCGAGCAGGATGAGCCGCCGCCGTGTTATGCCTGCGGCGAGACGTGCAAGCCGTCCGGCCGGAACGGGCGCACCCCTGCTCATACTGAGTAGGCTGCCAGACGGCGGCCGGCGGGTGCCGCGGTTATGCGTTACGCGGTGGGCATGCTAGCGGCGTCGCCGAGGTCAAGCTCGGTGACGCTCACCTCGCGCATCTTGTACTTCTGCACCTTGCCGGTGACGGTCATCGGGAACTCGCCGGTGATCCGCAGGTAGCGCGGGATCTTGTAGTGGGCGATCTTGCCGGTGCAGAACTCGCGCAGTTCCTCCAGGGTCAGCGTCTGGCCCGGGCGCAGCTTGACCCAGGCGCACAACTCCTCGCCGAACTTGGCGTCGGGCACCCCGATCACCTGCACGTCCTCGATCGCGGGATGGCTGTAGAGGAACTCCTCGACCTCGCGCGGGTAGATGTTCTCCCCGCCCCTGATCACCATGTCCTTGATCCGGCCGGCGATGTTCAGGTAACCGGCGTCGTCCATGACGGCGAGGTCGCCGGTGTGCATCCACCGGGCCGCGTCGATGGCGGCACGGGTCTGCGCCTCGTCGTCCCAGTAGCCGAGCATCACCGAATACCCCCGGGTGCACAGTTCCCCGGGCGCCCCGCGCGGCACGACCTGGCCGGTCTCCGGGTTGATGATCTTGACTTCGACGTGCGGGTGCACCCGGCCCACGGTCAACACACGCCGCTCCATGTCGTCGTCGGCGCGCGTCTGGGTAGACACCGGGGACGTCTCGGTCATCCCGTAGCAAATGGTCACATCGGCCATGTGCATCTCGCTGACCACCCGCTTCATCACCTCGACCGGGCACGGCGAGCCGGCCATGATCCCGGTGCGCAGGCTGGACAGGTCGTAGCTGGCAAAGTCGGGCAGGGCCAGTTCGGCGATGAACATGGTGGGCACGCCGTACAAGGACGTGCACCGCTCCCGCTGTACCGCCTCGAGCGCGGCGGCCGGCTCGAAGCCGGGGGAGGGGATGACGATGCAGGCGCCGTGCGTGGTGCAGGCGAGGTTGCCGAGGACCATGCCGAAGCAGTGGTAGAACGGCACCGGGATGCAAACCCGGTCGGCCTCGGTGTACCGGCAGCCCTCCCCGATGAAGAACCCGTTGTTGAGGATGTTGTGGTGGGACAGCGTCGCGCCCTTGGGGAAGCCCGTCGTCCCGCTGGTGTACTGGATGTTGATCGGGTCGTCAAAGGCCAGCCCGGCCTCGCGCGCGGCCAGCGGGTCGCCATCCCTCTTCACTGCCGTCAGCGCGTCCCACTCCGGCCCGCCCAGGTAGACCACGCTCTCCAGTCGGTCGGCGACGCCGCTGACTTCCTCGATCATCGCCCGGTAGTTGCTCGTCTTGAATGACTCGGCGCTCACCAGCATCCGGACGCCCGACTGCCGCAGCACATACGCCAGTTCGTGGCTGCGGTAAGCGGGGTTGATGTTCACCAGCACCACGCCGGCCTTCGCGGTGGCGTACTGGAGCAACACCCATTCCGCGCAGTTCGGGGACCAGATGCCGACCCGGTCGCCGGCCTCGATGCCCCGGGCGATCAGGCCACGGGCGAGCGTGTCGGTATCCGCATCGAACTGCGCATAGGTCCACCGGCGCCCGGTGGGCACATCCACCAGCACCTCCCGGCCGGGGTGCGCGGCGGCGATACGGCGCAGGTTGTCCCCGATCGTCTCGCCGAGCAGCGGGTCTGGCGAGGCGCCATGGCTGTAAGACAGCGGGGTCGTTCCGATCATGGGGCAAACCCCCTCGTGAGTTCGATGGCACCCATGATTCCCGCTGCACCGGCCGGTGTGAATACTCTGTTGGCCCTGACCCGCCGCCCCGCCCTACGCTGGCCCTTGACCCCGCCGCCCCGCCCCAGTCAGCCAGGCACTCGATGCGCCATCGGGGTGCGGGCCTGCGGCGCCGTCGTTGTGCAGATATCAAATCCTGACCGCAAGGCCGAGGGTCAGCAGGGCGCCGAACGCCAGTTGCAGCCTGCCGGTCTGCCCCAGCGCGCCGATCAGCGCCGGGCCGTCGGCGCCGGCTCGGACCGCGCGGACCGGCGGCAGCGCCAGCGGAACGGCGACGAGGGTGAGCAGGGTGAGCGGGCGCACCACGGCGATCAGGGCCGCCACGACGAACGGGACCAGCGCGCAGCCGGCGTACAGCAGCCGGGTCCGGGTATCGCCGATGCGCACCGCCAGGGTCCGTTTGCCCGCCGCGGTGTCGGACGGTATGTCCCGCAGGTTGTTGATCACCAGCAAGGCGCAGGCGAGCAGCCCGACCGGGACCGCTGCCGCGACCGAGAGCCAGGTCAGGCTGCGGACCTGCACGAACGCAGTGCCAACCACCGCGGCTAGGCCGAAGAAGGCGAACACGGCCACCTCGCCGAACCCGCGGTAGCCGTACGGGTGACGGCCGCCGGTGTAAGTCCACGCGGCGGCGACGGCGGCCGCGCCGACGGCCAGCAGCCACCACGCGGTCGTGGCGGCGAGCACGAACCCGGCCAGGCAGGCGACGGCGAAGCTGACGCCGGCCGCGGTAAGCACCTGGCGCGGCGGCGCGAGCCCGGCCGCGACCAGCCGGACCGGGCCCACCCTGGCCTCGTCGGTACCCCGGATGCCGTCGCTGTAGTCGTTGGCGTAGTTCACCCCGACCTGCAGAGCGAGCGCGACGATCAGCGCCAGCAGGGCCCGCCACGCGGAGAAGTGGCCATAGCCGATCGCCACGCCGGTGCCGACGGCTACCGGTACCAGGGCCGCTGGCAGCGTCCTCGGCCGGGCGCCGGCCAGCCAGTCCTGCGCTGTTGCCATGTCCGGCGTCAGCTGCCGGAGCCGAGCCGGCCCAGGTCGCGGACCGCCCCGGCGGAGGCCGAGGTGGCCAGCGCTGCGTAGACCCGCAGCGCCTCGCTGACCGGGCGCTGCCGATCCACAGGGCGGTACCCGCCAACCACGGCGACCAACGCCTCCCGGCGCAAGGCAAGCTCGGTGTCCGGCACGTCCAGGCGCAGTTCGCGGGCGGGGATGTCGATCACGATACGGTCGCCGGCCTCGGCGAGCGCGATCGCGCCGCCCGCCGCCGCCTCCGGCGCGATGTGGCAGATCGACAGGCCGGACGTGCCGCCGGAGAACCGGCCGTCGGTGACCAGCGCGCAGGCCCTGCCCAGGCCCTTGCCCTTGAGGAAGCTTGTCGGGTACAGCATCTCCTGCATGCCGGGGCCGCCGCTGGGCCCCTCGTACCGGATGATCACCACGTCGCCCGGCTTGACCTGTCCGCCGAGGATGCCTTCCACCGCCGATTCCTGGCTCTCGAACACGATCGCCGGGCCGGTGAACCGGAACAGCTCCTCCGGGACGCCCGCGGTCTTCACGATCGCGCCCTCGGGCGCGAGGTTGCCGTACAGGATGGCGAGCCCGCCGTCCTGGGTATAAGCGTGACCGGGATCCCTGATGCAGCCGCTGGCCCGGTCGGTGTCCAGCCCGGCCCAGCGGGCGCTTTGCGAATACGGCCTGGTGGTGCGGACACCGCCAGGCGCCGCGTGGAACAGCTCCCGCGCCTCGCCGGACACCGACGGTGAGCGCAGGTCGCAGGTGTCCAGGAACTCCCGCAGCGAGGAACTGTGCACGGTATGCACGTTCTGGTTGAGCAGCCCGGCCCGGTCCAGCTCGCCGAGGATCGCCGGGATGCCGCCCGCCCGGTGCACGTCCTCCACGTGGTAGCTGCTGCTCGGCGCCACCTTGCACAGGCACGGGACCCGGCGGGACAGCTCGTCGATCTCCTTCAGTCCGAACCCGACGCGGGCCTCGTGCGCGGCAGCAAGCAGGTGCAGGATCGTGTTGGTGGAGCCGCCCATAGCCACGTCCAGCGCCATCGCGTTCTCGAACGCCTCGCGGGTGGCCACCGACCGGGGCAGCACCGACTCGTCTTCGCCGGAGTAGTACCGCGTGACCAGCTCGACGACGAGCCGCCCAGCGCGCTCGAACAGTTCCTTGCGCGCCGTGTGCGTGGCCAGCGTGGTGCCGTTGCCGGGCAGCGAAAGGCCGATCGCCTCGGTGAGGCAGTTCATCGAGTTGGCGGTGAACATGCCCGAACAGGATCCGCAGGTCGGGCAGGCCGCTTCCTCCAATTCGGCGAGCCGCTCATCGGACACCGAGGGGTCGGCCGAGGCGATCATCGGGTCGATGAGGTCGATCCTGGTGACGCCGTCGGTGGTCTCCCCTTCGGCGCGGGCGACCCCGGCCTCCATCGGCCCGCCAGAGACGAACACGGCGGGGATGTTCAGCCGCAGCGCGGCCATCAGCATGCCCGGGGTGATCTTGTCGCAGTTGGAGATGCACACCACGGCGTCGGCGCAGTGGGCGTTCACCATGTACTCGACCGAGTCGGCGATCAGTTCCCGGCTGGGCAGCGAGTAGAGCATGCCGCCGTGCCCCATCGCGATGCCGTCGTCGACCGCGATCGTGTTGAACTCGCGGGGGACCGCACCGGCCGCGCGTACGGCGTCGGCGACGACTTGGCCCACCTCGCGCAGGTGCACGTGGCCGGGCACGAACTCGGTGAAGCTGTTGGCTACCGCGATGATCGGCTTGCCGAGGTCCTCGCGCGCGACGCCGGTGGCGCGCAGCAGCGCGCGGGCGCCCGCCATGTTGCGGCCGTGCGTGACGGTCCGGGACCTCAGCGGCGGCATGGCCCCTCCAGGCTCTCGTTTCCTGCAGTTTTGGAAGCCTTCAGCGTACCGGCGCCGCGGTGCTCGCCGGGGGCGGCCCGTGCCGCCTGTCGGCCGCCGTCGTTGAAAGCCTCCTGTCCAAAGAACGACAGCAAACGTCCAACCATGTGGGGCGGGGCGGCTGGATCCGGGCGGGGAGGGTTGGATGCGGGCGGTTGGATGCGGGCGGTTGGATGCGGGCGGGGCGGCTGGATCCGGACAGGTCGTCTCGGTGCGGTGGGTGCGCGCTGGTGGCAACACGATATATCGTGGATGCATGGGTATGTTGATTCTGATTGTGCTGGCCGCGATCGCGCTGTTCATGATCCTCTCGGCGGTGATCTCTGCGCTGCACTTCTTGTTCTGGATCGCCGTGGTGGCCCTGCTCGTGTTCGCCGGGCTGCGCCTGGTCGGCGGCGCGCGGCGCTGGTCCCGCCGGTAACCGCCGCGGCGCCTGCCTGCTGAGCTCCCCCGCTCGGCAGGCCGGCCCGTGATGGCTTCAGGCGGGACGAGCGGCTACCGTTCGGAAGCGTGACCCAGATTCATGACCTAACCGTGCTGGAGCTGGCCGCCGCCATCCGTGGCCGCGAACTGTCCCCCGTTGAGATCACCGCCCACTACCTGGACCGCATCGAGCGGCTGAACGCCGACGTCGGGGCGTTCTATACCGTTACCGCCGAGCTGGCCCGCGATCAGGCTGGCGAGGCGGAGAAGGAGGTGGCCGGGGCCAGCGACTCCGCCGCCTTGCCGCCGCTGACCGGCGTGCCCATCCCGGTCAAGGACCTCAACATGGTCGCCGGAGTCCGGCAGACCCTCGGGTCGCTGGTGTACGAGGACTTCGTCCCAGGCGAGAGCGACCACGCCTCCGCCGCGCTGCGCGCGGCCGGGGCGGTGATGCCCGGCAAGACCGCCACACCCGAGTTCGGCCTGCCCTGCTACACCGAGACCGCGATCGGGCCGCCCGCCCGCACGCCGTGGGACCTGTCCCGGTCGGCGGGCGGGTCGAGCGGTGGCGCGGGCGCCGCAGTCGCGGCCGGGCTCGCCCCCGCCGCCCAGGGCAGCGACGGTGGCGGCTCGATTCGCATCCCGTCCAGCGTGTGCGGGCTGTTCGGGATCAAGCCCACCCGGGGCCGGATCTCCAAGGCGCCGCTGGTGCCCGATCTGTTCGGGCTGAGCACCGACGGGCCGCTCGCCCGCACGGTGGCCGACGCTGCGCTCCTGCTCGACGTGATGACCGGCAACCGGGACGGCGACATGTACACGTTGCCGCCGCTGGGCGGCGAGACGTTCCTGGGCCACGCGGGCCGGGCGCCGGGGCGGCTGCGGATCGGGCGCACCAAGGTCAACGCGGTCGAGGGCGCGGAGGTGCACCCCGACTGCGTGGCCGCCTACGAGGACGCGAGCGCGCTGCTGGCGAGCCTCGGGCACGAGGTCATCGACATGCAGCCGCCGTTTGCCGCGGAGGCCGTGCCCGCGTTCGAGATCCTCTGGTACGCGATGGCCACGCTGACTCCGGTGAGCCCCGACCGCGAGGACCGGCTCCTGCCGCTCACCCGCTACCTGCGGGACCGCGGCAAGGAGGTGCGGGCCCCCGACCTGATCCTCGCGCAGGCTTACCTGCAGCTCATCGCGCGCGGCGCCTGGAAGGTCCTCAACGAGTACGACGTGGTGCTCACGCCCACGCTGGCGCTGCCGCCAGCCCCGGTGGGCTGGTTCGACGAGGTCGCCCCGGCGGAAAACTTCGAACGCCAGAAGCGGTTCACCCCGTTCGCGGCCATGTGCAACATCACCGGGCAGCCGGCGGTGAACCTGCCGCTGTACTGGACCGGCGCCGGGCTGCCGATCGGCGTCATGCTGGCCGGGCCGATGGGCGGTGAGGGCTTGCTGATCTCGCTGTCTGCCCAGCTGGAGGCCGCCCGCCCGTGGAAGGACAAGCATTCCCCGCTCTGGTAGGAGCGCGGATGGACAGGAGGCCCGATTGGCGCTGCAGCGGCCGGGCCTGCTCGCCGGGCGCATCATCCACGGTGTGATCGCGCTGTGCGTCAGCGGCGCCGTCCTTGGCCTGCTCGCCTTCGGCTACGGGCCGGTGCCCGCGCTCGGGCGGGCGCTGGATCCCGGCCGCGGGGCCTGGGCGTCGGCGGCCGGCGGCGTCCCGGCGCGATCGCAGGCGCTGGCCCTGCCGGGGCTGGCGCACCCGGTCTCGGTCGCCTTCACCAGCCACGGCGTGCCGTCGATCCGGGCCGCTGGCCAGGGGGACGCGTTCCTGGCGCTCGGTTACCTGCACGCCAGGTTCCGGCTGACCGAGATGGACCTGGAGCGCCGCCTGGGGGAGGGCCGGGTCGCGCAGCTGGCCGGTACCGCAGGGGTGCCGTCGGACGAGTTCGAGCTGCGGCTCGGCCTGCTGCGCACCGCGCAGCAGGAGTGGTCGGCGATGCCCCGGTCCAGCCCCGCAGCGCAGGCACTACTGGCCTACTCGCGCGGGGTGAACGATTACCTGTCGCAGGTGCGGGCCGACGGGCAATGGCCGTCGATCTTCGCCCTGGCTGGCGTCTACCCGCGCGACTGGACGCCGGTGGACAGCCTGGTGCTGCAGGGCATCCTGACCCAGGAGCTTGACTTCACCACGACCCCGCTGGACTACGCGCTGCTGGAGCGGTCGCTCGGCCCGGCCCGCACCATGGCCTGGTTTCCCGTGCTCCCCCCTCGCACCGTGCCCCAGTTTCCCTACGACCCAGGGCCCTACCGATACCGTGGCCTCGCCCCGATCGCCGCGCAGGCGTCAGCCGCCGCGCCCGCTGCCCAGCCCGCAGCCACCACCGCGGCCGGCCCGGCCACGGAACCAGGCGGCGGCGCGGGCGCAGCGATCGCGGCAGCGTCCGTCTTGTCGAAAATCGACGGGCTGCCGGCGGGCCTGGTGCACCGCGCGCCGGACAGCAACGCGTGGGCCGTCAATGGGCGTGCCGTGGCCGGGGGCGTCGCGATGCTGGCCGGTGACCCGCACCTGCCGCAGACCATCCCTTCGATCTGGTACCAGGCTGCGCTGTCGGCGCCCGGCCTCGCGGTCACCGGGGTGACGGCGCCCGGCCTGCCCGGCATCTTGATCGGGCACAACTCGCACATCGCCTGGTCGCTCACCGACACCCAGAACCAGGCCACGCTGTTCTACGCCGAGCAGACCAGCCCGCGCCGGCGAGGCCAGTTCTTCTGGCGGGGGGCGTGGCGCCCGATGCGCCAGGTACGGTACACGATTCCGGTCCGCGGCGGCGCGCCGGTCCGGCTGACGGTGGACCTCACCGTGCACGGGCCGGTGCTGACCCGGTCCGGCCAGACGACCTCGGTCAACTGGATGGGGAACATCCCCTCACCCGACGTCGCCGCGCTGCTGGCCGTGGACAAGGCGCAGGACTTCGCGCAGTTCCGGGCCGCGCTGGCCGGGTGGCGGGCGCCGACGCAGAACTTCGTCTACGCCGACGACCACGGCAACATCGGCGCGATCTCGGCCGGCTACTACCCGATCGTGCGGCACGGCGACCCGTGGCTGCCGCTGCGGGGCACCGGCGCCGACGACGTCGCCGGGGTGATCCCGTACCGGGCGGTGCCGCAAGTGTACGACCCGCCGGGCCACGTGGTGGTCACCGCGAACCAGCGCCCGGCCGGGCCGTCGTACCCGTACTACCTCGGCACCACCGCCGACTTCTTCGACCCTGGGTACCGGGCCGGCCAGATCGGTGCGCTGCTGCGCGGGAAGTCGCGGGTGGGCCCTGGGGCGTTCGCCGCGATCCAGCTCAACGTCACCGACGCGCTGGCGCGGCGGATCGTGCCCCGGCTGCTCGCCGCGCTGCACGGCCAGCACCTGTCCGCGCCGGAGCGCGCGGCGGCCAGCCTGCTGGCTGGCTGGGACGGGTCGATGACGGCTGCGTCGGCCGCTGCCGCGCTCTGGTGGACGTTCTGGGACGACTACCTCGCCGCCGTGTTCGGGCCCTGGTGGCGGGCGGCCAAGGTGCCGGTGAACCTCGACCGGCCCGGGCTCGCCGTGTCCGCGCAGCAGTTCAGCCTGGACCAGGCGCTGGAGGCGTGGACCGTTGCCGACCCGGGCAACCGCGCGTTCACCGCGCCGGGCGGCCCGCACCGGACGGCGCGGCAGGTTATGCGGCTGGCGTTCGCCGCCGCAGCGGCGCGCCTGGCGGCGCGGCTCGGGGGGACGCCTGGGACGTGGGCGTGGGGCCGCCTGCATACCCGGCAGTTCCCGTCGGTCACCCAGGCGCCGGGGCTGGGCTACGGGCCGCGGGCGTCCGGCGGTGACGCGTGGACCATCAACGCCGCCGACGGCGGATTGGAGTCCCACGCGGGACCGAGCTGGCGCATGATCGTGGCCTGGACCGGCCGCGGCGCCGCGGCGGCCGAGGGCGTGTACCCGGGTGGGCAGAGCGAGAACCCCGCGTCCGGGTGGTACTCCGACCAGATGGCCGACTGGTGGGACGGCCGTTACCTGGCAATGCCACCAGCGGCCGGGTACGCCGCCGGCCCGATCCGGTGGCGCTTGTCGCCGGGGGAGGGATGAGCGGCGTGACTGACCCGCGCAAGCTGGGTAAGCGCGGCTCCTACCGGCTCGGCAAGATGGGCGAGCCGTCTGCCCCGCGCGCCCCGTGGCCCACCGCGCACTATCCCTCGTTCGCGCCGCAGCGCCGCGGGCCGGCCGGCGCCTGGCTGCTGGCTTGCCTCGCGGGCGCAGTGCTGGTGGCCGCTGGTGCGCTGGCCGACTGGTGGTTTCTGCCCTTCCTCGCCGGCCTGGCGGCAGGCCTTGCCGTCCGGTTTGGCCGGCTGAGGCTGCGGGCCGCACTGGCCGCGGCGGTTGCCGTCGCGACGGTCGGCTGGGGCGCCGCGCTGGCCTGGCTGGCCCTGCGCGACGGGCTGCCTGAGGTGGCGGTGGGCAGGTCCATCGCCGCCCTGGCCGGCCTGCCCGCCTCCGCGGCAGCAGCGATCGCGGTGACGCTGCTGGTGGCAGTGGTCCAGGCCGCCGCGGGCCTGTGGCTGGGCCGCGCCCTGGCGCCCGGGCATGGCTGATCGCTGGCCCAGCCTGGCTGCGGCGCCGGTAAACGTCGTCTGCGGCGTGCTCGGGTTGTCCTCGGGCATCTAGAAGGCCACTGAAAATCTTGGTGGGTTGTTCTGGCTTGGAGACCGGGGGTGGCCTCCGGGGCGCTATGCGAGTGCCCAGTTGCCGTCGCTGGTGCGGGTGAGCCCGAGGTTGACCAGTCGGCGCAGGTTGAGGGCGGCGGCCCGGTGGTGGAGCCAGGTGTTGTTCTTGGTGACGCCGCGGTAGGGGACGCGGCGGTTGCCGTGGGCGGTAAGCCAGGCGATGGCCCGTTCGACGGGGGGCCGCCACCGCCGGTATTCGTCTTGCCAGGCTGGCTCGGTGGCGGTGCGGCGGGCGACGGCCAGCAGGGCGTGGCGGGGGTGGACGGTGAGGACGCGCCCGGCCTTGGCGGTGGTGCAGCGCTCGCGCAGCGGGCAGCCGCGGCACCGTGTTTTGAACTGGGCCTGGCGGTTGCCGTCGGCCTGGGGGCGGCCCAGCGCGACGGTGTGCCCGGCCGGGCAGGTGGCCGTGGCGGCCTGGTCGTTCGAACGGTGAAGTCGTCGATGGTGAAGCCGCCGGGGATGGCCCGGGGCAGCGGCGGCGGTTTGATCACCGCTGCGTGGCCGCTGGCCTGGAGGTGCTCGCGCAGCTCGCCGGTGCCGTAGGCGGTATCGCCCAGGATGGTTAACGGCCCGTCCTCGGCGCCGAGCAGGCCGCCGGCGACGGCGGCCTCGTGATTGGCCGCGCCGCCGCCGCGGGTGAGCGCGACGGCGGTGAACAGCCCGGTCTCTGGCTCGAAGGACACGTGCCCTTTGAAGCCGTCCTGGTGGCGGGTGCGGTTTTTGTGGATGTGCCGCGCGTCGGGGTCGACGGTGGAGATCACCCGGTCCCTGGCGGTCCGCTTGGCGATCCGCCAGCCGCCCGTCCCGGCCGTCCGAGCCCTCTGCTGGTTCCACGTCCTGCCCAGCGACCAGCGCCAGCAGCCCCACCGCATTGGCGGCCTGCTCGCTGAGCTGCTGCTCAGGCAGGTGCCCCAGCAGGTTCAGCGCATCGGTGACCAGGGCATCCACCAGCGCGGCCCGGGCTGCCTCGTCGTCCCAGGCGATCTTCGGCTTGCCCGGATCGGCATAATCGTGCGCGGTGCACCACCGGCCCGCGACCTCCGGCGCGCCGGGCACCTCACGGATCACCCGGCGGACCGCGGCGATCAGCTGGGTGACAGTGTCCTGGGTAGCCACCGCATCATCCAGCACCGTGGAATCCAGCGCCCGCCGGTGCTTACCCTTCAACACGCCCGTGGCCGCCACCACCTGAGCGACCCTGGAAAACAGCCGGTTCGGGTCCTTTGAGCCGTGCAACCTGCGCCGGAAATACGTCAACAGCGACGAGTCGAAGGCGGTATCCAGCAGCCCCAGCCCACAGGCGGCCTTCCACCGCAGGTCGCACCGCAATTCCTGCACCGTCTCAAAATCCGACAGCCCACGCAGCGCCTGCAGCACCACCGCCGCCGCCAGCACCTGCGGCGGCACGCTCGGCCGCCCATTGGGCGAGGGATACATATCCGCGAACATCCCCGCTGGGAACAGCGCCTCCCGGTGCGCAGCCAAGAACGCGAACACACTCCCAGCCGGAATCAGCTCCCGGCACGTCTCCCACACATCCGGCCCTACCGGCTCCCCGGCACGCTCACCCTGCATGCCTACAACACTGCCTCGCCAGCAACGCACCAGGCCAGAACTACCAAGATTTTCAGTGGGCTTCTAGGCGGCCCGGATCCCGGCGATCAAGACGGCCTGTGCCTGTCGCCGGGGGTGAGATCTGATCCCCTAGCACGGGGGCGCGGGGCGGGGCTAGTGCGGGCTACCAGTTTGGCGGGGCCGGCAGCACCGGGGTGACCCGTGCCCGTGCCGGGATCTGGATCCGCAGCCGTGCCTGCCCGGGCAGGTTCGCCGGCAGCGTCAGCCGGGCCGGGACCGGAACCCCGCGCTGGAAAGCGATGCGCAGCCGGGCCGGCGTCGCCGCTGGGAGAACCTCCGCGGGTCGCCAGCCGGGCGCCACCAGTTGCAGCGGGGCGGGCCGCGCCTGGATCCGTGCGCTCGCCGGGATCCGCAGCCGCACCCGGACCTGGCCGCGCTGCGCCTGGACGCGCAGCGCCCGCGGGGTCAGCGCGGCCGCCGGAACCTGCCTGCCCGGCGCGGCCGCAACCTGTGGCACCGGGATCACTGCCGGGGCGAGCACCGAGGCCGGGGCTTGCAGCCGCAGCCGGACCGGGACCTGCGCCGGCCGCCCCGCCGGGACCTGCGCCGGCCGCCCCGCCGGGACCTGCCCCGACTGGCCCGCCGGGACCTGGAACCGCAGCCGGGCGGGGGTCCGCAAGGCCAGGCCCGCCGGGACCTGGACGCGCAACCGCGCCGGGGCCTGGACCCGCAGCCGAGCCTGCGCCTGCGCCCGCACGGCCCCGCCGGGACCCGCAGTTGGCGCCGCGCCTGTCGGACCCGATGACGTGGCCATGGACACCGAGAGGCCGACGACGGCGCCGGCCATGGCTGCAGCGACGGCCCAGCCGGCTCCCCGGCTGGTGATGGCCTCCCGGACCCCGTCGATCCGGCGATCCCGGCCCGGCGCCCCTTCGGCCGAAGTGCTCTGGCCGCTGGCCGGGGTCTCGATGCTGGCCGGGGCCTGGCCGTCAGCCTGGGTCCGGCCGCCGGCCGTCGTTTCGCCGCCGGCCGGGGTCTTCGGGCTCGCGGGATGCTCCTGCTCGTCCACCTGCGCCTACCTCACTGCCGACTGTGCTGGTTGTGCTCATTCATAGGAACTGACCCGAACCTGGGGGCACCATCAGAGCAAGCTGAAAAGCAGCCGAACACTTGGCGGCGCCCCGGCACCCGGCCCGGCGCCTGACGCCTGGCCGGGTGGTTTCCGGTGGCATAAGCATCGGCAGCGGAACTCAGGTCCCCGCGCGGATCCCGTGCGAGTTCGGTGTGAATGAGCGCTGGTGTCAGGGATAATTGGTTTTAGAATCTAACCGTGTCCGAGATCAGCATCATCGCCGTGCTGGACGACCCGGTGCGCCGCCGGCTCTACGACTACGTCTCGGCCCGGGGCGACGGGGTGAGCCGGAGTGAGGCCGCGCAGGCCGCCGGGATCGGACGCACGCTGGCCGCGTTCCACCTGGACCGGCTGGCCGAGGCGGGGCTGGTGGAGGTCACGTTCGCCCGGCCGGCCGGCCGGTCCGGGCCGGGCGCCGGGCGCCCGGCCAAGCTGTACCGGCGTACTGCAGCCGAGCATCAGGTCAGCGTGCCGCCGCGGGATTACCGTACGGCCGCAGAACTGCTCGCCGAGGTCGTCGACCTGACCGGCGCGGAACCGGAGCTGCAGCGCTCGGCGCGCAGCCGCGGCGCCGCATCCGGCCGGGCCGCACGAAGCCAGGCGCCCGGGCTGCCCGACGGCGATCTGGTCACCGGCGCCTTGACTGCGCAGGGCTACCAGCCCTACCGCGACGGCGCGGACGTCCGGCTGCGCAACTGCCCGTTCCACGTGCTGGCCAGCAACCACCCGCCGCTGATCTGCGGCATGAACCTGGCCTTGCTCGACGGGCTGCTGGAAGGGGCCGCGGCGCCGGGCCTGTCGGCGCGGCTCGACCCGCGTCCCGGCGAGTGCTGCGTCGTCCTGACGGCATCTAAAAATAACGAGTATTGACATATTCGCGCGCGTGGTGCTGTGATGGGCGGGTGACGGGATACCACCTCGCCGAACTCAACATCGGCACCGCGCGCGCCGCCACGGACTCACCGGAGATGGCCGGCTTCATGGCCGGCATCGTCCCGGTCAACGCCCTGGCCGACGCCGCGCCCGGGTTCGTCTGGCGACTGCAGGACGGCGACGGCCCCGGCGCCACCGCGCTGCGTCCGTGCGGCCCGGACATCATGGTCAACATGTCGGTGTGGGAGAACCTGGAGTCGCTGCGCGACTTCGTCTACCGCAGCGGGCCGCACCTGGACTTCATGCGCCGCCGGCGGGCGTGGTTCCACCCGGTGGCCGTGCCCTACCTGGTGCTGTGGTGGGTCCCGGCCGGCCACATCCCCCGGCTGGACGAGGCGCTGTCCAGGCTGGCCCTGCTCCGCCGGGACGGCCCCGGGCCCCGGGCCTTCACCTTCCGCGACCCCTACCCGCTCCCGGTCCCCGCTGAAGCCGCTGACGCGCGTTTCTAATTCCGCTTGCCGCCGCCGCGTCTATCCAGCTAGAACTGTGCACCACCGTCTTCAGGCCGCTTAGCTTCAGCGGGCTCGTCGTAGGGCTATCGGCCTAATCGGCCGACGACACGATGTCGGAAAGCGGGGTTGTGGCTCGGGCAGTGCTCCCGGGTGTGGATCATGGCAGGGTGACCAGCGCACAGCTGAGGCGCCGGGCGGAGGCGCGCGGCGTGACCACGGCCTACCGCGATTGGCAGGGGCGGCGGATCCAGGTCGGGGACAAGACCCTGCAGGCTGTGCTGGCCGCGCTGGGCGCCCCGCCGGCGCTGGCCCGCCCACGGACGGGTGCAGCCAGCGGCCGCTCTACGGTGGCGGCGCCCTGGCGCCCGGCGGACCACCCGGCCGCGCCCGCGGTGCCGCGGGACTGCTGGGGGTTCACCGTCCAGCTCTATTCGGTGCGCTCGCGACTGTCCTGGGGTCACGGGGACCTGCGCGACCTCGCCGACCTCGCGGCCTGGAGCGCGCGCGCCCTCGGCGCGGGGTTCGTCCTGATCAACCCGCTGCACGCGGCCGAGCCCGTGCCGCCGCTGAGCCCATCGCCCTACCTGCCGATGAGCAGGAGGTTCCTCAGCCCGCTGTACCTGCGGGTGGAAGACATCCCGGAGTACTCGCTGCTGCCGTCGGCGCAGCGCCAGCAGATCGCCGCCCTGGCCGCCCCGCTGCGGGCCCGCAACTCCACCTCTGCCCTGATCGACCGGGACGCCGTGTGGACCGCCAAGCGCGCCGCCCTCGACATTGTCCACGCCTGGCCGCTGTCACCAGCCCGGCGCGCCGCCTTCCGCCGCTTCACCGTCCGCGAGGGCCAGGCGCTGGAGGACTGGGCCACGTGGTGCGCGCTTGCCGAGATCCACGGGCCCGACTGGCGGGCCTGGCCAGTCGGCCTGCAGGCGCCGCGCTCGGCTGCGGTCGCCGCGGAGCGCGAGCGGCGGCGAGCCATGACCGGGTTCCACGCCTGGGTGCAGTGGGTTGCCCAGGAACAGCGCGCCGCGACGCAGGAAGCCGCGCGGGCGGCCGGGATGAGCATCGGCGTGATCAGTGACCTGGCGGTCGGCGCGCACCCCGGCGGGGCCGATTCCTGGGCGGATCAGAGCGTGCTGGCATCGGGGATGAGCGTGGGCGCGCCGCCCGACGAGTTCAACCCCCGGGGGCAGGACTGGGCGCTTCCGCCCTGGCACCCGGCCCGGCTGGAGGACGCCGGGTACCAGCCGCTGGCGGACCTGATGCGGGCCGGGTTCGCCGATGCGGGCGGGTTGCGCGCGGACCATGTGCTCGGCCTGTTCCGGCTCTGGTGGGTGCCCGAGGGAATGACCGCCGACCAGGGCACCTACGTGCGGTACCGGCACGAGGCCATGATCGGCTTGCTCACCGGCGAGGCGGCCAGGGCGGGCGGGGTCGCGATCGGCGAGGACCTCGGCACCGTGGACGCCTGGATGCGCGACTACCTGGCGGCCCGCCGCGTGCTCGGCACGTCGATGCTCTGGTTCGAGCGGCGCGCGGATGGCGCGCCGCTGCCGCCGCGCCGCTGGCGCCGCGACTGCCTGGCGACGGTCGGCACGCACGACGTGCCCCCGGCGGCCGCGTTTCTCACCGGCGAGCACGTGGCGCTGCGAGCCCAGCTGGGGCTGCTCACCGGCGCCCTGGACACCGAGCGCCGGCGCGCCGCTAATGCCCTGTCCGCCTGGCAGGACGCGCTCGCCGGGCAGGGGCTGATCCGGCCGGGTCCTCAGCTCGGGTCCGCGGAGTTCACCCGCGCGCTCTACGGCTACCTCGCGCGCACCCCGGCCGCCTTGATCGGGGTGGCGCTCACCGACGCCGTGGGGGACCGCCGGCCGCAGAACCTGCCGGGCACCACCGACCAGTACCCGAACTGGCGGATTCCGCTGTGCGACGGCCAGGGACGCGCCGTCCTGCTCGAAGACCTGGACAAGCGGCCCGGCGTGCGCGAGCTGGCCGGCACGGTCAGCCGGCGGCCCGGCGGTCCCGCTCTTGGCAGCGCAGGGCGCGGCGGAGCCCGTCCCGGCCTTCGCTGAGCAACCGGATCAGGCCTGGGGCCAGATCGCTGGAGCTGATCAGGTCGCTAGTGGCGGAGATCACCGCCGGGTCGTCCGTAATCGGGTAGGCGTAACTCACGAACCACCGCGCCATGTCCGGGCTCCAGTCGCGCCAGCTCCGGGGGACCACCTCGAAGTAGCGGTCCTGGTAGGGAGCGAGCAGCGCGAGCTGGTCATCGTCGGCGAACCCGGCGAGCATCGCCCGGAACGTGGCGTTGGGCAGGGCGCCGCTGACGATCTGCTGCCAGGCCTCCTCCTTCGCCTCGGGGTCGGGAACCGAGGCGCGGCACGTGGCCGCGTGCCGCGCGCCCGCGTCGGTGGCGTCCCTGTCGAGTTCCGCTGCGATCTCCGCGTACCCCGCGGCGCCACGGCTCACCAGCCGGTGCAGCAGCCGCCAGCGCAGCTCGGTGTCTATCACCAGGCCGTCGATGGAGCTGGCGCCGTCCAGCAGCCCGGCGAGCAGGGCCAGGTCGGCGGGGGAGATGGCCATTCCGGCGAACGCCTGCATGTACGCGAGCTGGGTGTCCGAGCCGGGCTCGGCCTGTCCCAGCAGCCCGCGCAGCGCCGCGGCGGCCGCCTCCAGCCCCGTCTCCCGCCAAGCCGGATCAGTGAAGCGGTGGAGCGCGGCATTGACCTGGCGCAGCAGCGTCTGGGCCACCGATACGTCGGAGACCGAGCTGACCCCCCAGCACCAGCCGCACATAGTCGCGGGCGGCGAGTTCGGCGTCCCGGCACATGTCCCAGGCGGCGGCCCAGCACAGGGCGGCGGGCAGGGTTTCGGTGAACTCGCTGATGCTGGTGGACAACGTGGCCATCGAGTGCGGATCCAGGCGGATCTTGGCGTAGGTGAGGTCATCGTCGTTGATCAGCACCAAATCGGGCTGGGACTTCGCCGGCCAGTTCGGGCACCACGGTCCGTTCGCCGGAGAGGTCGGTTTCCGGCCGCGCCGGCGGACCAGGCCAGCCTCGGTGCGGTCGTAAATCCCGATGGCAATGCGGTGATCGCGGAGCACCGGAGTTGGACGGTTCGACTTCACGTCCAAGGTCAGTAAGGTCAAGACGCCCAGGGTGAAGGTCGGGCCGGTCGTGAGGTTGGTATACCTGACGTCACCTATCACCTGGCCGGTGACCGCCAGGTAATGACCGGCGGCGCCGTCAAACATAAGAGCGCCGTTGCCATTGGTCGAAACGGTAGCGCCGTTTGCCAACTGGGGATCCGCCTGGATCGGGATCGCATCGTAGTCCGCCAGCGCGGTGGGGCTCCCCGGAACAGCTGGTTCCCGATGCCGGCGAGCCTGGCCGGAGATGGGCATCGCCGATCAGCCCATCAAACTTGATCGGGTGATCATTGGTCGGACTGATAACCCACCCGATCAGATACCCGCCCCCATTAGGACACTCGGGCGCGGGCGCGAATTTGGTCGGCAGACCAGGGGTATAAGAGCCCGCGATCTCGCCGTTGGGCGTGAGCACAATTTTTTCGTACACCGTCGCGGTGATGTCGAAGTCGGTTTCTTTGCAGACAAAGCTACCGGCTAGGTCCGCTTCATTTGTGCCGCAAACCCAATGGAATCTGATCTTTATCGGCTCGTGCTCGGGGCAGATAACACCCTTTGGGCAAACGACGCCGATCTCGAGTTCGCTTATCGGGGCCGTCCCGCCCTCAGGCAGCGTCACGGTCCCCTGGATGAACTTGGGGAAGACGATCACGCTGCCCGGCTCTTGCGAGTCGCTCAGCGTCGTGGTCCCGAACCTGCGCAAACGCCGGCGCTGCCAGTGCCAGCGCCGGCACAAGCAGCACGGCCAGCCGCGCACCTTTTATCTTGAATTTCATGGTCTGTTCCCTCCTTCTACGCCCTAAAGCGGGCGATTCTCACGGAGCAAGTGTCGTGCCATATGATATCGCGAGATATTAACCAGTTTTTCCAGTATCTTAGAGAAATGCGCCGCAAGACGAGTCCGGGATACCGGACTCGGCCCAATGGCCTAGTCCGATATCCCGGACTCGATAGCTGTCTCGCCGGAGACGGCGGTTGGGTATGCCGAGAGGGGCGGCGCTAGCCGCCCCTCATACCGGACAATCAGGGCAGGAAGTTAGGTGACGGTGTCGGCAGGAACGTCGTCGGTACCGGCACGCTGCTGTTGAAGAGGTTACTAAACGAGACCCGCGCTGTCGGGGCGGCAGCGGGGCCTTCCTGGGTCTCGGCCAGCCCGAGCAGGGTGGTAGGCCCAGTTTCGTCCGATATCCCGAAAATGCCGACCTTCGTCGCTGGGGCGGACACAAACACGCCCTTGCGGCCCATAACCGTGGTCGTCAAGTCCGGATTGATCGAGGTTATCGGTATCTCTTCCCAGCAGATGAACTCGGTGGAAGTCGACAATTGGTTTTCATTGCCGATTGCGCTCGGGTTGCCACCGAAGAAGTCGAGGTCGACAAAGACCGGGTTGTTTGGACGGTTCGACTTCACGTCCAAGGTCAGCAACGTCAGGACCCCCTGGGTGACCGTTGCACCGGCCGTGTTCGTATACCTCATGTCTCCGAGGACCTGTCCGGTGACCGCCTGGTAATGACCGGCCTCGCCGTCGAAGAGAAGAGCGCCATTGCCATTGGTCGTAACGGCAGCGAGATTTGCCAAGTGGGGATCCGCCTGGATCGGGATCGCATTGTAGCCCGCCTGCGCGGTGGCGCTCGGATCCGGATAACGGCATCGCCGATCAGCCCGTCAAACTTAATCGGCGTATCGGTGGTCGGAGTGATCACCCACCCGATCAGATAGCCGCCCAAACATGGTGCCGCGGGGATGGTTTTGGTCGGCAGACCAGATGCGTAACCAGTTTTGGGGGGTGCCGTCGGGGACGAGCACAATTTTCTCGAACACCGTAGCGGTAACGTCGAAGTCGGTCTCCGAGCAGATAAAACTGCCGGCCAGGTTCGCTTCAGTCGTGCCGCAAACCCAGTGAAACCTGATCTTTACCGGTTGGTGCTCGGAGCAGGTAGCACCCTTTGGGCAGACGACGCCGACCTCAAGTTCGGTTACGGGAGCAGGGACTCCCTCAGGCAGCACCACGCCCGACCCGTTGATGAACTTGGGGAAGACGATCACGCTGCCCGGCTCTGTGGCGTCGCTCAACGTCGGATCCCGAACCTGCGCAAACGCCGGTGCTGCCAGTGCGAGCGCCGGCACTAGCAGCCCGGCCAGCCGCGCACCTTTTGTCTTAAACTTCATGATGAGTTCCTTCTCGATACACCCTTAAATGGGCGCAATTAGCGTTGCAAACGCTGATGCCAAGTGAGATTTACTAAATTTATAGCATATTTTTCTGCTACTTAAAGAAAGGCTGGCGGGCGATTAAGTCCAGGATATCGGATTGGCCTCAACGGCTGAGTCCGGCTTGCCGGACCGCATCGACGCGCGGGCTACAGGCCGGGTTGCCGCGTCTTCTCGAACGGCATCAAAAAATAAAGCTGCCAATCATTTCTGCCGCTCGCTCGACGCAGCTGGTGGCGGCGCCGTTCGCGATCACCCTGGGTCGCCCTCTCTTGTTTTGCAAACTCGCCTGGTTGCGAGCAGTCCGAAGACCAGGTTTCGCGCTTTGACCGTCCGCAGCGATTACTGGACGGCATGCACGTCGTTTCGAACGGCACAAAAACCGTCGTCGGCTTGCCGCTGTCGGATTTCTGGATAACATAGGCCGGGTCCATCGTCCTGCCCCCGCGGCCGTCATCGGTCGGAACAAGCCCCAGCAAGGTGACCGGACCCGGGATGTCGGATACGCCGCCAAACGGCACCTTCTTCGCACGGCCGGAAATGACAGCCGTTACCGTTCTGCGCTCCGACGAGTGTGAAATTCGCATCGATGGTCGGGATGCTGTATCTCCGTCCAACATCTGAAGTTCCACGAGGTCGACGCTCGGGCCTCCATCTGGACTGCGAAATCGAGGTCGACGAAGGTCGGGTAATTCGGCCGGTTCAATCGCACGTCAAGCGTGAGGAGGATCAGGGAAGCTTCGCCGGAGCGACGGGTCCGGTCAGCTTGTGATATTCGAGGTTTGCCGGGACCGCTCCGCCAACCACTTGGTAATGGCCGGCGCCGCCGTCGAAGACAAGGGCCGAAGTGCCGGTGCGCGGATCGATGTCAGTCGCGATTTCGGCACGATTAGCCAGATTGCGGTCGGCCTGAATCGCGAACGCTTCATACGACTGGATCACGCCCTGGCCGTCCCGGAGGATGGCGGAGCCGGTCAGCCCGTCATATTTGATCGGCCGCTCCGTGTCCGGATTGATCACCCATCCGATCAAATAGCCGCTCGGGCAAGGCGCCGCTGCACCCGACGTTATTTTCCAGCAGGTTGGGGTTCTCGGGGTTGAATGAGGCCTTGCCATTGACCGAAAGCCTGACATCGAAGTCGGTCTCTTTGCAGACGTAATTGGAGGCCTTGTCGGAGTTCCCGGGGCATACCCAATGGAACCTGATCTTTACCGGCTCGTCCTCGGTGCAAGTGGCAGCCGCTTGGGCATCGGGCCCGGACCTCGATCTCGGTCTGGGGCCTCGTCACGCCGTCGACTGACGACCGTCCCTTTGGTGAATTTCGGGAAGACGATTACGCTTCCCGGCTCCTCGGACGTGCTCGATATCGCCTCCGGCGCCTGCGCAAAACTCGGCATCGCCGGTCCGAGAGCCACCCCCAGCAGCAACAAAAAAGCTGCTCCTTTCATCACCACTCCAATGCTCGCTTCCTGCTCTTCACGCTAACGTCCATTGCTTAACATTGTTTGTAAGATAATGAGCCTGCGCTGCTCGGCGCGCTCGCCCGGTTCGGATCAAATCACAGGTCAGAGCTCGGAGCGTATATCGAGCTTGCGCATCTTGTCGAACAATGTCGAGCGCGATACGCCGAGACGTTTGGCGGCCTCCTCGATGCGGTTGTCGACATCTGCGAGCACGGCGCGGATGTGCTGGCGCTCGGCCCGATCGCGGACTTCAGCGAGAGTTGCCAGGCGGTCCCCGTCCGCCTCGGCCGCTTCGGATGGAAAAAGCGCGTTGACGCCGATCCGCGACGCCTGCGAGAGCGCCACCGCGCGCTCGACGCGAGTTGCGCAGTTCCCGCACATTGCCGGGCCAAGGGATCGCTGAGCAGGGCCTGTTCGGCGGTCGGCGTGAAGCCGTGGACATCGCGTTCAAACGCCTCCGAAAACTCCTGCACGAAGCGCCGCGCGAGCGGCAGGATATCATCGCGACCGGTCGCGAAGCGGCGGGATCACGACGGCGATCACGTTGATCCGATAGAATAGATCGCGCCGGAAGCTGCCCTCGGCGACGGCGGCTTCGAGGTCGGTATTGGTCGCGCAGATGATCCGTGCGCTCGTCGTTATCGCCGTTTCGCCCCCGATGCGGGTGAAGGTGCGCTCCTGGACGAGACGGAGCAGCTTCACTTGCATCAGCATCGGCAACTCGCCGACCTCGTCGAGGAACAGGATGCCATTGCGGGCCCGCTCGACATAGCCGTGATGACGCACCTGGGCGCTGGTGAAGGCGCCCTTCTCGTGACCGAACAGCTGGCTCTCGATCAGCTCGTTGGGGATCGCCCCGCAATTGACCGCGACAAACGGCTCAGCAGCGCGCGTCGAGATTTGGTGAACAAACTTGGCCGCCACCTCCTTGCCGACGCCGCTCTCGCCGGTTATCAGCAGCGAGCTGTCGATATCGGCAACTCGCCTCAAGAGCAACTCCACTTGGCGCATCGCCTCCGAGGTGCCGAGATCGCCAGCCGGCCTGGGCTGTAGCTTGATCAGCCGCGCGATGCGGTCGAGCAGATCGGGCAGCGCGTATGGCTTCTCGAGGTAGTCGACCGCGCCCGCCTTCATCAGGAAAACTGCATCTTCGATCTGGGCGTGAGCCGTAACGAACAGGAACGGTT
>CAVTIX010000025.1:0-277996 GCA_963734725.1 uncultured Actinomycetes bacterium
AGCGGACGCGCTCTATGCCGCCGAGAACGCGATGTCTTGGTGTTGCCGACGCAGTCTGAGAGGGTGTGAGCATCCAGGCCTGAGCCGGTCCGCTGGGCAAACGGTCATTGTCGCGCCGTGCCAGGGCGCGGCGCATCGGTTCTGAGGATCGCAGCAGTGGTGGCCTTGGGTCAGCGCCCGCTGGCCGCGTGGTACTGCTCCAGCACGTCGGCCGGGATGCGCCCGCGCTCACTGACCGCCAAGCCATGCTGCTTCGCCCAGGCGCGGATATCACCGCTGCGCTGCCGGTTGGCGGCGTGCGCCGCCCCGGCCAGGCGCGCCCGCCCGGCCCGGCGGGCGTGCTCAAGATAGGACGCGATCTGCTTGTGGAACGCGGCGGCGTTTGGCGTTCAGGTCGATCTCATAGTCGGTGCCCTCGAAGGCGAACCGCACGGTCTGTTCCGCTGGACCGCCGGTCAGATCGTCTTCGAGGACCACGGTTACCTTCTGGGCCATCTCTACCGTCCCGACTTCAATAGGCGCCTGCACCATACCCCCTGGCCAGAGTCCTCTGCCCATGACCAACGCCGCCGATCAGGTTGTGGGCCCTCGAAGCTCCATCATGCAGACAGACAGAACTTTTCCGGCGTGGCGTCTTCGTCATCCCGCTACGCGCAGTGACTCACGCCGATCGGCGCCGGCGCGCAAGTAGCCGCCGATCTGGTCGGCTGGCCGCTACTCAGCGATCGCTGGGCGGGCATGCAGATCTGGTCGCTCTGCGTGCTGACGCACGCGGATGTTGGGGCAAGCCCTGATGCCGTTTATTAAAGGCGTTGCGCTGGCCGGGGCATGCGGGTATCCGCGCTCTGGGGTCGCATGTCCGGCCTGGCCCGCGAACTGGTAACAGCGGTCGAGGCGGTCCGCTGAGCGTTCAGTCCGCCATTCGGCCGTATTCGGGCTTGCCGGCCCGCTCGTACCTTTGCACCGTGACACCGGTGGTGTCGGCCGTCGATCCGGCCGGTCGGAAAGGTGGTTGGCGCAGCCCTCGCGAAACAGGCGTTTGCCGGTGCCGAGCAGCACGGGGAAGGTCAGCAGCCGGTGCTCGTCGAGGAGGTCGTGCCGGGCGAGGGGGCTCACCAGGTCGCCGCTGCCGTGCACTGGCGGCTCGAGGCCGGGCCGCCGCTTCAGCTCGGCGACGGCCTTGGCGGCATCGCCCTGCGGCAGCCCCAAGCCCGGCCAGGCCACGCTGTACTCAATCGGTGATCGTAGTCGGCAGATGGCGTCACGCTGAGTGATGGAGACAGCTTAGGGAGAACGCGCCGACCCGCCTGGCTGGTCGCCGACGGCTCCCTGGGAGGCGCGCCGGCGACGAGTGCAGATCGGGGGTTCTGTGCCGGGTTGCTGCCGGGGGCGCCGGGTAGCCGGCCGGGCGCGATCGTGCCAGGGGCTGCCTATCGCGGGCGCCCGGCGATCTTGGGGGACGCCCTGGCCGCCGGCTCCTCTTGGCTCGGTCGCCGTCTTCTGATCTGCTCAGCCCCCGGGGGCGCCAGCGGGCGGCGTGAGCCGGCCAACGACCGCGCCGGAGTCCGCGGCCAGCGCGTCGCCGTGCCGGTGCACGACTTTCCATTCGCCGTCCTCGCGCCGGAAGATCGTCGTCGCGCGCAGCACGTACGGGCGGGGCTCGGCGCCGTTGATCGAGGCCGTCGTGTGCTCCAGCGCGACGGTGTACGCCAGATCGCCACGGGCTTCGGCGGCGACGATCTGGTTCTGGTAGGACAGGCAGTTCGAGAACTGTTTCCCCAGCGCGTCGAAGATCGTCCCGATCTCGGCCCACCCGCGCGCGGACATCGCCGCGCCGAACAGCGTCAGCGGCTCGGCGCGGGACCACATCGCGATGCGGGGGCCGGAATCGCCGTTGTGCAGCGCGGTCTCCGCCTCGGTGACCTGTGGGCTCATCGTCGCCAGGAACTGCTCGGTCTCCGTCATCGGTCCACCCCCGGCCGGTTAAGTAGATAAATAGATAAGCCATCTATTTGAATAGATCTGCAGTATCATACGGGTCATGGCCACTGTCAAGCGGCGCACCTACCGGTCGACGATCCGGCGCGGCGACGCCCCGCGGCTGATCTGCGCGGCAGCGCACCGGCTGTTCTGCACGCAGGGCTACCTCGCGACCTCCATCGACGAGATCGCAGCGAAGCCGGCGTTGCCCGCCCCACGGTCTTCACCGCCGTCGGGCCCAAGCCGGCGATCCTCAAGGCTGTGGTCGATCAGGCGATGGCCGGGGACGATGCACCGGTGCCGGTCGCCGGCCGGCCATGGTTCACCGAGGCGCTCGACGAACCTGATCCGGTGCGCTCGGTGCAGTTGCACGCACGCAACCTGTGCTGGATCCTGCAGCGCGCCGTTCCCCTGCTCCGCGCGCTCGAGATGGCCGCCGCGGTCGACCAAGACGCCGCCGCGCTGTGGGCGGATCTGCGGCGGCAGCGCCACGCCAGGACCGCCAGCGTCGCCGCGAACCTAGCGGCCAAGACCACGCTGCGCTGCGGGGAGCAGGTGCTCGCCGACATGCTGCTCGCCCTGCCGCCGGATGCCTACTACCGGCTGGTCTGCGAGGAAGGCTGGCCGGCCGAGACGTTCCAGCACTGGCTCGCGGACCTGCTCCAGCGCGTCTGCCTGCCGTGACGGCGGCGGCGCCCCAGCCCGCGGCGGTCAACGAGGCAACCTTCTCGCCCATCCGCCGGCACAGCTCCGGCGTGTGCCGTGCCAGCCTCCCCGGGACCTCACGACGCTACGGCCAAACCGCAACGCCTGCCCGCAGTCTCAATCAGGCGGGCAATCAGGACGGCGCATCCGGCGGTTTTCTTTAACTGCCGCTTCATCGGCGTACGCAGACCGTGTCTGTCGCCCCTCCCCGCCTGGGCATACCATCGGGTTCCTCCCGCCCGCGCCACGTCCTCTGAATAGGCACGCCGCGCATCTCGGGTTTGCCTGAAGGCGATCATGCTGCGAGACTGGGGTCGTCGTGCTGCTCCGGACCCCGGCAGATGATAAGAACTACCGGCCTGGGGGTCTGGTGAGTCCTGGAGACACGGACGTCGCCGCCGACACGCGGTCGCCTAACCGTCTGAGTGCCATTCCGGTACCGCGCGGCCGGCGCGATCCCCGTGGTCTGTTGCCGCGCCGTGGCGACCAGGGTCTTACGGCACTTCCTGTTGCTGGCCAGCCCGGCCACGGCGGCACGGCGAGCCTGCGGCGCCAGCCGGCCGCATCATGAAGGGCCGGGTGGAAGGCGGCTATACCGGGGCGTTTGAACTCATCTGCTACGAGTGCGGCGATCACCCTGACCTGGATTACTCCGAGATCTCGCCCCGGCTTCAGCGGATCCGCGGGCCTTACACGATGGGGGCTGGCCTCGCTGCGTATGAGAACCACCTCGGGCTGACCCACCTGACAGCGTGGGCCGTCCGTCTCCCGAAGGGGCCGGAGCCCGGTCCTCCGGGGTAAGGACCGGGCTCCGGGGGACGGACGGCCCACGGCGGCGGGCCCCGTCACGCTCCCGGGGGAAACCGGCCGCGTTAAACGGGACGGCGCACCTGCGCCGTCCCGTTTAACCCCCAGCCCGCCGTGCCGGGCACAGCCGGCGTGGCCCCCCGCGTTGGGGCGTCAGCCCTTGATTATGTTGTGGACCGGCGAGGCCTGCGGCTGGCCTGGGTCAGCCTCGAGGTCTTTCATGATCGGCAGCAGCGTCTTCCCGAATGCCTGGAACGACGCCTCAGATTCCCACACGTCGAACACCTGGATCAGGCCGTCCGCTTTCATAGCCACGTGGTACAGCCGTCCGGGGGGCGACCCGGCGCCAGCCTCCTCGAGCCGCTTGATTGTGTCGTCGTACCGCGCTGGCGTAAACGAATTTGGCGTGAAGTACATACCGAGTGCCATGTCTATTATTCCCCTCAGCATCTCACGATTCTCGCCGCAGGCAACAGTGCCCGGGCCGGACCGTGGATTAGGGCAAATCCTAGCGGAATACTCCCCTAATTGCAAACTAAGCGGGAATCTCCCCGCAACATTCTGGATGTGATATTGTTTGATAACCGGCTCTTATTTCCTGGTAGACATGCGGATTTCCAGGTAGACATACCCGCAGAGCTTGCCAATTTCAGGCCAGAAACGGGCGAGGAGGCGGGGCCGCCTACGGTCAGCCGAACCGCCAGGTGAGTGCGTCCTGAGCTGGGCGGCGGCACTGGGCGCAGCCCCGAAGCTAGGGATTCGCCCGAACAGATGCGCGGATTGTCAGCGTCCGGGAGCAGGCTTGCCGCTGGGGCCGCAAGCCGCGGGCCTCCGCGTTCGCGCGGGCCCGGCGCGCCGCCGAGCTGATGCCGTGACTCGTGAGGGCGGCGTGGCGGCGACGCTGCTTCAGGTCACACGTGACGCCCCAGCTGAATAAAGCGAGGGGCAGGCCGTTGCCGTACGTCATCGAATCGCAGCCCGGGACTGACATTCGTGACTCCGCTGGCCAGAGCGGGCGAGATCGAACACCACGATCTGGCGCGGAAGGACGGGTGGTGGGCCGGTCGTGCACGCCAAACGATCACCTCCATATCAACCATGTGAGTGCGTCCATCGCGCGCACCTGCCCGCCGTTGCAGCGGCAGCCTGGGCTGGGTTGCGTCTTTTGCGGCGTCACGAAGTTCCCGTATTCTCTGCGATCCGACTGGGGTTGACCAGAAGACTGCCCGGCGTTTCCTGCGGTCCGCCGGACCCGTGCGCAAGGTTGGACTGATAGGGGGCATTGAATCGCCCCGGTGAGTCTGGAGACTCTAATGTGCCCTGGGTTTCCCGGAGTCGAGATGCTGGACTATGGGCTCATGCTACGGGTTCGATCTTGCTGTGGCGCAGTTCGTATTCGATCGGGGTGAGCATGCCGAGCGCGGAGTGCCGTCGCTGGCGGTTGTAGAAGATCTCGAGATATTCGAAGATCGCGTTGGCCAGCTCCAGGCGTGTCCGCCACTTCCGCCGGTTGAGTAGCTCGGTCTGCATCCGGCCCCAGAACGACTCGATCATCGCGTTGTCAGTCGCCGATCGAGCCCATCGAGGGCAGCAGACCGGTGGCGCGGGCCCGGTCGGTGAACGCCCACGATGTGAATTGCACCCCCGTGATCGGAGTGGATCAGCAGCCCTGGCGATATCCAGGTCGTGCGCGACCTGCGCGACAGGCCTGCCCGCTTCGACAAGATCCAGAACCTTCCGCCGGAACTCGGCCGGGCAACGCCTGGGCACAATCGTCCTCCGAGGGCTGCTAGATGGTGATCATCCAGCAACCCGACTCCGGAGAACCAGGGGAACATCACCAGGCGGTGGGTTGGTTGAGGTAGAGGCCGCAGGGCGCAGTCGAGGGCTTCTTCGGGGCTGCCGGCGGGCAGGCCGCTGGGCAGGACGTTGTCTTGGTATCCGTCGCGGCTGGCTAGGTAGATGGCGAAGCCCCAGATGCTGGCTGAGCCGCCGTAGCGCTGTCGGCATAGCGGGATCGTGACGCCGTTGGGTAGCTGGCCGTCGGTGTAGGCGAACACGCCGGGGTAGCGCACGGTGACGCCGGCCAGGGCCGGCCAGTGCTGCTGGGCGTGGGCTGTCAGGCGTTGGCGCAAGCTGACCTTGGTGGACTCAGGCGGCGGCTTGGGCGCAGTTTCCGATAACGCCCTACCCGGCCGGCATGTCGCTGCCGTGCGCGGGCACGGCGTCTGGCAGAACAGGCCGGTGCCTGTTTCGACCCCTTACCAGATTGTGTTGTGTGCCGGGGAGCGCGCCGCGTTGGCGGCGCTGGGCCGACCTACCGCCCAGGCGCGCATGGTGCTGCGGGCGAAGATCGAGCTCGCCGCCGCGGATGGGTCAGCACGCGGGGATTGCCCGAGACCTGGGCGTGTGCCCTGACACGGTGCGCAAGTGGCGCGCCCGCTACCTGCGGGCAGGGCTGGCCGGCTGGCTGACGCGCGCCGCCCGGGCCGGCCGCGCGGGTTCACGCCGGTGCAGCGTGCCCAGGTCACCGCGCTGGCCTGTGAACTGCCTGCCACCGGGGGTATGCCGTTGCCCGTTCGATCCACCGCGGCGCACACTCCCGCCGATCTGCACGGACGGTGGGTGCGTGTGCGGGCTATACGTCAGACAGGGCGGACGTTTTCCGCCTGCGGTCCTTTTTGTCCCTGGGTCGTGTCGAATTCGACCTTCTGGTTCTCATCCAACGACCTGTAGCCGGAGCTCGCGATCGCGGAGAAGTGGACGAACACGTCCGCCGTCCCGTCGTCGGGGGCGATAAAACCATAGCCCTTATCGGCGTTGAACCATTTCACTGTGCCTGTTGCCATCTGTTCAAGTCCTTCATTCTGCCATGCCACGGCGACCTCGCCGCGCCGACGGAGAGCCTATCGTGCCTGGCCCCGGAACCGAACCCTGCCCCCGGTCATGGTCTTCCGCGGCACCAGCCGCTGCCCCCGCCCGGCCGGGTCATGCTTCTCATGGCCCAGGTGGCCGGTCATCGCCTCAGCCGACCACACGTTCCCCCGGTGAACGAGCGCAGGAACGAACGCAGCGTGGACGGCGCCTCCGGAATCTCCGGGGCGGTTCAGTATCGGCGAAGACGTTGGTCTGGCGCCACCATCCGTGAAACACCATGTGCGGCCGACACGAAGAGCCGCCCTCAAGCCGGCCGTGCCCGATACGTGCCCGGGCAGGACTCCTGCGAACACGTTTGCACTGGTCAGGCGCGTACACAGCAACCCTCTCCGGAGCCGTGAGCGCAGGTTCGAATCCAGCCGGGCTTTCGACATCCCCGGAACGTCATAGCTGCCCGCCCGCTAGCCCGGCTGCCACGCCGGTGACATCAGCTGACTGTCCTGCATGTCTTGAGAGACCCTGTCCTCAATGTCCTGAGGCTGGACACTGCCGGGGGGACACTGCCGGGGGCAGCTGCCTCCTGTATCGCTGGCGCACCGCCGGGGAGGTACCGAGCGCGGACTTATTAGAGGCAAAGCTACCGGCCTCTGATGCGGCGGGGCGTTCCGGCACGGAGGGGTCGAGTGAGACGAGCGCAGTCAGAAAAGCCATATGTCCCCGGCGGGGGCGTCGCGCGAACGCGAAAATCGGGACCGGTGCGGGCGGGGTGCCGGGTTGAGGTCGCTGCCGCCTGGTGGTGCTGCTGGCGGATTCCGCTGAGGGCGGGTGCGCGGGAGACTGGGGCGGGCTGCCCGTTCTTGATGCCGGCTCCTTCCCTGGCATCGGAGTCCGTTGAAAACCAAAGGTGAGATTTACCGGTCAGCGGAAGGCCAGCGGCCGTGCGTGATCATGACGTTGCCCCCTGCTGGTGCAGGTACTTGATACTGCCGAGGACGTGATCCTGGATTACGGCCGCTACCTCTTCCTCGTTCCTCCGCTTGAGTGCCTTGACGAGCTGCGCGTGCTGCCGAACGGATTCTCTGTGCGGCCGGCCGGCTTGGGGTCCGCGAGGAAACGACCGCCACAGCAGCCGCAGGAGGAGAAGCAGCATCGGCGAGCGTACGCACTCGTAGATCCGGAAGTGAAACTGCCGGTTGAGCTCCGCCAGGCGGCCGTCATCCGGGTGGCAGTCGGCGACTTGCCGGTAGAGGTCTTCGATCTCCGTGAGGTCGTCGTTGGTCATCTTTGACACGGCGAGGGTGCCGGCCAGCACTTCCAGCGCGGCCAGGATCCGGTAGTTCTCCTCCATTTCCTCCGACTCGGTGCGCGCGACCGTGGCTCCACGGTGCACGTCGGTGACCACGAGGCCCTCCGACTCGAGGCGCCGGAGCGCTTCCCGCACGGGCGTGTAGCTCACGTCGAACTGTTCGGCGAGGTCGCGCTGGCGAAGCGGCGTGCCGGGGGGTAGCCGCCGGTCGGTGATGAGTTCTCTGAGCGCGTCAGTGACCAGGTCGCTTTTGCTGACATATGTGCCCCGTGCGCGCAGTGCTGGCCGCCGGGTCGTGCTGGGGGACTGGCCGTCGGTTTCGCCCTGTGGGCGGGAGGTAGCGTCTGCCCGGTCGCGAGTCTTGCTCATAGCTGTGCGGACCTCATGCCGGGTGTGGCGAGGAGTTGGGGCCGGGCGCAGGGGACACCTGCGGCGCTCCCGCGGATTGGCCGAGGAAGACCTCGCGGATGTCGGGGCGGGCGAGGATCTCGCTGGCCGGGCCGGCGATCTCGATGCGCCCCGCGACCAGAATGTAGGCCCAGTTGGACACACCGAGCGCCTCGAACGCTTTCTGCTCGACCAGCAGCACGGCGGTGCCCGCGTCGGCGAGACGCCGTACCTGGTCCCGCAGCACCGTCCGGGACAGCTCGGGCGACAGGTTGGAAGTCGGCTCATCGAGGACGAGGACGGCCGGTTCGAGCATCAGGACCCGGGCTATCGCGAGCATCTTCCGCTCGCCCCCGCTGAGCTTGCTCGCGGTCCTGTACCGCATGGCCGCCAACGCGGGGAACGTCGACAGCACCGCCTCGGTCCTCGCGGCCAGTTGCGGCTTCGTGAGCAGATAGCCGCCCATCTCCAGGTTCTCGGTCACGGTGAGGGTGTCGAACACGTCTTTGGTCTGCGGGACGAAACCCAGTCCCATCCGGGCAAGCCGGTGCCCACGCATGTTCGTTATGTCGCGACTACCGAATTTGACTGCGCCGGTCATGACCGGGAGCCGGCCGGTCACGGCGTTCAGCAGGGTGGACTTGCCGGCGCCGTTCGGCCCGATCACCGAGACCACTTCCCCGGGCCCGACGCTGATGCTCACGCCGGACACGATCGCGGCGGCACCGTAACCCGCCGCGACATCCTGGAGGCGCAGGAGTGCGGGCGGGCGGCCTGCGTCGCCCGGCGGCTGGCGCGCGGCCTGGCTGTCGGGGGGGGAGGGGTTATCCGATGAGGTAGGCATCCAGCACCTCCCGGTCGGTGCGGACCTCGGCCATGGTTCCCTGGGAGATCACCCGCCCTTGGGCCATCACGATGACGGGGTCGCACAGCCGTTCCACCACGGCAAGCTCGTGCTCGATCATGAGCATGGTGAGCCCTTCACCGAGCAGGTCGAGCAGGTGCTGCTCGATCCGCCTGGCTAGCGATGGATTCACCCCCGCCATCGGCTCATCGAGTAGCAGCAGAGCCGGGCCGGCCATCAGCCCGCGCATCAGCTCGAGCAGGCGTTTCTGGCCCCCGCTGAGGTTTCCGGCATACTCGTCTTCCTTGGCGGACATATCGAACCGCGCCAGTAGTTGGCGCGCCCGCTGCACCATCGCCCGTTCGTGCGGGCGCCAGTAACGCTTGCCGAGCGCGGCCTGCCACAGCGTCTCGCCCCGCTGGCCGGGCGCTGCGACCAGCAGGTTCTCCAGCACAGTCAGCCCGGCGAACTCGCTGGAGATCTGAAAGGTACGGATGATCCCACGCCGGGCCACTTTGTATGAGGGCAGCCCGGTGATGTCCTGGCCCTGGTAGGAGATCTTCCCTGCGGTCGGTTCGAGTGCGCCGGCGATGACGTTGAGCAGGGTCGTCTTCCCGGCGCCGTTCGGCCCGATCAGGCCGGTGATCCGCCCTGGGGGAACCTGGAAGGACGCGCCATTGACCGCATGGACGCCGCCGAACTGGCGGTGCAGGTCGGTGACCGTGAGCAGGGTACCGGCGGTCTCGCTCATCGGCCGGCCCTGGTGGATATCAGCGGCTGCTCTCCTTCGCCCTCAGCAGTTGGCGGGAAGCGCCGTCGCCGTTCGGGGATGACCCCGCGGGGCCAGAACCACAAGAAGACCAGGGCGAGCACCCCGACGATCATCCACTGCAGGGCGTCGATGAACCCTGGCGGGCCGAACTGCGGGATGAACCGAGTGGCTTCGAGGAAGGCGACCGGGACAAGCAAGGCCCCGACCATGACGCCCAGGTTGTTCCCCAATCCGCCGACGATGACGGCGGTGAAGTACACAAACGTCTCCGGGTACAGCCAGGAGCCAGGGGACCAGGCGGAGATGAACTCGACCAGGACGGCACCGCTGACCCCAGCGATCACCCCGCCGAGCACGAACGCGAGCATCCGCAGGCCGGTGACGTTCTTGCCCAGGGCCGCTGCCGCCTGCTCGCTGTCGCGGACCGCGCGCAGCGCACGGCCCAACGGCGAGCTGGTCACAATGTGGACGAGCCAATAGACGCACAGGCAGATCCCGGCCGTGATGCCGACGAACAGCCACTGGTAGCCAATGGGTGACAGGTTGACCATCGACGCGAGCGGCTTGGGGACCAGGGCCAGGCCGTTCGGCCCGTTCACCAGCCCGACCTGGTTGGTGACGACGCTGGTCGCGATCAGCGACACCACGAGCATGACCATGGCTTCGTAGTCGCTGCGCAGGCGCCGGATGCCGAAGCTGCCCACCAGCAGCGCGAGCAGGCCGCCGATCACCCCGGCCGCCAGGATGGGCAGCGGGAAGGGCCAGTGAGCGCCGCCGACGTACTGCTGGAACCCGCCCTTGGTGGCCGGCCCGAGCGTCAGCACCGCCGCGGTGTAGGCGCCGGCCGCCTGGAAGATGATGAAGGCGAAGTTGACCAGTCCGGCCACGCCGAACTGGAGGTTGAGCCCCCAGCAGGCGATCACGTCGACACCGAGGTAGATCAGCACCGTGGAGATGTAGAACTGCCAGGCGACGCTCACGCCGCGACCTCCTTGCGGGTGGCGACCTCCGACAGGATGCCCTGCGGCCGGGCGATGAGGACCACCACCAAGATCACGAAGGCGACCACATCCTTGTATTCGGGGCTGATTATGGCGGCCGCCAGCTCGCTGGTGATCCCGATGACCAGGGCAGCGAGCATCGCCCCGTACGGCTGGCCGATGCCGCCGAGGACCGCTACGGCCACGATCGGGATCAGGAACTGGGCGCCGGTGGTGTCGGTGAACGAGGTGACGTTCATCACCAGGATCACGCCGGCCAGCCCGCACAGGGCGCCCGAGATGGCCCAGGCGAGGTCGATGACCCGGTCGGTGGCGATCCCGCAGTTGCGGGCCAGCTCAGGATCGGTGGCGGTGGCCCGCATGGCCTTGCCGAGCTTGGTGTAGCGGAGCAGCAGGTGGATTCCGAGCATGGCCACGACCGCGATGCCGATGATGGCGAGCTGGACGGTGGTGAACACCATCCCGCCGATGTGCACCGATGCCGGACGGGGCATCTGCAGGCTGAAGAAATTCGCGCCGAAGATGGCCAGCAGGGCGTTCTGCAGGATGAGGCTGACCGCGATGGTCACGATGATCATGCCGAACAGGCGTGTCCCGTGCCGGACGAACGGGGTGTACAGGAAGCGGTTCAGCAGCACCGAGAAGACGGACCCGAACGCCGCGCCGGCCACCAGCGCCAGCCAGACGCTGAGGCCGGCGCTGGTGACTAGGTAGGCGACGAACGCGGCGGCGGTCATGACGTCGCCGTAGGCGAGATTGAGGATGTTGGTGACGCCGAACTGGAGGGTAAATCCGACTCCGGCCACCGCCAGGATGGATGCGGTCACGATGCCGAACCCGATCGCCGGCACCAGGGTGCTCACCATCGCCTCCTCGGCGCTCGGAGGGTGGCGCGGCCCGGTGCCATCTCGGCACCGTTGATGGTCGCGGTCACCGGCTGAGCGCCGCGATCTGCGCCGCCGACACCGAGCCGACAAGCACCGGGCTGCCCTTCACGTACTTCGCGGCCTCGAACGCCCCGGTCGAGTTGTGCCATTGGTTGAACACGATGGGGCCGCCCGCGCCGACGTACTGGATCTGCTTCCCGGCCTGCAGCGCGGCCTTCCCGGCGGCGAACGTGGTGACGACCGTCTTGCCGGAACCGGGCGCGGTGACCTTAAGGATGTAGGAGTCGAAGACCTTCGGGTTGGTGCTCTTGGCCGCGATCGCTGCCAGCGCCGTCACGTTGACCGCGTCGTAGTAGGTCATCGAGTACGGGTCGGTGCTCCACTGGCTGGGCTTGGGCACCTGCGATGCCGACGCCAGCAGGGACCGGTTGTAGGCCTGCCAGGCCGGGCCGCTTGGCGGCGCGTACGGCTGCATCCCCTCGAAATACTTGGCCATGGCCGCCGCGCCGATCGCCCCGTTGACCGCCTTGAGCCACGGCGCCTGCAGCGTGACCTCGGTCCCGACCACGGGCATGAGCCCGTGCAGTTGTTGCAGCTCAGACAGGAAGGTCGAGCCGGTCTGCGGATCCACCTCGGTGAAGATCACCTGCGGGTGCGCGGCGAGCATGCTCTCGATCTCAGCGCGGTACGAGCTCTGGTCGAGCGCCAGGGGCTTGTTGTAGACGATGGTCCCGCCGAGCTTGGTGAAGGCGCGCACCAGCGTCGGCACATCCGACTGAGCGCCTGCGTCGTTGCCGAACACCGCGGCGGCCCGGGTGTAGCCCGCCTTGTGCGCCCAGAGCGCCATCGCGTAGCCCTTGACGTCGTCGGCCGGTGTGATCCGCCAGAAGTAGGCATAGTGGGAGTGATCGAAGGCAGCCTGGCCGGTGTCAGCGAACATCGGCACGTGGCCCTGGTTCAGCAGCGGGACAGTAGCCAGTGCCTCGTCGGAGCTGGGCCCGAGCACGCCGATCAATGACGTCTCTGTCGCCATCATCTTCTGCGCCGCCGGCACGGCGTCAGCCGGGTCGCCGCGCGTGTCCTCCTGGACGCAACTCAGCTGGTGACCTAGCACCCCGGCGTTCGCGTTGATCAGCCGGACGGCGGGAACGCAGCCGCCGACCATTTCCGGCCCGAACGCGGCGTCCGGCCCGCTGAACGGGTTGAACTCCCCCACCACCAGCGTCGACGTGGAGCCACCGCCGCTATTTGATGAGCTGCAGGCGGGAATGGCCAGGAGCGCAAGCGCCGCTCCCGCTGCTATCACCGCGATTCGCATAACGCACCTCCGGATGATGATGAACTGCCAGCAGCGCGTCAGGCTTCGGGGCCATCCCGGCGGGGAAGCAGGGCCACGGCCTCGATCTCCACCAGTGCGTCCCGGTGGGCGAGCGCACTGACCTCTACCAGAGTGCTGGCCGGCCGGGCGTCACCGAAGTAGCGGCGTCGCACCGTGTTAATGACCTCCCGGTCGGCCATGTCCCGCACATACACCCCGACCCGCACGACATCGTCGAAGCTGGCACCCGCGCTCCGCAAAACCGCGCCGACATTGTCCAGCACCTGCTCGGACTGCCTGAGCACGTCGCCGCCGCCCACGAGTTCGCCATCGGTGTTGACCGGCAGCATCCCCGAGATATACAGAAACCCAGCCGCCTCGACCCCGTCTGTGTAGTGGCTGATCGGTTCGGCCAACTGCCCGGCCAGCCGGATCCGCCTCACGCAAGGTCTCCGGGTGGGTCGATGATGCGGACCACGAGCGGGCTCGGGTGAAACCCGTTGCAGGGATTGAGATCCTGCGGGCACGCGGAGACTGACACGATCACATCCATTAGCGTCCGCAGTACCAGCTTGTCTCCCGGCCGGCCGGTGGGTATCTCATTGCCGAACGTCCGGTCCGGGTGAATAGGGGCGTTCTGGAAGAAGTTAAACGGGTCGGGGATCTGCCACTCGGCGATCCCCCACGGCTCCAGCGCCTCGGTGAAGTTCGTCCGGCAGCTGCGATGACCCTCCACCCCGTAGTCGAGTCGGTAGCGTCGGTCGTCGCACATCGAAGTGATGATGTCGTTCCTGCCCACGTCATCACGCAAGATCTCGAACATGGGTCGGCGCCAGTTGCTGTCCAGCCGGTCCCCGACCTGTACGGTCAGCCGGAGGATGGCAGAGCGGGTGTGCGTTGTCGACAGCCATTCGGTGCGGTTTCGTTCCGCGAAGGCAACGAAGTCCGCAACCTGCTGCCCCTCGACATCCTCGATTTCCACCAACTGGCCCGTCCGGGCGACGAAGACCGTACCGTGCCCGCCGGGGACCAGGATCTCCCGCCGCCCCAGATCCGGTCCCGATCTGCTGGCCGCCGCCTCATCCTCCACCTTGGCGTCTTCGCTCATAGCGGGGATTGTGTGTCATATATATTCCAGGGTCAAGCTCTCTTAGCCGCTACCGCTTACGCAGGGCACCCTCTCAGACACCGAATGGTGGATCGACGGCGACCTGAGCACCGACCGGGCCGACCACCTCTACGCCACCTGGGACACCCAGACTTTCTCTGGTGACATCGGGTGACTCTCTTACTGCCGATTACTCGCTCCCGGCTGGCTGATGGTGGCCCAGAATGCCGGGGTCTTAGCCCACGACGGCGCCGCGGATCTGGCTGGTCTTTGACGCGGCCTCGCTGAGGTTTGAAACGAAGCCCGGGGAGTAGAGCACAGCGCCGAGAGTTATGTGGTCTGCCCAGTAACAGATGGTGTCCGTCCCGGCCGTGACGTGCTTCTGGCCGCAGACCAGCGCTTCGCCGTTAGGGCCTGCCGGGAGCACGCTGGCCCCGGTAAAGCCCTTGGTCTGCATAAATTTCTGAAGTGCGTGGGCAACATCAATCGGCGATGCCACGTGCTTGCTCCATGTGCCCGCGGTCACGAAGAAGAAAGGTGTGGCACCGTTTTGTGCGCCGCCGTATATAGCGGCCTTCCCGCCGACCACGTCTCCCATCAGGCGGGAAGCAAACCCCCTGCTAACGATGGTGACAGCCTGCCTCGCCGTTGTGGAGGTGTTCTTCTTCAGACCGAGCAGCTGGGCGGGGAGCTGCACAGAACCGGTTGCCACCGCTGCCGAACTGCTGCTGTGCGCCCTGGTCGAGGGTGCCGCGGGTGATGAGGTGGCCGGGCCACGCCGCGCTGCCCGCCGCAGGCGGCCAGCATGATTGCGGCCATGGCAAGGGACACGCTGCCCCCCGCGGGGGTAACAGCCGCAGCCACCCGGCGTGCAAGAACCATACAAATACCCTCGCGGACGTGAAGGATCACAGCCTGGTCAGTATGCGGCTTCTCGCCGCTAGGGGACAAACCAGACGTGCGACCGGTGCGGACCGGCGGTCCGCCCCGCCTACCGCGTGAAGCGGGACAGCGAGCTCTACCTCTGCCGCCACTGCACCATCCAGCTGTTGGCGGATGTCCGCGCAGGGCCGGGCCATATGGCCCATCGGCCAGCAAGCGCTCGTTCGGCCACCGGCTACCTGACCATGCCTGACCCCGGTCGCCCGGGATCTTGGCCAGAGTACAGAACTCACCGTTCGGTGCTGGACTGACGGCAGCCCGGCAGATCAGGGATTACGCGCATAACACGGCTACGCGCGCATTCTCCCTAATCTTCTCGGTCACGCACGGTGATGCCGTCCCTCGACGTGCCACGATGCCGACCATCTGCACCCGCCGGGTAACCTGCGCAGTGCCACGCCGCCGGGCTGGCGTACGGCTGAAGACGGGCGGCCTCCCGACCACTGGAGGCTACGTCTTGCCTGACGTCGCACGCGCTATATGCGAATGAGCGTGAAGTGGGCGATCTTGATGAGGCACGCCCGATCTGCTCCGCGGCGGGGTTGAGGTATTGGGCGAGCCAGGGTCGGATGGCGCTTGGAGGTGGCTTACCTTCCGGGGGCCCGATGGGATATTCGGCCCCGCCAGCCCGGTAGAGGCTGGCCAGCACATGGATTCGCTTCAGGTTGCTGGACCTGAAACCGTTTGACGGTCTTGCCGCGACGAGTCAAGGCTGTCGCCATGACCAGCCGTATCTCGCACACGTCCTTCGACGCCATCAACGCCTACGCGCAGTCGCTGTTCTGGTCGCAGGTTCTGGATTTCGTGGAAGATCCTGATGACCCGAACGAGCCGGGACACGAGGAGTGCCTGATCACCTCGCGCGATCGGAGCCAGCTCTTGCTGTTCATCACGGTGCCAGACGATAAGAAGGTGAAGAACCGGGTGCATCTCGACCTGCGTCCAGTGGATCGCACGCGTGAGCAGGAGGTGGAACGGATCCTCGCGCTGGGGGCGTCACACCTGGCCGATCACCGGCGGCCCGATGGCAGCGGCTGGATCACGCTCGCCGATCCCGAGGGCAACGAGTTCTGTATCTTGTCCAAGGATCCGGCCGGCTCTGGCGCCACCACCTGACGACAGTGATGACCGTGCCGGACCCCAGTTGCTGCTTGCCACGCATGCGTAGCCACCCACTCCGATCGCGACATAGCGCGCGTTTCCAAACGCAATACGCTGCCAGGTGTGCTCGATGACGCGCTCCTGGCGGACTGGTGTCTGCGTTACCTGGGCGCGCCGTTCGAGCGGGTGCTCTTCCGGTCCGGATTCCTGTCCGAGGTCGTCGGGGTCGAGTTGTCGAGCGGTCTCGGATCAGCGCGAGTTATGCACCAAGTAGTGCCTCAACGATCGACTCAACTGCGTCGAAGGGCGCACGCAGTGCACCCTCGAGGTGGTGCCGCTTGGCCAGAAACCCCGGTGAGTTGTAACTCACTGATACTGCTCCGTTCCTGTCCTCCCAGACCAACACCTTGAGTGGGATATCCAACGCAGCAAGCGGCGCCGCGAGCATCACCGCCGCGCCCACAGTCGGCTTCCCAAACATGATGAGTTTCGAGTCGGGCATCTGCACACCAGCTCGTTCGGCTACGCCGCTGTGATCGATGACGTTGAACACCGTGAAACCCCGATCCCGTCACGCTCCGCGATCGGTGAAGCCCGGGCCCGACCGTGAGCGCTGTCCGCAGATCGCTGGGCGATCCACAGGCCAGATCCGGCGAAGGAAACGGGTTACCCGCGGGCGATCGTGATCGGGCATGCTGCGTGCGCGGAGAGGGCAGCGAGGTCACGCGGGTCGCTGGTGAACACGATAGGGCTGGGGCACGTGCTGGCGAATGCGGCTACGACGGCGTCAGTTGCGGTGATCGTCGCCGACCGGCCGGTGGCGGTGCGCAGCCGCGCCGCCTCGCGGGCGTGCGGCTCGGTCACGTCCCGGACCTGGCAAGCGCGCAGTAGTCGGTTGGCGTGGAAGTCCCGGCGGTGATCTCCGGTGAGTGACTCCGCCAGGACAACCGATGGAACTTGGGCGGGCCAAAGGCCGCGCCGACGCAGTTCGATGAGGCGGGCGCGCTGGCCTGCCAGCGCGCTGACGCCCCCGGCGTCCAGTATCAGTGTCATGCGCTGTGCGCCTGGCCGGTACCGTCTCGTCCGGCAGGCAGGATGGCGTCGGCCCATTCCCGGGCGGCCTTGAGCTCGTGCTGCGGGACGGGCCCGAGCTCGTTGTCCAGGTCGGCAAGGTACGCGTCGAGCTCGTGGATCTTGGCCCGCCGGTCGAGCTCCTCGGCCAGCGCCGCCGCGGCGAGCCGCGATACGTTGAGGCCCGCCGCCCTGGCCTGGCTGAGCAGGTCGTCAGGGAGCGTAATGTTCACCCTCGCCATGCGCATAGTATACACACTGTTCAGCGCGTCGTGTGCTCGCGATGCCTGGGCAGCCACGGAAGAGCATGGTGGGGCCGGGCTCACCGTTGCTGGTGGTATCGGCCTGTGCCTTCAATAGCAGCAATGCTAGCATTGCAGTCATATGAGGGCAGGGGTGGTGAGATGACAACGCTCACGATCAGAGGACTCGACCCCGATACGCACGCTCGGCTTCGTATTGAGGCAGCCCGCCACGGACGCTCGATGGAGGCCGAAGTGCGGGCGATACTCCGGGAGCGACTGGCACCGCGAGGCAGCGAACGTGGCCTTGGCAGCAAGATCCATAAGCGCTTCGCTGGCCTCAAAGGAGAACTGCAGGTGCCCGACCGCGGCAGCGAACCGCCCCGCGCGACGGTGTTCGATCCGTGATCGTCCTCGATACCAACGTCATCTCTGAACTCACCCGGCAGGCTCCCGCAGCCGACGTCATCTCGTGGCTTGACTCACTGACGGCCGCTGAGGTCGCCACCACCGCCATTACTGCCGCCGAACTGCTCTACGGCGTCGCGAGGATGCCCGCCGGACACCGCAAGACGGAACTGGCAACAGCAGTCAACGGGCTTCTCAGCGACGACTTCGAGGGCCGGGTGCTGCCATTCGACGAGCCCGCCGCCCAGCGCTACGCCGACATCGTCACCCGCAGGGAACGGCTCGGACGGCCCATCAGCACAGCCGATGCACAGATCGCGGCCATATGCCGCACCATCGAAGCGACACTGGCAACCCGCAACGCCAACGACTTCGAGGAAGCCGGAATCGAACTGATCAACCCGTGGAAGCAGGGCTGATGCGTCCTTCTCCATAACGACGGCCACTAGGCCGTTGCCCTGCCCGGAGGCCGTTGCTCCCCCGCCAATACCCGCAGCTACGCAGCGGCAGACGAAGCGGCGCGACGCCGCGCGGGGCGGCTGCCCAGCCCGCCCGATCGCCTCAGATGCCACATGACCGCACCACGCTGTCAATGAGGCAGACGCACCGCCGTTGTGGACGCCAGGCAAGCGTGCCCACAGCGGCTACGGTGGTAACCAATCAGCCATGTCACGGACATCGACCGACGGCTAGCCCGCCGACGGTCTGTGGCGGCTGCGCTGTCCGCCTAGTGCGGCGAGCGCCGTGATCTCCCTGACGAACTCAGGCCACAGTGCCCTGGGCAGGTCGTGACCCATGCCGGAGAACCCCACGAAGCGAGAGTCTGGGATCGCCTTGGCGATCGCCAGTCCGCCGCTGGGCGCGACCAGCGGGTCGTGGAGCCCGTGGATGACCAGAGTTGGGACGGTGATACGACGCAGAGCCGCGGTGCGGTTCGGCTGGCCAACCGTCGCCGCGAGCTGGCGGCGGGAGCCAGCCGGCTCATGCCCGCGGTCCCAGCTGCGGCCGGCTAGATCACGTAGGTACTCCTCGTCGAACGCGAAGCCACGCGAGCCGATGAGCCGGAACGTCTCGACGACTGCGGAAATGGCCGCCGACCGGTCCGCTACCGCCGGTGGCCGCAGCAGCCGGGCGTAAACTCGCGGTTTCGCCTGCCCGACGCGGCGAGATCCGGTGGAGGTCATGATCAGCGTGAGCGTGCGAACCCGGTCGGCGTGCTCCAGAGCGACGGTCTGCGCGATGAACCCGCCCATGGACGCCCCGACTAGATGAACATCACCCAGCCCCAGGCCATCGATCAGCCCGGCCACGTCGCGGGCCATGTCGCCGATCGAGTAGGGCGGCGGCTTGCGCCGTACCAGGATGTCGGCAAGGCGCGGCGGTGGGACATTCGTCAGGTGCGTCGATCCGCCCACATCCCGGTTGTCGAACCGGACAACGAAAAGACCACATCGGGCGAGGCCCTCGCATAGCTCGTCCGGCCAGGCGATCATCTGCGTCCCCAGGCCCATGATGAGCACCACTGGCGGTGTGCTGGCGTCACCGAAGGTCTCATACGCCAACTCGATGCCATTGGCGGCAACCCGGCCCAGCGTGCGGGCGGCGACATCATCCATAGGCCAGTCTGACACGCCAGCGGGTCAGACTGGCCCGCCACCAGGCCCTCCCGATCGTTCACACCGGGCGCCGGCACTGCGCCCAACCAACCCGGCCTCACACCGAGCGTTCGGCTGCGTAATCGCAACCATCTCCGGTTACCGGGTTCAACGGGGCACGGCTTGCTCAAGAACGCGCATGAAGTTCCCGCCCATGATTCCCGCGATGTCGTCCGCACCAAAGCCAGCCGACATGAGGTATTCTCCGATCATCCGGACGCCGTTCTCTCTTCGAAAGCCGGTCAGCATGCCAGGAACGCCATTGATATCAGTTCCGATGCATAGGTGTGACGTCCCCACTAGATCGGCAATGTAACGGGCGTGGCGCATCAACGCGTCGAGGTCCCTGGGGCCATGACCGCCGTAATGATATGGCCAAAGGCCCACGAGTCCGCCCGTTTCAGCTATGGCAACGATCTCACTATCGTCAAGGAAGCGCTCGAATTCTTCAATTCTTCGCGCCCCAGTGTGCGAGGCTACAATTGGCTGCCGAGTACGTTTAGCTATATCAAGGGCCGTTGTGGTATCTGAATGAGACACGTCGATTATCATGCCGAGCGAATTCATTCGCTCGATTACGGCATGACCAAACTCGGTGAGGCCACGTGATCGCCGGCGTGGAATTCCAGGTATTCGCATATAACTGCGCCAAGGGAGGCGCGTCGTCCCAATATGGTTATCTCGCAGATGTACCGGCACCAGAAGCCGGACGCCCCACTCATGCAACTTGTCTAGGCGACTGAGATTCCGGCCAATGCCATCACCCCCTTCCAGGCCAAGAATGACCGATACGTGCCCGGACTCAAACGCTTCCCTAACCTGGACAGCAGACGTTGCCACCTCGATGTGCGCATCTTCGGCTTCTCGCCGAATCCTGCAGAGCTGCTCTTGGATCGCTCGCCATGGTGGCCGTCCCCACCAAGCTGTGGCCACCCGGTCACCCACGGCGTTCGCCACCACGGCGTCAACCCCGGCCAATGGGAGCTGATCAAGGAAGAACGGCGGAGGCACAGTACGGCGGATAGCCCACCGAAAGACCAATGAGGCAAAGCGCGGGAGATAGTCCATGGTGTGCACATGCGTGTCGATCACGATCCCGGTTTGGAAGCGCCATTCAGGTGGCATAACACAGCGCAACCGGCTCGGGGGCGTCCGCGCAGGGCGCCACGTCGACCCGCTGCCTCGATGATGGTGACATCCCGGCTGGGCCAAGTGCCAGGCGCCCATCGCCGCTGGCAGCGGCATGCGTCGCGGTTGGCGACGCTGCCCGGGTTGCGGCAAGGACGCGCGCGCCGTCCCGGGCAAGCGGCAACGGCGCCAGATGCCGCCGGCCCGTGCAGGCGGTGGCGACCCAGCCATCGGCGTCGCCGTCCCGCCGGGCAACGGCGGCGGCTCTGCGCCTGGCGGCGGTGCGGACGGTGTCGGTCACGCCGTTGAGAATACGTTCCGGTCACGGAGCCAGCAGGCCGCTGCCGCTTCGGCGGCCGGCCGGCAGATCGCCCCATAGAGTCAGTTCGGGCGCGGCGCCGGCGGCTAGTCAGCAGATCATGCTCACCATGCTTAACGGCGGGGATGTGCGCCTTTCATGCGCTGGTGGCGGCTGGTGCTGGCGGGTCGGGTGGATGCGGCGAGGACTTTGCGCATCACCGGGCGGTCGGGCTGGCGCCGGGCCACGACCTGGAAGCCGTGCTGGGCGAAGGCTGACGCGACGCCCAGGAACAGGTTGCGGGTATGGCCGGGCACGGCGGTGTCCACGGGGTAAGCCTCCAGGGCCGGCGCGCCGGCCGCAGCGGCCGCGGCGATGGCGGCGGCGATCAGCGCTGTCATCACGCCCTGGCGGCGGTGCGTTCGCCGCACATAGAAGCACGGCAGCGACCACACCGGCAGGTCATCCACCGCCCGGAAGTACCGGCCATGGGCCAGCCAGTCCAGGTCGGCCCGGGGGGCGAGCTCGCACCAGCCGACGCAGGCGCTGCCGTCGAAGGCGAGCAGGCCTGGCGGCTGCCCGGATCGGGCGAGCCGTTCCAGGTCGCGCTTGTTGTCCTCGCGCGGCCGGTCGCGGTACCGGGGGCCGATCCGCCAGTACATGCACCAGCACCCGTTCGACGCTCCGGCCCGGCCGAACAGATCCTCCAGCGCCGGCCACAGCACGGCGGTCACCGGGCTGACGGTGAGGTCCACCACTAGATCCTTAACGGTGTCCGCGGTTGCTTCCTGATCCGCGCCCGCGGCCGGACGGCGCCCGCACCGGGCGGCACTTCTATGCTGCACCACCGCCGCGTCACCCCACAGCCCGGGCCCGGCAACTGGGAGCGCACACCGGCCGCCTGCAACGATGAACGCGCTGGCATCGCCGTTGCTGGCTACACGTGGCCTTGGAGCGCGGGGGACTTGCCCATCACGGCGAGCGCGGAGATGGACGCAGGAATGCCGTCGACCTTGTAGTTGCAGTTGCCGACGTGGGTGTCCCAGTACATCGCTCCGGCCACCAGGCTGTTTCTGGCGACAAACGATTCCATCTGATGGATGTAGGTGGCCTGGGTTCCCGGAGGTATGTCGTCGCTGCCCCATTCGGCGAGGAAGACCGGCAGCCCGCCGTGGGCGGCCGCGAACCTGATGATTGGGCCGAATGTATCGGTGGGCGCCTGCTGCTGATGCTGGCCACCGCTGCCGCAGCCGTAGCTGTTGTAACCATCGGCGGCGACGATGTCCACTTCGTCCGGCCCGGGCCAGAACTCGTTGACCCGCCAGCTCTGTGCGTATGTGTTGTGGATCAAGATGAGCACCCAGTGCAGCCGTCCGCCGTCGTTCCAATCCAGGTGGTGGGAGACGGCGAGCTGATGGATATGGTCCCAGGCCTGGAGGAACTGGACAGGAGCGCCCATCTTGCGGTGGTGCATGCTGTCCGGTTCATGCTCGAAGCTGATGTAGATCGAGCCCAGGTTGTACCGGACGGCCGCCTGGTTCACCGCCCTGAGGAACGACAGGATCGCGGGGTCCCGCTTCCCGGCGGCGATCGACGCGTAGGTTGAGCCTGTGTCCATGCTCACCAGGACCGTCCTGCTGTGCGCCAGCAGCCTCTGGTACTTGGCGTTCCCCGGGAACGCGTTGCCGATGAAGTAGTAGAGCCGCACGATCGCGAGCTTGCGGCCCAGGCTCTGCTCCAGCGGGACAACGGAATAGTTGCCACCGAACAAGGCGCCCCCGGTGACGCCGGACGGGCCCCGGTGACGCCGGACGGGCCCCCGGTGACGCCGGACGGGCCGCCGGTGACCCTGGCAGCGCGGCCCTCACGAGCCAGGTGGGCCGGGCTGGTCACGCCATGGCCGGGAAAGCCGCTGGCAGGCATGCGGCCGGTGTTACTGGAAAGATGGGCAGCCCTCGGCAGCGCCGCGGTCTGGTCGCGGCAACCGGCCAGCGTGGCCAGGCTCGCCGCGGCCATGACGAGGCCGCCGGCTATCGCGGCCGCCCGGCCCAGCGCGGTCCATCGCCCGCGGAATTGGTGCACGGCACCCCAGAATAGGCACTTCACGAAACCCTGGCAGCAATATGGCGCCAGGGCCTGCCTTGAACCCTGGACCGGCTTGTGGGGCCTGGTCGTCGTGGAGGCCGGCGACGAACAGGAGTTGCGCGCCGTCGCGGCGCGCGATCCGGTGGTCACGACCGGGACGGGCACGATTGAGGTCGGGAAGAAGCTGGCTGGCTTTGTCCGGCCGCGGCCGGCCCGCTAGCAGACCCAGCACCAGCTCGGCCTGGGCCTGGTCGAGGTGCGCCAGCTCACTCCACACCGCAGATCACCGAAATCAGGTGACGGCCGCTCACCGTGAAGGCCGCTAATCTCGGGCATATCCCCGGCCGTGCGCGGCCGCCGCGGTGCACCATCCACCGGGTCCCAGATGACTTCCGGATGCCCTGGGTACCAGGGAAAGGAGGCCTGCAATGCCTGCTGAGGCGCTCCGCTTGTTCGTCTTTGCCCGGCACGCCGAATCGGCGGCGAACGCCGCCGACGTGCTTAGCACCATCCATCTAACATAACCGGGCTGGTCATGCGCATGCTCGCCGACGGGCTGCCACCGCATCTGCCGGGGTTCCTCAACTCCCTGGCCGGTCCCCTCGACCACTTCGGCTACTGGGCCGTCCTGTTGTTCGTCATGATTGAGGACTTCGGCGTCCCCGTGCCCGGCGAGACCATCCTCATCGCCGCCGCGGTCTACGCGGGCGCGGGCAGGCTCAACGTGATCGCGGTCGGCGTCATCGGCTTTGTGGCGGCCGTCATCGGCGACAACATCGGCTTCGCCATCGGGCATTACGGCGGCCGCGCGCTGGTCCTTCGCTGGGGCCGCTACGTGCGCCTCACCGAGGAACGGCTGGCCAAGGCCGAGATTTTCTTCCAACGGCACGGCGCCTGGATCATCACCGTCGCGCGCTTCATCGAAGTGCTACGCCAGGGCAACGGGATCGTCGCGGGCACCAGCGGGCTGCGGTGGCGGCGGTTCCTGGCATTCAACGCTCTCGGCGCCGCGCTATGGGTCGGGACGTGGGTAAGCCTGGGCTATCTGGCCGGCAACCAGATCGATGCGATCTACCACGACATCACCCGCTACTCCTACTACCTGCTGATCGCGCTAGCCGTGGTGCTGGCCGCGTACATCGCCCGGCACATCGTGCGCCGCACGCGCCGCCGCACCGCGCTGGCCAGCAGACAGGCCAAGGCCACCCAGGCCCAGGATGCGTCAAAGACCACCGCCCGTAACAGGCGCTGAGCCCACGCGGTGACAGCAAGGGCCCCGCCTGACCAGGCGCGTGCCCGATGCGGCAGATGAGTGTGTAGTCGTTGCGCTCCCTGCCGCGCTTGACGCAAAGTTGTGCGTTCGGCTCCGCGCGGTCAGTTCTGGCCCAGGGGGCGGTTGATGCGCCGCCTGCGGCGAAGCCGCGAGGCCCCGCCGCAGGCGGCGGGCGGTCACGGTGCGTCTGGTTCGCTGGTGGGGAGGACGACGGCGATCTCGCCGCCGAGGTGGAACCCGGCGGATAGGCCGAGGTCGTCGCCGCTCCAGAACCGGCCGGCGTCATACCAGTTCGGACGGCGGCTGCTGGGCAGCAGCCCCATGGCCTGGTAGGTCGCCGCCAGCACCTCCGCGCAGTAGGCGGTCTCCAGGCCGGTGCCTGGTGCCTGGTGCCTGAAGGCCGGGGCGCGGCCGGCCAGCCACCGTGATGCCAGCCCAGTCGTGGAGGGGAATGGAGTACCGTCCAGCCGCGCGATCGTGCGCAAGAGGGCGTCCTCCATCTCGCGCGTGACCGCGGGGCCCAGCTGGCGCAGCCACGCCCGCTGGCCGTACCTGGTCGCCCAGGCGATCACCGCCTCCCGCAGGTCATGCAGTTGCACCCCGCGGTGGCGGGTACCGGACCACGCATCGGGCAGGGTGCGGCCCAGCTCGGCGTGCCACATCAAGGGGGGCAGGTCATCGAGGACCACGGACATGCCCACGTGGTTGACCGGGCTGTTGGTCGCCACCTGGATCACGCGGTCGGCGATCGTGTGCCCGCGGAACAGCCACACATCGCCGGTGCGCGCCAGATCCACGGCGTCATCCACGGTGATGCTCGCGGCGGGCACGGTCTAACCTAAGCAGATGCGCTGGTGGAAAGTGCTGGGCCTGGCGGCCTTCGCCGGCGTGGCCGCTACCGGGGTGGTGGTCGCCCGCGATGGACGCCGCCGCCGCGCCTATACCCCGCAAGAAGTCCGGGAGCGGCTGCACGCCCGGCTTGCCGAAACGCACCAGGTGCCACCACCCCCGTGACACCGAGCCATCAAGGCACCGGCGCCGGGCACGGTCACCGCAGCCGCATGCCCTGCCCACGACTTCCCTGGCCCAACGAGCGCACTTCTTCAGAAGCGGAAGTTCATGATGTGGCTGGCAACGGTCGCCGCCTGCGCTCGGAGGCTCGGGCGAAGATCGGCGCTTCTCAGCGGCTGGAATCCGGGGGCTGCGGGGAACACTAGCAACATGGTTGACGACACCGCACGGGACCGGGCCATCTACCACGCTCTGAAGGCGGCCGACGAGGTCGCTGCAGCCTTGCAGGCTCATCTCATCGAGGAGCATGGGGCTGATCCGGATCGCACCGCTGCCCACAATCGGTCCACGAACTCGCTCAAGCTGCTGCGGCAGGCTCGCGAGCGCCTAGGCCACGGGCTGAGAGCGGTCGAGGCCAACGCCATCGCCGAGTTCGACAAGATCTCCCTCCGCAACCAATAACGCAACAGGCACCATCCCGATCAGCGGCTACAAAGGTGAATCGGCTGAGCCGATACGCCCCGCGGCCGGCCGCTATCCGGCCCGGATCCAGCGCCAGCCCCCGATCTGCGGCGGGGCAGCTGCGGGCGGGCCCGGCTTCGCTGCTAGTGGTCTGGCACGTGGAGCTCGCGGCCCCGGTAGAACGCTTCCTGCTCCCCGAGGATGTAGGCCTCCATCGCGGCCCTCCGGCGCGCCTCCGCGCCGGAGGCCCGCCAGGCGTCGCACGACTGCTGGGAATCCCAAAACGAGACCCCGATGATTTCCCGTCCGTCCTCAGACCAGTACGCATACGCCCGCAGCATGCCCGCCGGATGCGTGTGCGGCCGCCAAGCCCGCTCGAAGTCAGCCAGGGCGCCCGGCTTGATCTGGCGTGTCGTCATCCAAACGAAGTGCTCCTGCATCGTGGCCTCCTCGGCAACCAGCGTGGCCCGTGCCAGCGGCAGCGAGCCCATGTCAGCCCCTTCCGCAATTATTTCTGCCATGGCAGGACGCCAACCGCCGACGGCCCCGGCGGAGCAACAACGCGGGATGCCCTGCACCCGCGACGCGAGCAACCATCGCGGGTCGCGCTGTATGCGGCATTATGTGGGTGACCTTCGGCCACCTGCGCCCTCCGGGCCACATAATGCCTGATCGTACGGGTGATCGATATGGAGGTGATCTTGGTCCTGGCGCCTCGCTGCCTGAAGTTCCACCGCGTGGTCAAGATGGGCCACCGCCTCACCGGGGCTTCCTCGCGCGGCAGCCAGCAGGCCCCCGGCAGCGCGCGGCGGACGCGGACGTGACCGGGTCGGTGTAGCGCTGTTGCGTGGCGGTCAGCAGCGAAGCGGCATCATGGAGGTCGCCGGCGCCGATCAGCGCCTCGATGGTGTCGGTCGCGATGCCCTGGGAGTTGGGCCGCCGGCCAAGCGCAGGAAGCTGGCTGGCGAGCGGGCGGAGCCGGGTGGCGGCAGCAGCGAAGTTCCCGAGCGCCAGGTCAAGGGCGCCAAGAAGCCATTCGTGGCACAGCAGATACACGCGCTCACCTACCGCGTGGGACAGGTCCAGGCCACGGCGGGCAGCTTCGGTTAGTTCGGCTGGCTGGCCACGGGGCCGATCAGCCCTGCCGGGCCGCGCCCGCCGCGCAATCCCCTGCGGCCGGCCTGCCGGTCATCGCGCCATCTCCTGCGGGCATCCGGTCAGGGTAACCAGCGTAGATCGCCGGGAGATCGCCAGAATCTGGCGATGACCCTTCACCATCCCGGCGGTGAGCCTGAAGGCGTCCTTAACGATCAGGTCCGTTCATGACCGGAAGGAGAAAAGCTGTGTCATTCGTTTTCGGCGCCGTTTCCACGGAGGTGGCGGCATGAGCGAGCGTGTGGCGATCGTGGTCGGTGCGGGCGGTGAGCTCGGCCGTGCGACGGCGGAGAAGCTGGCGGCCGCTGGGTACACAGTGGTTGGGGTCGACCGGAGTGAGAAGGGGCTGAAGGAGCTGCCGGATGGCATCCGGCGCGAGGCGGCAGACCCGACCGACCCGGCCGCGGCCCGGAGCGTCGTCGACCGGATCGCCGCCGAGGTCGGCCCGCCCGAGGTTCTGGTGAACACCATCGGCACGTATCACCTGGGCGAGGCGCTGACGGCGACGCCGGAAGACCTGCGGCTCATGATGGACGTCAACGTGGGCCCGGCGCTGTGGCTGACCCAGGCGGTGGTCCCGTACCTGCGGGACCGCGGTTCGGGTTCCATCGTGCACGTGACCGCCCGCCCGGGCCTGGAGCCGACTGCCGGGATGGCCACCTACGCCGTCAGCAAGGCGGCCCTGGTCCACCTCACCCGCGTGCTCGACGTGGAGCTGCGCCCGCTCGGGATCCGGGTGAACGCCGTCGCGCCGCAACTGCTCGACACCGCCAAGAACCGTCCGTACCTGACGCCGGACCTGCTGGCGCACGCGGTCGCGCCAGGGGCGGTCGCCGACATCATCGTCTACCTCGTGAGCGACGCCGCCGCGCCGGTCAGCGGTACGATCGTGCCCGCCTACGGCGCCTGAGCAGGTGAAGGGAGCCGAAGCAGACCGGGGCGCGGCCGTACCGACAGGAGGCGGCGTGACTTGGCCGGAGTCGGCCTGGGCAGAGTGATCGCGCCGGTGATCAACACCGGCGCCTTCGGCGTGGCCCCGTAGGACGTGGGAGTCGCAATCGCGACCGTCACCGTCGGCCAGATGATCGGCGGCCCGGTCGGTACCTCGCTGCTGAACACTATCGGGTGGCTCGCGGAGGATCAGGCTGACCCGCTGGCCGGAGACGGCCATCCGCTTACCGGTGCGCAGGTAGAACGGCACGTCACGCCAGCGGCAACTGATGCGCGACGCTACCCCCGCCGAACAGGCCGGCTTTGGCTAGATGCTCTGGTCACGGCGGCCATGGGTCGCCTCGGCGAGCCGGATTGCTGGAGTAGCGCAGGGATCGCCTGGGAAGGGGCGGGATGATGCGGCCGCCTGCGTGCTGGCCGGCGGTGGCGCGCGCCGGTGCGATGATGGCCGCCTGCAGGCGGCGGACGACATCAAGGTGATCGCCGGTCCAGATCATCCGGACCGCAGTGGCGCTGGCTCTGCCGTCGTCGCCGAGCAGGTCGTGGCGTACCGCCCGGACAAGGCGGCCGTCGGCGGCCTTGTCGTGAGCGAGCGGCTGAGGTAGCTCACCGCCGGTGATCATGGTGGCCGCGAGAGAGTCATACCAGCCCGTGACGCGTTCAGCCGCGCCCAGAATCTCATGGCGTGCGGCGGCTGCGTTGCCGCCCGGTTGGCCGTCGCCGCCTCGCCAGAGGTCCAGTACCGCATCAGCCTCCAGACGCAGTCCGACGACCCCGGTGACCAGCCCGGCCACGTCGGCAAGCGGGAACCGTTTCGCACCGCGCTCAGCCAGGTACGTGCGGAACGCGTCATCGAGCCGGCGTGATGCCGCAGCGGCCCGGGCAGCGTCGCCGGCCAGGGCGGGGGGTGCGGGCGTGCCCGGGTCGCTGCGTGACATCCCGAATCGCACCGTGCTGGCGAGGTAGCCCGCGCCGTCGGCGTACGCCTGCGCCAGCGCCTGGCGGAGCGCGGGCGCCGCGCCCCGCGGCCAGAACAGCACACCCACGACCAGGCTCACGCCGGCCCCGATGGCAACGTCTTCGATCCGCACCAGGCCGACGCGCCATCCGGTCGGCACGATGAGGTTGAACAAGATCACCAGGGTGAGCGTGAACGCCGCCTGCCCGCCAGCGAACGAGATGACCGCTGGAGCGACCCCGGCGAGAAATACCGCCACCGGCAGCAGGAACCACAGCAGCGTGGTGTTCGTGCCGATCCCCACGAGCAGGGCCGCGCCGACGATGAAACCCACTACCGTGCCGGCCATGGCGCGAACCGCGTCCTGCCCGGTGTTCAGCGCGTTCGAGCGCAGCACCGACAGCGCGCCGAGGACCACCCAGAACGAGTGCTGGACCCCGGTCAGCCTCGCGGCGAGCACCGCCAGCCCCAGCCCGGCGGCACCACGCAAGCTGTTGTGCAACCAGACCGAGTGCGGCTCGAGGTAGGACGTGATCCGTTCCCGCGCCGCGGACAGCGTCCCCGGCACACCCTCGGGCTGGCGGCCAAGCCACCGCTCCCGCCAGCTGCGCCGCTCGGCAGCCGCGGTCAGCTCGACGTTGCGCGCGATGAGCGAGACCGCGTAGCTCAGCTCCTCCGCACGGAAGGCGGGGTCAAACGAGGTGATGAACTCGCTGACCGGCTCCCCGCCCGCGGCCGGGTCGCTCGCCGGCTGCAGGGACCGGACCGGCAGCTCAGCCGTCACGCCCTCCTGCATTTTCGCGTGCGCAACAGCCAGTTCGGTCAGCGCGGCGTCGAGCTCGTTGCTGCTTCCGCCCCGGGCGTCGAGGAGATCCGCGGCACGTTCGAGAACCGCGGCCGCGGCCTCCTTGACCCTCAGCGCCGCGCGGTTGACGCCGTCGCGGTGGAGCCCAGGCTGGATGACAATGCTGTTCAGCCAGTTCAGCTCGTCAACCAGGCGTACGGTCGTCCTCGCGGGAGTGCTCAACCCGGTTGGGCGGTAGGGCGTCGCCAGGAAGGCGCTGCGCAGCGCCTCGACTGCCTGGTCCGCCTGCGCAGCCGCGTGATCGCGATCCAGCGCAAATTGTTCGTCCATGCCGCTGAGCAGGTACGCGACCCCGGCACGCAGCCGGGCGGCCAGCGCTCGGCAGGCGGCGGCCGCGGCACCACGCAGCTGGTCGCGCGCTGGCGCGGGCCACAGCAGCGCCGTCGCCACCAGCGCGGCGCCTCCGGCCATCCCCCAGCCGGCCAGCCGGTCGGGCACGGCCGACGCCGGAGCGGCCAGCGAGACCGGCAAGATGAACGCCAGCAGCAGCGCCGTGGTCGCCCCGGCCAGCACCGAGCTGACCACGCCGGCAAAGATCACGCCGAACCCCACCACCGTCATCGCAACGGCCGCGAGCCACGCGGTTTGCGAGGCCAGCGTGGCAAGGCAGACCAACACCCCGCCGGCCACGGCGAGCGCTGCCTGCGCCTGGAGCCGTTCCGCCATGGGGCCGCCGAAATCGACCAGGAGCAGCATCGCGAAAGACCCGAACGCCGCGAACGTAGCCAGCTGCGGGTTGCCGATGACCTTGTCGCCCAAGGCGAACATGGCCGGCATGATGATCGCTGTCCGGGTGGCACGGCGCAGTGCGGCGAAGCCGCGATCGCGCTGGCCGAGCCACCGCACGGGGTGCAAGTGCGCCAGCCGCATATCCGGCATGTGCCAGAGCCCGCCCTCCACTTCTAGGGATTACTGCTAACCGGCAACGGGCGCGTGGCTCGCATCCGGTGACCGGCGGCCCCGCGGCAGCGGTGATCATCTGTTCATGGCCGCGCTGCGGCCGTCGCCTCGACGGCTGCAAGGATGAGCTGGGTCGCGGCCTCGGGCTGCGACACGAACGAGACGTGCGAGGCCGGCGCCTCCACGATCGTCGCGTTCGCGCGCTCGGCCATGAACCGCTGGAGCGCCGGCGGGATCGCCTTATCCTCGGTGCCGAGCAGGTACCAGCACGGCAGCGTCTTCCACGCCGGCGGGCCTGACGGTGTGCCTGCGAACGCGGCCGCGGCGTAGGGCCGCTGCGCCGCGGCCATCACCGCGGCCGCCTCCGGGTTGACATCGGCCGCGAAGGTTTCGCGGAACGCGTTGCGGTCGAGGTAGAGGTCAGCGCCCTGGCTCCCGTCCGGGCCGGTGTATGGCACGGGCCTGATCGAGGGCCCCACCAGGCTGCCTTCGAACCGCTCCAGGAGCTGCTGCTGGCTCTCGCCCTCGTCGCACATCCAGCCGTTGAGGTAGACCAGCGCCCGCACCTGGTCGTTGCCGGCCGCGGCCATCGAGATGACGTTGCCGCCGTAGGAGTGGCCGACGAGCACGATCGGGCCGGTCAGGGTCCGCAGGAACTCCGCGAGGTAGGCCGCGTCGCCAGCCAGATCGCGCAGCGGGTTGGCGAACCCGATGGCGGTAAACCCGCGGTCGCGCAGGGCGCGGATCTCGGCGTCGAACCCGGTGGCGTCGGCCCAGGCGCCGTGAACCAAGACGATCGTCGGGGTCTCAGCAGCCATCGTCGCCACCGCTTCCTTGTTGAGGGTTGGACCGTTGCCGCGACTGTATCCCCGCGGGCGTGCCCAGCCAAGGCGGTACTTCGGCGCTAAGCGGCCGGGGCGTCGCCAGCGTGAGGGCGGCGATCTGACGATGACGGTATCGTGCCGCCCGAGAATGCCTGCAGACAACGCCACGACCGAGTCCGGTGGGTTCACCGCGGAGGTCTCCTAAGTTCGACCGTCACTTCTGATATCCGCAATCCTTGGCTTGCCTCGTTGAACTGCGGTTCCGCAACGGCGCAGTCACGATTGTTCTGGTTGCTGTTCGGCTGAGCATTGATGTGGTCACGTCCGCGGGAGATGTCCGGTGCTCGCTGTGGCGGGCAACTCGGCCTGCAGCAGCCTGGCTTCCCGCGCCCCATCCGCGCCCCAAAACGGCACTCCCCCGGCCTCGGGTGCAGGTCAGGGTCTGTCAACTTGTTCTTACAGTCCCCAGGTCATGGCGCCGATGTCGTCCGCTTACTGAGCCCAGGGACCGTGCTGGCCGTACCTGAGGTTCGGGTGGCTGCACGGTGGATCTCTTGCTCGCGCGTGGCGAGCATTGAGAGGCAGGTGGCCGGAGTGGCCGGGCACCGCAGATTACAGGAGATATTCCGGTGTATGCATCGATGGACAACGTCCCTTCCTCACGATCTGTCCTTATGAGATTTCTGGTTAGGTCATGGGAATACCGCCACCCCCATGTGTGGGTGGGTGTGCGTGTTGCCTGTGGCATCTTCAATGTCGTCCTTGGCGTCCTTCTGCTCGCCTCTGTCCACTGGTTGGGGCCGTTGGCATGGTTGGCGGCCCTGCCACTGGCGGGCGCGGTGCTGATCTTCTGGACCGCCTACCGCTTGCAGACCAGTGTCCCGAGCTAGCTCGGCAGCATCTCCCCGTAGCGGGATCGGTCAACCCTCGGCCCGCTGGGGAGATGCTTCCGCTCTCCGGCTGAGGTTTCGGCTGCTGGTGGTCCGCGTCCTCTTCGCAGCCGCCCGGACTCTGCGCGAGCGGCCGACGGTTCTAGGTCGTGGCCTAGGCGCCCTGATGCGGCCATGTTGAACAAGCGGTCCAGCACGCTCGCGTTGTGTGAGTTTCGCGTGGACACTAGAGCGCAGAAGGGCGAGGAACGCGATGGACAGCAGCGCCAGCCCGGCGATTAATCAGTCGTTCCGTGCCGGCCGGGCGGCATTTTCACGCTGGATACCAGTCATTCCCCAGGCTTCGCGGGCCTGGCGGGCATTGAAATGCAGGTGACCGAAGTGGCCAAGGCATCACAGGTCCATGGAGGCGTCTCAATGTACGCACCGGGTGACAAGGTAACTCCCTCGCGATCGGTCCTCATGAGGTTTCTGGTCAGGTCATGGGAATACCGCCGCCCCCGTCTCTGGGTGGGTGTGCGTGTTGCCTGTGGCATCTTCAATGTCGTCCTTGGCGTCCTTCTGCTCGCCTCCGTCGCCCGGTTGGGGCCGCTGACATGGCTGGCGGTGATTCCGCTAGCGGGGGCGGCGCTGATCTTCTGGACCGTCTACCGCCTGCAGCAGGACAGCGTCGGCCGGGTGCGGGAGCTGGAGCAGTCCCGGGCCCGTGTGGTGGATGACTCGGCCGCGCGGTTGCGCCGGATCGAGCGGGACCTGCACGACGGCGCGCAAGCCCAGATGGTCGCCGTCGCCATGAAGCTGGGCCTGGCCAGGGAGAAGCTCGGCGGCATGGTCGAGAAGACCGGGCAGGCCGACTTGAAGCGGGTGATCGAACTGGTCGACGCTGCGCACTGCGGGGCCAAGGAGGCCATCACCGAGCTGCGCGACCTGGCCCGCGGCATCCACCCGCCCGTGCTCGACCAAGGTCTTGGCGCCGCGCTCACCAGTCTCGCCGCGGGCAGCGAGGTGCCTGTTGAGCTCGCCGTGGATCTGCCTGAGCGCCCGTCGGCCGCGATCGAAACCATCGCCTACTTCTGCGCGGCCGAATTGCTCACCAACGTGGCCAAGCACAGCGGGGCCCGGCATGCCACGCTGGAGGCAGCCCACGCGCCCGGCCTGCTGCGGGTGCGGGTCAGCGACGACGGGACCGGCGGCGCCCGCGTCGAAGCAGACGGCGGACTGGCCGGGCTCGCCGAGCGGGTCAAGACCGTGGACGGCAGGCTGCAGGTCAGCAGCCCACCCGGCGGTCCTACTGTGGTCGCTGTTGAGCTGCCGTCCCACGCCTGAGCGAAGCGGAGCCCCGGATGCGGATTGTGATCGCCGAAGACTCGGCCGTGGTCCGGGCGGGCCTGGCCGAGATCTTGGCCGACCGCGGCCACGAGGTAGTCGCGGCCGTCGGCAACGCCGAGGACCTGCTGGCCGCGGTGGGCGACCACCAGCCAGACGCTGCCGTAGTGGACGTGCGGATGCCGCCGGGCTACACCGACGAGGGACTGCGCGCCGCGATCGCCATCCGCCGCGATCACCCCAAGACCGGGGTGCTGGTGTTCTCCCAGTACATCGAGACCCGCTACACAGCCGACCTGCTCGGCGCGGCGTCGGGCGGCGGCGCCGCAGGGGTCGGGTACCTGCTCAAGGACCGGGTCGCCGACGTCGGGGAGTTCATCGAAGCGCTCAGCCGGGTGGCCGCCGGCGGCACCGCTCTCGATCCGGAGGTCGTCACCCAACTGCTCGGCGCCAGCCGCCGCACCGACGGGCTCGGCACACTCACCGCCAGGGAACGCGACGTGCTCGCGCTGATGGCCGAAGGCCGCTCCAACGCCGCCATCGCCGAAACCCTGGTGGTGTCCGAACGGTCCGTCGAAAAGCACGTCGCGAACATCTTCAGCAAGCTCGGCCTGGCCCCGTCGGACACCGACCACCGCCGGGTGCTGGCCGTCCTCCGCTACCTGAAGTCCTGACCAGCGATACCGCGCCGCGGCCGGGATTGTCGATGTCTGCGCCGGCCGACAAGCTGCAGGCGCCAGGAGCGGGCCCGTCTCGTCGCCTACTTTACGTCACAAAGTTCTGGGCTCGAGCCCTTGACTTTGCGCCATAAAGCAGCGTCTACTTTATGGCATAGAGTCGATCGAGGGAGACGCCATGAACCGCACACCCGACGCCACCGCCGCCGGCGGCCGCGGCGCCTTCGACCCCCAGCAGGCCGCCGCCCTGCTGGACCAGACCACACGGCAGGCACGCCGCCAGCTTGAGCCCAGCCCGCCATGGCTCCTGGTGATCAGGGCGGTCTTGGTCCTGGCCGCCTTGGGCGCGATCTGGCTTTCAGTGCGCGGACAGCACCCCTACCGGGGCCCGACTACCGCGGACATCCCTGTCCTGGTCGCGTTCATTGTGGTCAACTTCGCCGCAACAGTCGCCGTTCGCCAGCGAGCCATGACCGGGGTACGCGGGCGATCCCGGTTTAGTCAGGGCGAGATCGCCGTGCTGGTGCTGGCCTTTGTCGCCACGGTCGTGGCCATGGCGGGGCTGGGCGCCGCCGGGGTGAGCTTCGCCCTGTACCCAACCACAGTGCTGATAATCCCGGGCCTGGCCTGGGCGGCCGTCATGGCGGCACGGGCAGACTGGGGCAACTGCGCCACCGGGCTCGCGGTCGCGGTGGTCGGCGTCGTGGGCTTGTTCGCCGGGTCGGCGGGGGCGTGGGCGGTAGCCGGCGTGGGCCTGTGTGCCGTGCTCCTGGGCAGGGCCGCCGCCATCGCCAGGCGGCAGCGCGCATGACGAGGCGCCAATGAACGACGACGCGCTTGACCCGCTGATACACGTCCCCACCCGGCTGAAGATCGTCGCGACGCTGGCGGCACTGCCCGACGGCGACACGCTGTCCTTCACCCGACTGCAGGACATGATCGGGCTCACCCCCGGCAACCTGATCATCCACCTGCGCAAGCTCGAAGAAGCCGACTACATCAGCAGCGAGAAGGCCAGGAACGGGACCGTGTCCATCACCACGGTCGCTCTTACCGGCCACGGCCGCAAGGCTCTCGGCGCTTACACCCAGGCGCTGCGCGACCTGCTCGGCGGCCTGTAACCGGAGGCACGGATGGCCATGAGCACCGGCGCGCTTGACCCGCTGATGCACAACCCGCTTCTCCACCATCCCGGTCGCGCGGCCGTCGCGCCTTTCCCGGCGGCCATGGGGTCAGGACGCCTTGATGACTCCTGAGGGCAGGATGCGGGCTGCGGAGGCGCCGAAGTCTTGTGCCGACAGCTGTGACATGAAGGAGACGGCGCCTCCGCCGGGCACGGGCTGGCCCGGCCCGGTGAACCGGACCGGGTAGATGCGGGCGTGCTCGAAGGCGCCGGCCGCCGACAGCGTCACGTGCAAGATCACGGTCATGCCCAAGTCGCCGCTGGTGGCGAAGTTGTGGTAGCTGGCGAAGTCGCCCAGGCTGTAGGCGATCAGATGGCGCCGGTAGAACTGGATCCCGCGCAGCACGTGCGGGCCGCTGGCGATGACCAGGCTGGCGCCGGCCCGGATCGCCATATGCGCGAACGCCTCCGGGTTGCCCCGGTCCTCGCCGAGGAAGTGCTCCTCGCGGCCGGTTACATGGTCGGCGGCGGGCCCCTCGGCGCCGGTGTGCATGTAGACCACGACGATGCTGGCCTGCCCGGCGGCCCGCGTGATCAGCGCCCGCGCCGCCGGGAGGTCCAGCAGGCTGGCGGTGTCGGCATACGGCGCGAAGCCCAAGAACGCCACCTTGACGCCGTGCGCCGTGACGCGGGTGATCTGGCCGGGCAGCCCGGTCTGGGCCAGGCCGGCCGCGTGGATCGTGGCCACGGTCTGCGCCTGCCCCGCCGCGCCGAAGTCGAAGGAGTGGTTGTTCGCGTCGTTCAAGACGGTGAACCCCGCGTGCTTGAGGTACCGCACGTACCCCGGCGGGTCACGGAACGCGAAACATTCCCCGCGGCGGGCGGGCATCGACCGGCATTTGCTGGCCGCCGCCGTGGTCAGGGCGCCTTCGAGATTGCCGAAGACGATCTGCTCACCCCGGCTCAGATCCCGCCGGACCGCGCCGAAATAACCTCGCGGGTCCGGGGGCAGATGAGGCGTGTCCCCCAGCATCGTGTCTCCCACCGCCGCGATCGTCACCGGCGCCAGGCGAGGAAGGGCCGCGCCGCCGTCAGACTCGGCGGCGCCCGCAAGATGGGCCGCGGCAGCGTTCGCGGCGCCGCCGGCCGGCTGGCCAACGGCCGAGCACGCCGCCACACCGGCCGCCGCGGCGAACATCAGCGCCAGGGCGCCAAGGCATGCCCGGCGCAGCACCGGGGCCCACAGCCGCACCGGGCCAATCTAGCCGGGCATTCGGGCACCGGCCCCCGGATTCCCCGCAACCCGCACATCAGCATGATCGTTACGCGGGCGCGGGCGCGTCTACATATGTGCCTGCGCAGGGCAAGCATGTCCTGGTGACCTGTGCGGCGTCTGCTGATGTCAGGCCGGGTGGCTGCCGGGAACCTGGTGATCCGGGAAGCTGAAGCTGCTGTGATCACTCTGAACGCCAGGCGGCGGGATGATGAACGGATCCCAGACTTACTGGGGGTGAGATGATGCCGGGTTCTTGTGCAGGTCCCTGGCGGGGGTGGCTGCGGACGCTGCCGGTGCTGCGGGGGGTGCTGCCGGTTGAGCGGTCCCGGGCGCCGGCGGATGTGCTGGCCGGTCTTACGCTGGCCGCCCTGGGCATCCCGGAGGTCTTGGGCTACGCGAAGATCGCTGGGATGCCAGTGGTGACTGGCCTGTACACGATGCTGCTGCCCATGGCGGTGTTCGCCGTCCTAGGCTCATCACGCCACCTCGTCGTTGCCGCCGACTCGGCGACCGCGGCCATCCTCGCCGCCGCGCTCACCGGCCTGGCGGTGGCCGGGTCGCAGCAGTACGTGCGCCTGGCCGGGCTGGCGGCCCTGCTACGCCGGCGCGCTGCTGCTGCTGGCCCGGGCGGCCCGGCTCGGGTTCTTGGCGAACTTCCTGTCCCGCACAGTGCTGGTCGGGTTCCTGACCGGGGTCGGCATCCAGGTGGCAGCGGGCCAGCTTCCCGGCATGCTCGGGATCACCGCCGTCGGCCGGCAGACGCCAGCCAGGCTCTGGGCCACGGCACGCGCTCTCCCGCACACACATCCGGCGGATGTGGCGATATCGATCGGGGTCATCCTGGTCGTGCTGGCAGCAAGGAAGATCACCCGCCGGATCCCCGGGCCGCTGATCGCGGTGATCATCGCGATCAGCGTGAGCTACGCCGCCGATCTGGCCAGCCGCGGCGTGGCCGTCGTCGGCCCGGTCCCGCGCGGCCTTCCCTCCCTGGGTCTCCCGGCCGTCGGCTGGCACGATGCCACCGTGCTGGCCGGCGCCGCCGCCTCGATGTTTGTGGTCATCTTGGCTCAAAGCGCCGCCACCTCACGCGCCTACGCCGTGAAGTACGAAGAGGAGGAGTACAGCGCAGACACCGACCTGGTCGGCCTGGGCGCCGCCAACGTTGCTGCCGCGTTCTCCGGCACGTTCGTCGTCAACGGCAGCCCGACCAAGGCGCAGATGGTCGACAGCGCCGGCGGACGCAGCCAATTGGCACAGCTCACCACCGCCGCCGTGGTCCTGATCGTCCTTATCCTGCTCACCGGGCCGCTGGCCTACCTGCCGGACGCCGCGCTGGCGGCGGTGGTCTTCCTCATCGCTATCGAGCTCATCGACATCGGCGGGATGCGGCGCATCCTGGCCGTCCGCCAACACGAATTCGCCGTCGCCCTGCTCACCACGGCCGCGGTGGTGGCCCTTGGGGTCGAGTACGGCATCGTCTTCGCGATCGTCGCCTCGATCATCGACCATCTGCGCCACAGCTACAGCCCGCGTGACAGCGTCCTGGTGAAGTCACCGGCCGGGCACTGGCAGCCCACCCCCGTGCAGCCAGGCGCCCGTACCGAAGAGGGGCTGGTGGTCTACCGGTTCGGCACCAGCCTGTATTACGCCAACGCTCCCAAGCTCCTCGACGACATCGCCGCCCTGGCCGGTCACGGTAGCCCGCTGCACTGGATGGTTTTCGACTGTGCAGCCATCGGCGACATCGACTACACCGCATCCGCGGCCCTGACCCGAATCGTTGAACACCTGCACCGGCGGAACATCCACTTGGTCCTCAGCACCGTCCTCGGCCCGGTGCGCCAGCAACTCGACCGTTACGGCATCAGCGCGACCCTCGGCCCCAGCGCCTACTACGACACCCCCGGCGAAGCACTCGAGGCCTACCACGCGACAAAAGTGATCGGGAATGGAGGGAGACCCAGCGCAAACGATAACTGATCCGCGAGCGGGCTGGACTGAACTCGGCTACTCGACACGCACCGAAATCGCTATGCGTCGCCGCGTCACCCCATAGCCATCCGGCCGATCGCGGAACCTCACCAGTAACCTGCTGAGCATGGACAAGCCGGACGACGTCAATGCGGCTATTTGGCAGGCCGAAGAGATCGTGCAAACCTGGGCGGCGGAAGCCAAGACGCGCGAACACGCGGACGGCGCGCGACGGCGGTTCATGGCCGCTGTCCTCCCGTTCGCGGAACAAGATGCGCTTACGTTCCTGGACCTGGGAGCGGGGACGGGCGCCGCGTCCCGGCCGATCCTCGACACGTACCCGCGGAGCACTGCGATACTTGCTGACTTTTCGGCTGCCATGCGGGGCCTCGGCGAACAGGAGATGGCGCCATACGCCGGACGCTACCGATATGTCGAATACGACATGTCCGCCAGCGGCTGGCCCTCCACGATTCCCGCGACCCTCGATGCGGTGGTGACGTCGCTGTGCGTGCATCACCTGCCCGATGAACGCAAGCAGGGACTGTTCACCGAGATCTTCAGCCACCTCGCCCCCGGCGGCTGGTACCTCAATTACGACCCGGTGCGCGCCGAGGACCCGGTTGTCACCGCCACCTGGGAGCGGGTCAACGACGCCCGCGACCCGGAAGCGGCGGCCAAGCGGCTGCACCGCTCGCCCGAGGAGCAAGCCCGCTGGGACAATCATGTCCGCTTCATAAGCCCTCTCCCCCAGCAGTTGGAATACCTCCGGCTGGCGGGCTTCCAAGGCATCGATGTGTATTGGAAGCAATTGGACTATGTGATTTACGGTGGCTGCCGCCCGAGCTGAGCCGGATTGCGGCGCCTGGTTGCCTCGGTGACCAACCGAAGGTCAACGGCGTGGTCAGGCGATGCATAAGGAGACCCGGGCGCGCTGACGTCGAACCGGCCGCTGTCGGGCACGTAGTCGAGGCCCCGGGCGATGACCCGGCGCAGGTCGCGCAGGGCCGCGATATCGGCCTGCGGGTCACCGCGCACGACGATGAGATCCGCGTCGTACCCGGGGGCGAGGCGGCCGGTGGTGGCGCCGAGGCCGAGAGCGGCCGCCGCCTCGGTGGTGGCCATCGCGAGCACCTGCACGGGCTGGAAACCCAGGGTCACCAGATATTCCAGCCCGCCGACGTACTGGTGATGCGGGTTGTTGTCTATGCCCGCGTCGGTTCCTGCGATGATCCGCACCCCCATGTCGTGCATCGCCTTGACGTGGGCGCCGACCTCGATGCCAGCGAGTTCGGCGATGTATGGCGCACTACCGCTGATGGTGGGGCAGACGAACATGCCCCGTTCGGCGATCCTGGCGGCCAGGGGCTCGCTGAAGCGCCGCTCGTTGGTTTCGGTGACAAAGGAACAGTGCTCGATCGTGGTGACTCCCGCCTCGACCGCACGGCGGATGCCCTCGGTGCCGTGGGCATGCGCGGCGACCGGCTTGTCGACCCGGGCCGCTTCCTCGACGATGACGGCGAGCTGTGCGGTGGTGAACTGGGCGTACCAGGGCGCCGATCCGGTCGTCATGAATCCGCCGGTCAACATGACCTTGATCAGGTCGGCGCCGTGTTTGTGGTGGGTACGGACAAGGCGGCGGAGGTCGTCCTCGCTGTCGGCCTCGCCGCCCATGAACCAGCAGTGGCCGCCGGTGACGGTGATCGGGCACGCCGCCACAACCAGCCGCGGGCCACGCGCCAGGCCCGTGGCGATGGCATCGCGCACCGCCACGCCCAGATAGGCGCGAGAGCCCAGATCCCGGGCTGTGGTCACCCCGACGCCGAGCAGTTCCCGCGCGCTGCGCAGCATGAGCATCAGTTGCTGCTCGCCGGTCTCGGCGCGCATCCGCGCGGTGGGATTCGGCCCGCCGTCGAAGGCGAGATGAACATGGCTGTCGATCAGGCCCGGCATGATCGTCGAGCCCGGGTGGTCCGACCGCGGCAGCGACAGGTGCTCGGCAGGCAGCGCGCTGACCGGACCGACCCAGTCCACGGTGCAGTCGCCAATGACGACCGCACCGTCGGTCACGGTCTCGTCGCCGGTCATGACCCGAGATGCCGTGAGTACTTCCGGCACTCCATCACCTCGCCCAGGTCGTCATAAGCATGATGCGGCCGGCGGCCCGAAGGCGGAAGGCCCGCTATTCCGCTGCGACGAGGATGTCAGGATCGTCGGCGGGCGCCGGGGCCGTTCACCTGGCGGGGACGCCCCCAGGGCAGGATGGCGGTGTGCCAGGAAACCTCAGACAGGCCATCGACACCACGACCGCGGCGACGCTTCGCGCCCGCGGCAGCTTCAAGTGGACGGCCCCCGGCCCCGGCGGGTTCGGCGCGGCCGTTGCGGAGATGGACTTCGGTGCCGCGCCCGCGATCCTCGACGCCCTTGCCCGGCTGTCCGCCGACGCGAAGTTCGGCTACCTGCCGCCGTACCTGGCCGAGGAGTTGGCCGCCGCGTGCGCCGACTTCATGCTGTGCCGCTTCGGCTGGGGCCCCGACCCTGCCCTCATTCATCCCGTCCCCGACGTGATTAAGGCACTGGAGATCGCCATCACGCACTTCTCCCGGCCGGGCGCCCCCGTCATCCTCCCCACCCCGGCCTACATGCCCTTCCTCATCGTGCCTGGCTTCCTCGGCCGCGAAATCATCCAGGTGCGGATGCACGGCGAGGCGGGCTTCTTCGACTTCGACTTCGACGCGATCGCGGCGGCGTTTCGCGCCGGAGGACACCTGCTCATCTTCTGCAACCCCTACAACCCGCTTGGGCGCGTTTTCACCCAGGATGAGATGGCACAGCTGACCGACGTGGTCGACAGGCACGGCGGCCGCGTCTTCGCCGACGAGGTCCACGCGCCGCTCGTCTACCCGGGGGCGCGCCATATCCCGTACGCGTCAACCTCCGACACCGCCGCCGCGCACACGCTGACGGCCACCTCCGCCTCGAAGGCGTGGAACCTGCCAGGGCTCAAATGCGCTGAGGTGATCCTGACCAATGAGCCTGACCGGCAACGCTGGGAGGACATGGGACTGTTCGCTTCACACGGCGCGAGCAATCCAGGCGTCGTCGCCAACATCGCGGCATTCCGCCACGGCGAGGCATGGCTGGAGGAGATCCTCGGCTACCTGGACGACAGCCGCCGCCTGCTCGCTGACCTGCTCGCCCGCCACGTTCCGCAGGTTCGCTACCGCCCGCCTGACGGAACCTATCTGGCCTGGCTGGACTGCACCGCGATGGAGCTGCCGCAGTCGCCGGGCGCACTCGTCACGGACCTTGCGCAGATCACAGTCGTAGACGGGCCCGCTTTCGGCGACGGCGGCGACGGGGCGTTCCGGTTCAACTTCGCCACACCGCAACCCATCCTCACGGAGATGGTGGAGCGCATCGCTGCCGCCCTGGCCGCCGGATAGGCCGCCACGGTGACATCACCGCACACCACTCTGCGTCAGAGGGAGCGGTTCGAGCTCATCGAGCATGGGCGCGCCTGCTTACCGGGCACCGCTTCACGCCGCTGCCGTGGTCCCCCGCAATGAGCGACGCCACCCATCGCGCGCGGGCGAGAATCCCTCGTCATCGCCTCGAGCGGACATGGCGAGCCAACCAGTTCCTGGCCCTGCGCTCCAGGCCGCCGGCCGCCGCGGGTGGGCGAGGAATCCACCGAGGCCTGGGCGCCTGGCGTGACGTCCAGCCACCGCCGGGCCGCCGGCCGGGCATGCTGGGCGGGCGTGACAGACTTGTGGGATGGGATCTTGGGGCAGCCGTGAGCCTGGGCTTCCCCGGGCTTGCCGTTGATGAGGGCGGCTGGGCCGCAGTCGGCGCTGGTCGATGACCTACGGTTCCGCCAGGCTAGGAACGCCGTCTACGTCGTCTTCTTCGGCAACGGCTTCCTGTTCGCGAGCTGGGCAGCCCGGATCCCGCAGGTGCGCGCCGAGTTGGGCGTCACGCCAGGGGTGCTGGGGCTCATCCTGCTGTGCCTGGCGGTGGGCTCCGGGGTCGGCACTCCGCTGTCGGGGCTGATCATCAGCAGGCTCGGGGAGAGCCGAACGGTGAGCATGATGGCCGTGGTCGCGGCTGCGGGGATGGCCGCCGCCGCGGTTGGCGTGCTGCTCGGCACGCCCGCTGTGGCGGCCGGGCTGCTTATCTTCGGGTTCGGCTCGGGGACCTGGGATGTGGCCATGAACGTGCAGGGCGCTGCCATCGAGCGGGTGTTGGGCCGTGCCATCTTGCCCAGGTTCCACGCCGGCTGGAGCATCGGCACGGTGGCCGGGGCAGGCACCGGCGCTGTCATGGTCGTCCTTGGCGTGCCGGTCACCGCGCACCTGCTGGCGGCAGCGGTGGTGGTCGCGGTCGTCGTGCCGGTCGCGGCCCGCAGGTTCCTGCCCGGCGCCCACGCACCGGCCCCGGGTGGCCAGTCGGCCAGGCGCCGCCAGGTGGCGTCGTGGACCGAGCCGCGAACGCTGCTGATCGGCCTGTTCGTGCTGTGCATGGCGCTCACCGAGGGAACCGGCAACGACTGGCTCTCGCTGGCGGTCATCGACGGCTACCACAGCGCGGTGGTCGCCGGCGCTCTGACGTTCGCCGTCTTCCTCGCGGCTATGACCGCTGGCCGCTGGTGGGGCCCGAGGCTCATCGACCGCTACGGGCGGGTGCTGGTGCTCCGGGTGTGCGCGGTCACCGCGCTGGCGGGCCTGATCCTGATCGAGTTCGGCGAGGCGTTGCCGGTGGCGATGGCCGGCGCCCTGCTGCTGGGGCTGGGGACCTCGCTGGGGTTCCCGGTCGGCTTGAGTTCCGCTGCCGACGATCCCGCCCACGCGGCCACCCGGGTGAGCACGGCTGCCTCAATCGGCTACGTTGCCTTCCTCGCCGGGCCGCCAGTGGTTGGATTCCTCGGCGACCGTGTCGGCGTCCTGCACAGCCTCTGGGTTGCCGCCGTCGTGCTCGCCGCCGCCTTCCTCCTGGCCGGCTCCACCGCCCCACTCACCGCCGGCGCGCCGGGGCAGGACGGTGAGTGACGGGTGGTGTCTGGCAGACTGCGATCTCATGGCTGGCGCCTATGAGATGCTCGCCGCCGACTACGACTGGATGTTCGATGACGACGAGCTTGCTAACGGACGGGCGATAAACCTGCCGGCGACGGCACGCCTGCTGCAGCGGATCAGCCGGACAAGCGCTGTGCTGGATGCGGCCTGTGGCACGGGTGTCGACTCGGCGGTGCTCGCGCGCCGGGGCTTCACCGTGTGGGCAGCCGACGGCAGCGACGCGATGGCCGAGGGTGCGGCGGCTCGGTTCCGGCGAGAGCAGCTGGCGATCCCGCTGTTGCGCAGCAGGTGGGCGGACCTTCCTGCGGCCACCGGCGAGCGGTTTGACGTGGTGCTCTGCGTCGGGAACTCGCTGGTGCACGCGGCGGGCCGCGACGCGATGGTTGAGGCGCTGACCGGGCTGCGGCGGATGGCCTATCCCGGGGGCTACGTGGTGGTTGATTCCCGTAACTGGGAGAAGCTCCATGCGGAGCGGCAGATCGTCCAAATAGCGGACCGGGTGGTAACTCGCAGGGGGCGGCGATGCGTGGTGCTCTATGCCTGGGAGGTGCCGGATCGCCTCGGCGCGGAGCACATCGCCCACCTGGTGTTCGTGTTCGAAGACGGCGGGCAGATTGAGCCACACGAATACCAGATCACGTTCCATCCCTTCACGATCAGCGAACTGCGCGTGCGACTTGACCTCGCCGGATTGACAGAGGTCGACACCGACTTCGACGAGTCCCGCGACCGCTACGCCGTGGTCACCGTAACGACCTAGGCGAATGCCTAATCCGCGGCCCCGCCCTGCACCGGCCGCCGTCAGGAACTTGTGCCGCAGTTACGCGCGACCACGGCCACAGGCCCACAAGGTCCGGTCAGGATGCCTCTTCCCGAAGGGCTTCGGCATGTGAGCGTCGCGCGAGTCTCGATAGAGGTCACCGCTGGGTGGCGGGGGATCTGGAATGCTCAGGCAGTGATGCAGTCGCACCTGAAACCTCTTGCCGGGCACGCTGCCCGGAAAGCACCAACACCCGGCTGACCATGCGATCCATCGCTCGCCGCCGAACTGCACAAACGATACGTTGAGAATGCCGCCAGGCAGCAGCCTTGATCACTGGGTCCTGCGGCCGGCGCCGTAACGCAACGGCTGATCGCGGGCCGGCCCAGCGGGCTGCCGCGGCGCAGCGCGGGCCCTATGACAGGTGAGTGGGTGAACATGTCTGGCGAAGCCATGAGCAAGCCCTCAGCTGAGCCGGCGCTGAAGGTGGAATCCCGGGAAGAGCTGGTGTATCTGCTGGGTCAGGCGTGTGAGATCGAGCACGGCTTGATGTGTGAGTACCTGTACGCGCAGTTCTCGCTCAAGCGCGGGCTGGATGAGGGCCTGACCCCGGACCAGCTCGCCCGGGTGCAGGCCTGGGAAGCGGCGCTGATCAGCGTGATCAAGCAGGAGATGCTGCACCTGGCGCTGGCCACGAACATCTTGACGGCCATCGGGGCGGGGCCTCACTTTGAGCGGCCCAACTTCCCGATACTGTCCCGCTGGTATCCCGAGGGTGTCCAGATCGCGCTGGCGCCGTTCGGCGAGCAGGCCCTGCGTCATTTCATCTACCTCGAACGCCCCGAGGGAATGGCGCTGAACGACGCGGCCGGGTTCGCGGCCGCCCGGCACGCTGAGCCGTTGACCGCAGGCGATGCCCGGCTGGTAGCCGTGGCCCAGGAGTGGCAGACGGTGGGCCACCTCTACCGCGGGATCGAGGCAGGCCTGGCTAGCCTGTGCGCCCGGTGTGGCGAAGATGCCGTGTTCATCGGGCCGGCGCGGGCGCAGGCCGTCACCGAGATCTTCGAGTGGCCCGAGCTGATCGCGGTCACCGACCTGGCATCGGCAGGCCGGGCGATCGAGACGATCGTCGAGCAGGGCGAGGGGGCGCGTGGCGACTGGATCAGGTCGCACTTCGGCACGTTCGTGGGAATCCTCGAGGACCTGCTTGCCATGCAGGCGGCCGATCCCGCGTTCAACCCGGCCCGGCCGGTCGAGCCGGCCTTCGTCCGGCTGCCGCCCGACGTGGCGGCCGGGACCCTGATCGAGGACCCCACCACCGCGCAGGTCGCCGACCTTGTCACCGGCCTATACGAGGTCGTGCTCCAGGTGCTCAGCCGGTATTACATCCACCACGGTGAGACCGCGGACGAATTCGACACCCTGGCGCGCACCGCGAAACACCTGATGAACTGGGTGATGCGCGAGGTGGGGCCGGTGCTGACCGCCTTGCCGGTCGGTCCAGCCCACCCGGGCCTGACCGCAGGCCCCGCCTTCGACATCGCCCGCCCGGCCATCTTCCTGCTGCCGCACCAGGACGCGGCCTGGAAGATCATCAAAGAACGGCTCGACGCGCTGGAAGCGGCTTGCGCTTCTCTCGGTAACCAAGCGGGTCTCAGCGCGCTCGCCCCGCTTGCCACCAAGCTGCACTCGATGAGCCAGGACATCGGGACATATATCCCGAGGACAAACGCCGGACCGCCGCGCCCTGGCAGACCAGCCGAACGCGATCGTTGATCACTTGCTACGGCAGACACGGTGCGCTTCGACGTCGCGGTAGTGAGCCTGTCACGTTGGGACCGCCCGCGGAGGCCGGGTCAGCGGAACGCGTGCGCTCGTTTCCGGCGATGGCGGTGTGTTAGTACTGGTTGATGGCGCGCGAGCAGGGGGGAGAGGAGGCATCGGCGCCGATAGCGGGAGGTGGTGTTGCCCGCAGGCCCTATGACTTGTTTGGTTCGGTGCCCCTGCTACGCGATCCCGGCGGGTCGGAGAGCCTCACGACGGTGTTGGTCGCTTTCGGCGCCAATGTGCTGATCGCGGTAGCGAAGTCTGTGGCCGCCGTAGTGACCGGGTCAGCGTCGCTGGTGGCCGAGGCGGCGCATTCGTGGGCTGACTCCGGCAACGAGATCTTCCTGCTGATCGCCAACCGGCGGTCTCGTCGCCCACCCGACGCCGCGCACCCGCTCGGCCACGGCCGGGAGGCGTACGTGTGGTCGCTGTTCGCCGCGCTCGGGCTGTTTGTGGCTGGCGCCGCGGTGTCGGTCACGCACGGCATCCAGGAACTCATCAACCCAGAGCCGGCTAGCCACTTCGCCGTGGGATACGTCGTGCTGGCGGTGTCGTTCGTTTTGGAGGGAGTCTCGTTCCTGCAGTCGGTCCGCCAGGCCAAACCCGAAGCCGAATCCGTGCAACGGGACCTGATCGAGCATGTGCTGGCCACCTCCGATCCGACCCTGCGTGCGGTGTTCGCCGAGGACTCCGCCGCCCTGATCGGCCTGGTCATCGCGGCGGCTGGTCTGGCCGCCCACCAGGTGACCGGTTCGGTGGTTCCGGACGCGGCCGGGTCGATCCTGGTCGGCGTGCTCCTGGCGGTCATCGCGGTCGTGTTGATCAACCACAACCGGCGGTTCCTGGTTGGCCAGGAGGCTGATCCCCGGGTTCGTACGGCTGCTATTCAGGCCCTGCTGGATACGCCGGAGGTCGCCCGGGTGACCTATCTGCGGCTGGAGGTCGTCGGCCCGCGGATGATCTTTGTGATCGGCGACGTCAACCTCACTGGCGATGACACCGAGTCACACCTGGCCATCCGGCTGCGCGCGCTGGAGGCGAAGATCAGCTCATCACCCGCGGTCGCCGGCACAGTGCTGAGCCTGTCCGCCCCCGACGAGCCGACTATCACAGCCTAGGTCCCGGTGCTGGACGCCTCCCGCGTGCCCTTTGCCGGCGCGACAAGCGCGAGGCGGGGGAGATACCGGCCGCGGTGACCCAGCCGCCGGTTGGAGGGAAAGGACCGCACCTGCACCCGGCGCGGACGTTCAGCCACCACCACTAGAGTCTGACACTCGGTGTTGCGCTGACAGCTTCCAGCGTTGGCCCGCCGCAGGCCGGGGCTGGCCCTGATGCGGGCTGGTTTAGCCCGCAGGGGTGCGCCAGATGCTGGCGATGGGCGCGACGGCGCCGGCGTTGCCGAGGTATCCGCCAAGCCGGAACCCGTCCTCAACGGTGCGCAGGAGGCTGTAGTGGTAGTACTTGTGGGCATAGGAGCCGGCCGCGGCTAGCGGACTGATGATCGCGCACACGACGTGCCCGCCGGCGCCGAGGCCGTTTTTAGGCGCGAGCCCGCCGGCGCGTTCGTCTTCGTCGTAGACGACGATGATGACACCGGTGGCCCCGAACGCGGGTGAGGCCTCGATCTTGGGGACTTCGGCGGCAAGGAAGTTGTCGAACTGGGTGTAGCGCTTGTTGACCGGTTTGCAGTTACTCTCGCCGTCGTCGCACCCGTTGGGGATGACCATGTTGAAACGGGCCACCTGGCCGGTGGCGAGGTCGGCGTTGAAGGCGGACGTGCCTGCCTTGGGGGTGCCTGCCGGGATGTCGTTGGCCAGGCATTCCTGGGAACGTCTGGCCGGGGACCAGACCCCGCCAGGCCCTTCGATGTCGTCGAACAGGATGGGGGGGTTGCCGGTGGTGTAGAACCCGGACAGCGGGCAGGGCTTGTCGCTGGTGCAGCTGCCGCCGGACCCGGTGTCGCATTTGGCGGTTCCGGCTTCCAGCCATACCTTCCAGGTCAGCCCGGCCAGGTCCAGCTGGTGAAACAGGTTGTCTATGTTCTGGTGGCAGCCGATGCCGCCGTCGTGCTGCTCGCATCGGGTGAACTGCCCGGTGACCAGCGCCACGTAGTTGGCTTGCGACCAGTGGGTCGCGGCGTAGTAGTTGCTCAGCCAGGCGGCGTGTGGCCGGAGAGTGCCCATCAGGAACGGGGCGTTGGAGGCCTTCAGGTGGGAATACGTCGTGTTCTCGCCGATGATCAAGAACACGTGCCCAAACTCCGGCACACCCTCACCCGGATTACCCGCCGAGCGAACACGCCCGGATGCCGGGCTGGCCGGGGCGGCGGCCATGGTGGCGATCATGCTCGCAGCGAGCGCGAGCACCGGCACGAGCATCACACCGAATCTGGGACGCATCGGCCATCCCCTGTCTTGTCCGCCAGCACAGCCCGCCCGGTGCGGTCCGCCACCATCCGACCCGGGCAGTATCTCTCAGAACGTCGGCCACATGACGGCAGTCGCGAAGCGGCCGCCGCAAATGTCCGCTGGCCTGCCCACCTATCCAGCATGCCGGACGAGCGGGCGGTCTCAGCATCAGGCCGGCGGCTGGCGCTCCTGCCGCCGTCCGGGCTGGGCGGCCGTTGGCAGCCCAGAGTTCGGCCGAGTGACAGACGGGGCAGAACGGATCTAACTTGCTCATAGGCGCCTGCCATGGAGGGCTGGCCGAGACGCGGAGGAGCACACCGGAGATGAGCCTTACCGGCAGTCCTGTCGTATTCGTGCACGGCTTGTGGCTCCACGCGAGCTCATGGGGCCCGTGGGTGGAGTTTTTCCGCGAGGCTGGTTACGTGCCGTCGGCGCCGGGCTGGCCGGGCACTTCCGACACCGTGGAGGAAACCCGGCGGCAGCCCGACCAGGTGGCTGGCCAGGGCATCGACGATGTCGTCGGGCACTACGCCGAGATCATCCGGGGGCTTGATGCCCCGCCGGTGGTCATCGGCCATTCCTTCGGGGGCCTGATCGCGCAGCGGTTGCTCGGGCAAGACCTCGCCGCCGCAGCCGTGGCGATCGACGCCGCCCCCATCAAGGGCGTGATCTACCTGCCGCTGTCTGCGCTGCGGGTCGCCTCTATCGCGCTGCGCAAGCCCGCGAACCGCGCCCAGGCGGTGTCCCTCACCCAGGATGAGTTCCGGTACGGCTTCGGCAACGCGCTGCCCCGGCAGGAATCCGATGAGCTGTACCAGCGCTGGACGGTCCCGTCTCCGGGCAAGCCGTTGTTCGAGGCCGCACTGGCGAACTTCACCCCGCGGTCGCCCGCCAAGGTCAACACCCACAACAAGACCCGCGGCCCGCTCCTGCTGATCGCGGGCGGCAGGGACCATACCGTGCCGGCCGCCATCACCACGGCGACCCGCAGGCTCTACCACAAGTCGCCGTCGATCACTGACTTCCGGGAGTTTCCCGACCGTGGCCACTCACTGACCATCGACCACGGCTGGCGCGAGGTCGCCCAGCAGGCGCTTGACTGGCTCAATCAGCGCTCCTAGCGGCGACGAGCTCCAGGATCCGAGCCGGGGGCAGGTGCTGCTCATAGATCCGCACGCCGAAGGGCGAGAGCGCGTCCTCAATCGCGTTCACTACCGTGGGCGGCGCGACGATCATGCCGCCCTCGCCCACGCCGCGGAAGTTGACGTCGGCGTCGAGGGCCACGGTCTCGAGATGCGCTATCTCGATGCGGGGAATGTCACAGGCGGTCGGCATCAAGTAGTCCATGAACGTGGCTGACTGGCAGTTGCCGTCCTCGTCATACGCCGACCGTTCAAGCAGGACCGCGCCGATGCCCTGCGCGACTCCGCCTCGGATCTGACCCTCAACGATCGCGGGGTTGATGAGCGCGCCGCAATCCTCGGCGACGACGTACCGCTCCACCCTGACAATGCCGGTCTCGACGTCGACCTCGACGATGGCGCAGTGACTGCCGCCGGACCATCCGCCTTCGCCGCCGTCGAACGCGGCCTCGACTTCGAGGTTGGCGTCCACGCCGGCGCCGAACTGGCCCGATGCCGCGCGCCGCGCGACCTCGCCCACGCCGATGGCGCTCGCTGGGTCGCCCCGCACCCAGATGCGGCCATCGGTGAGCTGGAGGTCCCGAACGCTGGCTTCCATGAGATGCGACGCGAAATCGAGCACCTTGGCCTTGAGCTGCCGGGCGCCGTGCAGGGCTACGCCTCCGGCCATGGTGGCCGCACGGCTGCCGCCGGTCAGCCCGAACGGGACGACGTCGGTGTCGCCGACCACAACGCGGACCTGCTCGAACGGCACGCCGAACTCGTCGGCGGCGATCTGGGCAATGGTCGTCTGGTGGCTCTGGCCGTGCGGCATCTGGCCGGTGAACAGCGCAACAATGCCGTCTTCCTCGAGCCGGAGGCGCACGGACTCTATGCCCAACGGGCCGCTGGGACCGTCGGCCGGGCGCGGGCCGGGAGCGGCCTCGATGAACGTCGCCACACCGATGCCGAGGTAACGGCCCCGGGCGCGCGCTTCGGCCTGCCGGCGCCGGAACGCGGGAAAGTCCACGAGCTGGGCGATCCGCTCCAGTGACTCCCTGGTGGTGATTCCGGCCAGCGGGCGCCCGGTAATCATGACGGCTGGCGGATCCGTTCGCGGGGCGACGTTGCGCAGCCGGATCTCGATCGGATCGAGGCCGAGATCCTTCGCGATGAGGTCGAGGATGCGCTCCCGCAAGAACGTCTCGGATGCCCACGGGCCGCGATAAGCGACGTACGTCGCCTTGTTTGTGATGACCGCGGTCGACTCGAAACCCAGGGCCGCGAGCTTGTACGGGCCCGGCAGCATCGCCTCGACGGTGGCCGGAACAGTCACGCCCAAACCTGGGTATGCGCCAGTGTCGATCACCATTTTCACGTCCAGCCCGAGCAGGTCGCCGTCGTTGCTGACGGCAGCCCGGACTTCGAAGCTCTCCTCGCGTGCCTGTCCCGACGCGGTGAGGTTTTCGCCACGGTCCTCGACCCACTTGACCGGCCGGCCGACAGCACGTGACGCGGCCGCAACTGCGAGCTCTTCCCGTGATGCGCCGATTTTCAGGCCAAACGAGCCGCCCACATCGCCGGACACGACGCGCACCTTGTCCTGCTCCATACCGAGGCGCATGGCGACGGCAATCTTGGTGACGTGAACGCTCTGCGTTGCCGCGTACACCGTCATGGCGCCCAGGTCGGCGTCGTAGCTCGCGACGCAGGCGCGCCCTTCCATGGGCACGTTCTGGTGGCGGTGCACCCCGACCCGAAAGTCGATAACCCGGTCAGCATTAGCGAATGTCGCGGAGACGTCGCCGAACTCGCTGCGCGAGCGCGGGCGGGCGATGTTGTCTCCCAGGTTGGCGAACAGCGGCGGGCTGCTCGGATCCAGCGCGAAGGACGCATTGATGACCGGAGGCAGATCGTCGTACTCGACCTCCACGAGCTCGCAGCCGTCTTCGGCGATGTAACGGCTCTCGGCGATGACGATCGCCACGGGATCGCCTGCGAAGCGCACCTTGTCCGTCGCAAGCAGGGTGAACTCCGGGGTAGGCCCCCCGCCGCCGATGAGGGCCATCAGCGCATCCGGCCCGGGGACCGTTATCGCTTCTAGTTCCGCTCCGGTGAGCGCCGCGACGACTCCGGGCAGCCCCCGCGCAGCCGAGACGTCGATCGAGAGCACCCGAGCGTGCGCCAGTGGCGAGCGCACGAACGCAGCGTGCAGCATCCCGGGCAGCTTGATGTCGTCGACGTACCGGCCGGCGCCGGTCAGGATGCGCGGGTCCTCCGAACGCTTGATGCTGGCGCCGGTGTAACGCTCAGCCGCAATTGCTGCCATGGTTGCTCCCTCGCTCAGCGCTCACGGTTGCGCTCGGCGGCCAGCAGGACGCCATCGACGATGCTCTGGTAGCCGGTGCACCGGCAGATGTTGCCGGACAGCGCTTCGCGGATCTGCTGCTCGTCGGCGTCCGGGTGGTCGCTGAGGAACGCGACCGCCTGCATGACCATCCCGGGCGTGCAGAAGCCGCACTGGAAGCTATGCGAATCCCACATCGCCTGCTGCAGTGTGCCCAGCCCGCCGTCAGGCGCCAGCCCCTCGATCGTCGTTACCTCGCGGCCGGCCGCCTGGACGGCCAGCATCAGGCACGACCGCACGGCCCGGCCGTTGACGATGACCGTGCAGGCGCCGCAGGCCCCGTGCTCGCAGCCAAGATGGGTGCCGGTGAGGTTGAGGTCATCCCGCAGGAAGTCCGCCAGCGTCTTGCGCGCTTCCGGCGAGCCCGTGCACGCCGCGCCGTTGACCCTCAGGGTGATGTCCGCCATCAGTCACTGCCTCTCGCCGGCGTTGTCCGCGGCCTCTCGCAGGCCGCGGCGCACCAGAGCGGCCGCGACCTTCCTCCTGTACTCGGCCGACCCGTGCACGTCGGCTGGCGGGTCGCTATCGTCGGTCGCACGGCGGGCTGCCTCATCGAACAACTCGGCCGACGGCCTCTCGCCGACCAGGAGATCCTCCGCATCGCCTGCCCGGACCGGCACATCGGAGAGGCCGGCAAACGCCAGCCGGGCGTCGCTGATCGCACCCTCGGAAAGCGTCAGCGATGCCGCCAGGCCGACGATGGCGAAGTCACCGTGGCGGCGGGCGACCTCCTGGAAGCTGGCCCCCATGCCTTGTCCCGCCGCCGGGAAACGCACCTCCGTGAGGAGCTCGTCGGGACGGCGTGACGTCGTGAGGAATCCCTCGAACCACTCCGCCGCCGGGATCACCCGTTCGCCCGACGGGCCACGCACCACGAACTCGGCATCGAGCGCGCGGGCGACGGCCGGCAGCTCGGCCGCCGGATCGGCGTGCGCCAGGCTGCCTCCTACCGTGCCGCGGCTGCGGATTGCTTCATGACCGATCAATGGCAAGGCGGCCGCCAGCAACGGCACGTCATCGGTGACGGTCTCCGATTCCTCGGCCAGGTACTCCCGCGTCATGGCGCCTATCGCCACCCAGCCGTCGGTCGCCGATACCCCGGACAGTTCCGCTATGCCGTTGATGTCGATGAGCACCGCCGGGTGGGCCAGCCGCAGCGCCAGTAGCGGGATCAGGCTCTGGCCGCCGGCGAGCACGCTCGCCTCGTCCTGGTGCTCAGCCAGCAATTCCACCGCCTCGGAAACCGTTCTAGGCGCCTCGTAGTCAACGGGAGGCAGTTTCATCGGCGCGGCCCTTCGGTCTGGCAGGGTGCTTCCATACAGTTGCAGGCGCACTCAGACTGCCTGACAACGATGGCGGCGGCAACCACGCTCGCCACAGCCTGGGTCATCGTCCTCGTGCTGCTGATGGTCCGCTCCGGCGGGCCCGCGGGCCGGACGCGGGTGCTCACCATGATCAGTTGGTCGCCTTTTCAAGCCGCGCCGCTGCCAGCCCTCTCGATGCCAGCAGCACGGGAACCCCGGCTTCGATGACAAGTTCGCTTGACATGTGGAAAGTGTCAAGCTAGCTTGTCTATGACAAGGACGCTTGACAGGAAGGGAGGCCGTCATGAAGCCGTGGGCACGGTGGATGCAGGTGACCGCCGCGATCGCGGTGGCGATCGTGGCGGTCAGCTCGATCGTGCAGGCCATCCGGCAAGGCAGCTGGGCGCCTCTCATCGAGGTGGGCTGGCTGCCGGCGGTGGCGGTCGCGATCTGGTGGCCTGGCACGCGTGGCCGGTGCTGGCCCCGCCGCCAGGGCACGGCCGGGTAAGCGGCCCGCCAGCGCGGTCCCTATGCCTGGCTCGCCGCGGCCGGCTGATCATGAAGAGCTGGCGAGCGGTCGTGCCTGTTCCCGGGCCGGAAGCCGGTGGCGCGGCGGCACAAGTGGCAGCATGGTGTGCACCGGTCGGGCGAAGGGGGCCAGGATGAGCTGGGCGGTTCCCGGGCTGCGGCAGCAGACGCCGTCAGCCTCGTTTGTGCTCGTGGCGGCCGCCGGGGCGTGGGCCGGCGTGGCGCTGCTGGCGCGCCACATGAGCGCTATGCCCGGGCCCATGGGCCTGGGCCTGGGTGCGTTCGGGCTCGCGGTGGCGGTGGTCTTCGTGCCGGGCCTGGCCCCTGGCTTGCATGAGGCGGCTTACCCTGGCCAGATGGGTGGCATGTGATGGCCGGACCGGAACCGGGCCGGGTAAGCGACTGGCGCGTGCGAGGCTCCTATTTCGAGGGATGCAACTGCGAGGCGATCTGCCCGTGCCGGAGCGTGGGCGGGCGTCCCGGCGGGCCGTCCACGTTCGGAGAGTGCTTCGGCGCCCTGTCCTGGCACATCCACCAGGGCCACGCCGACGGCACCGATCTGTCCGGGCTGCGGGCCGTGCTCTCGATCCGCTACTTCGACCGGGTGCAGCCCAGCACCCGGTGGGAGGTCGTGCTCTACGTCGACGAGGACGCCAGCGACCAGCAGCGGGAAGCGCTGGGCGACATCTTCCTCGGCCGGGCCGGCGGAACGGTCGCCCGCCTGTACGGCCCGGCTATCGGGGAGGTCTGCGCCGTCCGGCCCGCCCGGATCACCCTCGAACACACCGCCGCCCGCAAGCGCATCGACGTCGTGGGCTACCTGACCGTGGCGGCCGAGGGCGCCGCCTCCGACCCTGGCGACGTGCGGTGCGGCATCCCGGGCTTCGACCACCCCGGCACCGAACTCCACGGTGACTCCCTGCGATCGACCGACCCCGTGCTGCGCTGGGAGGTCAAAGGGCGCCGACACGCCGCATTCACCACCGACTTCGACTACATCTCCGGCCCCTGAACGCGGCCCGCGAAGCCCGGCTTACCCTAACCGGCTTGCGGCCGGCGGCCCGGTCGAGCCGCGTCTACGCAGGCGCGGTGGCTGAACAGTGCGGCGGCGGTAAGGCTTTCGCTCGATAGCCGCCAGGACGAGCCGGACGGCGCCGCGGACGATCCGGTCGACGTTCCAGTCCATCGTGGTGAGCGCCGGTGTCAACAGCGCGGACATCGGGTGACCGTCGTAGCCGGAGATCGACACCTCGTCAGGGATGCGCAATCCGAGTTCGCGGGCAGCCTCGTAGGCGCCGTAGGCGATGGAGTCGGCGAAACAGAACAGCGCCGTTGGCCGGTCCGTCTTCGAGAGCACCTCGTGCGCCACCTCGGTTGCTGCCGTGAGCCTGGGCGGGGAGCTGATGATGCTCACGTCCAGGCCGAGCCGCTCGGCCTCCGCGGTGACGTGGATGTCCGCCGGCCGATCCGGCGTGCTTGGCTGAGTCGGGGTTAGCACGCCGATCCGCCGGTGGCCCAGCTTGTGCAAATGCTCCAGGGCGAGTGTGACCCCGGTGCGGTTGTCGAACACGACCTCACCGGCCGCGTCCACGCCGCGCAATGCGTCGCCGATCGCCACGATGGGCAGGCTTTCTGCCAGTTCTGACCATCGCTCATCGGATGGGTCGAGTGGCTGCACGATGAGGCCGTCCACGCGTTGATCCCGGAGCTGGCGGGCCAGCAGCATCTGGCGTTCCGGGTCGTCGGCGGCGTCCACGAGGAGGGCATAGTGGTCACGGGCCAGCAGCGCGCTGCCGATGCCGACGCCGAGCAGCTGCTGCCACAGGTCCTCCAGCGACCCGAAGAGCAGCCCCACGGTCCCGGTCCGGCCGCTGGCGAGGGCACGGGCGATGCGGTCAACGTTGTAGCCAAGCTCAGCCGCAGCGCGGCGCACCCGCTCCTGGGTTTCGTCTGAGGTCTGGATCCCCCGCAGGGCGTAGGAGACAGCGGCAGGCGATAGCCCCGTCGCCTCGGCCACCTCGCGGATCGTCGCACGCTTGCGTTGCTGCGGCACCGTTTCCAATTCTGTGGTTTGCCGACCCTTTGCCAGCCTAGCGGTCGCGGCCGCCGTGCCAGATTGCCACGCCGTGACAAAAGCCTAGTGGCAGTTTCTGCGCCGGGCAGCCCCCGCCAACGGCCAGGCCCTTGACGCGGCGAGTGCTGAAGCGGTTCACTGAAACGTATAAGTGAACCGCTTCAGTAGCCGGTGCTGCTGGCGCCTGGCAGCTGGCCAACATCCAACCCGCCCGGCGACCAGTCCAGAGATCAGCGCTTGATGACCGGACCCAAGACCAGCGCCTGATGACCGGCCCAGAGATCAGCGGAGGGAACCTGCACGTCGACATTCACCAGCACGTCTGGCCGGACGTGCTGGCCGAGGAACTGCGGCGGCGATCACGGCCGCCGCGGCTGGAAGGCTGGACGCTGCTCACGTCCGGCGAGCCGCCCTTCAAGGTGAACCCGGCAGATCACGACGTCGCCCTGCGGGCAGCGCAAGCGGCCAGCGATGGTGTCGGCCGCGTCGTGATCGGCCTGTCCAGCCCGCTCGGCATCGAGTACCTGATGCCCGAGGATGCGGTACCGCTGCTGGACGCTTATCACGACGGGGTTATCGAGCTGGGGGCTCCGTTCGCCGGCTGGGCCTCGGCCTGCCTCACGGCAATCGACGCGCCCGGTCTCGTCAAGCAGTTCGATCGCGGGTTTGTCGGGCTCCAGCTGCCGGCAACTGCGGTTGCTGACGAGTCCGGCTATCAATGGTGCAGCCCATTGCTTGACGTCCTCGCCGAGCGTGACCTCCCCCTCTTCATCCATCCCGGGCCCGCGGCCAGAGCAAACGCGACCGGCACGGCGTGGTGGGCCGCCCTCGTCCCCTACGTTCAGCAACTGCACGCGGCCTGGTTCGCGTTCCGCGCCTACGGCCGGCCGGCCTACCCACGGCTGCGGGTCTGCTTTACCGCGCTGGCAGGCCTCGGCCCGCTGCATGGCGAGCGCCTGGCCGCCCGTGGCGGCGCTGACCCGCTGGCGCGGGGCGCGGTAGATCCGCACATGTTCGTTGAGACTTCCAGTTACGGCAGCCGTGCCGTGGACTCTGTGCTCCGCGTGCTCGGCGTTGACATGCTCGTATTCGGCTCAGACCGGCCGTATGCGGAGCCGTATCCCGATTTCGGCCTTGGCGGCGCTGCGCGCCATGCGATCCGCGCGGCGAACCCAGCGCGGCTGTTGCATGGTGACTGTCAGCCGTCGCACGCCGGATCGGACCGTCCAGCAGGAGAGGAGTGACGACAATGACTTTCTCCGTGCTCCCCGCCCGGTTTCTCGATCAGCGCGAACTGGCTGAACTCGTCGAGAACCTGGCTGGCCGCCCGGACCTGTGGAGCGATCAGGTTACCTACGCCGGGGGCCAGCGGCACTACGCCTCGATCCACCGCGACGAGTACGTGGACGTCTGGCTCATCTGCTGGTCTCCCGGTAACGACACGGGCTGGCATGACCACGACATCTCATCCGGAGCGGTTCGCGTGGTGCGGGGCGCGCTCGTGGAGTCCAATCTCCGGATTGGCGGCGTGCACGTGCAAAGAGCCATCACCGAAGGTGGCTCGTTCTCCTTCGGGCCCGATCATATTCACCGGCTTACCGGTGCGGCTGCGCCGGCCATCTCCCTGCATGCGTACTCACCCCCGCTGTGGCGGCTCGGTCAGTACACCATCGATGACGGCGGTGTGATGCGCCGCGTGTCGGTCTGCTACGCCGACGAGCTCCGCCCGCTTGACTCGCCGCCTACCGTCCAGGTCGCCTAGTGCCGGGCAGGCGGGTAACGATGAGGTGTTTGCCAGCGGCGGGTGGCGCGGCGCCGGATGTAAGTTCGCCCCGTGGGGTGGGGCGGGTGCTCGCTCAGCTGGCCTTGCAGCAGAGCACCAGCTACGACATCCGCCGCTTTGCGCCTGCCAGGTTCGCTGGCGGCTGCGAGGCCGGCGGCCTGCAGGCAGGAGGTGCGGTCTCATGAACGGGGTCTGGAAGCCGGGACTCATGGAACGGCTGAAGAGCGGCGCGGTGCTCGGCGCCGAGGGCTACGTATTCGAGCTGGAACGCCGTGGGTATATCAAGGCAGGCCCGTACGTGCCCGAGGTGGTCCTGGACTTTCCCGACGCGGTGCGCGAACTGCACCGGGAATTCCTGCGGGCGGGCTCGGATGTCATGGTGGCGCTCACCTACTACGCGCACCGCGAGAAGCTGCGGGACGTAGGCCGCCAGGATGACCTGGAGGCGATGAACCGGCACGCCGTGCGGATTGCCCGCGAGATCGCCCAGGAGGGCGATGCCTTGGTAGCCGGCAATGTCTGCAACACCTGGGCCTACGATCCAGACGACCTTAAGGCCCAAAACGCCGTCCGTGCCATGTATACCGAACAGCTGGACTGGGCGGCGGAGGAAGGCGTTGACTTCGTCATCTCCGAGACCAATGACTATCTCGGCGAAGCGCTGATCGCGCTGGAGGTCATCCAAGGGCTGGGGCTGCCAGCGATGGTCACGCTGGCGCCGACACAGCCAGACCAGACGCGTGACGGCTACAGCTACGTCGAAGCTTGCCGCATCCTCGCCGCAGAGGGCGCCCAGGTCGTTGGCCTGAACTGCGACCGCGGGCCACAGACGATGCTGCCGCTGCTGGCCAGCATCCGGGAGAAGGTCGACTGCGCGGTCGCCGCCCAACCGGTGCCATACCGCACGGACGCGGCCGCGTTGACGATGCAGACCCTCCGGTCCGAGACCGCGCAGCAGGCCTTCCCCATCGCGCTGGAGCCTTTCGGATGCACGCGCTTTGAGATGGCGCAATTCGCGATCCAAGCGCGTGACCTCGGAGTGGACTACGTGGGCATCTGCTGCGGCGCCGGTCCGCACCACGTCCGGGCGATGGCCGAGGCGCTGGGCCGTGAGGTCCCGGCCAGCAGATACTCCCCGTCGATGGACCTGCACCCGATGTTCCGCGCAAATGTATCAACGAAAGACGCCACATTCCTCGGCTCCTGGAACGCGTGAAGCTGGCGGTCGCGCAGCTCCTCCGAGGACGGCGCCGACCAAGCGGGGGCAGGCCCGGCCGCTGGCCCCGCTCCCGGCGGCGCCTGAGCGGGAATCCTGGGCGGCGGCGCGGTGTTAGCACGTAAGTTCGAAGGGACTACGACTTGTTCAAGCTCAAGAACGGCGCCGGCACCCGCCCGGCGCCCGCGCCGCCGCTCGAGGGCCACGGCCCGGACGGGGCCGAGCGCGCGACCTTCGCCGCGGGATGCTTCTGGGGTGTCGAGGCGGCCTTCCGTCAGATCAATGGGGTGCTACAGACCGCGGTCGGCTATACCGGCGGGCATGTGCCGGACCCCAGCTACGAGCGGGTCTGCCGGGGCCGCACCGGCCACGCCGAGGCGGTCGAGGTGTGGTTCGACCCTGCCCAGGTCAGCTACGCGGAGCTGCTCCAGGCGTTCTGGCGGATCCACAATCCGACCACCCGCAACCGCCAGGGCTTCGATTTCGGCAGCCAGTACCGCTCGGCGATCTTCTACCACGACGCCGACCAGCGGGAAGCCGCGATCGCATCACGCGACGCCGAGCAGCAATCGCTGCGGCGACCGATCGTCACGCAGATCACCCCCGCGACTGCGTTCTACCCGGCCGAGGAGCATCACCAGCGGTACCTCGAAAAGCACGGCCGGACCGCCTGCGCGGTCACCGTTCAGTAACCGGGCCCGCGGGCCCGCCTTGACAGGGGATCCGGTCCACGCCGCCGTTGTCATCGCGCCTGGGTCGCGTGTGTCACAAGGCGACCAGCAGCAGCTGACTGGTCGCGGCCACAGCACGGCCGAGCGAGGCACGGAGAAGATCGCCGGCCGCCGGGATATCCCGGGTTTCCCACAAGGCCAGTGCGGTGCTCCAGGCGATCTCACGGGCCTGGTTGAGATTCCAGTTGGCGACCAAGTTGATCACGCACCGCAGGTGCTGGTCGGCAGCGAGGATGGCGCCCGACTCGAAGGACTCGCGTGCCGATTGCTCGGCGGCATCGAGCACCTGGTCGACCTTCTCGTAGTCGTCGCGGAAAACCGTGGCGGTCGGGGCGAAGGACAGCTCCGCACACGTGGTGGCGATGGCGATAGGCAAGTCGTGGCTGATGTGGGTGTTCATGCCCGCGAGGGCGAACTGCACCGGTTCGATGCCGGCCTCCGCGCGGCAGTTCAGCAACGGCTGCCAGGCGGCAGGGGCAGCCGACGGCTCTTCGGCGTCGGCGGCAGCGAAGTACAGGCTGGCAAAGACAAGGTCCAGCTGGGTCATGGTCGCCGGATCGGTGAAAAAGCCCTGCGACAGCCGCTGCGCGATCTGCCGCATGATGCCGAGGTACATGTGGTTGAAGCACGCCAGACCGTCACCGGGAGGCAACGCCTCATCCATGGCCTGCATCCGCGCTATGGCCTCAGCGACCGACGTGACGGGGCTGTCCTGCGACGTGGCTGGCACGTTCATCTCGGCCTCCGGCCCAGCTTGACCGCGATCGCTGCATGCCCGGCACGGCGGCCGGGGCGGGCCGTGCCATAGGGCCCGCCACAGCAGTGGCGCTGGGAGGACGTTCCTCCCGGTAATGCAGAGCGAGCAACGCTGATCGTGATACGCGGAACGGCCAGCGGGCGCACCGAGGATCTCGTCGCGGCGCCGGGCGAGCGCGTCGTGCGCAGTTCGAGCCGGCTCAGTCATCCCAGCGGACGACGATCCGCCTTCCCTCGATGCCGGGTAGCGGCAAGGACTCCGCTTCCGCCATGGCCGCATCGCGTTCTGCGCCGGACAGCGGCCCCCAGAGCTGTACCAGCGAAGGATCTTCCCACGTGGACGGCTTGGTCTCCGCTACCCGCGCATGGATCGACAGCAGCGAGCCCGATCCCGCCCCCGGCGCCAAGGACAAGCACCCACTCGCCAGGCCGCACGCTGGTGCGCCTGGTCAGGGCGAACAGCATCGTGGTGTAACTGTCCACCGCCGTCGCGGCCACCTCGAAGGTGACGGTCTCGGGCAGCGGCGCCACCGCCTCGGCGCCCTACCGGCGCCGCCGTGAGTGGCCCTTGCGGTCAGCGCCGGCGCCGCCGCTGATTGTTCATGAGCCCCGGCGGCACGCGGTACGCACTTCGGTCACGTAGGCGTCGATCTGGTGCTGACGGGTCGCCCCGGCGATGGAGACCCGGTGGTGGCCATCGGCCACGAAGTGCAGATGGCCGACGCGGTAGACCTCGATCGGCGGGATCGCCTCGCCGCGCCGGATGGCCAGGGCCAGCCGCTCCCACCGGGACCGCACCCGGGCGGAGGTAGGCCGGAAGCGCCGGTCGAAGTCGCGCCGCGAGCCGGCGGTGCCGACGATGGTTTCCAGCGGGACCGTCTGCAGCCCCAGCTGCCGCTGGCCGCGCCAGCACATCGCGCCGACGACGTCATCCAGCCGGACAAGGCGGTTGTCGTCATCGCGCCCGCGGCGCAGGTGGTGCGCCAGCGCGGTCAGGAACTGCCGCCGCCTGGCCCGCAGAAAGTCGTTCTCCACATCGGCGCGGGGGAATCCGGTATCTAGCATCGAACCGGCCTTCAGCCTTCCTGGTCTTGGCACGCGGTCGCAAAGTCCGCTCCCGCACCACCGATGCTCGTGGTAAGGCCCGGTGCACCGCATCGGGCGAATGCCGTATCCGCCAAGCAGCAGTCCGCCTTATCGGACGCGACTCACCGCTAGGCATGTGCTGGAATGGCTGCGGGAGCCGCGGGCGCACTTCCCGGCCCAGCGCGACGGCAGCCTTCAAGCAGAACATCGCGGAGGAGCTATGACGGACAAGACGCCGGTCACATCGCCAGCTGCCCCGGCGGCCGGGCCGTACTCGCCAGGGCTTTCGGCCGGTGAGTGGGTGTTCCTGGCCGGCCAGACCGGAACGGGCGAGACAATCGAGGACCAGACCGAGAGCACGCTCGGCAAGGTCGCCGCGCTGCTCGCCGCGGCCGGCTGTGCGCCCGCGGACGTCGTGTCCTGCCTGGTCCACCTCGCCGACCTATCCGACTTCGACCGCTTCAACGCCGTGTACGAGCGCCACTTCCCCCAGCCACGGCCAGTACGGACCACCGTCGGCGCGGTCCTCCTCGACGGCGCGAAAGTAGAGATCACCGCCATCGCCCGCAGGCCGCACCAATAAGGCTTATCCCCGCGACGCGGCCATCGGCAGGAGCGTCACCCCTCACGGCGCCCCCGGGGTGGTGCTCCGGCGACTCCGGGGAGAGCATGGGAGAAACGACCACGGTCCTGCGCAGCCAGAGAGTCACCGACATAATGGCCGGCCGGATGGGCGCGGCTACCGCCGAGGTTCCGGGAGGCGCGCATGGAAGCTGAGCTCAATCCCGCGCAACTGCTGCACACGCTGGGCCAGAGCCTGTGGCTGGACAGCATCAACCGGGTCATGCTGCGCACAGGGGCGCTGGCCCGGTACGTGCGCGACCTGGCGGTTACGGGGCTGACGTCCAACCCGACGATCCTTGGGCACGCCATGGCGGCCGGATCGGACTACGACAGCTCGCTGGTCCGCCTGGCCAGCGAGGGTGTCACCGGCGCACAGGACCTCGTATACGCCCTGGCCCTGGAGGACCTGGCCGCGGCGGCAGCGCTGTTCCGGGCGGAGTGGGAACGCACCGGCGGCGCGGACGGATACGTGTCGCTGGAGGTCCCCCCAGACCTTGCCCACGATGCCGCGGCGACGGTCGCCCTGGCCCGCCGACTGCACGAGCAGGCCGGCTTTCCCAACCTGCTGGTGAAGATCCCCGGCACTCCCCCGGGCCTGACCGCCATGGAGGAGGCGATCACCGCCGGGATCGGCGTGAACGTGACGCTGTTGTTCTCTGACAGCCACTACCTGCGCACCGCGGACGCCTACATCCGTGCCCTGCAGCGCCGTCTCGACGCCGGGCTTGACCTGGCAGTGCCCTCGGTGGCCTCGGTGTTTATCTCCCGCTGGGACTCGGCCGCTGACCCGTTGCTGCCGCCGGCGCTTCATGGCACGCTCGGGCTCGCGATGGCGCAGAAGACTTACTCCTCCCATCTGCAGCTGCTGTCAGACAAGCGCTGGCAGGCGCTCGCCGAGGCTGGCGCCAGGCCGCAGCGGGTCCTGTGGGCATCCACCTCGACCAAGAATCCAGACCTGCCTGACACCTACTATCTGGGCCGCCTCGCCGCCCCCAACACCATTGACACCGTCCCGGAAAAGACGCTGCTCGCCTTCGCCGATCACGGACCGCTCGACGAGCGCCTCGACCCCGACTACGCCGCAGCCGAGCAGACCATTTCCGCGGTGGCTGACGCCGGAGTCAACGCTGACGCCCTCGCCGAGCGCCTGCAACGCCAGGGCGCGGGCGCGTTCCGCGCGGACTGGGCCGCGCTGCTCACCGCGATCGAGGAGAAGGCGCAAAAGCTCAAGCCCGGCGCCAGCGCGCCGGCTTGACCAGCCGACGGGCGCGTGTTCGGCGAACCCCGGCGGGGCCGCTCACCGCCCGCTTTGCGGCTGGCGGGGCGCGTGGCCAGCCACGCGCTGGCGGGCGAGCGACTTGGCCCGGACCACGTCCGGGTCCCGTGGGTCGAGCGGAAGGACGTCATCCCAGGGGCGCTCCCCCCGCGACCTGTGCCGCTGCACGCGAATCTGCTTCACTGCCTGTCATCTCCTCGGCTCGCCAGCGGGTACCCGCGGGATCCCAGTGCGGTCGGGGCGTATCCCGCCGTCGTAACTGAGGCTGCCGCTAGGCACGGCCGGCCCGCATCGGGCGGTAGCCCTATTTCCGGCCAGCCGAGGCCGCGGGCCACTAGGGAATTCTCAGGATCAGCGGCTCAGCGGCCGTTGCCGGTGTGGCCGGCCCGCTCAGCGAGGGGCCGCCGGCATGACCGGTCTGGCCTGGGGGTACCGTCCCGTCATATCAAATGCCCTGGCGGTAACCAGCCCAAGGAGCGTGCCATGCCAGAAACGGAGCGGTTCTCGATCGGGGCCGAGGTCACCTGCACCGATGGGCCCTGCGGCACGCTGACCCGGGTGGTCCTCGACCCGGTCGCCGAAGTCGTCACGCATCTCATCGTGCAGCCACGGCGGGAGCACCAGCCCGCAAAGCTCGTCCCCGTCGAACTGGTCGACTCCGCCGCCGACCAGATACGGCTGAAGTGCGCCTCGGCGGACTTCGACAGCCTCGACCCCGCCAAAGAGGGGCAGTTCATCGCCACTGACAATGATGTCCCGGACTACCGCACGACCGATACTGTCGCCTGGCCCTACTTCGGCTACCGCGGCGCGCGGGGCCACCTGGAGGCCGACGACGCGATCCCACCGGGCGAGGTGGAGGTGCAGCGCGGCGAGCACGTTAATGCCACCGACGGCCACATCGGCCAGGTCGAAGGGCTGGTCATCGACCCCGCCAGCCATCACGTGACACACGTGCTGCTGCGGGAGGGGCATCTGTGGGGGCGCAAGCAGGTGACCATTCCGATCGGCGCCGTGACCAGGGTCGCCGACCGCATCGAGGTCAACCTCACCAAGCAGCAGGTGCAGGACCTGCCGGAGGTGGACATCGATCGCCCCCATGGCTAGGCCGCCGGTAATGGCGCGCGCCCGGGTATCTGCCCGCCGGGCCGCGGGTATCCGGTGGACTACGGAGCCACGAGGTGCGTTATGCCTGATATTGCACAGCCGTGGCGACGCAGCCTCCCCGCACGTGAGGCCCTAGCGCGATAATGTCGCGTAACGGAACGCGGCCGTAAGCGCTCCGTGTCCAGGAAGGGTCGAGGTCCGCCCCGGGATACTCCCAGCTGGTTCCCGCGCCGGGGCGCCTTTCCTGGTGTCTGCGTGCTGTTACGTTGCGGGAGGGGCGGGTGGGCCCACAGGCGCGTGCTAGACACGCTCGGCGCCAGAGTGCGGGGGGCTGGGCTGGCCGGATGGGTAAGCCGGGACACCCGGGCCGGTCAGCTGACCGGGAGGCGCTCCGGCTGTCGGCGCATCGTGATCCGCTGGTCCACCCGGTGGCGATCACCGAACACTGTGTCATCGGCGACCAGATCCGCGTCCCTGCGGCCTGGTGCGACATGGCAGGCTGCGGCTCGCGGTTCGCAGACCCCGCCGCGCTCGGCGAGGCCGACAACCGGGCCAGAGCGCTCGCCGCAGGCTGGGGCACGGACGCTTGTGGACGACTGGTGTGCCCGGCCTGCCAGCAGCGCCACGGCCTGCCTGCGGAGCGGGGGATGATCGCCCGGGAACCGGAGGTCGCCGATGTCCGCACACCGGCTGACAGCCCGGCCGGGCCGCCGGGCGGCGTGCGGCCGACGTTGCGGTCACTGCTGATCAGGTGGCGCCGCGCCGTGGCACGCGGCCGGCATGGCGCGGCGCGATGGCCGCAAGTGTTCCTGGCGCTGGCAACCGGCAGCAACGGCTGGGACGCACCGCACCGTGTTACGGTCCCGGCTCGCCGGACGGACGGCTGACGCGTTCGGCGGGCGCTTTCGTATCTGGACCGGCCCTGGCGCCTCTGTACTCCTGGGAGAAGATTTCTCCCTGCGCTGCCACTGACGGCAGGCCTGCGGCGTTTCGGGGGCGCAGGCCTCGATGCCAGGTGGCGGCGTGGTCGCGATGCGGGACTGTACGGGGGAAGGTGCAACATGTCGCGTTCGGGTGTCTTCTACGTCGTCAAGGCCATGGAACGGACGGTCGCGGGGACCGCTGCGGCTGGCGCGGCCAGTGGGCCCGCCAGGCAAGCGGTTGATCACGAAGCCGCCGCCGCTGGCCGCCGCGATGGCGGCGGCATCTCCCTCATGCGGCGGGTGCTGGCCGCGGTGCAGCACAGCGTTGACGTCGCCCCGGCCGCGGCCGCCCGGGGCCGCCGGAGGCTCGGCGGCGCCGCTCGGGCGGACTGAGCTTCCCGGCGGTTCTCCCCTGCGGACCTGCGACCGGGCGCATGACCGTGAGCCGTGCCTTCGCGGGCCTGGCATTGTGGAGGCATGCAGAGCGTGTACGAAGCGGCGGGCGGCGGTGCTGGCCTGCACCGCATCGCTGACGCCTGGCATGCCCGGGTGATGGCCGACGAGATAGTCAGCCACGCGTTCAGCCACGGTTTCCATCCGCAGCACACCGAACGGCTTGCCGCCTATTGGGCCGAGGCTCTCGGCGGCCCGTCAGCCTACTCAAGCGCCTATGGGGATGAGACCTCGGTCGTACGGATCCACAGCGGCAATGGCCCGCACGAGGAGATGGACCGGCGGGCGATCGCCTGTTTCGACCAGGCGATGCAAGACGCCGGCCTGGACCCGGGCGGGCCGCTGTGGCAGGTGCTGCACGACTACTTCGCCTGGGCCACGACAAACACCATGTCGCGCTATCACGAGTCTGCTGATGAGGTTCCGGAGGGCATGAGCATTCCGCGATGGTCGTGGGATGGACTGCAGCGCTGAGCTACGCCAGCTCAGGCGGGAAGCCGCCGGTGGCGACAGGGCCCCAGCGGCGGGGCGTGACGCGCAGCAGTGATTTGCCCTGCCGCACCATGGCTGCCCGGTACTCGGCCCAGTCCGGGTGCTCGCCGGCGATCGCCCGGTAGTAGGAGACCAGCGGCTCGACCGCTTCTGGCACGTCAATGACCTCGGCGTCGCCGTCAATTTGCGCCCACGGGCCGCCGAAGTCATCGGACAGGACCACCACGCTGATCCGGGGGTCCCGGCGGGCGTTCTGCGTCTTCGCGCGAGAGGGGTAGGTGGCAACCACGATGCGTCCGGCCTCGTCCACGCCACACGTCACCGGCGACGCTTGCGGGCTGCCATCGGCACGCCGCGTGATGACGATCGCGTGATGGCGGGGCCGGGCGAAGTCGAGCAGTTCTTCTCTGGTGACCACGGTGTTCGTGGCGATCTGAGGGCTCACCGGCCCACTATCCCATCTCGCTTATCCCGCCCGCGTATCAGCGCGGCTGCGTTAGAACGGTGTGGGGATGTACCGCAGCGGCAGGTCCGGCTCCTGGTAGCCGCGGGCGGCTTGCCGCTTGGGCAGCGTGATGTCCCGGTGGGCGAGCGGCTTGTAGGGGACCTGGCTGAGCAGGTGGCTGATGATGTTGAGGCGGCCGCGCTTCTTGTCGTCGGTGTGCGCGACGTACCACGGCGCCCATGCGGTGTCGGTCGCGGCGAACATCGCGTCCCTGGCCCGGGAGTAGTCATACCAGCGGCTGTAGGACTTCAGGTCCATGTCCGACAGCTTCCAGATCTTCCGCGGGTCGTTGATGCGGCTTTCCAGCCGCCGGGTCTGCTCGTCGGCGCTGACCTCAAGCCAGTACTTCAGCAGCAAGATCCCCGAATCGACGATGGCTTTCTCCATGAGCGGCACCAGTCCGAGGAACCGTTCGACCTCCTCCGGCTTGGTAAAGCCCATCACCCGCTCCACGCCTGCCCGGTTGTACCAGCTGCGGTCGAAGATCACGACCTCGCCGCCGGCCGGCAGGTGCGGGACGTACCGCTGCAGGTACATCTGTGATTTCTCGCGCTCGGTGGGGGCGGGCAGGGCAACGACCCGGAACACCCGCGGGCTGACCCGCTCGGTGATCCGCTTGATCGTGCCCCCCTTCCCGGCGGTATCCCGGCCCTCGAACACGACGCAGATCTTGGCCCCCGACTTCTTCACCCACTCCTGCATGGCGACCAGCTCACCGTGCAGGACCCGCATCTGCTTCTCGTACTCCTTGCGCTTCATCTTGGCGGGCGGCCGCCCCCGGTCCTCCTGTTCGGGGTGCTGCTTCTGCTTGTTCTTTTTGGCCATGCCGCTTGCCTCCGGAGAAAGTGCAGCTCTACACCGCGCTGGACACATCCCAGTCCACCGCTGGTCCTGGCCGGGCACATCACCCCCAGACGGGTGAGCTACACACGGCGCCGCCAGAAGGCCCGGTCGTTCCCGCGGGAACGACCGGGCCGCAGCATTCGTCACCAGCTCCCATCAGGCACCACGACGACTGGGCAGTGGGCATGGTGCACGACCTGGCTGCTGACCGAGCCGATCACGAGCCTGGCGAAGCCGCCCGCGCCGCGGGACCCAACCACCATCAGGTCGGACGTCCGCGACGCCTCGATCAGCTCTTCCGCCGGAAAACCAATGATGGCCCGCACCGTCACCGAGGACGGCTGGGCGTCGCCGAGCTGGCTGAGGGCCTTGGCCGTCAGCTCCTCGGCGGCCTGGCGCTCGCTGTCCAGGTCCGCCGCGTCCCGCGGGAGCGTGATCGGGTTGCCCGTCCACCCGCTCATCGGCACTGAGTGAATCGTCAGGACGGTGACTGGCGCATGCCGGGTCGCCCCTTCGCTGAGGGCCCATTCCAGCGCGCGGGAGGAGTGGGCAGACCCGTCGATGCCGACCGTGATTCCAGACATCTTCTGCCTCCTTCTGACCGGGCTGCCACGGTGAGCAGTCCTGGACTCACCTTCTACTTTTGTCCCACTGTCCCGGCCGGGCCAGGGACCTTTGGCGCATGTTCGGGGGCCTTTCATCCCGAATCCCGCCAGCTGGCGGGCCCGCTATACCGGGCCATTCAGGACCCTGCGGTGATCAGTGGTTGCCCATGGCGCGCCGCCAACAGCCACGACGGCCCCTGGTAACCGGGCCTGGCCGGTACAGTCCAGAACGAAGGGGAACCTGCCGTCGGCGGGCGTCGATCACCTGGCTGGGCAGGCCAGTCGGCGAGGGGGTCATGCGGGTGGTGCCGGATACCTCTGCACCGGGGGCCCAGGCCGCGCCGCTAGCGCAGACGCCGCCATCGGGGTTGAACAGCACCGAGGTCGCGGAGCGGCGCTCCCGCGGGCTGGCGAACACCGAGCCGGAGCACACCAGCCGGTCAGTGGCCCACATCCTGCGCGCGAACATCCTGACCAGGTTCAACTTCATCCTGGGCGTCCTGCTCGCCGTGATCCTGGCCGCAGGCGAGCCCCAGGACGCCCTGTTCGGCATCGTGCTTGTCGCCAACGCGCTGATCGGGATCGTGCAGGAACTGCGTGCCAAGCTGACCCTCGACCGGCTCGCAGTGCTCAGCGCACCCCGGGTCCGTGTCATCCGCGACGGCACGCCGCGCGAGATCGCGGTGGGGGAACTCGTCAGCGGCGATCTGGTCACCGTGCGTCCCGGTGATCAGCTTGTCGCGGATGGGGTGGTGCGGGACAGCGCAGGGTTGCAGGCGGATGAGTCGCTGCTGACCGGTGAGTCCGAGCCAGTGGCCAAGCAGGCAGGCGCCCGCCTGCTGTCGGGCAGCTTCGTGGTGGCCGGGGGCGGGGACTATCAGGCCACGGGCGTGGGCGCCGAGGCGTACGCCCGCAAGCTCGCCGCCGAGGCGCGACGCTTCGCGCTGGTGCGCTCGGAACTGATCGAGGGCATCAACCGGATCTTGCGCTACGTCACCTGGGCGATTCCGCCGGTGGCCGTGCTTCTGATAGTGAGCCAGCTGCATAGCCACGAAAACGTGCGGGACACCGTCGCCGGGACGGTCGCGGCGCTGGTCGGCATGGTGCCGCAGGGCCTGGTGCTGCTCACCAGCATCGCCTTCGGCGTGGCCGCGGTCACCCTCGCCCGGCGCCAGGTCCTGGTGCAGCAGCTGCCGGCGGTCGAGGGCCTGGCCCGCGTGGACGTGGTGTGCCTGGACAAGACCGGCACCCTGACCGACGGGAACGTCGAGTTCGACAGCCTGATCCAGCTCGGCGACGGCGCGCTGGCCGGGACGGCGCTCGGCGCACTCGCCGACGACGATAACCGCAACGCGACACTCGCCGCCATCGGCCAGGCGTTCCCGCCACCGGGCGGGTGGGCGCGCCAGGCAGCCGTGCCGTTTTCGTCCGCGCGCAAATGGAGCGCGGCCAGCTTCGCCGGTCACGGCACGTGGGTGCTGGGGGCGCCGGAGATGGTGCTGCCAGCCGACCAGCAGGAGCTGCTTTCGCAGGCGGCCGGGCTCGCCGCGACCGGGCGGCGGGTCCTCGTGCTGGCCGGCGCGCCGGGACCCCTGGAAGATGAGTCGCTGCCGGATGACCTGCGTGCGGTGGCGCTGATCCTGCTGGCGGAACGGCTCAGGCCCGATGCCGCCGAGACCATCGCGTACTTCACGTCCCAGGGCGTGACGCTCAAGGTCATCTCCGGGGACAGCCCGCGCACCGTCGGCGCCGTCGCGGCGCGCGCGGGCGTGCCGCACGCCGACGACCCGGTCAACGCACGGCAGCTGCCCGACGACCCGGGCGCGCTCGGCCAGCTGCTGGAAGAGCGCTCGGTATTCGGCCGGGTCACCCCGCACCAGAAACAGGCCATGGTCAAGGCGCTGCAGGCGCGCGGGCACACGGTGGCGATGACTGGCGACGGGGTCAACGACGTGCTGGCGCTCAAGCTCGCCGACATCGGCATCGCGATGGGTTCCGGCGCGCCCGCCACCAAGGCGGTCGCCGAACTGGTCCTGCTCGACGGCAGGTTTGCCACCCTGCCCGGCGTTGTCGCCGAGGGCAGGCGGGTGACCGCCAACATCGAGCGCGTCGCCAACCTGTTCATCACCAAGACGGTGTGGGCAACGCTGCTCGCGGTCGCCGCCGGCGTGATGCTGCTGCCGTATCCGTTCCTGCCCCGCCATCTCACGATCATCGACACGCTTACCATCGGCGTCCCGTCGTTCTTCCTGGCACTCGGGCCGAACCCGCGGCGCTACGTGCCCGGATTTACCACCCGGGTGCTGCGCTTTGCCATTCCGGCCGGGGCCATCGTCGCGGCCGCGACGTTCGCGGCCTTCGCCGTTGCCGACGCGCTCGGCCTGCCGCTGGTACAGCAGCGGACCGCCGCGACCCTGGTCGCCCTCCTGCTCGGCTTGTGCGTGCTGGTCTTGCAGGCGATGCCGCTGACCTGGCGCCGGATCGTGCTGGTCAGCGCGGCGCTCGGCGGGTTCGTGCTGCTGTTCCCGGTCCAGGTGGTCCGCAACTTCTACGCCCTGGAAGTGCCACGTGACGTGCTCGGGGAGACCCTGCTCATCGGTGCGCTGGGCATTGCCGCCATGCTGGGCTTCTGGGTCATCTCCCGGCGCCGTGGCCGCAAGCCCGCCGCCGTGGCCCGCGAGTAACGGCCGGGCCGCAGCCACGGCCTTCGCCTGCCACACCAGGCCGCGAAGAAGGCGGACGTGCCACGACTGTCCTTCCTCCCGCTGGGCTGGGTTCGCGATCCCGCGCGCCAGTGCGCCTGGCAAAGGACCAACATCCTGGAAGATGGCCCTCGCTCCGGGCATGAAGTGAGGGCTTTGGTCACTTCGCACCGTACGACACCCCCATAGGCTCGTTTGTGCAAGGCTTCACAACCAGCCACCGGCTGATACAGATCACGGCACAGCGACGGTTCGCAATCCCGGCCCTGAGGTCGGAGTTCCAGGCGGCCGTTGACGACGCCAACAATGCGGTCTCACGCGCGGAAGCGATTAAAAAGGTCGCGATCCTGGAAGAGGACTTCACCGAGGCCTGCGGCCAGTTGACACCTACCGCGAAGGTCCGGCGGCAGGTCATCATGGAGCAGTTCGCCGCGCAGATCGACGCTCTGCACGGCGAAGGCGCCTCCTGATAGCCCCGGTAGTGATGGCATCCGGCTGTCCGCCCAGGCGGGTGCCCAGGCCGGCGAGGCTGGCCAGCTATTACGGCTCATCCAGCACGTCGCTGACGGGGCGCCGCGGTGATGCGGGAACGGGCAGCCCGTAGCCGAGCCGCAGGATCATCTGCGGCTGCTCAACGCCGGCCCGCGGGTCACGGACCAGCCACGCGTCGGCGGTCTCCAGCGGCTGGGTGAGCGGGGTGGCGGCGATGCCCCGGAGGGTAGCGGTCAGCAGTACGCGCTGCAGGGCCTGCCCCGCGTGCATCCAGTCTTTGCGCGTGCCACCCGCGGTGGACAGCACAGCCAGCCGAGGGGCGTCCTCGAACCAGGCGTAGCCGAGGGGCTCGTGCCGATCCGGGGTGAAGTCCCGTACCGGGGTCCAGCCGACGGGATCGCGCGGCCCGAGGGCGCTGCTGGGTATGCCGTCACAGTCCCGGTTCCCGCCGACCCAGCCCGCCAGCTCCGCGCGATAGCCAGGATCCGCGACCAGGTCCCGCTCGGCGTCACTGACGAGGTAGAGCAGCCTGGCCGTCTCCGTATCGTCAGGGAGGTGAAGTGTCGCGCCTTCGGTGCTCGCTGCCTGTACCAGTTCGGCGAGCACGCCAGGCGGCAGGGGACGATTGCTAAACGGCCTTCGGTTAGTATGCCGTGCCGCGATAACGGCATGGAGTTCGGTGTCGGCCTCGGATGGGCGGCATGGCCCGGCCAGCCGGAGCGCCGCAAGCAACAGCGGCTCCCCCGGCGCAGGGAATAGCCTGACCACCGGCTCGCGGCCGGCCACCGCAACCGCCAAGCGCAGGTTGAACAAGGCAGCGCCGCACGCGAGGTGTACCGCCCGCCCGTGTGGGTCGGCGTACACCAGCATCCGCGACGGGTCAGCGTACAGCTCGATGGTCTGGTCGGCGCGCAGGACGCGGAACCGCCACGGCTGAGTATTGTGCATCGACGGCGCAAGCGTCGCGGCCCGCAGCATTTCGGCGATCACGTCCGGCGGCGGAAAGCCAGGCACCTCAGTTCTAGTGCTATGCGGAAAATCTGCCTGCTCCATGTGCCAACACTGGTCGCTCTCCGGCGGCACTTCGTAGGGCCATTCGGCCCAGGACGGCGGGACTGAGTTCCCTATCGAAAGCCGGGCCGGATACAGAAACTGGGGGTAGCCGCGGCGGGGATGTCCACGAAGGCGTTCCGCCACGGTGGGCAACAGGAGGCCGCGTGCTCGACGTGAGCCTATGCGTTCCCTTCCGCACCGCGCAGGTGACCGGCTCGCGCACCAGCGTCTCGCAAGAAAGAAGGTCATCGCCATGAAACGCACTAACGTGGGGGACGTGATGACGACGCGGGTTGTTGCCGTGAAGAAGGACGCGTCGTTCAAGGAAATGATCATCAAGATGCGGGAGTTCCGGATCAGCGCCTTCCCGGTTGTCGATCATGAGGGAAGAGTGATCGGCGTGGTCTCCGAGGCCGACATGCTGAACAAGGAAGCCGACCTGGCCGCCGACATGGGACCGCTCGCCAGCATTCTGCGATTCCGGGATCACGAGAAGTCGGCCGCGGTCACCGCGGGCGAGCTGATGACCAGCCCGCCGGTTGTCATCGGGCTTGACGCGCCGGTGACGGAGGCCGCCCGTCGCATGCGCGAACGCCGGGTCAAGAGACTCCCCGTGATCAACAGCAGCAGGCACTTGATTGGGATCGTCTCCCGCAGCGATGTGCTCAGCACCTTCGCCCGCCCGGACGCGGAGATCCGCCAGGAGGCGGCCGAGGAGGCGATCGCGGAAAGCTTCCTGGTGGACTCGCAGCCGTTCGCCGTCACAGTGCACGATGGTGTCGTGACGCTTACCGGGCACCCAGAGAATGAACAGGCCGGCCGGGAGTTGGCCGGACGGGTACGGCACATTGAAGGTGTCGTCGCGGTCCGGGACAGGCTGAGCTATGCAGGCAGGTCTGATGACGCATAGACGCGACCGCACTCTGGTAGCCCGCGCGCTCGCCCGCGTGGAGGGCGAGGGTGCGATGTACGTGCTGGTCAGCGACGGGCGCGTGGCGGAGGTGCGGCTGGATATCTATGAGCCGCCGCGCTTCTTCGAGGCGTTCCTGCGGGGCCGCGCGTTCACCGAGCCGCCGGACATCACCGCGCGGGTGTGCGGCATCTGCCCCGTCGCCTACCAGACCAGCGCCTGCCAGGCGATCGAGGACGCGTGCGGGACGGAGCTGGATGGTCCGCTGGCGGACCTGCGACGGCTGCTGTATTGCGGGGAATGGATCGGCAGCCACGCGCTGCACATCTACATGCTGCACGCACCCGACTTTCTCGGGTACCCGGGCGTCGTCGAGATGGCGGCCGAGCACCGGGAAGTCGTGGAGCGCGGCCTTGCCCTGCGAAACGCCGGGAACGCGATCATGGAACTTCTCGGCGGGCGTTCCATCCACCCGATCAACGTCCGGGTCGGCGGGTTCTACCGGGCGCCGTCGCCCGGCGAACTCGCGCCGCTGGCGCGGCAACTGCGCGACGCGCTCCCCCTGGCGATTGACACGGTCCGCTGGGTCAGCGGATTTGACTTCCCGGACTTCACCTGCCCCCATGAACTGCTGGCGCTGGCCGATCCTGGCCGGTACCCCATCGAGCGGGGGACGCTGGCCACCAGCGGCGGCCTGAGCGTTCACCGCCGCGGAGTTCGAGCAGCACGTGACCGAAGAACAGGTGCCTCACTCCACGGCGCTGCACGCCCGGCTGACGGGAAACGGGCGGGACGGTGATGGCCGCTACCTGACCGGGCCGCTGGCCCGCTACTCCCTCAACTCCGGGTCGCTGCCGCCGCTGGCCGCCCAGGCCGCGGCCGAGGCCGGGCTCGGGCCCGAGTGCCGCAATCCGTTCCGCAGCATCATCGTGCGGGCGGTCGAGATCGTCTGTGCGATCGAGGAGGCGCTGCGGCTGATCGAGGGCTATCGCCCGCCCGCCCGGCCTGCCGTCGCCGTGGCCGCCCGGGCGGCCACGGGGCATGGCGTCTCCGAAGCCCCCCGCGGGGTGCTCTACCACCGCTATGACATAGACGCCGACGGGACCATCGCCGCCGCGCGGATCGTCCCGCCAACTTCGCAGAACCAGCGGGCCATCGAGGACGACCTGCGCCGTTTCGTGGCCGATCGGCTCGACTTCGACGATGAACGGCTCACCCATGCCTGCGAGCAGGCGATCCGGAACTATGACCCGTGCATCTCCTGCGCCACCCACTTCCTCGACCTGCGGATCGACCGCCGGTGACCGGGCCGCCGGCGCCACGCCACCGGGCCGTCGTGATCGGCGTCGGCAACGAGTTCCGGCGAGACGATGCGGCCGGTCCGGCGGTCGTCGCCCTGCTGTCCAGACAGGCGCCAACTGGTGTCACCCTGACGGTCAATGACGGCGAGCCGACCCGGATGATCCAAGCGTGGGCGGGCGCCCCGCTCGCCATCGTGGTGGACGCGGTACGTGCCGAGCCGGCCGTTCCTGGGCGCTTGCACCGGCTGGTCCTGGACCATCGGGCCATGGGGCCGGGCGGGCCGGTGAGCTCGCACGGCCTCGGGCTCGACGACGCGATCGGACTGGGTCGGACGCTTGACCGCATGCCGGGCAGGCTGATCGTGCACGCGGTCGAGGCAGGCGACCTGAGCCAGGGCACCGGCCTGACCCCCGCCGTGGCGGCTGTCATCGACAGGCTGGCCGCCGCCGTTCTGCGCGACCTGGGCAGCTAGCGTTCCGCGTGCCCGTGGCCCGCACCGCGGGCATGAGTTCCAGCCCAGCACCGGGCCGAACGTCCCGGTAGCCCGGCACTTCCGCCCCTACCTGCACAACCTCGGCGTTGCTGCAATGAGATTGGGCATTGGCAGCAGCGATGCCCTGGGCGATCATGAGGAGGCGGACGATGAACCGCAGGGACGCCCACCTTGACGCCGTATTGCGCCATCTTGGCGCCGCGTACTACGACTCGTTGCATGGCAAGGCCGCACCGGCGGACGTGGCCCGTGCCCTCGATTCTGTGGCCGGGCAGGTTGGGGAGGAACCTGCTGGGCAGCCGACGGCGGCCGGGCACAACGGCTCCACGGCCAGCGAGAAACGTCACAGCCGGTGGCACAGCCAAGTGCAAGATGTCATGACGACGTCCGTGGTGACCGTCAACCGGATAACCCCGTACAAGGAAATCGCAAAGCGACTGGCCGAGCACAAGATCGGTGGCGTGCCGGTGCTCAGCATGGGACGGCACGTTACCGGGGTCGTCTCCGAGGGCGACCTGCTCGCGGCCCGGGACAGTGACCCGGCGGCCGGCCGCCGGTGGCTGGGCGGGGGGTCGAGGCGGCAACGGCACCACGGCACAATGGCGGAGGACCTGATGACCTCTCCCGCCGTAACGATCCGCCCAGACGCGACGATCGCGGCGGCCGCCCGGCTAATGAACGCCCATCATGTGCGGTTCCTGCCGGTCGTCGACTCCGTTGGCAGGCTGCTTGGCATCGTCAGCCGCCGTGATCTGCTGAGCGTCTTCCTCCGCCCGGACGCCGAGATTGCCCGTCAAGTCAGCGAGATACTGACTGGGCTCCTGCCCGGGGGCCCTACCGGCATCGAGGTGAGCGTGCGCAATGGCGTGGTGACCCTGACCGGTCAGCCCGAACTGGGCGCCGAGAAAGACCTGATCCCGATCGCGGTGCGACTAGCTTGGAACGCTGACGGCGTGGTCGATGTGGTGGACAAGACCGGTTCCGCCGCCGTCGGCCATGCCGCAAGCCGCTGACCACCTCGCCCAGGCTTCGGTTACGGCCCCTGCTGGTCCTTACCGGACAGGCAGGCTACTCCGCGGCAGCCCCCCCGGACTGGCCCTCGGCTGCCTGGTCACGGGCCTTCTGGAAACCGGGTGAGGCCACGTTGAAGGTGGCGAATACCCGGTACAGGCTGGCCGTGTCCATGCCCAGCCGGCGCAATTGGGGGATGAGCGCGGCGGTGTTCGGCTCGGCTACCGGGCCGAAACAGCCGTAGCAGCCGCGGCCGTAGGCCGGGCAGATGGCGCCGCATCCGGCCTGGGTGACCGGCCCGAGGCACGGCGTGCCGTGTGCGACCATGACGCAGGCGGTGCCGCGGCGCTTGCACTCCTCGCACACGCTGTGCCCGGGAATCCGCGGCTGGCGGCCGGCCAGCAGCGCGGTGATCAGCTCGAGGAGCTGGCGCTTGTCGATGGGGCAGCCGCGCAGTTCGAAATCGACCCGGACGTGGTCAGCGATGGGCGTGGAAGTCGCCAGCGTGGCCACGTACTCCGGGCGGGCGTACACGGCGGCGCGGAATTCCGCGACGTCGGCGAAGTTGCGCAAGGCCTGGATCCCGCCCGAGGTGGCGCACGCGCCGATGGTCACCAGCGTCCGGGACTGCGCCCGCACCCGCTGGATTCGCTCCGCGTCCTCGGGGGTGGTCACCGAACCCTCGACCAGCGAGACATCGTATGGTCCCTCGATGTCTTGGCTTGATGCCTCGGTGAAATGGGCGATCTCGACCTGCGCGGCGAGCCCAAGCAGCTCGTCCTGGCAGTCGAGCAGGGTGAGCTGGCAGCCGTCGCAGGAGGCGAACTTCCAGACCGCGAGCCGTGGGCGCTGCGTCGTCGTCATCAGAGCTCCCGTATCGCGAGCAGGGGCATGGCTGCCTCGTAGCCGATCACCGGACCGTCCCGGCAGAGCAGCAGGGGCCCTAGCTGGCAGTGCCCGCACTCGGCCACCCCGCACCGCATGTTCCGCTCCAGCGACACCCGGATGCGCGAAGCCGGGATACCGAGCGCTCGCAGCTCCCGGGCGGTGACCCGCATCATCACCTCTGGGCCGCAGATCAACGCCGTGGTCCGGGCGGCATCGAGGTCTGCGCGGCCGATGAGCTGTGTCACCACGCCGACGTGCCCGGTCCAGCCGGCCGCTGCCTGGTCCACCGTCACCGCAATCTCGGCGGCGCCGTATCGCCATTCGTCCAGTTCGCGGGCGAACACGAGTTCCTCCGGTGACCGGGCGCCGACCAGCACCACGACGCGCCGGTACTGCTTCCGGCGCCCGAGAGCGGCGAGCAGCGCCCCCCGCAGCGGCGCGAGCCCGATGCCGCCCGCCACGATCAGCAGGTCGCCACCGGCCGCACTGGCCACGTCCCATCCAGTGCCGTAGGGCCCGCGGACCCCGATCACCCGCCCAGGCGTGCAGGCGCACAGCGCGCGGGTCACCGCGCCCACCGCCCGCACCGTCTGCACCAGCCCGAGGCCGGGACCCGTGCCGCTGATCGAGATCGGGACCTCGCCGATGCCCGGCGCGTACAGCATGGTGAACTGCCCCGGCTGGTATTCGGAAATCGGCAGGTCCACGGGCCGCAGGCAGAGTGTCACCGTGTCGTGCGTCTCCTCGTGGCACTCCACGACCTGGTATCGCGCCGGCAGCACCGGGGCGGTCACCTGGCTCACGGCCCACCCCGCACCGGGCCGGACCCCGCGTAGAGATCGAGCATCCTGATCCGGGTGGCCTGCAGCCGCGACGACGCGGCGGACATGACCCGTTGCAGCAGCTGGTAACCGAGGCCCGCGTCGGATTCACACGCAGCCCGGACCGCGTCGGCGTTGAACTCGAACGTCATCGTGTCCTGAACGGCTGTCGCGCTGAACTGCCATTGGAACGGCGGAACGAGCCAGGACAGGCCGAGCAGGTCACCCTGGCCCAGCGTTTCGACGATAAGCTGGCGGTCCCCGGGCGCGTGCACGTCCAGTGCGACGTGGCCGCTGCGGATGAGCCAGAACCGGTGCGCCGTGTCGCCTTCGGCGAAAAGCAAGTGCCCCTGCCGTACCGGAGCCACCCAGCAAACCCGGGCGAGCGCGGCGAGGTGACGATCCGCCATGCCGCGCAGGAAGGCGTGGCCGACCAGGTCCGCTGGCGTCACGCCGCTCATGGCGCACCGTCCTGTGTCTCGGCGTCCTGGGCTTGCTTGCCCCGGGCCTCGGCTTGCAGCGCCGCGACTTCCTCGGTGATGTCGATGCCGACCGGGCACCACACGATGCACCGCCCGCATCCGACACAGCCGGAACTGCCGAACTGGTCGTGCCAGGTGCCCAGCTTGTGGGTGAGCCACTGCCGGTACCGGCTGTTGGCGGAGGCTCGGACCGGACCACCGTGCAGGTAAGAGAAGTCCAGGTCGAAGCAGGAGGCCCAGTGCTGCCACCGTTCGGCGTGGTCGCCGGTCAGGTCGGTGACTTCCTCCACCGAGGTGCAGAAGCACGTCGGGCAGGCCAGCGTGCAGTTGCCGCAGGTCAGGCACCGGGAGGCGACGTCATCCCAGCGGTCGGCGTCATGACTGCCCGCCATCAGCTCGCGCAGCCCGGCGGCTGGCATGGCGCGGCCCATGTGCTGCGACGCTTCGGCGACAGCCGAGCGCGCCCGGTCGACCGTCGCAGCACCGGCGTGCGTTTGAGGTACGCCGGCCAGCACCGAGGCGCCCGCTTGGGTGCCGACATCGATGAGGAACGCATGCCGCTCACCGCTGACGAACTCGGTCAAGGCCAGGTCGTAGCCGGGACCGGCCGCCGGCCCCGTCCCCATGGACGTGCAGAAGCAGGTCTCGCCGGGCTCGGTGCAGTTCACTGCCACGATGAGCACAGCGGCCCGGCGGGCCGCGTACCGTGAATTGCCCCGGCCGCTGCCGAGCACCTGGTCCTGGATCTGGATCGCGCGCAGGTCGCACGGGCGAACGCCGAAGAACGCCAGCCGTGGCGGGCTGGACTCACTTCCGGCTTGCTCGATCTCGAAGCCGCCGTCGGCCAGGCGCGCAGACCACAGCTTCTCCCTGGGCGGGTGCAGGAACTGTTTCCACGATCCGGGCCCGGCGGAATGACCGAACGCTGCGGTGTCATCGCGGCGGCGAAGACGGTATCCGCCAGGCCCGAGTTGCACGCCCCATCCGAAGGGCAGGTCGCTGGCGGCGGCGAGTTCGTCAAGCACGATCGCACCATCGGCCACGGTGGGACCTATGACGAGGTAACCGGCCTCGTGCAGCGATTCGAACAGCCCGTCCAGCGCGCCGGCTTCCATCAGCCGTACGCTGCCGGGCTCAATAGCGTTGTCCACGGCACCCACTCTCCCCGGGAAGCTCGTCTGCTCGCGAATACTCTGCGGGGGCCGCCGGGCCTGTTGCCCCGCACACAGCACCGGGCCCAGCCGCCTAGTCCCTATCGTCGGTGAGCGCTGCGGGCCGCGCCAGGGTCGAAGGGCCCCCCGGCGCGCAGTTGCCACTTCTTGGCCCAGCGGAGCTGGACTGGAGCAAGAGGTGACCAAAGGCCCGGGCTTCCCAGGCTTTGGTACCCAGACCCCAACCATGCACGCCCGGAACGATGATTCCAGGAGGTGTGGCCGCGCATTCCCGGCTCGTCAGGTGCCCAGGCGCGGCCCGGCGGTGCGATGAGATGGATACAACACAAGTGGATCATCGGAGTGGCGGCGGTGGTCATCCTGGTTGCCGGTGTGCTACGTGGCCCGTACCGACGAGCCCGGCCTGGTGCCTTCCGGGACCCTTGACTTATTCCGGCCGACCTTCGGCCCTGGCCCGGTCCCGCCGCACGACCGAGCGTGGTCTTAGGGGAACGTTTGAGGAGGCGGACTTCCATGAAGCTGATCACCGCGATTGTCAAGCCCGAAGTCGCTGACGACCTGGTGCCCGCGGTAACCGCGGCCGGGGCCCACGGCCTGACCGCCACCGAGGTCATTGGCTTCGGCCAGCAATACGGGCACGGTGGCCCGGCTGGTTCCGCCGGGTCTTCTGCTGCGTTGCTGCCAAAGGTCCGGGTTGACATTGTCATCCCAGATGAGTTCGTTGATGCCGTGGTGAGCGCCATCGCAAAATGTGCGAATAGCGGGTCGATCGGCGACGGCAAGATCTGGGTGAGCCCTGTGGATAGTGCGCTGAGAGTCCGGACCGGCGAGCGCGATAATTCTGCAATATGATCCGGTAATCCCATACTATGAAAGGCCGCCGACCGTCGTCCGCCCCTGCCCCGAACCGGAGTGCCCGAGGCGCGGGACGGATGGCGGCCGATACTGCGCACGCGGCCGAGCGGTGTCACCGGACCACGGCGACCGGGCAGTGCGCGTGATGCGCCACCTGGTTGCTGACCGAGCCCATAATCATCATCGCGAATCCGCCTGCGCCATGAGATCCGACAACCAGCAGGTCAGCGTCCTCGGAGGCCTTGATCAGTTCCTCGGCCGGAAAGCCGGTGACGGCTCGCACCGTGATGGACGCTGGCTGCGCCTCGCCAAGCTGGCCGGCGGCCTTGAGAGTCATCTCCTCTGCGGCCTGGTATGCCTTTTCCTGGTCTTCGACGTCGCCCGGGAGCAAGATGGGGTTACCCGACCACCCGCTCACCGCGACCGAATGAACGGTGAGGACGGTCAGCCGGGCGTGCACGATCGCCGCCTCATTCAATGCCCATTCCAGGGCACGGGCGGAGTGGCTCGATCCGTCGATGCCGACTGTGATTCCAGACATCTCCTGCCTCCTTCGGCCAGGGCTGCGCTTAGACAGCCATTAAGCACACCTTTACCATCCCGCGAATTAACGTGGCCGGCCAGGGACTTTCGTCCGGAAAGAGCGTGCCTTTGTACCCACGTGCTCGGCGTTATGAAGCGTCCCGTTTCTTACCGCTAGCAAGCGGGCGGTTGAACAGGCGGCGCCCGGGCCGGCGGTCAGCCGTCCCGGGGAATCGGTCATCCCGCGGCTGTTAACCGCCCCCGCGGACAACGACGACAGGGCATGCTGCGTGGTGGACCACCTGGCCGCTCACCGAGCCCAGCATGAGCTTGGGGAATCCGCCGCCGCCGCGAGCGCCGACCACCACCAGGTCGGCGTCGGCGGACGCGTTGATCAGCTCCTGCGCTGGCAGGCCGCTGACCGCACGCACGGCCACCGAAGCAGGTCCAGGGCCGCCGACCTGGTCAATCACCTTCTGGGTAGCATCTTGGGCTGCCTTCCGCGTCTGCTCGGTCTCGGGCTCGTCGGCCTCCGGGTAGGTGACCGGGTTGCCTGTCCAGTGGCCGGCCGCGACGGGGTGAACGGCGAGTACCGTCAGCGGCGCATGTCGGGTTGCTGCCTCTTTGACTGCCCATTCGAGGGCCCGCTCGGAATGGCCCGAGCCATCCACGCCCACAGTGATTCCGGGCATTGTCTCTCCTTTGACAGGGGCCACCACTGTCCGGTGGCACTGGCTACCTAATGATCAGGTCGCCGGCTGAGCGGCGCCGAGGGCCTTGTGTCTGGTCCGGGCAGGGCCTTTGGCCCTGGCAGTTGAACCGCGGGTCGCCAATCCTGCAATTAGGAATCGTGGATACGCCCACGACAGCCAGGATTGGTGAGCGCGATGTACGACAGGCTGCTCGTGGCGATGGATCGTTTGGAGGCCACCGGACGAGTAATCAACGCAGGGCGGGAGATCGCGGCGCCATCCGATGGCGAGGTCTGGGTGCTGCACGGACCGCGGTATGCGACCCATTTTGAGGAGGAGCCTGAAATGACACCGTATCCAACGGATCACGCTGGGCTTGAGATAGTGCCCTTCGACGAATGCCTGCGGCTGCTGGGCTCGGTCCCGGTGGGACGGCTGGGCTTTTTCGCGGATGGCGAGATGGTCATCCTGCCGGTCAACCACGTCATTGATGGGCAGGACCCGGTCTTCTGCACGGCCCAAGGGTCGAAGCTCTCCGCGGCCGAAGGCCAGGGTCTGGTCTGTTTTGAAGCCGATCACTACGACGAGCACACCCGGGCCGGGTGGAGCGTTGTGGTCACTGGCCGCGCCGAGGTGGTGTATGAGGAATCCGAGGTTCAGCGGCTGAACCGCCGTGGCCTGCACCCGTGGACCACCGCCGTGGATCGCCCGTTCTGGATCCGGATCCGGGCCACTTCGGTAAGCGGGCGGCAGACCCCGGGCGCCAACCGGCCGCCGCCTAAGTGAAGATCATCTGGCCACCGGCGGCGAGATCGTAGAACTCGCCCACGGTGATGATGTCCTTCACCTGGCCGATGAAGTCGTCCCTGGTGAGACCGAACAGGTTGACCGAAGCCTTGCAGGCGTACAGGCCGGTACCGGTGTCGGCGATCATCTCGATGAATTCGGGGATCGAGGGAATGTCGAGCTGGCCCATCTTGTGGCACATGTAGTGAGTCATCACCGAGGACACGCCGGGCAGGCCGCCAGCCCAGGTAGCCAGGTGCAGGCCGGGATTGCCGACAGTGGCGAGCTTGATGTGCTCGTGCCGGGCCTTGTGAATGGCGTCGAGCCCGAAGAAGGTGAAGAACAGGTTCGCTTCGATGCCCTCGGAGCGGGCGCCGTTGGCCATGATTAGTGCCGGATAGATGCCCTCCAGGGATCCCTTCGACACGATAATGGAGACTTTCTCGATCTTGCCATTCGATGTCACGGAGTCACTGGTCATGACACACCGTCCTTCTGGATCAGATGCGGCCGCGGGCAGGTCAGATGCAGCCGCGGGGCCTGGGAATGCCGGCGATCTTCGCGGCGAGCTTCGCCGGGCCCTTCGGGAAGAGCTGGTACAGCTCCTTGATGCTCACCCCGGAGGTCTTGCTCAATGCGCGCACGCTAGGGCCGGTGCCCTTCTCCTCGTACTCGTGCCGCATGAACTTGACGACCTGCCAGTGCTGCGACGTCAGCGGGTCGATGCCGCTCTCCTGGGCGATCTGCGGCGCCATTTCCTCGCGCCATTGCTGCGGGTCGGCGAAAAAGCCCTCGTCGTCGACGGTGACCTCAGTGCCCGCATAGACCTTGGTAGACATTTCAACCTCCGGTTATTCGTCGCGCCGTGATCCGGTCAGCACGGTCCCTGCATCCGCCGCGGCAGGAAATTCTTTGCCCGAGCGTGGCATCGCGGCGGCTAGGCCCGGCACGTCCCGACCCGGCAGCAGCACGTGCCAGTAGAACTGCTGGAACGCGAGCTTGCCCAGGTGGTTCAGGCGCGACTCCTTCAGCAGCGGCAGGCCGACTGGCCCGGGGAATCGCCCGGCCAGCGGTTCGGTCTCGTAGTTGAAGTCGATGAGCAGCGCCTTGCCGAACCCGCTTTCGATGAAGCAGTTGGCGTGACCGTCGTAAGACTCGGCCAGCGGCGCCCCCGCGAGGAAGCTGCGGATGTTGCGGACCAGAACGTCGCCCTCGAAGTGGGCGACGGAGCCGGCCTTGGAAGCACGAAGATCGGCGGCGTCCCCGATGACGAAGATGTCCGGGCTGGCCTTGGACTGAAGCGTCCGCTCATCGGCAGGCACGAAACCGAGCGCGTCCCCCAGGCCAGGCGACCTGCTGACATAGTCCTGCCCGCCGTGCACCGGGACCACGACCGCCAGGTCGAAACCGACCTCACGTCCGTCGAACGAGATGAGCCGCCCGCCGTCCCCATCCACCTCGCCGGTGTTGAACTCGGTGACGAGTTGGACGCCTTTGCGGTCGAGCAGGCCGCTCAGCTCCCGGCTGGCGACGGGCCGGGTGAACGCCCCGTCCAGCGGGGTGACAAGAGTCAGCTCGACCCGGTCCCTGATGCCGCGCTTGCGGAAGTACCAGTCAGCAAGGAAGGCGAACTCGATAGGTGCGACCGGGCACTTGATCGGCATGTTGACGATGTTGATCGCGATCCGCCCGCCGTCGAATCCGGCCAGCGCCTCCCGCAGCGTCGCAGCTCCGGCCGGCTCGTAGAAGGTGAACGCCTTGCCCTGCCCCATCGCCTCGGTAAGTCCCTCGGTCTCGCCGGGCAGCAGGGTCGCACCGGTGGCGACGACCAGCACCTCATACGGCAGGCTCGCGCCGTTTTCAAGGTGGACACGCCGCTGGCCGATGTCCACGAGATCCACCGGGCTCTTGTGGTGGTACCCGATCCCCGGGCGCAGGTGCCGTGCCCGGGACCGCACGATCGCCTCGGGGCGCGCCCGGCCGAAGGGCACGAACAGCAGGCCAGGCTGGTACCAGTGATCGTCGTCGCGGTCGACGACGGTGATCGCGGCCCGGCCGCCGAGTTCTCGCTGCAGCCGGTTCGCCGTCAGCGTGCCAGCGGTGCCGCCGCCCAAGATGACAACTCGCCGTATCACGATTACAGCGTCGGTCAACGCGAGCCTCCAGCCCACGGCCAAAGGTCCCGGAGCTCCGCCACCAAAGGCCTTATTGACGGGTCGTCCGCGGACGGGTGACCGAGGCCGCCGTACCGAGCTGGCCTGCTGCTCCAAGGTCTCGCGGTGCCGGGACCTCGGCCCTAGGCCCTAAGGCGCGTTATGTGGGTTGATCTCTGCGGCCTTGACGTGAGGTGGCCTCTGCGAGAGACAAGTGGGTGTCGAATCCCTTGTACCGCAGAGGCCTCCTTCCATGCTGCCAACCGAAGATCTGTTCGTCTACGTGTACGTGCTGGTCGACGATGCGATCGGCGCTGGCGCTCTGGTGATCCCGGCTCGGCCGGGCCGGCGCCGGCCTGCACCGACGCCGAGTTGCTGGCCATCGCGCTGGTGCGGCACCTGCTGGGCCGCCGCAGCGAGGCCGGGTTCTTGGCCGAGGTGGCGCGGGACTGGGCGCACCTGTTCCCGGCCCTGCCGCAGCAAAGCGAGGCGAACCGGCGGATCCGCTGGCTGTGGGGCGCGTTCGAGCAACTGCGGGCGATGCTGGCCGCCCGGCTGCCCGCCGATGACTGCCAGCAGGTCGACACCACCGCGCTGCCGGTCAAGCACCCCTCCCGGGTCCGCGGCAGCGACGGCTGGACCGGGCCGGGCAACGACCTGGCCGCCCGGTTCGGCCGCGACGCCGCGCACGCCGAATGGTTCTACGGCTTCCGGCTCGCCGTGAAAACGGACCTGGGCAGCCGGATCGTGCGCGCCTGGGCCATCGTGGCGGCCGCAGTGAACGAGCGCGAGGTCGCCGAAGACCTGCTGGAAGCCGGGCCGCGCCCGCGTGACCTGCTCGCGGACAAGGGCTTCTGCGGCGCGGCCTTCGCCGCCGCGCAGGCCGCCCGCGGCACCGCCGTGCTCGTCCCACCGGACAAGAAACAGCGGACCAGCATGCCACCGGCCCTGCTCAAGGTCATCGCCGAATGGCGCAACCGGATCGAGACCACCTTCAGCGAGATCACCGACCACATGGAACTCGCCCGCCACGGCGCGCATAGCTTCTGGGGCCTGCTCACCAGGACCGCCGCAACCATCGCCGCCCACACACTGCTGCTGGTCTGCCTCACCGAGGCGTAGGCCAACCCACATAACCCGCCTAAGGGGTGGGCATTATGTGCACGCGCTTCCACGGCGAGCCCAAGCTGGTCAGCGATGCGCCGATCCGGCGAGGTAGACCACCCGGCGCGCGATGTTGACGGCGTGGTCGCCCAGGCGCTCGTAGAAGCGCGCCGCCAGCGTCATCTCCATCGTCACCGGCAGTGTCATCCGCCCGGAGGCGAGCTCGGCCATCAAGCTGGCGTACAGGTCGTCCATCTCGTCGTCACGTTGATCTAGCGCAACCGCGGCGGAACGGTCGCGCTGGCGCCAGCAGTCGGTTGCCTGGCGCCACATGTCGGAGGCGAGGTTGCCCATCTGCTCGATGAGCCCGCGCGTGCGCGGCGAGAGGTCCTCGCTGAGGATGTGGCTGGCGCGGTGCGCGATGTTGACGACGAGGTCATGGGAACGCTCGAGTTCGGGCACGACCCGTAGCACGGAGACCAGGAAGCGCAGGTCCGAGGCCAACGGCTGCTGTAGCACAAGCTCCCGGTCGGCCAGGTCCTCGATCCTCGGGTAGAGGTCGTCGATAGCCCGGTCACGCTCCACCAGCGTCCGGACCGCCTCGCCGTTGCCGGTCAGGAGGGCATCGGTCGCCACGGGCAGATCCTCGGCGACCATGCCGAACAATTCGATGACCTGGGCCTCGATGGCCTCAAGCTCGCGGTGGAATATCTGCCGATGGTCGACCATGGCCAAGCCCTTCTGGGAGGAACGCTCGTACGGCTGTCTAGAGGCGCGCCCCGACGATAGCCGCGAGGTCGGCAAGCCGGCAGGTGTAGCCCCACTCGTTGTCGTACCAGCCGAACACCTTCACCAGGCTGCCCGCCGCCTGGGTCAGGCCGGAGTCGAACACGCAGGAGGCCGAGTCGCCGATGATGTCGCGGGACACGAGCGGGTAGGTACTGTAGCGCAGCACGCCCGCCAGGCCGCTGTCGGCCGCGTGCTCGAACGCGTCATTGACCTCTTCCGCAGTCACCTCCTGGCCGAGCACAGCGGCCAGGTCGGTCAGCGAGGCGTCCTCGACCGGGACGCGGACGGCGACACCGTCCAGCGGCCGGCCAGCTCGGGGATGACCACACCGGCGGTGCGGGCCGCGCCGGTGCTGGTGGGCACGATGTTGATCGCGGCGCTGCGCGCGCGGCGCAGGTCCTTGTGCGGGCCATCGAGCAGCATCTGGTCGCCGGTGTAGGCGTGGATCGTCGTCATGAACCCCTGAACCAGGCCGAACTCGTCGTGTAGGACCTTGGCCATGGGCACCACGCAGTTGGTGGTGCATGACGCGGCGGAGACCACGTCGTGCCGCTGCGGGTCGTAGTCGCTGTCGTTGACCCCGACTACCACGGTGAGGTCGGCGCCTTTGCCTGGCGCCGAGATCAGCACCTTGCGGGCTCCGCCCTTGAGGTGCAGCGCGGCATCCTCACGAGCCCGGAACTTCCCGGTGGACTCGATGACGATGCTGGCGCCCAGCTCACCCCAGTCGATCCCGGCCGGGTCGCGGACCGACAGCACAGGGACGGTCCTGCCGTCGACGATGAGCGAATTGGGCCCATATTCCACGGTCCGCCGAAGCCGACCATAGGTGGAGTCGAACTCCAGCAGGTGTGCCAGGGTCCTGGCGTCGGTCACGTCGTTGACCGCCACGACCTCCAGGTCGTCACGCTCCAGGGCACGCCGCATGAAGGCGCGCCCGACCCGCCCGAAGCCGTTGATTCCCACGGTGGTGGTCATGAATTTCTCCCTTACGGCCGATCGGTCACAGTCGCCTGGTTGCCGGTTCCCCCGCTCCACCAGGCCGCAAAGTCCAGCATCCGCACTGCACCGGGCCCGCGTCCAGCTTCCTTGGGCCTCAATGGCAGGGCCATTGGTCCCTGGTCCCATCGCGAGCGACGGGCGAGACTGGTTCCCGGCAATGTGTAATCACGACGCCCACTCCGCATCGGAGGCCAGATGAACGCACAGCCACCAGCGGACATGACGGCGCTGCCCGACCTGCTGCACGGGCAGGGGCGATCCGGGCCGGTGCGGCAGCGCCGTCCCGTGTACGTCAACCTGTTGCCGCCGTGCAACGCAGGCTGCCCGGCCGGGGAGAACATCCAGGCCTGGCTGGCGCACGCTCAGGCCGGCCGGCATGAGCGGGCCTGGCGGCGGGCCAGCTTCGTCGGCTGCCACCAGTTCGGCCTGCTGGACCGGGTCGATGTGCTGCGCCAGGTGGCGCCCGGGGCGACGCTGCTGCTGAATTGCCCGTGCCCGGCCGGCGAGGTCTGGGACGCGCTGCCGCGCCCGGTGCAGGAGAAGATCCTCGCCAAGCGGGTTCAGTTGTACGCCATCGACGCGGGCCGGAGCACCCCTGCGACCGGGCCGGTGCGCCACAGTCCCCAGCCAAAGGGAAGGCCGGCGGGGAGGCATCAGCCGCCGGCCTTCTCGGGCGGACCCGCTTAGCGCGGTCCCGCCGCTTCCCGATAGATGACCTCATGAGTGTCCCGGCTGCGCGCCGGCCCCGGCGCGACCGTCAGTGCGTGCCGGAGGGTCGCTGCGCACCACAAGGCGCCGGTGGCGGCGACCAGAATGGCGAGCGCGACCGTATTGCCGCTGGCAAGCCCGGCGACAGCGGCAGCGAACGCGACAACGCCGCAGCAGGAGGCGACTGCCCGCCAGGCCCGGACTGTCGGTGACTGCTGTTGCTGATAGAGCTTCCCGGCGCCGCCGAGCATGCACCCGCCGACCGTGCCGAGGATGAACACCGCCGCCGTCGCTCCCCGCGCGCTGGAGATCAGCCACAAGCCAGTTCCGTGCAGGAACGTCAGGTAGATGGCGGCAATCGCGCCCATGAACAGCGTGGACACGCCGTCCTTCCAGGTCAGTCCCATCGCCTGCACCTCCCTTGACGGTTTCATTCTCACGATTGCGGTACGCCCGCCACGGCGGCAGGGCCAGAAGTCCCGCCTCAGGTCACATTCGGCTCCCCGGGCACGGTGACCGGCTCTTGCATGCCTTCGGTCTGGGTGTCGCCGAGGGAGAGGTAGCTCTCGTCCTCCTGGGCGGTGTGCAGACCGAGGATCGCGTGCAGCCCGTAGAGCAGGGCACGGAGGTCAGCCATGTCGGCGGCGTCGGGCTCGGTGGTACCGATGTCGTCGATCAACTGCCCGAGCCGCCTGGTCTGATGGGCGATCTCGGCATGCGTTCTGCTCATCGCGGCGGTGGCGTGGCTGCTGCCGAGCAGCCGGTCCATGACCGGGTAGAGCTGCTCCTGTTCCGCCTTCTCATGCGGTCCGATCTCGTTCACCAGGAGCTGGTGCGCTTGTTTGACACCAGCCATGGCCTCCCGCGGCGGAACGACCCCGAGCGCGTCCGCGGCCGTGCGGAGCTGCTCAATGTCTGCCCAGATGGCCACGTGCTCGCGGGAGAACCGGCTGTTCAGCGCGGCGTCGGCGGCGGTCAGGCGCACGTGCGGGCCGGCCGGGAGCAGCACCCGCAGCGCGTTGAGGATGACCGCCACATCGATCGCTTCCTGCAGCAGGGCGCCCCAGACGGCGGGCAGCAGGCCTGCTGCCGCGGCCACCATCGCGGCCACGGACATCCCCATCCCGGCCAGCACACTTTGCAGGGCGATCCGGCGGGTGCGGCGCGCCAGCGCGCGGACTTCACCGAGCCGGTCGAGGCGGTCCACGGTGAGCACCGCGTCCGCGGCCTCGGAGGAGGCGCCTGACCCGCGGGCGCCCATGGCGACCCCGACGTCAGCCAGGGCGAGCGCGGGCGCGTCGTTGATTCCGTCGCCGACCATGATGACCGGCGCCCGGGCGCGTTCGGCCCGTACCGCGTCCAGCTTGTCGGCCGGGGTTCGCTCGGCGAGCACCTCGTCCACGCCGATCACGGCGCCGATGCCGTGCGCGACTTCGGCCCGGTCGCCGGTGACCATGACGATCCGGCCGATGCCGCCGTCTCGCAGCGCGCGGATAGTCCAGGCGGCGTCGGGCCGCAGAGGATCGTTCAGGATCAGGACCCCGGCCGGTTCCCCATCGACCGCGACGAAGACGGTGAGCGCGCCGTCGAGCCGCGCCCGGCGGCGCGCGGTTTTCACCCACCCGGGCAGGCCGGCCACCCCGGCCCAGCCAGCCCGGCCGACGGCGACCCGGTGTCTGCCTACGGTCCCCCGGATGCCCTGCCCGGGCGCCTCCTCAACCTGATGCGGCAGCTCCAGCCGGCAGCCGCGCTCCGCGGCCGCCGCGACCACGGCGCCGGCCAGAACGTGCACGGACACCTGGTCCAGCGACGCTGCCAGCCGCAGAATCTCGGCCGGCTCGTGGGCGCCGGCCGGGATGATCGCGGATACCCTGGGGCGCCCGCTGGTCAGGGTCCCGGTCTTGTCCAGCAGCAGCGTCGTGCACCGGGCCAGCCGCTCAAGCACTCCCCCGCCCTTGACCACCACCCCGCGCCGCGCCGCCACCGACAGCCCCGAGACCAGCGCGACCGGGGCGGCCAGGATCAGCGGGCACGGGGTCGCGACGACCAGCACCGCCACCGCCCTGGCCGGCCCCGCCACCACCCAGGCAGCCCCGGCCCAGGCCAGGCTCACCAGCAAGAACCACACCGCGTACCGGTCGGCGAGGCGGACGAACGGCGCTTGTGACGCCTCCGCCTCCGACACCAGGCGGACGATCCCGGCGTAGGTGCTGTCGGCGGCCGTGGCTGTGACGCGCAGGTCGAACGGGCCGCCGGCATTGACTACGCCGCTGCGCACCCGTTCCCGGGGTGCCCGTTCGACCGGGCGTGCCTCCCCGGTCAGCGCCGACTCATCCAGCACCGCGGCGCCGCCGGCGACGGTGCCATCGACCGGCACCAACTCGCCCGGCGCCACCAGCAGCAGGTCACCGGGCATGACCGCATCCAGTCGCACCGTCTCCAGCGCCTGGCCCCGGTACCGGCGCGCCGTTCTTGGCGCCCGCTCCAGCAGCGCATGCAGGTCACGCCGGGCACGCCCGGCTGCCCACGCCTCCAGCGCCCGCCCGCTGGCCAGCATGACAGCGACCACCGCGGCCGCCAGCAGTTCACCCACCGCCAGCGCGCCGGTCAGCGCGAGCAGGGCGATCACATCCACCCCGATCCGGCCGTGGCGTAGAGCGTCAGCCATCGCCCACAGGGCGTAGGCGGCGCCGCACCCGCCGACCGCGGCCCAGCTGGCATTCCCAGCACCGCCTGCCCCGGCCGCGTGCAGCAACAGGCCCGCGGCCAGGCCCGATGCCGTCACTGCCAGCATCACCCCGGCCGAGTGCCGGGCCGGCCAATCCCATCTGCGGCGGGCAGAGCCAGGAGCCATGTTAGTGATCACGAGCGGGCGGCCGGGTCACCGGACCGGGTACGTTTCCACGGCAGCCATCAGGATCGCCTCCCTAGGAGTCTCTAATGGCCACGTTCCGCCCCGAGAGCAGGTCGCGCCGCTGGCGAACGTCCCTGTTTCAACGGCACAAGTCCCGCATCGGCCATACGGCGTCGGGTCTGCGAGGCCCAGGACCTACGTGCCCTGCGCCGTTGGGTAGGGCGCGTAGGTCCTGAATGCCGGCCGCGCTACTCGCTGACGATGGCCTGCAGGATGTTGAGCTTGGCGGCGCGGCGGCTGGGCGGGATCGCCGCCACTAGACCGGCCAGCCCGGCCAGCACCACCACGATGATCAGGCTCAGCACCGGCAGGCTGAACTCCGAGATGCCCTGGGTCTTCATCGCCAGCACCAGCGCCCAGCCGAAAAAGACCCCGACCAGCATGCCCAGGACGGTCCCCTGCAAGGCGATGATCACCGACTCCCACCGGATCATGGCGCGTAGCTGGCGCCTGGTCATCCCGACCGCACGCATTACGCCCAGTTCCCGGGTGCGCTCGAAGATGGACAGCGCCAGGGTGTTGGCGATTCCCAGCAGCGCGATGAGGATGGCCAGCGCGAGCAGCGCGTAGACGAGCATCAGCAGTTGCTGGACCGGCTTGACCCGCTCGGCCTTGAACGCTGCCTGATCCATCACCGAGGTGCCGGAGTACCTCGTCGCGATGGCCCGCACCGCCTTCAGCGCGGCTGCGGTGCTGGCGCCGGGCGCCTTCTGGATCACCACGGCGCTGTCGTAATGCAAAGTGAAGTTGGCATCGAATGCGGACGCGCCCAGGAAGTACCGCGGCGCCGGCGCCGCCATGGAATCGCCGTAGATCAGCGCGACCCGCAACGTCTGCGGCCCGGTATCCCGGAACACGACTGGCACCGCGCTGCCGACCTTGAGATGGTGGGCGGTGGCGATGTCCCGGTAGACGGCGATGCCGGTGCGGCCAAGGCTGCCGGTGGATCCCTGCATCGGGCCGACGTGGAAGATCTTCCCAATGGCCTGGGGATCGACGGCGGCTATCTGCTCCGGCGCGCCGAAGATCTCGGCGAGGCCGCCCCGGACGCCGGCCACGGCGGACACCTGCGGAAGCTTGGCGAGCCGCTGTGCGAGCGCTGGGTCGATCCCGCCGGTCACGCCCGCGCCGGAGTCGATCACGATGTCCCCGGTGAAGCTGCGGTCGATGGTGGAGTTGACCGACGCGGTTGTGGACGAGGCCAGGATCGTGATGAAACCGACCAAGCCGACCCCGATCATGAGCGCTGACGCGCTGGCCGCGGTGCGCTTGGGGTTGCGCATGGCGTTTGCCCTGGCGAGCTTGCCGGGGATGCCGCGCAGGCGCAGCAGTGGGGCACCGACCGCGCGGCTCAGCGGCAGCGAAACGGTCCGGCCAAGCACGGACACGGCGAAGAACACCAGCAGCGCCCCGGCGCCGACGACGAGCACCCGGCTGCCGACATGAACGAGCAGGCCGGTGAACAGCGCGGCCACGCCCAGCACGAGCAGTGCCGTGCCGACCAGGATCCGCTGCTTCGAGCCGTAGCCCGTGCTGCCCGCCGGCACCTCCTGCATCGCGGCGACCGGCGATACCTTGGCCGCTTTGCGTGCCGGCGACAGGGCCGCGGCCAGGGTCACCGTCAGCCCAGCCAGGCCGGCCACGATGACCGTGCGGACACCGAACACGATGCCACCGGCGGGCATGCCGAAGCCGAGCGCGTTGAGCAGCGCCTCCAGGCCCGCGGCCACCGCGACTCCCGCGGCCAGCCCGATCGCGGACGCGATGGTGCCCACGACGGCCGCTTCGGCGAGCACAGTGCCGAGAACCTGGCGTTTGCTGGCGCCCAGTGCCCGCAGCAGGCCGTTTTCCCTGGTGCGCTGGGCCACCGTGATCGAGAACGTGTTGAAGATCATGAAGGCGCCGACCAGTAGCGCGATGACCGCGAAGATCAGCATGAAGGTGTTGAAGAAGGCCAGGGCCTGCTGGAACGAGTCCTGCATCTCCTTGGTGACGGTGGCTCCGGTCACCGCTTCCAGCCCGTGCGGCAGCACGTGCCGCAGGTTGGCGGCCAGTTGCTGTTGAGAGACGCCCGGGCGGGCGACGAACAGGACACTGGTGAGCTTCCCGGGCGCGGCGACCAGGCGCTGCGCGACCGGCGTGGTGAACAAGGCGACGCTGGCGCCGCCCGGGCTGTCCGCGGTCCCGAACTTGACGATCCCCACCACCCGGTACCGATGCGGCGGGCCTAGCGCCAGCACGGTCGTCATGTCGCCAACCCGCAGGTGGCCGTCGGTGGCGCTCTTGGCGTCGATCACCACCTGGTCCGGGGCCCGGGGCGGGTGACCTGCCACCAGCGTCCACGGGTTGAGCCGGGAGACCTGGTTCCAGTTGCCGCCAAGCGTGGGCGCGCCCGCGGCCGGGTTGCCGAGCGCCTTGCCGTTCTTCCCGGTAAGCCTGGCATACCCGTAGGCGCTGCCTTCGTCGGCGGCGACGCCCGGAACCCGGCGCAGGGCCCGCACCAGCGAGGCGCTGATCAGTGGCCGCTGATCACCGCCGCCCATCGCCGGCCCACTGAAGGCGGCCTTGGCCCGCACCTCCGCGTCGGTGCCCTTGTACACGCCGGTGGACAGGTCGTTGAAGGTGTGGCCGATGGTGTCGGTGAGAACCATCGTCCCGGCCATGAACGCCACGCCGAGCGTCACGGCCAGGGCGGTGGCGAACAGGCGGAACTTGCGGGCCAGCAGCCCGCGCGCGATGACCCTGAACATGTGGGCTCACTCCCCGAACCGCTTCATCCGCTCCAGCACCCGGTCGGCTGTGGGCTGTGTCATCTCGTCCACGATCCGGCCATCGGCCAGGAACACGATCCGATCCGCATAGCTCGCCGCGATCGGGTCGTGGGTGACCATGACGATCGTCTGGCCCATCTCATCCACCGCCCGGCGCATGAAGGTAAGCACCTCCGCGCCCGCGCGCGAGTCGAGGTTTCCGGTCGGTTCGTCGGCAAAGATGATTTCCGGGCGGCTGGCCAGCGCCCGGGCCACAGCGACACGCTGCTGCTGGCCCCCGGACATCTCCTGCGGCCGGTGCCGGAGCCTGTTGCCGATGTTCAAGGTCTCGATGACCTTGGCGATCCACTCCTGGTCGCCTTTGCGGCCCGCCAGTAGCAGCGGCAGGGTGATGTTCTCCGCCGCGGTGATGGTGGGCACCAGGTTGAACGACTGGAACACGAACCCGACGTGATCCCGCCTCAGTATCGTCAGTTGCGGGTCGTTAAGGGTGCTGAGGTCGGCATCCCCGATAAAAGCCTTGCCGGAGGTGAGAGTGTCGAGGCCGGCCGCGCAATGCAGCAGCGTCGACTTTCCCGAACCGGACGGGCCCATGATGGCGGTGTAGCGGCCCGCGGTGAACTCGACCGTGACGGCATCCAGGGCGCGCACCTCCACCTGGTCCTTGCCGTAGATCTTGACCGCGTCCTCGGTCCGTGCGGCCGCTTGCTGCCTAACCCCAGGGGTCCTGGATGTGGTGGCTGTGGTCATCGCGCACTCCCCTTCCGCCCGGCGGAAGGGACGCATCTTCCAGTTCCTGGTCCGGGTCGGCCAGGCAGCGCACCCCATCGCAACACGGGCGCCAATCCCGGTTGTCACCAGCGTTTCGATGGCTCCCCGGACGGCCAAGGGGCCAAGGGCCCGGCGCCGCCAGGACGAACGCCCCTGCTTTGCTCGCGCAGGCGACCGCCCAGGCCCAAGGTCCCGCTCCGGCAGGCCGTGCGACCCTGCCCGTTGTTCCGGGCCTGGCCGAGCCTTGACGCAGGAGGGTTTTCCCCCACCGGGGAGGTACCGGGAAAGCCGGAAGGAGCAGGGACATGTCTGGCGACGGTATTCCGGGGCCAGGTGACCTGGGCAGGCGCATCGCGGCCCGCCGGGAGCAACTCGGCTGGAGCCGCAAGCAACTCGCGGTCCGGGCCGGCTTCTCCGTGGCTTACCTCACTTATATCGAGACCCACCCCACCGTGGTGACAACGGCCTGCCTTGTTGGGCTGGCAGACGCGCTGGGGACGACGGTAGCGGCGCTGCTGGGCGCCGACTGCGCCGACCAGGACAGGGCAACGACTGCGCCCGCCCTGGCCGGCCTATGGGTCGCTGATGTGCGGACGGGGTTGCCCGGCGAGCGGCCGTTGCCGTCGCTCGGTTAACGCATGGCCACTCAGAGTCGGCAAATTGTCAGCAACGGAGGTCATCATGAACCCGCGACCAGATCTTGGCCAACTCGGCCTCTCCACAGGGAAGAAGGCCAGGCTGCACCGGATCCTTTACGAGCACGGCCTGCGCAACGGGACTGCCCTGTTCCTTCCCTACGATCAGGGGCTCGAGCATGGTCCCCGAGACTTTTTCGCCAACCCGCCCGCGGGCGACCCGAAGTACATCCTCGCCCTCGCGCTCGAGGGCGGGTTCAATGGCATCGCCATCCAGGTCGGCCTCGCGGAGAAGCTCTACTGGGACTATGCCGGAGAGATCCCGCTGGTTCTCAAGCTGAACGGCAAGACCGACCGCGCGGATCCAGCTCAATTCCCAGTCATGACGGTCAATTAGATGCGTGATCGCCCTGATCAGCGCGTCTTCTCTGAAGCGACGGGTGAGGTCCGGCAAGTCACTCTCGACAGCGACTTCGTATGCCAGACCATCTTTGTCCAGGTGGCCGAGTTCCTCGATCCGGGCATCGACTGCTAGCGCCACGGGCGCAAGATATAGATCAGTTATGTCGTGGGGCCTGGTAGCCATGGCACCTCCCGTATCGGGAGAAACAAGCAAACCTATGCTGCCCGCATGGAAGTGCCGACCGTAGTGTCAAAGGTCCCATGGCCTACGCACAGGTCGCGCGTCACGGCGTAATGCTCTTGGCGAGCAGGACTAACGGCTCTACCGGCCTTAAAGGGCGTTTGGCAACCCTGGCATTGTCACTATTTCCGGCGTCCTTCCGCCGACGTTACGGCGCTAGGCCGGTTCTTGGAGGCTGCCATGCCTGCCTCGCGGTTGCAGTTGCCGTCCGGCAGCGGTCACGCGACCCAGCTGACGAGCATCCTGGTGGCCGGGGCCGGCCCGGCAGGGCTGGCGTGTGCCTTGCAGGCCCACGATCACGGCGCCGACGTGCGGGTCATCGAGCGGCGACGCGAGGCGTACCGGCCTTCGCGCGCGCTGATCTTGCATTCCCGCACGCTGGAGGTGCTGCGCCCGCTCGGGGTCACGCAGGCGCTGCTGGCCAGGGCGGACATCGCGCCTACCGCCGACCTGCACCTGGGCCGCCGGGTTGTCCGGGTCCGGCTGGCCGACCTCGCGCTCCCCGACACGGCCTTCCCGCACCTGTCGTTGATACGGCAGATGGATGTTGAGACGGTGCTCGCGCAGGCCCTCGCCGACCGGGGCATCGAGGTGGAACGCGGCACCGAGCTGGCCGGGGTGCACGATGACCCGGAGGGTGTACGGGCGGTCCTGCGGTCGGGTGGCGGCCTCATCGAGGCCCGCTTCGGCTTCGTCGTCGGCTGCGATGGGGCCGGCCAGCACCGTGCGGTCACAGGCCAGCATCGGATGGCCCGGGCGGCCCTACGCCGTCGATGTGGTGCTCGCTGACGCCGAACTCACCGGTGACCTCGCCGGTGATCGCGTCCATGTCGTGGCCGGGCGGCACGGCCTGGTGTTTGTGTTCCGCCTGTGGTGAGCGGGCGACGTGGCGGCTGCTCGCCACCCGGCCAGCCGGTGCTGATCGGGTGGCGTTCGGGCAGCCCGGCCCGCCGGTCCCGGCGGCTGAGCTTCAGGCGCTGCTGACCGAGGCGCACCTGGGCGCGCAGATCACCCACCTTGCCTGGTCCGCGCGGGTCAGGGTGCAGCACCGGGTGGCCAGCCAGTTCCGCCGGGGACGGCTGTTCCTGGCCGGGGACGCCGCCCATGCCTACTCCCCGGCAACCGGCCAGGGGATGAACGCCGCCATCCAGGATGCGGCGAATCTTGGCTGGAAACTCGCGTTCGCGGTATCGCAACCGGACAGCAGCGCGCTGCTCGACTCCTACGACCACGAACGCCGGCCGGTGGCACGCCAGGTACTTGGGATGACGCACCTGGTGTTCTGGGGCGAAGCGGCCACCGGCCCGTCCCGGCATTGCTGCGAAGCCAAGCTAGCGCCGCTTGCCGCTCCGGCCGTCCCCGTGCTCATGAGACGCCGCCGCCTGGTCGCCGAGGGAGTCCGGGTGCTGTCGCAGTTGCGGGTGAGCTACCGCGGCAGCGCGCTGTCTGTGGAGGGAACGCCGCAGCCCGGCCGCGGGCCGCGCGCCGGGGACCGGCTGCCCGACCAGACGGTCAGGTCCGCCGGGCACAGCATCCGGCTGCACGAGCTGCTTGCCCGGCCAGGCGTGCACGTGCTCCTGGACCGTGACGCGGACCTGCCCGGCATACTGCCGCTGGGCCCGCTGGTCCACCTCCACCGCATCACCAGCAACGCCGGCCGCGGCTTGCTCACCGTCCGCCCCGACGGCCACGTCGGCTTGCGGTGCCTGATAGCCGAGCCTGACCAGCTCAGCGCCTGGCTCAACCTGATTAGGGCACCAAGGCCAGCCGACCCATGGGCCGCCTGACCCACCGGTCCGCACCGCCTCTGCCAGCGCGGCTACACCGGCCGGCCGCATCACCGGCCACCAACGGATCTCGCCGCCCCCTCCCAGGAGGGCGGCGAGATGGGATTCGGGGTTACTTGCCCGTGCCCGGCGCGGGCTCCAGCAGCGGATTGTCCGCTGGCGCGGCAACCTGGCCGGCCCGCTCCCGCTGTGCGTTGAGGAAGGCGTAGACGATGACCCCGGCGAGGACGACAACCAGCGCCTGATACACGGCCTGGTAGCCGGCGGCGAAGGTGACCCACATCGAGAACAGCGCGCCGGCCCCGGCTATGGCCAGGTCCCTGGCTAGCGCCCAGCCCTGCACCCGGCGGCGCTTGGACACCAGGTAGGTGAGCTGTGCGCAGGCGGAAAACAGGTACGGGATGGCGACGGTCACCACGGTGAGGGCGACCAGGTAGGTGAACACCTTCAGCCCGGTGGCGGTGGTATAGCTCCACAGCATCAGCAGCGAGGGCAGCAGCGCTGCCATCAGGATGCCGAACCAGGCAGTGTCCTTGTGATCAGCCCAGGCGAACGCCTTTGGGAACAGGCCGTCCTGCGCGGCGGCCCGGGACACCTCGGTGGTGACCAGGGTCCAGCCGTTCAGCGCCCCGATGCCGGAGACCACGGCCAGCGCGGCCACCAGCTTGCCCGCCCACGCGCCGTGCGTGAAGATCGCCTGGAACGCGGTGGCGAACGGCGCCGTGTCGCCGACCAGCGCGTGGTGGGGCACCAGGCCCATGATCGCGGCCGTCACCGTGATGTACAGCACGGCACTGGCGAGCGTGCCGAGCACCGAGGCCCGCCCGACGTTGCGCTCTGGGTTCCGCACCCGCTTGGCGGTGATGGCCGCCACCTCGACGCCGATGAAGGAGAACAGCGCCACGCCGGCGGCGATCCCGATCGCGTCGTACAGGCTGCCGCCCGAGGCGTTGAACGCGCCAAAGTTGCCCTTGGACACGAAGAACCAGCCCACAACGCCGACGAACAGCAGCGGGAGGAATTTCAGGATCACGGTCAGGTTCTGGAACCAGGCCATCTGCCGGACCCCGGCCAGGTTCACGATCGCCGGCACCCACAGGCCGATCAGGGCAATACCCCAGTTCCCGAGGCTGGACGGGCGAATGCCGAATAGATAGTCAACGTAGAAGACCCAGGCCGAGACGATGGCGGCGTTGCCCGCCCAGCACTGGATCCAGTAGCACCAGCCGGTCAGGTAGCCAGCGAAGTCACCGAACTCGTGCCGGGCGTACGCGTACAGCCCGCCGTCGGAGTTGGGCACTCGCTTGGCCAGCTGGCCGAACATGATAGCCAGCAGCGTCGCGCCGATCGCGATGACCCCGAGGGTCAGCAGCGAGCTGGTGCCCGCGCTGGCCAGCACGGCGGGCATTGCGAAGACCCCGGTGCCGATGATGCTGCCGATGACTAGGCCGGTCGCCGAGGTCAGGCCCAGCGCCCGCGCCTTCTGCCGATTACGTGGCGACAACTCCTCTCGCGGCGCCGGCTGGCCGCGGGGGGTCGTGATGGTGGACATGGGATCCTCCTACTCCGGGAGGCGGCACTGCCCCCCGCACCATGAACTCACTCGTTCATCTCCAGGCTCGGCCCAGCAAACCCCGGACAACAGGGACGGAAGTCCCCAAATGATCACCCGAAGGGCCGTCGGGCGACAGCGGGAGTCGTCGTGGTCCGGGATAGCAACGACGGCTATGACCTGCCCGCCAGATCCGCGCCGCGCTCCACGCCGGGTAGCTGGACGGGGCGGTGCGGGTGCTCTGCTGGTTAGGGGAGCCGCCGCAAGAACGGGTCCCGCGGCTGGGCCGGGCAGACACGGATCCGGGCATCCACCGCGCGGGCACCATCTTGGGTGGCGATCACCGGGTTGAGGTCGAGTTCGGCCACCTCATGCAAGTCGTCGGCGAGACAGGACACCCGCAGCAGCATGTCGGTGAGGGCGGCGGTGTCCACGGGGGCGTGCCCAGGTGGCCGAACAGCAGCGGTGCCGCGTGCACACCGTGGATGAGGTCATCCGCGTCGGTGTCGGTGAGCGGGTGAGGCGGGGCGCGTGGTCGCCGAGGACCTCGGTGGCCACCCCGCCGAGGCCGAAGACCACCAGGGGGCCGAACACGGGCTCCTGTACGACACCGATCAGCACTTCGACGCCTCCGGTGAGCATCGGCTGGACGAGCACACCGGTGAGGTCCGACCCGAAGGTTTCTGTCAATTCCCGGTATGCCGCGCGTACCTCTTGTTCGCCGTGCAGGCCGAGCTTCACCGCGCCGGCCTCTGTCTTGTGGATCAGGCCTTCCGCCTCGGCCTTGAGCACCACCGGGCCACCGAGGCTGGCGGCGGCCCCGCCGAAGGCGGCGGCGCCGAGCTGGAATGGCGTGTCCCGTTGCCGGCGGCCGACTCTCCCGACTCGGCTGGCTCCCGACCGGCCCCCAAAGCATTGGTCGGCTAAGTCAGGGCTCTTGGTGCCCTCGTTTTGAATCCTCTTCAAGAACTCTGGCGGCATAGGCGGCGGCCTGGGTCCGGCGCTCCATGCCCAGCTTGGCGAACAGCGAGGACACATAGTTCTTGACGGTCTTCTCCGCCAGGAACATCCGCTCGCCGATCTGCCGGTTGGTCAGCCCCTCCCCGATCAGCTCCAGGATGTGCCGCTCCTGCTCGGTCAGCCCGGCCAGCGGATCGGGCTTGCGGGAGCGGTCCCGCATCCGGGCCATCACCTTGCTGGCCGCCTGCGGGTCCAACAGCGACTGCCCAGCGGCGACCGTGCGCACCGCGCCGACCAGGTCGGTGCCGCGGATCTGCTTCAGCACATACCCCGCCGCCCCCGCCATGATCGCGTCGAACAGCGCCTCATCGTCACCGAACGAGGTCAGCATCAAGCAGGCCACCTCGGGCATCTTGGAGCGGATCTCCCGGCACACGCTCACCCCGTCGCCGTCGGGCAGCCGCACATCCAGCACCGCCACGTCGGGGCGCAACGCGGGAATGCGGGCCAGCGCCGACTCCGCCGTCCCCGCCTCCCCCACCACGGTGATGTCCGGCTCGGCTTCCAGCAGGTCCCGCACGCCCATCCGGACGATCTCATGATCATCCAGCAGGAACACGCCGACCTGCCCGCTCCCCCGCGCCGTCTCATCCACGCTCTGACCCCGCTCCTACGGTTTGCACCCGCCCGACTCGGGCGGTTACCCCGGCTCTTGCAGCACGGACGGCCTTTACGGTAGCCGCGCGCAAACGAGCAGAGCAGGGACCTAAGTCCCTGCTTCACCGGAAGATCGGGCATGATTTCCGTCACCAGCGCCCGGCCACGCGCCAGCAATTTCCCATCAGGTGGAAACTCCGCGGGATCCCGGTAGAGGCGGTGATGTACGACAAGACCACCGGGTGCAGCAAGGGCCGGGGCGGTTCCATGGAGTCACCGCGGTGGTCCGGTCCCGGACCGCATGGCTGTGGAGCGCCTGGAGCAGCGTGGGGGTGGGGGCAGCAGGGTGATGCAGGTGTCCAACGCCACCACGCTGCCGGTGATCGAGGCCACCTCGGCGTGTGTCACAGTGACGCTGCTGGGCGGCCAGCAGGTGGCGTTGCACCCCAGTGACGTCGCGGTCTACCCGGCCGGGCAGCCCTGGAGAGCGACCAGGACCCGGGTGGTCAACCAGGCCAAGACGTTCCAGGGGCTGCAATACCTGTGGGCGGGGACGTCAGGGTTCGGCTACGACTGCTCGGGGCTCACCTACTCGGTCTACCGCGACTACGGCATCCGGCTGTCGCGGGACGCCGACCAGCAGGCCGTGCGCGGCACTCCCGTCGCGCGAAGTGCGCTGCGGCCCGGTGACCTGGTGTTCTACCGTGGGAGCCCGAGCGGCGCCATGTCGCCATGTCGCCATGTACGTCGGCGGCGGGAACATCATTGACGCACCGCAGACCGGCCAGCCTGTCAAGATCGAGCCACTGTCGTCGCACTCCTACTACGCCGGCGCCAGGCGCTACCTGTGAAGGGTCCCATCAGGGGCCACTGAGGGAGGTGCGGGTGAGGACCGAATCGCTAGGCAGGTCGTATCTGGCTCTCCCCGATGGCCCCGGCCAGTTCCCTGGCGTGGTGGCCGTCCATGAGGCCTTCGGGCTGAACAACAACATCCGGGACATCTGCGGCCGGTTCGCCGCCGAAGGTTACGCCGCGCTCGGTGTTGACCTGTTCGAGGGCCGCAACCGGGCCGTGTGCATGGCGCGCATGTTCGCAGGCGGGATGGCCGGAAACCTCGACTACTACGGTGTCCCGGCGCTGAAGGACGCGCTGGGGCAGCTGGCCAGCCGCCCGCAGGTCGATGCCGCCCGCATCGGCGCCATCGGTTTCTGCCTGGGCGGTTCCATCGTGTTGACCTGGGCCTGCACCGATAACCGGCTGGCCGCGATCGCCCCGTTCTACGGGGCCGCGCCCAAACCGCGGGCGGCGATCCGGCGGATGTGCCCGGTGGTGGGGTCGTGGCCGGGCAAGGACTTCACCACCAAGGCCGCCGGGGTGCTGGAGACCGAGCTGACCGCCGCGGGTATCCCGCACGACCTGATGGTCTACCCGGAGGCCAAGCATGCTTTCTTCAATGACCACTGGCGCGCCTACAACCCTGCCGCGGCGGCCGACTCCTGGCAGCGGGTCCTGGCCTTTTTCGCCGAGCACGTCCGGCGAAGCCGTGCGCGACCGGACTAGGGTCAGTGCCGGGGAGTTAGGGGCTACGGTCTGGCGTCAACGCACGCGCTGAGTCGCCTCGTTATGCACGCTGATAGTGAGGCATAAGTCAGCCTGTCGCACAAATGCTTCGACGTCCCATATTGCGAGATCAACCGATTGGCCAGGGCCGAGTCACTGCTCCGCATCGCCATGACCAGCGCAGACTTGGATGCTCCAGACATGCAGAACGCTCTATCTCACCACGCGAGACGGCTTCCGGTTTGTGCGACAGGCTGAAGTAGGCCGCTCAGGACGTGTCGAAGGATCGCTCTGTCGCTGCCTTGGCCGGCGGCCCGGTCACGCCGTGGTCCGTTCCGGGATTTGCTCGGGGATGTTGACCGGCGCATACGGGTGCTTCCGCTGGATCAAGGCGGTCAAGCGGTCCTGGTCGGGGGCGAGCAGGGCCTTGACGCCGTCCGCGCTGACGTCCGCGACGATGACGTGGCCGACCTCGTCGTGGACGTCGCTGAACAGGCCGTGCGTGCTCATCTTCTGGGCCTGGTACCGGTTGTCGTCGGTGGGGGTGACGTAGTGGACCGACCGGATCTTGTAGCGGTGGACCAGGAAGAGGTGGTTCAGCGTCATCAGGCGCTTCTTGCGCACGGCGGTGTCGAACGTGTTCTGGTCCCGGACCGACAGGATGTTCCGCCCCCGGCGATCCACGATCACGTCGAAGATGACGTTGGCGACCTTTTCCCCGTTTGTCTTGGACAGGGTCAGCTCCAGCAACTCCGAGCCTGCCGTGTGCGGCCGCAGTCCGACACACAGCGGGCCCGGGATCTGATGGTGCTTTGTCCAGATCGCGAGCCATTGCTCGAGCAGCTTGGTCGGCACCTCGGTCTGGACCAAGTGCTGGTGCTGAGTCGAGCCCTTGCCCATCGCTTTGGTGGCCGCCGTGCCGCCCGAAGAAGCCATGAGCGCGGCATCCAGCCGCGGGCCGCCCACGAGTGTCTGGGGCGTCCGGTAGGGCGATTCGACCAGGCGGAACTTTCGCTGCAGCCGGGCCAGGGAGAGCATGCCGTCTTGGTTGAGGGCGGCGGCGAACTCCTCCGCCGCCAAGCCATCGATCTGATGCCCGCCGTAGGTGATGAAGTTGAAGACAAACCCCAGCTTGCCGAGCTCGCCGGGGAATCGCCTCATGTCCGCCTCACTCATCCCGGTCGTGTCCCAGTTGAACGATGGTGACAGGTTGTAGGCGAGCATCTTGGAAGGGAACTCGGCGTGGATGGCCTCGGCGAAGCGCCGGGCGTCCGCCAGGTTCGCGGTCTTGGTCTCCATCCACAGCAGGTCGGCGAATGGGGCGACAGCCAGCGACCTGGCGACCGCGTACTCGATTCCTCCCTGTACCTGGTAGTAGCCGTCGGTAGTCTTGGAGACCTCGCAATCCCAGATGATGTCGATCCCCATCGATCTGGCCTTGGCCCGGGCCGCGTGGAACGACGCTCGGTTCGCGAAGGCCAGCCACTCGCCGGCGCTCATGTCGAAACGCTCACCCTCGCTGCCGCGGAACTCGATCACGTCCGCGACCGCCTGGGGATAGCTCTTCAGGCTGGCCTCGGCCTGCCACGCCTCCAGGTACCGCGTCTCGACCCTCTCCAGCAGTGCCTCGACCGGCGACCCGTCGGCCTGCTGGAACGCCTCCGCGCTGTCTTCGAGCACGCGCATCACGCCCGTCCGCGCAAGCCAGGCGCTGGCCTCGTCGTACTCCGCGGCGGAGATCTTGAACAGCAGATGGCCGCGCACGTCGTCGATGCCCAGCTCGCGGAGCCTCCTCAAGATGGCGAGGTAGCCGACCTTGTAGGTCGGCAGCTCGACGTTGGTGGCGCCCAGGATGAACGGATGATCGCGCTCATCCCCGCGCCCCTCCAGGAACGTGGCCGATTCGGCGTCGGTCCGGGCCACGACGATGCCGGGCACCTTCATGACGTCGAGCTGGAAGCGCGCGGCGCTCAGCCGCTTGATCTGCTCGTCCACGCCGACGAGCACCTTTCCCCCCTGGTGCCCGCACTTTTTGGCGCCGGGTTTCTGGTCCTCGATGTGGTAGCCCGGGACCCCGGCCTCGACGAAACGACGGATCAGATTCCGGACGTGCGCGTCGCCGCCGTGCCCGGTATCGGCGTCGGCGATGATGAACGGCCGGAAGTCGATCTCGGGGGAGGCGGCACGCTGCGCCTCGCTCAGCCGCGAGCGGGCGAAGCGCTGGTTCCGGTCCGCGGTGAGCAGGGCGCGCACGATCGGCGCCGCCTCGTCGGGCACCTGGGAGAGCGGATAACTGGCCAGGTCGGGTCCCGGGTCCTCCGTCACCGATCCCCGGGCCGACGTGGCCCAGCCGCCCAGGTAGATGCCCTCGATGCCCACCCGCTTCAGGACCACCGCCTGACCAGGTGAATAGGGACCGAAGGTGGTGATCTGCTTGCGCTCGCCGAACAGCTGCCGGAGCCGATCGTAGAACTGCCCGGCCGCCATCCTCGCCACGGTGTAATCGGCAGGGATGGTGCCCCGCTGCTCCACCACCTGACGCGCGGAATACAAACGCGTGATGCCCTCGAACCGGGGACTAGCCAGCCAACTTTCCGCCTCGCCGATTTCCGACTCGAACGAGCGCATGGCCGGCTCCCCGGCGACTTCCGAATCTGATGACCTCATGACTGACTCCTGCCGCTCGCGTACTGACTTGCTTCTCGCGACCTCAAAGTCCGGGTTCTGCGTGATGCGAGCGCCGCCCAGGTGGATGCATTCACGTACTTGCCCATCTGCCGCCTCGCCCGGACCCGTATTCATTTGTTGGTAATAGGGACGCCGCCGTATACGGTGCCTGGAAACGAGCGGCGACCCGGATCTTGCCCCCATCAGATACGGTTGCGGGGACGGCAGGTAGAGGCGAAGGTCCCAGGCGTACCCGCCGCTCGTGACCGTGCCAGCCCGGAATCGTCACTAGGGCTCTCGGATCTCGGCGATCGGCAGTCGCAGCGCGGCGGGCGCAACGGCCGGCACACCCGGGCTGCGTGGCTGGACGGGGGCGATGCGGCGGTAGGCGGTGCCGGGCTCGGGCCGCGGATCGCTGTCGCCCTTGTTGGGCCACAGCGCCATCGCCCGCTCCGCCTGCGCCGTGATGGTCAGCGCCGGGTTGACGCCCAGGTTCGCGGAGATCGCGGACCCGTCGACCACGTGCAGCCCGGGATAGCCGTGTACACGATGGTAGGGGTCAACCACGCCGCTCTCCGGGCCGTCGCCGATAACGCAGCCGCCGATGAAGTGCGCCGTCATGGGGACGTTCACCACCTCGCCGATGCTGCTCAGCGCAACCCGCCGATCTTGGCCGCGATACGGCGCATGGTTTCGTTGGCGACAGGGATCCAGGTCGGGTTCGGGGCGCCGTGTCCCTGCTCTGAGGTCAGCTTGAACCGGCCGAGCCTGGTCCGCTTGAGGTGAACATGGCGAGTCTCCGACCGAAGGCTTCCGCTGATCCGCCGCGGGATGACTCTGCCGTCGCGATGCTCCGCCACCGTGGCCATTCGCAGCTTCATCGCCCGGCTCGCCTGCACCCTCATGAGTCCCGCTGGCGTGGCACTCCACTAAGGCGTTCAGGACAATTCCGCTGTAGCGCTGTCCGGATCGGAGCCGTCATCGCTGAGGGCGCGGTAGGAGGAACTGGGCAGATCAGCGCCAGCGGGGCATCATACGAATACGCCCTCACACGTGATACCGGTGTTTGTCATGAGGCTAGCGGCGACTTCGGCCGCGCTTGGGGCAGGAGGCAGATGCGGTGAGCCTGGTCACTGCCGTCGAAGTGCCGCGGCGGCCTGTGTCGTTGCTGGAGCCCATCATTGGCGGCCCGCGGTATGTGCGGCTGGCCGGGGCCGCTGACCAGGTCCGGCAGTTGCTGGCCGGGCGCACCATATGGAACGTCAACTCGACCGCGACGGGCGGTGGGGTCGCCGAGATGCTGCAGGTGCTGGTCGGGTACGTCAGCGATCTCGACATCCCGATTGGCTGGCTGGTGATCACCGGCGACGCCCGGTTCTTTGCGGCCACCAAGCGCCTGCACAACCAGATCCACGGCGATCTCGCCGGGGGCACTCTGGACGCAGGCGAAGCCCATCATTACACGCGGATGCTGACCGCGAACGCGGTGGAGCTGCTCGGGAAGATCCGCCCCGGCGATGTCGTGCTGTTGCACGACCCGCAGACCGCAGGCCTCGCCGCGCCGCTGGCGGCGGCGGGCGCACGAGTGGTGTGGCGTTGCCACATCGGTGTCGGCTGGGAGAACGACGCCACCCGGGCGGGGTGGGACTTCCTGCGGCCGCACCTTACCCCCGCGGAGGGGTATGTTTTCTCGCGCCGGGAGTACGTCCCGGCCTGGCTCCCCGAAGAGAAGGTTTCGATCATCCCGCCGTCGATCGACCCGTTCTCCCCGAAAAACCAGGATCTTGACCCCGCCACCGTGCGCGCCATCCTCGCCAGAATCGGCGTGCTTGACGGCACCGCCCCGCCGGCGCCGGCCAGGTTCGTCCGCCGCGACGGCGACACCGGCACCGTTACCAGGCCGGCGGTCATCACCGGCGAGGGCCGCCCCGGCCCCGGCGATCCGGTGCTGCTCCAGGTCTCCCGCTGGGACCGGCTCAAGGACATGGCCGGGGTCATGCGCGGCTTCGCCGACCACGTGGTGCCTGGTGGCAGCGGGTACCTGTTGCTGGCCGGCCCGGCGGTCGCCGGGGTGTCCGATGATCCGGAGGGCGCGGCCGTGTACGGGGAATGCCTGCTGCAGTGGCACGACCTGCCCCCCGCGGCCCGGGCGCGGATCCTGCTGGTGACGCTGCCGCTCGAGGACATCGACGAGAACGCGGCCATGGTCAACGCGCTGCAGCGGCAAGCCACCGTCATCGCGCAAAAGAGCCTGGCCGAAGGGTTCGGGCTGACCGTGTCGGAGGGGATGTGGAAGGGACGGCCGGTGGTCGGCTCGGCGGTCGGCGGGATCATCGACCAGATCGCCGACGGCACCGGCGTCCTGCTGCCGGACCCCGCCGACCTCCAAGCCTTCGGGCAGGCCGTATCCCTTCTCCTCGCCGACCGGGCCGAGGCGGACCGGCTCGGACAGGCCGCGCACGCCTACGTCCGCGAAAACTACCTCGGAGACATCCACCTCATGCGCTACGCGCAGCTGCTCGGCACACTCATATTCGACGAATAATCCCCGCCATTGATCGCGGACCGTCCGGGGCACAGCAGCCACGACGGACGGAAGTCCCCAATGATCATCCGAAGGGCCGACCGTGGCCCACGGCAGCGACGGCGGCTGCGCCGAGCCACTGCCGGGGCGCTGGCCGTGGGCGAGCTGCTCGCCGCAGCCGTGATCGGCGTCATGCTGGCGAGCGGGCGGGCCCTAGAGGATGTCACTTGGCGACGACACAGCGGGCGCACAACCAACCGCGGTCCTGGCCTGACCGGCAGCTGTCGGGCTGCCCCGAGTCAACAAGCAGGCCTGGCCCAGGTCAACAAGCAGGCTGGGCCCGGCGTTCGGCCCGCTGCTTGATGCCGAGCAGCATCTTGCGGGTCATCGCGAGGGTGACCGGTTCCATGACCCAAGTGGCCAGCCGGCCGACGCCCCGGGGGAGGGCCGAGCGGCTCCGCGAAATGAGCCGGCACCGCCCCGGGCCGAGCGGGATGACGTGGAATGACCATACGGCGTCCCACGGCTGCTGGGGTGGCTGCTCACGCAGCACGATGGCCCGGCCGGGGTTGACCCGCTCGACCGGCAGCGCGAAGCCGTCCTTCATGCCCAGCCAGCCCTTCCGCACCAAGCGCACCTGATCTCCGGCATCGAGGCGCTGCCATTCCTCCCTGATCCGGTCGGTGCTGTGGATACGCAGGCCGAGGATGTTCTCCAGCCAGTCGTAGCTGTACATGCCGCCCCGGTCCTGGCCGATCTGCACCAGCCAGCGCCACACCTCTTCCGGGGGCGCCTCAACGGTGATCGCCCGGGTGGCGACCGACGCTGGGTCGGCGACCAGTTCATCGCCCGGCAGTGCGCTGTCTCGCTCCTGGCCGGTGGCGCCCCAGTTCCGGACCCCCTCCGCGGCGGCTGCGAGCCGGGCCGGGGCGCCCGCCTGGGCCGCTGCGCCTGGTTCGGCGGGCAGGACGTTGTATCTCACGTCGCCCGGGCTGAAGCGGAACTCGGCATAGGTGAACGGTCCTTCCGGCAGGTGCCAGATGGCTGACCCCCGGGAAGGCAGGCGCCTGCCGTCCGCCTCGGTCCACCCGGCAACGGGCGTGGACCACCGGGTGCGGACGAGTCCGCCTGGCAGGTCGCACCAGCGGTCGTCGGTGCTGAAGTCCACCGGCGCTCCGCGGCCGTCGGTGAAGACCCGGGCTGTGACCCGGTGACCACAGTCTTCGAGCGTGATGTCAAAGGAAGTGTCTCCGGCCGCCGCCCACGACACGGGCAGGGCCAGCAGCATGGATGGCGCGAAGAAGACGGCGTCGTTGAGGTAGGTGACTAGTTCGCTCACGTCGGCCTCGGGACCGGCGGCAGCCGCGACGGTCACGAGCCCAGCCAGCTTGCCGTGCATCCGGCCACGGCCGTGCACGTAAGCGTCCCGGCCGGTCATCGGCAGCACTCCGGCGGCGGTGATCCGCATGTGGAACAGGCGCGCGACCGTGGGACTGCTGTTGTACTGCCATGCCTCGCACCGCATCCATGGCTTTTGCGGCCGCAGCCGGAACCGTCCGGTGGCATGCGCCAGAAACGAGGAGTCCGGGGCCGCCGGCTACGCCCATGAAGTTCAGGTACCGCACCGCCGCAGCGGGCAAGGCGGCCAGGTCAGCCTCGGTCACCGGCGGCGCCGGCGGGCGGGCGGGCAATCCAAGCGCGGCAGCGTCGGCGGCCAGCCTCCGGTGGAGCTGCCCCGTTCCGGACGGCATCGACGATCTCATGCCCTCATCTCCCAGCCTCACTGCCAGCGGCATCTGCTTCCCATCCCACCGCACGGCAGGGGTGGCCGGACAGAGGCGATGGTCCTGACCTTGGTCAGGTCGCCCGCTGCCGCGAGGCTCCCGGTGTTCCGGCGGGATGGTCAAGCCGGAGCGCGAGCCTGGGGCAGAGCCTGACCGCCTCGGCGGCCTCATCGAGGAGTCCGGGTAGGACTTCGGCGTCGCGGATGACCGGAAAACCCCAGTCGTCGAGAGTGACCATCTCCGGCAGCACCTCGGCGCACAGGCCGCGCCCGTCACAGGCGATCGGGTTGACCCGCAGCCGGGCGCCCGCGGTCACGGTGATCTCCGCAGCGGGACCGGCAGCACGCCCGGGGGGCGGCGCCCGCAGCACCAGCCCCGGGAGTGCCGGTCGATCTCCGCGCCGAATACCGCCAGCGCGCTGCGGACCATGCGGACCGCGCCGTCAGGGTGGTGGCAGGCGCCGCGCCCCTCGGTCTGGGTCATCCAGCGGCGGAGCCGGGCCGGCTCGTAGCGCCGGCCGACGGCGAGATCCTCCAGCGCACCGGCGATCGAGCCGAGCCCGAAGACGCACGGCCCGCATTGTCCCGCCGACTCGTCAGCGAGATAGCGGGCCACCCGGGCGGTCTCCGCCAGCCCGCAAACGTCGGCGGGCAGCGCGGCGACCAGCCCGGCGCCCGGGCGCCCCCCCACCGCCGACAGGCCCTCCGCCGAGAACGGGAGCGGCCCGGCCACGGCCGGGTCCGCCCAGGTGCCGAAGTAGCCGCCGATCAGCAGCGCGCCCAGCGGCGCCGCCTGGCCGCCCGCCACTCCCAGCACATCGCTGACCCGCATGCCGATCTCGATCTCGCGCACCCCGGGCTGGCGTACCGCGCCGATGAGGGTGACCAGCATCGACCCTGGCTCGGCGGTCGTGCCCAGCGACCGGAACCACCGCGCGCCCCAGCGTGCGATCAGCGCCAGGTGGGCCAGCGTCTCGACGTTCTGGACCAGCGTCGGCCGGCCGTGCAGGCCGGAATCGGAGACCCTTGGCGGCGTCGCGGTCGGCAGCGGGATGCCGTGGGCCACCCAGTTGACCAGCGCGCTGGCCTCACCGCCGACAAAGCGGTCGGCGCCGGTCATGACCTTGATCTTGACCCGGTCGAGCCGGGCCCGCCTGCGCTCGGCGGCCGCGCTGTCGACCACCTCGCGCACGGCATCGTGCACCACCACGATCGCGTGCCTGGCCCCGAGCATATGCGCGGCCAGCACGGCCCCATCGAGAACCAGATGGGGCGCACAGGCCAGCAGCACCTTGTCCTTGGCACTGGCGGGCTCGCCCTCGGTGCCGTTGGCGATTACGACCGGCATGTCCGGCCCGGCGGCCACGGCGGCCAGCTTCCGCGCGGTGGGAAAACCGGCGCCGCCCCGGCCGGTGAGGCCGGCCCGCCCGACCTCCGCGATCAGTTGCTCCCGCCAGGACCCGTCCCAGCTGCGCGGGAGTCGGCCGTACCTGGCGAGGTGCTCCCCAAGGCTGGCCGGCTCGCCGCCGAACCGTTCCGGCAGCAGCCTGGGGAGGCGGCCCGCCCGCACGGCAGTGGCGTCGCGCGCGGGGCGCTGGCCGCTGTCGAGGGTGTTCATGAGGCACTCGCCGTCGGCCGCGCGGGCGCGCGCCGGGGATCGTCGGCCAGCGTCCGCCCCGGGCCCCGCCCCGACGCGGGCGGGCCTTCGCGGCCGCGGCCGAACAGCCGGGCAAGGACGGCGGTCGCCACCGCGGCGGCCGATGCCACCTCGATCAGCGCCACCCACCAGATGCCGAGGTCGTTGCCCGCGGTCAGCGAGTGAATGAACGCTGCTGGCCAGGCCAGGTAGGCGAGCCAGTGGACGGCCCGCCAGGCCCGCTGCCCCAGCCGCTGCCGCATGAGGCTGGTGATCAGCACCGCGCCGCCCAGATCGACCGCGAGGGTACCCAGGCCGATCGCCAGGGTTCGGTACGGCGAGGCGAAGGGCAGCACGGTCGCCGCCCAGCCGATGGTGACAAACGGATCGAGGATCGCCGTCACGACGTGCAGCACCAGCAGGGCGACCGCGAAGAGCGAGAGCGTGCGGTGCAGTTCGGCGACGGCGAAGCGTGGCCAGCGGCGGGGCGCCGAACCGGTCCGGGTCGCGACGCCGAGGACGACCACGACGCTGAACAGGGCCAGCAGGACCAGGCCGCTGCCCCGGGAGAGGAACCAGAGGCCCTGTGAGCCCGTGGCCGCGACGGCGCTCACCGCCATCGCCTCGCCCCGGGGGAGCGTCGTGGGCCGGGCGGGGTTCGCCCGGCCGACCGGCGGGTAGAGCCGGGCGACGAAGGACGGTTCATGGCAGCGGGACCGGCCCGCCCACCGAAGCCCGGCACCGAGACGGGGCCGACCGGCATGCGGCAGGTCCCGGGGGGTTCCAGCAGCCCTTCGTCGTCGGCTGGCCACCCGCCGGCCAGTCGCACGCTGCCGTCGCGGGCGACCAGGCGGGCCGGCAGGCCCTGCGCGGCCAGCCACGCCGGCGCCTGGTCACCGGCGATGATCGCGGCCGTGGACGCAGCGTTGGCCTCCGCGCAGTTCGCGGCGGCGACACTCACCGTCCGCCACGGCCCGGCCGCCGGCCGCCCGGTCCGCGGGTCCACGATGTGGTGTAGCGTGCGGCCGCCCCGCCGCCATTGGCGGCACAGAATGGACGAGGTCGCTAGCGCTCCGGCAGCCAGCCGGACCACTTGCCCTCGCGACGGCGGCGGGAACTGGGCGAGCCGGCCGCCGCGAGCGGATGGCTGGTCCGTCGGCTCCGGCTCGTCGGCGACGAGCACCGGCCACCCGCCGACCGGCGCCTCCCCCGCCACGGCGATATCGCCGCCGAGGCTGACCAGGACGCCCCCGCCGGGCACGGCCGCTCCGGCCTCCCGGGCGGCGCGGTCGGCGCCCAGGCCCTTGGCCGTGGCGCCCAGGTCCAGCTGCGACCCTGCGGCCAGGCGCAGGCGGCGCCCGTCGAGCTGGACCGACTGCCATCCCAGCACATGAGCGTGCCGGGATGGCATGGCCCCGTCGCGGCGAATCGCCGCGAAGTCGCGGTCATAGCCAAGGGAGGCGAGGGCATTGCCGACCGTGGGGTCCACCAGTCCGCCTGTCCATCTGGCGGCGGCGAGCGCGACCGCTATCGCCTCGGCGAGCCCCTCGCTCACGATGCGGCTTCCCCCTTGGGCACCGCCCGCATCGCGGCAGGCCGCGGAGATCTCCGAGTCCGGACGGAACCGGCTCGCCTGCTGGTCCAGCAGCGCCAGTTCGGTGTCCACGACGGCGAGCACCCGGGCCAGCTGGTGCGCAGGCCAGGCTGCCACGCGGGCCGAGGTGCCGAGGGCGGCCCGTTCCGCGGCGCCCACGGTCCTCGCGCCGGTGTCGATCAGCTTCCACGTACGCTGCATCGCCAGGTACCGGGCCGCGGCCATCAGTTGTCACCCCGGTATGTGTAGGTCTTGACCCCATTAGGCCCGGTGGTCACGACCACGCCCGAGCCGGTCGAGGTGGCCACATGCCCGGACAAGTGCGGCTTGCCTGGGCCGGCCGTGCTGCCGGCGCCCGGCGCGGCGCCGGTCACGGTGGTGACCGCGGGCGCGACCGGCTGAGCGTGGTGCGCGAAATAGCCGGTGGCGGCGGCCACCCCGGCGATCAGGGCGGCGGCCGTCCAGTTGGACGCGCGGCGCAGCCGCCGGACGCCGCCCGCGCGGGGGCTGGCGGCTCCGCGCCAGGGCCCCGCCTCGCGCTGGTAACCGGTGTCATCGTCATAACCGGGCAGCCGGACCCACCCTGGCCTTTCGGCGTCATCACGGTCCATCGTCGTTCCTCCCTGCGGTGTTCCTGCCGGGTTACCGGCTCTCCCAGGCTGCGGGAAGGGGGATTTAACGACCGTGAGCAGATGATGTGAACGGCTCACACGGACTTCTCCTCGTTCTCACATCAACGGCTGCGTAACCTCTGGCTATGCGAGTGCTTGTGGTCGAGGACGACACGAGGATGTCCCGGCTGCTCAAGCGAGGGCTTGAGGAGGAGGGGCACGCGGTCGATCTCGCCGGCGACGGTCCCGAAGGGCTGTGGCTGGCTACCGAGAATCCCTACGCCGCGATCGTGCTCGACGTCATGCTGCCCGGCTTCGACGGGTTCGAGCTGTGTCGCAAGCTCCGCGCCGCGGGCGTCTGGTCGCCCGTGCTGATGCTCACCGCCCGCGATGCGGTCAACGACCGGGTTCGAGGACTCGACGCGGGCGCCGACGACTACCTGGTGAAGCCGTTCAGCCTGCTGGAACTCGCCGCGCGATTGCGCGCGCTGGTGAGGCGGGACGACCGGGCCCGGCCCGTGATGCTGACCGAAGGGGACCTGAAGCTGGACCCCGCGAGCAAGCGGGCCTGGCGTGACAGCGTCGAACTTCAGCTCTCCCCGAAGGAATTCTCGCTGCTCGAACTGTTCCTGCGGCACCCGGGCATGGTGCTGACCAGGTCCCAGATCCTCGACGCGGCCTGGGACTTCGCCTACGACGGCACCTCGAACGTTGTCAACCAGTACGTGACCTACCTCCGGAAGAAGATCGACGTCCCATTCGGCCGGCGCGACCTGGAGACCGTCCGGGGCATGGGTTACCGGCTCCGTCACAGCGAAGAGGGGTGAAGGGTGCCGATCCGCCTGCGCATGGCTCTGGTCTTCGCGCTGGCCCTGGCGATCGCGTTCGCGCTGGGGGGCTGGCTCTTCCTCAGCCAGCTCTCCGCCGCGACGTTGCGGTCAACGGACTCCGCCCTGGCCGCGCGGCTCAGCCAGGTCAGCCGCGACCCGGAGGGCGAGACGGCGCCGGTCTCGGCCGTTACGGCGGGCGGGCCAGCGCCTGGCGAATACATCGTCCAGATGGTCAACGGATCCGGGCGGGTCCGCCGGGGCAGCGCGCACGCCGGCACAGCATCGCTGCTCACCGCTGCCGAGCTCAGCCAGGGCCGCCGTCACGATGTTGTCCTGACGCGAACCATCGACGATCAGCCCCTGCGATTGCTCGCCGGACCCCTCCCCGAGCAGGACGGATGGGTAGGGATCGTCGGCGTCTCGCTCGCCAGTTCCGACGGCACGCTGCGCCAGGTCGCCGGCGGGCTGCTCATCGGCGGCACGGCCTTCGTGATCCTCGCGGGCATCGGCGCCTACTGGCTGGCGCGCGCCGCGCTCGCCCCCGTGGAGCGGCTAAGGCGGGAGGCTGCGGCCCTGTCGGAAGATGACACCGGGGCGACAATGCGCGTGCCCGGCACCCACGATGAGATTGCCGCGCTCGCCGGTACCATGAACGACCTGCTGCTGCGCCTGCGCCGCGCACTGGCGCGGCAGCGGGCCTTCGTCGCCGACGCGAGCCACGAGCTGCGCACGCCGTTCGCAGTGCTGCACGGAGAACTTGAACTGGCCGGCCGGCCCGGGCGAAGCAAGGAAGAGCTCAGTGCGGCCGTCGCCAGCGCGGCGGAGGAAGCTAGCAGGCTCACCCGGATCACCGACGACCTGCTGCTGCTCGCCAGGGGTGACGAGAACAAGCTAAGCCTTCAGGTTGAGCGCACGGACGTCACGTCGCTGCTGGCGCGGAGCGCCGAGTGGGCCGGCGCTCGCGCCGAAGCGGCCGGAGTCACCTGCCGGGTCGAAGCCGCCGCCGGGCTGACCGCCATCGTCGACGCGGGACGGATCCGCCAGGCGGTCGACAACCTGGTCGACAACGCGCTCCGGTTCGCCCCGCCAGGGACCGAGGTCGTGATCCATGCCGATATCGCGGGAGGGTCGCTGGTGATCGAGATCTCCGACTCCGGGCCCGGCTTTCCGGCCGAGTTCCTGCCGCACGCCTTCGAACGCTTCCGGCGGCCCGATCAAGGCCGGGCCCGCAGCGCCGGCGGCGCCGGGCTTGGCCTAGCGATCGTGCACGCGATCGCCGTCGCTCACGGCGGCATGGCGGTGGCAGCAAACCGGCCCGAGGGCGGCGCCTTGGTCAGGCTGGAGGTCCCGGCGTCCCCGGAATCACACTCGTGACGGGCTTCAGCGCCCCGCCATTACGGCTGCTGTCGCGCCCTGGCGCAAATGCCGCCAGCAGGTCTGCAGCCGTGGTTCGCTCGGCTCTTGCCTTGACGCCCCGGAGCATCTGGCGGGACATGACGAAGTCGGCCGGGATGATCACCAGCAGGTAAGCGGCGGCCACCCAGGCCGGCCCAGTGCGTCCGCGGCTGCGGAAGAGGAACCGGGTCTTGCCGTTCCCGAGGTCGTCAAGGATGAACGCCCACGTCCAGTCGATCCAGGCGCCGAACCGCTCCTTCCACCCCGGCGGCAGGTGCGCTTCGGAATGCAGGACGAGGTGACGGCCCGGTTCAAGCTGGGCGACGGTGAACTCACAGCCGGACTCCGGGGGCCCGTCGGGGACGTGGTCGCCGACCGCGAGATGCTGGAGCCCGGGGATGATGCGATCGGCGCTCGGGCCGTTCGCCGGAAAGAGGCGCCGATCAACCCACTCCGCCGTGTACCACGCACCGCGATGCCATCCCATCTGCACCAGCCAGGGCCAGATGCGTTCCGGCGGCGCGCCGACCGTGATGGCATGAGTCGTCACAGCCATGGCATCGCTTATCAGCTCATCGCCTGGCAGGCGCCGGTGACGTTCGGCTCTCGTGGCGCCGTAGCTGCGGCCGAGCCACTGCAGCATCAGGTAGCCGGCAACGGCGCCTGTGGCGGCCGCAGATCTCATGTGGCTTGGCATTTCGGTCACCTCCAGTCCAGCGCGGAGCTGTCGGCCGGGCCAGCTTGGCTGGCGCTCCATCAGGCTTCCACCGGCCGCCCCGGCTGGTCAGAGCAATTCGGCCCCGAGCGCCGGGGCCTATGTCCCGCCCGGCGCTGGCTAGCGGCCGTGTTCGCCGAACCATCCGGCGAGCTTGCCGGCCCGGCCGACGGCGCGCAGCCGGCGCTCGGTCTCTTCCCGGACCGCGGCGGTGGCGACGATGAGCAAGCGGTCGCCGGCTTGCAGCGTGGTGGTCTGCGCGGGGACGAATCCCTTGCCGCCACGGACGATGAGCGCGACGTTGGCCTGGGCGGGCAGCCGCAGTTCGAAGATCTCCACGCCGTGCAGCCGGGACCCGGGCGGGATCTGGGCCTGGAGCAGGTCGGCGTGCAGCGCCTCCAGGGGCGCAGCCTCGACATCCACAGCCAGCGGCTCCGCTGGCGCGAGCACCCTCAGCTGGCGCGCGGTCCACGGCAGCGTGGGCCCCTGCAGCAGGGTGTTGATCACAACGACGATGAACACGATGTCGAACAGGCGGGTGGCGCCGGGCAAGTGCGCGCTCATCGGGATCGTGGCCAGCACGATCGGGACCGCGCCGCGCAGCCCGGCCCAGGACATGAACGCCTGCTGGCGCCAGGGCACCCGCAGCGGCAGGGTCGCGACGGCCACCGCGGCCGGCCGGGCCAGCAGTACCAGCACCGATCCGGCTGCCACGGCCGGCAGGAACTGCGCGGGCAGCCGGGCCGGGGAGGCGAGCAGACCGAGCATGACGAACAGGCCGATCTGGGCGAGCCAGGCAACGCCTTCGGCAAAGCCACGGATGGCGGGGCCGTGCGGCAGCCGCACGTTGCCCAGCACGAGCGCGCAGACGTAGACGGCAAGGAAGCCGCTCGCATGGGCGAGCGATGCCGCCCCGAAACCGGCGACGATGAGCGCCAGGATCGCGATGGGGTACAGCCCGGAGGCAGGCAGCGCGATCCGGCGCAGCACGAAGGCGCCCGCCAGCCCGGCCACCAGCCCGATCGCGGCGCCGGCGGCGAGCGCGTAGACGATCTCGACGGCGATCAGCGCCGGGGAGGGCGGGCGCCCGCCAAGGTTGCTGAGCAGGGTGACCGCGAGCACCGCTGGCGGGTCATTGAGCCCCGACTCGCCTTCCAGCATCCCGGACAGCCGTGGCGGCAGCGGCAGCTTGCGCAGCACCGAGAACACCGCGGCCGCATCGGTCGGCGCAAGCACGGCCCCCAGCAGCAAGGCCTCCCGCCAGCCCAGGTGCACCAGCCAGCGGGCCGCCACCGCGACCACCAGCACGGTCACCACGACCCCGACGGTGGCCAGGCTCAGCGCGGCAGGCGCCGCGGCGCGTGCGTGCGCCCAGTTCGTCGTCAGGCCGCCTTCGGCGAGGATCAGCACCAGCGCGCTGAGCCCCAGCGCCTGTGCCAGCCCGGCATTGTCGAACCGGACACCCACGCCTGCCTCGCCCAGGGCCAGGCCCAGGCCGAGGAACACCAGCAGCCCCGGCAGCCCGATCCCATGCGCCACCCGGGCCGCCACGATCGCGGCGAGCACCACCGCGGCCCCGGTGAGCAGGACCAGGCCGAGTGCGCTGGTTGTCACAGCCGTCTCCGCATCTTCCGCCCCAGGGCCGGCGCCGGTGGCCACCAGTCTGCCCGATCGGCGATCATCAAGCCGGTCAGCGTTTGGCGCGGACCACCGGTACGCACTGAACCACCGGCGCGTGCAGATCCTTTGATTACCGCAAGGAATCGGGCTGGTTGCGCGTGTACTGCGCTAGTGCGCCGGTGCGGGTGTGCGACCACAGCGCGGCCATGATCCGGACCGGACACGGCAGGATCTTCGCCGCCGCCCGCTCCTGGCCCAAGGGTCCTGTCGCGCCGTCGATACTCTTGACGCCGAGTATCCGCTGCCCTGCCGCGTGGTCCGGCAACGGCCGGAGGCAGGCCTGGTGGGAGGTAGCTGGAACCGGTGGCCGAGCCCGAGCTGAGTTTCGCCGCGCTGCTGCGGCGGCTTCGGGCCGGGGCCGGGCTGACGCAGGAGGAGCTGGCCGAGGCCGCCGGCATCAGTCCGCGGTCGGTCAGCGACCTGGAGCGCGGCATCAACCGCACGGCGCGCAAGGACACCGCGTTGCTGCTGGCCGACGCGCTGAGCCTGACCGGGCAGGTGCGGGCGCTGTTCGTCGCGGCGGCACGCGGCCGGGCGCCCGCCGCAGACGTCCTTGCGACCGGCGACGGGGCAGCGGCGCCAGGCGCGGGCGCCGTGGCGGCGACGCGGACCCTGCCGCGTGACATCGGCAGCTTCACCGGCCGCGAAGCCGAGCTGAGCGGGCTGCTTGCCATGCTCGCCGAGGCGGCCGAGGGCGGCGGGGTCGTGGGCATCCATGCGATCGACGGGATGGCCGGGGCGGGCAAGACGGCCTTGGCGGTGCACGCTGCCCACCGGCTCGCCGGGAGGTTCCCCGATGGGCAGTTCTTCGTCCCGCTGCACGCCCACACCCCCGGCCAGCGCCTGGTAGACCCCGCCGATGCGCTGGCCAGCTTGCTGCTGACGGCCGGGGCCGCCGCGCAGCAGATTCCATCCGGCCTGGAGGCGCGGGCGGCGCGGTGGCGCGACTTCGCGGCGGGCAAGAAGATCCTGTTGCTGCTGGATGACGCGGCCGGGCACGAGCAGGTAGAGCCGCTGCTGCCCGGCACCGCGTGCAGCCTGGTCCTGATCACCAGCCGACGGCGGCTGACCGCGCTCGAAGACGCCACGGTCCTGAGCGTCGATACCCTCACTGCGGCCGATGCGGCGGCGCTGCTGGCCCGGCTGGCCGGCCGCCCCGACCTTGGCCCCGAGACGGAGGCCGCCGGGGAGATAGCCAGGCTCTGCGGGTACCTGCCGTTGGCGATCGGGATGCTCGCCAGGCAGCTACGGCACCACCCGGCCCGGACCGGCGCGGAACTCGCCGCCGACCTGGCCTCGGCGCGTGACCGGCTAGCCGTCATGCACGCCGAGAACCTGTCGGTCGCCGCCGCATTCGATCTGTCCTACCGGGAACTCACCGCCGACCAGCAGCGGCTTTTCCGCAGGCTCGGCCTGGCCCCTGGCCCGGACATCGACGCCTACGCCGCCGCCGCCCTCGATGTCATAAGCGTGGGAACCGCCCGCAGCAGGCTCGACGACCTCTATGACAACCATCTGCTTACCGAGCCGCAGGCCGGGCGGTACCTGTTGCACGACCTGCTCCGCGAATACGCCCGCACGCTCGCCGACGGCGACGACGACGCCGAATCACAGGCCGCCCTCGGCCGGGTGGTGAGCTACTACGCGCACGTCGCCGCCGCCGCCAGCAAGCACATCGCGACCTGGACCACGGCCAGCAGCCGGCCGCCACCGGGCAGCCCGCCCGCGCATGCCCCACGGCTGGCCACCCCGCAGGAGGCGACCGCGTGGCTGGAGGCCGAGCGATCGAACCTGTTCGCGACCGTTAGCTCCGCCGCCGAGGCGCTGCCCAGGCACGCCGTCGCTATCGCCACCACCATGGGCGGCTTCCTGCGGGCGAGCGGCCGCTGGGACCAGGCGGCAGCCCAGTACCAGACGGCGCTAAACGCGGCACGCCGCGCCGGGGACCGGCCCGGGCAGGCCGGCGCGCGCGACGAACTCGGGCTGCTGCAGCAACTGACCGGGGACTACGCGGCAGCTACCGCCACCCTGGCCCAGGCCGTGGCGCTCTACGCGGAGCTCGGCGACCAGCGGGGCCAGGCTTGCGCGCTCAACCATCTCGGCCTGGTCCACCAGGACACGGGAGACTTCCAGGCCGCCACCGCCAGTCACCAGCAGGCGATGGCGCTGGCGCGCGCGGCGGGCGACCGGCTCGCCGAGGCGGTCTCCATCACCGACCTGGGCCAGGTGCAGCAACTGACCGGGGACTATCCCGCCGCCATCGCCAGCCACAGGCAGGCTCTGGCCATGTTCCAGAGCCTGAACTCCCTCTTTGACCAGGCCGATGCCACTTGTCAGCTGGGTTTCGATGAGTGGGCGCTGGGGAACTACGCGGCCGCGGCCGACTGGCATCGCCAGGCGCTGGACCTGTTCCGCCGCCTCGGGGACCGGCTCGGGCAGGCCTGGGCCATTGGCGGGCTGGGCGAGGTGCAGCTGGCGACCGCGGACTACCCGGGCGCGTCCGCCAACCTCACGAAGGCTCTGGAGTTGCACCGGGAACTCGGCCAACGGCACAGTGAGGCCGTGTTGCTGAACAGCCTTGGCAACCTGTCGTTGGCCACCTCGGCGACCGGGGACGCCTACCGCCGCTACAGCCAGGCGCTGAGCATCGCCCGGGAGATCGGCGCGCGTGTCGAGGAAGCCCGTGCCCTGGCGGGAGTCGGCCGGAGCCTGCTGCCCGGCAGCCCGGCCGAGGCCGCTGCGCACCTGCGGGACGCGCTCGTGATCGCCCAGCGCATCGGATCCCAGGAAGCCCGGCGGATCCAGGACACCCTGACCGAGCACGGGCTCTGACCCCGCTGGTCACCGGGCCTGCCGGTGGGCCAGCCGGACCCGGTCATCTTCGATGAGGGCGACGTTGCGCGGGCCGCCCACACCGCCGGCCAGCAGGGCCGGAGCGTGCAACAGGCTCCACAGCCGAGTGCCCAGCCGGCGACCACGGCGGCCACGGCCGCCTGGCACTGTCGATGTCCCGGCATGAGCCGCCGGCGCGGGGACGCATTGCAAAATCTGAGCCTCGGTCATTGTCCTTGCCTTCCTGCGTTATTCAGCTGACTCCAGCGTCGCCAGCAGCACCGGCCAGGACCACACGTAGCGGCCCACAGGACAACCCACAGGATTGCGTCGGCGCAATGCCGTCCCCTCGCTACGATCGTGGTGCGGTCCTGCCGGCCAGAGGTTCTCCCCGACCCGCATCGAGGCGCCATGACAATGACCCGGAACATGCTCGCGCCACTGCGTCCCGCCGCCCGTGTCCTCACTGGATCCACCTACGTCCTGCTCGGCTTCGACGCCCTGCGTGAGCCGGGCGGGCGTGTCGATCAGGCCGCCCCGGTGCTGGCCACGATCCGCAAGGTGGCCCCGCTTCCCGAAGACGATGAGCTGGTCGTGCGGGGCAACGCAGCCGTGATGGTGGCGGGCGGGACCCTGCTGGCGCTGGGCATAGCGCCGCGCCTGTCCGCGCTGGCCCTGGCCTGCTCGCTGATCCCCACCACCCTGGCCGGGCACTCGTACTGGGCGGTGGAGGACCCGGCCGTCCGCAAGCAGCAGCGGATCCAGTTCCACAAGAACCTGGCCATGCTCGGCGGGCTGCTGCTCGCCGTCATCGATGAGCCTTAGGCCGTCCTCGGCAACGCGGCGGACGGTCCTCCCGGGCAACGCAGGCCTGGCGGGTCTCAGGCGTCTGGGCGGCTGCTCAAGACGGCGGGCGCGGAGTACCGCACATCTGCGCGTGTTGTGAAGGGCTCTGCGCGGTAGCCCAACGACAAGTCCGTCCCGTCCCGCCGATGCTGGCCGTACGGCAAACAGGCCTGCGATGAACACACATGGGCCCTCGCGCTACGTGCCAGTGGGCAGGCCGACTAGTCAACGCCCGCGCGCTTGAATACGTAATTTTCCAGATGCACGGGACGGCCGGGCCCTGCCACGCTGCTGGCGCAGGTTTGGGCCTGGTGGAGCAGGCCGGCACCGGAAGACGCCGGTCCGGACGTATCAGAGAGGTCGTCTCGTGCTCTTCTCAGGTAAGGCGCGGTGGCCGGGTGCCAACGGTCGGGGGGCCGGTATCAGCCGCCTCGCCCTTGTTGGTGGCCGCGCGTCTAACGGGGGACGTGAAATGGAAAGCGAAATGTTGTTCCTTGACTGCCCGGCGTATATGGACAGCCATGGTGCCGAACGGTGCGGACTGCCCGCGGAGGTCGAGGATCAGTACACGGTCCAGTCGTCTGATGGGCCCCTGATAAGCATGAAGATCCGGTGCCCGGTTGGCCATTGGTTCAATGGCCCACTGGAGTCGCTGACCTTGGTCAGTACCGCAGAGGTGGCCGAAACCTTTCTGCGGCGCTAGCCGCGCCCTGCGGGCCCGCAGCCACGCTGCGGCCACGGCGAGGACGCTGCGGAGCGCGGCCGAGGATGCTGCGCCCCGGGCGGCCATGGGCAGCCCGGCACGGGGGCCATGGATGGCGCGCGCCGGGCGGGTATTGGTGACCCGGCCTCCCGGCTGGGAAACTGCACTAGCGACTCCGGGAGGCAGCGATGGCCAGTCCAGCCGGCGCGACGGCAGCGGGCAGCATCGAGATCGGCGGCGATTTGGTGGTGCGCCGGCTCGGCTTCGGCGCGATGCGCATCACGGGCCGGGGCATCTGGGGCGAGCCACCGGATGAAGGCCTGGCCAAGGCGACGCTACGGCGGGTGGTGGATCTCGGCGTCAACTTCATCGATACCGCCGACTCCTATGGCCCGGAGGTCAGTGAGCGGCTGATCGCCGAGGCCCTGTACCCGTATCCCGACGACCTGGTCATTGCCACCAAAGGCGGCCTGGTCCGGCCTGGGCCGGGGCGCTGGGCGCCCGACGGCAGGCCCAGGCACCTGCGCGAGGCGTGCGAGGGAAGCCTCCGGCGGCTGCGGCTGGACCAGATTCCGCTCTATCAGTTCCACCGGCCCGACCCCCGCGTCCCGCTGGCCGACTCCTTGGGTGCGCTGGCGCAGCTCAAGGACGAGGGCAAGATCCGGCACATCGGGGTCTCGAACGTGTCGCAGGCCCAGTTGCGAGCCGCGCAGCAGGTCACCCCGGTCGTGTCGGTGCAGAACAGGTATAACGCGGCCGACCGCAAATCGGACCAGTTGGTGGACCTGTGCGAGCGAGAGCAGATCGCGTTCCTGCCGTGGGCGCCGATCCAGGAGGCCGACGGCAACCCGGCGGTGGCCGAGGCGGCTGGGCGGCACGGCGCCAGCCCGCGGCAGATCGTGCTCGCTTGGCTGCTGGCCAGGTCCCCGCAGATGCTGCCGATCCCCGGCACCGGGTCACCGGAGCACGCCGAGGCCAACGTCGCCGCCGCGGCCATCGAGCTGAGCCCGGACGAGGTCGCGGCAATCACGCAGGCAATCTAACGCCCGGACACCCGCCACGGCCCCCGGCGCTGCTGTCCTCGTGACGGCGCCTAATCGCCGGTTTGGTCGTCTACCTCGGCGCCGGGAGCGTTCGTCTTCACCGACTCAATCCCGTTCAGCGCGGACTGCTTGCGCTCGTAGGTCTCGCTTGTGGCGATGACCTGGCCATTGGCAGCGAGAAGGTTGAAGTGGTACTTGCCGCTGGACCCTTTCTTCAGCACGAATTTGCCCGCCATGTGCCCTTCTCCTCCTCCGGGTCGGGTTAGCGGATGCACCCGAGGCTAGCGGGGAAGGAAGTCCAGCATCAATTCGCTGACCCGGCGCGGCGCTTCTAGCTGCATCCAGTGACCCGGGCCATCCAGGCGCTCGTAGCGCCACGGGCCGGCGACGTGGCCGGCTGAGGCAGTCATCTGCGCCTCGGTGAGGGCGATGTCCCCGGTGCTCCAGACGCCCATGGTGGGCGACTGGACCGGCGGGAGCTGGCGCGGCGGCGCGACCCAGCTCTCCGGCGGGATGTTGGCCCGGTAGTAGTTGAGGGCCGGGGTGAGGGAACCGTTGGCTTCCAGTTCGGCGATCACCTGGTCGGCGTCCGGGTGGCCGGACCAGTTCCGGAAGTTGGCCCAGTTGTCCGCGCTCAGCCAGGTTTCGGCCACGCCGGGGAACTGGAACAGCAGCATGTACCAGGACTTCTGGCGCTGCTCCATCGTGCGCATGAAACCGGCCGGGTGGCCGACGGACAGGACGGCCAGATGGTTGAACGTTGTCGGGCGCGAAGGACGCGATCGCCCAGGCCAGGGCGGCGCCCCAGTCATGACCCACCACGTGGGCCTTGCCGGTTCCCAGCGCGGCGAGGATCGCCATCACGTCCCCGGCCAGGACCCGCATCGAGTACGCGTCCACCGCCTCGGGCTTGTCGGAGCGCCCGTAGCCGCGCAGGTCGGGCACGATGACCTGGAACCCGGCCTCCGCCAGCGCCGGCGCCTGGTGCCGCCACAGCCGCCCTGTGTCGGGAAACCCGTGCAGCAGCACAACCGGGCGCCCCGCACCAATCACCTCGTACTCGGTACCGACTCCGTCAACGTCGACGCGGCTCATGTGCCCTCCCTAATGCCACCCTGCCCAGCATCCTGCCAGGCCCGCCCAGGGTGCTCGCCGCGGGAACGCGTCAGTGATCTGCCGACGCCATCCAGGCGGCGATCTGGACGCGGGAGTTGACGCCGAGCTTGTTCAGGTTGCTCCGGACGTGGCACTTGATCAAACAAACATTCGTATCTATAAATCTGTCCAGCGACTTGGTGCTCTGCTAGCCTGGTCTTACTGGGGACTCAGAGTGCCGGTAACGCCGCAGCCCCGCCAGGACGGTCCTGGCGGGGCTGCGTGCTATGCAGGACGTGCTGCCGCCGTCGCACGGCAGGCGCGCGGGGGACGCCGCTCCCGTTGCCGTAGAAAAGGCCAGGATTCATGCCATACGGAACGCCTGCCCGCAGGTAGCTCCCCGAGGCCGGCGTTGCTCGTGTATGACTAAAGAAGCAGGGGCATCGGCCTGATGTGCCGTGCCTGCCTCCCCCGCAGGCAGGCTGCACCGGGCCGTGCGCGCCCCTGGGATCGGTGTGGATGACTGAAATCTCCCGGCCACTGCGGCTGGCCGAGGCCGTCGGCGCCTTGTCGCTGGCCACCGACCTGGCGATGGGTCAGCCACTGGAGCATGGGCTCCGCACCGCCGTGCTCGCGGTGCGGATGGCGCAGGCGATGGGCCTGCCGGAGGACGATCAGGTAACCGTCTTCTACACCGGCCTGCTGCATTTCGCTGGATGCACCGCGGAGAGCGAGATCGACGCGCGGTTTTTCGGGGATGAGCTGTCCGCCCGGCCGCAGATGATGGCCGTCGCCTTCGGGACCCGGCTTGACCTGGTGACCACGGCGACCCGGGTGGCCCACCCGGAGCGGGCCCGGCTTGCCCGGGCGGCGGCGATGGCCAGGTCGGCGTTCGGCGGCATCTCCGAGTTCCGCAAGTGGGCCGCCAGCCACTGCGACGTCGCCCGCGTGCTTGGCGCACGGATGGGTTTCTCCGAGCAGATCCAACTGGCGCTGCGGCATCTGTGGGAACGCTGGGACGGCAAGGGCATGCCGGGCGAGTTGCGCGGTGACCAGATCCCGCTGGCGGTGCGGCTCATGCAGGTGGCACAGGATGCGGACATGGCCTGGCACCAGGGAGACAGCGCGCTGGCGAACCAGGTGCTGGCGGAACGGGCCGGGTCGGGACTGGACCCGGCGGCGGTGACCGCGTTCCTGTCGCTCGGCGAAACGGCGTATGCGGGCCTGGACGCGCCGTCCATCTGGGAGGACGCGCTGCTCGCCGAGCCTGGGCCGCGGCCGGTGGTTGACGGGGACCGGCTGGATGCCTGCCTTTCCGCGATCGCGGACTTCGCCGACCTGAAGAGCATGTGGACGGTTGGCCACTCCCGCGGCGTGGCCGAGCTTGCCGAGCGGTCCGCCCAGGTGGCGGGGCTGGCCGACGCCGACGCGCTGGCGCTGCGCCGGGCCGGGCTGGTACACGACATCGGCCGCGTCGCGGTGCCGGTCAATGTGTGGGCCAAGCAGGGGCCGCTGAACCGGGACGAGCGCGAGCAGGTGCGATTGCACGCGTACCACACCGAGCGCGTACTGGACGCCGCGGCCGGCCTGCGCCCGCTGGCCCGGCTGGCCGGGTCACACGGCGAGCGGTGCGACGGGTCCGGCTACCACCGGGGCAGCCGGGCCGGGGACCTGCCCCTGGCGGCGTGGCTCCTGGCCACGGCGGACTGTTACCACGCGATGCGCGAGCCCCGGTCGTACCGGCAGCCGCTCTCCGCGCGGGAAGCGGCGGATGAGCTGAGCCGGCAGGCGGAGGCTGGCCTGCTCGCGCCGGACGCGGTGCACGCGGTGCTCACCGCGGCGGGCCAGTCGCGCGCACCGGCCGCCCAGCCCGCCAAGCCGCCGGCCGGGCAGCGAGGGCGCGAGGAGCCGGCCAGAGGGCCGCTGGCCGGAGGGCCGCTGGCCGGAGGGCCGCTGGCCGGAGGGCCGCTGGCCGGAGGGCCGCCGGCCGGACGTACAGCCGCGGGGCATCGGCCAACGGGGCAAGCGGCGGGGCAGCCGCCAGCGGACCAGGCGGCGGGCGGAAGCCACGTGCCGAGCGAGCGGCCCGCCGGGCTTTCCGAGCGCGAATGCGAGGTGCTTGGCCTGCTCGCCCGCGGGCTGGCCACCAAGCAGGTCGCGCGGCGGCTGGGGATCTCCCCCAAGACGTGCGACCACCACATCCAGCGCCTGTACGGCAAGGCCGGTGTGTCCACCCGGGCTGGCGCGACGTTGTTCGCCTTGGAGCATGGGCTTGTGCGCCTCGATTAGGCATTCGCCGCAGCCGTGCGCGTGCACCAAATCTGTCACTGTGCGCGGAATTGGCCGCCGGGCATGAAAAACTGCTAGCACGGAATCAGACGCTGGATCGGATCTCGGCGAATTTCGCACTAGGGAGTTCTCCCGATTGCCGGTCCCGCAACGTCGTGCTTACGTCTAGATTGACGGGGACCAGAAGGAGGTGGCTGGGCACTGAGGCCTATCGCCCTCGTCAGATTCGGCACATCCGGTATCTGCTCAGGCAATGCCGAAGGGGGGCCTGCATCCAGCATGCATGGGTGCGCCTGTGATCCTGGCCCGCCCGCGCCGCACACCGGCGCCTGGCCACCGCGCCGGGCCCGCGTGGCCCGGCGCGGTGGGCAGCAGGTGAGGACGAGAATGCCGAGGTGCCCAGCCGCCACCCGCATCCGCGCCGCAGGGCTAGCTGCGCGGATGCCGATGGAAGACCCACCGGCGCCGTGTGAGGGGCGCCGGCGGCGCCAGTTAGGGGCGGGACAATGCAGGACGGGCCACGTGTCCTGGTCGCCGCTGCGCTAGGAAAGATCATTGAGCCCTTGCTCCGGCAAGCCCTGACCGACGCCACCGTCCGGATCGCCGAGGACCGGGGCGCGGTGGAGCGCGCGGTCGGCGAGCGGCTGCGGTTTGACGTCGTGGTCATCGATCTCACCTGGAACGATTACGCCGTCGAGTACTCCTTCGACGGGCTTGACGTCCTCGACATGCTCCGCCGGACCCGCAGGCAGACACCGGTGATCTTCGCGGCTCAAGGTCACGGGGTGGAGCGCGACCATCTGGACGAAGCGGTCGAGCAGCCCGAGGTGGTGGGCATCTACCGAAAGGCGACGGGGCCACAGCCGCTCATTGATGCCGTGGACATTGCCGTCCGCGGCGGCAGCCTTACCGGGCCGCAGTATCCCTCAGCCAGCAGCCCGCCGCATATTCCGCGAATACATGCCTATTTTGGAAAAGGCAGAGGCTCGACCGCCGCCCGTTTGGCCGGGGCCATCGCGTCGGGCCGGGCCGTTAATCACGAAACGCTCGCCAGCGCGGCACATGTGGGCTATGACACCGCCGCGAAACTGGTCGATTACCTCGGCCCGCTCATCAAGGACCGCGGCGAGCACGGCCCCGGGCTGAAGATGACGCCCGAGGTTGTCTACCGGTGGTGCGGTGAGCACGCGCGGTACATACTGAGCTGGTGCCGGCGCAACGGCCATGAGGACATAGCAGTGCGGATGGTGCCCGCGGCCGGCCAGCGGAAACCTAGCTAGCCGCTGGGGCGCGCCCCGGGTCATGCGGATTCTTGCATGGCCGCGGCAATCCCAAGCAAGGATCCACCTGACTGGCTTTGGCGCGAGCTTTGCTACTCAGGTTCCGTATATAACTGAATGGCCGACGCTCGCACCCTCGCGAGAGGGGTCAAGCTCAGGTGCGGGGGGGTGCCGGGTAGCCGACGTGGCAGAGCTCACGTCGGCTACCCGGCGCATTCAGAGGGTTTTACCTCCGCGCGTATCGCGCACCGATGTGCGCTAGGCTCACCGGCCATTAACGGATGGCTCGCTCTGCGCTAGGCGCGCCGCAGGCCCACGTAGGTGATGCGGCCGGCTTGGAGTTCCCCGGCGTCAATCGCGGCCTGCTCCCCGGCCTCGCTCACACCGGCCAGCCCGGGGAAGAAATAGGGCCCGTAGCCGAGGAACTGCCGGTCGAGCTGGGCGCCCAGTTCGCGCACGATGTCCGCGCCGGTGTGCAGGCCCTCCGCCGCCGCCCAGGACCGGAGGTAGCCCTCCCAGGGCAGCCCTGAGGCGCGCCACTCGTCGTGGCGATGCCGCAGCCAGTCATGTTCCGCCGCGGGCTCGGGCAGCCGGTCAAAGCACCACCGCGCGGTTGCCGCGTCAAACCGCTCCCACGCCCACTCCACGACCACCAGCGTGCCGCCGCCAGCCAAGGCCGACCCGGCCCGGCTCAGCACCTCGCCGAGGTCCGCGACATGGTGCAGCGACGTGCACGCCACCACCGCGGCGGCGGGTCCGGCCAATTCATGCCGCTCGAACTCCACCCGGTGGTACCACGGGCCCTCGGGCGCCTCCGGATCGACACCGGACGCGTCGTACCCGGCCGAACGCAGCATCGGCACGAACCCGCCCAGCGGCCCGCACCCGATCTCTACCACCGCGGCGGGCGGGGCGGGCAGCCAGCCGCGGACGAACGGCCACATCGTGGCGAGCCATCGCTCCTCGGGCGTCACGCCGCCACAGCCTACGCCCCGACCGGGACAGCACCGTGCGGCCCGAAGAAGACTGGCATGCGCACCCCGGCCCGACGGCGCACCGGCCGGCCCCGCCGCCGTTCCCGCCCCGCCGCCACCCCCGCCGCGGCCTCCCGCCCCGCCCTGGGAGCGCTAGAGCCAGCGCGGCCCGGCGAACGGTCTGCCCGGCCCGGATGGGACGATGGCCTGCGTGGGCGACGAAGATCCGGTTACCGACAACCAAGCCCAGTCCAGGTTCGAGATCCGGGCCGGCGGCCACCTGGCCGAACTCATTTACCATCGCCACGGGGACCGGCTGGCCCTGATCCACACCGAGGTCCCCCAGGAACTCGAACGCCTAGGCATCGGTGGCCGGCTGGTCACGGCGGCGGTCGATCGCGCGGCGCGCGAGGGCCTCACGATCGTGCCGTACTGCCCGTTCGCCCGCGACTGGCTGGGACGCCACCCCGACGTAGCGGGCCGGGTCGCCATTGACTGGCGGGCCATCTAGCCCGTAGTTCCCCCCACCGTGACACCTACATGGGTGTTGACCAGGTGAAACAGTCTGAGGTCATGACTACGTAGACATGTAATCTTCGTGATCAAGGGCCCTACCACCTGATTAAATACCCTTGCTCATCGGCCGAGGGGGAACTTCGGTCTAGCCAGGACCCGAGCCGCTCGGCCCATCGGCCCAGGAACGGTCAGGCCAGGCAGGTGAGCGGGGCGCCGCCGTTATAGGCGACCATGTCGGCGAGCGCGGCCACCATGTCGATCGGGCCCCCGCGCGGCGTGCCGTCCAGTTCGGCGCAGGCGCGGTGCAGGTTGCCGACGATCCGCTCAGCGTCGGGCCAGTCCGCGAACCGGCCCAGGTCGGTGTCCCGGGCAGCCTGCAGCGGGGACAGTCCGGCCTCCCGGCAACGGGCCGCGACATCGAGCACGAACCTGAGGTAGTCCAGCGTGTCGTCGATCGGCCCACTGTCGCCGAAGACCGGGCCGTGGCCGGGCACGATCGTCCGCGCGCCGAGCGGGGCCACCACGGTTTCCAGCACCTCGACAGCACCGGCGACCGAGCCCATAAGCAGGAACGGTGTGCCGCCGTTGAAGATCAGGTCACCGCAGAACAGCACGGAACGCTCGGGAATCCAGATGATCGAGTCGTTGGTGGTGTGCGCGGCGGTCCCCACGTGGCGCATGTACGCGCGCAGGTCCCCCACGTGCAGGGCGAGCTCGTCGGTAAAGGTGACGAACGGCGGGTCCAAGTACAGGTCGCCCCACTCCGGGCCGTCCCAGAACGGCAGTTCCCGCGGTGGGCCGAACGCGATGGCCTCCTCCCGTGCGCGCTCGTGCGCAACGATCGCCGCACCGCGGAACAGGCAGTTGCCGAACGTGTGGTCGCCGTGGTGGTGGGTGTTGACCAGGGTGCGCACCGGCGCGGGGGTGACGGCCGCGATCGCGTCGAGGTAGGCCTGAGTCCGGCGCTGCGTCGAGCAGGAGTCGATGCTGATGACGCCTTGCGGCCCGACGAGGAAGCCGGTGTTGTTGATCCACCACGTGCCGTCGGGCTGCACGTAGGCGTAGATCCCGGCGGACACCTCGTGGACCTCGGGGCGGCCGGGGACGGTGATGTCACCGAGCAGGCTGCTCATCTGGGCTCAACCTTCCTCGGGGAGGGGACACGGCGGGAACCCGGTCCAAGACGATGCCGAAGTGGTCCCGGTACGCGGCCAGGACCTCACCGTCCGCGCCCAGCTCCTGCTCGGTGCGGGTCCCGCCGCTGGTCCGGATCAGGGTGCGGCCGCTGAGCGAGATCCTCCCGTCCTCGGTGAGCCGTGAGCAGATCGTGCTGAGGGTGAAGTGGGAGTCTGGCGAGGTCTGCTGCCACCAGCAGGTCGGCACGAAATCGTCCAGGTGACGCTCCCGTTGCTCGATCCGGTACTGCGGCTCGCCGTCCTTGAACAACTCCACGTCGCCGTCCGTGGTGTCGGCGAACGCGAACCGGCCGGCCGGATCTTGCTGGTCTTCCCGGCTGTCGTAGCGGAGCGGGTAGGTGCTGTTGCTGCCGAAGCCGACGTCGGCCAGCCATGGGCCGCTGCCGCCGGGCAGCCGTACCACCAGGGCCAGGTGGTCGAACAGCGGCCCGAGCTTCCCCTCCCCGCCATAGACACGGGCTGCGACCCGCGTTACCTGGGCGCCCAGCGCTTCGAGCAGGAGCGCGAAGGCCCCGTTGAGCTCGTAGCAGAAGCCGCCTCGTCGCCTGGTCACGATCTTGGCGAGCAGATCGCCCTCGCCCAGGGAGATGGGCTCGGCCAGGTGGATGCTCAGGTTCTCGAACGGGACGGTCAGCTGATGCGCGCGGTGCAGGGCGGCGAGCGCGCCAGCGTCCAGCACCACGGGCCGCTCGGCGCCGATGCGGTCCAGGTAGGCGCGCAGTTCCTGATCGTCCATCACAGCTTCTTGGCCATCATCACGTCGTCTACGAACTGGCCATTGATGTAGAACTCTTCCAGCAGGGCGCCCTCCCGCGCGAAGCCGTGCCGCTCGTAGAGGCGGATAGCCGCCTGGTTGGTGCTCAGCACGCGCAGGGTCAGCTTGCGGGTGCCGCGTTCGCGCAGCGTTTCCTCCGCCGCGTCCAGTAGGCCGGCCGCGACGCCGTGCCGGCGCGCATCCGGGTGCACCGCGAGCCCCTGCACCTGGATGACGTGAGCGTTCTCGGGCAGTTTGGTAGGCGGCTTGAGCCGGATGTAGCCGACGACGCGGCCGTCCAGTTCGGCGACGAGAAAGGCCTCGGGCGGGTTGCCGGCGTCGAAGAAGACGGCGTTTCGCTGGTCAGCGGCCATGGTTGACGGGAAGCCGGCTTCCGCTGACCACGCGATCGCTTCCAGTTCGGTCAGCGCCGCCTGATCTGCCAGCCGTGCCGGGCGGACCCGGACCTCGAAGGGCGACTCCACCCGACCATCGTGGCAGATCCCGGCCGCACGCTCAGCCCGAGCCGGCGTCACCGGCCAGCCGCGCGAAACGGCGCAGCGACAGATCCATCCCGCGCTGCGCCAGCGGGCGGACCAACCGCCAGCCCCACCGGCCCGCCGTCGCGAACGGCAGCTCCAGCCGCTCGGTCCACCGGAGCTCGCTGCCCACTCCAGCCGGCGCCACCTCGAAGACACCGGCCCCGCGGACCACGCGCCCGGTGTGCTCCACTATGCACCGGCGCGGCGGTTCCCAATGCGTGATGACCATGGTGTCGGTGAAGCCGACCGGTCCGATCCCGGTCCTGGCGACGACCTGAGCGCCGGGGCCATGACCCCCGTGGACGCGGGTGGCCAGCATCCACTGGCCCTGCCGCGGCCAGTCCACTACGGCCCGCCAGGCCTGCTCCGGCGGGACAGGCAGCACGATCCGCGAGGTGATAGCGACCTGCGTGACCATGACGTGAGCTTAACCGGGGCCGCGGCCGCGCCCAGTGCGCGGCAGCGCGGCACAGTGCGGGATACTGCCGGGCATGCCTGAATTGATCGGCGAACCCCGCCGGGTGCCTGCCGCAGGTGAGCCGCCCAAGCTGATCGACGAATTCGTGGGCCGCGCCAGCACCGGCGAGACAGCGCTGAGCATCGCCCGGATGCGCAGCCCGTCCGGCTGGGCCGAGCCGGGGCAGCGCCCGGAGTTCGGCGAGTTCACCATCGTGCTGCGCGGCGCCGTCGTGGTCGAATTCGAGGGCGGCCAGCTGACCGTCGAGGCCGGCCAGGCCGTGCACGCAAGGCCCGGTGAGTGGGTGCGGTACAGCACCCCGGGCGAAGACGGCGCCGAGTATGTCTCCGTCTGCCTGCCTGCCTTCGCCCCGGACACGGTGCACCGCGACGGCTGAACCCGCGGCTCACCAGCCGAGTTCGCGAAGCCGTTCGTCGCCGATGCCGAAGTGGTGCGCGACCTCGTGGATGACGGTGCGGCGCACCTGGTCGGCCACCTCCTCCTCGGTATTGCAGATCGCGCAGATCGCCAGGCGGTAGATGGTGATCCGATCCGGGAGGACCCCGGCGTACTGGGTGGTGCGCCCGGTGAGCGGCACACCCTGGTACAGGCCGAGCAGGCCGCGCGGCCCAGGGCCATGCTCGACGGTTACCGCAACATTTCGCATCATCGCGCCGAGTTGCTCCGGCAACCCGTCGAGCGCCCCTACTACCATCTCTTCGAAGCGTTCCGGCTCGATCTGGATCACACGCCCATTGTCCAGCGCGGCCGGGCCCTAGCCGAACGGCGGTGGTGTGTGCAACCGGGGAGCCGGTGGCGGCGTCATAACTGTCACACGGCTCTCGGAGCCGACCCAGCCAGAAGGAACCGTGATGGACCCAACCCTGCGTGTGGCCCGGCGGGCATTCGCCGTTGCGGCGCTGATCGGCGTCGCAGCCCTCGCCACGGCGTGTCGCAGTTCTCCGGGCACCGCCGCGGGCAACAACGCCGCACCGGCCGCGTCGGACAGCACCACGCCCGCCGCCGCCCCGGCGGCCAGCACGCCCGCGGCGCAGGCCACCACTCCGGCGGCGCCGTCCGGCCCCTCCCCCTGCCCGACCCGGTCGCTGCACGTGAAGCTGGGTGCGACCCAGGGCACGGCAGGCAGCGTCTACACCACGATCGTCTTCACGAACGTCTCGAATGCGACGTGCACGCTGTACGGCTATCCCGGGGTATCCCTGACCACTGGTAAGCCGGTCACCGTGATCGGCAAGACCGCGAAGGAAAATCCGGCGACACCGCGACGACTGGTCACCCTCCAGCCGCAGACGAGCGCGAGCGCGCAGCTGCGGATTGTGGACGCGCAGAACTACCCCGCATCCCGGTGCGATCCAAAGAACACCACGTACCTGCAGGTCTACCCGCCGAACCAGACCGCGCCGGTCCGCATCAAGCACATGACGCTGGGGTGCGCCAAGCCCATCAACCTGATGACCGTGGACGTGGTCAAGCCGGGGTCGGGCGGCAGTTCCTGAGCACCGGCCCGGTACGGTGCTCGGAGTCCTCCGCCCGCGGCAGGCGGCGCCACGAGCCCCGGTGCGTGCGGCGGGCGGTGCTGCCCGCAGGTCGTTATGAAAAGAGAATGATTGCGCCCATGGAGGATGTTGTCGCGCTGCGGCCGGTTGCCGAGGACGACCTGCCCCTCTTGGAGCGGCTGACCCAGGACCCGGCCGCGGCCGGGGAGCACGCGTGGTCAGGGTGGCGCAATCTGCTCCGGTTCCGGCAGGAGTGGGCGGAGGACCGGCTGGTCGGCGACGACGGCGGGGTCCTGCTGGTCGTCCGGGGCGAGGAGCGGCTCGGGTTCGTGTCCTGGTTCAAGGTGGAGTTCCCGCCGTCCTGCTACTGGAGCATGGGCATCGCGCTGCTGCCTGAGGCCCGCGGCAAGGGGTACGGCACGCAGGCGCACCGGGCGCTGGCCCGGTACCTGTTCGCGCACACCACGGTGCACCGGATCGAGGGAATCACCGAGGCGGAGAACCTGGCCGAGCAGCGGGTGATAGAGAAGGCGGGCTTCACCCGGGAGGGCGTGATGCGCGGCGTGTTCTGGCGGGACGGCGCCTACCGGGACGGGGTGCTGTACAGCCTGCTGCGCACCGATCAGCCTGACCGAACCGTGCGCACAGATCAGGCCGGCTGAACCGCCCGCGCGGCGTCGGTGAACGCCTGCGCCACCTGGCCGAGCACCTCGCGGACCAGTGGCCGCAGCGGGACCGGCGGGTCGGCGGCGAACCAGCGCCGGACGGCGGCCTGCGTGGCCGTGGTGACCGCACCGGCCAGCACCATGGGGAGCACGTCCCGGCTGGGGTCCAGGCCCGTGCGCTCGGCGATCGCGTCCGTCAGCGCGCGCTGCATCGCCGCGTTCGTCTTCAGGTACTCGCCACGCATGGCCGGGGACAGCAGCACCCGGCGCATGCCGTCCTTCCATGCGCCCCGCGGGCTTTGCACCGCGTCGTAGTGCTCCAGCACCGCCGCGGTGATCGCGTCCCAGAGCGGCTCGGCCGCCGGGCGCTCGCACAGCGCCGCGCCGATCCGGACGGCGCGGTCGATCCCGAGCGCGGAGATCGCCTCCGGTTTGGACGAGAAGTAGTTGTTGAACGTGCGCGGCGAGACGTTGGCCGCCGCCGCGATGTCCTCGACCGTCACGTTCTCCAGGCCGCGCTGCACGGCCAGGCGGAACGCGGCCCCGCCGATGGCCTCCCGGGTAGCCAGCTTCTTGCGCTCGCGCAGGCCAAGCCTGGCCGTGGCCCGCGGCTCTGGTTTCGTGCTCATGGGCCGATAATACATCTTTATGCGTAGCGCGCAAAATTGCTTGTTCTGCAAGTTTGGCGGCGTAAGGCCCGGCCGCGGCTAGCCGAGCAGGTGCTTGCGGTGCTCCCAGGCGAGCCGTAGCAGCGCCGCCCCCGCCGCCTGGAACGGCGCCGAGCCATCGGTGAGCCGGGCGATCGTGTCGGCGGTGAACGGGATTCCGGCCGAACCGCCGCCGGTGATGACCCGGCCCTCGGCGTTCCGCGCGACCAGGCCGGCGAACTCGGCGTCGAACAGGCCGGCGTCGAAGACAGCGACGGCGAGCAGATCGGTGGCGAACGACAGCGGATCGACGCCCAGGCCGAGGCAGTGCACGGTGAGCCGGCCCGCGCGCATGGCGCCGGTCAGCCGGCGGTAGAACGGCCAGCCGTCGTAGTCGAGCAGGCCCCCGCTGGTCTGGTAGTCCTCGGAGGTGCCGAGGAATTCCTCGCTGTACTCCCGGGCCATGGACTTCCATAGGCTCAGGTCGTGCCGCAGGGCCGCGGCGGTCACCGGCTGGAACAGGCCGACCGGCATGACCTGGTACAGCCCGCCGCCGTGGTTGACCTTGGCCGGATCCCGCCAGTGCAGCACGAACGAGGCGGCACCCGCCGCGTCCCGGCGCAGGGTGAGCGTGGTGACCGCGATCAGCGACTGGCGCCGGGGCACCGCGCACGGGTCGCCGGCCAGTGAGCGCAACGGCAGGTCCGCCATGCGCACCTCGTGCCCGGAGCGCTCCCAGGCGGCGGCCAGCTCGTGCGCGACCGCGTGGCCGAGGTCGATCCCCTCGAAATAGCTGGTCTCCCCCAGCCGTAGCCCCGCGGGCGCGGTCAGCCGGGCATCCAGCAGCCGGTAGCAGGGCCGGTTCTCGAACAGCGCCGGCCGGTCCAGCGCTGCCACCGCCTCGGTGTAGCTGCGGTACCTCGTCCCGTCCGGCCGCACCGGCCGCACCCCCTGCGACGCCTCGGCGTACCGCTCCGCACCCGCGCGCGACCCATCCCGGTCGCCCGAGCCCCCCTGCTGACGGGGCCCGCCGTCATCCCAGCGCAGCGCGAGATCATCGAGCTCCAGCGGCGCCGCCGGCAGCCACTCCTCCCGGCACAGCAGGTCCGCCGAGGCGGCCCGCGGCGCCTCCGGGTACAACCGCGCCGCCACCCGCCCCAGCTCATGCCGGTGGGCGGTAAGCACCCTCCGCACCGCTTGCCACCGCTCGGCGGATTCGCCGGCCACGGCGGGCGGATCAGGCACGGCCCCTGGCACCCCCTCCGGTCGGCGGCAAACGACCCGCCCACCCTAGCCGCGGGTCCCACACCAGTGATCCGCACTCACACCAGTACCGAGTCATCCGGATCGGCTTCCCTGATCACGCCCACGGGTGTAGAGCTTCATGTATGGGCCGCCACGCCGCCGAGCGCGGACCATCGAACGACTTGTTCATGGCCACGGTCCTTTCTGCCTTGCTCCTGCTGTGCATGATCATCCTTGCCCTGGCGAGCTGGCCCTGAGCGGAGGCGACGCGCCGCCGCCGGACCTCGCGCCGGCGGCCCTCTGATCGATAAGGTTTCGTCTCGCGAACTATCGCCGCGGTACCCGGAGACACTCCGCAGGGGGGTGGGCCGGTGACACCGCGCGCCTGATCACGTCTGACCGGCCAGAGGAGGATCGGTATGCGGACGTTCCGGCATGCTCGCCGAAAAGGACTTCTCATCGTTCTGATCGCTGGTTCCGCCATTGCGCTGGCGGTGCCCGCTCTGACGACCACCGCATCCGCGGCCTCGGGTGTCGCGGCGCGGCCCCGCCCGGTGCTGCACGAGGCCTCACACGGGATGAAGCCCAACACCACGGGCGAGCTTGACTGCAACGGCTTCAGTCCCATCCAGCGCTCGGTCAAGCTCGACCTGGCCTGCGCGGACCCGCGCGGATCCGACGAAGGCAGGTTTCTCGACCACGGGCACTACATCGGTCACGACGAGCCGTCGATGCGCTTCCTGTCTACCCGGCGTGGCTCGGGCAACAACTTCACTATCACCGAGAACCTGCCGCGGGATCCCAAGGCCCTGCCAACGGTGAAGACCCCGGGCAAGGACGTGACGCACTGGTTCGAGCTGACCATCGCGCCGTGGTTCTCCACCGACGTGTGCGACCCGAACTCCGCGCCGCTACTGCCGTGCACCCCCCGGTCGGACCAGAACGCGCCGCAGGGCAGGTACCCCGGCGGCGGCCAGGCCTTTGTCGAGCTTCAGTTCTACGCGCCCGGGTTCGCGCCGTTCGTGGACTCGACGAGCTGCGACAACACCCACTGGTGCTCGGCGCTCACCATCGACAGCCTGGAGTGCCAGGGGAACGGCAGCGGCAACTGCAACAACAACTGCATCGAGCCGGTCAACTTCGCCTTCGTCCAGACCAACGGGGTGCCGGCCGGCCCGCCAAGCCCGCAGAAGAGCAACCTGGCTACGGTTACGCCCAACTCGCGCACCCTGCTGATGAACCGGGGGGACAAGATTACCGTCCACATGTGGGACGCCAAGATCCCCGGGGGTCATGCGCTCGAAGTGCGGGAAACAGACCATACGACAGGCCGAAGCGGATTCATGATCGCCTCGGCCAAGAACGGGTTCATGAATACCAACCCGTTCGACTGCACCGGTACCCCCTTCAACTTCCAGCCTGCCTACTCCACCGCCCGGGCGGCCAACATCATCCCGTGGGGCATCGGGCCTTACATGATCAACACCCAGTACGAGATCGGCCACTTCGAGGCCTGCACCAGCGTCAGCGGGCCCGCCGTCACCAGCACCGGCGGCTTCAAGGACACCTATTACAAGCACTGCAAGGGCCCGTACGAGACGGCCCCGGACAGCGGCAAGGTGTTCGAGCCCAACGACTCGCCCTGCTACAAGAAGGGCGACACGCACGGCGGTGCCGCGCCGCCGAACCTGGTGACCGGGTGCGACGTGTTCTTCGGCGCGATCGGCGACCTCGACTATGACGGCTCGCCCTACTGGGCGGACTGGCCGCGCTCGGTCAACGCCGGGCCGTTCCCAACGCCGTTCCTGCAACAGAAGCCGACGACCGGCGGGCGCCAGTACTCGCAGATCCAGTTCATGACCGACACCAGCGCCACCGAGTTCAACACCAATTGCAACCTTGTCACGGGTAAGGGCTGCGTCCTGCCGCCGAAGGGCCCGGGGCACTTCTTCCCGTTCTTCACCCTGGCGAAGGTGTCCGGCCGCTGCGTGTGGGAGTTCGGCAACATGAACAACGGCCGCTCGTTCGGCGGCGTCAGGCAGTACGGCAAGGTCGGACCGGGCACCATCGGCGCGTTCGCCGGGCCGGTCCGCCCGCAGCCGTCCTGTTGACCCAGCGAGGCCGGCCCGCCGGGCCGGCCAACTGGGCGGGGAACGTGGAGTTCCGCGCGGCAGAAGTGCGCAGGCCGCGCACCGTCGCGGGACTCCGGTCTCTGGTCGCCGAGAGCACGCGCGTGCGTGCTCTCGGCACCGGGCACTCGTTCAGCCGCATCGCCGACACCGACGGCGTGCTCATCGCCACGGCGGGACTGCCGGCGGTCTGCGACATCGATTCCGCAGCGGCGGCCGTGACCGTCGGGGCGGGCTTCACGTACGGCGACCTGGCGCAGCGGCTGAACGCGGCGGGGTGGGCGCTGCCCAACATGGCGTCGCTGCCGCACATCTCGGTCGGCGGGGCGTGCGCCACCGGGACCCACGGCTCGGGCAGCGGCAACGGCAGCCTTTCCAGTGCGGTGCGCGCGCTGGAACTGGTCACCGCGGACGGTGGCCTGCTCACGCTGGAGGCCGGCGCCGATGGCGACCGGTTCCGCGGCGCCGTCGTCGGGCTGGGCGCGCTCGGCGTCGTCACCACGCTGACGCTGGACCTGGTCCCGGCCTACCAGGTGCGCCAGTACGTCTACGAGGACCTGCCGGCCAGCGATCTCACCGGCCATTTCGACGAGATCATGAGCGCCGCCTACAGCGTCAGCGTGTTCACCGACTGGCGGGGCAGCCGCCACAACCAGGTGTGGCTCAAGCACCGGGATGGCGACGAGGAACGCTTCCGTCCGGGCCGGCCGTGGCACGGCGCCCGTCCAGCCGCCGGGCCCCGGCACCCGGTGCCCGGCCTGCCCACGGACCCGGCCACGCAGCAGCAGGGCATCCCTGGCCCGTGGCACGAGCGCCTCCCCCACTTCCGGCTGGCCTTCACCCCGAGCAGCGGCACGGAACTCCAGTCGGAGTACCTGCTGCCCCGCCAGGCGGCGGCGCCCGCGGTCACGGCGCTGGCCGGGCTGGGTGACCTGTTCGCCCCGGTGCTGCAGATCGCGGAGATCCGCACCGTGGCCGCGGACGAGTGCTGGATGAGCATGTGCTACCGCCAGAACTCGGTGGCTTTCCACTTCACCTGGGCCCTCGATCCGGACGCGGTGCGCCCGGTGGTCGCCGCGGTCGAGGAACGACTCGTGCCGCTGGGGGCACGGCCGCACTGGGGAAAGGTGTTTGGCATGGCGCCTCGTGCGGTGCGCGCGCGCTACCCCCGCTGGGATGACTTCAAGGCCATGGCCGACTCCCTGGACCCGGCGGGCAAGTTCCGCAACGACTTCATGGACCGGTACTTCCCCCGGGAAGACTTCGGGCGGCCTCTACTATGACGCAATGACGGCCCGCGCGCAGACCGGCTTGGAGATCACCAGCCCGGCTAATCCCAGGGTGAAGCACCTGGTCGCGCTGCGCCACCGGCGGGCCCGCGACCGGGCCGGGGTGACTCTGGTCGAGGGGTTCGAGGAACTCGGGCTCGCCCTGGCCGCCGGTGCCCGCCCCGTGTCCCTCTACGTCTGCCCCGCCCTGATGGGCTCCGGCGCGCAGCAGACAATCGACCGGGTGAGCGACCTCGGCGCCGAGGTGATCCTGGTCAGCCGGGCGGTGTTCGGCAAGATCGCCTACCGCGAGTCGCCCGACGGCTGGCTTGCGGTGCTGCCGGCGGTGCCCACGAGCCTGGCGTCACTGCAGACCGGCGCCAGCCCGCTCGTGCTGATCTGCGAGGGAGTGGAAAAACCCGGCAACCTCGGCGCGATCCTGCGGACGGCGGACGCGGCGGGCGTCACCGCCGTGATCGCGGCCGACCCGGTGACGGACTGGGCGAACCCGAACGTGGTGCGGGCCAGCAAGGGGACCGTCTTCTCGGTGCCGGTCGCCTCCGCCAGCACCGCCGAGGTGTTCGCCTGGCTGGCGGAGCACGGGCTGGCCCTGGTGGCGGCGGCCCCGGACGGCGACCTGCTGCTGACGGATGCCGACCTGTCCGGTCCCACGGCGATCGCGGTCGGCTCGGAAGCGCGCGGGCTCCCCGCCTCCTGGCTGGAGCGCGCCGATGCGCGGCTGCGCATCCCGATGTTCGGGCATGCCGACTCGCTCAACGTCTCCACGTCCGCGGCCATCCTCGTCTACGAGGCGGTGCGGCAGCGTATGGGCGGCCAGCCGTAAATGCCCGCGCGGGTCCTGGACGCGCCCGGCGCAGGCGGCCAGGACGGCGCCGCGGACCCGGCCCGGGCTGCTATGACAGCGCCGCGGACCCGGCCCGGGCTGCTATGACAGCGCCGCGGACCCGGCCCGGGCTGCTAGGACGGCGCCGGGGACCCGGCCCGGGCCAGGCGGGCCTTGACCGCAGGCCGCCGCAGCGGTGGCAGGGTCGGCGGCGGCTGCTGGCGCGGCGGCAGTTCGGCCAGCAGTTCCCTGGTGGCCTCGGCGACCAGAGCGACCGCGCGCTCGAACGGCGCTTCGGTGCGGCCGGTGACCGACTGGACCCCACTGACCTTGCGCACGTACTGGCGAGCGGCTGCCTCGATCTCCTCGCTGGTGGCCGCCGGTTCCAGGCCCCTCAGCATCGTGATGTTGCGGCACATGCCCCCGACGGTACCCGCCGCCCGGGACACCCCGGCCTGATGCCTGTCCGTATGCGCGGCCGGTCCCGGGCCGCAGGCAGGCCCCGGACGCAGTGGGTCCCGGGCCGCGGCCGGGTCCCCGGGGTCGCGCCGCACGTGCACCGGTGAGCGCGCATTCGGCAATCCTGCAGGCTATCTTCGGCGGATATCCAGGAGACGGTCAGGTTCACCGGCGATCGTTACTTGGTTCTCACCGGCACCGACCCCCAGCCGGGGAGGGCCCGATCGCGCCCCGCCGGGAATCCACCTGTACCGGCGGGGCGCAACGGCATTCGGGCCCGGGTTATCAACGGAGCGCACTGGGGCGACCGGATCATGGGTAAGCCCCAGGGCATGGATTCGCTGGAGCCCTACCGGCGGAAACGAAACCCGGGGCGGACACCGGAGCCGATGCCGGGCCCCCCGGTCGATCCGGACGCCCCGGCCCATCCGGACGCCCCTGGCACGCTGGATGCCCCGGCCAATGGAGACGCCGCCGGCACGCAGGACGTCTCCCGCACGCAAGACGTCCCCCGGACGCAGGACGTCCCCGGCACGTCGGACGTCCCCGGCACGCAGGACGTCCCTGATGCGCCGGACGCTCCCGTTGCCCCGGCTGCGGCGACGGGCGGCGGGCAGGAACCTGGCGGGGTGTTCGTGGTGCAGGAGCATCATGCCCGGCGGCTGCACTGGGACTTCCGGCTGGAGCGCGACGGCGTGCTGGTCTCCTGGGCGGTCCCCAAAGGGGTGCCGGACGACCCGGCGGTGAACCACTTCGCCGCGCACACCGAGGATCACCCGATGGAGTACGCCAGCTTCGCCGGGCGCATCCCGTCTGGCGAGTACGGCGCGGGCACGGTCACGATCTGGGACCGCGGCGCCTTCGACACCGTCAAGTGGACGGACCGCGAGGTCAAGGTGGTCTTGCACGGACGCCGGCTGACCGGCGGCTACACCCTGTTCCAGACCCGCGGCAAGGACTGGATGATCCACCGGGAGCGACAGCCGCTGCCCGGGATCCTGCAGCCGATGCTCGCCCGGTCCGAGCCGCACCTGCCGCCGGACAGCGAGCCGTGGGCGCTGGAGATGAAGTGGGACGGGGTGCGCGCGCTGGCCTACTGCGAGGGCAGCCGGGTGCGGCTGATCTCCCGGACCGGTGAGGACATCACCGCGGCCTACCCGGAGCTGCGCGGCCTGGCCACCGCCGTAGGCCGACGGGACGCGCTGCTGGACGGTGAGGTCGTCGCCATGGGCGACTCGGGCTGGCCGGACTTCGAAGTGCTGCAGAACCGCATGCACGTGCGGGACGGGTCGCTGGCGCAGCGGCTGGTCGCCGAGTACCCGGTCACCTACCTGGCCTTCGATTTGCTGCACCTGGACGGGCGGCCGCTGGTGAACCTGCCGTACGCCCAGCGCCGGGAACTTCTGGAGAATTTGGCGCTAAACGGCCCGTCGTGGCAGACCCCGCCCTCGTTCATCGGTGAGCCCGGGGCGGATGTGCAAGCGGTGTCCCTCCAGCACGGCCTGGAGGGCGTCGTGACCAAACGCCTTGACTCCCGCTACGAGCCGGGGAAGCGCCCGGGCACCTGGCGCAAGGTCAAGAACATCCGTCGCCAGGAGGCGGTGATCGGCGGCTGGCGGCCGGGCAAGGGGAACCGGTCGGGGCAGATCGGCTCGCTGCTAGTCGGAATCCAGGAGGACGGTGGCCTGGTCTACGCAGGCCACGTCGGAACCGGGTTCACCGACCGGGTGCTGCGCCAGCTCACCGCGCAGCTCGCACCGCTGCGGCGGGCCACCTCGCCGTTCGCCGCTCCCCTGCCCGCGGATCACGCGCGGGACGCGGTCTGGGCCGAGCCGGTTCTGGTGGCCGAGGTCAAGTTCACCGGCTGGACCCGCGCCGGGCGCATGCGGGCCCCCTCGTATCAGGGCCTGCGCTCGGACAAGAACCCGGCCGAGGTCATCCGCGAGCCCTAGAAGCCCACTGAAAATCTTGGTAGTTCTGGCCTGGTGCGTTGCTGGCGAGGCAGTGTTGTAGGCATGCAGGGTGAGCGTGCCGGGGAGCCGGTAGGGCCGGATGTGTGGGAGACGTGCCGGGAGCTGATTCCGGCTGGGAGTGTGTTCGCGTTCTTGGCTGCGCACCGGGAGGCGCTGTTCCCAGCGGGGATGTTCGCGGATATGTATCCCTCGCCCAATGGGCGGCCGAGCGTGCCGCCGCAGGTGCTGGCGGCGGCGGTGGTGCTGCAGGCGCTGCGTGGGCTGTCGGATTTTGAGACGGTGCAGGAATTGCGGTGCGACCTGCGGTGGAAGGCCGCCTGTGGGCTGGGGCTGCTGGATACCGCCTTCGACTCGTCGCTGTTGACGTATTTCCGGCGCAGGTTGCACGGCTCAAAGGACCCGAACCGGCTGTTTTCCAGGGTCGCTCAGGTGGTGGCGGCCACGGGCGTGTTGAAGGGTAAGCACCGGCGGGCGCTGGATTCCACGGTGCTGGATGATGCGGTGGCTACCCAGGACACTGTCACCCAGCTGATCGCCGCGGTCCGCCGGGTGATCCGTGAGGTGCCCGGCGCGCCGGAGGTCGCGGGCCGGTGGTGCACCGCGCACGATTATGCCGATCCGGGCAAGCCGAAGATCGCCTGGGACGACGAGGCAGCCCGGGCCGCGCTGGTGGATGCCCTGGTCACCGATGCGCTGAACCTGCTGGGGCACCTGCCTGAGCAGCAGCTCAGCGAGCAGGCCGCCAATGCGGTGGGGCTGCTGGCGCTGGTCGCTGGGCAGGACGTGGAACCAGCAGAGGGCTCGGACGGCCGGGACGGGCGGTGGCGGATCGCCAAGCGGACCGCCAGGGACCGGGTGATCTCCACCGTCGACCCCGACGCGCGGCACATCCACAAAAACCGCACCCGCCACCAGGACGGCTTCAAAGGGCACGTGTCCTTCGAGCCAGAGACCGGGCTGTTCACCGCCGTCGCGCTCACCCGCGGCGGCGGCGCGGCCAATCACGAGGCCGCCGTCGCCGGCGGCCTGCTCGGCGCCGAGGACGGGCCGTTAACCATCCTGGGCGATACCGCCTACGGCACCGGCGAGCTGCGCGAGCACCTCCAGGCCAGCGGCCACGCAGCGGTGATCAAACCGCCGCCGCTGCCCCGGGCCATCCCCGGCGGCTTCACCATCGACGACTTCACCGTTGACGACCAGGCCGCCACGGCCACCTGCCCGGCCGGGCACACCGTCGCGCTGGGCCGCCCCCAGGCCGACGGCAACCGCCAGGCCCAGTTCAAAACACGGTGCCGCGGCTGCCCGCTGCGCGAGCGCTGCACCACCGCCAAGGCCGGGCGCGTCCTCACCGTCCACCCCCGCCACGCCCTGCTGGCCGTCGCCCGCCGCACCGCCACCGAGCCAGCCTGGCAAGACGAATACCGGCGGTGGCGGCCCCCCGTCGAACGGGCCATCGCCTGGCTTACCGCCCACGGCAACCGCCGCGTCCCCTACCGCGGCGTCACCAAGAACAACACCTGGCTCCACCACCGGGCCGCCGCCCTCAACCTGCGCCGACTGGTCAACCTCGGGCTCACCCGCACCAGCGACGGCAACTGGGCACTCGCATAGCGCCCCGGAGGCCACCCCCGGTCTCCAAGCCAGAACAACCCACCAAGATTTTCAGTGGCCTTCTAGGCGGGGTCATGAATGTGACGTTGGTGTTGCTCTTTGAACACCAGATTCACATCCACGCCCGGTGGGCGGCTACGCGCACGACCCGTGGGCGGCTACGCTGCACGACCGTGGCGGCTACGCCGCTAGCTTCTCCCGGTGGTGCGGCTCGGCCCAGTCCAGCACCGGCCCGGCCGGCACAATCCGCTGCGGGTTGAGGTGGGGGTGGGTCGCGTAGTAGTGCCGTTTGATGTGGTCGAAGTTCGTGGTCGGGCCGAAGGCCGGGTGCTGGTAGAGGTCACGGGTGTAAGCCCAGAGGTTCGGGTAGTCCACGATCCGGCGCACGTTCGCCTTGAAATGGGTGACGTACACGCTGTCGAACCGCGCCAGCGTGACCCACAGCCGCACGTCCGCCTCGGTGATCTGCTCACCGAACAGGTACCGCCGGGTGGCCAGCCGCTCTTCCAGTCCGTCGAGCGTGGCGAACAGGGCGGTGACCGCGGTGTCGTAGGCCTCTTGCGTGCTCGCGAACCCGCACTGGTAGACCCCGTTGTTGACGGATACGTACACCCGCTCGCTGAGCGCGTCGATCTCCGCCCGCAGCGGCTGTGGGTACAGGTTGACGCCCGGCGCCGCCCACGCGCCGAACTGGGTGTCCAGGTCGATCGTGATGTCGGGGAAGTTGTTGCTGACAATCCGCGACGTCTCCCGGTCCCACAGCACGGGCACGCTGATGTGCCCGTCATACCCCGGCTCTGTCGCGTCGTAGGCCTCCCGGATCAGGGTGAACCCGTTGACCGGGTCAGGCCCGTATCCCGGGCCGTCACGGAACGCCCACCCGCGCCCGTCCCTGATCGGGTCCACAACCGACAGCGATATCACGTCCTCCAGCCCCATCAGCCGGCGCACGATCACCGACCGGTGCGCCCACGGGCAGGCCAGGGACACGTACAGGTGGTAGCGGCCCGCCTCGGCGGGGAACCCGCTGGAACCGTCCGCGGTGATCCGCCCCTGGAATGGGTACAGCGGGCGGACGAACGCCCCGTCCGCCCGGGCCGGCGCCTTGACCGAGTAGTCGCCGTACTCACCGAAGTCCACCGGGCTGGCCACCGGCGCGGTCCTGGTCATCGGGCCTCCTGGGAGCGTGCGGACCTGCGGACGAGACCCTACCCACTGACCGCCATGAAGGAACAGCCGCGATCGTGGCTAGGGTTCCTGCACGCCGGTGGCCCGGACGACGTGCCCGGCGGCCGCGCGGGCCAGGCGGGACTGGAGGGTGAAGAAGATCTCGGCCGCCGTGGCCCCGGCCCAGCCAGGTGGTAGTAGTTCGGCGGGCAGCCCCGGGTCCAGGTACCGGAGGCGGCGCCAATCGGTGAGGACGCGCACGTAATCGGCGAACGCCTCCCGGGGACGGGACAGGGCGCGGCGCCCGGCCCAGCCGCGCAGCACGGGTTCGTAGGCGGTGACGAAGTCGCTGGCCAGCCGCTCGGTGCGGGCCAGGTCCCACCACTGGCCCACCTTGGCGGCCAGGTCGCCGAAGGCCAAGTGCTCCGCGCGGAACAGGTCCGCGTACCCGGACAGCCCGAGCCGCCCGAGCATGTCGGCGGTCGCCTCGTGCAGGTAGGCGGGAGCGATCCAGACCCCGGGGGCGGCCGTCCCGAACCCCAGCCGGCTGAGCTGGGACCGCAGCACGTGCCGCTGCTGGCGCTCCGCCTCCGGCACCGAGAACACCGCCAGCAGCCACCCGTCCGCTAGCCGCGCCCGCTCCCGCCGGAAGATCCGGTAGTCCCCCTCCCGAAGGATCGCCTGCGCCCCGGCGGACAGCTCGTAACCCGCGGCGCCACCCTTCTTACGGGCCAGCAGGATCCCCCGCCGCTTGAGCCGCGAAATGGACGACCGCACCGCAGGCTCGTCGACGCCAAGGTCCCGCAACAGGCTGACCAGCGAGGCGACCGACATCCAGCCGCCCGCATCCCGCGAATACAGGCCGTAGACGGTCACGATCAGCTGCCGCGGCTGCGCTTCCCGCCCTGTCGCCTCTGGCACGGCCGTCATCGCCACAAGATATCGCGAACGGTCGGCGCGGAAGCCAGCGTGACCCGGGTTCCCGGGCATGCGGACCGGCGGCACGGAAACTGACCGCGCGGACCAGATCGCCCTGACCGGCGGCCGGTGTGGTATCACGGGGCCCGTGAGCATCGAACGGATCAACCCTGGTGAACTGGCCCGGCCGTCGGGTTTCTCCCATGCGGTCTCCGCCACCAGCGGGCGCCTGGTCTTCCTCGCCGGGCAAACCGGTTACGCCCCGGACGGCCAGATCGTGCCCGGCGGCGTCGTTCCCCAGTTCGAGCAGGCCCTGAGCAACCTGCTCGCAGCCCTCCGCGCAGCCGGCGGCGAACCTGGTGATCTTGTCACCCTCACGATCTACGCCGTGGACCTCGAGGGATACCGGACGCACGGACGGGAGATCCGACAGGTATGGCAGCGGCTCTGCGGCCGGGATTACCCAGCGATGGCGGCCGTCGGCGTGACTCGGCTCTGGGATGCTGACGCGCTCGTAGAAGTACAGGGCGCCGCGGTCGTGGGAGCGGCTGACTGAGCGGGGATCGGTGATGTGGCAGCAGGCGTTGAGCCAGCTGCCACATCACCGATCCGCGCCCCTCCCTTTCCCCGGCAGTGTCCCCGGGTCACGTCGGCCCGAGGGCACAGGGTTGCGCGGACCGTCGTTATGTATGTCGAATTATTGACGGTCGTATGAAGAACGACATATCTTGAGGGCACAGCAGGCACCTGGAAGGAGTAAGCGGAGTGCGCATCGCCGTGCTCGGCGGGGGGCCTGGCGGGCTCTATTTCGCCGCGCTGGCCAAACAGCTCGATCCCCGCCACGAGGTGCACCTCTGGGAGCGGAACGCGCCCGGCGACACGTTCGGCTTCGGGGTGGTGTTCTCCGACGAGACGCTGGGCGGGATCGAGCACGCCGACGCCGCGGTGTTCGCCGCGATGGAGCGGGATTTCGCCCGCTGGGACGACATCGACGTGCACTACCACGGCACGGTGCTCACCTCCGGCGGGCACGGCTTCGCCGCGATGAGCCGGCACCGGCTGCTCGCCATCCTCCAGCAGCGATGCGCGCAGCTGGGGGTGCGGGCGCAGTACTCCACGCCGGCCCCGGACGCCATGGCGCTGAGCACCGGATACGACCTCGTCGTCGCCGCCGACGGGGCCAACTCGCTGACCAGGTCGCGGCTGGCCGACGTGGTCCAGCCGGACCTCGAAATGCGTAACTGCGCATACATCTGGCTCGGCACCGACCTGGTCTTCGACGCGTTCAAGTTTTACATCCTGGACACCCCGGCGGGGGTCATGCAGGTGCACGGCTACCCCTACAGCCGGGACGCGAGCACGTTCATCCTGGAGGCCCAGGACGACGTGTGGCGGCGTGCCGGGTTCGCCGGGCCGGCCGCGGCCGCCGCGGGGCTGCCGCCGGGGCGCAGCGACGAGGCGTCGATCGAGATGATCCGCGGCCTGTGCGCCGACGTGCTGGGCGGGCACGAGATCATCGGCAACAACTCGCGGTGGGTGAACTTCACCACGGTGCGCTGCGCCCGCTGGCACGACGGCAACGTCGTGCTGATCGGCGACGCCGCGCACACCGCCCACTTCTCCATCGGCTCGGGCACCAAGCTGGCCATGGAAGATGCCCTGGCGCTGGCCGCGTGCCTGCACGAGCAGAGCGGCGTCCCGGCGGCGCTGGCGGCCTACGAGGCAGAGCGCCGGCCCGTGGTCGCCTCTACCCAGCGGGCGGCGCAGGCCAGCCTGGAGTGGTTCGAGCGCATCGGCTCCTACACCGGGCAGGCGCCTGAGCAGTTCGCGTTCAACATCATCACCCGCAGCCGCCGGGTCACCTACGACAACCTGCGGCTGCGGGACCCGGAGTTCGTCGCCGGGATGGACCGCTGGTTCGCCGGGCAGCAGGAGGCTGCGGAGGACGGCACCGGGCTTTGTGTCCGGCCGCCAATGTTCCAGCCGGGCCGGATCGGCGGCCTCCGCCTGGCGAACCGGGTCATCGTGTCGCCGATGGACATGTATTCGGCCCGTGATGGCCTGCCCGGCGACTTCCACCTGGTGCACCTGGGCAGCAAGGCGCTCGGCGGCGCCGGCCTGGTGATGACCGAGATGGTGTGCGTGTCCGAGCCGGGGCGGATCAGCCCCGGCTGCGCAGGCCTGTACACCGACGAGCAAGAGGCCGCCTGGCGGCGCGTGGCGGACTTCGTGCACGGGCACACCGGCGCGGCGATCGGGATCCAGCTCGGGCATTCGGGCCGGAAGGGGTCCACCCGGCTGATGTGGGAGGGCATCGACGAGCCGCTGGCCGAGGACAACTGGGAGGTGTGCGGCCCGTCCGCGATCCCCTACTCGCCGGCCAGCCAGGTCCCGCGGGAACTGACCGAAGCCGACTTGGCCGAGATCACCGGGCAGTTCGTGGCGGCGGCGGAGCGGGGCGCGCGGGCCGGGTTCGACCTGCTGGAGTTGCACTGCGCGCACGGCTACCTGCTGTCGTCGTTCCTGTCCCCGCTGAGCAACCAGCGCACCGACCGATACGGCGGATCCCTGGAGGGCAGGCTGCGCTACCCGCTGGAGGTGCTGGACGCGATCCGGGCGGTGTGGCCTGCCGGGCGCCCGGTCACCGTGCGGATCTCCGCGACCGACTGGCACGACGGGGGCGTCGACGCCGACGAGGCCGTGGAGGTCGCCCGGGCGTTCGCCGAGCACGGGGTGGATGGCATCGACGTGTCCACCGGTCAGGTGGTCAGCGACGAGCGCCCGGCGTTCGGCCGCAGCTACCAGACCCCGTACGCGGACCGGATCCGCAACGAGATCGGCCGCAAGTACGGTGTGGCGGTGATCGCGGTCGGCGCCATCTCCTCCTACGACGACGTCAACTCGATCCTGCTGGCCGGGCGCGCCGACTTCTGCGCCATCGGCCGGGCCCACCTGTACGACCCGCAGTGGACCCTGCACGCCGCCGCGGACCAGGGATACTCCGGGCCGGGCGCCGCCTGGCCGAACCAGTTCGCCGCGGGCAACCGCAAACCGCAGACCGGCCGCACCGACGGCCCCCGGCCGCGACTAGAGCTGATCAGGACCGGCACGCCGGGCACCGCCCACGCCCGCTGGCGCCCCGGCGCAGACCCGGTGGCCCCGCTATGACCTCGTTCGGGCCGGCCCCGTTCGGGCTGACCACCACGCAGCAGGAGTTCGCGGCGCAGGTGCGCGCGCACGCGGTGGAGCTGCGGCCGGTGGCCGACGGCGGGCCGCCGGGCCGGGTCAACCGGGAACTGTTGCGCGCCATGGGCCATCTCGGTCTGCTGGCCCGGCTGTTCCCGGGCGCGGCGGCCGGGCAGCCCTCGCGGGAGGCTCCGGCCCTGGACCTGTGCCTGCTCCGCGAGTCGCTGGCCACCGAGTGCACCGAGGCGGAGACCGCGCTGGCGCTGCAGGGGCTGGGCAGCTATCCGGTGCTGCAGTCGGGGTCCGACGAGCAGGTGCGCCGCTGGCTGCCCGCCGTGGCCTCCGGGGCCGCGGTCGCCGCATTCGCGCTGTCCGAGCCCGGCGCCGGGTCCGACGCCGCCGCGCTGGAGCTCGCCGCCGAGCCGGACGGGAACGGGTGGCGGTTGACCGGCACCAAGACGTGGATCTCCAACGCGCCCGAGGCCGACTTCTACACCGTGTTCGCCCGGACCACGCTGGGAGAGCGGGCCCGCGGGGTGAGCGCGTTCCTGGTTCCGGCCGAGCGGCCGGGGCTGTCCGGCGAGCACCTGGACATGGTGAGCCCGCACCCGATCGGCACGCTTACCTTCGACGGGGTGCCGGTCTACGCCGACGAGCTGCTCGGCGAGGCCGACCGCGGCTTCGTCGTGGCGATGCGCACCCTGGACAAGTTCCGGCCGAGCGTGGGTGCGTTCGCCGTGGGCATGGCGCAGGCGGCGCTGGAGGCTGCGTGCTCATACGCGGCGTCCAGGACCGTGTTCGGCGGGCCGCTGAAGGACCAGCAGGCGGTGGCGCACCTACTGGCCGAGATGGCCACCCGGACCGAGGCGGCCCGGCTGCTGGTCTACTCTGCCGCGGCGGCCATCGACGCCGGGGCGGCCGGGATCGCCGGGCGCAGCGCCATGGCGAAGCTGTTCGCCACCGAGACGGCACAGTTCGTGGTGGACGCGGCGGTGCAGATCCACGGGGCCCGGGCGCTGCAGCGGGGGCACCCGCTGGAGCACCTGTACCGGGAGGTCCGCGCCCCGCGCATCTACGAGGGCGCCTCCGAGATCCAGCGCACGATCATCGCCCGGCAACTCTTCAAGCAACGCGGCCCGGGCTCCGGGGCGGGAGCCAGCTAGCGGCCTTGCCAGGGGGGGTCGCGGCCCTCGGTGAAGGCGGCGTGGAATTCGGCGTAGTCCTTGCCGGTCATCAGCAGGGCCTGGGTCATCGCCTCCAGTTCTACGGCGGCGGACAGGCTCATGTCCTGTTCCCGGGTGAGCAGGGCCTTGGTCTGCGCGTAGGCGTGCGCGGGCCCGGTGGCCAGGCGCCGGGCCAGCCGGTCCACCGCGCCGTCCAGTTCGTCCTCGGCGACCAGTTCGCTGACCAGCCCGATCCGCTCGGCGTGCGCCGCGTCGATGGTGTCGCCGAGCATGAGCAACTGGGTTGCCCGGCCAAGCCCGACCAGCCGGGGCAGCAGGTAGGCCGCGCCCATGTCCCCGCCGGACAGGCCCACCTTGGTGAACAGGAACGCGAACCGCGCCGCTTGCGTGGCCACCCGGAAGTCCGCTGCGAGCGCGATCACCGCGCCGGCCCCTGCGGCCATCCCCTGGAGCCCGACGATGATCGGGATCGGGCATTCCCGCATGCCCCGGATAACCTCGCCGGTCATCCGGGTGAATGCAAGCAGTTCGTCCTGGCCCATGGCCAGGGTCGCGCCGATGATCTCGCGCACGTCCCCGCCGGAGCAGAACGCCCGGCCGGACCCCCGCAGCACCAGCACCCTTGCATCGCCCCGGTGCGGCAACTCGGCCAGCAGGTCCCGCAGGTCGGCGTAGGTGTCGAAGGTGAGCGCGTTCAGCTTGTCGGGCCGGTCGAGCGTGACGGTCGCGATCCCGTCCGCAACCTCGAACCGGAAATGCCGCCACTCGTCGGTCAGCGGGACCGATCCGCGAAACGGGCTCATGGGCGCACCTCCGGCCTCACGATATCTCGGTCGATGGACGACGATCTGGCGGCGCAGCTCCGGCGTTCAGGCCGGGGTTAACTATGCAACGATGCCCGCCGCGCCTACCGGAACTGGTTCGATTCCCGCTCTGGCAAGCGGAAGGGCCGCCGGGCCGGCCACCCAAGGTTCCGCTGCAAGCGTGGCCGTCAGTCCATCCGGTTCACTCGGAACGGGTTCAGCCTGCGCGGTCAGCGCCTGTATGTGGCCAAGGTGGGAGAGATCAAGGTCCGCTGGTCGCGGCCGCTGCCGTCCGAACCGTCGTCGGTCACCGTGATCCGGGAGCCAGACGGCCGGTACTTCGCCTCATTCGTCGTCAACCGTGCGGCCGCGCCACTGCCTGCTTGCGATCACGAGATAGGCGTTGACGTCGGCCTGGACCGGTTGGTCGTCACCTCGGACGGCGAGATCATCGCCAACCCCCGGCTTCTGCGGGCGAAGGAGCGCAAGCTGGCCCGGGCGCAGCGGGCACTGTCCCGCAAGGCCAAAGGCTCCGCCAACCGGGTCAAGGCGCGCCGCCGGGTCGCGGTGCTACACCGCAAGGTCCGGGAAACCCGGCTTGATCACGCGCACAAGACAGCGCTCCGGCTGATCCGCGACAACCAAGCGGTCTACGCCGAAGACCTCGCCGTGTCCGCCCTGGCCCGCACCCGGCTGGCCAAGTCTGTTCACGACGCCGGGTGGGCGCAACTGCTCCGGCTGCTGGCGGAAAAGGCGGAGCACTACGGGCGGACGTTCCACCGGATCGGGCGGTTCGTCCCTACCTCGCAGGTCTGCTCGGACTGCGGGGTAAACGACGGTCCCAAGCCGCTCAGCGTCCGCCAGTGGTCGTGCCCAGCCTGCGGGGCGATGCATGATCGGGATGTGAACGCCGCCAGGAACATCCTCGCCGCCGGGCGGGCGGAGAGGCGAAACGCCTGTGGAGGCGACGTAAGACCACGGCCTGCCGTGGCGGTTGCCGGTGAAGCAGGAACCCACCGGAGCGCAGCGTGAGCCGCGCTGGAGGAAACCCCGGCCGCCAGGCCGGGGCGGACGTCAATGTCGTCAGAGACAGTGAATACTGGTGCTACCCGTAACCCGGGCCGCACGAAGGGGGTGCCGTCGATGGAGCTGTCGCCCTCCGCGCACACCGATACGTTTTGCCGGGACAACCTCCCGCCCGCCAGCCAGTGGCCGGAGCTGCGCTTCGACCTCGCCGGCCTGAGCTATCCCGACCGGCTCAACTGCGCCGAGGCGCTGCTGGACGACGTCGTCGCCAGGTTCGGCCCGGACCGCCCGTGCCTGCGCACCCCCACCGAGATGTGGACCTACGGCGACCTGCTGCGCCGGGCCAACCAGGCCGCGCAGGTGCTCGCCGAGGACTTCGGCCTGGTCCCCGGGAACCGGGTGCTGCTGCGCGGCCCGAACAACCCCTGGCTGATCGCCTCGTGGTTCGCCGTGCTCAAGGCGGGCGGGGTCGCGGTGACCACGATGGCCCTGCTGCGCGCCGGAGAGATCGCCGCGCTGGCGGACATCACCCGGCCCAGCCTGGCCGTCAGCGATCACCGGTTCGCCGCCGAACTGGAGGCCGCGGACCTCGGCATCCCGGCGATTCTGTACGGCGCCGAGGTCGGCGATGACCTGGCCAGCCGCTGCGCCGACAAGAGCGCCGGTGTCAAGGCCGTGGCTACCGCCGCCGACGACGTGGCCCTGCTCGCCCCGACCTCGGGCACCACCGGCAAGCCGAAGGCCACCATGCACTTCCACCGCGACGTGCTGGCGATCCAGGACACCTTTGGCGCTCACGTGCTCACGGCCAGCCCGGACGACGTGTTCCTGGGCACCCCGCCGGTCGGGTTCACGTTCGGGCTTGGTGGCCTTGTGGTGTTTCCGTTCAGCATCGGCGCCAGCACCTTGCTGCTGGAGCGGGCGACGCCGGACGAACTCGCGCAAGCGGTCGCCGAGCACGGCGTGACCGTGCTGTTCACGGCGCCGACGATGTACCGGGCGCTGCTCACCGCCGGGCACGGCGGGGCGCTCGGCGGCCTGCGGCGGTGCGTCTCGGCCGGCGAGCACCTGCCGCGCGCGGTATGGGAGGACTTTCACCGCGCCACCGGCGTGCGGATCATCGACGGGATCGGCGCCACCGAGCTGCTGCACATCTTCATCTCCGCCGCCGGGGATCAGATCAGGCCCGGGGCGACGGGCCTGGCGGTGCCGGGTTATGCGGCGGCGGTGCTGGGCGAGGACGGGAAACCGGTGCCCGACGGCGACCCGGGGAGCCTGGCCGTCAAGGGGCCGACCGGCTGCCGGTACCTCGCCGACGAGCGCCAGCGCGCCTACGTCCGGGACGGGTGGAACCTCACCGGCGACACCTACATCCGGGACGCCGACGGTTACTACTGGTACCAGGCCCGCAGCGACGACATGATCATCACGGCCGGGTACAACATCGCCGGGCCCGAGGTGGAGCAGGCGCTGCTGGTGCACCCCGACGTGGTGGAGACCGGCGTAGTCGCCGCCCCCGACCCCGAGCGCGGCACGATCGTCAAGGCCTACGTCGTGCTCCGGGACGGCGCCGAGGCCAGCCCGGCCAAGGCCGCCGAACTCCAGGCCTTCGCCAAGCAGGCGATCGCCCCGTATAAGTACCCGCGCGAGGTCGAGTTCGTGGCCGCGCTGCCGCGCACCGCCACCGGCAAGATCCAGCGCTACCGGCTGCGCCAGCTCGCCGCTGACGACTCCTGACCCGCCGCGGCGGTTGGCCCTCTTCTGGCAAAACGGCTGGCGCGGGCGGCCACGCCCTGGTCAGCCAGGCTCGGAAGCGGCCTGCTGCTCGGCGTGCGCTGCCCATTCGCTGACAAGCTGGTCGAGCACCGGGGCAAGGTTGCGCAACTCGTCCAGGTGCGCGGGTCCGAGGCGCCTCAGCCGTGCCTCGCCGTCCGGGGTGAGCATCACCCGGGTCAGCCGCCCGTCCTCGGCGTCACGGGACCGCGCGACGATCCCCGCGTTGGCCGCCCGGTCCACCAGCTCGACCACGCTGTGGTGGCGCAGCAGCAGGTACTCGGCAAGCTCTGAGATCGTCGGATCCTGGGGCCCGGAATGGCCTTTGATCGCGACGAGAAGCTGGTGCTGGGCCGGGGTCAAGCCGACCGCGCGCGCCTGCGTCTGGCTCCAGTGCATGAACCGGCGCAAGCCCGTACGGAAGGCCAGCAAGTTCTGGAAATCCCCAGCCGACATTTCGGGCACCCCCTCACCGTAGCCCCACTTCAACCCTGACCTCGCCTCTCCCCCCCGGACCCACGCTCGCCAAATGCCTTGAACCCGCCCCGACAACTCCCGAGCACCCCCTTTTGGTGAGTCAGGCTCGCCGAGCGCCCACAGCCTTGCCCGGAACCCTTCCTCGCGTCCCCCCCGGGTTGTCGTCAGATCCGGCAATATATATCGTGCTACGATTTACTTCGGTCGCCAACCGCCTGGCTTGCCCGCCGGGCCCGTTGCTGGGGCTCCCGGCGGGCAAGCCTTGCCAACTCTGGTAGACAGGTCTCGATGACGGCAACTACCGACGTGCACGTGCGCCGCGTCTATGACCCGCCGGACCCGGCTGACGGGCAGCGGGTGCTCGTCGAACCGGCTGTGGCCCCGTGGCTTGTCCAAGAGCGCCGCGGCCCTGGACGAATGGGTCAAGGCCGTTGCGCCCTCCGATGAGTTTCGGCGGTGGTACGGGCACGAGGCGAGCAAGTTCCCGGATTTCCGGGAGCAATACCAGGCGGAACTACAGGCGCCCGAACGCGCCGACGCCCTGGCGCACCTGCGGCGGTTGGCCGGCTCAGGGCCGCTGACCCTGCTCACCGCGACCAAGGACATCGAGCACAGCCAGGCTGCGGTGCTGGCCGCGAGGCTGCGTGATGCCCGGTGACCAGCGACCCAGGCGGCAGCACCGAGCAGCCTGACAGCGCAGAGCGCCCGGCCGACGGCATGCAACGGTGGGGCGGCGGGATGACCTGGCGCGCCGACCCCGAGGACCGGGCGGGGGATCCGGTCTGCTGGCTGCCCCGGGTTTGCCAGGCCTGTGGCGCCCTGGCCGACGAGGACCCGCCGACCACCTGCCCGCGGTGCGGGAGTGAGATACCCGGCGCCTGACCGGTCAGGAACGGCCGGGCAGGACCGCCTGCGTCTGGGTCACCTGAGCCACCCGCCGTCCCGCGTCGTCGGTGAGGTCGGTCTGCACCACGATCGTCGACCGGCCCACGTGCAGCGGGCGGGTGACCGCGGTCACCTCGCCGGACCGGACGGCCCGGGTGAACACCGTGGCCGAACTGGTGGTCGCGGTCAGCGCGCCGGGCGGCAGGTTCAGGAAGGCGCAGATCCCGCCGAGGCTGTCGGCCAGCGCCATCAGCACGCCGCCGTGCAGGATCCCACCCGTGGTGCACCGTTCCGGCGCCCAGGGCATCCGGCCCCGTATCTCGTCCGGGGCCGCGGCGTCCACCACGATGCCGAGCCCAGCGGCGAACGGCATCATGTCCACCAGCCCATCAAGCTCGGCACGGCCTGCGCCCGCCGCCTGCCCGTCCGCCGCGGATTCCGGCACGATCCCGCCGGGGTTGTCCGCGCTAGCGCCGGGTTCGGCGATGCCGGATTCGGCCTGGTCGCCGGGCTCGGGCACTTGTTCCTCCGCTTCGTCCGCCGGGCGCTCGCGCCCTTGCTCGGCCTGCCTGGCCCGCGCCGCGCGCAGCAGCGCGACCACTTCCTCGTCCGAGGTCTGCGCGAAGTCTTCATACCATTCGCCGATCGCGAGGAACCGGCCGGGCATCGCCAGGCAGATCACCTCGTCGGCATCGCCGCGCATGCCCACGTCGGCCCCGGCCGGTGCCACCGGCACCGCGAGCAGCACCGTGGCCGCGCCCATTGCCCGCGCCACCTGGCATGCGGCGCGGGCGGTCGAGCCGGTCGCGATGCCATCGTCCACGATGACGGCGATCCGCCCGGCCAGCGGCACGCGCGCCGCGCCGCCGCGGAACCGCTGGGCGCGGCGCTGGAGCTCGGCCCGCTCCCGGCGCTCGACCTCGGCCAGCTGTGCCTCGCTGACCTGGGCATAACGCACCACATCGGGGTTGATGACCCGGGCATCCGATTCGCCGATCGCGCCCATCCCGAGTTCGGGCTGGGCGGGCACGCCGAGCTTGCGCACCAGGATGATGTCCAGCGGGGCGGCCAGGGCGCGCGCCACCTCCGCGGCGACCGGCACCCCGCCCCGGGGCAGCCCGAGGATCACGGCGTCCTTGCCCCGCAGGTGCTCCAGGCGGGCGGCCAGCCTCTGGCCCGCATCGGACCGGTTGCGGAACCGCATCGTGATCCCCTTCCGCCGGTCTGGGAAAGGTGTACCCAGCAAGGGCCGTCTATGCGATCAACGGCCCGCCCGACGTGATCATCTTCAGGATCGATTGTGGCCGTTTGCGCCAGCGCCCACGCTCTTTTGCCGTCGTTGGCGTAATCGGCCACATTCGCGGCGGGCAATGGGACGCGCCCTAACGGCCGCCGGCCGCCTCGCGCGCGTGCGCTACCGCTACCTCTGCGGCCAGGCCCGCGTTGTCGGCTATGAGCAGCCGGTTCACCTCCACGCTGCGGCCCCCGCTCAGTTCGTGCACCAGGGACAGCACGGCCGGCGTCACCGACTGCCCGGTCACGCCCTGCTCGCGTACCCGGCTGACCGCGTCGGTGATGATCTCTTCGAGATCCACGGACGGGTCCGGCGGGCGGGCGAGAAGCAGCCCCGACGATCCGTTGAGCAGCCAATGCAGGGCCGCGATCCTGGCCGCTTCCTCGGGAGCGGACACGACCGCGGACACCGGCGGGCCGCCGCCCGTGCTGTAGAACTGCGGCAGCGTGGGCACGCGCCAGCCGAGGACGGGAACGCCCAGGGTTTCCAGCAGTTCCGCGGTGGCCGGGACGTCCAGGATGGACTTGGCCCCGGACGAGACCACCATCGCCGCGGTGCGCGCAAGCTGGGGCAGGTCGCTGGAAATGTCCAGGGTCTGGGCGAAGCCGCGATGCACGCCGCCGGTTCCGCCGGTGCCCATGAACCGGATCCCGGCGGCCCGGCACACGGCGAGGGTCCCGCCGACCGTGGTGGCGCCGAGCGCTCCCTGGACCACGCAGGCGGCCAGGTCGCGGGCGCCGGCCTTGCGCGCGGACTCCCCCGCGGCGGCGAAACGCTCCAGCTCCGGCTCGGTCAGGCCGACCCGGATCGCACCGTCCAGCACACCGATCGTGGCCGGGACGGCGCCAGCGGCGCGGACCCGTGCCTCGGCGGCCAGCGCCACCTCCAGGCCCTGCCGCCCGGGGAAACCGTGCGAGACCAGCGTGGTCTCCAGCGCGACCACGGCGCCGCCATCCCGGAGCGCGGCGGCGACCTCTTCGGCCAGCACCGGCGCAGGCGTCATCGCACGGCCCCTCTCTCGGGCGCGCATGGGCGCCATGGCTGGCCCCGGCTCACGGCATCGCCCCCATCCTCCCCACCGCGCGCGCGGCCGCCGCCAGGCCGAGGCTGACCCCGCCGAGCAGGTACCCGGCGGCGAACGCGTCGCCGGCGCCGGTCGTGTCCACCGCCGTCACCGGGGCCGCGGCGTGCGTGACCCCGCCAACCCGGACCCCGCGCGGCCCCAGTTTCACCACCATCTCAGCGCCGGGCGCCTCCCCTACCAGATCCGTCTCCTCCTCCGTGCCGAACACGGTTTGTGGCCGCAGCCCGGCCAGCAGCACGCGGAAGCGGTCCACGCCATAGTCTCGCAGCGCCGAGGTGGAGGAGAGGTCCACGCTCAGCCGGGGCAGCCGCCGCGCCGCGGCCAGGGCGGCGCCTTGGACCGGCGCCCGCAGCAAGCTGTACCCGGGCAGATGCAGCCGGGTGCAGCCGGTGAACCACTCGTCCTGCAGGTGCCCGGCCTCGAGCTGGATGCCCACGCCCCGGTCGGTGAGCATCGACCGGGACCGGCCCGCGTCCGACAGCGAGACCACCACGCCGGTGCGCCCCGGCAGCACAGGACCGGCGAGCTCCACGTCCCGGCTGGTGAGTTCCCCGGCCACCATGCGGCCCGCGGGGTCGGCCGCCCGGGCCGCGATCAGCCGGGCCTGGCCGCCGAGCGCGACGATCCACGCGGCGACGTTGGCCGCCTGCCCCCCGGCGCCTGCCGAGGTGGTGGCCGGGGTGTCGGTCTCTGGCTGGACCGGCCCGGTCAGGGACACGATCACGTCGAGATGGGCGTCCCCCAATACGCAGATCACGCCCAACGACCTCCCTCCCGGCGGGCGTTTGTCACGGTTGGGCCAACCATCACATTCTCTTGTCATGGCTGACGCAACCACGACATCCGGCCCGGCGAGCGCTGCGCCCCGGAGCGCGGCAGCGGTCGGAGCGCGGGGGAATGGTTGCGGTCGCGCCGCGGTTGCATACCCCACAGGGTATCGATGGCGCCCGGTAGGAACCGAGGAGGAAGACCATGGCGACAGTCGAGCTGACCGCCGAGAACTTTGAGAGCGTGATCGCGGGCGCCGACCTGGCCCTGGTGGACTTCTGGGCGTCCTGGTGCGGGCCGTGCCGGATGTTCGGGCCCATCTTCGAGCGTGTCTCTGAGCAGCACCCGGACGCGGTCTTCGCGAAGGTGGACACCGAGGCACAGCAGGCGCTCGCCGCCTCCTTCGGTATCTCGTCGATCCCGACCCTCATGATCATCCGCGACAAGATCGTCCTCTACGCCCAGCCCGGCGCGATTCCCGAGCCCGCGCTGGAGGACCTGATCGCGAAGGCGCGCGAGGTGGACATGGACGAGGTCCGCGCCAGCATCGCGGGGCAGAAGGCGGGCACCGCCTGAGGCATGCGCCGGTTACTCGCGGTCAAGCCTAGTAGCTGGCCAGTCCAGCATCCGCGCGCCGATCACCGCCACCTGCAGGGCCAGCGCGTCCGCGGGCCGGGCGGGATCCCACCCGGTCAACTCCCTGACCCGGGCCAGCCGGTAGGTGACCGTCCGCACCGACAGGTGCAGGTCGTGCGCGGCCGCGGTGGCGACGCCGCCCCGGGCGTAATACGCACCCAGCGTGGCCACCAGTGGCCCGGCGCCCCCCCTGGCCCGCGCTAGCGGCGTGAGCAAAGTCCGCACCAGGTCGGTGATCGCCGCCCGGTCGCGCAGCAGCACCTGGTAGATGAGCAGGTCCCCGGCGCTCACCACGGGATCGGCCAGGCCGAGGCGCTGGGCGACATCGAGCGCCTCCTCCGCCTCGTCATAGGAACGCACCACGCCGCTTGGCCCCGGATAGGACCGCCCGATGGCGATCCGCCAGGGCGGCGGGCCGGGCTCGCCCGCCCCGGCGTCCCAGCCTCCCCCGGAGTCCCGGGCCGCCCCGGCGTCCCGGGCTGCCCGGCGGCCCAGGACCCGGGCGAGCGCGCGCGCCACCGTGCCCGCTTCCTTGCCATCGGCCGATCCCACGATCACCAGCAGCCGCCCGTGGCGGTTCAGCACCAGCGAGGAGGACGGCGCCGCGGCCTCGGCGACGACCGCGTCGATGTGGGTCCCCGCGGGGCGCCCGGCGTCAGTCGACACCGGCCAGCAGCACCTGGTGCGGGCCGACCAGCCGCAGGCCGAGCCGCTCCCCCCGGTCCAGCAGGTCGGCGACGCCGCCGCGCCCGGAAAGCAGGTCTTCGAAGAACTCGCGGCGCTCCGCTTCCTCCCGGCGGGCCACCGACAAGTAGCCCCGTTCGAAGCCACCCGCGGCCGCAGCCACCGCATCGTCGGCGGCCCGGAGCACGGCCAGCCCGGCGGCCCGCAATGCCGCCGGTGACCCGGTGTCGCCGGGCAGTTCCCGCCACAGCCGCCACGTCGCGGACAGGTACAGATCGACGAGGCCGCGCAGCGCGACGCCGCCCTCCGCCGCCTGCTCCCCGGATCGCGCGTACTCGGCCAGTTCCGCGGCCGACAGGCGGCGGCCGCTACTCGCCGCGTCGAGGACCGCGGGCAGGTAGCCACCGAGCAGCCCGGCCGGGACCCCGCCCGCTTCGCGGCTCGCCGCCCGGGTGATCGCGGCAAGATCCACTGCGCGGTCCCCGCCGGGCGCATTCACTCCTGGCACCGCCTTCCAGCCGGGTACCCGGCGTTTGCCAGCAGTTGAGCCCAACGGCCCGCGCCGTGGTCACATTGCCGGACATCGGCAAAATAGCGCGGCAAATTTAGCCGATTAGTAACGAAGACCCGCAGAGATCGGCAAGTAATAGTAAAACATAAGCCTGGGACGGCCGGGCTGGAAAGATCGGCGAGAGGTTGCCATGACGATGCCCAGCAGCGTAGTGGCCCTCCACCGCCGCGCCGAAGCCGTCAGATTCGCCAGCCAGACCGGGCAGTCAACCGGGGCACTGCTTAGCCTGGCCGGCGTGGCTGCGCCCGGGCCCGGGCACCCAGGAGGGGCCCGGGCCGGGCTGGCCGCACTTGCCCATCGGGGGACATCGCAGGCCGAAACGTCACGGTGAGGAGTCGCCCCGGCCGCTGAGCCCATCTCACCCCGTCGGGTACCCCATGGCATACGTTCACGTCCCCATTTGGGGCTGGGTCGCGGTCGCCGCCGGCCTGGTCGTTTTGCTGTGCGTGGATCTGCTCGCCAGTTCGCGCCGCAACCGCCCAGTGCGCATGTCGGAGGCGGCCGGCTGGACCCTGGTCGCCGTGCTGCTGGCGGTGGGGTTCGGCGCCCTACTCGCCGTTACCTCGGGCGGCACTCCCGCGGGCCAGTTCTTCGCCGGCTGGCTGACCGAGTACAGCCTTTCCCTGGACAACCTGCTGGTCTTCGTCATCCTCATCAGCCGGTCCCCGGTGCCGGCCCGGCTGCACGGCCGCGTGGTACTGGCCGGCATCGGGATCGCCGTGGTGCTGCGCGGCATCGTCATCGGGCTCGGCGCGGCGGCCCTGCACCGGTTCGGCTGGGTGGAATTCCTGTTCGCCGGGTTTCTTCTCTACACGGCGGCCCAGGTAGCCCGCCGTGGCGCTGGGCCCCAGGTCGCGGCCGGGCCTGAAGCCGGCCGGCTCACCGGAGCCCGGTCGCCTGCCAGTTCCGGCGAGCGCGGAACGGGCGGCGGCACGCCGGTGGCCGCCGGCTCCACCGCGGTGGCCGGCGACGCCACGCCGATGGCCGGCGGCGCCACGCCGGTGGCCGACGGCGCCACGCCGGTGGCCGACGACGCCACGGCACAGCAGCCGCCCCTGGGGATCGGGACGCGGGTGGCGGCACGGCTGACCCGCGGCCACGCCTTGGGGCCGGCGCTCACGCTGGTGATCGCGCTCGGCGTGACCGACGTGATGTTCGCGGTCGACTCGATTCCCGCCGTCTTCGGCCTGACCCGCGACCCGTTCGTGGTGTTCAGCGCGAACGTGTTCGCCCTGCTCGGCCTGCGCCACCTGTATTTCCTGGTGGCGGGGCTGCTCGCCCGCCTGGCCTACCTGCAGGCCGGGCTGTGCATCATCCTCGCCTTCATCGGCGTCAAGCTGTTCGGCGAGGCGCTGCATAACTCCGGTGTGACCAGGATCGGGCCGGTCCCGGTGCCGCAAGTCAGCGCCTTGCTGTCGCTGGTGATCATCGCCCTGGTGCTCACGGTGACCGCGCTGGCGAGCGTGCTGGCCACCCGGCGGCGCGCCCGGCGGGCGGAACCGCTGGGCTCGCCGCCTGCGGCGAACGGGCCTGAGCCCGCCGGACACGGGGCCTCAGTCGGCCAGGGCGCGCCTCAGCCGGCCAGCAGTGATGGCTCAGCTGGAGCAGGGGCGGCCTTAACCGGCCCAGCTGAGGGCACAGCCAGCCAGGGCGGGTCCGGCCGGCCTAGGTGAGGGCTCAGCCGGCCAGGGCGTCGCGCAGGTGCGCCACAACATCCCCGACGGGGACCTTGACCGTCTCGCCGGTGGCGCGCGTCGTGACCTCGACGGTGCTGTCGGCGAGGCCGCGCTTGCCCACGGTCACCCGGAACGGGATCCCGGTGATCTCCGCGTCGCGGAACTTGACCCCGGCCCGTTCGGCCCGGTCGTCGATGATGACCTCGATGCCCGCGGCGGTGAGCTGCTCGTACACCGACTCCCCCACCTTGGCGGACTCGGGATCCTCCGACTGGGCCACGACCACGTCCACGGCGAACGGGGCCACGGCGACGGGCCAGATGATGCCGCGCTCGTCGTGGTGGCGCTCGACGATGGCGGCCATCGCCCGCTCCACGCCGATCCCGTAGCAGCCCATGATCGGGTGCACCCGCTCACCGGAAGCGTCCAGCACGGTGACGTTGAACGCCTTGGTGAACTTATAGCCGAGCTTGAAGATGTGCCCGACCTCAATGGTCGGCACGATCTCCAGCGGCTCGCCGCACCGGATGCAGAGTTCCCCGGCGCGGACCTCCCGTAGGTCGGCCCAGGTCCCGACGCTGACGTCCCGGGCGATGTCTACCCCGCGCAGGTGGAAGTCGTCGGTGTTGGCCCCGGTGACCATGTCGCGGCGGCCGCGGAGCGCCTCGTCGGCGAGGACGGGGAGGTTCGTCACCCCGACCGCGCCGAGGCTGCCCGGCAGCGCGCCGAGCGCCTCCTTGATCTCGTCGGGGTGGGCCGGGCGGATATGCACGGCGCCAGCGGCGTCGGCGAGCTTCTGCTCGTTGAGCGCATGGTCACCGCGCATCAGCACGAGCGTGAGCTTGCCGTCCAGCACGTAGACCAGGGTCTTGATCTGCCGGTCCGCCGGCGCGTCATAGCCGGTCGCCAGGTCTTCGATGGTGCGCACGCCGGGAGTGGCGAACTGCTCGGGGGCGGGCGGGCCCGGGCCGTCGGCCACCTCGGACAGCCGGGACGTGGCCTTCTCCACGTTGGCCGCGTAATTGCACGCCGGGCAGTGCGCGACCAGATCCTCGCCGACCTCGGAGGGGCTCATGAACTCGGTCGAGTCCTTGCCGCCCATGGCCCCGCTGGAGGCCTCCACGGGGATCACCGGAACGGAAAGACGCCGGAAGATGTCCAGATACGCGATGCGGTGCCGGTCGAAGGACACATCGAGCCCGGCCGCGTCCAGGTCGAAGCTGTAGGAGTCCTTCATCGTGAACTCCCGCACGCGCAGCAGGCCGGCCCGGGGCCGTGGCTCGTCCCGGAACTTGGTCTGGAACTGGTACCAGGCCTGCGGCAACTGCTTGTGCGAGCTCAGCTCCTGGGCAAGAACCGTGAAGACCTCTTCGTTGGTCACCGACAGCACGTTCGGCGCGCCCTTGTGGTCGGCGAACGTGAACATCACGTCGGCCATGGTCTCGGTGCGGCCGCTACGCTCCCAGATCTCCCTCGGGTGCATCGTGGGCGCCAGCAGTTCCTGGGCGCCGATCCGGTTCATCTCCTCCCGGATGATCTCGATCACCTTGGCCCGCACCCGGACCGCGAGCGGCAGCAGGGAGTAGTGGCCCGCCTGGAGTTGCCGGATGTACCCCGCGCGGACCAGCAGCCGATGGCTCGGCGCGTCGGCGTCCGCCGGGTCCTCCCGCAGGGTCGGAATGTGCATCTGTGACCAGCGCATGGGTCCAGGCTTCCTCGTCGTGACGTCCAGGGGTGATTCCCGCCGTCCGGGCGGGTGATTGAGAAATCGAGCTTAGTGGGCCTGCGGCGGCGCCTCGACCCGATTACCGGGGCCTGACTGGGCCTCGGCCGGGTTACCCGGTTCCAGCGGCGGCGCGTTGATCGGCAGACAGGTCAGGCATTCCGGCTGGGCCACCGGATGTTCCGGCTCGGGGCGCAGCACGTCGTTGTCGATCGTCAGCACGGACAGCACCGCCGCGATGACGAGCAGGCCGGCACAGATGACCATGGCCATGTGGAAACCGGAGTTCATCGCCGTTTGGTTCTGGTACGCATCACCAGTCAGGCCCACGACCAGCGGGAGCCCGGCCACGGCGAACAAGCCCGCAGCCCGGGCCACCGCGTTGTTGACCCCGCTGGCGACCCCGGCATGGCGGACATCGGCGCTGGCCAGGACGGTGGCCGTCAGCGGGGCAACCGTCGCGGACAGGCCCAGGCCGAACAACACGACGGTGGGGAACACATCAGCCAGGTAGGAAGCGTTTGGCCCGATCCTGACGGCCAGGAGCAAACCCACAGCGCACAGCGCACAGCCAGCTGTCATCAGCCAGCGCGGTCCGACCCGCTGCGCCAGCGCGCCCGCCCGCGACGACAGCACCAGCATCAGCAAGGTCAGCGGCAGCAGCGAGACGCCCGCGGCCAGCGGAGAGTAGCCGGACACCACCTGGAGTTGCAGCACGAGCAGGAAGAGGGTGCCGCCGAGCGCGCCGTAGATCACGAAGGTGATCACGTTGACCGCCTTGAACTGGCGCGAGGCGAACACGTCCAGCGGGAGCATGGGCGGCACGCCGCGCTCGGCGCGGCCGCGATGGCGTTCGAGCAGCACGAAGCCGACACCGGCGAGAACCCCTGCGCCCCCGGTCAGCGCCGCGCGGGCCAGGCCGTGCACGGGCGCCTCGATGAGCGCGTCGGTGATCCCGGCCAGGGCGAGCGCGGCGAGAATGGCCCCGGCCCAATCGAACCGGCCGTGGCTGGTAGGGTCCCTGGTCTCCGGCACGTGGCGCACCGCCACAGCCGTCACCGCCGCCGCCAGCGGCAGGTTGATCAGGAAGATCCAGCGCCAGCCGACCGAGCCGATGAGCCAGCCGCCGAGAAACGGGCCCACCGCGCCTGCCACGCCGCCCAGGCCGGACCAGGCGCCAATGGCCCTGGGCCGGTCGTCGGCGGCGAACGTCGCCTGGATGATGGCCAGCGAACCGGGAGTGAGCAGCGCGCCGCCGATGCCTTGCAGCGCCCGCGCGGCGATGAGCACGCCGATGTCGGGGGCAAGGCCGCACAGCGCCGAGGCCAGCGCGAACCAGATCACCCCGATCACGAACACCCGGCGCCGGCCGAGCCGGTCGCCGAGCGCGCCGCCGAGCAGGATGAGCCCGGCCAGGGTGAGGGTGTAGGCGGTGACCGTCCATTGCAGGCCGGCCAGCGAGGTGTGCAGGTCCTTGCCGATGGTAGGGAGCGCCACGTTGACGACGGTGGCGTCGAGGAAGGCCATGCTCGACCCGAGCACGGTGGCGGCGATCACCCACCGTCCCTGCGAGCTGGCCAGCCGGATGGCGCCGGGTGCTGGCGAAACTGCTGCGACCACGTCTCGATCGTCTCATCGCGGCCGGACGGTTGCCCACCCCGCGGCCGCGGCAGCCGTGCTACACGGGCTTGCCGCCCCGCCAGCGGGATGACCCGGGCCCGTAGGCGAGGACGATCCATACCGGGCCGCGGGCGAACGTCATCGGCTTGCCCGAGGCGGAGGTGAACGTGGTGCCACCGTTGGCGGACGGCCGCGACCACCGTGCGTGGTAGGCCTCGCCGTTGCGCAGCACCAGGGCGGTGCCTGAGCCGACCGAATGCGCGTCGGGCGGCATCATCGGGCCCTGCTCGAGGAAGCGGGACAGGCCCACCACCACGCGCTGGATGACCACGGTCGGCGCGGACAGCCGCCCGGCGCCGACGCTGGTCGCCGGGGCGCCGTCCATCGAGACCAGCCAGCGGCGCCGGTGAGGTGACCAGGTGAACCGGAACGACGCGGCCGGGAACGACACCGACTTTGCTTTGAGGTGGTGGCCGCCGGGCGGCGGCGACCCGAACCGGAACCCGATGTCGCGGGCCACGCTGGCGTGCCGGGCCTGCTGCAGCAGCGTCCGGGTGTTCGCGTAGAGGTTGTACGGTTCGACCCGGTCAGGGCTGCGGAAGTAGCCCCTGGTGGTCCCGGCGAACAGGTTCACGATCCTCGCGTGCGGGACCACCCGCTGCAGCCGCGGCTGGGCCCCGGACCAGGCGAACGCCGGGCGGCCGAACTGGCGCAGCAGGTCGAGGTCGTCTTCGCGGGCGCTGCGCACCGGGCCGATCACCCGCGGGTAGTGCGAGGAGAACACCGCCATGATCCGGCTCAGCCCGCCCTCCACCGGGATCAGGTACACAATGTCTGCGCTGGCCAGCCCCGTGGCGGGCCGTTCCGGGAAGGTGTTGCCGATCTTCGCGATGAGCACCCGCTTGAGGTGGCTCACCCGCTCACCGGTGAACGGGGACCGCAGCGGCGCCTGGTGCGACGGCGACGGCGACGGCGAAGGCGAAGGCGGCGGCTTGGGCGCCGACGCGAGATGGCCGGCCGTGTCACCGCGCGTGGCGATGACAATGCCCGCCACGGCCAGCGCGACGGCAGCGGCTACCCCTGCCGCGGTCAGCGTAATGCTCCGCCGGTCCCAGACCATCCGTGCACCCCTAGGGAATTGTTCCCCGCCATCGTGCTGTCATGATCGCGGGGACGGTACAAGCTCAGCGGCCACTGGGCGCCGCGGGCCCCGGCCTTGCGCCCAGCCTGGACCGTACCTCCTCGGCGCTGAGGTCGTGCAGCTCTTCCAGAATCGCCAGGGCTCGCTACACGGCCTTCGCCGTTGCCTTGTTCCCTGTCGAGCTGTAAATTTCCGCGAGGCGGGCCAGCACGCCGCCCGGGAAACCGGCGCTGGCTGCGTGCCCGCTCCGGCGGCCTGTCACGATCGGGCCGCCCGTTTCGTCGTCCTGGGTGTACCGGCCCCGTGGCCGCGGGGCCGGGGGCGTCATGGCACGCTGAGATCAAGGCGACTTGCGGCGCCCCGCACGCTGAGGCAGGCCCGCGATCATGGAGGCTCGATGGATCCGATGCCGGAGGACTGGGACCGCGCCGTGGCGGTGGTCGCGCATCCCGATGACCTGGAGTACGGGACGGCGGCGGCGGTCGCCCGGTGGACCCGGCAGGGACGCGAGGTGGTGTACGTGCTCGCCTCGGCCGGCGAGGCGGGCATCGAGGGCACGGCCCCGGACTTGGTCGGGCCGCTGCGCGAGCAGGAAGAACGGCGCAGCGCCGGCGTCGTCGGGGTATCCAAGGTGGACTTCCTCGGCCACCGTGACGGGCTCATCGAGTACGGCGTGCCGCTGCGCCGGGACATCGCCGCGGCGATCCGGCGGCACCGGCCCGACGTGGTAATCACCATGAGCTTCGACCTGACCTGGGGCGACGAAGGGCCGGTCAACCATTCCGACCATCGTGCCGTCGGCCTCGCCACTCTGGATGCCTGCCGGGATGCGGCCAACTCCTGGCTGTTCCCGGACGCGGGCGCGGCCTGGCACGGCGTCAAGTGGATGTACGTGGCCGCGACGGCGAACCCCACGCATTTCGTGGACGTCACCGACACGATCGACGCGGGCGTGGCGTCGCTGCGCGAGCACAAGGCCTACCTGGACGGCCTCGGCGGCGACTTCGACCCGGACGACTTCCTGCGCAAGATGGCCGGGTTCGTGGGCCTGGCCGCAGGCTGCGAATATGCCGTAGGGCTGCACCGCTACCCGGCCTGAGCCGGGCCCGCCGCCCCGGAGCACCCTGCCACTTCGGGGCACGCCCCGTCAGGCGACCGGCCAGGTGTGCGCGGGCTCGCCGGTGTTCATCAGTTTGAGGTAGCGCTGCGTCATCTCGCGCAGCGCGGTGTCGCGGTCGAGCCCGCACTGCTCCTCCAGGGCGTGCACTGTCTCCGTCTGCCAGGTCGCCCCGGTGCGGCCGGTAAGGCAGCGCTGCTCGATCACCCCGAGCAGGCGCTCGGCCTCCCGGGTGTCGACGCCGCGGCGGCACAGGCCCTCATAGGCCAGCGTCAGCAGCCGGCGCAGAGTCAGCTCGGCGGCGGGAACCTCGCCGAGCCCGGGCCAATACAGCCGCGCTTCCAGCCCGTGCCTGGCGCCCTCCATCAGGTTGTCGCGCGCGGCGGCGAATGACATCTGGGACCAGATCGGCCGTTCCGCCTCGGCGAGCGTGTGGACCAGGCCGTAGTAGAACGCCGCGTTGGCCATGACGTCGGTGACGGTCGGCCCGGCGGGCAGCACCCGGTTCTCTACCCGCAGGTGCGGCTCCCCGCCGGTCACTGCGTACACGGGCCGGTTCCACCGGTAGACGGTGCCGTTGTGCAGCGTCAGCTCGGACAGTTCGGGTATCCCCCCGCTGTCGAGTTCGGCCACCGGATCCTCGTCCTCGATGAGGGGCAGCAGCGACGGGAAGTACCGCAGGTTCTCCTCGAACAGGTCGAACACCGAGGTGATCCAGCGTTCGCCGAACCAGACCCGGGGCCGCACTCCCTGCGCCTGAAGTTCCTCCTGCCGGGTGTCAATGGCCTGCTCGAACAGCGGGATCCGGGTCTCCTGCCAGAGTTCCCTGCCGAACAGGTACGGCGAGTTCGCCGCGAGCGCGACCTGCACCCCGGCCACCGCCTGCGCGGCGTTCCAGTAGCTGCCGAACAGGTCCGGGCTCACCTGGAGGTGGCACTGCACGCTGGTGCAGGCGGCCTCCGGCATGATGCTCGCCACGTGCGTCAGCAGCCGCTCCGGCCCTTCGATGGATATCTGCATCTCTTCGCCGCGGGCCGCGCAGATCTGCTCGTTGAGCAGGTGATACCGGGGGTTGGGCGACATCGCCTCCTCGGTCGCGTGGTACTCGCGCAGGCTGGGCAGGATGCCGATCATGGCCAGCCGGGCGCCGCACCGGCGGGCGCCTGCGTCGGCGCGGTTGTAGCTGCCGGTGAGCAGCTGCTCCAAGGCGGCCAGCGCGTCACCGGCCAGCAGCCGCGGCGCCATGTTGACCTCGATGTTGAAGCGCCCAAGTTCCGGGCTCCAGTCCGGGTCGTTGATCGCGGTGAGCACGTCGGCGTTGCGCATCGCCGGCGAGCCCGCCTCATCCACCAGGTAGAACTCGATCTCCAGGCCGACCTGCTCCGGGCCAGTGGGGAACTGGGAGTCCCGCAGCATGCGGGCGAGCACGTCCAGGCAACTACGGACCTTCTCGCGGTACCGGCGCCGGTCGGCCTGACTGACAACGATCGCGGGAACGTCCCTGCCCATGGGGCCCTCCACCTCCTGAAGCTGGGGCTGGCCTCTCCAACAGACTGACATGCGCTACTCGTCGTGAATAGACGGGACATTTTCTGCAATACGGAAAAACGCACTGAGCCTGGGCGCCGACACCGGCCGTTTTACCGTGGCGGCCCAGGCGCCGGCCCGGGTTGCGCCATGATGATCTGGTGGAGACCTCGGTAGACGCGGTAGTGAGCTACGTGGACCGCGCTGTGGACCAGATGGCCGCAATTGTCACCGAACTCGGTGATGATCTGGCTAACCGCAAGCCGGTGCTGCCGGGTTCGAATTCGCCTTATGCGATCTTCCGACATTGCCTTGGCGTCATGGAATTCTGGGGCGGGAAAGTAGTAGCGGGACGTGAGATAACCAGGGATAGAGACGCGGAGTTCCGCGCCCACGGCCCGGTCGCAGGCCTGGCCGCCGCGACGGGCGACGCGAAGCGCAGGTTCCGAGCCGACGCGGCCACGGCCGAGTTCGCGGCGCCGCCACGTGGCGGGACGGATGACGACATGAGCGCGGATGAGCTGGAGTTCACCTCGCAGGGCCATGCGCTGCTGCACGTGCTGGAGGAGGTCACCCAGCACCTTGGGCAGATGGAGCTGACCCGCGACGTCCTGCGGGCCGCGGCCGCGGGGCCCACCCCTGGCTAGAGGGCTGACGCCATCCGGCGGACGGCAGTGGCATGCCGAGCCGGCGCAGCCAGGCGACCAGCTGGGCCCGCTCGAGTTGGGCCGGATCGTAAAACCGGTAGCCGGACGCCGGGTCCACCAACGCGGGCGGCAGCAGCCCGAGTTCGTCGTACAGCCGCAGCGCCTTCGGGGTCAGCCGGGTGGCACGGGCGAACGCGCCAATCGACAGCAACCGCACGCCAACCTCCCATCCCGGGGCCATGCCCGGTGTACCCGATGCTGCGGCTTTCCCCAAGGGCAGAGTCAAACCCAGCCGCCGGCGAAGCGCAGGGAGGCCGGGCACGGCGAAAAGGCGGGCGGAGCGGGGGCGGTGAGCGGACGTGGCTAGCGCAGGTCGCCCGACAGGTACCGGTCCAGGTTGGGCGCGATCGCGGCGACCAGATCGTCGGAACTGACCTGCGTCAGCGGCGGGAGTTCCAGCACGTACCTGGTCATGCCCAGGCCCAGCACCTGGCTGGCGACCAGCGCCGCGCGGTACCCGGCGTCCTCCGCCGCGGCGTCGGGAGCGGCCTGCCGGGCCGCCGCGGCCAGCGGGCCGATGATGGCCCCGGCGAGGAACTCCCGCAGCATGATGACGGCTTGCTCGCTGGTGGGGGCCGACCGCAGCAGCCCGAGGAACGTGGCGCGCATCTCGGCCACCTCCCAGACCCCGAGCACGGTCCGCAGCAGATGCTCCCCGAGGCTCCGGTCCTGGCCGCGCGCCCCCGGCGCGAGCGCGGCCTCGAGCACCTCCCGCGGGTTCACCGGCAGCCGCATCGCCGCGGCGAACAACTGCTCCTTGCTGCCGTAGAAATGGTGCACCAGGGCCGCGTCCACGCCGGCGTCGGCCGCGATCTTCCGGATCGTGGTGCGGTCGTACCCCAGATCCCCGAACCGGGCCCGCGCCGCGGCCAGGATCGCCTCCCGGGTGCCGCTGTCGCCGCCCCGGCGGCCACTCCGCCCGGCTCTCCCGGGGCGGGTCTGGCTGGGAGCATCGGCCGCGACCGGACTTTCGCTGCGCCTGGCCCGCCCCGGGCGGCGCGTCTCGTTAGGGATGCCGGTCACGATGGCCCTCCGTTTGGCCAGAAGAAAGGGTGAGCTCGAAGAAGCGCTCTTCCAGGGTGGCGGGCGCGGACGTGACCGCGGCGGGGAGATCCCCGAGCGCACGGCGCACGGCGTCCGGCGGCGCGCCGGGGACTCGCAGCGTGCGCCCGACCAGGGCGACCGGCAGGCCCGCCGCTTCCAGGGCCGCGAACGCCGCCGCCCAGGACCCGGCCTCCACCACGCTGATCCTTGTGTCGCCGGTGATCTCCCGGGCGGTGCCGCGGGCCACCACGCGGCCCGCCGCCATGATCACCAGCCGGTCGCACTCGCCGGCCTCGTCCATGTAGTGGGTGGTGACCAGGACGCCCGCGCCGGCCACCGCGGCGCCCGCGACCGTCTCCCATAGCCGGGCCCGGGCCAGCGGGTCTACGCCCGAGGTCGGCTCGTCCAGGACGAGCAGGTCGGGCCGGTGGGCGAGGGCCTCCGCGAACGCCGCTGTGCGCTGGACCCCGAGCGGTAGCGCGCCGGTCACGGTGCCGCGGTAGCGGCGCAGCGGCGCGGGCACGGCTGCGGCCTCGGGCCCCTCGCCGTACGCCGCCGCAGAGAAGGCGAGGTTCTCGGCCAGGGTGAGGTCCTCGTACAAGCCCAGCCCCTGGGGCACGTACCCGATCCGCCGCCGGGTGTGCCGCGACGGCGGCTCACCGAACAACCGGATCTCACCGCCGGAGGGGCGCAGCAGGCCCAGCAGCAGCCGGATCAGGGTCGTCTTCCCGGCGCCGTTCGCGCCGAGCAAGCCGACCACCTCACCCGGGCGGACTTCCAAGTTGACCCGGTCCACCGCGACGAAGCGCCCGAAGGCACGGGTCACCGCGACGGCTTGGGCGGGCAGCTCGGTCACCGGGCCTCCTGTCCGGCCGGGACGAGGGCCAGCTCCCGGGCCAGGATGGCGACGGTGACCGCGTCCTGGAGGTCGGGAGCAACCACGTCCTGGCGGCCGGGCGCCACCACGCCCTGGCGGCCGGGCGCCACCACGTCCTGGCGGCCGGGCGCCACCACGCCCTGGCGGCCGGGCGCGGCCGCGCCGGCGGTCTCGGGTCCAGCGGGGTCCCAGACCCGCCAGCGGCCGTCCCGGCGCCAGGCGCGCCTGCCCGCCTCGCCGGCGGGGCGCTCGCTGGTGATGGTCAGCGTGCCCGGCATCGCGGCCACGATCTGCTCCGCCGTTCCACCTGCGAGCACCGTGCCCGCGTCGAGGACGAGCACGTCGTGGGCCCGCTCAGCCTCGTCGAGGTAACTAGTTGCCAGCACGACCGCTGCCCCGCCGGCGGCCGCGCGGGCGATCAGCCACCACAGGTCGGCCCGGCTGACCGGGTCCACGCCGGTGGTCGGCTCGTCGAGCACCAGAAGGTCCGGGCGGTGCAGCATGGCGGCGATCACGCCCAGCTTCTGGCGCATGCCACCGGACAGCTGTCCGGCAAGCCGGTCCGCCACCCGGTCCAGCCCGGCCCGCCCGAGGAGCTCCGCGCTGCGCTCGCGTGCCTGCTGCGGCGGGACCCGGTAGGCCGCGGCGCGGAACGCCAGGTTCTCCGTGACCGACAGGTCGGGGTAGACGCCCGAGCCGGCCGACAGGTACCCGGTCGCAATCCGGGCGGGCCGCCTGACCCGCCCGCCGTCCGGGGCGAGCGCGCCGGCCAGGCAGCGGAGCAGGGTAGTGCGGCCCGCTCCGTCGCCGCCGACAACCGCGCTCACCCGGCCCGGTTCGGCACGGAACCACACGTGGTCGAGAGCCAGAGTCTCCCCGAACCGGACGCACACGTCTTCGGTGCCCCACCAGTCCCCGGCGCTCCCGGCCACGCCCGGCGCGGTCACCCGGCGCTCCGGGCGCTCGGCGTGCCCGCTGCGCTCGCCGCGGTTGGGGCGCTGCGGGCGCTGTCCGGGCCCCGGGGGCTCCCCGCGCCCCGGCGCGGCGCAGCGGGCGCGAGGTCCGCCCGGAAGCGCAGGCTGGCCAGGGTGAACACGACCGCGCCGAGCAGCGCCAAGAGGACGAACGGCTGCCAGAGCGGGCCGAGCGGCTCGGCCCGGAGCATCACGCCGCGGGCGATCTCGTTGAAGTAGGTCAGCGGGAGGAGGTAGGAGATCCAGCGCACCCCGACCGCGATCGAGGACAGCGGGAAGATCAGGCCAGACAGCAGGATCTGCGGCAGCGTGACCATGAGCGCGAGCTGGATGGCCTGGCCCTGGTTCTCCGACACGCTGGAGATCAGCACCCCGAGGCCGAGCGTGACGAACAGGAACAGCACCGCCCCAAGGGCGAAGACCGCGAGCGAGCCGCGGAACGGCACCCCGAACAGGCCGACCCCGATGCTCACGACGATGGCCAGGTCCAGGGCCGCCACGGCGAAGTAGGGCCCGATCTTGCCGAGGAACACGTCGCGCGGCTTGAGCGGCATCACCGCGAGCTGTTCCAGCGTCCCGGACTGGCGCTCACGGACCACCCCCAGGCTGGTGATGATCGTGCCGACGAAGACGAGCACCACCCCGGCCAGGCCGGGGATCATGATGTCCGAGGTGTTCAGCTCGGGGTTGTAGAGCACGGTGACGACGGGCTGGGGCTGGCTGCCGGGCGGGCTCGCCTGCCCGCCGGCCGGACCGTTGACCGCGGCCTTGGCCGCGGCCGCGGATAGTTCGGCGATCGCCGCCTTGGCGGTGAAGAGCTGGCTGCCGTCGATCAGCACTTGCGGCCGCCCGTTCCCGGTGACCACGGCCACGGCCGCGTTACCGTTCCGCAGCTGTTGTTCCGCCCAGGCCCGGCCTTGCGCTGGCGCCGTGGCGGTCACGTGGAACGGCTCGCCAACCAGGTGCGCGACCTGCCCCGCCTCGGGTCCGGCGGCGACGGTGGGGATGGTGGTCACGTCGAAGCTCGCCGCGTAGCCGAACACGATGAGCAGGACCACCGGCATCACGATCATCATGGCGAGCGTGCGGCGGTCGCGCCGTAGCTGCCGGAACTCCTTCACGATCATCGCCCACATGGCGCGCTCCTCGGGCCTGCCGATTTCAACGTGTGTTGAATTCTACGAGCGTTGAATTCTCCGGGTCAACCGGCCGCCGAAGCGATGCCGGCGTCGCCACGGGCATGGTTGGGCGTTTGCTTTCGGTGGCTGGACAGCAAGCGCCCAGCCACGAAGGCCGGCTCGCGCCGGATGGTGGCGGGGCGGTCAGTGGACGGTGGCGGGGCGGTCAGTGGACGGTGGCAGAGGCGGTCAGCCGACGGTGGCAGAGGCGGTCAGCCGACGGTGGCAGAGGCGGTCAGCCGACGGTGGCAGAGGCGGTCAGCGGACGGCGCCGGTGACCAGCCAGGCGGATCCCCGGGCTCGCAGGGTCAACGTGACGAAACGGGCCGCCACCCACACGCTGAACGCCAGCCAGAGGGCGACCAGGCCGCCGTGCAGGGCGTGCACGCAGGCCGCGGCGATGCCGAACACCGCCGCGGTGATGAGCCCGGCCAGCGCGAGATAGTCCTGGTCCCCGGCCCCGATGAGCACCCCGTCGAGGACGAAGACCACGCCCGCGACCGGTTGCAGCAGCGCGACGACCAGCAGGACGTCGAGCAGCAGGCCGGCCACCGGCGGCGCGGCCGCGAAGAGCCCGGGCAGGAACGGCCGCGCGGCCAAGATCACAGCGCCAAACACGACCCCGTACACCGCGCCCCAGGCGATCATCCTGGCGGTGGCGGCCCGCGCCCCGGCCACATCCCCCGCGCCCAGGTACTTGCCGGTGATCGCCTGCCCCGCGATCGCGATGGCGTCCAGCGCCAGCGACAGCAGTATCCAGATGCGGAACGCGATCTGGTGCGCGGCGATCGCGGCATTGCCCATCCGCGCCGCGAGCGCGGTCGTGACCACGAGCACCACCTGCAGCGACAGCGTGCGCAGCACTAGGGACACGCCGGCGACCGCCGCGCCGCGCACTCCCGCGCCGTCCGGCCGCAGCGCCAGGCCCGCCCGCCGGGCGCCGCGAGCGACCACGGTCAGGTAGACGAGGGCCGCCGCGTTTTGCACAATGACGGTCCCCCATGCGGATCCGGCCAGGCCCCACCCCAGGCCAAGGACGAAAATTGCATTCACAACGATGTTCCCGGCGCTGGCGCAGACCGCGACGGCCAGCGGGGTCCGGGTGTCCTGGAGCCCGCGCAGCACGCCCGTCCCGGCCAGCACGGCGAGCATGGCCGGCGCGCCGAGCAAGCTGATCCGCAGGTAGGTGATCGCCCCGGCGGTGACGGCCGGAGACGCCCCGAACGCGTGCACGATGAGCGGCGCGAGCGGAATCCCGGCCGCGAGCACGGCGGCGCCGATCCCGGCGGCCAGCCACAGCCCGTCGATCCCAAGCTGGATGGCGGCCCGCCGGTTCCCGGCGCCGAGTTGCCGGGCGACGGCGGCGGTGGTCCCGTAGGCCAGGAAGATCGAGATGCTCACCAGGGTGGTCAGCGCCTGGCTGGCCACGCCCAGGCCGCCGAGGGGCACGGTGCCGATCCGCCCGACAATGGCCGAGTCGCCCAGCAGGAACAGGGGCTCGGCCACGAGGGCGCCGAAGGCCGGAATGGCGAGCCGGAGGATCTCCGCGTCGTGCGGGCCGCGCCGCAACATGGCCCGTAGCCCGTGGCGGGGTGCCAGCGCGGCTGGGTCCATAGCCTGGATAATAATCGCGAATTAAACGCACCTGCAATTAGATTGCAGAACTACTGCCGGGGCGCACGACCGTCGCGTGCGGGCCGGGCAGGTCAGCGCAGTACCCGTTATCTGATCGGATGGAGTCATGTCCCGCACCACGCATCAAGGCCGGTGGACCCTGGCCGACCGGTTCGCCTCTGCCTGGCATTACCTGCCGGTGGAGGTCCCGCCGGGATCGCACGCGCTCCGGGTCGAGCTGTCCCACGGCGCGCCGGGCTGCGTCCTCGATCTCGGCTGCCTGAGCCCGGCGGGGTTTCGTGGCTGGTCCGGCGGCGCGCGGCGGGAGTTCGTCATCACCCCGCAGGCCGCCACCCCCGGGTACCTGCCGGGCGAACTGGAGGCGGGCACCTGGCAGGTGATGATCGGCCTGTACCAGCTCCCCCCGGGCGGGGCCGAATACCGGGTGACCGCCGAGACCAGCACCAGCTCCGGGCGGCTGGCCCCGTCACCCGTGGCCGCGGCGCCGCCGCCGCTGGCCGCCGGCGACCGGCCGCCACCCCGGGACCTGCCGGCCCGGCCGGGCTGCCGCTGGCTTGCCGGCGACCTGCACACCCACACCGTGCACTCCGACGGCGGGCTGACCGTGCCCGAACTCGCGCTGCTCGCGGCGGGCAACGGCCTCGACTTCCTCGCGATCACCGACCACAACACCGTCAGCCACCACGCCGAGCTGCCCAGCGCCAGCGCCAGGTACGGGATCACCCTGCTGCCGGGCCAGGAGGTCACCACGAGCGGAGGGCACGCGGGCGCGCTCGGCGACATCGGCTGGGTGGATTTCCGCGAGCCGCCGGACGCGTGGCTGGCCCATACCGAGCGCCGGGGCGGCCTGTTGTCGGTCAACCACCCGATCGGCGGCGAGCTCAGCTGGACGCTGCCGATGTCGAGGCGCCCCCCGCTCGCGGAGGTCTGGCACTGGAGCTGGCTGGACCTGCGCTGGACCACCCCGCTCGCGTGGTGGCTGGCCTGGGATCCCGGCTCGGTACCGGTCGGCGGCAGCGACTGGCACCGGCCGAGTGACCTGTCCGCAGTCGGCACGCCCACCACGTGGGTGGAGTGTGAGGCGGCGGACCCGGCTGCGGTGCTCGGGGGACTGCGCGCCGGGCGGGTGGCGATCTCCGCCCAGCGGGACGGGCCGGTGCTGCTCAGGTGCGATGGCGAGCTGGTCGCCATCGACGCGGAGGGCGCCACGCTGGCCGGGCCGGACGGGCCGCGGGCCCGGGTCACCGCCCCCCGTCAGGCCTTCCCCGCCACCCCCGGACACCATCGCCTCCTCGACGACTCCTGTGCCACCCTCGCCCTCGTCGGCTGACCCGGCTTGGGCCAGTCCCCTTCTCCGGAGTCCGGGATGGGCCCCCCTCTTCGGCGCGTAATGGACGTTAGCGAGGGCCCTGATCGTGATCATGGCGATCTGGTCATCCCAGGGACCGCTTTCCATGATCTCGCTCGCACTCGTGATCATGACTTTGGTGGCGCAATCACGCCCCTAAGGTCACGATCACGAGAGAGTGGGCTTCCGAACTGGCATCACTTGTCCCAGCAGCACCAAGAGCCTGGGCTGGGTGCTCTGATTCACCGCCGGGCCGAGGTCCGCCACCGTGGCCCACAGCCACAGCAGGCCCGTGGCGCCCGGGCTGGCGCTCACGACCGGATCCGGAAGACCGGATGATCCGGGGCGATCGCCAGCAGTTTGTCGTCGGGGGCGTCCGGGCCGACGCCCTGGAAGAACATGCCGACCTCGAACTTCCACTTCTTGAGGTAAGCGCGCAGCACCCGCGGGCGCTCCTCGACGGGCAGCTCGGTCGCGGTGAACTTCTCGACCCGCCGGCCGACCCGCAGTTCGCCGGCGCGGCCACGCGCATGTTGCGGACCCATTGCGTATTCCCGCGCGGCGAGATCAGGTACCGCTCGCCGTCGAGGGTCAGCGGGTTCACCGGAGTGGTCCGCCATTCCCCCGACTTGCGCCCGCGCACGGCCAGCACGCGCGAGCCGTAGACGCTGACGCCCATCTTCGTCAGGCGGCCCACGGCCGCGTTGAACATCGCGGTCCCGCGGGTGGGCTGGATGTAACGAGGCTGGCTCTGGGGGTTCATGACAGCTCCTTGGTTGGTCTGGAGAGCGATGCTATGAGACGCCGGTTCGCCAGCTCGCCCTGCTCCTTCCTTCGCCGGCCGCCGTCTCGTGACGAACCCGGCGCGTGGTCAAGAGCACCGCTCTCGTTGGATCGCTGACCCGGTAACGGCATGATGGGCTCAACTCAGGGAGGTTGCGGATGGAATCCACGCCGAGATGGGGCATCACGCTCCCGCTCCGCACCGTGCCCCTGCCCGATCAGCGTGACCTGGTGGCCGCGCTGCCGGACCTCGGCTACACCGATGCGTGGTCGAGCGAAGTCAACGCCGCGGACGCGTTCACCCCGCTGGCCGCCGCGGCGCTGTGGACCACCGGGCTGCGGTTCGGCACCGCGATCGCCGGAATCTACACCCGCGGCCCGGCGCTGCTTGCGATGAACGCGGCGACCTGCGCGAGCCTGGCGCCCGGCCGGTTCGTCCTCGGCATCGGCACCTCGTCACCGGTGATCGTCGAGGACTGGAACGGGCTGGAATTGGACCGGCCGTATCAGCGCGCCAGGGACACGCTGAGGTTCCTGCGCGCCGCGCTGGCCGGGGAGAAGGTGAGCGGAGAGTACGACACGTTCACGGTCAACGGGTTCCGCCTCGATCCGCCGCCCGCGCCGCCACCAGGGCTCGCGCTGGCCGCGCTCCGGCCGGGCATGGTGCGGCTCGCCGCCACGCTCGCCGACGGCGCGATCACCAACTGGCTCTCCCCCGCGGATGTGCCGACGGTGCGCGCGGTAGCGGGGCCGGGCTGCGAGCTGATCGCCCGGATCTTCGTCTGCCCGACCGCCGATACCGACGCCGCCCGGGCCGTCGGCCGGCGCATGATCGCCGCCTACCTGACCGTGCCCGTCTACGCCGCCTTCCACGCCTGGCTCGGCCGGGGCGAGGTCCTGCGGCCCATGCAGGAGGCCTGGGCCGCCGGGGACCGTAGGCGAGCGCTCGAGCTCATCCCCGACGAGGTCGTGGACGAGCTGGTGGTACACGGATCCCTGGATGCCTGCCGGGAGCGGGTTGCTGAGTATCACGCGACCGGCCTGGACACACCGGTCATCATGGTCGTCCCGATGCCGGGCGTGGACGAGGCGGCGGCGGTCCGCGGGCTCGCCCGGGTCAGTTAGCCGCGACTGGCGCCACTCCGGCCGGGCAGACCGCCGCCGCGGGCGCCGCGGCCGGAGTCACCAGGACCCGGGCGGCGGACCGCCGCACCGCGATCTGGTCAATGTGCTAGCGCCGATTTTCGCGCCCGGCAGATTCGCTTAGTGAAAATCGGCGCTAGTGCCCGGCATGCGAGCCGCGCCGTCGAATCACCGCTCAAGCGCTTCCTTTACCTCGATGACCGCTTGTTCGACTGGAACATGCTCCCAGATGCGAAGAACACGCCATCCGGCCGCATGAAGAGCTTGGTCGACCGCGTGATCACGATCGACGTTCCGCTGTAGCTTGGCGGACCAGTAGCCGGTCGGATCGGCCGGCATGCGGCCATGCTGAGGACAACGATGCCAGTAGCAGCCATCTACGAAGATGGCCAACTGCGATCGGGTAAACACAACGTCGGGCCTTACCCGTCTTCCTGGCACATTCACTGCCATATTCACGCGATAACGGAAACCCAGCGCATGAAGAGCGCGCCGTAGACGCAGTTCGGGGCCCGTGTCCTTGCTGACATTGGCCCGCATCGTTGCCGTCGCGAGCGATGGAGGCGGCGTCCGCGGCAATGTCACATCAGGACCTCACGCGTCTTCATCAGCCCCTCATCGCCGGGGCCAAGTTGCTCGATACCTAGTATGCGGACCCGCTCTGCGGCCAGCTGGATATCGGCGCGGAACAAGCCTGCGATCTCGTGAGGAGTCAACTGGGCCTCTAGGGATCTTGGCTCAGGTCATCGCTGTACTCGTACAACACGCTGCCGACCAGGCCCTCAATGTTGATAGCCGACGGGTCCGGCTCCGGCCGCCCCTCAACGTAGGCAAGCCGCGCGGCCGCCAGATAGGCCAGCCGTACTGCCTGGATCACCAGGACCCGGCGTAGTCCGTCCGACACCTCTCCGCGCTCGTGAGCCACGGCGGCGAGCCGGGAGATCGTCTCTGCCCGGCGAGCAATTCGCACATCAGCGTGGCCGCGCTCACGCCGGGTCTCCTCGCTGATCAGCTGGAACCTTCGCGACGGCGGCAGGTCCACAGGCGGCGAGACTGGCGGGATCACCTCATTCAGGATCGCTTTGAACCTGCTCTCCCGGATGGCTTGCATGTAGGTCGCGTACTCAACGGCATCCAGGTGCTGCTGTGCGTCCGGCCCAGCTGGCCCGCTCCTGGCGACGCCCTGGTAGCCCCACAGCGGCCATAGCTCCAGCTCCGCAACCTCGAAGACGTCCAGGATGCGCATGGCCACCGCGTCAGTGCGCTGGTTGGTCAGGTGCCGTCGTACTCGGGTGCGCAGTTGCTCATACGTCTGCCCCACGTAGATCGGCTCGCCCTCGTAGTCGTAGAAGGCATAGCATCCCCAGCTCGCATCGGCCCACTTGCGTCCCTGCGCGTCCCGCTCGGACAGCGCGATATCAAGCAGCCTGCGGAAGTCCCGGACGTCGGGGGCGGGAAGGCTGTTGCGCGCTGGCCTGGGCCGCCACTGGTTAGGCACCAGCCACTGCCAGCTTCTTGACCCTCTGCCCTCCCAGTTCGCCGCGCACCAGCGGCATGAGATAGTGCTCAGCGAGCCAGGCCACAACCGGCACGCATACGGCGTCTCCGAAGCCAAACAGCGCCTGGTTCCTGCGAACCCCGTCCAGCTGATAGTGATCTGCTCCCATCAGGCGGGCGTACTCGCGTGGCGTCATCCACCGCACCCGCACGCTGCCGCGTCCAGCCTGCGCGACCGCCTGCTTGGACGAGCCGCCCCGCGCCGTGCGCAAGCAGCCCGATATGTCGTCCGGCCGCACCTCCCAGACCGCCTTGCCCTGACGAGTCCGGCGGTACGCCGTGCGGTAGGCGAGGTCTGGGCTGTCGCGGAACGCCCGCAGCCGCTCCGCCTGGACCGGAGAGAGCGACGACAAGAAAGCCGCCGTCCGCGCTCCATCCCACCATTGGGGGTCGTCCGGTGCCAGTGGCTCGATGACCGATGACAGGCCTCGTGTCAACGGCCGGGGCGGCTCGGGAAGTGGTGCGCTGTGGGTCACCAAGGTGGGGTCGCCAAAGGGCGTCTGGAGCCAATCGGGCCGGAGCGCGCTGTCATGCTCCGCTTGACCTGCCGGAGGCTGCTGAGCGCCCACGATGAATAGGCGGGGCCGCGACTGTGGCACAAATCGGCGGGCATCGAGCGTCAGGACGTCCGCTGAGTAGCCGAGCCGGTTTAGCTCGCGGACCGCGGCTGCGAGGTCCTCGCCGTCACGGCTTGTCGCGAGCCCGACCACATTCTCCAGCGCCACCACCCCGGGCCGCCCCTCACCCATCTCATCCAGGACGCGGGTGAAGTGCCAGAACGTGGACGAATGAGAGCCCTCCAGCCCTCGCCGCCACCCCGCCAGGGAGAGGTCGATGCACGGGAACGACGCCCACGCCAGGACGATGCCGGGCGGCATGTCGGTGGAGGAAACGTCGCCGATGTCCCCCAGCCTGAACGTGTGTCCCCCGTCGGCGGGGTCGCCGAAGTGACCCGAGTACATCTCCTGCTTTGAGGGCTCGATGTCGTTGGACCACACCACGTCGAACCCGGCCGACTCCAAGCCGAGCCGCACGAGCCCTATACCTGCGAAGAACTCCGCCGCCTTCGGCGCCAGCCCCCCCTGCTCGCCCACCGCGACAAGTCTGGTCACACCTGGCACGGTAGCGACGTCAGGCGCCTGTTCGTGGGATCTTCGTGCCAAGCCCAAGATGTGTCCCTCCAGTGCGCCGCGCTACCTCACGCAGCCCCTGCTGCCGCCAAACAAACGTTAGGCGCGAGGCACGACAAGGCGAGCGGGCGCGGGGTGGCGTCCACCCGCTCGTCGCCGGTTATGCGGGCCCCGCTGTGCCGTCTGTGTGCCGTCGCAGGGTCGGTAATGCTTGGTAGTGGCCGTTACGCGAATCCGCAGGCCAGCGGGTATGTCACCAGGATCCGGGCAGCGGCGCGCCGTACCAGGACACGATGATCTGGTGCGCGATGGACACCGGGGGCGGCAGCAGCACCTCCCGCGCGGATACCGCCGCCAGCAGCTCCTCACGGGTGAACCACCGCGCCTCGGCGATCTCCTCCCCGTCCACGACGATCTCCTGCGCCCCCGGGGCGCGGGCCACGAACCCGAGCATCAGGCTGCGCGGCATTGGCCACGGCTGGCTTCCGACGTACCGCATCCCGCTGACCTGCAGCCCGGTCTCCTCACCGACCTCGCGGCTGACGGCCTGCTCCAAGGACTCGCCCGGCTCGACGAATCCGGCGAGGATGGAGACCCTCCGGGGAGGCCAGGTCCGGTTGCGGGCCAGCAGGCAGCGGTCGATGTCGTCGGTGATCAGCATGATCACCGCCGGGTCCACCCGGGGGAAGTGCTCGCTGTCGTCGAACCGGGCAGCGCCGCGCGTGGCCCGCGAGTATGGGCACGGTGGCCGCGCCGCAGCGGGGGCAGTGGGTATGCGTCGCGTGCCAGTTGGCCAGCGCGACCGCCTGGGTGAACAGCCCGGCGTCCCGGTCGCCGAGCAGCGGCCCGGCCTGGCGCAGTCCGGCCGGGCGGATGCCCGGATCTGGCGGCGTCGCGGGAGCAGAACCCGGCCCGGGCAGCGGGCCTGCCCCGAGGCCGCCCCGCGGGCCATCGACTCCGAAATAGGCGACCCCGGCGTCGTCCACGCCGAGCAGGAACCAGATCCCCTCCGGCGCCTGGCCCGGCGGGACCAACTCGAGCTCCGCTGCGCCGTCGGTGAAGTTGACCAGCGCCTGCCCGTGGTCAAGCACCAGCACCCGGGACGCCTCGTCCGCCCAGGCCGCGGCGACCCATTCCGCGTCGGCGCGGTGGCGGCTGGCCCGGTCGACGCTGCCGCGGGCGAGGCTGAGCTCGCCGAGGACGCCGGTTTCCTGATCCAGCCCGGCGGCACCGGGGCCGTCCGGCATCACCGCCGGCCCGTGCTGAGACTGACCTCCGCTAGCTCGTCCCACAGGTAAGCCACGGCCTCCGCGCCCTTGAGCAGCATGGCCATGTCGACCTTCTCGTCCGGCGCGTGGATACGGTCGGAGTTCAGCCCCGCGGCGACGAAGACCAGCGGCGCGCCCAGGATCTCGGTGAGGTCGGCCTCGGGCCCGCTGCCACCCTCGCGAGTGAACAAGGGCGTCGCGCCGAACGCGCGTGCCACCGCGCGCTGGGCGGCCAGCACCGCGGGGGAGTCGATCGGCGCGGTCGTCGGCCGCACCCCGGGGCCCTCCGGCACGACCACCGCCTCGATCCCCGGCGGGGTATGCGCCGCCACGTATCCTTGCAGGGCGGCCAGCACCTCGGCCGGCTCCTGGTTGGCCACCAGGCGGAAGGACACCTTGGCGTGCGCTTCGCGCGGCACGATGGTCTTCTGGCCGGGCCCGGTGTGACCGCCCCACATGCCGTTGACCTCGGCTGTGGGCCTGGCCCAGATGCGCTCCAGGGTGGAGTACCCGTCCTCGCCGTAGACGCTCAGGCTGTGCCCGGCGTTGGCGAGCCACGCCTTCTCTTCGAACGGCAGCTGCCCGAACAGTTCCCGCTCCCTCGGGGTCAGGCTCACCACCTTGTCGTAGAACCCGGGGAGCGTCACCCGGCCGTCAGCGTCGTGCAGTCCCGCGAGCAACCCGGCCATGGCGTGCAACGGGTTCGGCACGCCGCCGCCGAACGAGCCCGAGTGCAGGTCCGACCGCGGGCCCCGCAGAACGATGTCCGCAGCGGCGAGCCCCCGCATCCCGGTGCACAGGGACGGGACGTCCGCGGCCCACATCGTCGTGTCGGAGACCACGATGACGTCGCAGGCGAGCGTCGCGGCCCGGTCCCGCAACAAGGCGGCGAAATGCGGCGAGCCCGATTCCTCCTCGCCTTCGATCAGCAGCTTCAGCGTGACCGGGGGGACCGAGGCCCCGGACGCTGCCAGGCAGGCACGCAGCCCGAGCGAATGCAGCAGCACCTGTCCCTTGTCGTCGGACGTGCCGCGACCGAGCAGCATGCCGTCCCGCTCGGCCGGCTCGAATGGCGGGGAGTCCCACTCGCCGAGTGGCTCCACGGGCTGGACATCGTGGTGCCCGTAGACACAAACCGTGGGCGCGGCCGGGTCCGCCGCGGGCCAGCAGGCGTACACCGACGGCAGTCCCGGTGCGGCATCGTCGCCGGCTTCCCAGATCTCCACCTGCGGGAACCCGATCCCGCGCAGGTGCTCCGCGAGCCACTGCGCGGATGCGCGCACGTCGGCGTGACGGCCGGGATCCGCGGAGATCGACGGGATCCTGAGCCACTGCTTCAGTTCGCCGAAGAACGCCGCGGAGTTTTCCTCGATATAGCTACGGACATCCATGTCTGTGATCGCCTTCCCACCGGACCGCCCCCGGCACTCTAGACCACCGGCAACCGCGCGGGGCCACCGGCCGTGGTTGCGGGTTTGGTGTTGAAAGAAGGACACCTACTTCACATTCATAAGCGGGCGGCTGCTGCCGTGGCCAAGCCCTTGATCTAGCGGGCGATGAACAGGTACTCGCGGGCGGCACGGCGCCGGGCGGCCTGGTGGGTGCCGAAGGCGTAAGTGTGATCCACGGCCCGCACCTCCACGTGCCGTTTCACCTCCCGCAGCAGCCCTTCGATGGTCGCGGCGTCGGGTACCGCGTTGGAGGAGTAGGACAAGACGAGGGCGGCGCCGGCGAACTGCCGGATCGTCCGGCGCAGGGCGACGGTCACCGTGCGGGCATAAGAGAACGGCGTATAGCGCTTGGGCAGCTTCCTGGTCCGTGTGCTCTCCAGCGGCGCCTGGTCGCGCCAGTACACCGACAGCCCTTCCAGGAAGTGGTACCGCTTGATGTAACAGTTGTCGTCGCGCGGCGGCGCGTACGGCGGATCCAGGTAGACGACGTCATAGTCGGCCTGGACCAGGTCGAACACGTCGGATGAGGTGGCGGCGCAGGGCTGGCCGCTGTCGAACACCACCCTGTTGTACTCGGCGGCACGCTCGGCGAAGTGATCGCGGAGCGGGAGGCGCAGGTCTCGGCGTCCGTCGTCGTAGCGCAGGCCGGTGACGGTGAAGACGCCGCGGGGCTGGCGGCGGGCCGCGGACAGCACCAGGGCCGAGATGGCCAGCGCCCGCTTATGCCCGCCCATGCGGTCGATGTGCGACCAGGCCGAGTCGAGGAAGCACAGATCGGCCTCGGTGAAGTAGATACCGGCGAACGTGCGCCGGATGAAGTCACGGTCATCGGCGGGCGGGCCGCAGATCCTGGCGATATCGTCCGCGCCGAGCGTCACGTCCTGGTTGACCACGCTGGCCCGCGCGATGATCGCCGGGAACGCCAGGAAGTCGTTGGCGGTGACCTGGTAGCCACAGGTCTTGAGCAGGTAGGACACCACGCCGCTGCCGGAGAACGCGTCGAGCGCGGTCACCCCCCCGAGTTCGGTGAACGCCCTGGCCAGGTGCGGGATCAGCCGGTATTTGGAGCCCATGTACCGCAGCCGCGGAAACAGCCCGGCCCGGCGCACTATCCCGCCCAGCCCAGGCCCCGCGGCCGGCCCCAGCGCCAGGGTGTGCCCGAGAGCCGCAGTCTGCCCGGACACCGCCGCCTGCCCCGGCGCCGCTTCCTGCCCCGGCGCCGCTTCCTGCCCCGCGGCCGCTTTGTGCCCGGGCGCTGCTGGCAGCGCAGGCACTCCGGGCACGGTGGTCAGTAGTTGTCTGATCACGGGCGCCACGGACGACATCCTCGCACCCGCGCGGATCATCCCGTGGGCGGGCGCGCGGTCAGCCTCCGGGATAGTGGCGGCGGGACCTCCCTTAGGACGACTTGTAGATCAGTCCCGGGGATGACGATTTCGCCACCACTTAGGCCTTAACGTCGGGACCCATGATGCCGGCAGCTGCCCGGGTGCTGGAGCGCACCGGCGCCCCGCCGCCCGTCGGCGTGCCCCGGAACAGCCGTCGCCCGGAGGCTGGCGGGCTGTGGTTCCCGCGCGAGGGCCGCGCCCGCGCGGCCCTCGCGGTGATCCGCCGGGAATGGGTGGCCGGGACATTTGGCATCTCCGCTGGGTTCGCCCTCGTGACCGCGCTGACCAGCTTCAACGCACCAGAACGGGTGTGGGGCACGTTCGCCGTGGTCACCTACGCGGTGTCCGCGATCACCGCCGCCACGGTGCGCCGGCGGGGGGTCCGCCTCGCCGTCCTGATCAGTCTCGCCGGCAGCCTGGCGGCGCCGCTCGCCTGGATGGCGCACACCGGCATGGCGCAGCCAGAGGTTGCCGTCATCATTCGTTCTGCAGCAATGTACGTGCACCACGGGACGCCGTACGCGAGCCCGGCGGCGCTCGCCGTCACGCACAACTGGCGTGCCTATGACCCGTACCTGCCGGCGCTGGTCGTGTTCGGCGCGCCGCGCGTGCTGGCCGGGGGGCTGCTCACCGACCCGCGGATCTGGTTCGGCATCGCGTTCGTGGCCACGTCCGGGGCGGCGGCCCGGATCGCGGGCGTGCCGCGGCCGGTGTGGTGGACCCTGCTGGTCACGGCCTCCCCGGTGGTCGCGCTGCCGCTCGCGGTCGGCGGGGACGACCTGCCGGTGCTGGGGCTGATGTGCCTCGGCCTGGCACTGGCCAGCCGCGCGGCACGGGGCGACTGGCCCTGGGTGGCCGCGGCTGGGCTGGCCATCGGCCTGGCCGCAGCGATGAAGGCAACCGCGTGGCCCGCCGTGGCTGTGCTGGCCGTGCTGTTCGCGGCCCGGCCGGGCTGGCGGACTGTCGCGTGGTTCGGCGCGGCGGTGGCCGGCGCGGGTCTGGTCACCGACGGCATCACCGTGGCCGTGCATCCGGCCGCTGCAGTGGTCAATACCGTGCTGTATCCGCTCGGCCTGACCAAGGCCGCGAGCCCGGCGGCGAGCATGCTGCCCGGTCACATGCTCGCCAGCGCCGGCGCCTGGGGACACTGGACCGCGCTCGCGCTGATGGCGCTGGCCGGGGCGGGGGTCGGCGTTTCGCTGATCATCCGCCCGCCGCGGGGTGCCCACGGCGCGGGCTGGCGGCTTGCTCTCGGCCTGGCGCTGCTGTTCGTCCTGGCGCCCGCCAGCCGCGTCGGCTACTTCGTGTACCCGCTGGGCCTGGCCGCCTGGCTGTTGCTGTGCCGGTGGCCGGAACTGCCCGGTGATCTCTCAGTCGATCCAGAACCGCAGCACCGGGCGCTTGCCGTCTACGGTCACGATTGAGTCCAGCACCCCGCCGGACGATTCGATGACGGCGCGCGAGCCGACGTTGTCCTGGTCACAGGTCACCAGCACCCGCTCGATCCCGGCCGCCCGCGCGATGATCACGCTCTGCCGGAGGATCTCGGTGGCGTAACCCCGTCGGCGGTGCTGCGGCAGGACGCCGTAACCGATGTGGCCGCCCCGCTCGGCAAGAAAGCCGTTGAGCCGGAACCGGACCGATGTACGTCCGACGATTTCCCCCGCCACCTCCACGACCAGGAAGGCGCCTGGCACGTGCCGCGCGGGCAGGTTGCGCCCGCGCCGGTGATCCTCCAAGTCCTTCAGGTAGGTGCGCCACGGCTTGTCCGGCTCATAACCCAGGCCGAACGTGAAACCCTCGGCGGCCATGGCGCGGTGCCCGGCGATGAACGCGGCCTCGTCCTCGTCGCGCAGCGGCCGCAGGCGCAGCGCATGCACCGGAGCGCCGCTAACGACGGCGACGTTCTGCTTGACCCTGGCGTTCACCGTGCAAGGTTAGCTTCGGGCGCACGGACTTCTCACCTGAGTTTCCGCTGGGCGCCCGCCCGGCCAGGCCGTGCCACGAGGAAGGAACAGCCATGCTTGTCGCGTTCTCTGTCACCCCGCTCGGCGTCGGGGACGCCGTCGGCGAGTACGTCGCGGACGCGGTGCGCGTCGTGCGCGACAGCGGGCTGCCGAACCACACCGATGCGATGTTCACCACGGTCGAAGGCGACTGGGACGAGGTGATGGCCGTGGTCAAGCGGGCCGTGGACGCGGTCGCCGCGAAGGCTCCCCGGGTCAGTGTGGTGCTCAAGGCCGACATCCGCCCCGGCGCGACTGGTGCGCTCACCGCGAAGGTGGAGAGCCTGGAGCGCCACCTGGCCGGGTGACCGGGTCGGCCGGGTGACCGGGTCGGCCGGGTGACCGGGTCAGCCGGGTGACCCGGCCCCGCGGGCCAGCGGGACGTCCTCGACCAGCGCAGCCAGCCCGGTCTCGTCGAGCAGGTCCGCGGGCCGCAGCGTCTGGTCGTGCCGCACGTAGTAGAAGCCCGCCCTGACCCGGTCCAGCGGCACGCCGGCCAGCCGGGCCCAGGCGATCCGGTAGGCGGCAAGCTGCACCGAGGCGGCCCGCAGGTCGGCAGCTGAGGACGGCGGCGCTCCCGTCTTCCAGTTGACCACGTCGTAATCACCGCTGACCGGGTCCGCGAACACGGCGTCGATCCGGCCGCGGACCGTCCGGCCGGCGACCAGCGTTTCGAAGGGCACTTCCACGTCCACCGGCCACCGGTCCCCCCACTCCCCCGCTTCGAACCGCTCCCGGAGCAAGGCGAGGTCCGCGTCGTCGGGGTCGTCGGCCGGGTCATCGGCCGCCCCGAGCAGGTCGGCCGGGTCGATCAGCCGCTGCTGCCCGAACCGCTGCTCCAGCCACCGGTGGAACGCCGTGCCCCGCCGGGCCTGCGGAACCGGCGGGCGGGGCATTGGCCGGCGGATCTGCTGAGCTAGCCGGTCCGGGTCGGCGGCCATCGTCACCAGCGACGACACCGACAACTGCCCGGGCAGCGGCACCACGTTCTGCGCACCAGCCCGGCGCTGTGAGAGTTCGGCGAGCAACAGGCTCGCGTCACGCGTCCACGCCCGGGCGAGCGCCCGGTCCGGCTCGCTCAGCGCACCGGCATCGTCCGCATCAGCGGCGGCCCGGCCCGGCCCGATCAGCGCACCGGCGTCGTCCGCATCAGCGGCGGCCCGGCCCGGTTCGGTCAGCCCCGCGCCGGCCCCGGCCCCGGGCCGGCAGCCCGGCTCTCGCCGTCCGCGGCGGCCCGGGTTGCCCGGCTCGCGCCGGCCTCGCCGTTGCCGGACAGCCGGGCTAGCTCGCGTTCCACCAGCGCCGCCGCCTCTCGCACGGCCGCCTGCCGCGGGCCGTCGGCACCGGCCGGCCATGACACGACGGCAGGCTCGGCCAGCGCCGGGTTCTGCGCGTCTTCGTCCGGCGGCGGCGTCCAGTGCGCCACCGTGCCGGCCCCGCCCGCGCACGCGGCGCGAACCTCTTCTAGGAACACCGACGGGCCAAGCGGCGATGCAGCCTCGCCCCACCAGTAGCCGCAGCAGGCAACCCAGTACGCGGCCCGGGTCACCGCCACGTAGGCGAGCCGCCGTTCCTCGGCCAGTTCGCGGGCCGAGCAGGCCCTGGTGAAGGCGTCCCGCGAAGCCTCCGTCAGGTCCCGCAGCTCCGGCAGGTCTTCGGCATCTCCGCGCAGGCTGAACGGAAGCAGCCGGGGATTTTCGGTCCACCGGGTCGTGACCCTGGGCTTGGCAGGAAACACCGAAGCCCGCGGGCCAGCGGCCTGCCCCGGCACCACCACGGCGGACCATTGCAGGCCCTTGGCGGCGTGCACGGTGGTCAGCGTGACGGCGTTGGCCCCGCTCGGCTGGCCGGACTCTAGGCCGAACTCCTCCGCCTCCGCCGCGGTCAGGTAGGCGAGGAACGCGCCGAGCGTAGGCTCCTCCTCGTCGTCGGCGAACGCCGCCGCCGCGTCCGCGAAGGCGTCCAGGTCGGCGCGGGCCACGGTGGGATCGCGCCACGGCTGCGCCGCAACTTCGATGTCAAGGCCCAGCGTCCGCTCCACCTCCCCGACCAGGTCGGGCAGCGGCCGGCTGACGTGCGCGCGCAGCGCCCGCAGTTCGGCGGCGAGCGCGCTGAGCCGCCGGTACGCCTTCGCCGAGTAGGCGCCCCGGTCTCCCAGATCGTCCAGTGCCTCCACCAGGCTGCCGGGAACCGCGGTCAAATCCGTGACCGCCTGCGCCATCGCGTCATTTTCCTGAGAAACGCCGCTGCCCTCATCCCAGGTCCCCGGAGACTCTCCGCCGGGGGCGGCCTGGCGCCGACCCGGGTCGTGGCGCGCCCGGCTGCCGTCCCGCTGCGGCGCGCCGGGACCTGCCTGGTCGCGCGGCTCGCGGGCGAGGTCCCGGGCGCGCCTGCCCAGGGCGACGAGGTCTCGGGGGCCTATCCGCCACCGCGGCCCGGTGAGCAGCCGGGCCAGTGCGGCGGACGCGCCCGGGTCGTGCAGCACCCGCAGGGTAGCCACGATATCGGCGACCTCGGGAACGGTGAGCAGCCCGCCCAGGCCGACTACCTCAACCGGGATCTCCTGCGCCTCGATCGCCGCGCGCAGCAGCGGGAACTGGGACCGCTTGCGGCAGAGCACAGCGATGTCCGACGGCTGGACCGGCGGCCGGTCCCAGGGCTCGCCGTCCGGGGCGATGCCTGCGGGCAGATTGACCAGCCCCGCGACCTGTTCGCCCACCCAGCGCGCTTCCTCGGCGGCGGTCGCCAGCAGCGCGCACACCACTGCACCGCGCCCGGCCCGGCCCGGAGGCGCCACCAGCCGGGGCACCTGGGCGACCTGCTCCCGCAGGTCCCGCTGGATCGTCGCGGCGACGTCGAGGACCCGCCCGGTATTGCGGAAGCTCGTCGCGAGCTGGGCGACCGTGGCCGGGCGGGCGCCGACCGGGAACTCGCGGGCGAACCGGGCGAGGTTGCCCGCGCTGGCCCCGCGCCAGCCGTAGATGGACTGGCACGGGTCGCCCACGGCGGTCACCGGATGACCGCCGCCAAACAGCGCCCGCAGCAGCACCAGCTGGGCGTGGCTGGTGTCCTGGAACTCATCCAGGAGCACCACCTGGTACCTGGCGCGCTCGATCGCGCCCACCTCGCGGTGCCGGGTCGCGATCCGCGCGGCGAGCGTCACCTGGTCGCCGTAGTCGATCACTTCCCGCGCCGCCTTGGCCGCGGTGTAGGCGGCCACCAGCGGCAGCAACTGTTCCCGGGTGCGCTGGCAGTCCAGGATCTTGCGGACGGCGCTGGACTGGCGGGATAGCGAGCGGGCCGACATCTCCAGCCAGTCGCCGATCTGGTACAGGTCCGCCGGGTTGCCGAGGTGCTCGGCGAGTTCCCCGGCGAGGTCGAGCACCGCGGCGGTCACCGTCTGGGGTGCCCAGTGGACCGCGTCCATCGGCCCGGCATAGGCGGCGACCACGCGCGCGGCCATCTGCCAGGCAACCGCGGGGGTGATCAGGCGCACCGTGGGCTCCAGTGCTTCCCGGAGCGCGTGGTCGGCGACCAGCCGGGCGGCGTAGGAGTGATAGGTGGACACGACGGGCTCGCCGTCGAGCAGGCCGCCCTCGGCCGCAGAGCCCGCCGCTGGCCCGCCCGCCGTGACCGGTGGGCCCGCCAGCAGGCCGCCTCCAGGACTCGGTGCCGCGGCGCCGTGTGCCAGGTCAGCCGGCACCCGGGCGCCCAGGGCACCCAGGACAGCGCCACTGGCCAGGTCGGCGCCCGCGCGGCTGCTGAGCCGGCCGGCCGCGGGACCGCCGCCCAGGTCGTGCGCACGACTGCCCAGCAAGCCATCGGTGAGGCTGCCCGCCCCGTCCGCAGTGACCGGGCCGTCCACCAGCAGGCCGGCTGGCGCCGGGTGGCCGCCGCTGACATCCAGGCCGGCCCGGCGCAGCCCGGCGAGCCTGGCCCGGACCCGCTGCCCCAGTTCGGCCGCTGCCTTGCGGGTGAAGGTGAGGCCCAGGACGCGTTCCGGCCGCACCATGCCGTTGGCGACCAGCCAGACCAGCCGGGCGGCCATGGTCTCGCTCTTGCCCGACCCGGCGCCGGCGATGACCGCAAGCGGTTCCAGTGGCGCGGCGATCACCTCGGCCTGTTCCGCGGTGGGCTCGGGCAGCCCGAGCAGGCGGGCCAAGTGCCCGGGCTCGTACCGGACGGCTGGCGCGCTCATTTCACGGCCCCCTTCGCGGGACGTCGTGCCGGAGGCGCGCAGGACAGCAGCGGGCGTGGTCGTGCCGGAGGCGCGCAATCGGGTAGCGCGGGAGACACCGGGGGTCCGGGGGCCGGCCCCCCGGACGGGCAGAGTCTGGCCGCCGGGACACCGCTGCGGCGCTTCGTCGGTCGTGCCGGAGGCGCGCAAAGCGACGCTGTGCGGCGTTCGGCCCGGCGGCTGCGGCGTGACATGGCCGTGGTTGACGGCGGTCTCATGGCGTTACCTGCTGGCCGTCTGGGTGTACCGGGCAGCAGGTCCGGACCGGACAGTTCCGGCATCCCGGGTTCACCCGCGCCTCGAACAGGGGCCCGGCCATGCCCGCCGCCACCGTCTCGACCAGGTCTTGCGCCCAGCTGGGGTCCGGGTCGTCGGGCAGTGCCCGTTGCGGCTGCACCCGCGCCCGGGCGGCGAGGCTCGCGTTCCCCACCTGGATCAGCTCGGCGCCGCCGGGCTCGGTCAGGCCGTACCGCTCGAAGGCCCCAAGCAACACGGCGAGCTGGTACACGCCGAGCTGCGGGTGCCGGTCCAGGTCCGCCGCGGGCACCGGAGTGGACCCGGTCTTCAGGTCGACGACGATGGCGCGCCCGTCCGGGCCCCGCTCCAGCCGGTCCACCCGCCCGATGATCTCCACCGCGCCTACCTGCGCGCGCAGCGGTAGCTCGACGTCCATCAGGTCGCGCGAGTTGCCGGCGTGCCAGGTGAGGAACTTGTTCACCATGACCCGGGCCCGCTGCCGCTCCTTCTCGCTGTACCAGGGGCTGCCGAAGTCCAGGTGGTGCCAGATCTCGTCGATCCGGTCGCTGATCAGGGCCTCGTCGGCCCCGGTGGCGGCGAGCGCCGCGGCCGCGTGGATGAGGATGCCGAAGTGACGGACCACGTCGGAGGACCCCGCCCCGGCGGCGGTCTCCAGCAGCCACCGCAGCCCGCACTTGTGGAACTTCTCCACCTGGGACGGCGACAGCCGCATCAGCATGCCGTCCGGCGCGAGCGGGAGCGCGCTGGGATCGGACACCTCGGTGAGCTGGTACCACTGCCCCGGGTGGGCGCCCCGGACCCCGGCGGCGGCGAGCCGGGCAAGCTGCGCTGCGGCCGCCCGGCGCAGCGCGGGCGGGCGCCCCGGGTCGGCCGTGGCCCGGCGCAGGTCGGCGGTGAGGGCGGGCAGCGACAGCCAGCGGGGGGTGGCCCCGGCCACGTCCTCGATCTCGATGTTGTCGCCGGCCAGTTCAGCCAGGAACCGGGACGGCCGTTCCTGGCTGTCGTCGCTGCCCGACGCGGTGACCACCAGGTGGCGGCGAGCGCGGGTGACCGCGACGTAGAACAGCCGGCGCTCCTCGTTGAGCAGCTTGGCCGCCAGGGCGGCGGCGATGGCATCAGCGCCCGCGCCCGGCGCCAGCATGCCCGCGGCCGCGTCCATCAGCTCGTCCATGCCGAGCAAGGACGAGCGCATCCGCAGGTCGGGCCAGATGCCCTCCTGTACCCCGGCCACCACGACGACATCCCACTCCAGGCCCTTCGCCCGGTGCGCGGTCAGGATGCGGACGGCATCGCCTTCCGGGGCGCGGTCCGCCAGGGTGTCGCCAGGGATCTCCTGGCCGGACACGCTGTCGAGGAAGAGCGTCGGCGACCCGGGCGGCAGCCGCACGACGAACCGGGCCGCGGCGTCGAACAGGGCGCACATCGCGTCTAGGTCACGGTCGGCCGCGGCGCCGCGGGCACCCCCGGCAGCGGAGGTCGCCTGCCACGCGTCGGCCAGGCCGGACGCATCCCACACCGCCCAGAGCACGTCGTGGGCATTGCCGTCCTGGGCGGTCTCGCGGGCCAGTGCCAGCAGGCGGGCCACCCGGTGCGCGGCGTCTGCGGCGGCGCCATGGATCAAGGTCAGCTCGCGCGGGTCGGCCAGGACGGCGGCCAGCGGCTGCGGCGGCGGGTCTTCACCGGCCCCGCGGGCAGCCGCGCGCAGCGCGCGGCGGAGCCGGCGCAGCCCCAGGGCATCCGTGCCGCCCAGCGGGCCGGCCAGCAGTTCTACCGCCGCCTCCTCGTCCAGGGCGTCCGGGTGCAGGGCGCACCGCAGCAACAACAGCAGCGGCCGCACGCCGGGCTCAGCTTCCAGCGGCAGCTCGTCACCGGCGATGACAGAGGGCACGCCGGTGGCGGCCAGTGCCCGGCGCAGCAGCGGCACCTGGCCGACGACCGACCTGACCAGGACCGCCATCGACGACCAGGGCACGCCGTCGTGCAGGTGGGCCCGGCGGAGCGCATCAGCCACCACGGTGGCTTCCTGGCTGGCGCTGGAAGCGATGACGACCCGTAGCGTCCCAGCGGGGACCGACGGCAGCGGCCGCAGGTCACGATGGCCGCCCAGCGGGCGGGCGCTGCCCGCCGGGCCGGACGCAGGCGCCGTCGCGGGCTCTCCCGCCGTGGCTGGCCCTCCGGCAGCCGGCTCTCGCGCGGGCGGGCGTCGTGCCCCCGGCACCGCGGCGGGCGGGACCGGGAGCCTGGCCGCGATCCGGCGTGACGCCGCGAGCAGGGCGGGCCCGCTGCGCCGGCAGGTGCCCAGCGCGATGATCCGCGCGGGCTGGTCGTCCGGCGCGCGGAACCGGTCGGGGAACCGCATGATCGCGCTCACGTCCGCGCCGCGGAAGGCGTAGATCGCCTGATCCGGGTCGCCGACCACGATCAGTTCCCGGCCGTCGCCTGCCAGGGCGTACAGCAGCGCCTCCTGGGCCGGGTCGGTGTCCTGGTACTCGTCGACCAGGACCACGTCGTACGCTTTCCGCTCACGCTCGCGGACCGCGTCACGGGACAGCAGCGCCGCGGCGATCCTGACGATCTCCGCGTAGTCATAAGCGGGAACCGGCGCGAGGTCGAATCGTGCCGCGTACCGGTCGAGGAAGGCCCCCGCGGCCACCCAGTCGTCCCGGTCCCGCTGCCTGCCCAGCCGGGCCAGCCTGCGCCCGTCGAATCCGCGCTCGGCCCCGCGGAGCAGGAAGTCCCGCAGCTCCGTGGCGAACCCCCGGGTGCCAAGCGCGGGCCGCAGCCGCTCCGGCCAGCGAGCCCCACCGTCCTCGGCCTCGCCGCGCAGCAGACGCCGCACCTCCAGCAACTGTTCCGGGCCGGACAGCAGCGTCGGCGGCTCATCCCCGGCCAGCGTGAACTCGCGGCGCACCAGCGCGTACGCGTAGCTGTGGAACGTCAGCGCCAACGGCTCACGGGTGGTCCGGCCCAGCCGGGAGGTGATCCGCTGGCGCAATTCCTCCGCGGCCTTGCGGCTGAACGTCAGGACCAGCACCCGGTCCGGGTCGATCCCGCGCCTGGTGATCCGGTCCACCACGGTCTCCACGATCGCGGTGGTCTTACCGGTGCCGGGACCGGCGAGAACGAGCAATGGCAGCCCTTCGTGGTCAACGACCGCCTGCTGCGCCGCGTCGAGGACCGGGGCCCCGCCGACCCGCGCGGGCGGGCGGACGAGGCGATAGGCCGGGGGATGCTCATTCATCTCAGTAATGCAAGGACGGGCCGTCCGGGGCGGTCCAGTGGCATCCGTGCATGTCGCCTCTAGCTGTAGCACGTGGCCACGACAGTCCACACGTGTCCACGCCCAAACAGGCGCATTGGCTCCCGGGATTGGCTCCCAGCCGTTCCTGTGTTCAGCCGCGCTCGGGCGACGAATGTGCCTCGGCCCACGAACGTGATGATCAGCCCCGCTCGCGAATGGACCCACACGTTCAGCATGTCGTGGTGATCTACCTGGAGAACCACTCGTTCGACAACGTGCTTGGCTACTGGTGCGATGCGAACCCGGGCCGCTGCCCGGACGGTGGGATGCCGTCCTCGGTCACCCTGTCGAATGGGACCGTGGTGAAGCCCAGCGTCACGCCCGACACCATTCCTGCGGTCAACCATTCAGTCGCCTCCCAGCTGGCCGCCATGAACATCACCGGCGGCAAGCCGCTGATGAACGGGTGGCAGAACATTCAAGCGGGCCAGTGCGCGGCATCAACGAACTACCAATGCATCAGCGGGTTCCAGCCGGGCTCGATCCCGAATCTGACGAACCTGGCGGGCCAATTCGCCATCAGCGACAGGACGTTCAGCATGGCGGACTCCCCGTCCTGGGGCGGGCACCTGTACGCGGTTATGGCATCGACCGATGGCTTCACCGGAGACAACCCGATTGTCGCCAAGGGCGTCACGCCGGGGCCGGGGTGGGGCTGCGACAGCAACCTGGTCGCAGCGTGGCTTGGCCCGCACGGCGGCACTCACATGGAGCCGAGCTGCATTCCCGACTTCAGCCTGGGGTTGCCCAATGGCGGGGCGTTCGAGCCGACGTCTGCTACCTGCCATGCGAGCATCCTCGACGAGCTGGACACGGCAGGACTGTCGTGGAAGATCTACGGTCAGGTAACGCCAGGCGGTGGCCCGGCAGCTGGCCTGTCCGGCGGGTACTCATGGTCGATATGCCCGTCCCTGGCCGAGTGCCTCTACACGAACCAGAAGAACAACCTGGTGGACAACAGCAAGTTCTTCACCGACGCCGCGGCCGGGACCCTGCCCGCGTTCTCGGTGGTCACCTCCGGCGGAACCGCCGATGGCGGGATTCTCTCGGGATGCCACAACCTCTTCTCGATGACCGCGTGCGACAACTACATCGGCCAGCTGGTCCAAGCCGTGGAGAACGGCCCGGACTGGTCCAGCACGGCGGTGTTTATCACGTTCGATGACTTCGGCGGGTTCTACGACCAGGTGCCGCCGCCGGCTAACCCGGACTACACCCAGGAAGGGCCGCGGTCGCCGCTGATCATCGTCTCCCCCTACGCCAAGCCCGGGTTCACCGACACCACGCCGGCAACCTTCGCGGGCATCCTCGCCTACACCGAGCACACGTTCGGGCTGGGCGCGCTCGGGCCCAACGACAACTACGCCTACCCCTTCAGCCCCTTCAGCAACGCGTTCAACTACTCCCAGATGCCGCTGAAGCCGGCCCGCATGGTGCAGCGGCCACTTCCCGCATCGGCCAAGCACATCCGCCTAACCAAGCAGTTGTTGGACGACCCCAGCTAAAGGTGAACCGAGCCGCGATCCCCGTGCCTCATGACACCCAGGCCCATGGTGCGACGACTCACCTCGCGGGCCGAGGCTGCAGGAGCGGATCAACGAGCATGCTCCGGTACTCCGGCCGCCAGCCGCCGCTGTTAGCTGTCATTCAGTTGCTCGCGCCGCGGAGAACCACAATGACCGGCACCCGAGGGCCGACAGGCAACCCGGAACCTACCCGTCACCCGGGCCGTGTACCGACACCGGCTCGCCGATGCCGTGGCCGAAGCAGCCGAGGCGATGGACCGTCGCCATGGCTCCCTGGGCAGCCGTGAGGTCGTTGGCTCCCAGGTTTGGCTCCCGCGCCCCGCCCCAGACGGTCATGACCAGCACGGGAACGGCCAGTGCATCGTGCCAGTAATGCATTCAGCAGACGTCTCTGACATCCGCTGCTTTGACCGTTCCCGGCGCGCCGGCCGTTACCGAGAGGCTCCGAGGAAAGGCTCAGCCGCCCGCCCGCGTGACCGGCTACTTCTGCACCGGCGTGACCTTGAGGTACAGGGGACCGGTCTTGGAACAGGCCGTGAACGGGAACGGGACCCGCTTGGACTGGGTCTGGTTCGGCGGGAACACCCGCAGCCCGGCCGCGGTCACCGGCCCGCACTTGGACGGCGGGAAGAGCCCGGGCTGGACGATGCCCACCTGGGCAAAGGCGGTGGCGCCGTTAGCGAGGGTCACCGTGTGAGGCGCGGCGATCTCGCGGACGGCCGGGCTGCCGAGCTGCGTTCCGCCGAGGTTGGTCCCGGAGACCCCGGGGTAACCGAACAGCGTGCAGGCTGCTGCCGGACAGGTTGGTGAAGTTCAGCTTGTAGAAGATGGTACCGGCGGCCCCTTGGCCCTGGGTGTCCAGCCAGACGTCCAGGCCGGACGTGGCGCAGGCGGGCGTGGCGACGTGGCCGGTGCGCGCGACGACGCCGGGCGCGGCCATGGCCGCGGCAGGGACGAGGGCGGCGGTACAGGCGAATGCTCCGGCAATGAAGAACCGCCGGGCGGCGGTGGTGCGCAGGTTCATGATGTATTCCTTCGCTCAGGAGGGACAATCCGGAGACTCCCGGATTACGTGTCGTGTTCGCTAGAGCAGAGGCGGATCCCCACCGGCTGATACATCACGTTCCGCCGGCAACCTCGGGTCCCAGGACCGGCGGGCCGGGCGACGGCCGGGCGGCTAGCGAGCGGATTCCGGCCCGCTGATTGCCCATGGCGCCCGTCCGGCCCCGGTGACCGCCTAGCCGCCTTCCTGGCCAGCGGTTGCCAGCCCCCCGGGCGTGAGCCAGCGGGCGCGGCGCATGTCCACGCCGCAGACCGTGCCGTCCTGGGCGCGGCGCACCGGCGTGCCCTCCTCCAGGTAACGGGCCAGAGCCTCTCGCTCATGACCAGCCAGGAACGAGCCGTCGGCGTGGACCACCCGCCACCAGGCCACGCCGCCGCCCCAGAGCGCCATCACCCGGCCGACCTGGCGCGGGCCTTTCTCGCCCAAGTACTCGGCGATGTCGCCGTAGGACATGACGCGGCCCGGCGGAATGTTCTCGGCGACCCCGAGCACGCGTTCCGCGAAGTCGGTCGGCTGCGCGGTCACCATTGGCCGGACGGAGGCCAGGCGTCGTCGTCGGCAGGCGGTGGGTCTTCCGCCGGGCCGACGGGTGGCACTGCGGATTCTTGGGGCTGGTAAGCGGGCAACGGCGCGGTGCTGGCCCGGTCGGGAAGGCTGACCGGCGCCTGGGTCACGTCGGGTCGCCGGTAACCCGCCGACGGCTGGTCACCGGCCTGCGGTCCGAACCTCGCCGCGGGCCCATAGCCTGCCGCGGGCCCGTAGCCTGCCGGGGAGCCGTGATCAGCCGATGGGCCGCCTGCGTCGCGGCCGTCCGCTGCGGGCGGCTGGGCGCCGTCCGGCGAGCCCTGGCCGTCCAGCGGGCCGTAAGCGCCCGGCGAACCATCGCCGTCGGGCGCCCCGGGGCCGCCCGGCACAACCTCGCCATCTGGCGGGCCGTAAGCGCCCGGCGAACCATCGCCGTCGGGCGCCCCGGGGCGGCTCGGCGGGCTGTGCTCGGCAAGCGAGCCATAGCTAGCCGGCGAGGTTTGGTCATCGGGCGTGTTGGTCGGGGGGCCGTAGCCGTCAACCGAACCGGAGAACGGCCGGGGCGAGTAGTTGGCGCCTGGCCGGTCAGCCGCCGAGGGCTGGTAGCCGACCGGAGCGCCGTAGGAGTCCAACGGGCTGTTGGGGTTCGGGGTGCCGTAGCCCGGTTGCTCCGGGTAACCCACGGCCGGGCGGCGATCCGCCGGCGTTCCGTATCCCGCCGGGCCGGGACGGGTCCAAGCCGCGGCGATTCCGGTGCCAGGCGGGCCGGGGCCCGCGGGCGCTGCAGCAACTCCTGTCCGGCGGGCGGCGGCGAGCCGGAACGCGATCAGCAGCACGATGGCCAGGCACAACAGCGCCACGACCGAGTCGGTCACCAACTGGCTCTTGCCCCGGGGAGTCACCGGAACCGCCGAGATGGCCGCCGTACCGCCGCCGAACTGGGCGGTCGCGACCAGGCCGTGCCCAGTGGCCCGGTCTCGGGCCAGCCGTCCGGCCATCCTCAGCGCGGCCGTGGCGTTGACCGTGCCGAACCCGACCTCCTCGTCGTAACCGCCCTGCGGCCTGTTCGAGGTGCTCGCGGTGATCGCCTGCACTACCAGGGATGGGGCCAGCGTGGGGTGCACCGACTTGATCAGCGCAGCCACTCCGGCGGTCAGCGCGCAGGCCGGGCTGGTCCCACTGACCAGCCAGTACTGACCGTCTCTGCCCTGCGCGGGCACGCGCACCCCCGGCGCCGCCACTTGAACCGACAGGTTGGCGCTGGAGAACCCGGCGGGCAAGCCGGTTTGTGCCACGGCGCCAACGCCGAGCACCCCGGGGTAGTCGGCGGGGAAGGAGTAGGGCGCGTTCCCGTGCCGGGCGCTGGAACTGCCACCAGAGTTGCCCGACGAGGCGACCACCACGATGCCCTGCCTCAGGGCAGCCGAGATCGCCTCCCGGACCGGGCGGCTCGGCCCCTGGTAACCCAGGGACATGCTGATCACGCTGACGTGCTTGCTCGTCGCGTAGCGGATCGCTTGCGCCAGGTGCCCCTGCACCCGGGACTCCGGCTCGTGCTGGTACTTCTGGTAGCCGGGATCGCCCTGGTCGGTGACCGCGCGGATGGAGAGGACCTTGGCGTCGGGCGCCACGCCCATGATCCCGCTTGAGCCGCCGGGGGCATGCCCGTGGCCGACGATGAGGGATGCCATCCAGGTGCCGTGTATCCCCCAGTTGGCGTCGGTCTCCGGGGTGTTCACGCCCGAGAAATCGCGCCCGGTCTTGACCGAACCAGCCAGGTCCGACACATGACCGTTGACCCCGCTGTCGATCAAAGCGACGGTTACCCCGGACCCGTGCGTGCGCTGCCACGCGCCAGCCACGTTGATCTCGTTTAGCACCCAAAGTTCTTGCTGGCGCACGGTGTCGGCCTGCGCCGCGCTGGCGGTACCGACGGCGACAGCCGGCGCGGCCAGCAGCACCGCCAGCACACCGGCCAGGGTGCGGCGGCGAAGGCGCGCGACCGGCCTCAGCATCCCGGGCTCCCCGGGCAGTGCGGCACGGGCGGAGGGGCGCCGAGGCGGCCCGCTACCGAGCGCCCGACGCCGGCCGCCAGGCTGGTCAGCTCAGCCTTGGTGTAGGTGTCGTGTCCCGAGTTGAGCCACGGCCTGCCGTCCGCGTAGCCCACCGTGGCGAGCACCAGGTACGGGCCGCGGGTGTGGGTCCAGGCGGCCTTGTGGCCCGGGCCCGCGAAGTGAGCCGTCGCCGTGTGGCGGAACGACACGGCCCGCAGCCACGGCTGCGGCTCACGGGAATTCTGCAGCGCAGAGGCTGCCCTGGACGCCGGCAGCACCGCGACGCCCACGGTCACCGCGAACGTCTGAGTCGTGTCCTGGTAGGTCGCCCGGAGCACAGCGAGGCAGCCGCCCTTGCCGAGCAGCCGGCCGACCGGCCGGGCCGTGGCCTTCCGGCACGAGGCCTGCGGCGCGATGCCTACCCGCTGCGCCCGGAGAGCCAGCGGCTTATCGCTGCCGAACGCCCATCCTGGCAGCTTGTAGTCGATGGCCGAGGGGAAGATCCGGCCCGCGGGCCAGCTTCGCCACCGTTTGCCGACTTCCCAGGTCATGATCTGGTTCCGCTGGGCGGCGCTGAAGTGGCGCGGCAGGAACTGAGTGGCCGCTGCGCCGGCCGACACGACCAGGCCGGCCAGCGCGGCCAGCAGCCCCGCCGCCAGCAGCAGGCGCACTCCCCGGCGGCTCTTCCGGCGCGGCCGACCCGCCCGGCTATCCCCGCCTGCGCCCGTTGACCTGCCCAAAGTGCTGGTTGAAGGCGGGCTGGGTTGCGCTTCCGCCCGCTGTGGCGCGGCTGGTGGTCTGCGCGGTTCGGGCTTGCTGCCCCCCAGCTCGTCCCGCATCGTCACAACGGAATCGTACGGCCTGTCCGCCCGGCCTGGCTCACGGGCGCAGGCTTGGCTCCGCCCCCGGAAGCCTTCCCCCGCACCAGCTACTCGTCAGTAGGAAGGCAGCGAGGGATCAATCTGGCTGATCCAGGCGAGCACGCCACCGCCCACATGGACCGCGTCGGAGAAACCAGCGTCCTTCACCACGGCGAGGGCCTCGGCGGATCGTTGCCCGCTCTTGCAGTGCAGCACGATCTGCTTGTCCTGCGGCAGCCGCTCCAGCGCGGCGCCGGACAGGAACTCGCCCTTGGGGATCAGCGTCGCGCCGGGGATGGAGACGATCTCGTACTCGTTGGGCTCCCTGACGTCTACCAGGAAGATTTCATCGTCCCCGTCGAGCAAGGCCTTCAATTCGGTGGCCGAGATGGTCGCGCCCGCCGCGGCCTTCTGGGCGTCCTCGGAGACCACGCCGCAGAACTCTTCGTAGTCGATGAGCTCGGTGATCGTGGGGTTCTTCCCGCAGACCGGGCACTCGGGGTCCTTGCGCACCTTGACCGAGCGGAACGTCATGTCCAATGCGTCGTAGATCATCAGGCGCCCAGCGATCGGCTCGCCGATCCCGGTGATGACCTTGATGGCCTCGTTGACCTGAATGGAGCCGATCGTGGCGCAGAGAACGCCCAGGACGCCGCCCTCGGCGCAGGACGGCACCATGCCCGGCGGCGGCGGCTCGGGGTAGAGGCACCGGTAGCACGGGCCGTGTTCGGCCCAGAACACGCTCGCCTGGCCGTCGAACCGGAAGATCGAGCCCCACACGTAGGGCTTGCCCAGCAGCACGCAGGCGTCGTTTACCAGGTAGCGGGTGGCGAAGTTGTCGGTGCCGTCCACGATCAGGTCGTAGTCGGCGAAGATTTGCATCGCGTTATCGGAGTCGAGCCGCTCCTCGTGCAGGTTCACGGTGACGAACGGGTTGATCTCGTTGATCGTCTCCTTGGCGGAGACGGCCTTGGACTTGCCCACGTCCGAGGTGCCGTGGATGACCTGGCGCTGCAAGTTGGATTCGTCCACCACGTCGAAGTCGATGATGCCCAGCGTGCCGACGCCGGCCGCGGCCAGGTACATCAGCGCGGGGGAGCCAAGCCCGCCGGCGCCGACGCACAGAACCTTGGCGTTCTTCAGGCGGCGCTGGCCGGTCTTGCCCACGTCCGGAATGATCAGATGCCGGGAATAGCGCCGGACCTCATCAACGGTCAGGTCATCGGCTGGCGCAACCAGCGGGGGCAGCGGCACGGCATCTCCTCGGTCGTACTCCGGCGTCTTCTGTCCGCTCCAAAGGTCAACCAGGACCCGGCATAGGGCATTCCCCCGGCCGGCGTCCGCCGGAGGATATGCGGGCCGCAGGAATGTCACCGCCTCCCGGTACAACAAACAAGGGCGGAGGCGGTGGGCGCCAGCCGGCCAAATCCCCGCACACAACCCGATTTCGGCACATCACGGGAGGAACCTATGCCTGCGCTGCTCCCCGAACGGCCCGGGTGCCCGAAGGCGCCCGGTGAGCACCGACCGCTGCCCGACCCGGCCGCGGTCCGGTTGTGCTTAGTTCCCGATTCGGCCCCGCCGTATGACGACGAGATTCCCGCCGGGGGGCCGCCATGCCCGGGCTGGGGCGGCGTTGGCCCTGCCCGCCTGGTGGATGGTGACCAGCCGGTGGATGGTGACCACCCGGTGGATGAGGCCCCCCGCGGTTCACGTCCGATGGCCGGCACTACGGCGATGCCGGCGACGGCGACCACAAGGCCCCCCGCGACAGGCAGGCCTGGGACAGACGAGCCGGGAACCGGCCGGCTGGGGACGGGTGGGCCGAGGACGGGCGAGCCCGGGCCGGGCCGGTCCGCGGCCGGGGACGGGCTGATGCCTGGCTGGCAGAGCCGATTCGCCCAGGTGCTGGCGGAGACCCTGGCCGGGTCCCGGCCGCCGCGCCAGATCCAGCCCTGGACTACCCAGCAGGCGCGAGAGCACATTCAGCGGCTCGGCCCGCGGATGGCATCCGTGCAGCGGCCCAGGGTGCGCCGGGTGGTCACCTACCGTCCCGCCTCGGATGTGATGGAGATGGCCGTGGTCGTAGGGTTCGGCGCCCGGGTCAGGGCGCTGGCTGTGCGGCTGGAGCGGTCGGCAGTGGACCCGCCCGCGAGTCTGGGCGAGCCTGCTGAGCGCTGGGTGTGCACGGCGGTGGAGGCCGCTTAGCTGCGCGGCAGCGCGGGCATGGGCTCCGGCCAGGCCCGGGCCGGGCCGGGCATAGGGCTCCGGCCAGGCCGGGCAGGCACGAGGCCTGGCCAGGCTGGATGCGGGCCGTCAGGCGTCGGCGCGGTTGCGCGGGTCGCCGTGGCAGAGCTTGTACTTGCGGCCCGACCCGCAGGGGCACGGGGCGTTCCGCCCGACCTTGGCGAACTTGCCGTCGCCGGCCGACTCGGTCCGCCGCTCGACCTGGCCGCCGTCCGCGCTGGGGGCGCTGTAGGACAGCCGGCTGGGCCGCTGCGGGCGGCTGAGCCCGGGAGCGACCACCGACGGGGTCCCGGCGGGCTGGGCGTCATCCGGCGCGCCGGACTGGGCACCGCGCCCACCGGACTGGGCCCCGCCCCCACGGGACTGGGCACCGCGCCCGCCGGACTTCGCGCCGCGCCCTCCGGGCTGTGCCCCCCGTGCCCCGCCGGATCCGCCGCGCGCGTGGCGGCCACCGCTGGCCCCGCCGTTGGCGGGCGCATTGCCCGTACCGGCGCCGGGACCGTCAGCAGCTGGGCCGCCAGCGCCGGCGGCGCCTGCACCGGCCACCGCGGGCCGCTGGCCGGGACGGCCGGCGGGCGGCGCCTGGCGCAGGGCGGGCGGGGCCGACGCGGCCGTGTCGTCCGCGTCCTCGACGATCGGGTTCTCCTGGACCTCGACCTGGAGGTTGAAGAGGTTACCGACCGACTCCTCCTTGATCCCCTCCATCATGCTGTTGAACAGGTCGTAACCCTCGCGCTGGTACTCGACCAGCGGGTCGCGCTGGGCCATCGCCCGCAGCCCGATGCCCTCCCGCAGGTAGTCCATCTCGTAGAGGTGCTCGCGCCACTTGCGGTCGAGCACCGACAGCACGACGCGGCGCTCCAGTTCCCGCATGACCTCCGGGGTGAGTTCTTCCTCACGGCCGTCGTAGGCCTTCTGCGCGTCCTCCCTGATGACCTCGACAAGGAAGTCGCGGGACAGGCCGGCCCGGTCGCCGCCGGCCTCCTCCTCGACGTCACCGATGGTCAGCGTCGGGTGGTACAGCTCACCGAACGCGGTCCACAGCTGGTCCAGGTCCCATTCCTCGGGGAAGCCGTCCTCGGTCGCGCCGGTGACGTAGGCGGTGACCACCTCGTCGATCATCTGGCGGATCTGCTCGTGCAGGTCGGCGCCTTCCAGGACCTCGCGGCGCTCCCCGTAGATGACCTTGCGCTGGCGGTTCAGCACGTCGTCGTACTTGAGCACGTCCTTGCGGATCTCGAAGTTCTGCTGCTCCACCTGGGTCTGCGCGGACCGGATCGACCGGGACACCGCCTTGGACTCGATCGGCACCTCCGGCGGCGTCTTCAGCCACTCCATGAAGTGCGCGACCTTGTCGGAGTTGAACATCCGCATCAGGTCGTCTTCGAGCGAGAGGTAGAACCGGGACTCGCCGGGGTCGCCCTGGCGCCCGGACCGGCCGCGCAGCTGGTTGTCGATCCGCCGCGACTCGTGCCGTTCGGTGCCGAGCACGTACAGGCCGCCCAGTTCCACGACCTCCTCGTGCTCCTCGGCCACCGCACGCTGGGCCTTGTCCACGGCCTCCGGCCACGCCTTCTCGTAGTCCTCGGGCGTCTCGACCGGGGACAGCCCGCGCTGGTGCAGCTCCAGGTCGGCGATGAACTCGGGGTTGCCGCCGAGCATGATGTCGGTGCCACGGCCGGCCATGTTCGTCGCCACGGTCACCGCGCCCTTGCGCCCGGCCTGGGCGACGATGGTGGCCTCACGCTCGTGGTTCTTGGCGTTCAGCACCTCGTGCGGGACGCCACGGCGCTTGAGCAGCCGGGACAGCACCTCGGACTTCTCCACGCTGGTGGTGCCGACCAGCACCGGCTGGCCCGCCTCGTAGCGTTCCGCCATGTCGTCGACGACCGCGTCGAACTTGGCCTCGGCCGTCTGGTAGACCACGTCGGAGTGGTCGGCGCGGATCATCGGCTTGTTGGTCGGGATGGGCACCACGCCGAGCTTGTAGATCTGGTGGAACTCGTTCGCCTCGGTCATGGCGGTACCGGTCATGCCGGCCAGCTTTTCGTAGAGGCGGAAGTAGTTCTGCAGGGTGATCGTGGCCAGCGTCTGGTTCTCGTTCTGGATGACCACGCCCTCTTTGGCCTCGATGGCCTGGTGCATGCCCTCGTTGTAGCGGCGGCCGTGCAGGATGCGGCCGGTGAACTCGTCCACGATGAGGACCTCGCCGTTCATGACGACGTAGTCCTTGTCGCGCTTGTACAGCTCCTTGGCCTTGATCGCGTTGTTGAGGAAGCCGACCAGCGGCGTGTTGACGGACTCGTAGAGGTTGTCGATGCCGAGCCAGTCCTCGACCTTCTCGACGCCGGATTCGAGCACGCCGACGGTGCGCTTCTTCTCGTCGACCTCGTAGTCGCCGCCGTCGTCCTCCTCCTCGGACTTGCGCAGCCGCGGCGCGATCTTGGCGAACTCGGTGTACCAGCGGGCGCTCTGCTCGGCCGGGCCGCTGATGATCAGCGGGGTCCGCGCCTCGTCGATGAGGATGGAGTCGACCTCGTCCACGATCGCGTAGGGGTGGCCGCGCTGGACGCACTCCTCCAGGCCCCAGGCCATGTTGTCGCGCAGGTAGTCGAAACCGAACTCGTTGTTGGTGCCGTAGGTGATGTCGGCGGCGTACTGCTTGCGGCGCTCCTCGGGCGTCATCTGGGCGAGGATGACGCCGACCTCGAGGCCGAGGAAGCGGTGCACCCGGCCCATCCACTCCGAGTCGCGCTTGGCCAGGTAGTCGTTGACCGTGACGACGTGCACGCCCTTGCCGGTCAGCGCGTTGAGGTAGGAGGGCAGGGTGGCGACCAGGGTCTTGCCCTCACCGGTCCTCATCTCGGCGATGTTCCCGGAGTGCAGCGCGGCGCCGCCCATGATCTGGACGTCGAAGTGCCGCTGGCCGAGTGTCCGCCGGGCCGCCTCGCGGACGGCCGCGAACGCCTCGGGCAGCAGATCGTCGAGCGTCTCGCCGTCCGCCAGGCGCTCGCGGAACTGGTCGGTCATGGCGCGCAGTTCCGCGTCGCTCAGCGGAGCGAAATCGTCTTCGATCGAATTGACCTGGTCAGCGATCCGCCTCAGCGAGCGCAGGATCTTGCCTTCGCCCGTGCGCAGGACCCTATCGATGATGACTGGCACTTCTCGTCGCGCTCCTTGCGGGATCGTCTGGCGGTGATCAAATCGCGGCCGCTTGCCCTTGGCCCGCCAGCCTGGCAACGGACGCCGGTGCCGTTTCGTGCCCGGCGTTGCGTCTTCCAGTAATCGTAGGCGAGCCGGGCGGTGATGCCGAGCCTTCGGGGCCGGGTGCGCACCACTAAGCTGGCTTCGCCACAATATGGTGATGGCCGCAGGTGTGCGGCCGGATCTGTCACGGCAGTGGCGGCCGCCTCAGCAGCGGCGGCCCGCCCGGGCAGCGGCGGCGGCCGTTGCGCCCCGGAGAGGAGCAGCCTGCATGGCGGACCAGCTGGGTTCGGGCATGGTGGCCGGGCAACCCGCTGAAGGCGGCCAGCTCAGCCCCGTCACCGCGGGTGGGCCCGCCACGGAGTCGCATCACGGCCGGCCGGTGTCCTGGGTGGCGGTGGGCCTCATGATGGCGGCGTTCGTGGTCGGCGGGTTCGGCCTGATTCTGGGCCCGACCTGGTGGCTGTTCTGGGTAGGCGTCGGGATGTGCGCCGTCGGCGGCTTGCTCGCCCTGGCCACGCACATCTTCGACGACTGGTACTAAACCTCCCATCCCGGCCGATTCGTCGCGCCGGCCCAGCCTGCCCGGTACCACGGGCACCAGCGGGAATGTCGGCGGGCAGGGTTAAGCTCACGTGGTTGTGGTCACCCCGGCGGTAGCAGCGCCCGAATTCGTGCTCTCCCCCGACGACGCGCGGCGGATGACGCTGCGCGCGCAAGGCTTCCTCGGCATCGAGGGACGGCGCGGCGGCGTGCCCGGGATGCTGCGCCGCATCGGCGCGGTCCAGCTCGACACGATCAGCGTGCTGGCCCGGTCGCACGAATTGGTCGCCTACGCCCGGCTCGGCCCGGTGCCCCGGGAGCGCATCGAGCGAGCCTACTGGCATCCGCGCACGCCGACGGCGTTCGAGTACTGGTCGCATGCGGCGTGCATCCTCCCCATCGAGGACTGGCCGTACTACGCGTTCCGCCGCCGCGCGGTGCGCGCGCGCGGCAGGCGCTGGCACACCGTGCCCGTGCGGGCCTGCGCCGAGGTGGTGGCCCGGCTGCGGGCCGAGGGCCCGCTGACGGCCACCCAGCTCGGCGGGGCCAAAGGCGGCGGCGCCTGGTGGGACTGGTCGGAGACGAAGATCGCGGTGGAGTGGATGCTGGACGTCGGCGACGTGGTCTGCGTGCGCCGGGAAGGCTGGCGGCGGGTCTACGACCTGCCCGAGCGGGCCCTCCCCAGCGAACTGCTCGGCCAGGAGCCGCCGGACTCCGAATGCCTGGCCCACCTCGCCGGGGTGGCCGCCCGGGCGCTCGGCGTGGCCACCCGCGCGGACCTCGTGGACTACCAGCGGCTGAACCACCTCACCGACTTGGTCACGCCGCGGCCAGCAAAGCGGGTCGAGGAATCGGCGCTGAAGGCCGGGCTCATCCCGGTGGCGATCGGCGGGCCGGGCGGGACGATGGCGCCCGGGTGGGCCGACCCTGAGGCCCTCGCCTTGGCGCAGGCGGGGCCGCGGGGCAGGCACCGGGCCGTGCTGCTGTCCCCGTTCGACTCGCTGATCTGGGATCGGAAGCGGACGCTGCGGATGTTCGGCTTCGAGCATTCCCTCGAGGCGTACGTGCCCAAGCCCAAGCGGGTGCACGGCTACTTCGCCATGCCGCTGCTGGCCGGCGGGCGGCTGGTCGGCCGGGCGGACCCGGTGCGCCGCGGCACGACCCTGGTGGCGCGCCAGCTTTCGCTGGACACCGCCGCAGCCGTCGAGCCGATGGCCCGGGCGCTGCGTGAGGCGGCGGAATGGGTTGGTTGTACCTCGGTGGAACTGGGCCAGGTCAGCCCGTCGCACCTCGCCCCCCGCTTGGCCGGCGCCCTGGTTCCGCCCGGTCGCCTGTTCCGCCCACCGGCACCTCGCAATGTCGCGACCACACCTGCCGGGTGATCCTCGCACGGCGGCCGGGCGTTAGCGTCAACGACGGGCGCCCGGGCAAGCTCAGGCACGTGCTGGAGGGCATCATGATCAAAGAACTGAGCGACATGCCTGCGGGCGTCATCGGGTTCGAGGCGAGCGGACGGCTGCGGGCCGAGGATTACCGCGACGTGATCCTGCCGGCCCTGGAGCGCGCCGCGGCGGCCGGCGAGGTCCGGTTCGTGATCGTGATGCGTGAGTTTGACGGGATGTCGGGCGGGGCGCTGTGGCAGGACCTCAAGGTGGGCATCGAGCACCTCCGGGCGTGGAAGCGCATCGCGCTGGTGACCGACATCGAGTGGATGCGCCACCTGACCGACCTGTTCGGCTGGATGACGCCCGGAGAGACGAAGACCTTCCCGCTTTCGCAACTCGATGAGGCGGCCGCGTGGGCGGCCGCCTGAGGCCGCCGTTTCTCGTTGCCACTGGGCCGGCCCGGAGGCGGGCGTCGGGCAGGATGGGGGCGTGCCCCGTCACGCGCTGCGCCACGATCATGATGCCGGCGGGCCAGCGGACCTGCTGGCCGCTAAGGCAGCCCTCCGGGACCAGGTGTGGGCGGCGATGACCGCGGCCCGGGTGGCCCGGTTCCCCGGAGCGGCCGGGCGAATCCCCAACTTCGCCGGCTCGGAGGCCGCCGCGGAGCGGCTCCGTGGGCTACCGGAGTGGCAGGACGCCCGCACGCTGAAGGCCAACCCCGACTCCGCCCAGCTTCCGGTGCGCCAGCGCGCCCTGGAGGACGGCAAGACCGTGTACATGGCCGTGCCACGGCTGGCCGGGCCCGAGCCGTTCTTCGCCCTGGACCCGGACCACCTGAGCGAATCCCCGCGCAAGGCCGCATCCATCAGCGGCGCAGCCCGGTCGGCCCGCAAGGTCACGCTGGCCGAGGTGTCCCCGGTGGACATGGTGGTGATGGGCTGTGTCGCGGTGGGCGAGGACGGAGCACGGCTCGGCAAGGGCGGCGGGTTCGCGGACCTGGAGTTCGCGCTGGCCGGGGCGGCGGGCCTGATCGGCCCGGGCACCGTGGCCGTCGCCACCGCGCACGAGATCCAGCTCCAGCCGGCCGGGGCGATACCGCTGTCCGGGCATGACGTCCCGGTGGACCTGGTGATCACGCCCGACCGGGTGATCGACTGCCGGCCGCGGCGCGGCCCGCGGCCGGTGGCCTCGGTCCGCTGGGCGGAGCTGACCGAGGAGAAGATCGCCGCCATCCCCCTGCTTGCCGCGCAGCGCGCCGGGCGCCGGGCCAGGTGAATCCGGCGCCGCCACCAGCATCTGCCGACCCGGGGACGGTGAACGCGATCCTCTTTGGCGGGAACAGCGGCTGAGGCTCCGGCCTCCAGATCTTCACCCGGCGGACCACACTCGCACCGACTCCCGGCCGGTTCGGCTGGACCGGCGCGCCGGTACGTCCGGCTACGCCGACCCGGCCGGGGAACTGATCGGGATCCTGCTGACCCAGCGGGAGATGACCTCGCCGGGGCCGACGAACGTGTTCCGGGACTTCCGGACCTGCGCGTGCCAGGCCATCGACGACTGAGCCCGGCGCCGGAGGTCAGCCGAACTCGATCAGGTTCTCCCGCACGGCGATCATCACGGCTTCCATCCGGGAGTGGATCTGCAGCTTTTCCAGGATGTTGCGGACATGGTTCTTCACCGTGTTCTCGGAGATGAACAGCTCCTTGGCGATGTCCCGGTTGTTCATGCCGCGGGCGACCAGCTTGAGCACCTCGATCTCGCGCTCGGTGAGCCGCGGCGCGGGAACCTGCTCCACCCGTCCCGATCCGTCGCGGGCGCCCATCGCCGCGAACTCGGCCAGCAGCTTCGCCGCCATCGAGGGGTTGATCAGGGACTGGCCGCCGTGCACCGCCCGGACCACGTCGGCGACCTCGTCGTAGGGGATGTCCTTGAGCAGGTACCCGCTGGCGCCGGCCCGGATCGCCTCGAAGAGATCCTCCTCCTCATCGCTGATCGTCAGCATCACGATCTTCGCGCTGGGGGAAAGCTCCTTCATGGCGCGGCAGGCCTCGATTCCGCTGCTGCGCGGCATCCGGATATCCATCAGCACCACATCGGGCAGCGCCTGGCCCGCCTTCTCAACCGCCTCCGCGCCGTCGCTGGCCTCGCCCACCACCTCGATATCGGGCTCCTCGGCGAGCACCATCTCCAGCCCGCGGCGGAACAGCGCGTGATCGTCGACGATCAGCACACGGATCGGCTCGGGCTGCCGCTGGGCATCCCGTGCCCCGCCGGTCGCTCCGAGATCTCCGGCCATCTCGCGTTCCTCCCTGACCCCGCCCACTCCGACCGCCCGGTCCGGGACCTGCGGTTGCGGGCACTGCCGAGGGATCGCCCTAGCCAGTGCCTTGCGAACACTCTGGCCGACGCGGGCGCCGACACGCAAACTCCGATCGTTTCGCGGTGCGAAGAACGGCGCCTGGCCCGCCTCGCGAGCGCCTAAACCGGCCGGCCGCCGTTGGCCGCGGCGTCCGGTTGTGGCTGCTCGACCAGCCGGATCAGCCCGTACTGGTACCCGTGCCGCCGGTAGACAACGCTGGGCAGGCCGCACTGCTCATCGCGGAACAGGTAGAAGTCGTGCCCGACCAGTTCCATCTCAAACAACGCCTGGTCCACGCTGACCGGCTTAGCGGCGTGGAACTTCTCCCTGACGACGACCGGTCCGTCCCCCTCCATCTGAATGGGGACGACACCGGCCTCCCCGGAGAGGTCGGCGTTCTCCGGTCCGGGCCCGGCCCAGTGGGCCTCGTCCGGCCGGTCCGGTTCCGCGCCGTTGGGCGCCGTCCCGGGCGCCCCCACGTCTACGGGGCCGCCGTCCCGCGACGCAGCGGCCGTGCGCGCGGCAGCCCCCGCGCCGCCGGCTGACCGCGGGCCCGGGTTCCGGCCCGCTTGCAGCGCGCCGTGCCGGGCAGCCTTGCGCCGGTCCCCCGAACGGCGCAGCCGTTCCTCAAGCTTGGCCAGCGCCCGGTCGAGCGCGGCGAACCGGTCATCCGCCGCCGCCTCGGCGCGGATGGCCGGCCCTCGGGACAAAATGGTCAGTTCCACCCGTTCCCGCTGACTCGCCCGCCGCGGATTGCGCTCCGCGGAAACCTCGACATTCACCCTGATCGCCTTGTGTGCCAGCTTGGTGATCTTGTTCAGCTTCGCCGACGCGTAGCTGCGGAACCGCTCCGGCACATCGGTGCGACGACCCTTGAAGATGATGTCCATACCGGAAACCCCCTTCATCCCGAGTCAGGTCCCAGGTCACGGCACCCGCCCGGCCGACCTGGTCTTCGACCCCACATCCGCCTGCTGAGGGGTTCGCGGCCTGTCGCCACTACTGCCCTTCTCCCGGCCCGGTGGACGTGGGATCCTCCGGCGGGGCAGGACTTACCTCTAAGCCGCACCGTGATCGGTTGACGAGAAGTCGCCTTACGTGGGCCGTTTCGCCTGCGGCTGGCATCGGCTTGCCAGGACGGACCATCCGCTGCTCGCGGGTGACCCGGCCTGGCGCAACCACGGACCCGGGCGGGTGCCATACCTCGAACGTAGCCTGACCGGGGCTGGATGTCAGGACGCTGGGGCCGGTTTATCCGGGATAGGTGATGGCCTGGCCAGGCGTTATGGGCACTAGGGACTGATTGAGCCCGGCCGACCGCTCCAGCCCGCCGTTCGCCAGGCCCAGATAGATCGGGTGGCCCGGGCCAGCGGCGGTGACCGTAGTCAGCCCCGGCAACTTGATGAGCGAGGTGGGGTTGTACCCGTTGACCGGTACCTCCCAATACTGGGAGTCCGCGCCCGACCCGGTGATGACCAGGAGGTGATCCTCGTCATACCAGGTGAGCGCGGACACCGGCCTCGGCAGCGCGGAGCCGAGGGAGGCGGTAGTACTGAGGAAGAATCCGGTCTTGTCGCGCATGGCCGCGGCGAGCACCAGGTGAGCCTTCGCGCCCTGGCCGACGATCATCGCCACGCGGACTCCGTCCGGGGCAACCCGCAGGCTGGTCACCGGTCCCGCCAGATCCAGGGGCAGTTGCACGGGGTAGGCCGGGGCCTGCCCGTGGCCCAGCACCCAGACGCCTTGCCGGTGCCCCCGCTTGCCGACGACCCAGAGTGCGCCGGAGTTATCCCAGCTCAGCGAGCTGAAGGTGCCAGTAAGCTGCTGGTGCAACTGCTCGACCGACTGCCGATTGCCTGACTCGGTGGTCAGATCACCGGTGTAGAGGGTGTTCGTCGGCCCGGCAAGGCCGGCCAGGTGGCTCCCGTCCGGCGATACCGCGGTCTTGCTGAGCACCTGCCCGGAGCCGGCACCCCCGGTCACCGCGGCACCCCGGTCTTCCCCTGCGCTGAGGCTGCGGAGGGCGCCGCCCTGTGACAGGTAGTAGGCCTTCACATTGGCAGGCAAGTGCGGGATGTGCTGCTCGTACACACTCAGGCCCAGGGCGGTGTTCTGATGCCAGGGCTGCCCGTTGAACTTGATCTTGACCGCCCGGAAGAGCGGCGGGCTGTACACCGGGCTGGTCAGCGTGGCGACCAGTTGTGCGGCCATCCGCCTCTCCTGCCCGTCCTGGATATGGCCCGGCACGGCGACGTTCACTACCGCAGTCCGGCCGCCGGACGGCCCTGGAAACACCTGGATGGGGGGCACCAGGTGGGATCGGGAGGGAAACGCGGACTCGGCCGCGCCCCCCAGCCACCCGCTCGGCCCGTTGATCAGGTCGCCGATCAGCGTGACCGGCGGGTCCTGTCCCTGGATCGGCACGAACACGGGGTAGGGCACCAGCCCAGTGTTCCGCAGCCCGTAGTAGTACAGATTCCGCGGCGTGTACTCCAGCCGGAACAGGTCGCTGGTCAGCAACAGTTCGTGGGAGACCTTGCTGTGGCCAGGGGGGATTAGCTGGTCAATCTTGTAAACCCCCTTGACCTTCTGCAGGGCGAACTCCTCCGTCGGCTGGTCCGTGGCCTTGCCGCTGTGCGCCGGGATGTACTGCCCGGCGCTGTTCAGAATGGCCTGCTCCTGGCCGACCACCAGCACGGTCGGGTTGGTCCCCGGCCCGGGCAGATGTGGCTGTAGCAAGGTCTCCTGCGGCTCTGTGGTCAGGATCGTCACCGCCGTGCCCGGCTGCCAGGCGCGGCTGGCGCTCTGGGTCAGATACTGCCTGGCCACGCGGAAGTCGTTGGCGCGGATCGCACTGGCGAGCAGGAAGTTCTTGACGACATCCTCCGGGCCCCAGGTCGGCTGCGGCCCACGGACCAGCAGCCCGCAGCAGGGCCCCGCGCCGCGCGGAGGCGCAGGGGCGGAGGCGGGCTGCGGGCCGGTGCCAGAGGGGATGAACGAGCATCCACCGGCCAGCGCGGCCGCCGCCACCAGCCCAGTGACGAGGGCGGTCCAGCGCCGGTGACGGCAGGAGACGGCGAGGCCACGGTCAGGCATCGCGGCCCCCCGGCTCGGCGCCGTCGTCGGCGGGATAAGCCACGGAATCCACGCCATCGGCGGTGGCGATCTCCTCGTCAGGGCACAACGGCAGCGGGGATCCAACAAGCTGCCCGCCCACCGCGCGCGGCAGCGTAAGCCGGAAGACCGAGCCCCTTCCCCGCTCCCCCCAGGCCTGCAGCCAGCCCGCGTGCAGCCGGGCGTCCTCCAGGGCGATGGCCAGGCCCAGCCCGGTTCCGCCGGTGGTCCTGGCCCGGGCCGGGTCGGCACGCCAGAACCGGTCGAAGACGAACTGGTGCTCGCCGGGACCGATGCCAACCCCGTGGTCACGGACCGCGACCGCTACGGCGTCCCGGTCGGCGGCGACGGTCACCACCACGTCGCGTCCCTCGCCGTGCTCGACCGCGTTATCCAGCAGGTTCCGCAGCACCCGCTCCACCCGGCGGCGGTCCACCTCGGCGATGCACTGGCCAGGCGGCAGCCGGAACTCGATCCTGGTCCCCCGCTGAGCGGCAAGCTGCTCCGCATCCGCCGCCGCGCGCAGCACGAGGTCACATACGTCCGCGGACTCAGCGTCCAGGGTTGCCACGTTCGCGTCGTGCCTGCTGATCTCCAGCAGGTCCGAGAGCAGCGCCTCGAACCGTTCGAGCTGGCCCTGCAGCAGCTCCGCGGACCTGCGGGCCGCGGGGTCCAGCGCTTCCCTGGACCCGAACAAGACGTCCGCGGCGATCCTGATGGTGGTCAGCGGGGTGCGCAGCTCGTGCGAGACGTCGGACACGAACTGCCGTTGCACGCTGGACAGCTCCTCCAGCTCCCGCAGCTTGTCTTGCAGGCTGGCGGCCATCTCGTTGAAGGAGTTGGCGAGCCCGGCGAGGTCGTCGGTGCCGCGGACGGCCATCCGCTCGTCCAGGTTCCCGGCCGATACGCGGCTCGCCGACTGGGCCGCCTGGCGGATCGGAACCACCACCCAGCGGGTCACCAGCGAGACGATCACAGCCAGCAGCACCACAAGCCCGACGCCCGCCACGATGAGCGTGTTCTGCACCAGGCTCAGCACCTGCATCTGCTGCGTGAGCGGGAACAGGTAGTAGAGCTGGTCGTCGCCGGAGATGGGGACGCCCACGGCCAGCGCGGGCCCCACCGGACGACCATCCGAGCCCAGCAACGTCGTCGGCATCGTGTTGAAATGACGCGGCCTGCCGCTGGTCTGTTCCTCGAGCACCTCGTTGCGCAGCGCCTTGGGGATGCTGTCCGCCAGCTTCGGGTTGGCCAGGTTGCCGGTGACGCCCGCGAGACCCGTGCTTCGCTGCAGCACCACGACGTCATAGGTGTTCCCCAGCCCGCTGCCCAACTGCAGCTGGCTGACCAGCGAGATCAGGGCCGACGTGCTGCTCCCGTGCGGGCTCTGAACGTTGGGGTCGCTCTGCGCGTAAATCAGCCCGTCATTGGCCTGGGCTAGGGCCGCGTTGCGCTCGCTGTTGAGCAGCCCGCTGGCGATCTGCTGCATCAGGAAGATGCCGAGCACTGCCACGACGGCCACGGAGATGGCCAGGGTGGTGCCGATCACGCGCAGTTGCAGCGACCGGTGCCAGCGCCGGGAGACCAGCCCGGCCAGCGACCCGGCCCGCCGCCGGGCCGCCCGCAGCACCACACGGATCGTCGGCGGGAACCCGTGCACGATCCGCAGGGCCGGGTCGGCCCAGGCCGCCAGCCGGGTGCGTCCCGCGGCTACCGGCGTGCTCGTGCCAGCCTGGCCGCTGCTGGTCAGGCCGGACCCGCCTTATAACCCACGCCGCGGACCGTCACCACGATCTCCGGGCGCTCCGGGTCTTTCTCGATTTTGGCGCGCAGCCGCTGCACATGCACGTTGACCAGCCTGGTGTCCGCCGCGTGCCGGTAGCCCCAGACCTGCTCCAGCAGGACTTCCCTGGTGAAGACCTGGCGTGGCTTGCGGGCCAGCGCCACCAGCAGGTCGAACTCCAGCGGCGTGAGGTTGATCGGCTGCCCGTTGCGCTTGACCGAGTGACCGGCCACGTCGATGGTGACATCGCCGATCTGGAGGATCTCCGGCACCGGGTCCTCGGTCCGGCGCAGCCGCGCCCGGACGCGCGCGATCAGTTCCTTCGACTTGAACGGCTTCACGATGTAGTCGTCGGCGCCGGACTCCAGGCCCAGCACGACGTCCACCGTGTCGCTCTTGGCCGTCAGCATGACGATCGGCACACCGGACTCGGTGCGGATCTGGCGGCAGACATCGATGCCGTCCAGCCCCGGCAGCATCAGGTCGAGCAGCACCAGGTCGGGCCGGGTGTCCCGGAACGCCTGCACAGCGTGGTCGCCGTCGGCGACGAACATCGGGTCGAACCCCTCGCCACGGAGCATGATGCCGATCATCTCGGAGAGGGCGGCGTCGTCATCGACGACCAGCACGCGTCCTTTCATGGACCTCATCGTTCCACGGAAATATCGATTGGGGCACCCTCTCGGGGCCCACGGCGGATGCCCAGGTCATGCAGCGTACCTGCATTGACCGGCCGAACAATCCCTTTCTCGGTGACCAGCGCGGTCACCAGCGCGGACGGCGTGACGTCGAAAGCCGGGTTGTGCACCGCGCTGCCCGGCGGCGCGACCGGAGTTCCGGCGAACGACCTCACCTCGTCATCGGGCCGCTGCTCGACCTTGATATCGCGCTGGCCGGCGGCCGCGAAGTCGATCGTGGACACCGGCGCGGCCACCACGAACGGCACCCCGTGATGGTGCGCGAGCACGGCGAGCCCATAGGTGCCCACCTTGTTGGCCACGCTGCCGTCGGCGGCGATCCGGTCCGCGCCGGTCAGCACCAGGTCCACCTCCCCGGCGGCCATCAGCGACGCCGCCGCGGAGTCGGCCAGCACCGCGTGCGGGATGCCAGCCCGCCCGGCCTCGTAGGCGGTCAACCGGGCGCCCTGCAGCAGCGGGCGCGTCTCGTCCACCCACAGCCGGGCCACGCGCCCCGCCCGGTGCGCCGCGAGGATGATCGCGAACGCGGTGCCCTCGCCGGCCGACACCAGGGCACCGGTGTTGCAGTGGGTCAGAATACGGCAGCCGTCCCCGACCAGGCCCAGCCCGTGCCCGGCGATGGCCGCGCTCGCCGCGGCGTCCTCCGCCTCGATCGCCCGTGCCTGCGCCAGGGCGGCCGCCGCGGCGTGCTGCCGCGCCGGGGCAGTGTCCCCGCTCCCCGTGCCGCGTACCGCCTGGTAGGCGGCCAGGGCACGGGCAGCGCCCCAGCTCAGGTTCACCGCGGTCGGGCGGGACCGGCCCAGCACGTCCGCCGCCGCTGCCACATCCTCACCGCGGTAGGCGGCCAGCGCGACACCGTACGCCCCGGCCAGGCCTAGCATCGGGGCCCCGCGTACCACGAGCCTTCGTATTGCAGCGTCCAAGGTCGCCACGTCGCGGCAGGTGAGATATTCCTCCTCAGCCGGCAACCTGGTCTGGTCCAGCAGCACGACCGCTGGCCCGTCCGGCGGGTCCAGCCAGCGCAGCGCGCGGGTGTCCACAGCCCGAGTGTGCGCCATCGGCGGGCGCGGGGGCGAATCCGCGACCGGCCCAGGCACGGGAACGGCGATCCTGGAATGGCCGGAGCGCCGTTTCACCACCGGGCGCTTCGTGCGAGTATGGGCGCCAGCGCGGGGCCGTCCCGGCACTGGCATGCGCCGTGCCGGTAAGGAGAAACATGACAGACAACGTGCCGCCGGGGACCAGCGGCGCCGAGGAAGGCGAGGGCGGGACCCAGCCGCGGCCCTGGTTCCCGCCCGCCGGTGAGCCAGGCGGATACGCCCCGCCGCCGTACGAGCCCGGCCAGCCGCCGGGCCACGGCGACGGCCAGCCGCCCGGCGGGCACGGGGCATCCGGCGGGTACGGGACGCCGAGCGGGTACGGGACGCCCGGCGGGCAGGGCCAGCCGGGGCAGGCGCAGCCCGGCCCCGGGCAGCCGAGGTACGGCCCGTGGCCGAGCCAGCCGCAGGCGCCGAAGCCGGGCGTCATCCCATTGCGGCCGCTGGGCGTCGGCGAACTGCTGGACGGGGCGTTCACCTCGATGAGGCGCAACCCCCGGGCTACGCTCGGCATCGCTGCCCTCCTGCTGACTGCGTCCGCGGTGATCACCACCGCGGTCTCCCTGCTGCTGGTCCACTACGTCGGCACGGTGACCTTGCCCTCGCCGGGCCAGAAACTCACCGACGCCCAGGCCACCCGCCTGCTCACCCGGATCCTGGAAGTGCTCGCGCCGACGGTCGCGGTGTCGGCCGTGCTCGCGTTCATCGTGGACACCGTGCTGACCGGCCTGCTCACCGTGGTCATCGGCCGCCTCGTGCTCGGCCACAAGATCACCGCCGGTGAGGCCTGGCGGATCGCGCGGCCCCGGATACCAGCCCTGGTCGGTGCCACGCTGCTGATTCCGCTCATCCTGCTCGGCGTGTGGGCGGTCTACGCCGTAGTGCTGGTCATCCTCGCGGTGGCGCACGCGCCGGGTGCGCTGATCGGCCTGCTGGCGGGGGTCGGCGCGATCGCCGCGATCGTGCTGACGATCTGGTTTTCGATCATGTTCCGGATGGCCGGGCCCGCGGTGGTGCTGGAACGGGAGGGACCGGCGCAGGCGCTCGCCCGGTCGTGGCGGCTGGTCCGCGGCAGCTTCTGGCGGGTGCTCGGTATCACGCTGCTGGCGGGCCTGATCGTCCTGGTGACCGCGGGGGTGCTGCAGATACCGTTCGGGCTGCTCGCCGCGATGGCCGGCGGTGGCAACGCGCTGCTGCCCAGCACCGGGGGGAACGTCGCGAGCATCCTGATCAGCGCGGTGGGCGGCGTCGTGGCAGGCGCGGTGGCGCGCCCCATTTCCGCCGGGGTGGCCGTCCTGCTCTACGTTGACCTGCGGATGCGCAGGGAAGGGCTCGACCTGGTGCTGCAAACTGCTGCGGGCAGCGGCACCGCGCCGACCGGGGACGAGTTCGCCTCCCTGTGGCGGCCCGGCGCGCAGGCCGCGCAGCCGGGCCAGGGCGCGGCGCCGGGCGCTGGCCCAGACCCGGGCCCGGGCGCGAACACCGGCCCAGGGGCGGGCCCGGGCGCTGGCACCGGCCCAGGGGCGGCCCCAGGCACTGGCACCGGCCAGGGTGCGCCCGAGGGCCCGGGTGTTCCGCCAGGGCAAGGCGGTTCGCCCGGTGGCGGCCCGCCGACGTGGTGATCCGCGCCGTTAGCATCCCCGCGCTCCACGGACCGGCGGCGCTGGCCGCGCCCGCAGGCGGCGTTCCGGTGATCGGCAGGCAGGCCGGGCAACGGCTCGCCCGCACCGAGTTGTCCAAGTCGATCTACCACCACCAGCCCTCGCTCACCGAGCGCGTCGCGCGTTTCCTGCTCACCTGGCTGGCCCGGCTGTTCCGCGCGACGCAGGGGCTGCCCGGCGGATGGTGGGAATTCGTCGCCCTGGTGGTGCTAGCCGCCGCCCTGGTCACCGTGGTGCTGGCCAGGATCGGCCCGGTGGCCAGGGCACGGCGCCGCCGGACCGCGCCCGGCCCGGCGGCCCCAGCCCGCACCGCGGGCGAGCATCGCGACGCGGCCACCCGGCTGGCAGAGGCCGGTGACTACGCGGCGGCGATCTGCGAGCGGGTCCGGGCCATCGCGGCGGAACTCGACGAGCGCGGCATTCTCATGCCCCGGATCGGGCGGACCGCGGACGAGTTCGCCGCCGAGGCCGGCCGCGCCCTGCCGCCGCACACGGCCAGCCTGCTGAGCGCGGCGCGCCTGTTCGACGAGGTGCGGTATGGGCAGCGCCCCGGGACCCAGCCCGGCTACGAGCAGGTCGCCGACCTCGACACCCGGATCCGGGCGAGCGCCGGGCGGCGCGGCGCCGCGCGTGACCCGGCCCCGGCCGGCGCCGGGGCGTCATGACGGTCACCGCGCCCGAACGGGCCGGCCGCGTCCCGGGCCAGGACGTGACCGGGGCGGGCCTAGCCCGCGGCCCGGCGCCGGACTGGCGGCGCTGGCGCGCCCCGGCTGCCGTGGCGCTGGTGGTCCTGCTCGGCGGGCTGATAGTGGCCCTGCTGCAGGCGCCGGCGCCGGTGACCGGGCCGCTGGACCCGGATGACACCGGCCCGGCCGGCGCGCACGCGGTGGTCTCGCTGCTGCGCAGCCGCGGCCAGACGGTGATCAGGGCGGACTCGGCGAGCGCGGCCGCCGCGCAGGCCCGGGCCCGCGGGACAACCCTGGTGATCACCAGCCCGCAGCGGCTGTCCGGCGGCGACCTCACCGTCCTCGCCCGACGCCGGGCCAGCCTGCTGCTCGTGGCGCCCGGCCGCGCCGCGCTCGCCACCCTCGCCCCGGGGGTGACGCTGGCCCGCCCGGCGCTGGTCCGTGACCTGGCGCCGCGGTGCGGCCTGTCCGGCGCGGTGGCGGCCGGGGACGCCGAACTGGGCGGATTGTTGCTGCGCTCTACCGCGCCGGGCGCCTGGCGCTGTTACCCGGAGGGCGCCGCCACCCCCTCCCTGCTGGCGTCTTTGGTGCGTTACGACAGTCGTGGCCAGCTCATTACCGTCCTGGGCACGGGCGCCCCGCTGGCGAACTCAGGCCTCGGCAGCCACGGCAACGCCGCGCTGGCGCTGAACCTCCTCGCCGCCAGCCCGCGAATCGTCTGGCTGGCGCCCGGCGGGCTGCCCGCACCGGGCGCGGCCAGTTCCGGGCGCCGGCCGCTGGCCAGCCTGATCCCCGGCCAGGTGTACGCCGTGGCGATCCAGATCGGCGTCGTGGTGGTGCTGCTCGCCTTGTGGCGGATGCGCCGGCTCGGCCCGCTGGTGGCCGAGCCGCTGCCGGTGGTGGTCCGCGCCTGCGAGACTGTGGAGGGCCATGGCAGGCTGTACCGGTCCCGGCGGGCGCGGGACCGTGCCGCCGCGGCGCTGCGGGAGGCGGCGCTGGGGCGGATCGTGACCCGGCTCGGGCTCCCGCGTGACGTGCCGGCCGACGCCGTCTGCCAGGAGCTGGCCAGCCGGACCGGGCGGGATCCCGTGGAAGTCCGAGCGTTGTTGTCCGGGGAGGCCCCGGGCGACGACGCGGCGCTCGTGCGACTGGCCCACGGCCTGGACGCGCTGGAAGGACAGGTGCTAACCCTTTGACATCCTCTCCGCCCTAGAGGACGGCGATTCCCGGGGTTGCCCCCAGGTTTTCCTGTTTCACAGCAGACCGCATTGGAGTTGCCTCCGAATGTCTTATGTCCGCTCCGCAGGCTGTCACCGCCAGCCCGGCGGCCAGGATGTTCTTGGCGGCGTTGATGTCCCGGTCGTGCCGGGTGCCGCAGGACGGGCACTGCCACGTCCGTGTGCTGAGGCTGAGAGCGGTGAGCAGGTGCCCGCATGCCGAGCAGGTCTTCGACGAGGGGTACCAGCGGTCCACCGCCACGACGGTGCGCCCAGCGCGCTGGGCTTTGTATTCCAGCATGGCCCGCAGCTCCGCCCACCCGGTGCAGGAGATCGCCCGGGCCAGCGAACGGTTGCGGACCATGTTTCGTACCCGCAAGTCCTCGACCGCGATCACGTCGTTGCTGCGGATGATCTGCGTGCTGAGCTTGTGCAGGAAGTCCCGGCGGGCATCGGCCACCCTGGCATGGGCGCGGGCCACCTTGACCTGCCGCTTGGCCCGGTTCTTGCTGCCTTGCTGGCAGCGGGCAAGCCGCCGCTGCCATCGCTTCAGCTTCCGCTCATGCCGCTCCCAGTCCCTCGGGTGCGCGACCTTCTCTCCGGTGGACAGCACCGCGATGTCGGTAAGCCCCATGTTCGACGCCCACGCTCTGCCCTGCGGGCGGGAGCGGGGCGGGATCGGGCAGGTCCACGTGGAACGTCACAAACCACCGCCGGGCCGGATCGCGGGTCACCGTCACGCTCGTGGGATCCAGGCTGGCCACGTCCGCGCGGGGCCAGGTCCACACGAACGAGAGGGGCTCGCTCATCTTCGCCAGCCTCAGCACACCGCCCCGCAGGGCGAACGCGCTGCGGGTGTAGGTGGCCGACTGGCGCCCCCGGTAGGACTTGAATCGCGGGTAGCGGACCCGCTGGGCGAAGAACGCCTGGAACGCGGCGTGCTGATGGCGAAGAGCCTGCTGCAGCGGGACGCTGGACACCTCGTTGAGGAACGCCCACCTGGGCTGGCGCTTCATCGCGGTCAGCGCCCGATCCGTCTCGGCGTAGCTGGTCCCCTTGCCCTCGGTGGCGTGCCGCTCATGCCGGGCGGCGAGGGTGCGGTTCCACACCACCCGGACGCACCCAAATGTGCGCGACAGCGCTGCCTGCTGTTCGGGGCTGGGGTACGCCCGGCACCGGTACGCCATCCTCATGCTTACAGGAGAACACCTATGGCCGTAAAACAGCGGGAAGCGCGCCGTACGGGGTTCCTCCCCGCCCCGGGGGACAGGGCCTCCGCCGGTGGTCTTCAGTGACAGCCGACTACCCGCCCGTGGCCGGAATCGACGAAGATCCGGCTCGCGCGCCGGGCGCCGCGGGCTCGGCGGGCCGCGCGGACCCGCGGGCCGCGCTGGAGGCGGTCCGTGCGGGCGTCGCCAAGGCCGTGGTGGGCCAGGACTCGGTCGTCACCGGACTGGTGATCTGCCTGCTGTGCCGCGGTCATGCCCTGCTCGAAGGGGTGCCGGGGGTGGCGAAGACCCTGCTTGTGCGCGCCCTGGCCGGGACGCTGTCGCTGCGCAGCACGCGGGTGCAGTTCACCGCCGACCTGATGCCCGGGGACCTGACCGGCTCGCTGATCTACGACGCGAAGACGGCCCTGTTCCAGTTCCGGGAAGGTCCCGTCTTCACCAACCTGCTGCTCGCCGACGAGATCAACAGAACTCCGCCGAAGACCCAGGCGGCGCTGCTGGAGGCCATGCAGGAACGGCAGGTCTCGGTGGAGGGGACCCCGCGGCCGCTGCCCGATCCGTTCCTGGTCGCGGCCACCCAGAACCCCATCGAGTACGAGGGGACTTATCCGCTGCCCGAAGCGCAGCTCGACCGGTTCCTGGTCAAGCTGACCGTGCCCGTGCCTGGCCGCGACGACGAGATCAGCATCCTGGCCCGGCACGCGGCGGGTTTCGACCCCGCAGACCTTGCCGCCGCCGGGATCCGGCCCGCGGCGGATGCGGCCGACCTGGCGGCGGCCCGCGCCGCGGTGCGGGCCGTCCAGGTAGCGCCCGAGGTGACCGGGTACATCGTGGACCTGTGCCGGGCCACCCGGCAGTCCCCCTCGCTGCGGCTGGGCGTGTCCCCGCGCGGCGCGACCGCGTTGCAGGCCACCGCCCGCGCCTGGGCCTGGCTCGCGGGCCGGGACTATGTCATACCGGACGACGTCAAGGCCCTGGCCCGCCCCACGCTGCGGCACCGGGTCCAGCTCCGGCCGGAGGCCGAACTGGAGGGCGCCACGGCCGACGGAGTGGTCGACGCGGTGCTCGGCTCGGTTCCGGTTCCCCGGTGACCCGGGGCGCGCCATGGCGCTGACCGGCCGGGCCGCGCTCGCCGCCGCAGCCGGTGCGCTGCTGATCCTGGCGTTCCGCACCCCGGCCATGCTGGTCGTGGTGAACGCGCTGCTGGTGGCGGCGATCGGGGCCGACGTGGCGCTGGCGGCGCCGGTGCGCGCGATGCGGCTCAGCCGCTCCGGCGACACCCGGGTGTTGCTGGGCGAACGCGCGTCGGTGGAACTCGGGGTGGAGAACCCGTCGCGGCGCACGCTGCGGGCCGTGATCAGGGACGCCTGGCAGCCGAGCGCCGGCGCCGCCCCGCCGCACACTAGGGTCACGGTCCCGGCGGGCGGCCGGGCGCAGCTGGCCACCGCGCTGGCCCCGGACCGCCGCGGGGACAAGACCGCCGCCGGCGTCACGATCCGCTCGCTGGGCCCGCTCGGCCTCGCCGCCCGGCAGGGCAGGCGGGCGGCGCCGTGGACGGTCCGGGTGCTGCCCGAGTTCCGCAGCCGCAGGCACCTGCCGGAGAAGCTGTCCCGGCTGCGCCAGCTCGACGGCCAGCACCGTGCCCTGCTCCGCGGCCAGGGCAGCGAGTTCGACTCGCTGCGCGAGTACGTCATCGGCGACGACGTGCGGTCCATCGACTGGCGGGCCACCGCGCGGCTTCGGGACGTCATGGTCCGCACCTGGCGGCCGGAACGTGACCGGCAAATACTGATCATGCTAGACACCGGGCGCACCTCGGCCGGGCGGGTCAGCGGGGTCCCCCGGCTGGACGCCGCGATGGACGCCGCGCTGCTGCTCACCGCGCTCGCCTCCCGCGCCGGGGACCGGGTGGACATGATGGCCTTCGACCGGCGCGTGCGTGCGCGGGTGGTGGGAGCGCCGCGCTCGACCGTGCTGTCCGCAGTGGCCGAGGCGATGGCCGGGCTCCGGCCCGAACTGGTGGAGACAGACGCCGCGGCGCTGGGCAGCGCCGCGCTCACCGCCGCCCGGCACCGCTGCCTGCTCGTGCTGCTCACCGACCTCAACCCGGCCGCGGTCGCCGAAGGGCTGCTCCCCCGGCTGCCGCTGCTGGCCGCCAGGCACGAGGTGATGGTCGCCGCGGTGGCGGATCCCGCGCTCGCAGAAATGTCGGGCAACCGGGCCGACGCGGCCGCGGTCTACGACGCGGCAGCGGCCGAACAGGCGGTCGCCGCCCGGCAGCGGGTCTTGGCGCTGTTGCAGCGGCACGGCGCCCACGTGGTGGACGCGCCGCCCGACCGGCTGCCCGCCGCGCTAGCCGACGCCTACCTGGCGCTCAAGGCCGCAGGGCGCCTCTGACCCCGGGCCGGCCTGATCCACGAAGCGCATCAGGCTTATGGCGGCCCATGCGTGATTGGGCGGTTGCCGTGCAAAGATGAACGGCAACCGCCCAACCACGACCGCGGCCCGCCGCTGGCCTCAGCCGGCCACGGGCGCTATGTCGGGCGCCTCCGCCATGTCTCCGGTCACCCCGGCCGCCGCGGCACGCCGGCCGAACAGGATCACATAGCCAAGGAATGCGGCCTCGGCGGCCACCCCGATGAGGATCCGGGCCCAGGTGGCCAGCGGCGACGGGGTGACGAACGCCTCGATCAGGCCGGAGGTGAGAAGCACCACGATGAGCCCGAGCGCGATCGTGACGGAGGCCCGCCCCTCCTCGGCGAGCGCCCTGCCGCGAGACCGGTGCCCGGGGTCGATGACGGTCCAGCCCAGCCGCAGACCGGTGGCCGCCGCCAGGAACACGGCGCTGAGCTCCAGGATGCCGTGCGGCAGGATGAGCGCGAAGAACAGCACGCCCTTGCCGTGGGCGATCATGAGCCCGCCGATGACCCCGACGTTCGACGCGTTCGAGAACAGCACCCACAGGGTGGGCAGGCCCAGCAGGATCCCGAAGATCAGCGCCTCCGCCGCCACCCAGACGTTGTGGGTCCACACCTGCGCCGCGAACGAGGTGGCCGCGTACTGCGAGTAGTAGTTCTGGAACTGGTGCTGGACCAGCCTCGACACCTGGGCCGGCGGCAGCAGCGCCGCCTGCACCTGGGGGGACCGGGCGACCCACCAGCCGATGACGAACGCAACCAGCACGGACCCGGCCGCGGTGCCCAGCCACCACCAGCGCGCGCGGTAAGCCATCGCCGGGAACGAGATCAGCGCGAACCGGCCGACCATGCCCCACCCCGGCGCGCTAGCGCCAACCACCGCCGCCCGGGCGCGGGCGACGCGGCTGGACAGCGCGGCCACCAGGACCGGGTCCTGGCCCGCTGACCGCACCGCGGACAGGTGCGTGTTCGTCTGCAGGTACAGCGCCACCAGCTCGTCGATCTCTGCCCCGGAGAGGTGGCGGCGCCGTTTGACCAGGTCGTCCAGCCGCCGCCACTCGGCCTCGTGGGCGGCGGTGAAGACGGCGAGATCCACAGGGTAAGCCTGCCTGGCGGCGCGGCGCCGGAGCAAGGAGCCCCCGGGCGACGTCGGCGGATGTCCGTTTCGGTACTGAGCGTTAGCCTTGGCCCAAGCGTGATCCGAGCATGGCCGATGCACGAGGAAGCGGGGACAGCCGTGGCCGAGGTCGTCACCGGCGAGGCTGTAGTGCTTGAAGTGCCCTGCGCCCGCTTCCCCAGCCGCCTGCTCGCGCTCGCCCTGGACCTGCTTATCCAGGGCATCCTGTTGTTCGCCCTGTTCGTAATCGTCGGGCTGGCGGTCAACAACGGGGCAGCGTCGGCCACGGCGGGCGCCATCGCGCTCACCGTGACGATCGCCATCGTCGTGGGCTACCCGGTGCTCTGGGAAACGCTGACCCGAGGCGGCACCCCCGGCAAGTTCGCGCTAGGACTGCGCGTGGTCAGCGACGACGGCGGGCCCGAACGGTTCCGGCAGGCCCTGGTGCGCGGGCTCGCTGCCGTGGTAGAAATCTGGCTCCTGCTCGGCTGCCCGGCCCTCGTCTGCTCGCTGCTCTCGGAACGGGGCAAGCGGCTCGGGGACGTGTTCGCCGGCACGTTCGTGATCCAGCAGCGGCTGCCTGCCGGGCGAAACGCGGCAACGCTTCCGGCGGTGAGCCCGGAACTAGCGCTATGGGGGGCCAGCCTGGAGATGTCGGGGCTCACCGACCAGACGGCCGAGACGGCCCGCCGGTACCTGGCCCGGCTGCCGGAACTCACGCCCGCAGCGCAGGCCGAACTGGGCGAGCGCATCGCCGGCGCGGTGCGCGACCAGGTCAGCCCCCAGCCGCCGCCGGGCACCCCGGCGGTCGCCTATCTGAGCACGGTGCTCGCCGAACGGCGCAACAGGGAACACGCCCGCCTCGCCGTGAGCCTCGCCCGCAGCTCGCCGGAGCGGGGCGCGCCAGGCCGCGATTCCCCGGTGCCGGGCTCCCCCGGGCCCGGCGAGAACGGCCCCACCGGGCTCCGCCCCCGCGGGGAGAGCCGCCCGCGGGCAGGGCCCCCTGGGGCTGCGGTGGCATGGGGAGCGCCGACCGGGGCAGCAAGGGAAGGGGAGCCGGAGCACCTACCTCCCGCGAACGGCGCGGGCGGATTCGTTCCCCCGGCCTGATCCGCCGGACCGTTCCAGAGCACGTCGCCGAGGATGTCTATGAACGCAGCACCACCACCAGATACCGGACACGGGCCGGGGCCCCAGCCCACCGGCACGGGGGCCAGGCCCGGGATCCGGCGGTGGGTCCGCACCGTGATCGTGGTGCTCGCCGTCGCGGTGCTCATCACGGTGATCGTGGTGGACCGGCATACCCTCGCAGAGTCGCTGTCCGCCATCGGCGGCCTGGACCTCAGCTGGTTCGGGCTGGCGATCGTCTGTGAGTGCCTCTCGCTGACCGCGTTCGGGCTCAGCCGGCGCCGGTTGCTGCGGGCCGACGGCCACAGGGCAGCGTTCGGCTCGGTGATGGCGATCACCTACGCCGGGAATGCGGTGTCGATGTCGATACCGTTCGCCGGCGCGCAACTGGCCGCGGTCTTCTCCTACCAGCAGTTCCGCCGGCGCGGGCTGGACCCGGCCCTCACCGGGTGGGCGCTGGGCGTCTCCGCCATTGCGTCGTCATCCGCGCTCGCGCTCGTCCTGGTCGTGGGCGCGCTCGCGGGCGGCGCGCCGCTGGCGACCGCTATCGGCTTCCTCGGCGCCGCGGTGTTCGCCCTGCCCGCGATCACAGTGATCCTGGCCTTGCGCTACCCGCGGGCACGGGTCGTTGCGAACCGCGTGCTCAGCTGGGCGGTCCACCTGGTACGGCGGATATTCCGCAGGCCGGGGATCGACCCGGCCGCCCTGGATGAGCTCCTCCAGCGGCTCGCCACCATCCGGCTCGGCTGGCTGAGTTACGCCGAAGTGTTCGGGCTGGCGGTCGCCAACTGGCTTTTCGACTGCGCCTGCCTGGCGTGCGCGATCCGTGCCACGGGCCAGCCCGTGCCCTGGCACGGGCTGCTTCTCGCCTACGGGGCCGGCGCGGTGGCCGGCAGCACCGGCGTGACCCCGGGCGGGTTCCTCATCGTCGAAGCCGCCCTGACCGCGGCCCTGACGGCGGCCGGGATGAACGCCGGCCCCGCGCTCGGTGCGGTGCTCGCCTACCGGCTGGTCAACTTCTGGATGATCCTGCTGGGTGGCGGCGTCGCGCTCATCGTGCTGACCCGGATGAAGCGCATCCGCGAATATCCGCGTATCGAGGAAAGACCCGGCGCGGACGGGCAAGGCGCGTCCGGCCACGAGGAACAGCCCACCGCGGACCGCCGCGGCTGACCCCGCGCCACGGCTGACCGGACGCCGCGGCTGACCCGGCGCCACCGGAAACCCCGGTGCGCGCCACCAGGACGCCAGCGCGGTCAGGGGGCGGCGCGCCAGGAGTTCAGGTAGTCCCGCTGCGCTTCGGTGAGCGTGTCGATCCGCGCTCCGGTGGCCTCCAGGGTCAGCCGGGCGATCTCCTCGTCGATGGCGCGCGGGACGTCGTGCACGCCGGCGGCCAGGCTCTCGTCGTCGCGGGCCAGCCAGCGCAGCACGAGCGCCTGGCCGGCGAACGAGACGTCCATGACCTGCGGCGGGTTCCCCTCGGCCGCGACCAGGTTGACCACCCGGCCCTCAGCCAGCAGCACCACCCGCCGGCCGTCGGGCAGGGTGTACTCGTCCGCGTGCGGGCGCACGTCGCGAGTCACCTTCACCGCCGCCTCGGCCAGCGCGGGCACGTCGACCTCGGCGTCGAAGTGTCCGGCATTCGCCAGGATCGCACCGTCCCGCAGGACCGCCAGGTGCTCCGCCGCGACCACGTCCCGCGACCCGGTGGCAGTGATGATCACCTCGCCCGCGGCGGCGGCCTCGCGCATCGGCAGCACCCGGTACCCGCGCAGCACCGCGTCCAGGGCCCGCACCGGGTCCACCTCGGTGACGATGACCTGGGCGCCGAGCCCGTGCGCGCAGGCCGCGATGCCCTGCCCGCACGGGCCGAACCCGGCCACTACCACCGCCCGCCCCGCGAGCAGGATGTTGGTGGCGCGCAGCACCCCGTCAAGCACCGACTGCCCGGTGCCGGCGGTGCTGTCGAACATCCGCTTGGTCGTGGTCGCATCGGCCGCCACCATGGGGAACGCCAGCGCGCCTGCGGCGGCCATCCGGCGCAGCCGGAGCACCCCGGTGGAAGTGGACTCGCAGCCACCGCGCACGTTCCCGGCCAGTTCCGGCCGGGAGGCGAGCGTGTTGACCAGATCCCCGCCGTCGTCGATGACCAGGTCCGGCCCCGGGTCGAGGACCCGGTGGATGTGCTCGGCGTAGCCGGCGGCGTCCACGCCCGCCCGGGCGAACACGAACGTGCCCGCCTCGGCCAGGGCGGCCGCTACGTCATCCTGGGTGGACAACGGGTTCGAGGCGGCCAGGAACACCCGGGCCCCGCCCGCCCGCAGGGCACCGACCAGGCCCGCGGTCTCGGCGGTCACGTGCAGGCAGGCCGCGACGGTCAGCCCGGCGAACGGCTGCTCACCGGTGTAGCGCTCGGTGATCAGCCGCAGCACGGGCATGCCGCGCTGCGCCCAGCCGACCCGGGCCCGGCCTGCCTCGGCCAGGCCCGGGTCGGCGACGTCGGACAGCGCGCCGGGCTGCGCGTCGGGCGGCATCGGGGTCAGTAGCGGTAGTGGTCTGGCTTGTACGGCCCTTCCAGCGGGACGCCGAGGTAGCTGGCCTGTGCCTTGGTCAGCTCGGTGAGCCGGACGCCGAGCGCGTCCAGGTGCAGCCGGGCCACCTTCTCGTCCAGGTGCTTGGGCAGGGTGTGCACGCCGGTCGGATAGTCCTGCGGCCGGGTGAACAGCTCGACCTGCGCGATCACCTGGTTGGTGAAGGAGTTGGACATGACGAAGCTCGGGTGGCCAGTGGCGTTCCCCAGGTTGAGCAGGCGCCCCTCGGACAGCACGATCACGGCGTGCCCGTCGGGGAACACCCACTCGTCCACCTGGGGCTTGATGTTCTCCTTGCGGATGCCGGGCAGCCGGGCCAGGCCGGCCATGTCGATCTCGTTGTCGAAGTGCCCGATGTTGCCGACGATCGCCTGGTGCTTCATCTGGCTCATGTGGTCGGCGGTGATCACGTCACGGTTGCCGGTCGCGCTGATGAAGATGTCGGCCGTGGCCACCACGTCCTCGACGGTCGCGACCTGGTAGCCGTCCATCGCCGCCTGGAGCGCGTTGATCGGGTCGATCTCGGTGATGATCACCCGCGCGCCCTGGCCGCGCAGCGACTCGGCGCAGCCCTTGCCCACGTCCCCGTAGCCGCAGACCACCGCGACCTTGCCGCCGATGAGCACGTCCGTGGCCCGATTGATGCCGTCGATGAGCGAGTGCCGGCAGCCGTACTTGTTGTCGAACTTGGACTTGGTGACCGAGTCGTTGACGTTGATCGCGGGGAATGCCAGCGTGCCGTCGGTGGCGCGCTCGTACAGCCGGTGCACCCCGGTGGTGGTTTCCTCGGTCACGCCGACGATGCCCCCGGCCATCCTGGTGAAGCGCTCCTGGTCGGCTGCCACGCTGGCCCGGAGCAGGTCCAGGATGACGGCGAGTTCCTCGGGGTCCTCGTCGGTGGCGATCGGCACCGCCCCGGCCTGCTCGTACTCGGCGCCCTGGTGGACCAGCAGCGTGGCGTCGCCGCCGTCGTCGAGCAGCATGTTGGGCCCGTCCTCGCCGGGCCAGGTGAGCGCCTGGTCGGCGCACCACCAGTACTCGGTCAGCGTCTCGCCTTTCCAGGCGAACACCGGCACGCCGCGCGGGTTGTCCGCGGTCCCGTCCGGGCCAACCGCGACCGCCGCGGCCGCGTGATCCTGGGTGGAGAAGATGTTGCAGCTTGCCCACCGGACCTGCGCGCCGAGCGCGACAAGCGTCTCGATCAGGACCGCCGTCTGCACCGTCATGTGCAGCGAGCCGGTGATGCGGGCGCCGCGCAGCGGCTGCGTGCGCGCGTACTCGGCGCGGACCGCCATCAGCCCGGGCATCTCGTGCTCGGCGAGGGTGATCTCCTTGCGCCCGAACTCCGCAAGCGAGAGGTCGGCGACCTTGAACGGAAGAGGTTCCGCGGGCATGTCCGCTCCTGTCCTGTTTCTGGGCTGTCTAGGGCGCTCGCCGCATCGTGATCATGAGATAGCGAGTGCTGGAGCGCCATCAAAGTCATGATCACGACAGCTGGGCGGCGCGATCGAGTGTGGCGCCAGATCGACCGTAGGCGATTTCGGGCAGCAGCGCACGCGCAGGCGCAAGTTCTTGACACAAAAATGTTAGATTTGTGCTTATGCGGATCACGGAGGCAGCGCAGCGCCTTGGCACGTCGCCCCGGATGCTGCGGTACCGCGACCTGCTCGGCCTGCTCCCGCCGGTGCGCGCGACAACGCCGGCCACGGGCCATTCCCCCTCCGGCCTCCCCCGCGGCCACCGCCGGTTCGGCGACGACGACCTGGCGGCGGTCGCGCACGCCCTGCGGATCGAGCAACGGTACGACATCAGCCCCGCCGCGCTGGCGTTCGGGCTCAAGGTCTTGACGGAACCCGGCGTCCGGGCGGACGTGGCCGAACTGGGCCGCCGGCTGCGACGGATCGCCCCGCCGCCGGCCCGGGCGCTGGACTTCGAGCAGGAACGGGCGCGGCGGCTGCTGCGGCTGCCGGCAGGCGGGCAGCCAGCCGGCCGGGGCCGGGGCGGCCCGCCGGCCGGGGCGGCCCGGCCGGCGGAGACCCCGCCCGGCGCCCGGGGGAGGTGACCTCAGCCGCGCGCCTGGCGCGCCTCCCACTCGCGGCACAGCATCGCGTAGACCAGCTCGTCGCTCCACTCCCCCTTGACGAACTCGTTCTCCACCAGGTGCGCTTCACGGCGCATGCCGGCGCGCTCCAGCACCCGCGCCGACGCGATGTTGCGCGCGTCGAGGTGCCCGGTGATCCGGTGCAGCCCCAGTCCCTCGAAGCCCAGCCGCAGCAGCGCGACGGCGGCCTCGGTGGCCATGCCGCGGCCGTGATAGGCGGGATTGAAGGTGTAACCGATCTCGCCCTTCTGGTGTTGCTCGCTGCGCCAGAAGAACACGCAGTCGCCCACCACCTCCCCCGTGTCCGCCAGCTCGGCGACCAGGTGGAGCTCCTGGCCCGCCTCGGTGAGGGCCGTCGCACCTGCCCGCTCCGCCACCAGGGCCTCGACTTCGGCCCGGTTCCGCGCCTGGCTGTACAGGTAGCGATGGACCTCGGTCAGCCGGTGGTAGGCGTACAGGGCATCGACGTCACCGGGTGCGAACGGCCGCAGCAGCAGCCGCTCGGTGCGGATGGGATACTCCGGCTGAAACATGGGTTACCTCAGCGGCGGGGGCGGCGGCGGACGGCGCGGATCGCCGGGTCGGTCGCGTCCGCGCGTGACTCGCGGTACAGGTCGGGCTCCAGGTAGATCACCTTGGCGATGGGGACCGCGGCCCGGACCCGCCGTTCGGCCGCGTCGATCCCGGCGGTGACCTCCTCCGCGCTGTCGCAAGGCCGCACCGCGATCTTCGCCGCCACCAGCACGCTCTCCGGGCCGAGGTGCATGGTCCGCATATGGATGACGCATTCCACCTCGGGGCCTGCCTGCAGCGCGGTGACGATCGCGCGCTCGTCCTCGGCGCTCGCCGACTCCCCGATCAGCAGGCTCTTCATCTCCACCGCCAGGATCACGGCAACGCAGCCCAGCAGGAGGCCGATGGCCAGCGAGCCGGCCCCGTCCCAGGCCTCGTTGCCGGTGATCACCGTGAGGCTCACCCCCACGGTGGCCAGCAACAGCCCGGCCAGGGCGGCCATGTCTTCGAGCAGGATCGCCGGCAGTTCCGGGGCCTTGGCCCGGCGGATGAACGCCAGCCAGTTGCCCCCGTTGCGCTGCTCGCTCGATTCCCGCACCGCGGTGCGCAGCGACAGGCTCTCGAGCACGATGGCGATCGCCAGCACGACGAACGCGACCACCGGGCTATGCACCGGCGCGGGATGCATGATCTTGTGAATGCCCTCGTAGATGGAGAACAAGGCACCCACGGTGAACAGCACGACCGCGACCACGAACGCGTAGAAGTACCGTTCCCGGCCGAACCCGAACGGGTGTTCCTCGGTCCGGTCGCGCTGGGCCCGGTTGCGGCCGCGCAGCAACAGGAGCTGGTTCCCGCAGTCGGCGACGGAGTGCACGGATTCGGCGAGCATCGACGCCGACCCGGTGATGATGAACGCCACGAACTTCGTGGCCGCGATGCCCACGTTGGCGGCGAGCGCCGCAACGACCGCGATCACGCCGCCCGAATGCCCGGCCTCCGCGGCCTGGCCCTGTTGATCCGCCGCCGGCCCCGGCGTCGGCCCGGAAGACGGCCCCGACGCCGACCCGGAAGACGCTCCAGGCGCCGGCTCGGGCGCCACCGTCCCGGGCTCGGGCGGAGCCGGCGAGGGCCGCCCGGACACCGAGGACCGCCCCGGGGACGTCGGGGACTGCCTCCCGGACTGGTCGGGCGGCCCCGGCACGGAGTCAGCGGTAATGTCCGGCCCCCCTACGCGATCCGGGCTTTCAGTTCCTGGATCGCCGCGATCGGCGCCGGGTCGATGCCGTTCGCGATCGCGAGATACACCGAGGCGTAGTCGATCAGCTGCACCAGGCTGGCGAGCCGCTCGAGCGGCTGGTCGCCGGCCGCAGCCAGCTCGGTCACCTCGATGCCGCGCTCGGCCGCGATCCGCGCGGACTCCTCCCGCCGCCGCGCCACCTGCGGATGCTCGTGGGTGTCCCGCAGCAGCACCAGCCGCAGCGGCACCGGCGGCGCCTGGTCCTCCCCCGCCGCGCCCGGCGCCGCCGCGAACGGCCCGTCGAAGACAACCACCTGGTTGTGGTTGGCTTCGGGCAGGACGCCCGCGATCGCGGGGTACTTGCCGTTTTCGTGCAACTGGTTGGCGAACCGGGCGGCGGCCACGCCGGCCAGCGGGGACGTGCCCCAGATCATCGGGAGCGCGCCGGACAGGTCCAGCGCGAGCGTCTTCGCCGGGTTGACGAACGCCTCGCTGTCCGGGCGGCACAGGTGCGCGACCCGTTCCAGCTCGGCGGCGGCCGCCTCGTAGGCCTGATCGGGCACGTCCAAGATCCCCAGCCGGGCCGCGAACACGACCAGCGGCACGGACAGGCCCCAGAGCATCGACCTCGGCATGCCCGACGGCTGGACCCCGATGAACCCGGCGCGGGCCTGCTCGGCCAGGGCGGCGAGCGGCGAATCCGGGCTGCCCACCCCGAGCATGCGGCAGCCGCGGCGGGCGGCCTCCCTGGCCGCCGACAGCGTCTCCTCGGTGGCCCCCGAGCAGGACACCGCGATCACCAGGTCCGCCGCGCCTACCCAGCCGGGCAGCCGGTAGTCGTGCACGGTGGTCACCTGCACCGGGCAGCCCTGGCCGGCGACCGCCGCGAGCACCTCCCCGGCGATGCCGGATCCGCCCATGCCGGTGACCACGATCGCGCGCGGCCGCCCTCCGGCGAGGAGCTCGCCGAGGTCAGCCTCGGTGGCCGCGCGCGCGGCCGCGCGTACCTGCGCCGCGGCCGAGGCGACCTGCCGGAGGATGCCGGACGGGTCGGCCGCCTCCAGCAGCGCCGCGTCGTCGAGGCGCTCGGCTGCCGCCAGGGTCACCCCCCGGCCCCTTCTGGCTCACTGGCCTTCGGCTGCCCGGGACGGCGCGCCTCGTCCACCAGCAGCACGGGGATGTCGTCGCGCACCGGGTAGGCGAGCCCGCATTCGGGGTTCGTGCACACCAGTTCGCTGGCGTGGTCGTCCTCGCGGAGCGGGGCGTGGCAGGCCGGGCAGGCCAGGATCTCAAGCAGCCAGTCATCTATTTTCACGGCGTCTCCCAGGATGCGCGGCGGGCGTCAGCCGCCGCGCACGATGTGCAGGACCTCGTCGCGTACCGCGGCGAGGGTCGGTTCGGCGGATGCTTCCACGTTGAGCCGCAGCAACGGCTCGGTGCCGGACGGGCGGACGTTGAACCACCAGTCCTGGCTGGTCACGGTCAGCCCGTCCATGTCTTCCATGGTGATGCCGGGGCGCCCGGAGAACGCCTGCCGGACCGCCTCGGTCGCCGCGCGCTGGTCGCTGACCTCGCTGTTGATCTCACCGGAGGCGGCATACCGGCCATAGCGGGCCAGCAGCCGCGACAGCGGCGCCTCCTGGGCGCCCAGCGCGGCGAGCACGTGCAGCGCGGCCAGCATGCCCGAGTCGGCGAACCAGAAATCGCGGAAGTAGAAGTGCCCGGAGTGCTCACCGCCGAACACCGCGCCGGTCTCGGCCATCCGCGCCTTGATGAACGAGTGGCCCACCCGGGTGCGCACCGGCTTGCCGCCGTGCTCGGTGATGATCTCGGGCACCGCCCGGGAGGTGATCAGGTTGTGGATCACGGTCGCCCCGGGCTCGCGGGCCAGTTCCCTGGCTGCGATCAGCGCGGTGACGACCGACGGCGAGACGATCCGGGCCCGCTCGTCCACGACGAAGCAGCGGTCCGCGTCGCCGTCGAAGGCCAGGCCCACGTCCGCGCCGTGCTCCAGCACGGCCCGCTGCAGGTCGGCGAGATTCGCCGGGTCGATCGGGTTGGCCTCGTGGTTGGGGAACGTGCCGTCCAGCTCGAAGAACAGCGGAATCACCTCGACCGGCAGGCCCGCGAGCACCCGCGGGACCGTATGGCCCGCCATGCCGTTGCCCGCGTCAACGGCGACCCTCAGCGGCCGGATGCCCGACACATCGACCAGCGACCTCAGGAAGCCGGCGTACCCCGGCAGCAGGTCGCGGCTGGCGATGGTCCCGGTGCGGCCCTGCTGCGCGGGCGCCCCGCGCTCGGCCGCCTCCTGCAGCTCGGCGAGCCCGGTGTCCTTGCCGACTGGTCTTGCCCCGCTGCGGCACAGCTTGATCCCGTTGTACTTGGGCGGGTTGTGGCTGGCCGTGATCATGGCCCCGGGGATGCCGAGGCTGCCGCTGGCGTAGTAGAGCATGTCGGTGGACCCGAGCCCGCCCGCGATGACGTCCGCCCCTTGCGCGGCTGCCCCGCGGCCGAACCCCTCGGCCAGCAACGGCGAGGACGTCCGCATGTCGTGCATGATGGCGATGGACGCCGCCCCGGTCAGCCGGGCGAACGCGGCGCCGATCGCCTCGGCGACGGATTCATCCAGCTCATCGGGGACTACCCCGCGGATGTCGTAAGACATGAAGATCTTCGAATACTGGCCCACGCTGGCCCCTTGCCTCCCGTGTCAGCCCGAGGGCGCGCCGTTGCGGCGGAATCGCGGCAGCCGCCGCGCGATCACGTCACCCGAGCCTACCGGTAGGGCCGCCAGGCCCGGTGTGCCTCAGCGCTTGCCGGGCTCGGCCGGGTCCGAGCGGAGGACCCGCAGGTGGCCACGGCGGCCTACTTCGACGCCGTGCCCCACCGGCTCAGCCTCAGGGCTAGCCGGCGCGGCCTCCCGGACCGCGTTGGCGAGCGCCTCCAGGTCGTCGGCCTGCGTCGGCACAGGCGCCTCCGGGTGCACCGGCAGCCGCACCACATCCCAGCCGAGCGGGGCGGTCAGCCGGCCGGCGTGGTCGGCGCACAGGTCGTAGCAGTGCGGCTCGACGTAGGCGGCCAGCGGCCCAAGGACCGCGGTGGAGTCGCGGTAGACATACGTCAGCGTGTACACCGAGTCTTGCTTGCATCCCGGCCGGGAACACCGACGCGCCATCAGCAGCCAGCCTCACTCACCAAACCCGGCAGCGCGGATCCGGCGGAGGGCCGGAGCACGCACATACTCACAAGGGCAGACCGTACCGACATGCGACAGCTAACGCCATCACCAGCGCCGCTCGGCGTGATCGTGTCTTGCGCTCCCGTGGAAAAAGCGCCGGTAGCGCGGTCCATTCGAAAGTTCACTTGCCACATGCATAACGGCTGGCGGCGCCTGGCCGGATACCCTCGGAACCGTGCAGACCACCGAGGGGGACAGCCCGGAGCGCGCCGCCCGGATCCGGCGGCGGGACCGGCACGGGCGCGGCCTGCGCGGGGTGCTGGCGCCGCCGGGCGTGCCGCTGTACCGGACCCGCACGGAGCGCTTCGACGACCTCGTCCTGCAAGCCGTGGCCCGGCTGGAGCCGCAGTGGGAGGCGCACCTGTCGGGCGTGGAGTTCGCGGTGGAGGAGATACCGCCGCTGGACGAGGCCTTCGGCGGGGCGCGCGGCCCGGTGCCGCTGTCCCGTCTGGAGCCCGGCTCGCCCCGGTCCCGTGCGCCAGAGCCTGGCGACGACTGGCCGGACGGGCCTGCTGCCAGACCCGGGGCGGACCGGCCAGATAGTCCGGCCGGTCAGGACCCGCCCCGGATCGTGGTGTACCGTCGGCCGCTCATGGCCCGCGCGGACGACGAGGACGAGCTGGGCGAGCTCGTCTTCGACGTCGTGGTGGAGGAGTTCGCGCGGATGCTGGGCCTGGACCCGGGCGACGTGGACCCGGGGTACGGCGGCGACTGACGGACCTACCCGCCGCGCGTGACCAGCGTGCCCTGGACGGGCGGCAGCGGCACCACGGTCAGCGCGCTGGGCACGGGCAGAATCGACTCCACGGACCCGCCCCGCCCGCTGGCCGTGATCACCCGGCCGGCGTACACCGGTCCGGCGCCGGGCAGTGGCGTGACGATCACCGCGAAGGCAGAACCGTGGCGGGACCCGTCGGGCGTCGGGAGCTGCCGCACCACGCTGCGGTGGGCGCGGATAACCAGGACGCTGCCCGGCGCCGCATGGCCCTGCCCGCTGCCGGCGCCGATCTCCGTCAGCCGCACCCGCGCGCCGCGCCAAGGCGCCGACAGCACCAGCGAGGACGCCGCGCCCTTGCCAGTCACGTTCGCCGCGACCACGCCCTGCTCGTGGATAGCCGGGGCGGCGGCGGTGAAAGCACCGGGTGACCCCTGCTGGCCGCCAGGCACCATCAGCGACGCGGTGACCGGGACGGTGGAGGAAACCACCAGCGCACCGTAGACCCCGGACAGCGATGTCAGCGAGACCTGTGCCACCGACCCGCCCGGGATGTCGAGCCCGGCGCCACCGGTGGGCCGGTACGAGCCCTTGGCGGTGATCGCGTTCAGCGTGATGTGCGCGTCCGAGGTGCCGGGAACGGCCAGGAAGAGCTGCCGGGTTCCGCGGGCGGTCGGCATGCCCGGGATGACGATGCGGGTCGATGGCGCCGCCGCCATGGGCAGCCACGTCCCGGCGTGCCCGGAGTGGGTCTCCCGGACCGCCGCGACCACCTGGCCGACGCTGGTGCGGACCTGCAGGGCGACCATCCGCGTCCCGTGCAGCATCTTGTCCAGGGACTGGGTGACCATGCTGTGCGGTGCCACGGCCACGCCGGTGTCGGCGCTGCCTTGCAGCGGCCCGGCGTCGGTGAACGCCTGGACGGTGACGTCGGCGGGCTGGGCGCTCACGTTCATCAGGAAGACCTGGATGTGCGGGGCAGTGAAGACGCCAGGCCCGGCGAACCAGAAATCGGTGCCCGGGCCCGCGCAGCGCTCGGCGGCCCGCCCGCTGTCGCTGACCTGCTCTGCCTCCAGCCCCCGGGCCATCGCCCCGGTCGCCTCGATCACCGCGCCGCCGGGCGCGGGCACGGTGGCCACCGGCGGGCTGGTCGTCGCCGGGCTCGGCGTGGCGCTGGGCGTCGCGCTGTGCGCCGGGGCCGGTTTCTTGCCGTTGGCGGGCGCCGGCGCCGGGCGGACCCCGGTGACCGACAGGGCCCCGGGCTGGGTGAGGCTGGCCAACGGGGTCCCGTCGCTCGCGGCACCGAGCCTGGTCACCACCGCGTGCCCGGATCCGGTCGAGGCCGGGCCAGTGATCAGCGCGACCTGGGCGGCCGGCCCCCCGGCCAGGCCCGGCGCCGGGCAGGCGCGGAGCACGGTGGTGACCGGCGCCGCCCGCGGCTGGGACTGCGGGGCGCTCGCCGCGAGAGTCACGGTGTGTTTCCAGACGGCCAGCCCGGCGGCCGCGGCGACGGCCACGACCAGCACGGTGAGTGCGATGGCCCGGTTTGCGAACGCGCTCCTCACCAGTCAGCATCTCCCTGGTCGTCGTGCGCGGCGCCATCCCGGCTGTACGGGTCTGGTTCGTCCCACTGGCCGCGCCGGGAGGTGCGGGGCGGCAACGGTGGCAGCGGCGACAGCGCCGCGTCGTCGTCGGCTTGACCGCCGTGCGACTGCTCGCCCGGCGCGGCGCCCCCTGGCTGGGGGGTTCCGGACCTGGTCGCCCGCGCGTGGCTCGGCCGGCGGCCCCGGCGCCGCTCGCGGCTGGACGCGGGGCCGGGATCGCCCATGCCGCCATCCGGGTGGCCGCCAGACTCGCGGCCGCCGGCGTCGTAGCCGGCGGCCGGATAGCCGTCGCTGTCGTGACCGCCGCTGGGGTAGCTTCCGCTGGCCCGGCCACCGGCGTCGTAGCCGGCGGCCGGGTAGCCACCGCTCTCGTGGCTGCCGCCGGGGAATTCGCCGCTGCCCTGGCTGCCGCGCCGGGGGCTACCGGTGTCAGAACTTCCGATATCGTAATTTCCGATGTCGTAACCGCCGCTCTGGTACCCGCCGGTGTCCTGGCCTTCGGCCGCGGCCGGCCCGCCGTCTCGCGCGCCGCGCCGGGAGGGCGGGACTGGATCTGGCTGTTCGCCCTGGCTGGGCGCCGCCTGCGGCGAGCCGCGGCCCCCCCGGCCGAACCGGCCGGTCGCGCCCAGGCTCCTCCGGGTAGGCAGGGAAAAACGCTCCCGTTCCTCGCGCTCGGCCTGCGTATCGCCGTCAGAGCCGGTTCCGGCGCCAGCGGCGGGGGTGGCGCGCCTGCCGGGGGCCCGGCGCTCGCCGGGATAGTCACCCGGCCCCGCGGCAGGACCGTGGTCCCGCCTGGCACGCCGTGGGCCGAAGCCACGGCCGCGTGGCGCGGGGTCCTGGCCCCGGCGAGGCATCTCCGCATCGTCGACCGGGCCGGCCCGGTCGTGGCCCGGGGGGTCGTAGTCCGGGCCGGCCGGGGCAGCCGCGGAGTCCTGGCGCGGCCGCCCAGAATCCGTGGCGGGAGCGGGCCCGGCCAGTGGGTCCGGCCCGGCGCGGTGGCTGTGCCGACCCTGGGCGCCGCCGTTCGGCGCCCGGGATGCGATCGCTTCGCCCGTCAGATCAGGCGCCGCGGCCCGGCGGCGCCGGCCCGCGCGGACCGGCCGCGCCGGTCCCGTGGCGCCGGAGCGATCCGGGACGCCGGGATAGGAATCGCTATCGGGATGCGGCCGGGCGCCGGAGGGCGCCGCATCGTCCGGCTGGGGCGCTTCCGCGTCGGCCGTCCCGCCCCGGCGCGGCCAGCCTCCCCGGACGCCCGCGGGCACGGCAGCGACGCGCTGGGCGAAGGACTGGGCGGGCACGGCGGGACGCGCCGCCTCGATGTCCGGCGTCTCGGTGTCCGGCGTCTCGGGCTCGGCCTGGCGGCGCCGAAGCAGGCGGCGGCGGGTCCCTTCCTTGGCGCCCCGCCCGCGGTCGGCGCGGCGGCGGCCTGGCGCGGCGAGCTTGTCGTCCTTGGCGGCGGCCGGTTCCTGTTCCCGCGCGGCTTCGGCAGCCGTCCGGGCACCGGGCAGGCCCATGCCGATGACCACGAGCACGGCGATGCCCGCCAGCCCGATCACGACCGTGCGGCCGATGTCACTGTGGCGCACCGACAGCGTGCCGCCGCCCGGCGGCAGCCGGAACCCCTGCGCCCAGCCGTTCACCGGGGCCGCGAGCGGGGTAAGCGAGTGGCCGTTCACGCTTGCGGACCAGCCGCCGGCCGGTTCGGCGAGCACGAGCGTGCCCCCGGCGGCCGGGACCCGCGCGCCGGTGACGCTGACCGGCCCCGAGGCAATGGGCACTACGCCGCCACCAGGCTCGGTCACGGTGACCCGGGCGGTGGTGTCTACCACCCGCCAAAGCTGGAACGAGGAGGTAACGCTCACCGGCCGCAGGCCGGGCACGCCGTTGAGCAACTCGGCCAGGTCCGGGTTGACCGGCGCGGGCAGCAGCACGTAGCCGATGCCGAACCCGGCGAGCGCGCGGCCCTGGTCCGCGACGGCACCGCCGGCGGGCGCGGTGAGGGTCGCCACGGTCTTGCCGAGCACACGCTGCGCCGCCGCGGGCAGGGCCAGTTCCGATACGCCGATCAGCGGGTCGGTGTCGCGGAGGACCAGGTAGGTCGCGCCGCCATGCGGCGCAGGCTCGAGCACCAGGGTCCGCAGCCGCTGCCCGGTCTGCGCGGAGACCGACACGAACTCCGGCAGCAGCGTCCCCACCGTCGGCCGTACCGGCCCGGTCACCCCGGAGGTCACCCAGTAAGCGGCGGCGAGCACGGGAGCCGTGCAGGCCAGGGCGCCGAGGGTGAGCACGGCAAGTCCGGCCGGGCGGCGCCACCGGCCCGCCCGCAGCAGGCCGGGCACCTGGTCGACCGCGGCCACCACGGCCAGCAGCAGGCCGGCCGCGGCGACGGCGAGCTCGGGCCCTGGCCAGGCGCGGACCGGGCCAGCCTGGCCGGCCCCGGTAACGGCAACCCGGCTCACGGCTGCCGCGGCGATCAGCCCGATGACGCCCACCGCCCAGCCGGCCAGCACCAGGCCGCGGCGGCCGCTGACCATGACGGCCACGGTTGCCGCGAGGACCAGGCCGCCGGTGACCCAGAACGGCGGCAGCCCCGGGCCGCCGGGGGAAAACAGCAGCAGGGAGCGCGCCGGGAGGTCGGCGGCGGCCAGGCCAGGCCGCGCCAGGCCGGCTTCGAGGAAGAGCCGGCCCGGGTGCGTGATGATGTCGAAGGACCAGGGCAGCAACAGCAGCAGCGGCACGGCCAGCACGATCAGCGCGTCCAGCGCCCGGGAGCGGCGGTACCGCAGCGCCACGCCCACCGCCATGACCACGGCTGCGATCAGCCAGAACAGCGGGACGAAAGCCGTCACGACCGCGATGAGCAGCCCGGCCGCCCAAGCGGCCCGCCGGGCCTGGCGGCGGGGCGCGGTGAAGACCCGCCCGGCGAGCACGGCGACCGGCGGCAGCAGCACGAGCAGCGCCGCGGTGCCCAGCCTGCCCGCCGCCACCGCGCCCATGCCCACCGGGAGCAGCGCGTACGCCAGCGCCCCGATCACCTGGGCCGGCACGTACGACGTCACCCGGCGGGAGGCGAGAAAAGCGCTGATGCCGGCGAGCGGCACGCATCCCAGCAGGATCACGTCCACCGCCAGCCACGGCTTTCCACCTAGCACGGTGGCCAGGGCGGCAAGCACTGCGACGTAAGGCGGGGCACTCGCGGTGGTGCCGATGCCGACCGGGTGGAACCCCTGGACGTACTCCTGCCACAGGGCGGAAGCGCCGCCCCAGGCCGGGACGAGCGCGCCGCCGCCGAGCGGGGTGGTGCCGAGCAGGGACCGCTCCGCGACCAGGGCAACAACGGTGAGGGTCAGGAACAGCAGCACGCCAGGGCTGGTGAGCAGCCGCTGGGCCAGGCCGGTGTCGACGAGCAGCGAGTCGTCGTCGGACGGGTCGTCGGTCGCGTGATGGCTGCCGACGGCTTCAGCGGGCAGCGTCTTGGACATGGTGCTGGTCGCGTACTCGGCCAGCATGCGAAACGACCTGCCGGGTGGCAGGTCGGCCGCCATCCGGCTGAACGCCTGCTGGCGGCCCCGGGCACGCAGCCGCCGCACGGACATCAGCCGCAGTGGGTGGAAGGCCACCGAGGTATAGGCGGCAAGTTCGTCCAGGGCGGCCGAGGGGCGCTTGGCCAGCAGGAAGAACATCGTCCGCAGGGACGACAGCACCAGGTTCCCCGCCAGCGCGGAGAGCATGGGGCGGCGCGGCAGGTTCCCGGCGAGCACCAGCAGCGCGTTGCGGCGGTCCTGGCGGCGGCGGCGCGGGGCGGCAGAGGCGTCGTCGCGCCGGTTCCGCGCCGTGGCCTCGATGTGGTAGACGACGGCGCTGGTGACGACGCGGACCCGGTACCCGGCGGCCTGGACCCGCCAGCAGAAGTCGGCGTCCTCACGGAACAGGCGCAGCCCTGCGTCGAATCCGCCGACCTCGTCCCACACGTCGCGGCGCACCAGCATCCCGGCGCTGCTCACGGCGACCACGTCGCGGTCGCCATCGTGCTGGCCCTGGTCAACCTCACGCGGCTCGATTCCGGTGATCCGCCGCCCGGCACGGTCGATGGTGGTGCCGACTTCGAGCAGGATGTCCCGGTCCGACCAGTCCCTGATCTTCGGGCCGAACACCGCCGCCTGGGGCGCCTCGTGCGCGCCAGCCAGCAGCCGCTGCAGCGCGTCCGGCGCCGGCTCGCTGTCGTCGTGCAGCAGCCAGACCCACTCGGTGCGGTCCTCACGGGACGTGCCCGACAGCGGGACGTGGGCGTTCGCGGACCGGTGGCGCAGTGCCTTGGCGACGGCGGCGCCGTACCCCGTGGTGCGGTCCATGCCGAACACGGCCGAGCGGCCGAAGGCCTGGGCGAGCATCGAGCCGCTGCGGTCCGTGCTGCCGGCGTCAACGGCCACCACCCGCTGGACAGGCCTGGTCTGCTTCGTGAGGGCGTCCATGACACGCGGCAGCCACGCGGCGCCGTCGTGGGCGACAATCACCGCCGTAACAATGTCTGGGCTGTGCGTGCTGTCTGGTGACACGTTCCCGCTAGCTGCTCGCAGTGGTTACCTGCCGAGGCATGCAGGGGCGCCCCCTGACGTCCCGGCGAGGCTGGGGCACGCGCTGAACAATACGCGAACCGGGAGTAGCCGGGCGGGCAGACGATGGAAGATAGCCCGGGACTATACCGGGCGTCTTGCCTGCGGAAACTGGTTGACTGGCTGGTCAGGCGAGGGGACAGGGGTGCCGCTGACGCGGGCATCTGGCCCGGACGGTGCTGTGTCAGTTGGGGCTGGTGGGACTGGCCGGAGGGCGATGTGCCGACCCGCCGCGCCGACTGGCCCGGTGCTCAGGCGCCGCGCTTGAGGCGGCGGCGCTCGCGCTCGGAGAGGCCGCCCCAGATGCCGAAGCGCTCGTCGTGTTCGAGCGCGTACTCAAGGCACTCGGTGCGCACCTCGCAGGAGCGGCACACCTTCTTGGCCTCCCGGGTGGAGCCACCCTTCTCCGGGAAGAACGCCTCCGGATCCGTCTGGGCACACAGCGCGCTGTCCTGCCAAGACATGCCCCGGCGTCGTCCTCGCCGATACCAAAGATGTCGAGCCCGAGTGGGACGACCTCAGTCACGGCGCACCTCCCTTCGCTCCCGGGAACCCCGTTTCCTTGCGCCCCTTCCCGGGACGGACGCGAACTACACAAGTGAAATTACACGCGCGTGTCTTGCGTCCCGTCAAGCGGGATCCGTGATATTGGTTGCAGCTTGTCCCAGATAATTGAGAATTCCGGTCCAGAATCCCGGGGGCGGGCGGCCAGCGGGCGCGGCCGGTTGCCAGACTTGCGGCCATGCGCATCACCGTGCCCGCGGGCGGTGTCGGGGCCGCCCGCTTCCTGCGCGGGCTGAAAGCCGAGGCGCCCGACGCCCAGATCACCGTCATCGGCAACACCGGCGACGACATCACGCTGTTTGGCCTGCACGTGTCCCCCGACCTGGACACCGTCATGTACACCCTCGGCGGTGGCATCAACGAGGATCAGGGCTGGGGCCGGGCCGGGGACACCTACCGCGTCCTGGACGAGCTGAAGGCCTACGGCGCGGGCCCGGACTGGTTCAGCCTGGGCGACACCGACATCGCCACGCACCTGCACCGGACCAGCATGCTGGCGGCAGGGCTGCCGCTGTCAGCGGTCACGGCGGTGCTGTGCCAGCGGTGGCAGCCCGGCGTCCGGCTGCTGCCCATGTCCGATGACCGGGTCGAGACGCACGTCGTGCTGGCCAGCGACGAGGGTGAGCGCACAGTGCACTTCCAGGACTGGTGGGTGCGGATGGGCGCCCAGGCGCCCGCCACGGGCTTCGTGTTCGCCGGGGCGGCGGAGGCTGCCCCGGCGCCCGGGGTGCTTGACGCCATTGCCGAAGCCGACGTGATCCTGCTGCCCCCGTCCAATCCGGTGGTGAGCATCGGCACCATCCTGGCCGTGCCGGGCATCGCCGCAGCCATGCGCGCGAAGACCGTGGTGGGGGTATCCCCGATCATCGGTGGCGCGCCGGTGCGCGGCATGGCCGACAAGTGCCTGGCCGCGCTCGGCGTGGCCGCGTCCGCGGTGGGGGTCGCGGCGCACTACGGGCCGGAGTTGCTCGACGGCTGGCTGGTCAACGAGCAGGACAAGGCCGCTGCGGACGCGCCGGAACTGACAGGCATCACCGTCCGCGCGCTCCCGCTCTACATGAGCAGCCCGGCGGCGACCGCGGCGATCGCCCGCGCCGCCCTCGACCTCGCCGGAGAAGTACGAAAATGAACTATCCGAGATCGGCCCTTGACGGGCCGCTGAGTGCGGCCGCCGACCGTGCGCGAGGCGCGCGAGGAAGGCAACGAGCATGAGCCCCGTGACGGTTGTCCCGGTCGGAGGGCTGCCAGAGATCACGGCCGGCGCGGATCTGGCCGGGCTGATCGCCGAGGCTGCCACCGGCCTGGCCGACGGCGACATCGTGGTCGTCACCTCCAAGATCGTCAGCAAGGCGGAGGGCCGGGTCGTCCGGGCCAGCCGCGAGGACGCTATCGACGCGGAGACGATCCGCGTGGTGGCCCGCCGCGGGCAGACCCGGATCGCGGAGACCCGGCACGGGCTGGTCCTCGCGGCGGCCGGCGTGGACGCCTCCAACACCCCGCCGGGCACCGTGGTGCTGCTCCCCGAGGACCCCGACGGCTCGGCGCGCAGGCTGCGCAAGGGCCTCCAGGACCGCCTGGGCGTCCGCCTCGGGGTGCTGGTCACCGACACCCTGGGCCGCCCCTGGCGCACCGGGCAGACGGACGCTGCGATCGGCGCGGCGGGCATGGCGCCGCTGATCGACTACCGCGGCACGGCGGACACATTCGGCACGGCCCTGGAGGTCACCGTCGCGGCGGTCGCCGACGAGATCGCGGGCGCGGCCGACCTGGTCAAGGGGAAGGCGGCAGGAATCCCGGTCGCCGTGGTCCGCGGGCTCGCGGACCTGGTAACCGAGGCCGACGGGCCAGGCGCCCAAGCGCTGGTCCGGGCCGCGGCCGAGGACATGTTCCGGTTCGGCGCCGCCGACGTGCTCGCGGCACGCCGCACCGTGCGGGATTTCACCGCCGAACCGGTGGACCCGGCCGCGGTCACCCGCGCGATCGCGGCCGCGGTCACCGCGCCCGCGCCGCATCACTCCACGCCGTGGCGTTTCGTCGTGCTGGAGTCCGCGCAGGCGCGGGCCGCGCTGCTGGATGACATGCTCGCTGCCTGGATCGCCGACCTGCGCGGCGACGGGTTCACCGAGGAGCAGATCGCCCGCCGCGTGCGCCGCGGCGAGCCACTGCGGCGGGCGCCGCTGGTGATCGTGCCGTGCTTGCATGCCGAGGCCGCGCACCGGTATCCCGACGACCGGCGCAACGACGCCGAGCGGGAGATGTTCGTCGTCGCCATGGGTGCGGCCGTGCAGAACCTGCTCGTCGCCCTGGCGGTCGAAGGGCTCGGCTCGTGCTGGGTGTCCAGCACGATGTTCTGCCGCCCGGTGGTCACCAAGGCGCTCGGCCTGCTGGACGGCTGGGCGCCGATGGGCGCGGTGGGCGTCGGGCGCCCGGCCGCGCCCGCCCCAGACCGCCCGCCCCGGGACCCGGCCGCCTTCATGATCACCCGCTAGCCCTCGTAGCCCCAACCCACGGGCCAGCGATGGAGAAGGCACAGCCGCGATGTCGGAGGGATACCTAAGTCGAGGTCATGTCACCACTACCACGGATCACTGGCCGGGAGGTGGTCCGGGCGCTCGGCAGACTGGGCTGGGTGGTTGTGGTTCAGAAAGGATCCACGCCCAGCTCAAGCGACCAGACGGGAGCGGTCGCGTGACGGTTCCCCTCCATGCCGGCGAGACGCTTGGTCCGGGCTTACTTCGCTCAATCATGAATCAGGCTGGTATCACCGCCGATGAGCTCCGGGCCGTTCTCTGACAGGATAAGAGGGATGAGCACCTACACAATCGTGGTTGAGCCCGACGAAGATGGCGGTTTCTTCGTCGTCGTCCCGGCGCTCCCAGGATGCTTCACCCGTGGCCGGACCATCGAGGAATGCCGGGAGCGTGCCGTCGAAGCGATCGAGGTGCACATCGCCGGCCTGCGAGCTGACGGAGAGCCAGTTCCTGAAGAGGTCGGAACACCTCAGTTGCTGGCCGTCACGGTCGCGGCCTGATGTCGCCCCACTGGCAGCGCCGCACCGGAGTTGCCGCCCGGAGTCTCCGGGCTCAAACAAGTCGGCGATTCAGGGGCTGACGGTCAGCCAGGGACCAGAGGCAGGTTTGTGCGCCGGCCCCGGACGGAGGTGCACACGCCGTCGCTAAGGGCAGCCGCGGCCCGTCGTTCTTCAGCGGGATTTTCATACAAGGTCGTGCGCTGCCGGAGCGGCCTGCCGAGCGGGCCAGCCAGGGCAGCCATCTGGCTGATGGTCTTGTACGAGCCGTTCTGGGATCCGGCCATCCGGCTGATCGTCTCTTCCATCAGGGTGCCCCCGATGTCGTTGACCCCGCCGGCCAGCACCTCCCGGCAGCCTTCGTCGCCGAGCTTGACCCAGGAGCACTGGATCGAGCCGATCGCGCCGTGCAGCATCAGCCGGGACACGGCGTGCACCGCCCGGTTCTCCCGCCGGGTGGGGCCCGGGCGAGCCAGGCCGGCCAGGTAGATCGGCGCGTTCGCGTGCACGAACGGGAGCAGCACGAACTCGGTGAAGCCTCCGGTGCGCTCCTGGATGCCGCGGATCACCCGCAGGTGCCCGACCCAGTGCGCGGGCGTGTCCACATGCCCGTACATCATCGTGGCTGTCGTCGGGATGCCCAGCTCGTGCGCGGTGGTGATCACCTCAATCCAGGCCGCGGCGGGCAGCTTGCCCTTGGTGAGTACCCAGCGCACGTCGTCATCGAGGATCTCGGCCGCGGTCCCTGGCAGTGAGCCCACCCCGGACTCGCGGGCCCGGATGAGCCACTCCCGCACCGGCAGGCCGGTGCGCGCGGATCCGTTGCTCACCTCCATCGGCGAGAACGCGTGCACGTGTATGTCCGGGCAGCGCCGCTTGACCTCGGCGGCCAGGTCGAAGTAGGCGGTTCCGGGCAGGTCGGGGTGGATCCCGCCCTGCATGCATACCTCGGTCGCGCCGGCCTGCCACGCCTCCTCGGCCCGGTCCCCCACCTGGGACAGCGACAGCGTGTAGGCGTCGGCGTCGGTGCGCCGCTGCGCGAACGCGCAGAACCGGCAGCCGGTGTAGCAGACGTTGGTGAAGTTGATGTTGCGGGTGACCACGTAGGTGATGTCGTCGCCGGCCACGTCGCGGCGCAGCCCGTCGGCCAGCGTGGCGAGCGCGTCCAGTTCCGGGCCGTCGGCGTCGAGCAGGGCCAGCGCCTGCGCGTCGGAGATCCCCCCGGGATTGGCTTCGGCCGCGCGCAGGGCCGCGGCCACCTCGGGCCGCAGCCGCTGCGGGGCACCGGCGGCACTCCCGCGGCGCGCCGCCGGGTCGATCCGGGCGGCCACCTCGTCCCAGTCGCCGTACACCTCGGCGAAGTCGTCCCTGCGGTCGCTGGTCCGCCCCGCGCTGTCGATCGTGACGTGCAGGTCCGTGCGGCCAGAGGCCTCGCCCCAGCCGCCGTCGGGCGCCTGCCAGGGCAGGCCGCGCGGGATCGCGCCCTCGCGGGCCAGGCCGGTCGGCGGGTCGGCGAGCGCCGCCACGTGCCCGGCCAGCCGCGGGTCGAGCCACGGCTCGCGCAGGTACCCGGGGTAGATCGTGAGGCGTTCCGCGAGCCGCATCCCCGCGGCCTGGGTGCGGCCGGCCAGCTCCTCGATCTGCGGCCACGGCCGCTCGGGGTTGACGTGATCCGGGGTGAGCGGCGAGACGCCGCCCCAGTCGTCGATCCCCGCCGCCAAGATCAGGCCGTACTGGTCGCCGATGAGGTTCGGCGGGGCCTGGATCCGCGCGGCCGGGCCGAGCACCAGTCGCGCCACCGCGATCGTCGCGGCCAGGTCGGCCAGCTCAGCGTCCGGGACGCCGCGCATCTTGGTGTCGGGTTTGGCCCGGAAGTTCTGCACGATGACTTCCTGGATGCCGCCGTACTCCCGGGCGATCTGCCGGATCGCGAACAGCGACTCCGCGCGCTCCGCGCGGGTCTCCCCGATGCCGATCAGGATGCCCGTGGTGAACGGGACCGAGCAGCGGCCGGCGTCCTCCAGGACCCGCAGCCGGACGGCCGGGTCCTTGTCCGGGCTGCCGTAGTGCGGGCTGCCGCGCTCGGTGAACAGCCGGGCCGCGGTGGTTTCAAGCATCATGCCCATGGACGGCGCGACCGGCTTGAGCCGCTGGAAGTCGCGCCAGGTCAGCACGCCGGGATTGAGATGCGGCAGCAGGCCGGTCTCCTCCAGCACCCGGATGGCCATGGCCCGGACGTAGGAGAGCGTGTCGTCGTAGCCGTTCTGGTCGAGCCAGTCGCGCGCCGCGGGCCACCGGTCCTCGGGCCGGTCGCCGAGGGTGAACAGCGCTTCCTTGCAGCCGAGCTCGGCGCCCTGGCGGGCGATGGCAAGCACCTGGTCCGGGGACAGGTAGGGGCTGTCCAGCCGGCCGGGCACCGTGGCGAAGGTGCAGTAGCCGCACCGGTCCCGGCACAGCCGGGTCAGCGGGATGAACACCTTGCGCGAGTAGGTGATGACGCCGGGGCGCCCAGCGGCGGTGAGCCCGGCATCCCTGGCGCGGCCCGCGTACCCGAGCAGCCGGTCCAGGTCGGCGCCCCTGGCGTGCAGCAGCACGGCCGCCTCACCCTGGTCGAGTGGTTTGCCGTCCCTGGCGCGGGCCAGCGCCCGCCGGATCGCGGTGGCGGGCGGCGTGTCCTCGGCGGGCCCCCCAGGCTGCGCGCCGCGGGCGCGCGCATCAAGGCTCATCCCGTCACCCTACGGTGCGCCACCGACTCCGCCACGGTGCGCCCTTCCGCCGCCCGGGGTACGCCCTGCGCCTGGCCGGATCCGGCCCCTGCGGTCCGGCCGGGTGCAGCCCCTGCGGTCCGGCCGGGTGCAGCCCCTGCGGTCCGGCGGGGGTACGGCCCTGCGTCTGGCCGGGGTGCGCCCAGCGTCCGGTCGGGCCGCCTGGCCGTGCGGCGGGCGGTGGCCCGTACCGCCGCCCGCCGCGGGTCATGTCTCGCCGATGACGTCCCCGGGCTGGACGGACCCGAAGGCAGGAGCTCCCGCTGCCTCGTAGGTGTGCATGACCACGCCGTTGCCGGTGCTGCGGGTGTCCACCAGGCGCATCGCGGCTAGCGGGGCGCCATCGGCGAACAGTCGCTGACCGCGGCCCAGCACCACGGGGAAGATCACCATGCGGTAGGCGTCGATCAAGCTGTGCGGCATGAGAGACCGCGCCAGCGCGCCGCTGCCGTGGATCTGAAGCTCCCGGCCGGGCGCCTCTTTGAGCTTCGCGACCAGCTTCGGGGTGTCGCCGCGCAACGGCACCGCGCCCTTCCACGACAGGTCGGCCAGGGTCGCGGTGACGACGTGCTTGGGGCGGGAGTTGAGCTGGGCGGCAACCCGGTTGGCAGGGTCGGTGACCTGCGGCCAGAAACCCGCCATCGCCTGGTAGCTGATCCGCCCGAGCAGGAACGCGTCGGCGGCGTCGAAGACCTCGTTCATGTACTGGCCGGTCTCGTCGTCGAAGTGCGGTGGCAGCCAGCCGCCCAGGTCGAATCCGTTCCTCGGGTCCTCTTCCGGGCCGCCGGGGCTTTGCATGACGCCGTCCATGGACACGAAGGTGGTCAGGGTCAGTCGCATCGCGCCTCCTTGCCAGCCAGGCCGGCCCTGCGCCGGCTCTTACCTTCGTTACGAACGGCCTCCCAGCCAATCGACACCCTCCGGCGCCGACACCCTCCGGCGGCGTGCCGGGGCGACCGCTCCCCAAGCCTATTCCGATATCGTATAATCCGATATCGTGATAGATGCCGAGTACCCGGGCGGCGTGATCCTCGCCCTGCACCGGGCCACCCACGCCACCCTGCACGCGCTCACCACCGCGCTGGCCGACCTGGATCTGCCCGCGGCCGACATCGACGTGCTGGCCATTCTCGCCGACGGCGCCGGGCGCACCGTGGGCGCGCTGGCCACCGCCACCGCCACCAGGCCCAGCACGCTGACCAGCCTGCTCGACCGGCTGATCAAGCGGGGGTACATCGCGCGGGAACTGGACCTAGCCGACCGCCGCTCGTTTCTGATCTCGCTGACTCCCGCCGGCCAGGCCGCCGCGCAGCACGCCGCCGCCGCGATCGCCGATCTCGAACGGCAGGCGCTGGCCACGGTGACCCCGGCGCAGCGCGCCGGTTTCCATACCGTGATCGATGCGCTGGCGGAGGTATCCCGATGACCGCCCATGACCCGCGCCGCTCGCATGACCCGCACGATGCCACCTTGCCCGCAGAACTGGCCTCGGCCCTGGCGGAGATCGTCCCGCTAGGCGGCGCGTTCCGCCACCGCGAGCACATCCACCTCGCCTACCTCGCGGTGCAGCGGCACGGGGCGGACCGGGCCGCCGGGGTGGTGTCCGGCTGGATCCGGCAGCTTGCGGCGTACCAACGCGCCCCGCAGAAGTTCAATGCGACGGTCACCAGGGCCTGGACGGAGATCGTCGCCCACCACATGGCCACCGCCCCGCCGGCCGCGGATTTCGCCAGCTTCGCGGACAGGTACCCGGCACTGCTCGACAAGCGCCTGCTGGCCCGGCACTACACCGCGCGGACCTTGGCCTCTCCGGCCGCACGGACCGGCTGGGCAGCACCCGACCTGGCGCCCTTCCCGTGGCGCGGCCCTGCCGACGGCGCCACCACGGTGCCACCACCGAAGGGAGCGGACCTCACACGCAGACGCCGCTTCCATTGAGCCTGCCGATCGAATTCCTCACCATGCCCGCAGCCCACGGCGCCAAGACCGCCGTCACCATCACCCACCGCGCCTAAGCGGGAACGCTGGAAGAAATCGGGCGGGCACATGTCCAGCCGAGCGCGGGCGCCCGTGCCGCAGAGCGCGGGCGCCCCAGCACATGGCGGAATGTGCTGGTTGGCGCAACCACAACAGTCTTAGGCGGAAGATCTGCTATCTCCGCTTGGACTACGTGAGGATGCCTTCTGCGCCGTCCACGCCAGGATCAAGAAGGTGAGCACCACGGCCGCGTTGAGCCACGCGAATGGGAGATTGAACCCCCACCAGAAGGGCGCGCCGAGCAGTATCCCCACGACCGTGACCACGATCCCTGAGGGACGCGGCCACAGCAGCAGGACACCGCCGACGATCTGGACGACGCAGGCCGCGAGGAAGCCCGCCAGCAGCGGCACGGTCGTTGGCACCCCGATCCGTTCGAAGGGGCCGTTGCCGTACGTGGGATTCCCGAAGGTGTAGATGATGCCGTGCCCTTGGCCGACGCTCACGATCGCAGGAATCGCGAAACCGCCGAACCCCAATCCGTTGACGATGCCGTTCGCGCCGGCGATCCGCAGGCACCAGGCCGCCAGGCGCGTCATGAGGTGAGGTCCTGTCGAATGGTGATGCCGGTGCCGGGCAGCCACCGGGGCAGGGGCCGGCCGTTGACCGACACGGCGACGGCGGCCACGCACACGGCGAGGACGGTCCACCACACGGTGTTCGACGACAGCCCGCCGCCGGATGCCGGGAACGTGCTGACCCGGCGGGCCACCGGCGGTAGGAGACTGGGCGCCATCAGGATCAGCACGACGGCGGCGGAGGCCGGCGCGCCCGGCTCACCGGTACGCGTGCGGGCCACACACGCCGCAGCGAATCCCAGCACCACGTTCCCGGCGAGCGCGAGCCCGGTCGCCGCCCACGGCAGCGCCAGCCCGCGCAGCGCACCGGCCAGCATCAGCGCCGCGCCGGCAGCGAGCGGGGCCAGCAGCGCCAGGGACCGGATCGCGGTGCGACGGACGGGCCCGGTCGGTGTCACGTCGACGACCAGGCTGGCCGGCTCGTCGAGAACGAACGCCGCCGCGGCGGCGAGCAGGGTGAAAGCGAGCGGGAACAGCACGGCGGCGGCCGCGGGGAACGCGATCCCGCAGCCGCCCAGCACGACCGCCGCGCCGCTGACCCCGGTGACCGCCGGCCACGCCCCGGCCCGCAGCATCGCCCGGACCATCATGCGTGGACTGCGTGGGTGAATCCGCCGCCGGCGGCCAGCACGAGCATGATCGCGGCCACCACCAGGACGATCTGAAGGGTACGGACGATCTGGGACCGCTCCCGGCCTTCGGCCCCGCGCAGCAGCGCCACCAGTACCGCGGTCGCGCACAGCGCGAGCTGCCAGCCGATGAAGAACCACGGCGATCCGCGCCAGGTCGTGACGTCGGCGGCGTTGTTCATGTAGGTAAAGAACGCGAACGGCGAGAACAGCCGCAGTGCCGTGAAGGCCGCCGAGTCCGGATGCGACAAGGACCCGAAGGTCGCCACGTTCACCCAGCCGAAAATGACCAGGGACAGCACGAGCGCGGCGCCCGGGAAGCGGACCCAGCGGCCCAGCGCGACACCGAGCAGCGGGCCGCCGAGGGACGGGATGACGATCTGCCCGACCAGGACGGCGACCTGCGCCGGCGGGCTGAACGCCCCGTACACCAGGGCGCCGGCCGGGTGGAAATGCAGGAACGCGAACAGGGCCAGGCAGCCGCAGAGGAACGGCACGACCGCGACCGCGCAGAGGGCGGCGGTGCGCGCCGGCAGCGTGGTCGGGGTGACGCCGACGACTGGTTCGCTGTCGCGCATGGAGCGGGTCAGCCAGAACGTGGCCATCATGCCGAACCCGCCCAGGAAGATCCACGCGTACCAGTTCCCGGTGCCGACCCCGGTGACCGGCGCGCTCCGGTAGCTCCACGTCGTCCACGCGGTCATCGCCACGGCGAACAGGAAGACCGGGTTGCCGACAAACCGGCGCATCTCGCGGGCGGCGAGCGCGACGAGCGTGGCCCGGCCGGCGGCCGCCCCGGGGCGGGCGGGCGCGAGCGTCGCGGTCACGACGCCACCTCCTCGGCCGGCTTGCTGTCGGGCAGCTCGCCGCGCAGCAGCAGGTACGCGTCCTCAAGGGACGGTTCGACATGCTCGACGCCGTCCCGCGCGTCCGCGGCGACGTTGCGGTACCGTCCGGTGCCGGTCCGCCAGGAGACGCTCGCCGCCGGGTCCGGCTGGTCGGCCAGCCAGACCCGGCCGGCGGCCTGGCGGACGAGTTCGGTGACCTGGCCGTCGTAGCGGACCCGGCCGCGGTCCAGCACGGCCACGCGCTCGCACAGGGCCGCGACGTCCTCGGTCTGGTGGGTGGACAGGACCACGATCGACGTACGCGCGATCTCCGCGAGCACGGTCCGCAGCGTGACCCGCTGCTCCGGGTCGACGCCGCTGGTCGGCTCGTCGAGGATCAGCACCGGCGGTGACCCGAGCAGCGCCTGGGCGAGCGCGACCCGCCGGCGCTGGCCGCCGGACATGGCCCGGATCCGCTTCGCCGCGATGTCAGATAGCCCGACCTGGTCGAGCACCCGGCGCACTTCCGCGTGCCGGGCGTCCGGCTCGGTCCACTCCTTGAGCAGCGCGATGTAGTCCACGAACGCGAACGCGGTGAAGCCACGCGGGAAGCCGACCTCCTGCGGCAGGTAGCCCAGCTGGCGGCGGATGCCGGTGCGTTCGGCGGGCACCTCCGGGTCCAGGCCCAGCACGCGCACCTGTCCCTGGCTGGGCGGCAGCGCGGTGGCCAGCAGGCGGAGCAGCGTGGTCTTGCCCGCGCCGTTCGGGCCGAGCAGTCCGATCACGCCGGGTTCCAGGTCCAGGTCGACGCCGGCCAGCGCCCGGGTGGCACCGAACGTGCGCCCGACGCCACGCAGGCTGATCGAAGCGGTCAACATCGCTACCTCCACGGCCGAAGCTGGTTCAGCTGGCGCCGGCGCACCAGAAAAATTCCGAACGATGCCGCGGCCAGCACTAGGAAGGCCACCTGGGTCCGGGTCTGCAGCACTGCGGCCGGCGAAGCCAACCGCGTGGCCAGCAGCCAGACCGTCATGAGCCAGGCAGCGCTCACGGCCGTGGCCGCGTTCAGCGCGCTGACCCAGGTGGACGCGGCCAGCACCACCGCGACAAAGCCGGCCGCCGGCAGCAGCCAGGCGAACGGCGCCTGGCCCGGCACGAACAGCCCGAACAGCAGCACCGCCGGCAACGCGAGCGCGAGAACCGCGATCGTCCGCAGCAAGACCAGCCGCAGCGCAGGGTAGGGCGTGACCATCTCCGGTTCAAGAGCGGGGTCCCACCGCCGGTCGTAGCTGAACGCGACCACCAGGCACGGCGCGAGCGGCGCCACGGCCAGGAAGAACCAGAGCCCGCGGGCGTGCCCGACCGCCGCCGCGAGAGCGGCGAACGCGAGGACCGCGGCCACGCCGACCAGCCACACACCGCGGAAAGCGCTGGCCACCGCGACCAGCCGGGCCTCGTGGGCCGGGAGCCCGGCGGCGCGCAGCAGCCGCTCGAACACCGACGGCCGCGGCACCTCTACGGCGTCCCGCGTGCGATCCCACACACCGGCGAGATCGACCACCACGAGGCCGGCCGCGGTGACGGCGGTGTTGACCCGGGCCCGGCACTGCGCGCAGGACAGCAAGTGCTGCTCAACCGAGGCGCCCTCGGCCACCGAGTCGCTCCGCTCAACGTAACGCCGCAGTGTTTCATCGTCGGCATGCCAGCCGGTCATGACAGTCCCTCCGCTAGCGCGGCCCGCAAGTGTGCCTTGGCCCGGTACAGCCGCGTCTTGACACTGCTCACCGGCACGTGCAACAGCTGCGCCGCTTCCCTGGCGGACAGGCCGTCCAGCACGACGGCCTGGATGACGGCGCGCATCTCCGGCGACAGCCGGGCCAATGCCTCACCGATGTCGCCGTACTCGACCGACAGCAGCACCTGGTCCTCCGCCGCCGGTGCCGTCCCGGTGCTGTCGAACACGGCCGCGACGTCGGTCCGCTGCCGGAGGCGGCTGACCAGCCGGCGGATCGCTATGCCCCACAGCCACGCCGCGATGTCGCCGTCACCGCGAAAGCCCCGCGGTTTCTGCCAGACCGCGACGAACGTGTCCTGGACGGCGTCGGCCACGAGGTCACGGTCGTTGCACCGGCGCGCGAGCCGGAGCGCGAGCCACCCGGCGTGGCGTTCGTAGAGCACGCGGAAGGCACCGATGTCACCTTCGGCGACGCCGACCAGCAGCATCTCGTCGCCCGGGGGACCCTCCATACCTCAACTGTCGCGTCCAAGGGCCGGAAAAGATTCACCCCGGCCCGGGAACTTTCCCGGCCGGGTGACGGGTGATGCGGATGGGGTTCGCGAGCGCGCGCGTGGCATGCCGACGACCGGTGGTTCTCACCTGGTGACGATCGAGATCTCGTTGTGGAGGACGAGAGAGTGAAGTAGACCCCCGGCGACCTTCTTCGGTTCCGGTACCCGCGCGGTGCCCGGTAGAGCCTCTGCCTCCTTGGCGCTGCTGTTTGGAGTTAAGGGCTGCCGGGTGCGCTGTCACAGGTCGGTGGTCCACTCGATTGTCAGGCGTCGTGCCTGGTCAGCGGGGCCGAGGTTGTCCCTTTCGTCATAACACCCTCTTTTGTCATGGAAGCGCCAACCATGACAAAAGCGGGCACACGCTAGATGTGGCGGTAGTCGCGGGGGGCGTTGCGCGGGCCGTGCCGGGGCGGGCTCTGCCCGCTCATCTCCAGCAGCCAGGCGGCCCGGTACCGGTGCCCGGCGTAGGGGGCGAGCAACTCGCACATGCCCGCGTCGTCCGCCTTCTGCCGGATCAGCGCCCAGCCAACGATCGAGGGCAGGTGGTAGTCGCCGACCGACAGGGCGTCTGGGTCACCGATGGCGCGCTGGCGGATCTCGGCCGAGGTCCACGGCCCGATCCCGGACAGCGTCTGGAGCCGTCGGTCCGCCTCCGCCGGGGTCATCGCGGAGATCTCCTCCAGCCGCTCGGCGACCCGGGCCGCCCCGATGATGGTGCGCGCACGGACCAGTTCCACCCCGGCGCGATGCCACTCCCAGGAGGGGATGCGGATCCAGGTGCGCGGCGGCGGGCACACCCGCATCCCGGGCGGGGCGGGCCCCGGCGCCGGGTCACCGAACCGGAGCAACAGCAGCCGCCAGGCGCGTTTTGCCTCAGCGCCGACTACCTTCTGTTCCAGCACGGCGGGGATGAGGGCCTCGAACACCCGATCCGACCGGCCGATCCGCAGCGCGTGATGCCGCCGGGACATCTCCTGCAGCAACGGGTGCACCGGCTCGAAACCGGACGGGTCGTCAGCGGCGCCCAGCAGCCCGGGCACGGTGCCGAGCAGCCACGCCGCTCCCGGCCCCCACGCGGACGCGCAGACGGTGAGGCGCCCGTCCTCCCCGCCGGGCGAGGCGCTCCCCGCCTCCCCGCCAGGCATGGCGCCCTCCGCATCCCCAGCGGGCACTGCGCGCCCGGCGCCCCCGGCGGGCACGGCGTGGACCCGCATCGTGGCCGGGCCGTCCGGGGTGAGCGAGGTGCGCCACGCGGCCCCGTAGGCGTCGACCGCGTAGGCGGGGTCACCCCGGCCGCGCCGGTGCACCGCCAGCGTGCGGGACCAGTCGAGGGGGAACGGCGGCTGCCACTGCCGGGTCAGCGCGCCCGCTAGCGGCGGGACGACCACCCGGGAGGGGGCGGCATGCCCGGCCCTGGGGCCGTGCCCGGCGTAGGGCACCACCTGCGGCCCCCCGGGGATCCCCGCCAGCACGCGGGACACCGACCGGCGGGGCATCGCGGCCTACACGTCCGTGGAAAAGCGAACCGAGGTGGGGCCGAGGGTGACCCCGGGCCACACCCGCGCGCCGGCCCGCAGCTCGTTGCCCTCGGCGATGACCGCGCCGTCGCCGATCACGGCCGCATCGACGACGACGCCTTCGCCGATCCGGGCGCCCTTGCCGATGGCACTGTGACGGACGAGGGTCCCGGCCGCGATCCGCACATCGTCGAAGAGCACGCTGCCCTCCACCCGCGCACCGCTCCCGACGACCGCACCGGCCCCGACCACCGTTCCGCCGGAAAGCCGGGCACCCGGGGCGACCGCGGCCCCGTCCAGCACCAGCGCTTCGCCACAGGGCGCTGGAAGCGCGGACGAGGCAAGCCGGCCGAGCACCAGGTCGCAGGAACCCTGGACGAAGGTCTCGGGCGTGCCCACGTCAAGCCAGTACGCGGTGTCGACGAAGCCCATCAGAACCTGATCGGACGCGATGAAGCCCGGGAACGTCTCACGCTCCACCGATATCACGCGGCCCGGCGGAATTTCGTCAATGACACCCCGGCGGAACACGTAGCAGCCCGCGTTGATCCGGTTTGTCACCGGGTCGGGAGTCTTCTCCAGGAACGCCGTCACCCGCCCCGCCGGGTCCAGCGGCACGCACCCGAACCGGGCAGGGTCCGGCACCTCGACCAGGTGGAGGGTCACCGCAGCATCCGCCTTGCGGTGAGTGTCCAGTTGGGCGGCGATGTCGTGCCCGGACAGGACGTCCCCATTGAAGATGACCACCGGATCATCGGGGCCGCAGCGCAGTCCCTTCGCGGCGTTGCGGATCGCCCCGCCGGTCCCGAGTGGCTCTTCTTCGTGGACGTAGGTGATCTCCAGGCCGAGCCCGGACCCGTCGCCGAACCGTTCCGCGAACATCTCGGCACGGTAGGACGTGGCCAGAACCACGTGCGTGATGCCGGCTTGGGCTGCTTTCGCGAATTGATGCGCGAGGAAGGGCACCCCTGCGGTCGGCAGCAGATGCTTGGGCGAGCCCAGGGTCAGTGGGCGAAGGCGCGTGCCGTACCCCCCGACGAGGAGGATTGCCTCCAGCGGTTCGCGGCGCGCGGGCTCAGTCGGCATAGAGACGGAGGCTACCAATAAGGCCGCCTGTGCGCCGACCTTCAGACCGGTGGTGAGGGCAGCCAGGCATGGGCAGGTCAGGATGGGGCTCCTGCTTCTCGATGTACTGGCGGGGGACGGAGCCAGACGCGCGGGAATCTCCGCCCTTCAGGGCGGAGAGGAAGTCAATCCGCCTGCTGGGCTGCCGCACGCTGGTAGGACGCCATGTGTGCCTCCGCCGAGGCCGCCCAGGTGAATTCCAGCGCCCGGGCCTGCTCCAGGTTGCCCAGCGCCTCGCGCCGCGCCGGGTCGTCCAGCAGCGCCCGCAGCGCGCTCTTGATGCTGTCCGCGTCCGGCTCGGTGTACGCGACGGCGTCGCCGCCCACCTCGGGCAGGGAGGCGCGGTGCGTGGTGAGCACGGGCGCGCCGCAGGCCATGGCCTCGAGCACCGGCAACCCGAAACCCTCGCCCCGGCTGGGGAAGGCGACCACGAGCGCCCCGCCGAGGTAGCCGGGCAGGTCACGGAACCGCAGGTAGCCCGGGCGGACCAGGCGCAGCCGGGCGGGCACCGAGGCGATGGCCGCGTCAACCTCCTCGCTCCACATAGTGCCGCCGGCCAGCACCAAGGCCGGCGGGTCCTCCATGTCTTCCACGGCCGCCGCCCACCCGGTGATCAGCGCCGGGACGTTCTTGCGCGGCTCCAGGGTGCCGAGGTAGGCGATATACGGCTTGCCGTGCAGGCCGAGCCGGTCGGACATCGCGCGCACCGCCGCGGGGTCGGGACGGTGGAACAGCTCGTGATCAACGCCGTGGTAGGCGACGTCGATCCGGGTGGGGTCGGCGCCGAGCACCCGGATCAGTTCGTCCCGGGTGGCCTTGGACGGGACCAGCAGCCGGGTAGCGCGCCGCGCCGCGGTACGGATGTTGGACTTGAAGAACGTGGCGGTGACCGGGCTGTGCGCGTCCGGCTCGGTGAAGAACGTCAGGTCGTGGATGGTCACCACGACCGGCACACCCGGGCGCATCGGCATCGTGGAATGCGGGATGTGCATGACGTCGGCGCCGGCCTGCTGGGCCACGAGCGGGAGCCCGGTCTGCTCCCAGGCCAGCCGGGCCGGCCGGTGCGCGATGGCGGTGGGGCCGGCGACGATCCGCGCGCTGGGGATCATCCGGCTGTATCGCTCCTCGTCGGCGCGCTGGCAGGCGACCACCAGGTCAGCCCCGCCCGCACACAACGCGATCACAAGCCCGTCAACGTAGCGGCCCAGCGCCCCGCGATCCGCGGGGACCGCGGTCGCGTCAACTAGTACCCGAGGCGCCACGACCAGTCTCGCTCCTCTCGATCCAGGCACCGACCCAGATGTTAACGCTCACCTGGGCCGTACCTCGTCCGGGATCTCCCGCCACCACCGAGCGTACGCCCTCCGCTTGGGTCCCGGTGAGCATGCCGCGCGCTACCTCGAAGCGGTGGGGCTGGGAGTCGGCGCCGCCGTGGCGCCTGGGCTGGGCTTCGGCGAGGTCGTCGCCTTCTGACCAGCCCGGGCGGCCGCTTGCGCGTTGCTGATCTGCTTCTGCATCTTCGCGATGTCCTGCGCGTACGCGGCGAGGTCGCCGCTGCGCAGCGCGGCCTGCGCCTGCGTGTAGAACTGCTGCGCCTTGTTCAGGTCGGCGATCACCTGCGCGTTGACCGAGCCCCCGGATCCACCGCCGCCGGGAGCAGCCTGGCCCGACGTTCCGGTGAACACCTGCGCCAGCGCCTCCTGCAGGGTCGGCTGGAAGCCCACCGGATGCCCAGAGTAGAACGCGAACACCCGCTGCAGGGACGGATAGGACCCAGTGGACCCGGCCGCGTTGGCGGTGACGTAGACCGGCTCGATGTACAGCAGGCCGCCGCCCACCGGAATCGTGATCATGTTGCCCAGGGTGACGGTCGAGCCGCCGCGGCGCAGCAGGGTGAGCTCCGCGGACGCCACGGCGTTGCTCTCGAAGGCGCCCTGCACCTGCGATGGGCCCTCGGTCACCGCGTTCTGGGGCAACTGGAGGACGCGGATGGTGCCGTAGCCGGGCCCCGGGTTGCTGTCCACGGTCATGACCGCGGCCAGGTTGGCCCGGTTGCGCGGCACGAACGTCGTGGTCAGCGAGAATTCCGGCTGCCGGTACCCGGGGATGGTTTCCGTCAGGTAGTACGGCGGCTGGCTGTGCTGGTTAGCGGCCACCCCCGTCGGGTCGTTCGGCACGGTCCAGAAGTTCTGCCCGCCGTAGAACGACTGGGCCGTGCCGACGTGGTACTGGGACAGAATCTCCCGCTGGACCTCGAAGAGGTCCGTCGGGTAGCGCATATGCGGGCGCAGGTCGCCCGGGATGGCCGTTTCCGGCTGGATGATGCCGGGAAAGGCGTTCCGCCAGGCTTGCAGCAGCGGGTCCGGAGCGCCCCACTGGTAGAGCGTCACATCACCGTTGTAGGCGTCCACCACTGCCTTGACCGAGTTGCGGACGTAGTTGACCGCCCCGGCCGGCTGGCCCGCCACGTTCCCGCCCGGTGTCTGGCTGGTGCTGGTGGCCGCGGGCATGCTCAGCCGCTGTGAGTACGGGTACAGGTCGGTGGTGGTGTAGCCGTCCACGATCCAGTAGATGCGGCCGTTCGCCACGACCGGGTAGGGGCTGCCGTCCAGGGTGAGGAACGGCGCGACCTTGGCGACCCGGGCCAGCGGGTCGCGCACGTAGAGGATCTTCGAATGGCTGTTGATGGCGCCGGACAGCAGGATGTTGAGCTCGCGGAACTTGATCGCGTAGAGGAGCCGGTTGAGCGGGGAGCCCACCGGCACGCCGCCGCGGCCGGCGTAGGTGTAGTTCTGCTGCCCGCCGATGTTCTGGTAGGGGTAGTCGAGTTCCTCCCCGCCGCTCCCCTTCCCGGGATGCGGTCCGCCGACGATGACGTAGTTGTTCTCCGCCTCGCCGAAGTACACGCGCGGCTGTCCTATGGGCAGCTCACCCCGGGGCGGGATGTCGCTCTCCACGAAGTGAGGGGTACCGCCGCCGCTCACCGAGTTCTCCCTGGCGGCCACGAACCCGTAACCGTGCGTGTAGACCAGGTGGGTGTTGATCCAGTTGCCCTGGCCGGCCGGCGGCCCGGACAGCCCGCGGACCGCCACGGCCAGGTCCTGCGGCACCGGCCCTTCGCCGGGCAGCGTGTACCTGTCCACCGCAAGCGTGGACGGGAACTGGTAGTACCCCTTGACCTGCTGGAGTTGCTGGAAGGCGCGGGACACCACGGCCGGGTCCATCAGCCGGAACCCGGGCAGGTTTGACGATTGCGCGTGCAGCGCGGCTGACGATTCGATGCTGGCGCCCGAGTAGGGCCGCACCCGGGCGGTACCCGGGGTGACCGCGTAGGCCAGCCTGGTCGCCTTGATCTCCCGGGTGATGTACGGGGTCTCCTTGGCAAGCTCGTTCGGCTTGACCACGAACTGCTGGATGATCGCCGGGTACACCCCGCCGATCAGGATCGCCGACAGCACCAGCAGGCCGAACCCGACCGCGGGGAGCAGCGCGCTGCGGCGGATGGCGCCGGCGAAGAACAGCAGGGCGCACAGCACCGCGATCACGGCGAGCACGGTCTTGGCCGGCAGCACCGCGTTGACATCGGTGTAGGACGCGCCGGTGGTCACCGCGCCACGCTGGGAGAAGTCGATGCCCCACCGGTCCACCCAGTAGGCCGCTCCTTTGAGCAGGACGAACACACCGAGGAGGACGAACAGGTGGGCCTGCGCGCCCATGGTGGCCCGCGGCCGCCGGGCATGCCAGCCCAGCCCGCCGTACAGCACGTGCACCGCCGCTGCGACCAGCAGCGAGAGGAAGACCGCCGCGAACAGGTAGCTGAGCACCAGGCGCAGGAACGGGTAGGTGAAAACGAAAAACGAGATATCGAGGCCGAATTGCGCGTCTTTCCGGTGGAACGGGACCTGGTTGATGAACAGCAGCCAGGTACGCCAGGCGCCGGAGGCGGTGATCCCGGAGATCACCCCGATCAGGCCCAGCAGGATCCCGAGCAGCAGCCGCCGGTGCGGGTCGACCGCCATCCGGTAGGCGTCCACCCCCGGACGCTCGGTGGTGGCCGGGCGGTACACCGGGCGCAGCCGGTAGGCGAGCCAGGCGTTGACGCCGACCACGGCCGCCATGAAGATCCCGACCACGAAGAACAGGGCCCACCTGGTGCCATAGATCGCGCCGAAGACCGACCCGTACTGCACCGAGCGGTACCAGAGCCAGTCGGTCCACACTCCGGCGATGATCGTGATCAGCACGCCGAAGGCGATCAGTCCGGCCACCACCGGCACGAGGTAGCGCGGCCAGCGGGGCAGGCGCAAAGCCGGCCGGCCCGTGGGCGGCCGGTCAGCCGAGGACGGCCGGAAGCTCATCCGGTTCCCCTCATGTCAGTAGGGCCCGCGGCGCGGAAAGGGCGTCCATGAGCCGTCAATCTACCGCGCCGGCCACGCATCCTTTCCTGAAGAAAGGCTGAATGTCCAGCCACAACGGCGGCTGTGGGCCAGCCTGAAGAGCGGCCGCGGACCGGTCGGCGGGGTGGCCAGGAACACGTCAGGCGGGGCGGGCAGGGGCACGTCCGGCGCGGCGGCCAGGGATATGTCCGGCAGCGCGGCCGCGGGTCAGCAGGACGGCACACTGCCGCCTGCCGCAAGAGCCTTGAGGTCATGCATCGCACCGGCCAGGGTGTAGACCTTGACGAGCCGCAGCCCTTGCGGCACCGCCCCGGCGGTGTTGGGGCAGTTGCTCGCGGGGGTGAGGAAGATGGTCGCGCCGGCCGCGCGCGCAGCGGCCATCTTCTGCTGGATGCCGCCGATCGGGCTGACGGCGCCGTTGGCCGCGATCTCCCCGGTCCCGGCGATGAACCGGCCGCCGGTCAGGCTGCCCGGGGTCAGTTTGTCGATGATGCCGAGGGCGAACATCAGCCCGGCGCTGGGGCCGCCGATGTCGCCGACGCTGATCTTGACCTGGAATGGGAACCGGTAGCTCTCGAGCACGCGGATCCCGACCACGGCGTTACCGTTGACGTTCGCGGTCTTCAGCCGGAACGTGTGGGTAACGCCCTTCCGGTTGACCGTCAGCACGACCGCAGCGCCGGGCGCGTGCGCCCTGATCAGTGTGCCGACGGGGGTCTTGCAGGTCACTGGCTTGCCGTCTACGGCGGTGATGACGTCGCCCTGGTGCAGCGCTCCGGCCGCAGGCATGCCGGCCTGGACGTAGTTGACCGTGTCCACGGTGCGGAACTTGATGCCGAGCTGGCATAGCGCGGCCGCCTGGGCGAGCTGCTGCGAGCCGACCATCTGCTGGGTGTCCGCGCGCGTCACCTGCTGCTGGGTCTGGTTCGTCCCGAACAGTTCTTCCTGTGGGACCACCGCCTCGTGCGGGGTCAGCCAGCCCTGCAGCGCGGTGAAGAGGTTGAGGGAGTCCGCGGGGCCGCCCTGGTAGGCCACCGTAACCAGGTTGAGGTGCCCGTTGGTGGGATAGGTGTGGTGCCCGGTGATCTGGATCAGGTCCTTCCCGCCAGGCTGGGCACTGAGCGTGTTCAGCGTGGGGCCGGGGAACAGGATGACGTAGGGCACCGGGATCAGGGCCGCCGCCAGCACGGCGGCCGCGATCCCGGCCACCGCGAGCAGCAGAGTGAGCTGGCGGCGGGTCGCCGGAGCCACTTTAGGCACTGCCCACCCATTCGCTGGACCCGTCGCCGAACCACTGGCGCTTCCAGATGGGCACCTCGTGCTTGAGCCGGTCGATCAGCGTCCGGCACGCATCGAAGGCCTCCGCGCGGTGCGCGCAGGACACGGCGACCACAACGGCGAGGTCCCCGATTTCCAGGTCCCCGGTGCGGTGCACCGCGGCCAGCGCGTGCACCTCGAAGTCGGCTGCGACCTTCTCGGCGACCCGGCGCAGTTCCGTGGCCGCCGACGGGTGCGCGCTGTAGGACAGGCGGGTCACCTGGCGGCCGTGGTCGCTGTCGCGGACCGCGCCGGCGAACAGGGCGATGCCGCCCGCGCCGGGATCACTCACGGCGGCCCGCAGTTCGTCCACGGACAGCGGCTCGTCGCGCAGGTCGGCCAGCCGGATCACTTCCACGCCAGCAACCGTACCCGGACCTGTTACCACATCGGGCGGTACGCGCTCCGGCCGGGGTGCCCCGCCGCGGGCGCCCCCTGTTCGTGGCGGCCCCGCCCGCGGCGCGTCCCGCCCACCCGGCGCCCTGCCCGCGGCGCGTCCCCGCTCACCGCGGCGGCTCGGTCAGGCGCCTCGCTTACGGCTGCGTACCGCGCGCACCACCGCCGCGGTGCCGATCACCGCGACCGTGGCGCCCGCCGCAGTGATCGTCACTTCCTTGCTGGGCAGGCGGCGCCCGGCCGCGCGATGGCTGGCCCTGGCCTCCATCACGGCCTCGAGCACCGTGGCGTTGTCGTACGCGGGGCGCCAGCCGGCCGCGCGAAGCGTCTGGCAGTCCACCACCCACGGATAGACCTGGTACTGCAGGTCGTTCGCCGGGGCCGGGGTGATGCCCATCCGGTGCAGCCGCTGTGCGGTGCCAAACGTGAGGCTGGCCGGCAACTCGATCCGGCGCAGCCCGCTGATTCGTTCCACGTCGTCCCGTTCCAGCCAGCCGTCGCAGCCCACCGCGAACGCCCCGGTCACCTCAGCGGAGATGGCCAGCTCCAGCGCGCCGATCAGGTCGTTGACGTGGCAGAACTGCCAGCGCGGGGAGGCGCCCTTCACGGTGAGCAGCCGCGCGGAGTCGAAGTGCCGGGCGGTCAGCGAGTCGGCGGACCCGTCGAACAGCGCCGCCGGGCGCACGACGGTGACCGACAGCCCCGGATGGACCCGCGGCGAGCGGCGCGCCAGGTGCTCGATCTCCAGCAGGTCCCCGGCCACGCTGCCGTCCGGGTCGGCGCGCAGCGGCGCGGACTCGTCGAGCGGGACCGGGTTGTCCGGCCGGGCGCCGTAGACCATGGCGCTGGTGACGAGGATGACGCGGCCGACCCGGCCGGCCGCCGCCGCGGTCAGCACGGTTTGCGCCGCCCGCACGTTGTAGGCACGGCGGGCCCGGTAGTCGGTGTTGACGGAGGTGTCCAGGTCGGTATGGACCAGCACGTCCACGCCGGCGAGCCGGGCGGCCAGCGCCGGGTCCCGCACGTCGGCCAGACGCCAGGTCACGCCGGCGACGTCACCCCGGTGCTCGTCGATCGCGATGACCTTGCTGACCCGCTCCGATCCCGCCAGGTAGGCCGTCAGCGCGTGCCCGAGCCCGCGCGCGGCCCCGGTGACGGCAACGGCCGGCGCAGTCCGCCCCTGGCGAACCTGGGCCTGTGCGGTGCTCAAGGTGTGCCGCTCCCGGGATAACGTGGCTGGTGTAATCCTTCCATCCTGCCTGAGAGGTCACGGCAATGCCTGATCGTCCCTTCGGCTTCGGCCCGCCGGGCGGTGGGCGGCCTGGCTCTGGCTCCTCGGGTTCGGGTTCTTCCGGCTCGGGATCCGGGTCTTCCGGCGGCCCACCGGATGAGACCGGCGGGGCGAGCCCCTTCGGCCCGCTGGGTGATCCGCAGCAGTTCGCCGACGCGTTGCGGCAGTTCGCCGACCTGATGTCCTGGCAGGGCGGCCCGGTGAACTGGGACCTGGCGAAGAACGTAGCGCGGCACACGGTGGCCGCCGAGGGCGACCCGAGCGTCCTCGACGTTGACCGCCACAAGGTCGTGGACGCGCTGCGGCTGGCTGACCTGTGGCTGGATGAGGCCACCAGCTTCAGCAGCGGGGTGCGCATCGCGGAGGCCTGGAGCCGGTCGGAGTGGGTCGAGGCCACGCTGCCGGTCTGGTCGAAGCTGTGCGACCCGATCGCCGACCGGGCCGTGGACGCGATGGGCAGCATGCTCGCCGAGGACCCCTCGGAGCTCGGCGGCGGTCTGCCCGGGGAGCTCACCGAGGCGTTCAAGGCGATCGGCGGCGGGCTGGCCGGCCTCGGCGGGATGATGCGCCGCATCGGCGGGATGATGGTGGGCAGCCAGACCGGCGCGGCCGTGGGCGCGCTCGCCCGCGAGGTGGTCAGCTCCACCGATGTCGGGCTCCCGCTCGGCCCGGAAGGGACCGCTGCCCTGCTGCCGGCCGGGGTCGCCGCGTTCGGTGCAGGCCTGTCGGTGGACCCGGACCAGGTCCGGCTGTTCCTCGCGCTGCGGGAAGCGGCACACCACCGGCTGTTCGCGCACGTGCCGTGGCTGCGGGCGCATCTGCTCAGCGCGGTGGAGGACTACGCCAGGGGCATCACGGTGGACGCGTCGCAGCTGCGCGATGCCTTGCCGCAGATCGACCCGGCCAACCCCGAGGCCATTCAGGACGCGCTGTCCGGCGCTGCCCTTTTCCAGCCGGAGGACACCCCGCAGCAGAAGGCGGCGCTGAACCGGCTGGAGACCGCGCTGGCGCTGGTCGAGGGCTGGGTGGACACGGTGGTCGACGCCGCCGCGCGGGACCGGCTGCCGCAGGCCGGGGCGCTGGCCGAGGCGGTCCGGCGGCGCCGGGCCACGGGCGGGCCGGCCGAGCACACGTTCGCCACCTTGGTCGGCCTGGAACTGCGGCCGCGCCGGTCCCGGGAGGCCGCCACGATCTGGCGGGGCCTCACCGAGGCGCGCGGCGTCGAAGGCCGGGACGCGGTCTGGGCGCACCCCGACCTGGTGCCGACCGCGGAGGACTTTGACGACCCGGACGGCTTTATCGCGGGCAAGCACGAACTCGACATGTCCGAACTAGAAGGCCCCGGACCCGAGGACGCGCCGGGCGAAGACGGCGCCGAATAAAGCCTTCGTCCACAGGCGGTGGGTAAAGGCGGGCCAGCCTAGACCGCCGTTGCGGCATCGGTAAGCCTGAAATTCACAGGTGTTTCCCCCGGATGTCCACAACAATCGGCCGGCCGCTCCCCAGCTTGTCCACAGCACTATCCACCGGCGTGGTTGACCTGCGCGCACGCCCTACTTAGTCTCGACAGGGATGAGTCCCCGGGTGCGGGCCCTAGTCACCGCCGGGGAAGGGGGACTACTGGCCTTCGGGAACCGCTGGAGCGTGCCGCCCCGGTTCCCGCCCGGGGACTCGCCACATATCCCCGGAATGCCGGAAACAACACAGTGCGGCAATGGCGCCAGATTTCTTTGCGAAACGAAGACCGGCCAACTGTCCGACCGCCGCGCGAACATTCTTCTCATGAGACCAGCGCTGAAACCGGGGCTGCTGCCGGTCTGGCGGAACCGGGACACCGTGCAAATCGGGATCGACCCGCGCCGTGCCGTCGCGCTGACCGGGATGCGGGGCGCCGACGTGCTGTTGCGCTTGCTGGACGGCAGCCGGGACCGGACCCAGGTACTGGCGGCGGCCAGCGATCTCGGTATGGACGCCGCTGCCGCGGACCAGGTGCTCAGCCTGCTGATCGCGGCCGGGGCCCTCAGCGACCTCCCGGCGGGCAGGTACGGGACGCTCTCCGCCGGGGCACGCGCCCGGCTCGCACCCGAACTCGCCACCGCCGCCCTGGCCCGCGGGGACGCCGACGGCGGCGCCGCGACCCTGGCCCGGCGGCAGGCCGCCTGCGTGCGGGTGCACGGAGCGAGCCGGCCCGGGTTATGGATCGCCGGGATGCTCACCGCGGCGGGCATCGGCCTGGTGATCTCCACCGGTCCGGCCGCGGCCGGGGCAGGCGGACCCGGGCCGGGTGCGCCCGGCCCGGGCGTCCGCGCTGGCAGGCGCGGCGGGCGCCCGGCGGCCGGCGCGGATCGCGCGGCGCAGCGGGCGCGGGCCCCCCGGGCGCAGCCCCGGCGGCCCAGCCTCGTCATCCTGGCCGACAGTCACCGGCGGGAGCTCCCGGCCGCGCTGGCCCAGAAGCTGGTGCCGCACCTGGCGGTTTCCGCGAGCGAGGCCATCGGCGTGGTGGGCCCGCTCGTCCTGCCCGGCCAGTCGGCCTGTCTGCGCTGCCTCGACCTGACGAGGGCTTACACTTTGCGGCATGCGTCTTCTAGCGCCAGCGCGGCTGTCCAGGCTGAAGGACGCCACCACAAGCATCGACACCCAGCTTAGCGAGATCGAGCGGTATGCCACCGCGAACGGTCATGACCTGATCCCGGTCGCCCCCGACGTGGGCGTGTCCGGTGCGATCCCCATCCGCAAGCGGCCGGGCGTCGGCCCCTACCTGGTTGAGGAGCGCCTGGTCGAGTGGGACGGCATCATCGGCTACAAGATCGATCGCCTGTTCCGCAACCACCACGATTTCGTGACCTTCTACCACGATTGGTGCGAGCCGCACGGCAAGGTCATCATCTCGGTGGGCGAGGGCATCGACAGCTCCACCGACATAGGCAAGTTCATCATGGGCATCCTGGTGCAATTTGCCGAGTGGGAGCTGAAGAGGATGAGCCAGCGCCGGGGTGACGCCAAGCGCCGGCTGATCGCGCAAGCGTACTGGAATGGCGGGGAAGTCCCGTTCGGCTACATGCCGCTCAAGATGGGTGAGCATTTCGAGCTAGTGCCGCATCCAGAGAACGCGGAGATCGTCCGGGACATGGCGCGCTGGATCATCGCGGGCAAGTCCGCGAACGCCCTGGCCAAGTCCCTGAACGAGCGGGGTATCCTCACCGGTCAGGACAAGCCCTGGCGAACCCAGCAGGTCGGCCCGTTCCTCCGCAGCCCCCGGTTGCGGGGCTATGCGGTGGAAGGCCCGCGCGGAAAGCAGGTACTAGTACGCGGGGCTGACGGGATGCCCGTCCGCCGCGCGCCGATTATCGATGACGAGATGTGGCTGGCGCTCCAGGCGGCGCTGGACCGGAATGCCGGTAAGAAGAGTGCGGTGCATACCCGGGCATCCGGGTTGCTGGGGGTGGCCTTCTGCGCCCTGTGCGGCCGGAAGCTATACGCGGATGTGCGATCGGCCAGGCCCGCTCACGCCTACTACGTCTGCCCCGGGCGGCTGGAAGAGGGATGCCGGGCACGGTCGCTCCCCATGGATGGCCTTGAGATGCTCGCCGCGTGGCTTTTCCTCGCCCAGGTCGGCCGCGTCGAGGTCCTCGAACGGGTCGCGGTGCTGGGTGACGATCACGCCGCAGCCAAGGCAGAAGTCGGGCGGCAGATTACCGAGCTGACGGCCGAGCGATTCCAGCGTGGCGTCGTGCACGAGAACTACGACCAGATGATGGCCAGCCTCCAAGCCGAGCACGCCCGGCTTGCCGCCCTGCCGCCGGAACCGCCGACGATAACCGAGCGGCCCACCGGCCAGACCTTCGCGCAACTGTGGCACGCATCCGATACTGAGGGCCGGCGGCAGCTCATGATGAGGGCCGGATTCCAGCTCCGCGTTGCCCGAACCGGTAACGCCGAACGCATCACGAACCGGAAGAAGCAGGCGGAAGCGAGAGAGGACCTGGAGCGCCCGGCTGGGCATGCTCTTGCTGGCGCTCGGCGTGCGGCAGATCCCCCGGGAGGACTGGCAAGCATTGCGGCGGCTGGTGCACCCGGACATGAACCTCACGGTCGCCTTTGACCTGGAGCCCGACCTCGCCCGCCGATCCGAACTCGCGGCCCAGGGGCAACCGACCACTGTCCCGGACACCGCTGAACTCTGGCAGCAGGTGCTCGCACCCGGGAGTGCGCCGCAACCGGCCCGGCCGGTCAGGCGCGTCCGCGACGATGCTTAACCGGCACCGCGAACATTCCCCGGCCCAGCTGAATGACGACCAGGCCCTCCTCGGTCAGCACCGCGACGGCCCGGCGGACAGTGACGCGGGAGACGCCGAACACTGTTTCCGCGAAGTCAATCTCGCTGGGGATTCTGCCAGTCAGCCGTCCAGCCCTGATTTCCTCCCGCAAAACCTCGTCTACCTGATCGCTCAGCAGGCGCGGGTCATCGCGGCTAATGCGGCCAGTCCAGTCAGGCAAGGCCACGCGATCTCCCTAAAGAACGCCGTGAAACCCCCGTCGTCCACGGCGGGGTGATGATGCTATACGACCTCTGACATGCCCGGACAGCGATCCAGGTCCTGAGTTGCCCCACGACAACCTGGAACGTCGCCGACCAACATCACGCCCGCACGAACTCGACCTGTTGCGACTCAGCCGCCGTAGGCCCAGTGCGGGCCAGCCGCTGATGGAGGCGCCGTGGCCAGCACGGCGTTGCGGATCTCCTCTGATCTGGCCGGGAAGGTTGTGGCGTCCCGCCGGACATAGAACTCGACCGGCTTGTCCTTCTTGCCAGGCAGGGTGATGCCGTAGGGCGGGTTCGAGCCCGGTTCGACCGCGAGCACCAGGAGCATCTTGCCGCCCACGTCGTACTGGCGGACTTCAATAGCGGGTGATGGCGTGACGATCGAGCAAGCTGAGCCCCCCGCCGACAGCTTGATAGCGGCGCCCGGCACCTTCAGCGACTGCTCAGGCACTGTCCGAGGGCACTGTCATGCTGGTGGCTGCCATCGCTGGCGCGGATGCGCCGGTGCTCTGACCCGAATCCGCGAATAGCGCGGTGCGCTGATCCCGGTCTTCCTTGTTGATCTTGATATGTGCTCTTTTCGGTGCCGGGCATGCTCGTAGCCCGGGTGTCGTGCCGGGTTCGCGGTTGCGGGGCGTCCGGGCGGGCTGGCTGGCCAGGTGGGCCGGGGCAGGGAGACGGTGCTCAGGAGGGCGTGGTCAGGCTGGGGCGGGCAGTGCCCGCAGGCGTGCCAGGATCTCGGCGAGCAGGTGGTGGCCGGGCGGGAGCCGCAGGGTCAGCTGACCGGCGTGGCGGACGAGCCGGGCGGGGATGCGGATGAGCCGGTGCCGGAGGGTGGCGATCATGGCCTTGCCGCCGCGGGCGCCGTGGCCTGCGAGGATGGTCTCGCCTTGGGTGGTGGCGGTGAGCTGGTGCAGCCAGGCGGCCATGCTGGCGGCGAGCAGTGCGCCCCACATCCAGGCGGTATTTACCCGGACGTAGCCTGATGGCAGATGGCGGAGGGCGGCGCCGTGTTTGCTGTCGCGGAAGATGTTCTCGATGGTGGTGCGGTGCCGGTACCAGTGCTCGACGGCGGCGGCCTTGTCCGGGGCGGACACGTCCAGGTTCGTCAGGATGAAGGAGTAGCCGTAGATAGCACCGGCCCCGGCGAGCTGGGGAATCGGCAGGGCGCGCTGGCCGGGGTGCAGGGTGCGGCGCCGCCGCGACCGCGGGTCGGCCGAGACCTGCTCTGGTGCCAGCCTGACCCGGCGGATCAGCAGCGAGGTGCTTGCCGGCCACCAGTCCGGCCGGTAATCGGCCACCGCGATCTGCGCGCCGTCCATATCGATGGCATCCGTCCAGTCGTCTTCGCCGATGCCGTCCAGCAGCCGCCACAGCGGGGCGATGCGCCGGGCGCCGATGGCGAAGGAGATGCGCTCGTCGTGGGCGGCGCGGGCTACCTGCCCGGCGAAATAGCCGGCGTCAACCCGCGCCGCGACGCGGCCCCTGGCCCGCGCCCGCTCCGGCAGGGCGGCCAGCGCGCGGCGCAGCAGGCCCGGCGCGCTCGCCCGCGGGTCGTCGGTGCCCGAGCCCAGGTCAGCGGCCAGGACAATCTCGGTTTCGGCCCAGGCCGCCACGTGCGGGCACCCCACCCGCTGGCCCTGGTGGTTGTAGGCCACGCCGCGTTTCTTGCGGCCGTAGACCTCCACGTCGGTCGTGTCCAGGTCGATGGTGACCGGCCCTTCGGTCAGCACGGCCGCCCGCTCCACCGGCAGCAGTTCCAGCATCCGTTCGGTGACCGTCGCGACGCCGGCCTCCACGGACTTCCACTGCTCGCCAGTGATCCGGCGGGCCAGGCCCCGGCCAGGCCCGCCGCGGTGGTCGAGCTCAGCCCTCAAAAGGTCCGTAAAGCTACATCGGAGACACCCCAAAGTGGACTTGAGATAACGGCCATTATCTGCGTGCCGCCACGCGCGAGATCCGAACTGGCGATGTCAACCCAAACTGGCCCCACCGTGACGGCGGAGTTGGCCCCACCTGAATCAGGGCGGGGAGCTGTCGGCTGGCGGCCGCTTGGAGGTTAGCCCCAGAAGATGCAGGTGGGGTCGCGGTCGATCTCGTTGAGCAGGTCGCCGACGCGGTTGGACGGTGCGAGCAGGTCGTAGAGGTGGAATCGGAGGTTGCGGTCGCGCCAGTACAAGGTCCAGGACTTGCCGGCGGCGGTGTAGCGCAGCCGGGCGATCGGAAAGCTGGTCCATTCCGGCCCGAAGTCCTCGCGCCAGGGAGCGCGCCGCTCAACGATCGTGAGGTGTCGCGGGGTGACCTGGCACTCGACCCGGACTTGGTGGCGGGCGTGCTCGGGTACCCGCGCGGCGCACCACCGCTGCACTCGTGCGACGTCCAGCTCCGGCAGGGCCATCGGATCACCAGCCGTCCGGGGTTTGGGCCGCGGTGCTGAGCGCGTCGAATGCGGCGTCGAGTCGTTGCTGGCGGCGCCGGTTGGGCTCGTGGTTGGCTTCGGCCGCCACGAACCCGATCAGTTCGTCCAGGTCGTCGTCGGTGGCAGCGAGGACGGCGTGGTCGTTGTGGGCGCGGATCCGGAACACCAGTCGTTCGCAGTCGGTGTCCAGCAACTGCAGGCCGCGCAGCGCTGCTGCTACCTCATCGGGGACGACGATCTCGCTGACAGCCTCGGCGAGGGTGAGCTGCCGGCGGCGCAGATCGAACGCCGAGTCCTCCCAGTTACTGATCACGCCCTGGTCGTCACAGGCGTTGCACTGCCAGCGGATCGGCGCCCCCGCCCCGGTCCGTAGCACAACCATCCGGCCCGGGCATCGGCGGTGGGCCGGCCGGCGCCGGCAGGGCAGCGCGCTTTCCCAGGCGGTTCCGGCGTCGCCGGCTGTTGCCGCCCGGACGATGCTGCTCAGGTGCCCGGCCAGCCGGCGTGCCGGGCCCGGCGTGTCCTCGGGCAGGTCGAGGAAGTGGTTCAGGTCGGTGACCAGCATTCCCAGGACTGTACCGGCCAGGCTCGCAACGCCAGCGCCGCTGGTCGTTGTCAGCTGGCGGCGCGCCGCTGCCGGGCGTGGGCCAGCCGGTAGGAGGTGGTGCCGGTCTCAATGATCTGTCCGGCGAAGGTGAGCCGGTCGACGATGGCTGCGCAGAGCCGCGGGTCGGTAAAGGTCTTGGTCCAGCCGGAGAACGGCTCGTTGGAGGCGATGGCGACCGCCGATCGCTCTTCTCGCTCGGTGAGTACCTGGAAGAGCAGTTCGGCGCCGCGGCGGTCAAGTTCCATGTATCCCAGCTCATCCAGGCAGAGCAGGTCGACGCGGCCGTAGCGGGCGATGGTCTTGGACAGCTGTCTGTCGTCGGCGGCTTCGGCGAGCTCGTTCACCAGCTTTGACGCGAGGGTGTAACGGACCCGGTGCCCGGCCTCCGCCGCGGCGGTGCCCAGGCCGATGAGCAGGTGCGATTTCCCGGTGCCGCTGTCGCCGATCAGGCACAACGGGTGCCCGGCCTTGACCCAGGCGCAGGTCGCCAGCTGGTGGATCACCGCCGGATTGACCGAGGAGTTCGCCTCGAAGTCGAACTCCTCGATGCGCTTGCCGCGCGGGAAGCCGGCGTCGTGGATGCGGCGGGCGGCGCGGCGGCGGTCCCGGTCGTCGCATTCGGCCATCACCAGCTCGGCGAGGAAACCAAGGTAGGACAGCTGCTCGCGCTGGGCTGCGGCGGCCATCTCGGTGAACCGGTCACGGATGGTGGGCAGCCGCAGCACCCGCGTTGCGGAGTCGATCGCCGCGACCGCGGCCTGTTCGGTCACGCCGCGCCGGGTGGATGGGGCGCTGTTCGCGGTGGTCGTGCTCATGAGCTGGCCTTCCCGAGCAGGTCGTCATAGGCGGCCACCGAGGGCAGTGGCCGGTCATCAGGCACAAGCCCGGCAAGGCGCCGCTGGGTGAGGCTGACGACGTCCCGGCGGTGCGGCGCCGGGGCCGACGGTAGTTGACCGCCACGCTGCTGCGCGGCTTTGCGCGCCTCGACCGCGACCACGTCCGCGCTGACTGAGCCGACCGCCAGCGCGGCACTGACGCCGGCGAGCACGTCGGCGTGCTCGAGGTGGCGGTGCAGCAGCAGCACCTCGATCAACGCCCTCGTGCCAGGAGAGTCACCGAGCGCTTTCCGTGCGGCTGCCCAGAACGCGTCGTGCGCCGGGGTGAAGACACCGCTCGCGCGGGCCTGGACCAGCGCGGTGGCGCCGGGCAGCGCGCCGGGTTTGCGCAGCAGGATCTCCAGGTAGTGGTCCAGGTCGAGGACCTTCACGCCCTTGCCGGCCGCGCGCTGGTGCCGCGCCACCACGGTGTTCCGGTCATAGACGGTGACCGCCGAGGCCGACAGCCGCACCCGGAGCCGGTGGCCGGTGAACCGGGCCGGAACCGAGTACTGACAGCAACGCACCATCACCTGGGCATACCGGTCGACCCGCGGGGTGAGGGTCAGCGCGGTGTCGAACGGCTCTGCGGGCAGCGGCCTGAGCAACTGGCGTTCGAAGGCCCAGTCGTGCCCGACGCTCATCGCCCGGCTGGCGACGCGCCGGCGGTCATCGGCGTCATCCCACTGCTCGAGCAAGGCGTTGAGCTCATCGATCGAATCGACGGCGGGCATCGGGACGCAGTGGGTGCGGCGGAACCGGCCGCCCTCGCCCTCCACCCCGCCCTTCTCGTGGCTGCCCTCGTGGCCGGGCTGGCAGTAGAACGCGTCGAAACCGTAGTGCGACCGGAACGCCACCCAGCGGTCGGACTCGACCCGGCTGCGGCCGAACAGCACCCGAGACACCGCGGGCTTGAGGTTGTCATAGCGGATCTGATCCAGCGGCACGCCGCCGAGCCGCGCGAACGCGTAAACATGGCTTTCCAGGAACGCCTCCTGCCCCTGCGACAGCGACGCCCGGTGCGCAGCCCGGCCCGAAAACGACAGCCGCATCGTGAACAACGCGGTCTTCGTCTTCACCCCGCGCAAGATCACCCACAAGTCGTGGAAGTCCACCTCGGCCTCGGCCGCGGGCAGATGCGTCTGCGGCACGTACCCGGCCTCCAGCGGCTTGCCCGCCTCGGCCGCGATCTCCGGGCGGCGCCTGGCGACATAGTCGCGGACGGTGGAGTACGACAGATCCTTCGCGCCATGCTCATCCACCAGCCTGGCCAGCACCCGGCGGGCGGTATGACGCTGCTTCTTCGGCGCGGCCAGATCACCGCGCAGCATCTCGTCGATCGCCGCCTTGAACGGCGCCAGCCGCGGCGATGTCCGCGCAGGTGTCTTGCGCGGCGGCGGGATGGCGCTCGCCAGTGCCTGCCGCACCGTGCGCCGGTGCACGTGATACCGGTCCGCCAGCTCCCGGATCGAGCAGCCCTCCACCCGCGCATCACGCCTGATCGCGGCGAACAACCCCACCCTCGACCCCAATCCCTCGGCCCCTTCCGTGATCACCACTCGGTCGGTGACCACGATCAGGCCCGGGCCAGTCAAGCCGTCACAACCGCCCCGGCGTGTCGGCAACTGGGCCAGATCAGACCCTCACAACGCCATTGATGCGTCATCCATGTGGAGCCACTTCAGGCCGTCACGGTGGGGCCAACTCAGGCTGTCACAGCC
>CAVTIX010000026.1:0-46379 GCA_963734725.1 uncultured Actinomycetes bacterium
TGATTTCCCTTCGTGCCCGGAAGGCGAGGTCCCAGCTGAGATCACTGACCGCTTCGCGCTTGCAAGCAGGCACGATCCCGTTGATCACGTAGAGCTGTGCTGCGCTGCTGGTCACCACTTCCGGATGTCTTCGGGACACTCTCGGCGGATGAGCACGAACAGCTGACCCCGCGAACACTCACGGGGGCTTTGTCGCAAGGTCAGCGCCAACAGCCCCGCGCATCCCGTGGTCGTCCACCTGACCCACCGGTCCAGCTACCCACTCACTGGCCACCCCTAAGTAAGGATCAGCTCACCCGTGAGCTCAGGCATATACGTAAGAGGCGAGTCCCCCTCGGGCACTAAATGATCATGATTGACCAGCGCCTATACCGTTCTTGAGATCATGGCGGTTGATAACGCCGCATCAGAGGCATCGGGTTCAGCTCGGTTTCTAGTCCCAGTAGTTATCTTCCGCCTCAGTGATGGCCGGTCGCTGCCCAATGCGCTCGTCGCCGACGCTGGCGATCGAGCTGACCGCCCACCGAACACGGATCCAACTGTGGCGGCCGGATTCGGTAGCGCGATTCCCGGAATCGGTAGCCGCAACCTCAGGAATCCGTAGCTGCTGCCGATGCCCGCCCGCCGCCCGCTGCATCAGGTTGGACCCGGCGACAACAGTCGCCAACTGACCAGCCTTGAGGAGCGTCCACGTGATCAATGACCATATCCATGCCGCGCAGGCGGCCGAGCGGCGCCGAGACCTGCTCGCAGAGGCGGAGGCCGCTCGCCGGGCCAAGCAAGCACGGTCGCACCGGCAGTGGCCTGCCGTGCCCGCCGCTCGCCGACGGCCGCTTCGCGGGCCGATCGGTCGGCTGTTGCCCGGCTGGCGGTCCGGACCGCGGCACGCGGCGAGCGGCGAGCCGGCACTGCTGCGCGACGGATCAGAGGTACTGATACGGCCGGTCAAGGGCACTGATGCCCCGCTCCTGGCCGACGGCTTCGCCCGGTTGAGTGCCAGATCACGCCAGATGCGGTTCCTGAGGACGAAGAACGAACTGTCCCCGTCGGAGTTGCGCTACTTCACCGAGATCGACCATCACGACCATGAAGCGCTCGGTGCGGTGGATCGCGCCAACGGGCGCGGCGTGGGCGTCGCTCGTTACGTCCGGTCCGCTCAAGACGCACGGTCCGCCGAAATAGCTGTCACCGTCGTGGACGAATGGCAAGGCCGGGGACTCGGCACCGAACTGCTGGCTCAACTGTCTGAGCGTGCCCGCGAGGAGGGTATCCGCCGGTTCACCGCACTGGTCGCGGCTGACAATGTGGCGGTGGCTGGATTGGCACGGAGCGTCGGGGCGGAGCTTGTCCGCCGTGAGCCTGCCACCGTGGTCTACGAGATCCCGCTGGTTCCACGGGAAGAGTCCGGCTACACCGAGGCCGAGCAGGTGAAACAGTCTCAGACCCGGATACGCGCGGCCGGTGGCCGGGCATCGACGGCGGGTGGCAGGGGCAGCCGTAGCTACCGGGCGGGCTGAGGCTGTGGACCTTGCTGAACGCTCAGGCTCTGCTCAACGGCACGGCCGGACCTCCGGACAGCGCCGCCCTTGTTGAGGACGGCCGCCAGCGCATGGCTGCGCGGCGGGCGAACTGACCGGAGGATGCGTCGTAGCCGGGCCTTGTAGCTCGCAGCGCGTTCACAAGTTTGCCATTCTTTTAGAATCACGGTATGCGACGGGGGATTCTGGAGCGCGAGGCCGAACTGTCGGTTCTCGCCGATGCCGTGCGGGTGGCCGCCGGCCGGCACGGATCCGTTGCGCTGGTCATGGGTGAGGCGGGGATCGGCAAGTCCAGCCTAATTGAGGCACTGCGCTCCCATCTGCCCGCCGAGGGCAGGATGCTGGTCGGCTACTGCGATGATCTGGCGACCCCGCGGACCCTTGGCCCGTTTCGCGACCTGGTGGGCAGTGTGGGAACCGAGCTCAGCCACGCGGTGACGGACGGCGGTGACCGCGACCGCGTTCTCGCCGCCCTGCGCGCGGAACTGACCTGGCCCGAGCATCCGACCGTTCTGGTTGTTGAGGATGTTCACTGGGCTGACGACGCGACGCTCGACGCGCTGCGTTACCTCATCCGGCGGATCGCCGACCTGCCGGCCGTCCTGGTACTTACCTACCGCGATGATGAGCTGACCCGCGAGCACCCGCTTCATGGCCTGCTGGGCCAGGCATCCCGCAGCGACCATGTACGGCATCTGCCGCTGCGCCGGCTGTCGCAGCAAGCCGTACGGGAGCTTAGCGCGGGAAGCTCAGTCGACGCGCACGACCTGTTCGCGCTGACGTCCGGGAATCCGTTCTTCGTCCAGGAGTTGCTTGCCTCGGCGCAGGGCGAGCGTGTTCCGCCGACGATCGCCGATGCCGTGCTGGCCCGGGTCCGGAGCCTGGAGTTGTCAGTCCAGGATGTGCTCGAGCAGTTGGCCGTCGTCCCGTCCGCGCTTGACCGCTGGCTGGTCGATGTGCTCGTGCCCGACACCGGCCCCGGCCGGGTAGCCGCGCTAACGGCGGCCGAGCAACGCGGCCTGCTGACCGTGTCCACGCGCAAGCTCTCCTTCCGGCACGAACTCACCCGCCGTGCCGTCGCGGGATCGCTGTCGGCAGCACGGCTGATGGCGCTGAACCAGCGGGTGCTCGCCGCGCTGGTGGACCACGACGGGTCTGACGTGGCCCGGATCGTTCACCACGCGGCGCAAGCAGGTGACGTAGACGCCATAGTTCGTTATGGTCCGGCCGCCGCGCGGGAGGCGGTCCGCGCTGGCGCGCACCGCGAGGCCGTCGCCCACTTTGCTCTTGTGCTCGACCACGAAGACCGGTTCCCCCCCGGTGAGCGGGCCGAACTGCTCGCGCAGTACGCGATCGAGTGCTACACGACCGGAGCGATAGACAAGGCGATCGAAGCCGAACGGCGTGCGGTTGATCTGAACCGCTCACTGGGGGATCTGGGCCAGGTCGGCGCCAGCCTGCGATGGCTGTCGCGGATGTACTGGATGGCAGGCGATCGCGCGAACGGCGAGTACGCCGGCCGGGAGGCGGTCGAGGTGCTGAAGCAGGCCGGCGACAGCCGGCTGCTCGCGCTTGCGTTGAGCAACGAATCCCAGCTGTGCGTGCTCGCTCACCGCCCCGCCGAAAGCATCGCCTACGGCGAGCGCGCCGCCGCGCTCGCCCGTGAGGTGGGCGATGCGGCGATCACCTCACACGCGCTGACGAACATCGGCATCTCCCGCTGGCATCTCGGCGATCCTGCTGGCCAGCCCACCATAGAGGAGGCGCTCCGGGTTGCCCTGGAGGCGGGCGAGGTTGAGGACGCCTGCCGTGCGTACATTAACCTGGCCTGGATCCTGCTCGACTGGTGCCGCCTCGACGAGGCCGAGCGTTACCTGACCGCGGGCATGCGGCTCGCCGAGGACTCCGAGTTTTTCGGCTACCTGTCGTACATGCAGGTTGAGCGGGCGCGGCTGGAGTTCGCCCAGGGCTCATGGGAGGAGGCCGTCCGCACCGCCAGCGCTTTGACGGACGCGTTCCTGGCGGCAAGATGCCCGGCGCTGACCGTGCTGGGCCGGGTGCGGGCCCGGCGCGCGCAGCCAGGGGCTGGCTCGCTGCTGTTGTCCGCGTGGAAGCTGGCGGTGCAGATCGATGAGCTGCAGCGGACAGGCCCGGCCGCGGCCGCGTGCGCAGAGGATGCCTGGCTTGGCGGAGACCATGCCCGGGTCCGCGACATTGCCGCACCGGTGTACCAGGAAGCGAAGCGGCTGGGTGGCCGGGTGTACCAGGCGGAGCTCGGTTACTGGCTGGCCAAGGCGGGGCAGCCGGTCCAGCCGGAGGGGAATCACCCGTACGCGGTGCAGGCGGCGGGCCGGTGGCGGGAGGCCGCCGCGGCGTGGGAGGCCGCAGGATGCCCGTACGAGCACGCCGCGGCCCTGGCGGAAAGCCCCGACAAGCAGCACTTGCTGACGGCGCTTGGGATGCTTGACGAGCTCGGCGCCAAACCGCTCGCCACCGTGGTTCGCAGGCGGCTGCGCGCGCTCGGCGTGACCCGGATTCCGCGCGGGCCGCTGGGCGAAACGAGGGTCAACCCGGCCGGCCTGACCGCCCGGCAGATCGACGTGCTGCGCCTGCTCGGCAAGGGCTATACGAACGCTCAGATCGCCAGCCAGCTCGTGGTTTCCGTGCGCACGGTCGACAGCCACGTCGCCGCGGTGCTTGGCAAGCTCGGCGCGGCCACCCGGCGGGAGGCCGCTGCCCGCGCGGCTGAGCTGGGTGTCCTCGACACCGAAGACCGGTAACCCAGGCCGCTAATCTCGGTAGCCGCTACCGATGCCCGGCCGCCGCCCGGCGGCATACCTCTGGAGTCAGGCCGAAAACGTCCCGGCCTGACCGAGCACCTGGTCAGGCCGCTCAACGGAGGTACAGATGGCAATCGATCAGGACAAGCTGACCGAGTTCTTGCACAAATTCGTGGAAGACCTCGGCGCGACAATGGCCGCGGGCAACGTGCTCGTCGGCGACCGGCTGGGCTTTTACCGGGTGCTCGCCGAGCAGCCGATGCTGCCGCACGAGCTCGCCGAGCACACCGGCGCCGCCACCCGCTACGTCGATGAATGGCTGCGCGGCCAAGCCGCCGGGGGCTACGTGGAATACCACCCGGACACCGGAGGATACTCGCTCACGCCGGAACAGGCCTTCGCCCTGGCCGACCCGGACGGGGCAGTCTTTGCGCCGGGCGCGTTCGAGTTCGCGCTCGGCGCGCTGCGGTCGGAGCAGAGGGTCATCCAGGCGTTTCGCACCGGTGAGGGTGTCGGCTGGCACGAGCACGACGAGGGGGTCTTCTCGGGCTGTGAGCGCTTCTTCCGGCCCGGGTACGCCGCGAATCTGGTCGCCAGCTGGCTCCCGGCGCTCGACGGTGTCGAGGGCAAGCTCAACGCCGGTGCCTGGGTCGCCGACATCGGGTGCGGCCACGGCGCGTCCACGACACTGATGGCACGCGCGTACCCGACGTCGAGCTTCACCGGCTCGGATTACCACGAAGAGTCCATCATCCAAGCGCGCAAGCGCGCCGCCGACGCGGGCCTGGCTGACCGGGTGAAATTCGATGTCGCATCGGCGCAGACCTTCGGCGGCGGCCCGTATGACCTGGTGACCAGCTTCGACTGCCTGCACGACATGGGTGACCCGCTCGGCGCGGCCCGTCACATCCGGGAGACGCTCGCGCCCGACGGGACCTGGATGATCGTCGAACCCGCCGCCGGCGGCGGCGTGACCGACAACCTCACCCCCGTGGGGCGGGTCTACTATTCGTTCTCCACGTTCTTGTGCGTGCCGAACGCGCTGTCCCAAGACGGCGGCTACTCCCTCGGCGCCCAGGCCGGCGAGGAGCCGATACGCCGGCTTGCCGCCGACGCCGGGTACTCAGGCTTCCGCCGGGTCGCCGAGACGCCCTTCAACATCATCTACGAGGCCCGCCCGTAGACCGCTGAGAAGCGGCGTACCCGCGGCAGCCGTCATGGATTTCCCAAAACGGCTGCCGCGGGCGGGCCTGCCGACGCGACCGCGGCCGACGAGGCGGGTTCCCGCCCGCTCCCGCGGCGTTCTTCCAGCGGCGCGACACGAACGCCCAGACCCGGGCGCCGCGCGAACGCCGCGCCTCATGCCTGCGGCCATGCGCCGGTCACATTTGCACACCTGAAGGAGACCAGATGCCTCGAGCAGCGGCCCTAATCGCTCGGCAGCTGCTGGCTGCCGCCGAGCGCGACAGCCGATCCCCCCGAAAGGCTGAGGATACGGTGACACGCGCCCCGCGGGCCGAACTACCAGAAACTGGCCGGCGACGGTGGGCTGTGCTGGCGGTGGTTTCGGCGGCCCAGTTCCTCATCATCTTGGACCTGTGGGTTGTCAACATCGCGCTCCCGGCGCTGCAGCGCGACTTCGCGCCCGCGACGCTGGCGGATGTCTCGTGGATCCTTGATGTGTACGCGATCGTGTTGGCCGCGCTGCTGCTGCCGGCCGGGCGGGCTGCCGACGGCATCGGGCGCCGGGCCTGCTTCCTGGCCGGTCTGGTGGTGTTCGGCGCCGCGTCGCTCGGGTGCGCGCTGGCCCCGGATCTGCTGGCGCTGATCGGCTGCCGGGCGCTGCAGGCGGCCGGGGCCGCGGCGCTGATGCCTGCCTCACTGGGGCTGGCGCTGTCGGTGTTCCCGTCCTATCAGCGCGGCACCGCGGTCGGGGTGTGGGCCGGGGCCGGCGCGGTCGCCGCGGGCAGCGGCCCGGTGCTAGGCGGCCTGCTGGTCGAGTCGAGCTGGCGCTGGATCTTCCTCATCAACCTGCCCGTGATCCTCGCCGCCCTGGCGGCAGGCCTGGTCATCTTGCCGCGGCGCCCCGGCGCGCGGGATGGCCGGCGGCCCGGGCGGCGCATCGATGGCGGGGGCACTGTCTTGGCGCTGGGCGCGGTGGGCCTGGTGTGCGCCGCGCTGACCGAGGCGCCACAGTGGGCCCCGTCGCGCACCTGGCCGGTGCTGGCCGCCGGGCTGGCCCTGGGCGCCGGGTTCGTCGCTCACGTCCGCCGCCACCCCGATCCCCTGGTCACGCCCCGGCTGTTTTCAGCGCGCGCTTTCCGCGCCGGCGCCGCCGGGCTCGTCGCTTACTACACCGGCTTTGCGGCCATGCTCTTGGGCATGACGCTGCTGCTAACCGCGCAGTGGCACTTTTCGGTCCTGCGGGCCGCCGCGGGCATCGCGCCCGGCCCGATCACCGCGGGGATCCTTTCACCATTCTCGGGCCGCCTGTCAGCCTCGTTCGGAGCGCGAGGCACAGTCGTGGCGGGCGCCGTGCTTTTCGCCGCGGCCGGGGCCTGGCCGCTGGCCACCGCCGGGGACAACCCCGCCTACGCGGCGGTCGCGCTGCCCGCCATGCTGGCGTGGGGGATCGCCAACGCGCTCATCCAGCCTTCGCTGTTCGCCTCCGCGGACGCCGCGCCGCGAGCGGACCTAGCGTCGGGGGCAGCGGTGCTGGCCACAGCGCGCCAGCTGGGCTCGGCGCTGGGCGTGGCGGCCTTCGTCGCCGTGCTCAGCGGCCGCGCGGGGAGCGGTCTGGCCGGGCTGGACCGCGCCTGGATGATTGTCGTCATCACCGCAGCCATCACCGCCGTCGCCGGCCTGGGCGCTGCCCGCCGACCGGCCGCTATCCCCGCGGCGGCGGTCAGGGCCGAGACAGCTGATGATGCCGCAGCGGTCGCGTGCGGCACTTCGCGGGCACGGGGGTGACCGCGGGTGGGTGCTGAGAGCTTCGACGACAGGCGGGCCGGCATTCCGGCAGGAGCGACGCAGCCGGTCGAGCGTGTGGTCGTGGTCGGCGCGGGGATCGCCGGATTGACGGTCGCGAACGCTCTTGCACACGCCGGGGTGGAGTGCGTAGTGATGGAGGCCCGCGATCGGATCGGTGTACGCCGATGGCCGATGACCAGCGGCATTCGCGAAGCAAAACGGCTTCTCGGCCGGTCCAGCATCCACCTCGACCCAATCCTTGCCGCCCACGGAGGAGACGTGCTAGGGCCACCGCGCAAAGATCACTCGGATGACTGCTCCATAGCTGATCCGTGATGTCCATCCACTCCCGATGAGAGGCAACGCCCAATGACTAGGAAGGCAATCTCCACCGACACTGCGCCGACCGCGCTCGGGCCCTACAGCCAGGCCATCGTCGCCGGCGGCTTCGTGTTCTGCTCGGGCGCGGCCGGCATCGATCCAGCCACCGGCCTGCCCGGTGATGGCATCGAGGCGCAGACCGAACTGGCGCTGCGCAACCTCGAGGCGATCCTGACCGCCGCCGGGGCATCATTGTCGGCCCTGGTCAAGACGACCATCTTCTACGCCAACGTGCAGGACTTCGCGACCATCAACGAGGCCTATGCACGCTTCATGCCCGACCCGCCGCCAGCTCGCTCCGCGCCGGCCAACGTGGCCCTGCCGCGCGGCCTGCTTATCTCGATCGACGCCGTCGCACTCCTTCCATCTGCATAGCGACTGTGTGACAAGGCGTCGAAAGGACCCTGGGAAAAGAGCTGGTCAGAGGCTCAGCCACGGTTCTGGCGAGGAGGTGGCCGACCTCGAGGAGGCGTTCGACAGGGCGGTAGTCGCCCGCGAGGCTGCCCAGGATCACCTGCGCGTCGCCCGCGACCAGGTGGAGATACTCCGATCGCTCAACGCGAGCGTTAGCCTCGCCTACGCCGGGACGCCGGGATGATCGGCAACCGACCGCCCGGGCCGCGGCCACCGGCCGCAGCCAGCGTCTCGGTTACCGGCGACGTGTAGATCGCGGTGAACTCGCCCGGCTGATGCAGCGACGGCCCGGCCAGCGGCCACCGTCACCCCCCCGGCGCTTCACGTCTTGGCCCGGCAGATGGAATCGGAACCACCAAGGAGGCGTGACAATGAAACTCTGGATCAGCGCAGCGCTGACTCCCTATGGCAACGAGTACGGCCCGGTAGCCGTCATCGCGGAGACCCGCGAGGAAGCTATCGCCAAGACCAGCGCCAAGCTGCAACTGGATGATCCGGGTAGCTACGTTCCGGACCAGCGGTACGCGCAGGCGCTCCTCAATGGCCTCCGCACGATGCGCGAAGTACAGGACGAGGTGTTTATCGATTGGGACGCGGCAACGGCGCGCCACTGACCAGAGAGCACCCCATAACGACCATCTCGGAAGGAACTAACCCATTCACGTGCCTGGTCAACCGGGACCGGTGATAAGGCGTCAAACACTCGGCGGTGCCAATCCCACGGCGGCGCCGCCAACATAGTGGGAGCCCGGGGATAGGTCCCGTCTGGCTCGCCCGCCGGGGGGGCCGACCGGGCAGTCGTCGTTGCCCGGGCCCAGCAACTGTCGGTCAACGGGAGGAATGCACCATGATGAAGCTCAGAAGCAAGATCCTGGCAGGGGTGAGCGTGGTCGCGGTTGCCGGGGCGATGGCCGCCACCGGCCTGACCGCGGCCAGCGCCAGCCAGGCCACGGGCAGTTCCGGTACCGAGTTCTTCCAGCTCGTGAACGCGACCGTCGCCAATAACGCGCCGTCGAGCATCATCGCCAGGGGCGTGTTCACCGCAGGCGGCGTGGACCACCCGGGCAACAAAGTGGACAGGGTGGTGTTCCCGAACGGGACGTTCAAGATCGCGCACTCCGGCGGCACCGGCACCCCGCGGTTCAACGCCAAGACGTGCCTGAGCACCATCACCTTGAACGGCACCTACCGGCTGAGCGGTGGCACCGGGGCGTACGCGGGGATCAGCGGGCACGGGATCTACCGGCTGAACATCCTGATCGTCGGCGCCCGCAACGCGGCGGACAAGTGCAGCAACAAGCTGCCGCCCACGGCGTTCCAGCAGATCATCAGGGCACAGGGCCCGGTCAGCCTGTAACGGGACGATGGCCGGCATGCTCAGCCAGGCTGACCGCCCGTTCGAGCCGGGCCATGCCACGCACCTTTGTGCCGGGCGCAGGTGAGCACCGGCACCCCACAGCCGAGGTGTGGGCGAGCGTGGTGTAGTCGTAGCCCGTGGTGACCCCGGCAAAGCTATCCCGGTGACGGACACTGTCCCGGCGGAGCCGGCTCGAGACCCGAAGTAAGCAGCTATCCCGTGCTGCCATCTGGCGAGCCGATCCTCAGCGGAAGCTTGTCGGCGCCGAGTTCGCGGCGGATCGCCGCCTCGAGCTCACCGAGGATGCGGGCGGTCCGTGCCAATGCCTGCAGCCACACCTCGTCCGAGCGGAACTGCCCCGGGTACGCCGACACCGGCCACGCCTCGGCCATCAGCAGGTTGTATAACCCGATCAACTTCTGGCTGCCGAAGACCGCGCATCTGGAACCAAGCAGACCTCGCTCACGGGGCGGCAGCCTCGCGTCCGTCGCGGCGAAAACGTCGCGCATCTGATCCCGGGCAGTGTCGCTGGAGGTGACGGTTCCCATCGCCTGCCCGCTCTGCGGCCAGGTCCACATCCACGCGAACGAGGCGCTGGTAGTCCGACATGATCTGCGGGAGGGCTTGGGTAGGTACCTTAGGCGTGGCCATTCCTCAGAGACGGCTGTGTGAATGCCTGGTGGAACAGGATCTCCCGCGCGCCGGAGAGGGGACTGGCTTCACAGCTCTGCCAAGCTGCGGGGAGAGCGGGGAGGTTCGCGGTGGCCAGCCGGATCTGGGTAGTCGCGCTAGGGGTAGTGGCGCTGGCCGCGGCGTGCACCTCCGGCCCCGGCGCGGGACCGGGCGCGGGGGGCCCGGCGGCCACCCCGCCGGCGGCGGGTTCCGCCGGCAGGGCCTGTGCTCCTCGCGCGTGCATTTCGCTGAGCCGACTGGCCAGCAGCATCGATACCCAGCTGAGGGGAAAAGTCGTCGGCTACGTGGCGCTCATTGGTCCGTCGAAAGTTGTCGCCTCCGGCCTGGCCCGCACGGCCGCAGACCCGCCGAAGCTCGCCATGGGACCGGACGTCATGGTGAATGTCCTCAGCGTCGGCAAGATGTTCACCACGATTGCCGTGCTGCAGTCGCTGGCCCGGCATCACCTGAGCACCGGCAGCCGGATCTGGCCGTTCCTGCCCCCGGACTGGGTCAAAGGCCCGGGCATCGACACCATCACCTTCGGTGAACTGCTGACCCACCGGGCCGGATTCCGCCTCAACAGCGGCCTGGTCTTCAAAACCGGCGATGCGGCCAGGGAACAGATCAGGCAGGGCATCCAGCAGATCGACAAGCAAGTGGCGGACTACAACAACATCAACTTCACCATCTTCCGGGACATGCTGCCCTTCATGGAGGAGGCTCCGCAGCCGGGGCCAGCCGCGCGCGCCGCCGCCGCGGACCGCTTCTTCCTCAGCTATATGCAGCGTCATGTCTTCGACCCGGTGGGCGTCACCGACGCCACCTGCGCGCCCGTCCGCCATGCCACGCTCATCTACCCGCCGCCCGGCGTCGGGACCGCACGGGGCAGGCAGGCCCCGGTGCGGACCATCGGCGTGCGCGGGGGGCGGCTGGTTCATGACACCGGCCGGCATGCTCCGGGTACTTCAGGGCCTGATCAGCGGCAGCCTGTTGTCACGCGGCCAACGGCAGCAGATGGACGCCAACTGCCTGGGCTGGGACTGCTCGATCACCAGCCAACCCGGCTACCGGGGCAAGGGCGGCGGCCCTTTCTGCGACGGCTCAGCGTGCCTGCAGATCTTCTTCGGCATCCTCGCCGGGACGATCCCCGTGGTGATAGCCACCAACTCCGACCCCGGGAAACCCCTCTTTGTCATCGTGCAAACCGCCCTGCGTGCCGCCACCAGCCCCCGTTAGCCGCGCGCTGACGATCCCGCCGGGACATCGATGATCGAGAAGTTCCGCGCCTTGCCAAAGGCGATTGAGGAGACGGGACAATGAAACTCTTCTTCAACATCCTGACCCACGGCGCCTACCAGCAGCAGGTGGTCCGCGTCCGGCCGGGCTACTGGGTGCTGGCCTGTTTCATGGACACCCAGGACGGCCGCGAGCACACCCGGCTCGGCATGGAGCGGGTCATCCACATCACCAAGTAGTCGGTACCAGTTCCGCACGGATGTCCGCGGCCCGCCCCCGGGGCGGGCCGCGGCGCCCGTTCAGCCCGGCTGGGAGTCGCCAGCCTGCCTGAGTTCAAGTGGCATATCTGGAGGCCTGGCCTGCCACTCCATTCGAGACAGAGAACAGCAGCCTGCTGCTGCCTCATATCCGATGGCACAGGACACCGATCGGCCACCAGGCGGTCAGCACTAGGTAGGCCGGGACGCGGACGCCGTGGTAGGCGGCGGTGTGCCCGTGCCGCGGACGCAGCGCTAGCCCTGTCGTGTTGGGGGTGGTTGCGGTGGGTAGCGCCACGCGGGTGGCGGGTACGCGCTCAACCGCTCCGGGGCCGACGCTCGGGCGGCCGCTGGTTGACACGATCACCGGTTCGAAGATCAAGAACTTAAAGGAACTGCGGCCCGGTTCCAGCGGGCACGAGCGAGGTCCGGATCTTATTCGTCTTCGATCCCTGGCGCTCAGCGATCCTGCTGGTCGCCGGGGACAAGTCCAGAAAGTGGAACCGGTGGTACGCCACGGCGATCCCGCACGCCGAGCAACTGTATGAGATCTACCTGAAGGAACGGGCGGAGGAGGAATCCGGGCGATGACCAGTAACACCAAATCGGACCGTGCCGCCTACCTCGACCGCGTCGGCGGCGAGGAAGAAGCCGAGCGGCGCGGCAAGGCGCTGATGGCCCGGCAAAGCGGCCAGCGGCTCGCCGAAGAACGCAAACGCCATGGCCTGACCCAGGCCCACCTCGCCCAGGCCATGGGCGTCACCCCAGGCCGGGTCTCCCAGATCGAACGCGGCGAGCTGGCCACCATCGATGCCGTCGCCCGCTACGTGCAAGCACTCGGCGGCAGGCTCGACCTGGTCGCCAGCTTCGGCGACCACACCCTCACCGTCACCACCACTGAAGCGGCATGACCAACTCCGTACCCGGCCCAGATCCACGGTTCCTCAGCGGCGCCAGTCGCCCTGCGCACCCGCCAGCGCCCGTGAAGATGTTCATGCCCCAATCCCCGCGCCGCCCCATTTCAGTAGGCTGCGGGACGTGGCCGGACGGAGCGACGCTGAATTGGACGCTTTGGTTGAGCAGGCCATTGTGGACGCCTATGACGAGTACGAGCAGCTCACCAGCTTCCACGTTGTGATCGAGGCGCATCTGGTCGTCCCGTTCCGGACCACCGTCCTTGGCGATGAGGTGACTGTCACCAAGATCGACCTGCTATCGGGCACCGGGATTGTCGCGATATGCTCCCGCGGGAAGCACCGGCAGGCCGTCGGCATCCTGGATCTGTCACTGCCCGCCCCGCCCCCTGCCGGTGCCGAGTGGATCGACGCCTACCGGCACTGGGCCACCTGACGATAAGTGACAATGAGCGAATACCAGTACTACGAGTTCCTGGCGGTCGACCGCCCACTGGACGAACGGCAGCAGGCCGAGGTCCGCGCGCTGTCCACCCGTGCCCGGGTCACGGCCACCAGCTTCACCAACGTGTACCACTGGGGGAATTTCCGCGGCGATCCGCGCTCCATGATGGAGCGCTACTACGACGCCCACCTCTATCTCACTAACTGGGGCACTCACCAGGTGATGCTCCGCTTGCCCCGCGCACTCCTCAGCCTGGAGACTGCCGAGCAGTACTGCATCGATCCCCACGTGGCCGCCTGGACCTCCGGAGAACACCTCATCCTCGACTTGATCAGCGAAGACGAAAGCGGGGACTGGGTCGAAGGCGCCGAAGACTCCCTATCGGCCATCGTGGGCGTCCGCGCCGAACTCGCCGCCGGAGACCTGCGTCCCCTTTACCTGGCCTGGCTGGCGGCCTACGGAATCTGGGAACGCGACGAGGACGCCTTCGACTACGACGAGGAAAACGACCTCGAACCGTCGGTTCCCGCAGGCCTAGGCGCCCTCACCGCACCACAGCGCGCCTTGGCCGACTTCCTCCGCCTCGACACCGACCTGCTCACCATCGCAGCCAAGGCGAGCCCGCCCCTAGCCGAGACGAAAGACGATCCCCGCAAGCTGGCCAAATGGATCAGGGACTTGCCCGTCGGCGACAAGGACACACTCCTCTACCGGGTTGCCCAAGGCCATGGCGCCCATATCCAGATGGAACTGCAACGCCGGTTCCGCGGCGATCTCGGTTCCACCAGCGACAGCCGTCCCCGCCGTACGGTGGCCGAGCTGCTAGACGCAGCCGCCGAAGCACGCCACTAGCAACATGTAAGACGCTTGCGTTGCGGCCGCCCTCGTGTTCCACCATCCCACCCGCAGCCGTACGCGACCGATCCCCGTGTCCAAGAGCTGGGTGGCGGGAAGAATTAATGCCATGCCGACGGCGAGGATATGGCGACGTTACGGCCACCTACGGATCTACATATCTGCAGGTGATGTTGAACTCGGCTGGTGTGATCCGCGGTCCGGGCGCTTCGAGCTCCACCAGCCCGCGATGGCGGAGGATTTCTGGTTGGCAGTTCGTGCCGAATGCCAGCGCCTCGTGCAGGAAGGGCAGTTTGCCGACGTGGTCCTCCCGGCGGCAGCAATCGTAGAACCAGCCCGGCAACCGGCCGGGCCGCCGACGAGACCGCAAGAGGGTGCGCCTGAGCCACGGCCACCGGGACAGCCACCACACCTGTCTGCCGCACAGCCAGCACCAGCCACCGACAGCGGTCCGGACGACACTCACCGGATCGTGCGGGATTCCCGATGGGACGACCTCGCCCGCAACACGCCGGGTGAGTCTGCCCGGACCCGGGCGAAGGAACTTCGTGCCCAGCACCCCTTCCTGGTCACCACCGCGAAGGCACTGGGGATCCGCACTACGGCCGGGTCATTCGCCATGGGCGCGAGAGGCGAACGAGAGGTCGGGCGCAAGCTGAACCGGTGGGGCGCACGAAACGGCTGGCATGTCCTTCATGCCGTCCCGGTAGGCCAGGCGGGTGCCGACATCGACCATGTCGTCATTGCGCCGTTCGGTGTGGTGACGGTCAACACCAAGACCACGAAGACCAGGGTGTGGGTTGGCGAGTATGGCATGACCGTGGGCGGGAAGAGCGTGGATTACCTGCGCAAGTCGCGCGCCGAGGCCCGCCGGGCCGGGCGACTCCTCGGCCGGGCCACCGGGATCGCAGTGCCGGTCCAAGCGGTCATCGTGTTCACCGGCGCGCACCAGTTCTCGGCACAACGTGGCGGCCCACCAGACATAGCCGTCCTCGCCGCACCGCGCGCACTGCGCAGATGGCTGCGAAAGCAGCCATCCGTACTTGGCAGTGAGCAGGTCGAAGTCATCTACCAGGCCGCCCGCGACCCCGCCACCTGGCAGGGCCGAAGGAATCAGCCATCCTGATGGCTCGCGGATGCCGTGCCGAGGTTCATCCCGCGTTTGCTCACGTCAGCCTGCAAAGGGTTCGCTGCTCGACAGCAAGGGAAGACGCCCATGACCACGGCAGCAGCTTGCCAGCGCGGCGTATGCCAGACCCTGGGTCTCCATGCGGAGCATCGGGTGCGGCCACGGCGCGTCCACGACACTGATGGCACGCGCGTACCCGACGTCGAGCTTCACCGGCTCGGATTACCACGAAGAGTCCATCATCCAAGCGCGCAAGCGCGCCGCCGACGCGGGCCTGGCTGACCGGGTGAAATTCGATGTCGCATCGGCGCAGACCTTCGGCGGCGGCCCGTATGACCTGGTGACCAGCTTCGACTGCCTGCACGACATGGGTGACCCGCTCGGCGCGGCCCGTCACATCCGGGAGACGCTCGCGCCCGACGGGACCTGGATGATCGTCGAACCCGCCGCCGGCGGCGGCGTGACCGACAACCTCACCCCCGTGGGGCGGGTCTACTATTCGTTCTCCACGTTCTTGTGCGTGCCGAACGCGCTGTCCCAAGACGGCGGCTACTCCCTCGGCGCCCAGGCCGGCGAGGAGCCGATACGCCGGCTTGCCGCCGACGCCGGGTACTCAGGCTTCCGCCGGGTCGCCGAGACGCCCTTCAACATCATCTACGAGGCCCGCCCGTAGACCGCTGAGAAGCGGCGTACCCGCGGCAGCCGTCATGGATTTCCCAAAACGGCTGCCGCGGGCGGGCCTGCCGACGCGACCGCGGCCGACGAGGCGGGTTCCCGCCCGCTCCCGCGGCGTTCTTCCAGCGGCGCGACACGAACGCCCAGACCCGGGCGCCGCGCGAACGCCGCGCCTCATGCCTGCGGCCATGCGCCGGTCACATTTGCACACCTGAAGGAGACCAGATGCCTCGAGCAGCGGCCCTAATCGCTCGGCAGCTGCTGGCTGCCGCCGAGCGCGACAGCCGATCCCCCCGAAAGGCTGAGGATACGGCCCCTACGGAAACCCGATGCGCGCCTGGCGCGGTGGCGGTTCGCGGGCCAGGACGGGCTACTTGGGCTGTGGGCGGGTGCTCCTGAGTAGCGTCCGCCGCATCCCCCGCCGCACAGCGTCGATCAAGTAGGGCCGCAGCCGGGCGGCGGGCACGATGGACTGGACTGAGCCAACCTCGCGGGCCCGCTCGATGCTGTGCACGCGGTCGAACTTGTCGGCGACCTGTCCGAGCTTCTCAGCGTGGACGGCAGGCCAGGCGGACGCCAGCTCGGCACGCAGCCGGGACGCCTCGTCCTCGTCGCCACCGGATGTGGCCTCAGCGATCCTCGCCTGCAGATCAGCCATCCGGGGATCAGCTGCGGTGCGTTTGTTGACCTCCGCGGCGAACACCACTGCGGCGGCGGGCGCGCCGCCGATCACAGAGGCGTAGGAGCCTTCGACGGCGGCCACCTCCATGGTGTCGTTGAGCACCCCGGAGAACACGACGAACGCGCCGCCGTGGTAGCGGGAGACCACGCAGAACACGATCGGGCCGTCGAAGTTGACCACCGCCCGGCCGATCTCCGCGCCGTACTCGAGCTGGAGCCGGCGCAGCGATTCCGGTGAGCCATCGAACCCGGAAAGGTTGGCCACGATAACCAAGGGGCGGTTCCCGCTGGCCGCGTTGATCGCCCGTGCGGTCTTCTTGGACGAGAGGGGAAACAGCGTGCCCGCCGTGAACTGCGACGGGCCGTCCACGGGGTAGGCCCCGTGCCGTGGCAGCGGCGATGATTCGAAGCCGATCACCGCGACGGGCTGACCGCCCAGGTGCGCGTCGAGCACCACGGCCGACTCGGCGTCGGCCATGTCGGCCCAGCGCTCTAGCGGTTGGTGGTCGGTGTCAGCCATGCCACGCAACAGCGAGCGGATGTCGAACGGCTTCTTGCGCTCGGGGTTAGTCGCGGCGCCGAAGATCTCGCCGAGCGTGCTGAAGGGGCTGCCCGGGCCGGCATGCGGCGACGCTGAGATGTCCCGGTCGGCCGGGTCGGCGGTGGGAGCCGGGCGAGGGAACCGCTCGCCCGCGGCCACGTACGTGTGCTCATAGTGAGCCAGCAGCACGTTCAACGGCGGCCGACAGGTCGGGCGCCCAGTACTGGGCCTCACCGTTGGGGCCCATGATGCGGTCGTAGCCGCCGATGCCAAAGTTGTCCTCGGCCGAGACCCCGCCGGAATAGTCCAGCGATTGCTTCCCGGTGAGCACCATGGCCGAGTCCGGGGTCATGATCAGGATGCCCTTGGTGTGCATCAACATCGTGGCCTCGGCGTTCCAGTATGGCTGGGCGCCGACGTTGATCCCGGCGACCACGACGTTGATCTCCCCGCCGTCCTGGGTGAACTCGACGATGCCGCGCAGCACCCGGGAGATCCAGTCCATGGTCTCGGTGCCGGAATCCATCGCGATCTTCGCCCCGGCCGAGATAGCGAACCACTCCACCGGTGCGCCCATCTGCCGCGCCAGGTCGAGGGCAGCGAGCACGCGGCGGCACTCCGGCTCGGACAGGGCGCCCAGCGCGCGCGTGGGGTCGCCGAGCAGGACGACCCGGTGCATCCCCTCGGGGTAGCGCTTCGTCGCCGTGCTGACCACGCCAAGGACTAGGCTGGCGGTGTTCAGCCCCGGCGCCCGGTCCACCGGCGCCGCGGCGCCAGCCTCGTCGAGGTCGTGCTCGGTGAACGTGCCGTCGCTGCCCCCCGGATCCGGCGAACGGGTGATCAGGGGGATGAGCTCGTAGGGGTAGACCGTGCCGCGGCGGCGGGCCCGGATCACCTTTTGGGTGTAGCCGTCCAGCTCGCGCAGCGACCGGGACGGTGGGTCGGTAATGCGCAGGGTCAGCCCGGCACCCGGCGGGCGCGACATCCGGAGCATCAGGTCGCGGGGCTCACCAGCCCCATCAGCCACCCGGAAGTGCACCAGCACCTGCTCCAGTCCGAGTCCGTCGGTGCGCGGAGCGAGTGACCGGATGACCGGTTCCAGTTCGGTGAGCGGGACATCGACGGGTGGCCACACGTAGAGCTTGATGCGGTTCCAGTCCAGCCTGGCCAGCTCGCGGTCGGCGGAGCGGGCCGAGCTCAGGCTGTTCAGGCAGGCGTCGAAGATCCGCTCAATCTGCGGCAGGCCGCGGACTCGGCCCTCGTGGTCGCGCAGGATGGTCAGGTCGCGGACTTCGGCCAGGGCCATGAGCCGCCGATCATCGGGAACCTCGCGACCCTTGATGCGGAACAGGTGCACGTCGGGTGCTGCGGGCAGCCGGGTCAGCTCGAACCGGGAGAACCGCCACAGGCCCAGCCGCTCGGCGACCATCGGGTGCCAGCCGCGCTGTGCCCGGTCTTCCCCCGGCGTCCCGTCCGCCTCCCGGACAAACGTGAACCAGTCCGGCCAGCCGTCGCCCGGCACGCGCACCGCGACCGCGACCCGCTCGACGGCGGGCGGGATGACACCGAGCTTGCCGCGGATCCGCTCGGCGCGGGCGCCGGGGTCGCTTCCGGCCAGGTCGTCCTGCGTCTGGGAGGTCACATAGAGGTCAACCAGCACGATGCGATCGGACGGCAGAGCACTGGCCAGCTGGAGCAGGTCGCTCTCGGCCGCGCTTTCGGTGCCTTTGGCCACGGTCGCGAGGATCAGGTAGTCCTGTCCGTCGTGGGTGTATTCGGCGGTCAGCAGGGGGCGGCCGCTCTGCTCGGTGAGCTGAACGTTGTTCAGAAGCCTTATCCGGTAGTAGCGCCGGGTCATCACCTCGAGCATCACCGCGTGCTGCCGCTCGCTGAACACGCCGAGGATCGGCTCGCCGGAGGCGACGATCGCGTCGATCTGCGCAGCCCGGGCCTCCGGATCGGGCGAGAGGTTGTCGAGTTCCGCGCGGACCTGTTGCTGCGCCCAGGCGCGGTCGGCGGCGATGGCCGGGGCGTCGAAGACGCGGTACCGCACCTGGCGGGCCAGGTCGCCGACGCCGCGATGGCGCAGTTGGGTGGCGGACACGAGCTGGTCGATGACCCGCCGGTAGTCGTCGCGCGCGCCGTCCGGCAGTGACTCCGGGCGGCGCAGCCGCCACCGCAGTAGCTCGGCCACGACCGGCAGGTGCGTGGCTGCGCGGCGGTGGGCGAGGAAGATGCGGTACAGCGCCGGCTCGAGCGCGGGTGAAGGCTCCAGCCCGGAGACGCCGTAATGAGCCAGGGTCCGGCGCAGCTTGATCCGGAACGACTCCGGCAGGCCCTCCCCGTCGGCATCCCTGGAGCGCAGGTAGGCGTGCAAATACTCCTGCTGGTTGTGGGCGGCCTCGGCGTCCACCGCAGCCTCATCGTCGGCTTCAGACTCGCCAGGCACCCGGCGATTGCGCCACAGCGCAGACACATCGGCGAAGATCTGCAGGATCGAGATCTCGGCGGCCAGCAGCCGCGGGTCACCGGCATCCAGGTCGGACCGCGCGCTGGCCAGCCTGCGCAGCTGCTGGGCGGCCTCCTGCTCGCTGGCGTCGTAGCCCAGCACCATCGAGCGCAGCGCGGTCAGCGCGTCGGCAGCGGCCGCCGCTGGAGCACCCTCGTTCCTAGCCGTGCCGGCCAGGACGCCCAGGTCGGCCGTGGCCCGCGGGGCGTCGGTCTCCCGGCCGCCGTCGGTCTCAGGTTCCTGCTCGATCCTGACCAGCTTCGTGCCCGTCTCAATCTGCGTGTTGACCTCGGCCAGCACCTCGGCGACCCGGCCCGAGGCCGGGGCGCGCAGCGCCGTCTCCAGCTTCATGCTCTCCACGACGGCGACGACGTCACCCTCGGCGACCTCGTCCCCGGTCGAGACCGGGATCGCCACAATCATGGCCGGGGCCGGCGCGCGAACCAGCCCGGCCTCGCCGCCGGAGATCCGGTGCACCGCGCCGTTGACCTCGACCAGGTAGTCGGGCCCCTGTGCGACCGAAAGCACGTCGAAATGCTGGCCACCGACGGCGAGAGCCAGCTCGAACCGGCCCGACCGCTCGACGTCGGCTTCCACCGCGCGGCCGTCCAGCTCCACCCGGTACCGGGCCGAACGGGAGCGGGACACCCGCAGCTTGTAGGCCTCACCACCGGCCCGGACGTCGGCCTCGTAGTACGTCTCGTGCCCCACCTCGGGGCGCCCGCGCTCAGCGGAGGCGAACAGCCGGTCGCGCTGGCGCCGCTCGTGCGCCTTGTACGCCTCGAAGGCGGTGGCTAGCAGGGCCACATCGACCCGGCGCAGCGGGGCGTAGCCACCAGCCATCATCGTGTCCAGCCAGGTCGTGTCGATGTCGCCGCGGACGAATTCCGGCCGGTCCAGCACGTCGAGCAGGAAGCCCTTGTTCGTGGTCCCGCCGTCGATTACCGCGGCAGTCTGCCGGAGCGCGCGGGACAGCCGGGCGCGGGCCTCGGGGCGGTCCCGACCCCAGGCGATCACCTTGGCGATCATCGAATCGAACTGTGGCGGGATGATGTCGCCCGCCGAGACCCCCGTGTTGACTCTGATGCCGGGGCCGGCGGGCAGCGCCAGGTGCTCGATGCGCCCGGGCGCGGGCGCGAAGTCGCGTTCCGGGTCCTCGGCGGTCAGCCGGGCCTCGATGGCGTGCCCGTGCACCGGCGGCTCCCCAGCCCCGGTCTCGATCAGCGCGCCGCCCGCCGCGATGTGTAGCTGCAGCTTGACGAGGTCGACGCCGGTGGTCACCTCGGTGACCGGGTGCTCTACCTGCAGCCGGGTGTTGACCTCGAGGAACGACAGCAGTCGCTCGCCGGGCTCGTAGAGAAACTCCACAGTCGCCGCGTTAACGTACCCGACCGCCCGAATCAGTTCGGCGGCGTGGGAGCGCACCGCTTTCTCCTGCTCGGCGTCCAGCGAGGTGGAGGCGGATTCCTCGATCACCTTTTGATTGCGCCGCTGCACACTGCAGTCCCGGACGCCTAGCGTCCACACGGTGCCCTTGGCGTCGGCGATGACTTGCACCTCGACGTGGTGGCCGCCGCGGATGGCCCGCTCAAGGAACACTGTCGCGTCCCCGGCGGTCTTGGCCGCCTCCGAGCTGGCCCGCTGGAAGGCCTCGTCCAGTTGGTCGGAGGACCGCACCAGGCGGATGCCGCGCCCGCCGCCGCCAGCGGTTGCCTTCACCATCAGCGGGTAGCCGATGGACTCGGCCTTCGCGCGGGCGTCGGCCACGCTGGTCACCGGACCGCCGCTCCATGGCGCGAGCGGCACCCCGGCGTCAGCGGCCAGCCGCTTGGACTCAATCTTGTCACCGAGCCTGCGCATAACCTCGGCTGACGGACCGATGAAGGTGATCCCGAGCCGCTCGCACAGCCCGGCGAACTCGGCCTTCTCCGAGACGAACCCCCAGCCCGGCCACACCGCGTCGGCCCGGCACTCCCGCAGCGCACGCTCCAGCTCGGCATAGTCGAGGTAGGGGCTGGCAGCGAACGCCTCACCGGGGTCGGCCGGGCCGATGAGGACCGCCTCGTCGGCTTCGCGGACGAACGTCGCGCGGCGGTCGGCGGCGGTGTAGACGGCGATGACGCGCAGCGGTGGCCGCCCTTCGGCGTTCCACTCCCTGACGGCGTTGATCAGCCGCATGGCCGGGCTCGCCGCGGTTGACGACCGCGACGCGGCTGAACGCTCCCCGACTGTCGGAGTTCATCGGCTCACCCACCGAACGCTACGCGTATGTCGTCGCTGGTGCCGCCCGCCACCGGCGGCGGTACGGTTTCCTGCGTCATCCCCAGTACCACCTCGTCGGCCACGATGGCCGGGTCGAGGTGCAGCACCACGTAGCCGCCGACCGCGCCGGCCCGAAGCCGGGCGCGAAGACGCGGGTCCGGCGAGTGATCATGCCCTCACGCACGGCGTCGTACAGCGCGATCGGGATGCTCGCCGCCGACACGTTCCCCATCCGGTCCACGTTGAAATACAGCTGGTCAGGGGACAGACCGGCCTTCGCGGCCAGGCCGAGGATCATTGTCTTATTGGCCTGGTGCGGGACGATCAACTCGATGCTCTCCAGTAGCGTGCGGCTCGGGTCATCGGGATCGCGCAGCTCGCCAAGCTCGTCCAGCATCTGGACCAAGTAGCGCTGCACCAGCGACTTCACCTCCGGGCCGTACACGGTGATGTCGTTGTCGAAGTCCGCGTTCGGCCAGATGATCGAATTGACCTCGCTGTGCGGCCCGCTGGCGTAGGTCTGCACGATCTCCACATCGCCGGGGCCTCCGCCCGGGGCCGGGCCGATCACCATGGCCGCCGCCCCGTCCCCAAAGATCATCCGCGAGGTGCGGACGCTGCCGATCTTGTCGGAGAACTTCTCCACGCAAACCAGCAGCACCGGCCGGCCGACCTCCTGGAGCTGGCGGATGGTCTCCGCCATCCCGTAGGGCAGCCCTGCGCACGCGGCAATCAGGTCGGCCGACGCATGGGTCTGCAGCAAGCCGAGCTCGCCGGACAGCCAGCAGGCAATGGATGGGATCAGCCGGTTGCTCGTGCACGTGCTGACGAGGACGGCGCCGATCTCCCCGGGAGCGCGGCCGGATTTGGCCAGCGCTGCCCGGGCCGCGGGCAGCGCCAGCTGCTCGGGCTCCCGGCTGGTGTAGCGGCGCTGGTCGATCCCGGTTTTTGCGCTGATCTCCGCGGCGCTCATTGGCGACCACGAGAAGCTCGCGTTCCTGATCAGGTCGTCGTTGCTGCAGACGTGCTCGCCGCGGACGATCGCGAGCGCTTCGAGCTTCGGCTGGATGCTGAACGCCTCTCGCACCCGGACCGGAAGATAGGGTGTCACCGGCGCCGCGGTTTCGGCCTGCCCATTCTGGCTGGCCAACGTGGCCGACATGCGCCCGCCGCCCGCCGAACGCCGGACCCGGTCGATAAAGGCTGTCACGTCGCGGTTGCGCGGGTGGAACGCGACAACGAAGTCGTCGCCGCCGATCTCGGCGGCCTCGCGCAGCGAGGTACCCGCCCGGTCCCACGGGTACTGGTTATGCAGCACCATCGCCCAACGCATCAGTGCTTCGAGCTCCGGCACGTCCTCATGGGCGTCGATGATCTCCTGGAGACTGAACACCCGGTACCCGGGGTCGTAGTCCGACATCACGAACGTCAGCGCCCCGGGCTGGCCCAGGAACTCCGCCACCGTCGGCTTCATCGGCGGCAGTTCCGTGGCGTGGTACAGCTTGGTGCTGAATACGCCGAACAGCAGGCCGAAGATCTCATTCTCGGCGTCGGCGTCCCACGTCACGGGCAGTTCCCCGAAGGCGCGTTCCACCGCCGCCACCTTCCGCTCGCTGTCCTGCCAGGGGGTCAGCACCGGCAGAAACACATCGTCCCGATGCTTGGGCAGGTCGCGCCAGCGCGTCGGCCGCCGGTCGAACATGGGGGTCGAAAACCGGTTGGCCCAGAACAGGTTCTGGCCTAGGTCGCGGAGCAGCTCGAACCGCCCGGGATAGCTTCCCGACTCCACCCGGGACAGGATGTCGGTCCCGGTGGGCGCCTTTGCCTCGAAGTCCCGCCCAATCACCGCGGTGAACTGGTCGAGCGATTGCAGGACCGAGAAATCCAGCTCGCCGAGGAAGTTAGCCGGGAAGACCAGCCGGCCATGCTTATTGATCACGAAAGGTTTCACGTACCACCTCACGGAGAGCGCGGGGTCCTGGCCGCCCGGCAGCCTGATAATGCGGCGCGGCCCCGAGTCGAGGCAGCACCGCTTCTGCTGTCCCGCAATGCGGGGAGTATGCCTCGCCCAGCAAGATCAACAAGTCAGAGTTTATCCCTGCAAGCCTGGTCACTTTCGTAACAAGATATGGCGCTAGTCTCACGGTTCACGCTAGTGGGCGACGTCAATGCCAGCGCTAGCGTCACGGGGAATAACGGTCGTGAGAACTCTAGCCCTGCAAACAGAGACGCTGGAAAGGCCAGGTCCGAGCCAACGCCCGGCCAAGATCATGGGATTACGGCAGGCGGATCCCGCGGCTCGGCCCGGGAAATCGGCTCTCGCCGGGTGAACGTTACGGAAGGGCCTGTTGACCAGCCGGCTCGTGTTCGAGTCGCCCACGGCCACGAGGGTGACCGCGCTGCGACGAACTGTGTCAGCTGATGCTGTGACAAGGCTACGGTTCTTTTGCGCCGGTTCTGCCCAATGTTGTTAGCGTCGGCCGTTTAAGGCTCACCAGCAGGGCAGGTCTAGAGCGTCGGGACGGCCACCGGCGCCCGGGACCCGGTCCGGAAAGATCACGCGCCGGCTTCTGCGCGACATATCCGAGGGCCGAGTCCAAGGGCCGCGAGCCCGGAGACGGCACAACCCCTGGCCGATCCCTCCGCGCTGGACCGGTTGCAGCGGGCCACTGCCGAGCCGCCCTAAGCCGAGAAGCCGTCGCTAGCGGGATAGACAAGATGGGAGCCCTTCATGACGACACTGGGACAGCCGCGGCTGGAACTGCTTGGTACCACGGTCCGCGACCGTGTGGCCGTGGTCACCGGCGGTACGCGGGGCATCGGCGCCGCCACCTGCCGCGCGCTGGCCGCCAACGGCGCGCACGTCGCCGCCGGTTACTGGCGGGGCCGCGAGAGCGCGGAGAAGTTCCTCGCGAGCATGACCGGCGACTACCCAGAGCGGCAGATCACCGTGCACGAGGGGAACATTGGCTTGGCCGACGACTGCCGGCGCGTCCTGAGCCAGGTGATCGACCAGCATGGCCGGGTCGACATCCTGGTCAACAACGCCGGGATCACGATCGACCGGACCACCGCCAATATGACCGACGACGACTGGAACAGAGTGATCGCGGTCAACCTGTCCGGCGCGTTCTTCATGGCCCAAGCGGCGGCAGAGCACATGCTCAAGCGCGGCACCGGCCGGATCGTCAACGTTTCGTCGGTCATCGGGGAGACCGGAAACATCGGCCAGGCCAACTACGCAGCGTCCAAGTCGGGCCTGTTCGGCCTGACGAAATCGCTGGCCAGGGAAGTGATCTTCCATCTGAGCCGGCAGGAGCGCCTGGACAGCGACGGGATCGGGCTGACGGTGAACGCCGTGACGCCTGGCTACATCGCCACCGACATGGTGGCGGGCATGCCCGAAAAGGCGCTGGAGCGGGTGCGTAAGCAGATCCCGTTCGGCCGGCTCGGGAGGCCTGAGGACGTCGCCCGGGTGGTCTGCTTCCTCAGCGCGGACGAGTCCGCGTATGTCACCGGGCAGATCTGGGCGGTCAACGGCGGACTGGACATGTGACCCGCAACGGGAGAAGTCCCGGAAACGGCCGACACGTCCTCGTCCCGTCCGGGACGCCCACCCGATCGGCAGGTACGGAGGCTGTTGCGGCGAGACCTGCCACCTCGCGCGCGAGCCATGATCAGAAACAGATAGCAGGCGGAGCATGAGGGTGCCTGAAGCGGCGAGTTCCCTGTGGCCAGGCAGCACAGAATGATCAGTTATGGCTTCGCCTTTCCGGTGATGTCTGGCCGGGAGCTGAACGACGGCGGGGAGTTATTCAGCGGGCTGGGCCCGGCGCGCGCGCTCGCCTAGTGCGTCCCCGGCCGCGGCCGCGGTCTCGCAGTCGTGCGCCTTGAGCAGGCGGGCAAGCCCGTCCCTCAGGAGGAAAAGGTCCCGGGCGACAACAGCGCGCACGGCACCTCTATGACGATCATGGTCGGCCCGCCGGGCGGGCTGCTCACGGCCAGGATGCCGTCGAACGTACCCAGCCGCCGCTCGATCCCGGTCAGGCCGCCGCCCCGGGCCGGGTCGGCGCCGCCGCAGCCGTCGTCGGCGACCTCGGCCCGCAGCATGCCGCGGGCGTGCCGGATCCGGACCTGGGCCTGGCGGGCGCCGGAGTGCTTGACCGCGTTGGTGAGCGCCTCGGCGACGGCGAAGTAGCAGGCGGACTCGACCGGCGCGTCGAGCCGCCCGGGCAAGACGATGTCGGTCTCGGTGCGCAGCGGGGTGTCTAGGGCCAGCGCCCGGACCGCCTCGCCCAGGCCGCGGTCGGCCAGCACCGGGGGGTAGATGCCGCGGACCAGGTTCCGCAGCTCGGTGAGAGCCTTGGACGAGGCTTCCCGGGCCTCGGCCACCAGCGCGACTGCGGCTTGCGGGCTGGCCGGGATCAGGTGCTCGGCGGCCCGCAGGCTCATGCCCAGGGCGACCAGCCGGGCCTGCGCCCCGTCGTGCAGGTCCCGCTCCACCCGCCGCAGCTCGGCCGCGGCGCTGTCCACCGCGTCGGCCCGGGTCTGGGTCAGCTGCTCCACCCGCCCGGCCAGGTCGGCGTCGGGTTCGGGCCGCAGCAGGACGCGTGCGTGCGGGATGGCCGTGCGGGGCAGCAGCCAGAGCCCGAAGGCCAGCATCAGGCCTCCCTCGAGGCCGGCCCCGGCGGCCCAGGTCGTGCCGTCGACCAGCACGGCGCCGAATCTCAGCGTGCCGTAATTCGTGACGAACGGCGCCGAGGGCCAGGAGAGCGCGAGCGCGATCCCGTAGAGCCCCAGGGCTATCAGGCCGGCCGCCGCCAGATCCGCCGCACCGGCCGGGAACCACCACACGATGAGGAGCACGGCCGCCGCCACGGCCAGGTTCCACAGGATGTTCCACCAGCTCGGGCTGAACCCGTAGTTCGGCCCGGCCAGCTCGATGGCCACCGCGGCCACCGGCACGAGCAGCAGGCGCCACCGTGGCTTGCGCCCGAGCAGCAGCCCGGCCAGGCGGGAGCGCCGGCCCACCGTCCGCCAAAGCAGCCACAGGCCGAGGGCCAGGAACGCATAGGCCTGCGGCAGCACGAATTCGGTCCGGTACGAGCCGGCGCCAGCCAGCACCAGGCCGTACAACTTCTGGACGGCGTCGCCGCGCTGGTAGGCGCGGACCAGCAGGAAGCCATACAGCCCGAGCGCGATCAGCGCGACCGCCACCAGCCACGCGGCCTGCCGTGGCAGCAGGACCAGCACCAGCCCGGCGATCAGCATCGCGATCAGGGCAGGCCAGTGATTCACCCCGGTCAGCCCGAACAAGCTGATAGCCAGGGCCAGCAGGACCAGGCCCCAGCGCATCTCCCGAAGACGCCCCCGCGGGGTCTTCGGCCCCGCGCCGCAGGCCTCCATCCGGCGCATGCTGAGCCAGATGCATCCCGCGGTGTACGCCGCGATGAGGATCGTCCACTTCGCCATGCCGGGCTCCTGCCGTGCCACGGTCGGCTGGCCGCCGATTGCCCTCCATGATGGCGGAGACCGCGCAGGCCACGCCATGGGCCGGCACCCACCCTGCGGTAGGTCCACCCCTACCGCAGCGAGGTGTGTGACTCGGGAGACCCCGTGGTCAGGGTGAACCGCCCCGGAGTTCCCGGGGACTCTGAACTCGCCGGGGTTCCTCTGTGTTTGTCAGGTAGGCCGGGAGCGGGGTCGTAGAGTTGCAGTGGCGGGCCCAGGAAGTGACTTATCCGAAGAGCTGGCGGTCGGGGTTGAGCCGGCCGCGCTGGATGTCCGAGACGCCCCGGGTTTCCTCCCGGGCTCCACCGAACGGGCAACACATCATCCGGCCCGGCACGCATAACGGCCAATCACGTGCGCAACGCACCAGTTGCCCGGCCGCCGGTGAGAACGTCCAGAACGGCGGGCAGGCGCGCATTCGCCGGGAGCGGGAGAGATCACGCGGTGTGACATAAGGCCTGGGCGGCTGCGCGGCCCGGTCGATTCGGCGCTTGGCCGCATCCCGCTTGGCTTGGCAGGCGCTCTAGGCGGCTGGATCGGGGCGTTCGCTGGTGACGGGGGCCGCTGTCGGGCGGCTGGCCTGGGCCCCGATCCGGTCAGGAATCGAGAAGCGGCCCGGTGTGGCCGGGCCTAGCCTTGGGGCAGAAGGGCCGGGAGGACACCCGGGCCGCTGAGCGTCAAAGAAGGGAAGCCCGGGGATGCCCGCGAAGAATGCCATGACCGAGTCCGGCGGCTTCAGCGCCCAGGAGCGCGCCGCGATGAAAAAGCGCGCCGCCGAGTTGCGCGCCGAGGGCAACAAGGGCGCCAAGCAGGCCGATGGCCTGCAGGCGGCCCTGGACAGCATCGCCGAGATGGCGCCGGCCGATCGCGCGCTCGCCGGGCGGGTGCATGTGACGGTCACCGCGGCCGCCCCCGGGCTGTCGCCGAAGACCTGGTACGGGATGCCCGCGTACGCGAACTCCGACGGCAAGATCGTCGTGTTCTTCCAGAACGCGGGCAAGTTCGGCTACCGCTACTCGACCCTGGGCTTCCAGGACACCGCGAACCTCGACGACGGCGACGTGTGGCCGGTGACGTACGCGCTGAAGCAGTGGAGCCCGGCGGTGGAGAAGAAAGTCACCGAGCTGGTGCAGGCCGCCATCTCCTGACCGGCCCCCCCCGCACCGCCGGAACCGCTCACCCACACCTTGCGCGCCGTCACCACGAAGACCATCAGCTGGCCAGCAAGCACGGCCCCATCGCAAGCATCGCCGGGGCAAACCGGGACGGTGACCGGGGGGACCGGGGCCTTGAAGGGAGCCACCGGGACGATCACCGCCAAGGACCTCAACAAGAGCGGTACCCGGACCGAGGTCACGATTACCTACACCACCCCGTAGCGGGCGCACCCCTGCAGGAGCCAGGTCCGCGAGCCCGGCTCACAACGCCGGCGTGGCAAAGCGGGCCTCGCCCGGGGAGAGGCGGAGCCCTCGCCGTGGCCCGCTGCTGGCACTCGGTGCGGCGTTGTTACCGGTAGGCGAGCACGACCCAGACCTGGCCCGGGGTGAACGTCATCGGCTGGCCGGACGCGGTAGTGAAAGCAGTGCCGGCGTTCGCGTCCGGCCGGGACCAATGGGTGGTCCAGGCCTTGCCGTCGCGCAGGACCAGCGCGGTGCCCGACCCGGTGCTCTCGGCATACGGCGGGGGCTTGCCGTACTCCAGGAACCGGGAGGTGCGCACTGTGGTGTGCTGGATCACCACCGTGGCCGGTGACAGGCGTCCGCCATCGGTGGTCACCGCTGGCCTGCCGTCCATCGACACCAGCCAGCGCCCCTTGGCCGCGGACCAGGTGAAGCGGAACGAGGCCGCCGGGTAGGACACCGACGCCGACCGGGTGGCCGTGCCGCCGGGCGGCGGCGGGCCGAACCGGAACCCGATGTCGCGCGCCTTGCTCGCGCCCCGGGCCTGCGCCAGCAACCGCCGGGTGCGGGCGTACAGGTTGTAGGGGGCGATCCGGCTGGTGTCCCGGTAGTATCCGCGGGTGATGCCGGAATACAGGTTCACGATCCTGGCGGTCCGCTGAATATAGGGCAGCAGCGTGGCCGTGGCGCCGGAGTAGGCGAACGCGGGACGGCCGAACTGGCGCAGCAGTTCCAGGTCGTCCTCCCGCGCGCTGCGCACCGGCCCGATCACGGGCGGGTAGCGCGAGGAGAAGACCGCCAGGAACCGGCTCAGCCCGCCTTCGACCGGCAGCACGTACACGAGGTCCGCGCGGGTGAGCCCGGTCTGCGGCCGCGCATTCACGATGTTGTCGATCTTCACCGCGAGCACCCGGTTCAGCGCGGGCACCGGCTCGCCGGTGAACGGCGACAGCAACGGCCGGGCGGTGGGCGAGGGTGTCGCCGACACCGGAGTCGCCTGGCCGCCACCGCGGACCGCCAGCAGCACACCGGTCACCAGGCCAGCCAAGACAACGACGGCCGCCACCGCGATGACGGCCTTGTTCCGGATCCAGCTCATCGCACCGGGCCGGCTCGCGCGCACCTCGCGCGCTGGACGGCCGCGCCTTCCGATGCCATTCTGCTGCGCATTTAACAGGAATACCTAATAGCAAGGATCAATGCGCGGGGCGACGGGCCAGCCTGGCTGACGAGCCACCCGGTGAACAGCGTCTGGTGTAGCGACTCAGCGGCATCCCGAAGCCATCGTGCACCAGAGCGATCCCGCCGAAGACCCCAGCAGCCCCGACCAGCAGGAGCAACCCAGCGAGAATTCAGGTCGGCCAGGCACGGCGCTCAGCCACCGGGCCGTGGTCGGCTGCCCAACGGCCCTGCGTCCGGGGCGCGGAAGCCGACGTCCAGAACAGGTGGCCGCGCGTCTGGCTCAGAACATCCCATTCTGGACGCGGGGAAGGTGGTCATTTAGCGGCGGAGCCGCCGCCCATATCGGTTGTGCGCGCAGCAATGACCGAGTATTCGTCACAGAGTGTCATGATTATCGCGAGGCTGTCTGGCAGGTGCTGAGCACCGAGGGTCAGCATCGGTGTGGCGGCGGCGCCGGTCGCGGGTGGGGCCAGGCGAGTTAGCGGAACAGGCCGGAGATGAGATTGACCGAGCCCGCGACGATGACCACGCCGAACACGTACGACAAGAGGGCGTGGGCGAGCACGGTGCGCCGGATCTGGGGGTCGCGCAGGGTGGTGTCGGACACCTGGTAGGTCATGCCAATGGTGAATGCGACGTAGGCGAAGTCGCGGTAGCTGGGATGTTGCTGCCCGTCTTCGGCGCCGAACTCGATGCCGCCGGGCGTGGACCGGAAATGCTGATCGGCGTAGCGCAGGGTGTAGACGGTGTTGATCAGCGTCCACGACAGCACTACGGTCAGCACGGCGGCGCCGATCAGTAGCGCCCGTGGCGCGCCGCTGTGCCGCCCCGCCAGGTGAAGCGCGTAACCCGCGCCGAGGAGGCTGGCGACGCTAGCGCCCAGCAGCAGCGTCCTGGCGGAGCCTTCCGTCTGGTCTTCGCGGCCAGCGAACTGCGCCGCGCGTGCGCTGTCGGCTCGGATAATGATCGGCCAGGTGGTCAAGAGGAAGGCGAGCGCGGCGGCGTCCCAGCCGCCGACCAGTGCCAGGCCCCAGGTCACGAACGGAAGCAGAACAACAGCGACAATCAGTCCGGCGCTGAGCACCGTGACTGCACGCCGCATGGCGAGGGCATGCCAGCCAAGCCAGCGGTGATACAGGGTGGGTGCCGGGACGCCGGTCATCGTCTGAGTGTTCCCCACGTGCCCCTGGCGTGTCATTCCCTGGCCGCCGGCGCGGCTCGCCCCGCCCACCAATCACCCGGCCGACCAGCCGGTGCGCGGGGTCCTCCGGGCGGGCGCCGCCAGACTGGCGGCTCACATCCACCAGCTCACAAGTCTCCGGCCGTAGCGCAAAGCCGCCGCTGGTGGCGGGCGCAGCGGGCGCCTCTACGGATCAGCGCCCGCCGCCTGCCGCAGCAACTGCGGCACTAATCGGCCCGGCCTCCGGCCTGACGAGCGCGCCTGCGACCAGGACGGTCGGCGTCGCGTCCACTCCCAGCGCGGCGGCGCGCGCGGTCACATACGGCGGCCAGTCCAGATACGGTGCATCAGACACGCACGTGGTGAACGCCGCGTCGTCCAGCCCCACAGCCCGGCCCAGGCCGGCCAGCTCGGCATCGGTCAGCCCGGGCCCGCCCTCGGGGGGCTGGCTGACGAACAGCGCGTGCGCATACTCGGCGAACCGTCCCCGGTCAGCGGCGCAGCCCGACGCCGCAGCCGCGCGCGTGGAGTAGCTCGTCGTCAACGCCTCATCCAGGAAATTCATGGGGTGGTAGACCAGGCTGACCTGCCCGCCGGACACCAGGCCGGAAAGCGCCGGCCCTGCCGACAGCTCAAACCGCCGGCAGAACGGGCACAGGAAGTCGATAAAAGCATCGACGCGGACCGGGCCGCGCCCGACCATTATTCCGTCGCCTTCTCCCGTCGCGCCGGCGGGAAGGCGGCTCGGGACAGTCAGATCAGTCATGGATCGCTCCAGTAAGAACTCGGCAGGCGCACCGTCCGGCAAGGGGTGCCGCCGACCGCGGCCACATGGTCATTGTCGCCCGCCTTCGTCAGCGGCGGCCGCACCACGTCTGCGAGAAACTCTGGTAGCCGAGCTGGGTGCGTGCCTTGCGGTCCTTCATGACGAACCAAAGGACGTGAGCGATGGTATGGAATGCGTTGGCGGGCGGCGATAAGGAGCGGACATTTGCAATCATGCACCGGTGGCCTAGCAGCAGACCCGTGGCATGACTTCGCCTGCGATCAGCTCAATCTGGCGCCGTTCGTCACCTACTGGCCAAAAATGGACTCGCTGACAGCCTGCGCGGGCATAGCGAGACAGCAACTCCGCGCACTCTTGTGCCGAGCCAACGCAGATCCGGTCGCGTAGCTCCGCCGGGTCTTTGTTGATCAGCGGACCGACAACCTCGGACAGGACCCGTTCCGCATCTGAGCGCTTATCGGTGATCCAGGCCCACATCGTGACCAGCGCATGCGGGAAATCGCCTGCCGGCCTGCCCTGTCCTTCGAGCTCTGCGCTGAGTAGATTCATGGCCGTGGCAAAGGCCTCAGGTGTGGTGTTGTACGCGGAGGCAAGCCAGCCATCGCCAAGACAGGCGACGCGGCGCAACCCAGCTGGAGAGCCCCAGCTTCCAATCCACAGCGGGATCCCGTGGCCCTGCCGCGGCGATGGGGACAGCCGCGCCGCAGGCGCGGGATAGTAGGTGCCGCTGACGGCGGCCGCCCCCGGCCCGAGCAAGGCTTTGAGCAGGCGGGCCGCCTCATCAAAGCGCTGCCACCGTTGCCCGAAGGGCACTCCCACTGCCTCATAGTCGGCCTTGGATGAACCTGGGCCAAGGCCAGCGATCACGCGGCCATCGGACAAGATGTCTAGCGCGCAGAGCGCCTTCGCCAACGGCACCGGCCCGCGCAGTGACGCCAGCGCAAGAGTTGTCACAAGCTTCATCCCGCCAGAACGCCCGGCCACCGCGGCCAAGGCAGTGAGGCCATCGAGCCAGGGCGCAGAGAACAGAAAATGATCGTTGGCTGAGATCGCCGCGAACCCGCACTCCCGCGCGGCGTCCACGGTCTCGGCGAGCCGACGGAATGAAAACCCTTCGCCGCTGAAGTCGATCAACGGCAAATGAACACCAGCGTCCATGACCGCTCATTCTCCCACCCGGCCGACGGCGGTCCGCGTCCAACGTGGCTGCAAGGACGAGCCCCGTTCCGGGCCTGGGGCGATTATCCCCTGCGGTTGCCGTTAACGTCCTTGCAGGTACTGCAATCGCTCTCGCGCCTTGTCCGCCCGGCCAGTGCGTTCGTGCGTGGCCGCGAGCTTGAGGGCACGGTCGAGGTCGGTCTGGGTGACCAGGCCGTTGCCGAGGAGGAATTCTGGGAGCTCGCGCTGATGGCCCTGCTCCTTCCAGATACAGCGCTGAAGCTCCCGCTTGTAATCGGAGACCGTGCCCGGCCCGTTCAGGTCGAGCGCGATGGCGACGTCGGTCATCGGCACGGTCTGCGGCGCGGACATGGCGCCACGGATGAAGTGCTGGTAGTAGTAGGCGATCGTCATGCAGGCCATGCCGTTGCGGTCAAAGAACGCTCTGACGTTCGCCGCCGCGTCGGGCAGCGGCGGGTTGCCGTTCGCCCAGGGCCGGTTTTCTGCCGTGGGCGGCTGGTCGTCCCCGGGCGAGTCCATTGGATGACCCTGGCTGTCTGCGGGCGCGCTGATGCGCAGCGCCAGCACCCACTTGCCGACGCTGACCAGCCATACGCCGTCGGCGAGGCGCACCGGGAGGGTCTCGTGCTGCGCCGTGGCGACCGGCAGGACGTAGGCGGCCGCCCCCTCGACGGCCTCACAGCTCAGCGGAGACCCGGCGCGGTACGGCGCCACGTACACCAGATACGTCGGATCGCGGCTGAACAGTTCCCACCCGTGGTCCACGTATCGCAGTGCGGCGCAGCGCGGGGAACGGTGCAGCGTCTGATCCTCACTCGCGCTCAGCAGCCTGCGGTCAAGCCACACGATCTCATCAAGGGCGCACTCCACCCACCCGCCGCTTCCCCGTGACCAGATCGCGAGCCCAACTCGACCCGGGGGCACCGGGCCTGTCATCCCGCGGGCGGGGCGGGCATCATAGCGTGTCCTCCTCATCCGCGCGCGCGGCGCCGGGGCCAGCCCCGTTGGGACCAGTCCACGGGTGACCATCACCGCGCGGCCGGCCGGCGCCGGGCACGGTAGCCGCCAGGTCTGCGAAACCGTCCCCATGGCCGGAACCTGGCAGCGCCTCCTCCAGTGTGGTCCCATCTCTGGCCATGCCGAGCCAGGCCGCCTCGTCACTGGCGCGCCGGTGCCATCGGAGCTTCAGGCCGGCGAAGTCGGGCTCCTGGGTCACCCGCGGGCCGACCGGGTAACCGGCCTCGCCGCTGCCGTTCACCCGCTCGATGACCGCGGCCAGTTCCAGCCAGACCCGCTCGGCAACGGTCTTGGGGTTACCCGGGCAGCGCATCTGCGGGTCCGCACGCAGCCAGGTGCGCAGCAGCATGTCCAGGTCGGCTGGCAGGTACTCGATGAGCCCCGCGACGGGCGCCGGTTCCACCGACTCGATCAGCGCCATGATGTCGAAGAATGCGGTCGCGTCCTCGGAGAGCCAGCGGCCCGACGGGTCCACCAGCCCGAGCGCCCGCGCCTCCCGGTACATCGGCGGGTGCCCGGTCAGCATCCGGTAGATCACCGCACCCAGGGCCCGTATGTCGGCATTCCTGCTTATCCACGTCGCATCGCGCCGCTGCATCTGTTCCGGCGGAGCATAGAACGGAGTGAAACGAGCCACCGTGGTCGTATCGTTGCCGCCGTTGACCTTTTCGTACTGCTGCGCCAGCCCAAAGTCTATGAGCTTCACCGTCAGGTCCTCGGTGAGGGCGACGTTGGCCGGCTTGAGGTCGAGGTGGACGAAGCCCCGGTCCCACGCGGCGCGGAGCCCGTCCAGTATCTGCTCGGCGAAGCGCAGGACCCGCCCGAGGGTCAGGGCATCGAGTTCGCCGGTCTCGGCGAGGTGCCGTTCCAGCGTTCCCGGATACAGCCGGGTGACGATGTAGGACCCGTACTCGGGATCGAGATCGCAGTCCAGGACCTCGGCGATGTTGTCGTGGATGTGTCCCTGCGGCAGGGACATCTCCATCTGGGCGTGCCGCCGTTCGGTGAGCACCCGTGGCCCGGCCGCCCCCGGCGGCGGCGCGATGATCTTGACGACCACCTCGAACGGGTACTCGCCATCCAGGTCCAGCGCGACGAACGGCGCGCGGCCCGACGCCGAGACGTTCGGCATCGGGCGCTTTACGTGCCAGCGGCGCCCGATCACCCAGCCAGAATCGCTGACACTGCCTCCCGTGCCGGGGATGCGCGCGCTCACGGGACCACCGCCGGGCCCGAGTCCGCCCGGCGGCCCTCCGCCGCCAGCGGCCGCCAAGGGAACAGGGTGCAGATCGGCGAGGCACCTGTCTTGGGTGATCTTGGTGACGGTCCGCTGGAGTTCGAGGTCGTACTCCCGGGCGACCGTTCTCTTCTTGCTTTCGTGATCGCTGTCGGCGGCCGCGTCGGCCAGCGCGTTCCTCCCCGCGCGCACCGCGGCGCCGCGCTGGAGCACCTCGTACAGGGTGGGCGGTGAGAAGGTCTTGAGGAGGACCGGCGCCAGGTCGAAGAACATCAGCGCCAGCCAGACCATCAGCCTGCGCAGGAAGAACCCCGGGTTCTCCCTGGTCAGGGTGTCCAAGGCCCGCTCACGCGCCAGCAGCCCGTTGTTGGCGGCGATCACCGTGGCGGCCTGGGCTATTTGCGTCTTGGCCGCGGCGTCCAGCGTCGCAGTCTTGGCGCGCTGCCGCGCGACCGCGATGTTGACGGCCTGCTGGGCCACCTTCTGCTGGTGCAGGGCCTGCCGCCAGAGCACGAAGTCCTGCGTGGTCTGCGGGCCGAGCCCGGGGACGCCAGTGACCTCTCCCGGCGGCAGATGGCAGTTCGCCGTCAGCTCGCACAGATAAATCTTGTGCGCCCGGTTCGCCTTACCGGTGGCCGCCGCCAGGTTCTTGCGTGCCGCGGTGACGGCGCCGGCCAGCCTCGCGAGTTGCTGCTGCTCCGCAGCCTGGATCTGGGCCGTGCGCGCCTTGAGGTCGGTGGCGTGCTGGACGTTGAGCTGCTGGGTGATCTCGGGCCCGAAAATGGCCAGCACGATGGGTTCGCTGATCACCAGGCCGACGAGCGCGGCCATGGTGAACCGGACCGCGAACTGCACCGCCTTGGACCGCCGCTGCTGGCTCAGCGCCGGCGCGGCATCGGTGGCCGTCAGGGGGCCGTAGTCGATGCTGCTGACGATCCAGCGGTCGAAGTTGAGGACGACGCCGCCCCAGAGGAGGCCGACCGGAAGGTTCCAGAACCAGCCATGGTGCGGGAAGACCAGAGTTAAGGCGAGCGTCAGCGATGCCGTCGCGGCCACGGCGGTGAGCAAGACAATGGCGCCCATGGAGCAGTACCGGGCACGGTCCGGCGCCGTCTGGATGTACTGAGGGTCCGCCCCCGCGACGTGCAGCAGGAAGCTGCCGCGGTAGGACCAGATCGCCAGCAGGATCACCGCCAGCACGACGAGGGCTACAGCGACGGTTCCCGGCATGACGATTCCTCCCAGACTGCGCGCGGCGGCCGGGCGGGCCTAGGGCAGGGGCCCGGTCGGGATCGGGACGGCGGGCATGCTCGTGCCGCGCCTTATGCGGGGACGATCTGGACTCGCGACACAAGGGCGCCCGGCTGATTTCCCCAGCGGATCAAGTCGCCATCGCGGACCACCTGCTCGCCCCGCGCCGGCATCTCGTTCACCATCAGCCCGTTCCGGCCCAGCCCGGTGACCCACCACTGACCGGCGCGGAAGACGAACGTGGCGTGCACCCGGGAGACCGTGGGTTCTTCGGGCAGCAGCAGCTCCACGACGGCGCCTCTCCCGGCCCGGGCGCCGGAGACACGGGTCTCGACCGCGGATCCCGCGGTCACCAGCCGCAACAGGGGGACACTGGAGACCGCGCCGACGGTCAGCAGATCGGTCGGCAGCGCCCGTGCGCCGCCACCGGCGATGTGTGGCCCGCCGTCACCGGAGTCCAGCGTCCGGCCATCGCTGGCCTGGAAGGTCCTGGCCTCAGCGGCTCGGAATCCGAACCCGCCGGCCGCTGCTGGCCCGGCGCTCGCCTGCCCGGCGCCTGCCGCGTACCCGGTTCCCCCCGCCCGCACGGGACCAGCCGCGTACCCGGTTCCCCCCGCCCGCACGGCACCTGCCGCATGCCCGGCGCCCACCGCCTGCGCGGCGCCGTCCGGTACGGCGCTCACCGCGTGCGCGGCGCCCACCAGGCGCCCTTGGCGGAGGCGATAGCGGCCGGCCAGCACATCCGGGTCGCTGGCGACCCGGACCGTGACCGGGCCATCGCCGCCGAGATGGGCTGCGTGCTCACCGACGCAGCTTTGGTACGCCTCGCACGCCCAAGAATCGATCAGGCGCTGATCCATGACCTCAGTGAGCGAGGCGAAGTCGTCCGCGTTCATGAGCACTTCGAGAGCGTTCGGGGCGAGCAGCGACCCCGATGGGGTCACGATGAAGACCTCCGGCAGGTGCCGCAGGGCGAGTTGCAGCACCTCGCGCCCGTCCCGCCACGGCCGCTCGCCCATTCGCTGGACCCACGGATGATCGCGGTCGACGCCCAGCCACCGCAACGCCATCAGGCTTAGGCCGACCGCGGTCGCCAGCATCAGCAACATGACGGTGGCGACGGTTACCGAATCCGTGCCCCGCAGGAACAGCAGCCACATGCCAGCCGCGCCGATGAGCACAACCCATCGCCTCCGGCTGCGGCTCCGCAGCGGAGCGCGGGGCAGGCGGCGAGGCCCGTCCCGGCGATCAGCCATAACAGCACCATCCCGAAGCGCAGACCGGGCGCACGTTGGCCCGGCTCGTCTGGCAAGGATGCGAAGCATGGTTCGGGTGGGTCAACGGATAAGGCCCACTTTCCAGATATCTGGAAGACTCCGCCAGGCGGCGCAAGCCACTCGCCGAGGCTCTCGGCCTGGCGACGCCAGCGACACTTGATCAAGAGCGCAGAATGTGGGGCTGCCCTCACGTTTGCCCCGGCGGCGTACGTAGTCAGTGACACCGAGCTTGACCGGTTCCGTGCCCGCAAGCGGGTGAGCGAGGCCGCGCTAGCTAGCCCCCGGGACCGGCGCACCCAGGTGCCCCGGCCCTAATCCTGGCGGGCTGGTGCTGCAAGGCTCAGCTGGCGGGTGTCGATTCCGGCGGCTCCTGTTCGTGACCAAGGTGAGCCCGCCACCAGCCGGGTGCCACGGAACCCGGAAGGGACCGGGCGGGCTCACCGAGGAACCACCCGCGTGCCCGCCCCGCCAGGCGGGCCGGCCAGAACAGGAGAGCACCATGGGCAAGCTGGTCGTCACCGAGTTCATCACGCTCGACGGGATCATCGAGGATCCGGGAGGCAGCGAGGGCACCGAGCACGGCGGCTGGAGCTTCCGCCACCCGGCCCCGGAGGGCCAGCAGTTCAAGGGCGAGGAACTGGAGCGCGCCGACGCCCAGCTGCTCGGGCGCGTCACCTACGAGGGGTTCGCCGCCGCCTGGCCGGCGATGGAGGAATCCGGCGGCGACTTCGCGAAGAAGATGAACGCCATGCCGAAGTACGTCGTCTCCACCACACTCACCGAGGCGACCTGGACCAACACCACAATCCTCCGGGGCGCCGACCTGGCGGCCGAGGTGTCCCGGGTGAAGGACCAGCACGAGGGCGACATCCTGGTCGCCGGGAGCGCGGCGCTGGTGCATTCGCTGACCGAACTCGGCCTGGTGGACGAGTACCGGCTGATGGTGCACCCGGTCGTGCTCGGCGCGGGCAAGCGGCTGTTCACCGGCGTAGGACCCGACCTCGAACTGGCCGAGATGCGCAAGGGCGGCCCCGATGTCCTGCTGCTGATCTACCGCCCGGCGAAGAGTGCGGCAGACTGACCTCGTGACCCAAGTGAACAAGCAGGTGCGGCTCGCTGCCCGTCCGTCCGGGCTGCCGACAGCCGCCGACTGGACGATCACCAGCGAGCCGGCGCCGGCTCCCGGGCCGGGGCAGCTTGTGGTGGCGGTCTCGCATGTGTCCGTCGATCCGGCGATGCGCGGGTGGATGAACGCCGCCCGGTCCTACATCCCGCCGGTGGAACTGGGCGAGGTCATGCGGGCCGGCGGGATCGGGAAGGTCACCGCCTCCGAGCACCCCGGGTTCGCGGTCGGCGACGATGTCTCCGGCGCGTTCGGCGTCCAGGACTACGCGGTGTCCGACGGGAAGGGCGTCAACAAGCTTGACGGCTCGCTGGCGCCCCTCACCGCGTACCTGGGCGTGCTCGGCATGCCAGGGCTCACCGCCTACTTCGGCCTGCTGGACACCGGGCGGGCCTCCGCGGGCGACACGGTCGTCGTGTCCGGCGCGGCCGGAGCGGTGGGCAGCATCGCGGGCCAGATCGCCAAGCTCAAGGGCTGCAAGGTGATCGGCATCGCCGGCGGCCCGGACAAGTGCCGCCTGCTGCTGGAGGAGTTCGGCTTCGACGCCGCGGTCGACTACAAGAGCGACGACCTGCGCTCGGCGCTGCGCCAGCACGCGCCGGACGGCGTCGACGTGTACTTCGACAACGTGGGCGGCGATGTCCTCGATGCCGTGCTCACCCGCCTGGCCAGGGGGGCCAGGATCGTCTTGTGCGGCGCGGTGTCGCAGTACAACGCGCAGCAGGTGCGTGGCCCGGCGAACTATCTGTCGCTGCTGGTGTCGCGCGCGTCCATGACCGGCATGCTGGTCTTCGACTATCACGACCGGTTCGGTCCGGCCATAGCCGAGCTCGCGCAGTGGCTCGGCGAGGGCCGGCTCGTCGCACGGGAGCACATCGTGCACGGCAGCGTCACAGACTTCCCCGAGGTGCTGCTGATGCTCTTCACCGGTGAGAACACCGGCAAGCTCATCCTCGCCACTGGCGCCCGCTGACGGGGGCAGGCTTCACTTGGCCTTGCGCGCGGGCCTGGCCGGGCGCGGGGCCCCGGCCGGGCGCGGGGCGGCCTTGGCCAGCAGTTCCAGCTCGTCGACCAGGTGGCTGGCGAGCGTGTCGAGATCCGGGACCAGCTCACGGCAGCTGGTGAGCCCGAAGTGCAACCGGCCCAGGTAGCCCACCAACGTGATGTTCAGGCCCTGCCCGGCGGTGATCACCGACACCGGGTAGTGCGCCAGCAGCTTGGCTCCGCATAGGTAGACCGGCACGTTCGGGCCGGGCACGTTGGAGATCGTCACGTTGAACGGCGGCAGCCGGTGCAGCAGCCCGGTGGCGAACACCACGCGCGCGGCCCGGGCCGTCAGCGCCGGCACGGCGAAGTCGCTGATCTGATCGACAAGGCCCTGCGGGATGGCCGCCTGCTGCGCCTTGGCGATCTGCGTCGCGGCGTGCGCGGTCTCCAGCCGCTTCTCCGGGTCGTGGAGGTTGGTCGGCAACATTGCCAGCATCGCGGACACCTTGTTGCCCAGCGCGCCCTTGCTGGCCGGATCCCGGACCGACACCGGGATCATCGCGATCAGTGGCGCCTCGGGCAGCGCGTTGTGGTCAGTGAGCCAGCGCCGCAGCGCGCCCGCGCACATGGCCAGGACAACGTCGTTGACCGAGACGCCGTGTGCGGCCTTGACCGCCTTCACCACGTCCAGGTCCACGCTGCGGAAGGCGACTCGCCGGTGCGGTGTGATCGGCCGGTTGAACGGCGTCGCCGGCGCCCGGCCCGCCGTGGTCGGGATGACCTCTCCGTCGCCGCGGTTCAGGCCTAGCACCCCGCCGACCAGCGTCCCGACGCTCGGCGCCAGCGTGGGCAGCACGCGCACCATTTCATTTGCAATACGCACACTCTGCACGGGCCGTACCGCCAGCCGCGCAGCAGCCAGCGTGGCGATCGTGACCAGGCCGGGCGGCCGGACGGGCACGAACGGATCGCTGGGCGGCAGTTCCCGGCCGTCCGGGGACAGGTCAAGCAGGACGGTGAGTAGTTCCGCACCGGACACGCCGTCGATCGCGGAGTGGTGGATCTTCGTGTACACCGCGCAGCGGCCCTTGGCCAGCCCGGTGATCAAGTAGATCTCCCACAAGGGGCGGCTGCGGTCCAGCGGGCGCGCGTGCAGCCGGGCAACCTGCTCGGTGAGCTGGGCCTCCGAGCCGGGCCGCGGCAGCGCGATCTCCCGGATGTGGTACTCGACGTCGAAGTCCGGGTCGTCGACCCAGTAGGGCTGATCCAGGCCGAGCGGCACGTTCAGCAGCTTGCGCCGTAGCACCGGGACAAGCGGCAGCCGCTCTCCGAGCACCCCGGTGAGCCGGGCCAGGTCCAGCGGCTGCGGCGCCTCCCTGGGGTCCAGCACGCACACGCCGCCGACGTGGCCGGTGGTGTTGGCCGTCTCCAGGGCGAGGAAGGCTGCGTCGAGCCCGGTCAGTTGCTGCATCACGGCCCTCCTCGGTTTCGCTCAACCCTGCCACCGAAGCGATCACCCCGGCAATCGCCATGTCGCCGCCCGTCCGCCGGCCGTCCCGGCCGCCCGTCCCGCCGCCTCACCCGGGCCGTTTCACGTGATATCACCCGCGGAACGACTGGCACGGCATCCGGTTTGTCCTAGTTCGGAGAGCCATATGCCGTGATAGGCGCGCGACTCGGGCCGATCGCAGGGTCAGAGATCGTCTTCGATCCTGCCGGGGCCGTCCTGGCGGAAGTACTTGCGGTCTTCCGCCTCCATCCGCTCGACGTCCGCTTCCGCCGCCCGCCTGATCTCTTCGAGCTTCGGGTCCGGGGGGCGGCCGCGCGGCATGACCAAGCGCTGGAACAGGCCCGGCGCCGCCGGGTCCCGGGGAGCTTTCTTCCGGGAGAAAAGGCGCATCGTCGGCTCCTCGGTCGATATCTTCGGCGTTCCCCATGGCAGCCGTTTCATTCGGTGGGGAGGGGCGCCGGCTTGATCCAGACGAGCGAGCACCGCCCCGTGCAGGTGGCGGCGGAAGCGGGCGCCCGGCAGGACACGCGCGGCCAGGCGCCGCATGGCCGGGCAGGTAAGCGGCGGCGGCCAGACGATAGGGCATGCGCCGCGGATCTGGCGATGCCCGGCCCGTCATCCATGCTGCCGGGTCTGCTCCCGGCTACCCCCGCCCGTCGCCGTGAGATGCCGGTCTGCCGCCCGGCTACCCCCGTCCCGTCGCGGTGAGAAATAGCAGGTAGCCGTTCAGGGTGACGACCAGCACGGTCACACAGGCGGCCGCCGCCGTGGTCAGGCGGCGGTTGACCAGCGGGCCCATGATGTCGGCGCGCCGGGTCAGCAGCACGAGGGGCACCAGGGCGAATGGGATGCCGAAGGAGAGCACCACCTGAGAGATCACCAGGCTGGCCGTGGCAGGGAGCCCGACGCCGAGCACCACCAGGGCGGGCAGCATGGTCAGCCCGCGGCGCAGGAACAGCGGGATCCGGCGGCCGAGGAAACCCTGCATCACCACCTGGCCGGCATAAGTGCCGACGCTGGAGGAAGACAGCCCGGAGGCCAGCAGCGCGACGGCGAAGGCCAGCGCGGCCCCGCCACCGGCCAGCCGGCCGAGCAGCTGGTGCGCGGCCGGGATCGAGCCGCCGCCGCCCAGGCCGCCCGACCGGTGGGCCAGCGAGGCGGCGACGAACAACATCGCCAGGTTGACCAGCCCCGCGGCGCCGAGCGCGATCACCACGTCGAGCCGCTGGAAGCGCACGAGCCGGCGGCGCTCCGCGTCGTTCCGGCAGGGCGTCCGCGACTTGGTCAGCGCGGAATGCAGGTAGACCACGTGCGGCATCACCGTGGCCCCGATGATGCCCACGATCAGCAGCAGGCGGCCGCCGCCGCCCAGGCTGGGGACCATGCCTACAGCGATGCCCGCCGGGCTCGCCCCGGCGGCGGCCAGGTCGTAGACGAAGCCGAGAAAGACCAGGCCAAGCAGGGCGGCGATGGCCAATTCGAACCGCCGGTAACCGCGCTGTTCCATGGCCAGCAAGCCGAACGCCACGACGGCCGTGATCAGCCCGGCCGGCAGCAGCGGCAGCCCGAACAGCAGGTTCAGCCCGATCGCCGCGCCGACGAACTCGGCCAGGTCGGTGGCCATGGCGACCAGCTCGGCCTGGGCCCACAGGCCCAGCGACAGCGCCCGGGGCAGGTGGTCGCGGCACAGCTCGGGCAGGTCCCGGCCGGTTGCCACGCCTGCCTTCGCAGACAGGTACTGCACCAGCATGGCCATCAGGTTGGCCAGCACGACCACCCAGGCCAGCGCGTAACCGAACTGGGCGCCGGCCGAGAAGTTGGTGGCGAAGTTGCCGGGGTCCACGTAGGCGACGGCCGCCACGAACGCCGGGCCCAGCAGCGCCAGCACCGCCCGCCGCCGCCCGGGGGCGCGCACCGCTGCCACCGGGCCCGGCTCGCGCGTCCCCTCCAGCAGGCGAGCCCCACCCAGGGCACGCGCCGCCTCCGGCGCGCGCGCCGCCTCCCGCGGGCGCGCCGCCTCCCGCGGGCGCGGCGCAGCTACCGGGCCTACCGGATGCAGCGCACGCAACCCGTCCCTGGACCCGGCCTGCGGCGCGCTCCGCGCGGCCGGCAGGTCCAGGGCTGGGTCAGCGGCCACCAACCGGCCTAGGGTGTGCCCCGTGGATCCATGCCGTCGCGAGCGGTCGCATGGAGGGGGACAGCGAAGGGGGAACGGGGGGGCGGGTGGGGGGTGGGGGATCGCGAGGCGGAGGAGGCGCCCATAGCGGAGCTATGGGCGACGACGACAACGCCGCGAGGCGCCCGTCCGGCGGACGCGCAGCAGGCCGGAGATCTGCGGGGCATGCCCTACCCAACCGACGGGCCGAGGCCGAGCGACTGCGGCGTGCTGGCGTCGGGCGAGGGCTGGTGCAGCCCTTCATCCAGCGGGCCGAACTCCGTCATCAGCGCGCGGCTGCCGCCCCAAGGGGTCTGTTCCTCGGCGACCAGCGTGTTGGTGGTCAGCAGCAGGCCCGCCACGGAGGCGCCGTTTTGCAGGGCGGACCTGGCCACCCGCAGCGGGTCGATGATGCCCATCTCGACCATGTTCCCGAAGCGGCCCGCAAGCGCGTCGAAACCGTCGTCCTGGCCCATCCCGGTGAGCCTGGACACCACCTCTTGGCCGGAGTAGCCGGCGTTCGCGGCGATCAGGTAGGTCGGCGAAGACAGCACCCGCCGCACGATCTCCACGCCGGTCGCGTAGTCGTCCTTGACCTCCAAGTCGTCGAGCGCGGGCTCGGCGTGCAGCAGCGCGGCACCGCCACCGGCCACGATCCCCTCGGCCATCGCCGCGCGGGTGGCGGCGAGCGCGTCCTCCACCCGGTGCTGCAGCTCCTTCAGCTCCGCGGGCGTGGGCGCGCCCACCCTGATCATGGCGACCTTGCCGGACAGCGCTCCGATCCGCTCGGTCAGCACGTCCTCGTCCACCCCGAAGGTGGCCCGATCAAGCTCGGCGCGGAGCTGGCCGAGCCGGAACTCCACGTCCGCCGCCGAGCCGCCGCCGTCGATGATCGTGGCCCGCTCGGCGGTGGCCCGCACCTGCCGCGCCCGGCCGAGCTGGTCCAGCGTCATCGTCTCCAGGGTGAACCCGGACTGCCTGCTGTACACGGCGCCGCCGGTGATCGCGGCGATGTCCTCCAGCTTGTGCAGGCGGCGGTCGCCGAAGCCGGGCGCGCGCACCACCAGGCACTGGAACACCTTGTTCAGGTGGTTGTGCACCAGCATGGACAGCGCCGTGCCCTCCACGGTCTCCGCCATGATCACCAGCGGCCGCGGCGCCCGCATGATCTTGTCGAGCAGCGGCATGAGCTGCTGCACTTTGGTGATCTTCTCGCTGCACAGCAGGATGTAGGGGTCGTCCACGACGGCTTCCAGGCTGGCCGGGTTGGTCACCAGGTACGGCGACAGGTACCCGTTGTCGATCTCGAAGCCCTCCACGAAGTTGACGCTCATCCCGTGCGCCGCCGACTCCTCCACGGTGACGATGCCGCCGTCGCCGACGGTGTGCAGCGCCTTGGCGATCACCGTGCCGACCGCCTCGTCGTCGTTCGCCGAGATCGCGGCCACCCGCGCGTAATCGTGCTCGGTCTCCACCGGGTACGCGGCGCCCTGCAGGTGCTCCACCAGGCGCGCCACGGCCATGTCGATGCCGCGCTTGACCAGCACCGGGTTGGCGCCGTCGTCGATCGCCCGCACTCCCTCCTGGACGATCGCCTGGGCGATGACGGTCGCCGTCGTGGTTCCGTCGCCGACGATGTCGTTGGTCTTGATCGCCGCTTCCTTGACCAGTTGCGCGCCCATGTTCTCGAACTGGTCCTTCAGGTGGATCTCACGGGCGATCGTCACGCCGTCGTTGGTGACCACCGGGGATCCGGTGATCTTCTCCAGGATCGCGTTGCGGCCCTTGGGGCCTAGCGTCGACTTGACCGCCTCTGCCAGCTGGTCCACGCCGGCCAGCAGCAGGGCGCGCGCCTCGGCGCCAAAACGGAGTTCCTTGGCCATTGGTCCTCCCGGGGTGCGGAGAGTCGGTGCTAGGGGACGAGGATGGCCCGGCCGCGGACCCGCCCCGCGTCCAGGTCGGCGAACGCTTCGGCGGCGGAGTCCAGCGGGTAGGTCCGGGTGTGCAGGGTCACCCGGCCGCCCTCGGCCAGGGCCATCAGCTCGGCGAGGTCGTTGTAGGTGCCGACGATGTTCCCGATGATGTTGCGCTCGGTGGTGATGATGTCGAGCGTGGGGACCTGCACCGTGCCGCCGTAGCCGATGACGAAGTAGGAGCCGCCTCCACCCGTCATCGCCCATCCGTCGGCCTCGGCGCCCTGCTCGGCGACGAAGTCGAGCACCACCTCGGCGCCGCGGCCGCCGGTAAGCTCGCGGACCGCCTCGACCTGCGATCCGTCCGCCACCACGGTGTGGTGCGCGCCGATCTGGCTGGCCAGCTTGAGCGCGTCCGGGTTGCGGTCCACCACGACGATCGTGGTCGCGGTGAGCGCGGCGAGGCACTGGACGCCGATGTGGCCCAGGCCCCCCGCCCCGATCACGACCGCCGTCGTGCCCGGGTACAACAGGGGGATGGCCTTGCGCACCGCGTGATAGGCGGTGATACCGGCGTCGGCGAGCGCGGCGACGTCGGCCGGCTGGGTCTTCGGGTCGAGCTTCACGCACGCGCGGGCCGAGGTGAGCAGGTACTCGGCCATCCCGCCGTCGTGGGACAGGCCGGGGAACGAGTTGTCGGTGCAGTGCATGTCGTTACCGGCCCGGCAGGCCCGGCACAGCCCGCAGGTGGGCGTCGGGTGCAGGATCACAGTGTCGCCGACGGCCACGTTGGTGACCGCGGAGCCGATCTCGTGCACCCAGCCGGCGTTCTCGTGGCCGAGCGTGTAGGGCAGCGCTGGGTGCATCGCCGCGTCCCACTGCCCCTCGATGATGTGCAGGTCGGTCCGGCAGACACCGGCCCCGCCGATCTTGATGACGACGTCGAGCGGGCCCTTGACGCTTGGCTCAGGCACTTCGTCGAACGACGGGCTGCTGATGGTAGCCGTGGATCCGGACAGCCTTCACTGGGCTCTCCTCTCCTCCTCAGGGG
>CAVTIX010000027.1:0-238724 GCA_963734725.1 uncultured Actinomycetes bacterium
CTACCGGATCATCGCGGCCCAAAGCAAGTTGCACAACGTCCACTACAACTTGCTGTTCATGTACTTCCCCGAGTACTGGAACTTCACGAAGTAGCTGGGAACAAGGCCGGCTGCTGCCCGCGGGCACGCGGGCGGCAGTCGGCCCTGCCCAAAGTGTGAATGGCCAGCGCCGGGGGAGGAGACTTAGCATGCTTATGGCCGGGCGGCGGCCAATGCCGTCCGGCCCGGGCGAAGGATGGTGGTTTGGTGGTCGGATACCTGATCCGGCGCATTGGACAGGCGATCATCGTGCTGTTCATCGTGACGGTGGTCACGCTGGCGCTAGTCCACCTGTTCCCCGGCGGGCCGATCCCGGCACTGCTCGGCCCACGGGCGACCGTCGCCCAGGTCGCCTACTACAACCATCTGTACGGCTTCGACCAGCCGTTCTACGTCCAGTACCTCAAGTGGGTCGGCCAGATCCTCCACGGTAACTTCGGCTACTCCGCGAAGCTCAACATCTCGGTTGCCGCCCTGATCGCCCAGGACCTGCCCAAGACCATCGTGCTCGTCGGGCTGGGCACGATCGTCTCGCTGGCGTTCGGGATACCGCTCGGGATGTACCAGGCGGTGCACCGGTACACGCGCGGTGACTATGCGCTGACCGGGGTGGCGTTCCTCGGCTACGCGACCCCTACGTTCTTCGTCGCCCTGCTGCTCGTCGAGTGGTTCGCGGTCGACACCCACTTCTTCCCGCCATTCGCCCCGCAGTCGTCGAGCGCGCTGGGCGTGCTGTCGCAGCCGCGGGCGCTGGTGCTGCCGGTCGCCGCGTTCGCGTTCGTGCTGTTTGCGCTGTGGAGCCGGTACATGCGCTCCTCTGTGATGGACAACCTGGTGCAGGACTACGTCCGCACGGCCCGGGCCAAGGGCGCGGGCGAACGCCGGGTTCTGTGGGGACACATCTTCCGCAACTCACTGACCTCGATCGTGACCCTGCTCGGGCTGTCACTACCGACGCTGGTGGCCGGGGCGATCTTCATTGAGGTGGTCTTCAACTACCCGGGCATGGGCCTGGCGTTCTACAATGCCGCGCTCAACGTGGACTACCAGGTGCTGCTCGGGTTTACGGTGCTGGCGACGGTCGCGACCATCGTCGGCAACCTGCTCGCCGACATTGGCTACGCCATCCTCGACCCGAGAGTGAGGTACAGCTGATGACCATGATGATTCCTCCCTCGGAGGAGACACCGGGCGCCGGCCTCGCCGAGCAGGAACTGATCGTGCCGGAACTGGCGGAGCAGGACAGCGCGGTCACCGCAGTCGAGGCGCAGGAGCTTGGCCTGGCCCCCGCCGTCAAGCCGCGCAGCATGCTCCGCCGCGGCTGGGAGGTGTTCAGGGAGAACAAGCTCGCGCTGGCCAGCCTGGGCCTGGCGCTGTTCATGATCGGCTTCTGTTTCCTCGGCCCGTTGTTCTACCACACCGACCAGGTGCACACCAACCTCGAAGACGTGCTCTGCCCTCCCTCGGCCAGCCATCCCCTCGGCTGCGACAATGTCGGCTATGACGTGCTCGGCCGGCTGATGATCGCCGGCCAGACCTCGATCGAGGTCGGCGTCGCCGCCGCGATCGTGGCGGTGCTGTTCGGCACGCTGTACGGGGCTCTCGCCGGTTTCGTCGGCGGCCCGCTCGACTCGTTCATGATGCGGCTGGTTGACGCGGGACTGTCGATCCCCTACATCACGGTGCTCATCATCCTGTCGGTGATCTTCCACCCGAACAAGATCACCATGATCTTCGTCATCGCCGCGTTCTACTGGCTGGCTGTGGCCCGGCTCATCCGCGGCGAGACGCTGACCCTGCGAACGAGAGAGTACGTCCAGGCCGTGAAGGTCATCGGCGGGCGCAAAAGCCGCGCGATCACCCGGCACATCGTGCCGAACGCGATCGGCACGATCATTGTTCAGGGCACCTTCGCGATCGCGGACGCCATCATCATCCTCGCCGGTCTCGGCTTCCTTGGCCTCGGCGTCCAGCCGCCGGACACCGACTGGGGAACGATGCTCTCCGGCGGCCTGACGTACCTGCAGAGCAGCCAGAGCTACTGGTGGCTGATCTACCCGGCGGGCATCTGCATCATCCTGATCTGCATCGCGTTCAACTTCATCGGCGACGCGCTCCGCGACGCCTTCGAGACCCGGCTGCAGCGCCGGTAGGACGGGGATTTCGGTGGCGCCACTGCTGGAGATCGAGGACCTCCACACCCATATCGTGCTGCGCGAGGGCACCGTGCGCGCGGTGGATGGCGTCTCGCTGTACGTGGACCCCGGGGAGACGCTCGGCATCGTCGGCGAATCCGGGTCCGGCAAGACGATGACCGCGTTGTCGATCATGGACCTGCTGCCGGTGGGCGGGCACATCGCGGACGGGTCCATCCACCTGGACGGGCGGCAGATCAGCGGGCTGTCCGACGAGCAGATGCGCAGCATCCGTGGCAATGAGATCGGGATGATCTTCCAGGACCCGCTGACCTCGCTCAACCCGACGATGACCGTGGGCAAGCAGATCGCGGAGGCGGTGCAGCTGCACCGCGAGGTGTCACGGGAGCAGGCGATGGACCGCGCGGCCGAGGTGCTCGGCCTGGTCGGGCTGCCGCGCCCCAAAGAGCGCCTCGACGAGTACCCGCACCAGTTCTCCGGCGGGATGCGGCAGCGCGTCATGATCGCGATGGCGCTGGCCTGCGACCCCAAGCTGCTGATCGCCGACGAGCCCACCACCGCGCTGGACGTGACGATCCAGAAGCAGATCCTGGAACTGATCGACGGCCTGCGCCAGCGGCTGGGGATGTCGGTGATCCTGGTGACCCACGACCTCGGCGTGATCGCCGGGCGGGCCGACCGGGTGGCGGTCATGTACGCGGGGAGGATCGCGGAGACGACCAGTACCACCACCTTGTTCGCCAACCCCCGGCACCCCTACACCGAGGCGCTGTTCCACGCGCTGCCGGATAAGGCAGCCGAGACCAGGGAGCGGCTTTACTCAATCCCCGGGGCCCCGCCCGACCTGACCCACCCGCCGAAGGCCTGCCGGTTCGCGCCCCGCTGCCGGTATGCGCAGCCGCACTGCCGGGAAGAGGAGCCGCAGCTGCGCGGGGAAACCGTGGGGCACACCTTCGCCTGCTTCTACCCGGTTGGCGAAACGGAACGGGGCGGACAGCGCGCGCCCGCGGCGGCGGCCGCCGCCGCGCGAACCGAGGCCCCGGCCGAGCACTTCGCCAAGGTCCCGGGTGAGGTCGTGCTCGCCACAAAGGATCTGGTCAAAGACTTCCCGGTGACCAGCGGAATCTTGCAGCGGCGGGTCGGATCGGTGAGCGCGGTGGCCGGGGTCAGCTTCGACATCCGGCACGGGGAAACGTTCGGGCTGGTCGGCGAGTCCGGCTGCGGCAAGACCACGATCGGCAGGGTTATGGTCGGGCTGGAGAAGGCGACCGCCGGAACGATCAGCTTCGGCAGCGTGGACCTTGCCGGAGTCAGCGGGCGGGAGTACCGGCGGCTGCGCCGCAAGATCCAGTACATGTTCCAGGACTCCTACGCCTCGCTGGACCCGCGGATGCGGGCCGGCTCCATCCTGCGCGAGCCGCTGGTCGTGCAGGGCATCGGATCCCGCCGGGAGCAGGAGCGGAGCGTCGCGGAGATGCTTGACAACGTCGGCCTGCCCGGATCGGCGGTGGAACGCTACCCGCATGAGTTCTCCGGCGGCCAACGGCAGCGCCTGGGGTTCGCCAGGGCGCTGATGCTGAGACCCGAGCTGATCGTGGCCGACGAGCCGGTCAGCGCGCTTGATGTGTCGATCCAGGCCCAGGTCCTCAACATGATGAGCGCGCTGCAGAGCGACCTTGGCCTCACCTACATGTTCATCTCGCATGACCTGGCGGTGGTGCGCTATCTGTCCGACCACATCGGCGTCATGTACCTGGGCAAGCTGGTCGAGGTCGGCCCGGCCGAGGAGGTGTACCTCCAGCCGGCGCACCCCTATACGAGGGGCCTCATCGACTCCGCGCCGGTTGCCGACCCTGTCGCTGAGAAGGCGAAGGTCAAGGCGGGGGTCACCGGTGAGCTGCCGAGCGCGCTTAACCCGCCGTCCGGCTGCCGATTCCGGACTCGTTGCCCGCTCGCCCAGGAGATCTGCGCGGAGGTGGAGCCGCCGCTCAGGCCGTTCAGCGAGCAAGGGCACATGGCCGCGTGCCACTTCCCGCTGGAGGCGCCGCTCAGCCTGGAGACTTCCCATGCAGCGGAGCCAGTCATAGAGCCATGACCGTAAGGCGTCGCAGCCGGATGCCGATGGCGGTGGCGTGCGGCGCGGTCGGGCTGGCGCTCGTCGCCGTCGGCTGCACCAGCACCACCCCCGCCAGCACCGCAACCGCCGACGCGAAGATCAAGGGCGGGACAGCGGTATGGGCGCTGCCGCCGTCGAGCGCTCCGAACTACATCTTCCCGTTCGAGAGCAGTGCCTACCTCAGCACCTACAACAGCCTCAGCTTCGCGCAGTTGATGTACCGGCCGCTGTACTGGTTCGGCCACGGCGACCAGCCGCTGCTGAACCCCTCGCTCAGCCTGGCCAACCCGCCGGCCTGGTCAGGAAACACGGCCACCATCACGCTGAAGCACTACATGTGGTCGAACGGCAGTCCCGTGACCACAGCGGACGTGATGTTCTGGATCAACATGCTCAAGGACCCGAAGGTGGGCCCGATCTACTACGGCGCCTACAACGGCTTCCCTGATGCCTTTGTCAGCAGCATCCGGGTGGTCAGCCCGACCGAACTGCAGATGACTACGAAGAGGGCGTATTCGCATACCTGGTTCTTGTACAACAACCTGAGCCAGATCACGCCGATGCCGGCGGCGTGGGACCGGACGGCATCCGGGCCCAGCGCCTGCGCGACCAAGATCACCGACTGCGCCGCGGTGTACAGGTACCTCAACGCCCAGTCCAGGCGGCCGGCAACGTACGCGTCCTCACCGATCTGGAGCATCGTGGACGGGCCCTGGAAACTGTCGGCGTTTAACGCTGACGGTCACGCCACGTTCGTGCCGAACGCCAGGTACTCCGGCCCGGTCAAGCCGACGCTCTCGAAGTTCGAGGAGGTGCCGTTCACCTCGGAGACGGCGGAGTACCAAACGCTGCGATCGCCTCCGGCCGGTGGCCAGAAGATAGACGTGGGTTACCTGCCTCTGGCGGATGCTCCCGCCAAACCGGCTGGCGCCAGCCCGATGAGCCCCGGCACGAACCCGCTGCCCGGGCACACGCTCCGCCCGTTGTACCTCTGGGGCATCAACTACTTCGTCATGAATTTCCAGAGCAGCACCGGCAATGGCCCAGTCATCAGGCAGCTTTATTTCCGGCAGGCGCTGGCCCACCTGCTGAACCAGGCCGCCGTCATCAATGGCCCGCTGCACGGCTACGGCACGCCAACCGTGGGGCCGGTCGGGAACACTCCGGAGACCAGGTTCCTGTCACCGCTGCTCAAGTCGGGCAATCCGTTCACCTTCGATCCCGCGACGGCCAGGCGCCTGCTGGCGAGCCACGGCTGGAAGGTCGTCCCGAAAGAAGTCACCACCTGTGTCGCACCCGCCAGGTGCGGGCGGGGAATCAATTCCGGCCGCCGGTTGGTGTTCAACCTGCCCTACGTCGCCGGGACCAGCTGGATCGCACAGGAGATGACGCAACTCCGATCCAACGCCTTGCTGGCGGGCATCAAGATTAACCTGCGGCCAGAACCGTTCGGCCAGATCGCAGCGCTGGCGGTGGGCAACTGCAAGGCTGCCAAACTTCCGTGCAACTGGGATATGGCCAACTGGGGCAGCGGCTGGTTGTTCGGCCCCGACTTCGCGCCCACCGGCGAGACGCTGTTCAAGTGCGAGGCGATCGCCAACTCCGGCGGGTACTGCAGCAAGACCAACGACAACTACATCCAGCAGACGCTGACCAGCGACAATCCGCAGGTCATGTACACCTGGCAGAACTACCTGGCCCAGCAACTGCCGGTAATGTTCCAGCCGAATGGCGCTTACCAACTCACCGAGATCGTCGATAATCTCAAGGGCGTGACACCACAGAGCCCGACGCTTTCCATTAACCCGGAAAACTGGTACTTCGTGAAGTAAGCATCTGCGATAGATTACGGTCTTTGCAGGCGGATGCGATCAGGTACCCCGCTAAGAAGAAAAAACGGCCAGCGCGAGCGCGTCGGAGGGGACAGTCACAACGTTCTCCGTGATGAACTCATCCAAGGCCGGGTATTCCGGCGCGGCCGCGCGCATCGCCGCCCCGGCCGCCCGCGCGTCGTAACCGGTGCATCGCAAGGTCACGTCGGGTCCAAGCAGCGCCCAGTGCGCGCCCGGCGTCCCGTACGGCATGCCGACGCTGCCCGGGTTGACGAACCTGCGCCGGTCGGCGAGGCGGTCGAACGGCATGTGCGTGTGGCCGAGCACCACGGTCGGCTCCGTGACGCCGGCGAACCCGGCGTGGTAGCTGGCGATGGGCGAGTCCACGAGCACGATCGCGGTGTCGCTGATCGCCGTGGCATGGCAGAAGCGAACCGGTCCGAGCCCGTCCACCTCCAGGGTGACCGACAGCGGCAGGCCGTCCAGCAGGTCGCGGTGGGCGCGCTCAAGCTGCGCGGCGCAGTATTCCGCGGGCACCCGCGCCTGCTCGGGCAGGCCAGGGTCGAGGGCGCCGTCCCACGCATCGACCAGCTCCCGCTCACAGTTGCCACGGACCCAGACCGCCCGCTCCCCCAACCGGGTCAGCCGCTCCAGCGTCTGCGCCGGCATAGGGCCGGTGGCCATGTCTCCGTTGAGCACGATCGCGTCTGCACCGGCCGCGTCCACGTCCGCCAGCACGGCGTCGAGCGCGGGCAGGTTGCCGTGGATGTCGGCAAGCACGGCTACTCGCATGGCGGCCCCTCCGGTTGACCCGATTCCATCGTCGCCGGCGCCGCGGGGGCGTGCCGCGCGACTTCGCCGCAGGCTGAACCCCCTGCCGCTGCGCTGCGCCGCGCCGCGCCTAGCCGGCGCCGCCGGAGAGCAGTGCCACGACCTCCGCGGCGGGCCTGGTCGTGGCCGCGCGGTAACCCTCGCCCGCCCACAGGTTCATCCTGCTGGTGTCGCCAGCGGCCGCGGCGGCCGCCCGCAGCGGGCGGGTGGCGAAGTGCAGCTCCGGATAACCGGGCGGTGCGTCCGCATGGTCGAGCATGAAGCGGTTGACCAGGCCACGCGCGGGCCTGCCGGTGAACGCCCAGGTGACCGCGGTGCCAGGGAACTGCGGGTCGGCGAGTGCCGCCTTGTGCAGCGGGTGGGCCCCGCTCTCCGGGCAGCGCAGGAAGGCCGTCCCGCACTGGACCGCGACCGCGCCCGCGGCCAGCGCGCTGGTCGCGTCCTGACGGCTCATGATCGCCCCCGCGGCGATCAGCGGCAGGCCGGTGACCGCCGCGACGTCGGCCAGCAGCCGCCGCAGCGGCGCCCCCGGCGGGCCGGCGTCGCGGTCGGTGGAGAAGGTCCCGCGGTGAGCACCCGCCTCCGGGCCCTGGACGCATAGTCCGTCCGCGCCACGGGAGCCCGCGAGCGCGGCCTCGTCCGGCGTGGTGACCGTCACCCAGACCACGCTGCCCGCCGCCTGCAACGCCGAGATGACGCCCGGCGCCGGGCAGCCGAATGTGAAGCTGACCACCGCCGGCGGGCGCGCCAGCAGGGCAGCCAGCTTCGCGTCCCAGTCGTCGTCGGTCCATTCCGGCTGGCCTGGCGCGACGTCCAGCGCGGCCGCGTCCGGCCCCAGTTCGGCCAGGTAGCCGTCGAGTGCCGCGGGGTCGGTCGGCGGGCCGGGCACAAACACGTTGACACCGAACGGCGCGCCCGAGCTGGCCTGCACCGCGTCCATCTCGGCCAGCATGGCCGCGGCGGTCTTGTAACCGGCCGCGAGGAAGCCGAGCGCGCCCGCAGCGGAGGCCGCGAGCACCAGCCCGGCCGTAGAAGGTCCCCCCGCCATCGGCGCCACCACCACCGGGCACCGCGCCAGTCGCTGCAGTACGTCGGGCATGCCCCAGGGTATGTCCCGTAGGTCTATGCCGTCGCGAGCGGCTGTCATGAAGGGGGAATGGGGAGGCGGGTGGGGATCGCAAAGCGGAGGAGTCGCCCATAGCGGAGCTATGGGCGACGACGACAACGCCGCGAGGCGCCCGTCCGGCAGCCGCGCAGCAGGCTGAATGATCTACGGGGCATGCCCCTAGCCTCTACGGAAAATCGGCTGGCGCACAACACATCGAGAGCCGGCGGGCGTGTACTAGCCGAGAACCTTCTCACGCCCTGGCGGGCGACCCTGGCACGCGGAGACGGCATGACCTTCGAGGAGTTCGCGGCGGCGCAACTGCCCTCGGTGCTGAGGTTCGCCGCGGTACTGGCCGGCGACCGCGCGGCCGCCGAAGACCTGGCCCAGGAGGTGCTGATCCGCGCTTACTCGCGGTGGGACACCATCGGCAAGCTGGATCGGCCGGAGTTCTACGTCCGCAAGATGATCCTCAACGAGTTCCTGTCGTGGCGCCGCCGGTCCGCCCGCCAGGCCCGGCGTGGTCTGCCTGCCGAGCTTGACAGCACCACGCCCGACCACGCCCAGGCGTACTCCGAGCGGGATGCGCTGCTCGGCGAACTCGGCAAACTGCCCCGGCGCCAGCGCGCCGTGCTGGTGCTGCGCTACTACGAAGACCGCCAGGACGCGGAGATCGCCGAACTGCTCGGGTGTGCCCCCGGCACGGTCCGCGGCTACGCCTCCCGGGCCCTCGCCACGCTGCGCGTGGAGATGGGCCCGCGGCCCCGGGCCGGCGCAACCCGAATCGAGGGAACCTGATGCGAAAAGAAGAGGACCTCCGGGCTGCCCTGCTCACGCTGGAACGCCATGCGCCCGACCCGCACGCGATGCTGGCCGCGGTGCGCTCCGCCGCCGGTGCGCCGCCGGCCCCGCGCGGGTGGCGCCGCCGGGCACGGGTGAACGGCACGCCGCGCGGCTGGGCCCGGACAGTCGCCCCGCTGGCCGCCGCGGCCGCGGTGGTCGCTGTGGTGACCGGGCTGACCCTGGTCGCCAACATGACCGGGCCGACCCCGGCACGGCCCGGCAAGTCCCGGGTGACCCAGCCGCAGCACCCCCTGCCGCTCACCGCCGACGGGATCCCCGGTTATTTCCTCGCCACCCCGGGGAACTTGCATACGGACCAGCCCAATGGCGTTCGCCTGGACGACACCGGCATCCCGCCTTCGCTTCGCTCACACGAGACTCTGCAGATCATCGCGACGGCCACCGGTCGGGTGGCGGCGACCGTGCGGGTACCCGGCTACGTCACCGCCATCGCGGCCAGCTCCGGCGCGTTCTTCGCGGCCGTGGTCCGCGGCCCACGGGCGTGGTTCTACGAGATCCGGCTGACCGCCGGGCACGCCAGCGCGACCGCGGCCCGGCTCCCGATCCCCACGGACACGGCGCCGATCGGGTTCATGGCGGCCTCGCCGGACGGGGGCAAGCTGGCGTACTCGACGTTCGTCCGGTACGGCGCATTCGCCGTCATCCGCAACCTCGTGGTCGCGGCCACGGCCAACGGCGCCGAGCACCGGTGGGCGGCCCCGGCACAGGAACCGACGGCGTCGATGGGCACGATGAGCTTCCTGGCCGACGGGAAGACGCTGGCGTTCAACTGGACCGGCCCGGCGACAACGTCAGCGTCGTCGGCGCTGCGCCTGCTCGACACCACGGCGCCGGGGAACGACCTGCTGGCCGGGCGGGCGGTGCTGAGGCTGGTCAACCAATACGGCGGTTTCGCCGACTACACCATCAGCCCGGATGGCAAGACGCTCATCGGCATCCTCGCCTGCGTCCCGGGCTGCCAGCCCAGCAGCTTCTCCCCGGTCGGCGGGCGCTCGGGTCCGCTTGGCGCCGTCATCCGGTTCCCCGTGGCGGGCGGTGCTCCGGAGGTCTTTTACACCGAACCGCCGCTGCCCGGCTCTTCTGGCCACTCCGTGAGCGCTTGCTCCGACCCGCTATGGATCAGCCACTCCGGCCGCAAGCTGCTGCTGACCTGCGTCCAGCACCGGCCCGGCACGGCGCAGCGGAAGGCGGTCACCAGGGTGCACATCTTGCTTCTGGACAACGGGCGGATCAGAGAACTGCCTTGGCTGGCGGCCACCCCGGCCGACATCACCGCGTTCCCCGGGATCACGGCCAACGGCGGAGTGCCAGCCTTCCCGCCGAATCCGTAATGCGTAAACCCGCCCCGCGCCTGAAAAGGCGGGGGCTTTTCGAGTGGCTAGGCAGCCCGCGTCTTCAGACTAGTCTTCAGACGGCTTAGGGCTTCCACACTCGTGTGGCCGGTCTCTGCCACAGCCAGGATCACCCTGGCAGCGTTCCTGTCCCGGTCGGCGGTGTAACCGCATTCCGGGCACAGGAAAGTTCTCTGGTTCAGAGGCAATCGCTTGGTTCTCGCGTAACACTCTGAACAAGTCATTGTCGAGTAGGCGGGGGCAACCATCACCACCTTCCGGCCACCCCGCTGGCCGTACTCGACAACCATCCGCTTCAACGTCGCGATAGCTATGTCGGACGCTTTCCTGGCCATTCGGGACTGGCTAACGAATTTTGGCTTGAAGTCTTCCACGGCGATCATGCCGTGGTCGGCAATAGACCTGGCCCACTGGCGCGCGTCGTGCGCGTGCTGGCGCTGGGCCTTCCTCTGCACCTTCGCTGCAGCCTGCTTGGCTGCGTGGTAGCCCTTGGACTGTGGGCCGTGCAGCTTGCGTCCCCTGCGCCGCGCCCGGCGGGCCATCCGCCGCTGGTGCTTGGCTAGCTCCGCAGCGCAGCGCTTCCGGTGGCCGACGTAGTGGAGGTCTAGATCCGGGTCGGTGGTGACGGCCGGGGTCTTGATGCCCCAGTCGATGCCGATCTTTCCGGTGGCCTCGTCGGCAGGCTGCACGTCACGTTCAACCACGAAGCTGGCGTACCAGCAGCCCAGGCTGTCCTGGTAGACCCGTACGGATTTCGGATCCGAGGGAAGCTCCCGGTGCCAGACAACGGGGACGCTTGTTCCCTTGGGCAAAATCAACCGGCCATCTCGGATGGAGAATCCGTTCCGGGTGTACTCAAGAGATGGTGTGGCGGTCTTGCGCTTCTTCGGCCGGGGGCGGCCACGTCCTGGCACCTTGAACGAGTCGTTCAGCGCACGCATGTAGACCTGGAGGGTCTGCTGCTGGGAGTTCTGCGACCCCGTTCGCAGCCAGGAATTCTGCGCCCGCGCTGCGGTTAGCAGCTTGCCGAGTTTGGCGATCGTCGGCTTCTTGCCTGAGCGGTACTGGTGGACGCACTCATTCCACAGCCAGCGGCTCTTCGACCACTCGGACAGCAGGAAGTCCAGGGCCTGCGACCCCGGGCGTAGCCGGTAGTTGTGCCGGACTATCTCCAGCATGCTCCAAGTATACAGCTAAAAGCAGTATAATCGAATATATAGACGAGATACGGCCGGACAACAACGTGGTGTACCGCTGTACGTTCCACGTCGTCTGGTGCCCAAGTACCGGCGCAAGGTGATCACCGGAGACGCGGGCACGCGCCTGAAAGAGATCATCCGGCAGGTTCGCGAAAAGCGAGGTGCACACATCACCGAGCTGGAGACCATGCCAGACCATGTGCACCTTCTGGTCGAATGCGATCCGCAGTACGGGATTCACCGGCTGGTCAAGCAGATCAAGAGACGGTCATCCCGACTACGGCGGCAGGAGTTTCCAAGCCTAAAGTCGAGGATGCCAGCCCTGTGGACGAATAGCTACTTCGCTGCCACTGTCGGCGGCGCAACCCTGGAAATCGTGAAACAGTATGTGGCTAACCAGCGCAACCTATAGTGCGCCCCACCTCCCACAGCTAAAGCCGGGGTTCCACGACGCGTTTCTCATGAAATCTGCCCGGCGTCGCGGCGGAAGCCAGGCCGCAAGCCCGCGGCGGCGCCCCTCAGATCCAGCCGCTGAACCACATCCGGGCCAGCCAGGAGGTGTACGGAAGGGTCTGGCCGGTCAGCACGGGATACAGGTAGTAGAAGTTCGCGACGACGGCGAGCAGGTAGCCGCCGGCCACCGCCGCGCCGGCCACCCGGCGGTTGGGCCCCGCCCGGGCAGGGCCGAGGATCAAGCCGAGGCACAGTGTGATGGCAAGGACGAGGAACGGGTCGAACGCCACGGCGTAGTAGTAGAACTCCGTGCGATTGTCGTGCCAGAAGAACCAGAGCCATGGCGCCCAGCCCGCCGCGACGCCGATCAGCACGGCGCCCGCGCGCCAGTCACGGCGGGTCAGCCACCACGCCAGGCAGACCACCAGCGAGGCCGCCCCGGCCCACCAGATCAGCGGCGTGCCTATCGCCAGCACCTCCTGCTCGGTGGACGAAGCGACCTTGCCGCATTGATTGCCCGGCGGCAGGCAGGAGGAGTAGAAGGAGATCGGCCTGGTCAGCACCAGCCAGCCCAGCGGGTTGTCCCGGTAGGGGGATCCGGCCTCCAGGCCCAGGCCGTACCCCAGCATCGACTTGTTGTACGCGAGCCAGGCGGTGAAGGTGCCGGCCGGGTGGCCGCCGTTGAGGGCCGTGCCGTTGCGGTCGAAGCCGTAGCTGGTGGCGAACCAGCCGGTCCACGACACGACGTAGACGGCGACCGGCACGAGCGCGAACCAGACCGGCAGCCACGGCGCGTCGTTGCGCAGCATGCCGCGCCAGCCGGCGCCGAACCCGGCGGCCCGGCGGGCGCCCACGTCCCAGGCCACGACCAGGGCCGCGAACGCGATCGCGTACCAGACGCCGTTCCATTTGGTCGCGCAGGCGCAGCCCAGGCACAGGCCCGCCAGCAGCAGCGGCCACCGGAAGCCGAGCCGCGGCCCGTCGGCGCCGCCCTGGCCCGCGGCGGCCGCGAGCGCGGCCCTGGTCCGGTCGCGGTCGATCAGCAGCAGGCCGAACGCGGCCAGCACCCAGAACATGACGAAGATGTCCAGGATCGCGGTGCGGCTCAGCACGAACTCCAGCCCGTCCAGGGCCAGCAGCAGGCCCGCGGCGCAGCCAAGCAGCGTGGAACGGGTCATCCGGCGGCCGATCCGCGCCGTCATCAAGATGGCCAGCGAGCCCGCCACGGCCACCGCGAACCGCCAGCCGAAGGGGGTGAGCCCGAACAGCCACTCCCCGACCGCGATCAGCATCTTGCCGAGCGGCGGGTGGACCACGTACTCGCCCTTGGCGCCTTCCAGGATCTGGGTGCTGCCCCGGGCGAGCAGCGCGTTGACGTTGCGGACGTGGTCGATCTCCACGCCGTGCTTCAGTATCCCGTACGCGTCCGGCACGTAGTAGGTCTCATCGAAGAGCACCGCTCGGGGCTGGCTCAGCCGGTAGAACCGCAGGAACGCGCCAAGCGCGGTCACCAGCAGTGGCCCGGCCCACCCCCACACCGCGCTGCCCGGCATCGGCGGCACCATCCGGTCATGCAACTCTGAGCCGGAGCGCGTCGAGCTGAGCACTTTGTCGATGTTACGGGTCGGCAGGCCGCGGAGCCGAGTTCACGCAGCCAGCGTGGAGGCATAACTATCTGCGTGGCTTCTCTTCCGATGCTCGTGGTGGTCAGCGGTCCGATGGGCTCGGGCAAGACGACCCTGGCGCACCGGCTCGCTGGGTCGGTGGGCTGCCCGGCCATTTGCCGGGACGAGATCAAGGAAGGAATGGCGCACACCACCTCCGGGTTCGTGGCGCGGCCGGGTGACGAGCTGACGATGCGGACCTTGCCGGTCTTCTTCGGCGTGCTGGAACTGTTGTTGAGAGCCGGGGTGACCACCGTGGCGGAGGCGGCTTTTCAGGACCCGGTATGGCGCCGGGGGCTGGCGCCTCTGCTCGGCCTTGCCCGGCTCCGCATCGTGCACTGCGCGGTACCCGCGGACGTGGCGTTCCAGCGGAGCTTGCGCCGGCGGGAGGAGAACCCGCTACGGCTGGCGCATGCGGACCCTGGCCCGCCTGACGCGGCGGATCACGCCCGGTTCCATGACGCGTTCAACCGCGTTTCGCTGGATGCTCCCTGGATCGAGGTCGATACCACGGACGGCTACCGGCCCGGGCTCGCGGAGATCGTGGCGTTCATCAACGGCTAGCCCTGAGCCTGGCCGACCGGCCGGGCGTTCGACTGGATGAGTTTCATGCAAGGCTGGTCGGGTGCCGGAATTCAACAGCGAGAACATGACCGGGGCCCGGTTCGAGGACGTGCTGCTGGCCGGCGCCCAGTTCCATCGCGCCGACCTTACCGGCGCGAGCTTCCGGCTGGTCGACCTGACCGGGGTCACGATCCGTGGCGCGGCCCTGGTAAACATGGACCTGAGCGGCATGATCGAGAACCTGCGGGTCAACGGCGTCGACGTCGTGCCCTTGGTGGAGGCCGAACTCAACCGCCGCTTCCCGGAGCGCGCCAAGATGAGCCCGGCCGACGCGGCCGGGTACCGCGAAGCCTGGGACATCCTGGAACGGTTGTGGTCCGAGACCGTCGAGCGGGCCCGGGGGCTAGCCCCGGAGCTGTTGCACGAGCGGGTCGACGGAGAGTGGTCGTTCATCGAGACCCTGCGCCACCTCGTCTTCGCCACCGACGCCTGGGTGAAGCGCGCCATCCTGGGGGTGCCGTCGCCCTGGGATCCGCTGGACCTGCCGCACGACGAGATGCCTGACGAGCCCAGCGTCCCGCGTGACCTCAGCGCGCGGCCGTCTCTGGACGAGGTACTGGTTCTGCGCGCCGACCGCATGGCCACCGTCCGCCGGGTGCTGGCCGGCCTCACCGACGAAAAGCTGGCCGGCATGACCGAGCCGGTCATCGAACCGGGTTACCCGGCGCCGGGGAGCTTCGCCGTGCGCCGCTGCCTGCAGGCAATCCTCAGCGAGGAGTGGGAGCACCGGCTGTACGCCGAGCGGGACTTCGACGCGCTGGAAGCCAGCCCTAGCTAACCCGCTTGGGGCAGTGCCTCCGGCTTACGAGCGCGGATGGCGAGGACGACCGGGATCGGAAGGCCCGCGCCGGGGCCGAGCAGGTCCAGCACATTGGCGGCGTTGCGCTCGGCATGTGGCTTGTTCCAGCTGTCGTACCACTCGGCGTACCCGTCGTAGCGCGGCCTGGTAAGCGGCATCATGGGCTCCTGCCGGTGCGGGGGCGCCTATGCCGAAGCTAGCTCCACACCGGGCGCCAGGCGCGCAGGATTCGTCCTGGGCAGAATCCGCCTGCAAATGAGCGATTGTCGGGGGCACAACCACGGCCACCGCTGGCGCTAGCACGAGCCAGGCGGCCCGATCATAAGCGCAATCGCGGACGCCGCGGGATTCGAACCGGGCCCTGCTGACCGCCCGCCCCGGCAGCCTGGCCGGTCACGGTGACGGCTGGCCCGGCCCCGCGGGCGGCGGGGCCGGGCCATAGCCGGTCTAGGGCTCCGGGTCGATTCCGTGCCAGGCGGGCACCTTCACGGTGCGGTGCCCGGGCGTGCCGCCCAGGATGACCTTTCGGAGCGAAACGTCGTTGCGAGTTGTGGTCTCGTACAGCACTCTCTCTGGGTTCGCAACGATCTCGATGTAGTAGGTGCCGTTCGGCACGTGCGTGATATCGAACGACTGGCCAGCCAGGAATTGGAAGTAGGTGTCACCCCAGCCGAGGGGTAGTTGCTCAGCCACCCACAAGGCCGTAGGCGAGCCACATTGCCCGTCACCGAATCCCAGGGACGGGGGCTGCCAGACCGCGTGCGGCAGCAGCAAGTTGACCGGGTCGGTGGGCGCGATGCAGAACCCGACCTTCTGGCTGCGCACCGCCACCGACTTGGCCGAATTGAGCAGCGCGTACCGGGCGAACTGCTCGAAGTGCCAGTGGTTGTGGCCCTTCTGGCTGTCGAAGCCCATGGTTCCGGCCCGGACCCGGCCGATGACGCGCCCGTTTCGCCAGAAATACTGGTAGGCCTTCATCGTTGGTGACCCATTGGAGCGGAACCCCTCGACGTCGAGGGGCCCGTTGCCGCCGATCCACACCGTCGCCCCGAAATCAAGGTAGTCGTGTGTCTGACGCCTGGGATGGCTCGCAAAGATCCCCCACGACGGCAGCGGCACCAGGTCTGGCAGCGCGGACTGCGGCGGGTGCCTGAGGGTCGGCGCGTCCGCGGGGAGCGGCGGCGCCGCCGCGCCGCGAGCCGAATGCCGACGGCTCGCAGCGCAGCAACCGGGGGGCGGGCAGCACTTGGGCGGCTTGGCCACGGTGACCTTGACTGTGGCCGTAGCGTCCTTGGCCGGGATGTGGAACAACCGGACGTATTCGGGGCTGATCGTCTCGGTCACGTGATAGACGCCCAACGGCAGTTTGACATCAGTCCCGGAGAACTGGGCCGGGTCGACCGCCCAGCCCTTTTGCACTCCCCACACCATCGCTAGCTGGAAGGGATCGGCGGCGCACAGCGAGGGGTACGGCGTGGCAGGCGGGCCCCCAGGGCTCACTCGGGCCGGGCTATAGCTATTGGGGCAAAACGAGGCTGGTCTGGTCAAGACCACCTTGCCGGCCAGGTTCCGGACCGTCAGCACGGTGAATCGCCGCAGGCCGTTCCAGCTGTCCAGGATGCTGGCTGGCAGCGGCCGGCGCACGATTCCCCCGTACGGCGGGTGAATGATCTGGGTAATCGTTAGGGGCTTGGTGTACGACGCCCGCTGGACATCAAACTCCAGGGGCGAGGCGAGCGCCGATACCCAGATGCCGGGGTCAAGGAATACCCGGCCGCGGAAGCCGTACAGCGTGACGCTGTGCTGGGCGGCCTCAAGTTTCAGCACCGGACCTGGGACCTTGGCAGCGCTGACGGCTGGCACGCCGGGCATGGCGATCGCGGCGACGGCCAGGCCGGCGACGGCCAGGACGCCGCGATGCGGCGCCCACTTTGTGAATCGCATTCCGCCTCCAGTTCTCCGCCCGCACCCGAAGCGGGCAGATCAATTAATAGACGCTGCGGCGATGCCTCACGTTGCCGCCGTGTCTATTCCGTGAGCAATACCGGTGACCGCCCGTGACCAATGGCTCGGCCACCCACACTGCCGCCCCCCGGTCGCCTGGCGTTCGGCACGGCCATCCGGCGCGAACGGAGGTCTGCGAACGGTCCGCGAACGCTGGCGATCTTAACGTTGCTGACCTGAACATCCGCGGCAAAACGAACGCGGCGGCACCCGTTGCCCCAGTTGCCGGGGCACAGTTCCCCGCGCAGGAAAGGAGCCTTTCATGACAACCGCCTTGTCGCTCGAAGAGGTGAAATCGCGGCAGCAGAAGACCTGGAGCAGCGGCGATTACGGGAGGATCGCGTGGATCACCGTCCCGCTGGCCGATGACTTGTGCGAGGCTGCCTGGCGCGGCCCGGCTCGGCCGTGCTCGACGTGGCGACCGGCACCGGCCATGTCGCGCTGGCCGCTGCCCGCCGCTTCTGCGCTGCCACCGGGGTTGACTACGTGCCCGCTCTGCTGGAGGAAGCGCGCGCCCGGGCCGCTGCGGAGCGCTTGCAGGTGGAGTTCCGGGAAGCCGATGCCGAGAACCTGCCCTACCCGGACGCGTCCTTCGACTACGTGCTGTCGGCCATCGGGGTAATGTTCACCGCCGACCACCAGCGCGCAGCAGACGAACTGCTGCGGGTGTGCCGCGGCGGCGGTGTGGTGGCGCTGGCAAACTGGACGCCGGCCGGCTTCGTCGGGCAGATGCTCAAGCTGGTCGGGCGCCATGTCCCACCGCCGCCAGGTATCCGCCCGCCGACCAGCTGGGGGACGGAGCAGGGGGTACGCGAGCTGCTCGGGACCAGCGCCGGGGAGCTGGCCTTCACCACGGCCAGCGTGCGGCAGCGCTTCCCGTCACCGGAGTTCTTCGCCGACTTCTTCCTGACCAACTACGGGCCCACATTCAAAGCGTCCCAAGCGCTCACCCCCGAAGGCCGGGTCGCGTTCCGCGACGACCTCATCGCCCTCGCCACGGCCTCGAACCTCGCGACCGACGGCACGCTGGTCAACGACTGGGAGTTCCTGGTCACGGTCGCGACCAAAGCATGACGACCGCACCATCGCGGCCGTGACTACGGGTGGCCGATTCGGTCCTGTCAAAGCACGTGCGCGCCCTCCGCGAGGCCGGTTATGTGGCTATCCACCAGGCCCACCTGCGCCTCGCGGGTGCGGACTAGCCTTTCGCTGACCAAAGCGGCGTCTTGCGTCAGCCGGGTTTGCGGGCCATTACCACCTCGGTGTCGCCCGGCCAGTCCCAGAAAATGCCCTCGGCGGAACGGTTCGCAAGCAGCGCCCGCACGTCCCTGGCGAAGTCGTCAAGACGATCATCAAACAGGCGCGGCGCTGCGGATGAGAGGGAAAAGAGGCAGAGCCGAGGTAGATGGTCGGGTCATATGGCACCGCGCCAGTGTCCCTGAGGCCGTGCAGGCGCAGGCTGCCTTCAGCGCTTGCGGAATGTAGCGGTGTAGGTGGTGTTCGCTGCGGGGGCAGTTACGGTGTGGCTCCGCGTGCCGCCGTCCGACCACTTCGAGAAGTAGTACCTGGCCTGGTTGAACCACTGTGGCGACCGCGCGCTGACCGTGTTCGCCGAGCCGATGACCACTCTCACGGAGAACGGCGTCCTGTGTCGCGCCTCGTTCACCACCAAGTGGAGGACGGCGCCTATCGGGAGGGTCTTGAACCTGAGCACGACCGTCTTCGGGTTCAGCCGGACGCTAGTCGTTGAGGTCAGCCCGCCCGAATCCGTCGCGGTCAGTTGCAGTTCTAGCCAGCACGGGTATTGGTGGTCTGGGGCGCTCAATGATCCGCTGGCGACACCGGTGAAGCTCCCGAGCATGTGCGTGTGGCAGTTGGTCGGCGTGAAGCAGTGATGAAGGATCAGCGACCAGCTCAACGCCGACGCTGGCAAGGTCCCGTCCTGCGCATCGGTAGCGTGGCCGGAGAACTTAATACTGTCGCCGACCTTCCAGGTCAGGGTGGGCAGGGGCGAGTCGATGGTCGCGGTCGGCGCGGTGTTGCCGGCCGTGACGGTGGCTGATGCCGTGTCGCTGGCGCCCTGGTCGTCGGTGACCCGCAGGCTTGGGTGGTAGACGCCTGCCGTGGTGTAGGTGTAGGACGCCGTCGGGCCCGTCGCATCGCCGAATGTCCCGTCGCCGTTGAGGTCCCACGAGTAGCTCAGCGGCTTGCCCTCCGGGTCAGATGAGCCGGTGCCGTCGAAGCTGACCGTCAGCGGTGCGGGGCCGCTGGTGGGGCTGGCCGTGATTGCCGCGGTCGGCGGCTGGTTGGCGGCGGTGTAGGTGACGCGGTGCACGGTGCCGTCGTCCATGTCGACGTAGAACAGGTCACCGCCGGGGCCGATCTTCAGGTCGACCGGGTGCCCGGCGGCACCGCCCGCCGCGTTGACGCCGATGAACGACTGCAGCCGGGACGGGTTGGGCAACCCGTTCGTACCTGGGAGCATTGCCCAGATCTCGTTGCGGGTGTGGTCGGCGAAGAACAGCGCCCCCTTGTACTTCGCCGGATAGGACCCGCCCTGGTAGAACGCCACGCCGGTGATGGACGAGCCGCCGGTGTGGCAGCCGGTGTAGTTCACCACGCAAGCGCTGTGGTTATAGGTGTAGTACGGCGCGACGACCGAACCGGGCGTCGAGTACAGGGATGAGCACAGATTCAGGCCGGCCGCCCGGTAACCGCTCTGGGGTGAGGCGCCCTCATAGCACGGCCAGCCGAAGTTCGACGCGGTCGCACCGGCCGGCGACACCACGCGGTTGATCTCTTCCCAGGTGTTCCAGCCGACATCGCCGATCCACAGCTCGTCGGTGCCTGGGCGCTGGGTGAAGCGGAACGGGTTGCGCAGCCCGTAGGCCACGATCCGCCGTGCGTTGGGATCTGATGAGGAGTAGAACGGGTTGCCGGGCACACCCGCGCCGGTGGCGGGGTCGATTCGCAGCACCGCGCCGTTGAGGGTTGCCGGGCCGTCGGCGCGCCGCACGCTCTGGCTGCGCAGCGCGCCGCCCTCTGCCCTGGGCGGGGTCAGCGCGGTGCCCACCGCAGCGGGCGGATCGGCGCAGGGATTTGCCTGGTCGCCGGCATAATTCGCCCCGTACTGGCCGTAGTCGACGTTGTTGAAACTGGCGCCGTCGCCGCCACTGGCGTAAAGGTTACCGTCGCGCCCGAAGAGCAGCGTGCCGATCGAGTGGCTGGGGAACTGCTGGCACCAGCCGTTGACGAGCACCTGTTCGGGACCGGTCATGACGTTCCCGCTGATCTGCAGCCGCGACACGCGCGCGGACACGACGCAGCCGTCGGTAGTCGGCCCAGGCGGTGTTGGGCAACCGTCGTTCCACGTCGGCGCGGTGCCGCCGATCGGAGCGTCATACGTGTAGAGAACATAGACGTAAGGGCTTGCCGGGAAGTTGGGGGGGAGCGCTAGGCCGAGCAGGCCACGATCCCAGTAATCGTCAACCTCACCCGACAGGTCAGCAAAGGTGACCGGGTTCGTGTCGGTCAGGCTCTGAAAGACCTTGATCACGCCGTTCTTCTGGCCTACGAAGATCCGCCCATCGGCTGCGAATTGCATCACCGTCGGGTTGGTAAGCCCGCTCAGCACCACCGAGTCACGGAACCCGCTGGGCAACGTTGACGCGCCTGCCGGGCTCGGCCCCGCCTGCATGACCAGCGCGGCGCCAGACGCCACCACCGCAGTGAGAATCAGCCCACGCCAACGCGGGGCACTCCCGACACGCCGCATGTCACCCCCAGCAACCCAGTGCACCGCGCACGACCGCCTCCGGGCCACGCTGATACCTCGCCGGACACGCCATGCAGCCGATTTAGGCATCCTCCTACGGACGTAAAATCGCGGTCAAGCGTCCCGCGCGCCCACCGGGCTTCCGGAGCAGAAAACCGCGATCCGAAAGCTGACAGGCCGCTGTACCCTTTCCGCGGTGCGCATTCGGCAGAGCCTGCCCGGGTGGCTGTGCCTGGTGCGGGGAATTATCTTCGCTGCGGGAAAGGGGTGGTGGGCGTGGAGCCGGGCCAGCGGCCGCAGAGCTATCCACTCAAGCGGCACGACAGTGAGGCGGCGCAGCAGATGGTGGTCCGCGCGGCGGAACTGGCCCACGATTCGCACGCCCGCACCCGGCACGCGGCGGTGCTGGTGAAGGATGGCAGCCTGCTGGCGTGGGGAACTAATGGGGTGCCGTTTCCCGGGGAAGATCACTGCTACTGCAAGGCCGGGGAGTCCGGCCACCATGACCGATGCCGGACGCACGCCGAGCAACGGGCGATCACGCTAGCCCGCGAGGGTGATGGCTGGCGGAAGCTGTCAGGATCACAGCTGATCTATGTGCGGCTGGAGGCGGACGACTCGGTCCGGCTGACCGAGCCGCACTTTTGCGCCCGATGCAGCCGCCTGGCGCTGTCCCTAGGTGTGGCGCAGTGGATCTTCGCCCTGTCCGAAGGCCTGGTTGGATACTCCTCGGCCGACTATGACACCATCGCTGCGCTCAGGTGGTAGCGGCCGCCGATGACCGTCTCTTTGCGCACGGTAATCCGTCCGGGCCTGCTGCTCGATGTGGTGACCGGGGAGCTGCTGCAAGACCGCGCTGTTGTCATCGACGGCAACCGCATCGCCGGTGTTGTCGCAGCTGGCGATGCGCCCGCCGAGGGCCCTGCCGTCGTGGACCTGCCGGGCCGGACGGCGCTGCCTGGCATGATCGACTGTCACACTCACCTGATCGGCGAACCCGATAGCGGGCACGGGTACGCGGACCTGCTGGCGCGGACCGGCGCCCAGGAGGCGTTGTCGGGTGCGCGCAATGCGCGGGACACCCTGCTGGCTGGCTTCACCACGGTGCGTGATGTGGGCACGTTCCGAGCCTTTGTCGAACGTCGCGTTGCGCGATGCTATCGACGCGGGCTGGGTTGCTGGTCCCCGGATGCGGGTCGCGGGGGCGTACGTGACCTGTTCCGGCGGGGGTGGCGACATTACCGGGCTGGCCCCCGACGTCGATGCGGTCGTGCCGCATGAGTTCCGGGTTGGGGTGGCCGACTCAGTCGATGACATGCGCCGGGCAGTACGCCGGGTGCTGCACGGCGGCGCGGACTTCGTGAAACTGATCGCTACCGGCGCTGTGATGGCGCCGGGAGGCGTGCCCGGCGCCCCGGAGCTCACCGAGGAACAGATCCGGGCCGCCGTCGAGGAAGCGTCACTTTCCGGCGCGGATGTCGCCGCCCACGCGCACGGCGCCGAGGGCGTCAAGCGCGCCGTGCGCGCCGGGGTGCGCTCCATCGAGCACGGCTCGCTCATGGACGATGAGTCAATCCAGATGATGGCCGCTGCCGGGACGTTCCTGGTCGCCGACGTTTACAACGGTGACTACATCGCCCAGACCGGCCGCGAACAGGGCTGGCGTGCCGACGTGCTGGCCAAGAACGACCAGACGACCCTCGCGCAGCGAGAAGGGTTCACCAAGTGCCTGACCGCCGGCGTGCGTATCGCATTCGGTACTGACAGCGGCATCTACCCGCACGGCCTCAACGCCCGCCAGTTCGCCTACCAGGTCCGCTGCGGCCAAAGCCCGCTCGCCGCGATCCAGTCCGCCACCATCCAGGCAGCCGAACTGATCCGCTCGGCTGATCGGATCGGCCGTATCGCGCCCGGGTGCCTCGCCGACGTCATCGCCGTGAACGGCAACCCGCTGCACGACATACGCCTGCTCGAGAACGCCGTCTTCGTCATGAAGGACGGCGTCATCCAGCATCACCACCCTGACACACAGGCAGCCCAGGTCTAGGGCCAGCTGCCACCGCCGGTACTCAACTCGACGACTTCGCGGCAGGTCCGTGCGTTCGGCTGGAGGCGTCGTTGCGAATGGTTATACGGCGATCGAGTTTCCCGGGGTCTATCAGATGAGTTCGAGCTGTGGGTATTCGGGCGCCCACATGGCCGCGCGGACCTGCCTATCCGGGTCGGGCAATGACGCCTGGGCCAGGGCATCGGCCTGCGCCGCGCGGGCGACGGCCGCCGCGACAGCGGCAGACACCGTGCGCAATCTGGTGACGGACGGCAGCAGCGGGGCGCCTGGCTGGGTCGCATCGGACAGGGAGGCGACCGCGCCGGCCGCGGCGGCGAGCATGCCGTCGCTCACCCGGCGAGCCCGCGCCACTGTCACCCCCAGGCCAAGCCCGGGAAAAATGAGCGCGTTGTTCGCCTGGGCGATCTGATAGCTCCGGCCGTCGTAGCTGACCGGGGGAAACGGGCTGCCGGTCGCTACCAATGCCCGCCCGCCGGTCCAGCGGATAAGGTCAGCCGGGTGGGCCTCGGACAGCGAGGTCGGATTCGACAGCGGCATGATGATGGGCCGCTCGGTGTGGGCGGCCATGCCGCGGACCAAGTTCTCAGTGAACGTTCCGGTCTGCGTAGAGGTGCCTATGAGCATGGTTGGACGGGCGTGAGCTACCACCTCGGCCAGGTCGATCCGCCCGCTGGCGTCGCGCTGCCAGCCTGCCACCTCCGCGGCGGGACGGGCATAGCCAACCTGGAAGTCCCGCATGGTGGCCTGGTCGCTGGTGAGCAGTCCGTTGCGGCCGGTCGCGTAGAAGCGCGCAGTGGCCTCGTCCGGGCTCAGCCCGTCGTCAATCATCACCTGCCGCAGCGCGCTGGCGATCCCGATCCCGGCCGTCCCGGCACCATGGATCACCACCGTCTGGTCGCGCATCCGTATCCCGGCCGCCCGGACGGCGGTGAATGCGGCAGCCAGTACCACCGCCGCCGTGCCCTGCATGTCGTCGTTGAACGTGCAGCAGACGGGAGCGTACCGCTCCAGGACGCGGCGCGCGTTGTCTGTGCCGAGGTCCTCCCAGTGCAGCATGGCGTGCGGAAACAGCCTCGTGGCCGCGGTCACGTAGGTGTCGATCAGCTTGTCGTAGGCCTCCCCCCGGACCCGGGGGTGCCGGTTTCCGAGGTACATCTCGTCGCCGAGCAGCGCAGGGTTGTCGGTGCCGCAGTCCAGCACGACCGGTATGACCCGACGCGGGTGCAGCCCGGCCGCGGCGATGTAGACGGCCAGTTTGCCGATTGCGATCTGGATACCACCCACGCCCCAGTCGCCGATACCGAGGATGCCCTCAGCGTCGGTAGCCACGATCAGGTTAACATCGTCCGGGCCTAGCCCGGTATTGGCTAGCGCGGTCTCCAGCTCATCCACGTCGTGGATCGAGAGATAGACCCCACGCGGGCGGCCGAACTCATAGCTGAACCGTTCGATCGCCGTACCCACCGTCGGGGTGTACACGATGGGAAGCATCTCCTCGATGTGCTCGCACAGCAGCCGGTAGAACAGCACCTCATTGCGATCCCGCAGGGCCGCCAGGTACCCGTTCTTGGCCAGGTCATCCGGCTGGCGCTGGTACTGGCCATACACCCGGCGCAGCTGGGCCTCCATCGTCGATACCGCGCTCGGCAGGAGCCCGGTCAGCCCCAGCGCCTTACGCTGCTCCAGACTGAACGCTGTCCCCCGGTTGAGCAGCGGCGACGACAGCACCAGGCCACCGCGCGCCCGCGCCTGTACCACCCACCGGTCACCGGCACGCACCAGTTCAAACGGTCGGTCTATCCTCACCATCTCGCAGTCGCCTCCTCACCCGGCGTCCCTGGTCGCCTTGGTTACGAATCTTGCTCGCCTGGATCTGTCCGGCCTCCGGCTGGCCCGCTCATCGAGAGGGTGCTGTTCTACCGATCCCTCAGCTCCGCTCCAGGCTTGCGACGCCGCGCCCCCCATCTTCCTAACGAGTGCCATGTCAAACGGAGGTCCGGGATGCTGGAAACCATAACCGCCATGGTTGAGACCGCCGATGGGAGAACCTTGGAGGTCCTGATCAGCGGACCGGACGACGGGCTACCCCTGCTCTTCCATAGGGGCACCCCGCAGAGAGCTGTCCCATTCGGAATCCTTGAGCGCCCGGCCGTTGCCCGGAACCTAGCGTTATCACCTAATCCCGCCCCGGGTCTTGCCAGCGGCCAGGGGCCCGCTGCCGCGGGCACGCTCAAAGGAGGATGAGCCGGCGGCGGCCGTTAGGGTAGTCGCGGGCAAGCAACGCGCCGCAAGGCGGAGGCAGCGATGGACGCGACCACAGGCGACGGCGAGCCAGCCGGCGGCATCCGCGCATCGGACGCCGAGCGGGATGCGACCCTCCAACAGCTCAGCGCGGCCACCGGAGACGGGCGTCTGACCCTGGAGGAGTTCAGCCAGCGGATGGACCGCGCCACCACGGCCAAGACCCGGGCCGAGCTCGACCGCCTCGTGGCGGATCTTCCCACGGACGTCGCCGCAGCCAGCAGCGCAGTCGCCGAACGCGGCCCCGGGCGGCCGTCGTGGCACGTCTCGCCCATCGGCGGCCTGAGCGTCTCCGGGCCATGGCGGATGGAGCGCAATGTCGTCGTGGTGAGCCTCATCGGCGGCGCCGATCTCGACCTGAGGCAGGCACAGCTGGCTGCCCCGGAGGTCACCTTGACCAAGGTGTCGCTGCTGGGCGGGGTCTCGATCGGAATCCCGCCGGGGATCCGGGTCGATGCGTCGGGCTTCAGCCTCATCGGCGGCACGAGCGTCGACGCCGGGCCGACGCCCGGCCCGGGCGCTCCGACCGTCCGTGTCCGCGCGTTCTCACTGCTCGGCGGGACCCGGATCTACCGTGGAGAGCCGGCCAGCCAGCGCGAAGGCCCGGCCGAGGCGTCACGGATGGACTGGCGGTCCCGGCGGCGGGCTGACCGGCATATGTGGCGGGCCCAGCGCCGGGCCGAACGGCGATCGCGCCGCTACCGTTAGGCCGGCGGCACCCGGGATGAGGCGGCCGGCAACCAGCCCGTGAGCCTCGCGGCTCACGATGGCCTGGCGCCGAGGGCATCCCGCCCGGATTGTGAATCCGCTCCGTGGGTGAGCGCAGCGCCACCGCAGCAGGTGTTCACGGCTGTGCCGGACGTCACATTCAGCCGGTGAACGCTGCGGGCGCCGCAGCCCGTATTACCGGCTGCACAAGGCAGCACATTCAGCTGGCCGGCTCGCGCTTGCCGTTTCGCCGAGATCGCGCACGTGGAGGCCGCCGGGCACGAGCTCGACGGCGGGCCCGGGTCGAACACGGTGAACCGGTAGCGAGCCCGGCCTTTTGCAAATAGGAGAAGCAGATGAACGCACGCATGCGTCTGGCCGCCAGCGCGGCCATGACCGCCGCGATGGCCGGCCTGCTCGGTGCATCCGCCGCCGCCCCGGCAAGTGCCGCGACCGGCGCGACGGCGCGGCTGCAGAACGGAGTCCTGACTGTCACCGGGACCGCAGCCCGGGACGTCCTTGGGATTTCCATGGGCCACCGTCAGCTGGCTATCGACTTCGGTTTCGACGGCACCGTCGACGCCCGTTTCCTGATGTCCCGTATCCAGCAGGTGAGCGTCCAGCTCGGCGACGGCAACGACGGCATCAGCGTCATCGGCGCCGGCGTCGGAGACGTCCCCATAACGATCAGCGGCGGCCCCGGCAACGACGCGGCCGGGGTAGTCGGTACCGAAGACCCCCTTCTGGCCCACAGCGCGCCGGTCACCCTCTTCGGCGGTGGCGGCGACGACAACCTCTCCGCGTCCGTGCCGGGTTCGGCCCCGGTCTCGATCGCGGCCGGCGCCGGAGACGACGTCGTTTCCGGCGGCGACGGCAGCATCGGCCCGGAAAAGATCTCGCTCGGCGCCGGCAACGACAAGTTCGTGAGCACGCTCGACGTCTTCAGCTCCCCCTTCACGGCGCGAAACGACGTCGTCGACGGCGGCACAGGGAAGGACACGCTAGAGCTGCGCGGCACGTTCGAGTCCGAGTCCCTGAACCTGTCCGCCGACGCGGGACATCTGATTGCCTTGCACGACGGCCGGGACCGGACCGACAGCATCAACGCCGAGAACGTGACCTGGTTCGGCTTCGGCGGCAACGACGAGGGCGGTTTCGGGGACGACATCACGGTGCACGACCTGTCCGGGACCGGCGTCGTCAACTTCACGCCGGACTTCGGCTCGCCATCCGATGCCACGGCGCCGAACAACAGCGCCGACCAGCTCCGGGTGGTTGGGACGCCGGGCGATGATCACATCACGGTAGACAGTTTCGGCTCGACCATCAACGTGTCCGGGCTCACGCCGGCGATCACCCCGGTCCTGCTGAACGCGAACGACGTTCTGCGGATCGACACCTTGGCCGGCAACGACACCGTGGACAGCTCCGGCCTGCCGCCTGGCCTGGTCCAGCTCCAGGTGTCCTGACCGGTGGACCGGCCGGGCGGGTGCGCCTCGCCCGGCCGTCACCGGCGCCAAACCGATGCCATCATGTGCTGGTGACAGAGTTTGTGGTCAGACCGGCGCAGGCCGACGATGCCCGGGCGATGGCGGAGCTGATGGCGGCGGTGGCCACCGAACGCGGCGGGATCGCGACCGAGCCACCGGTCGACATCGACGAACGCGCCGCGCTCTTCGCACGCAGCGCAGACGGATCGGTGATCGCGGTCGCCGGCGGCCAGATCATCGGAATGCTCCACGTGCAGGCCAGCCGCCACGGCTTCGGCGAGCTGGGCATGCTGGTCCGCCGGGACTGGCGTGGGCGCGGGGTCGGCTCCGCCCTAATGCAGGCGGCGATCGACTGGGCTCGCGGCCACCGACTGCACAAGCTGTGCCTGGAGGTGTTCGCGCAGAACGCGGCCGCGATCGCGCTCTACCGCAAGTGCGGCTTCGCCGAGGAAGGGCGCCGGCCGCAGCAGTACCGGCGGGCCGGTGGTGAACTTGGGACACGATCATGATGGGCCTGCTGCTCTAGCAGCCCCCTGGCGTGCGCACCCTTTGCCAAGCCACGCACCGATCCGCCCGCCTTCGCCCCCGGGGCCTCCGGTCATGTGGCCAGTGAATGCGAGCGGTTTGCCGAACCGCCATCTCAGGCGGTTGCCCGCTTGAATCTTTGGCTAAGGGAGGCGATCATGCTCCCCTCGCGCCCGCGGGCTGGATGTTCTGGTTGAGCCGGAAGAGGTTGTCCGGAGCACCTTTGGCCTCGGGTTGATGAACCCGTCGGCGGCTTTTGCCTGCCCGGCTCGCGTGCGCAGATCGTGACGTGGGTGACCGAGCACCGGCTGGGTCATGGGGGCGCGTCGGTAGTTCGCCCGATGCCTGGGCACCGGCCGCTGATTTGGCCCGGGGAAACGGGCAGATTACCGGTAGTTCACCCGATGGCTGCCCGGCGCTGGCCGCTTTAGCGTCAAGGCATGTCACAAGCCACAAGGCCGGCCCACCGTCCGGGGCCCCGGCGCCCACCGCCGGCCACGATGCCCGCGCCGATCATCGCGGGGTACGCCGCGGCCGTCTATCTGCTCTTCCTGGCGGTCCTCGGCTACGCGGCAGGCTTCTTCGCGGATGCCGGCGTCCCCAAGGGCATCGACCAGGGGCCGCGCGCCGCCGGGCCGGCCGCGGCGGGCATCGACTTGCTGCTGCTGTTGCTGTTCGCGGTTCAGCACACCGTCATGGCCCGCCCGTGGTTCAAGCGCCGCTGGGCACGCATCGTGCCAGCGCCTGCCGAACGGGCGACATACGTCCTCGCCGCGAGCCTGGCGCTGGCGCTGCTGTTCTGGCTGTGGCGGCCGATCGCGGGGACCGCCTGGAGCCTGCCAGAACCGGCCGCGGCCGCGGCCTGGGCGGGGTACGCGGCCGGCTGGGCGGTCGCGGTCATCTCCACCTTCCAGGTCAGCCACTCCGACCTGTTCGGACTGCGGCAGGCCTGGCTGCACGCGCGCCGCGCCGCCTACAGCTCGCCGCCATTCACCGAGCGCGGCCTCTACCGGCGGATCCGGCATCCGCTGATGGCCGGGTTCCTGATCGTCTTCTGGTCAACGCCTGCGATGACGGCCGGGCACCTGCTGTTCGCGGCCACCGCGACCGGCTACATGCTGACCGGCATCGCATTCGAGGAACATGACCTGCTGCAGAGCCTGGGCGAAACCTACGCCGCCTACCGGGCCCGCGTGCCCGCGCTGATCCCCCGGCCCTCGCTACTGCGGCCCTCGCCGGCTGGGCGAGGCGACGAAAACGACACCAAGCAGGCGGCATGAGCAGCACAGCTGAAGACACCGTCCCGTCAAGCGGGCTCACTAGCAGAACTCAGGCGACCGCTGTTATCCGGCCGGCCGGCCCAGCAGACATGGCGGCGCTCGGCGACTTCTTCGCCGGGCTCTCCGCGCAGTCCCGGTACCTGCGATTCTTCGCCCCGGTCACGCCTACCCCGGCCCTGCTCCGCATGCTGTCCGGCGGTGGCGCCCATGTCGATGTCGTGGTCGCTGTTCGGGGCGGTGTCATCATCGGGCACGCGATGGCAGCAGACCAGCCCGCAACCGAAGGCCCGCGGCGCCCCGGGACAGCCTGCGACCCCCTAGGGCCGGCCGTGACCGACATCGGCGTCGTGGTGGCCGATGCCTGGCAGGGGCGGGGCGTCGGCTCGGCGCTGGCGCGCGCGCTGGTCGCTCGGGCCCAGGCGCGGGGCGTGACATCGATGGCGATGGAGGTCCTACACGCGAACCACCGGGTGCTCGCCATGATCGAGCGCCACTGGCCCACGGCCGAAACTGGCCGCTTCCGGGAATCCGCCAGCATCCACATCCGGCTTCCGCGATCTGCGCAGCTCCCCACCGCCTCGGCAGATGCCCCGCACCATTGCTGGCCAAGCAAAATGCCCTCACGTCCCGGCGCTTACCCGGTTGCTGCACGGTCACCTTGTCAATCTCGGCGACACCTGGATAACGCCGCCAGAACGGGCCGATCGGCGCTTGATGTGCTCACAAGCACGGCCACGGAGGAGGGATGCCGATCCAGCGGCTTACATAGTAGGGCAGCCGTACTTCGAGATCATTGGTAAGGCTGGGTGATGGTGCGGGCCCGCGAGCGCGGCGGGCGCGGTCGGGGGAATCTATCCACCGGGACCACCGACAGGCCGATGTGGACGGTAACGCACGTGGCCTATGCTCGCGGCATGCGCAAGTGAAACTGATCTGCCCGTGCTCCTCCTGACTGGCTCGTCCGCGTCCATGACTAGTCGAGCCGACAAGGAGTTCCGGCATGCTCACACACCAGCAGATCCTGCATTTCCGCACGTTCGGGTACGTCATGCTGCCTGGGCTGTTCAGCCCGGGCGAGGCCGCTGCGCTGCGCCAGGAGGTCGCCGTTGCGCTGACGGACGCGTTCGGCCAGCTCTCCACCGAGCCGAACGATCTGGGCGGTATCAGCGGTGACTACCTCCCCTTGGCGGTGAACCGCTTTCCGCTGAGCCTGGCGCTGATCGCTGATGACCCCCGGACCTTCGGGGCCTCAGCCGAGCTGCTCGGCGGCCCGGCCGTGCCATCGGCAGGGATCGCCACCTGCTTCACCGGCGATTCCACCTGGCACACCCGCCAGGGCCCCGACGTCGGTGGCGTCACGTTCTGGGCCGACCTGGAGCCGCGCACCGCCCAGACCGGCGCGCTGCGCTTGATTCCCGGCTCGCACCTGCCGCAGTTCGAACATCGGCTCTGCGAATACCGCCGGGCCGAGCCCGCCATGTCCGGGTTCGGGCACTGGGAATGGCCGCATGTCGTGGTGGAAACCCAGCCGGGCGACGTGGTGGCCTTCCACGCACACCTGATGAACTGCGCCCACGGCGGCACGCCACGACTGTCGTGGACGATCGACTACCTGCCCTGGCCCGGCCTCGCCGACACGGACCGGCTGGCAGCTGTACGCGACGTGGCCGAAGACGACGTCGAGTTCGACCACGAGGACTACGACCGGGACCGCTTCCCCGTCTGGCGCGAATGGGCAGCGGGGGCAGGCCAGGCGCCATCCCGAGCCGTCGCGGCCGAGCGGCTCAGGCTGCTCGGCGTCCTGAAGGACCCGGAGAATGGCCGGTCGGCTGACGGGCGCCGTGCTTGGTGACCTGATCACAGATCGGCTGGCTGCCCGCGCAGCCGGGCGCGCTGGTGGAACCGGGCCCGGACGTGCCTGAGCACGCGCGGTGGCGCTGTCATGTCGTGGCGGCGGCGTTCACGCGAGGATCGGCGCCGGCCGGCGGCATCCCGGGCCGCCGGCCGGTGAGTGGGTCAGCCCTCGGGGTCGATGCCGTGCCAGGCGGGCACTTTCACCGTCCGGTGCCCGGGGGTGCCGCCGAGGATCACCTTGCGCAGGGAGACGTCATTGCGCGTGTTCGACTCGTACAGGACGTGCTCCGGGTTGGCGATCACCTCGATGTAGTAAGTGCCGTTCGGCACGCGGGTGATGTCGAACGACTGGCCGGCGACAGACTGGAAGTAGGTGTCTCCCCAGCCCACCGGCATCATTTCCTGCACCCACAGGGCGGTCGGCAAGCCGCAGGTGAAATCGCCGAAGCCGATCACTGGCGGCTGCCATACCGCATGCGGCGCGAGCAGGTCCACGGGGTCGCTCGGGGCGATGCAGAACCCCTGCTTGTGACTGCGCACCGCCAGGGTTTTCGCGGAGTCGAGCAACTGGTACCGGGCGAACTGCTCGAAGTGCCAGTGGTTGTGGCCGTGCCGAGAGTCGAAGCCCATCGTGCCCGCGCGGGCCCGGCCGATGACGTGCCCGTTCCGCCAGAAGTACTGGTAGGCCTTCATGATCGGTGAGCCGTTCGAGCGGAAGCCCTCGACGTCCAGCGGCGAGTTGCCGCCGACCCATACGGTGGCGCCGAAGCTCAGCAAGTCCAGCCCGGACCGGCGGTCGTGGAACGCGCTGATGCCCCACGATGGCAGCGGCACCAGGTCCGGCAGCGCCGCCGCGGGCGGGCTTGCCAGGGACGGGACGCGGGGCAGCGGGGCAAGCCCCCGGGCGCGCGCGGGGCCGGTCCTGGGAGCGGCCGCGCAGCATCCCCGTCCCTTCACCACGGTGAGCTTGACACTGGCGGTCGCGTCGGCGGCGCTGATGTGCAGCAGGCGCACGAACTGCGGGGCGATGGTCGCGGTGACCTTGTATTTCCCGGGGGCGAGCCGCACGGTCGGGGGAGGAAAGCTGGACGAGAAGCCGACCGGGTCGGCTGCCCAGCCCCGCGCCAGGCCCATGACCAGGCTCTTCGGGAACGGGTCGAAGCCGCATCCGGGCGGGTACGGGCTCGTGCGCGCGCTGTCGGGGACCGCCCGCTGCGGCCCGAAGTTGGGGCAGAACAGCGGCCGGGTCGAGGCCACCACCTTGCCAGCGGTATTTGCGACGGACAGGCGCAGGAAGTCCCGCAGCCCGTTGAAGCCGTCCAGCAGGCTGGCGGGCAGGGACCTGGTCGTGGTGCCGCCGCCCGGACGGAAGATGACCTGGGTGAGCGTGATCGGCTTGGTGTAGCTGGCCCGCTGCACGTCAAACTGCAGCGCGGATCCGAGCGAGGCCACATAGACGCCAGGGTCCAGGAACACCCGGCCCCGGAAACTCGACAGCGTGATGCTGTTCTGGGCCACGATCAGCTTCACCACCGGCCCGTGCGCGGCTGCCTGGGCCCCGGCCTGCGCAGGCCCCGCCAGCGCGGCCGCCGCCACCGCCGAAGCAAAACCCGCCGCGATGGCACGCCGCAGCCCACGTCCTGGTCTGTTCATGACCTCTCCTCCCGGGTGCGCGGTAGCCGACCGCCGGCCGCGGCGCGACACGGGCACCCATTCAGTAGACGTTTAACCAGCGATCGATGTTGCGCGCGACGTCAGCCATTTCCCCGATCAAGTAAGGATTTCTGATGAAGTTGGCCCGCCGGATCGATCTTGGCGCTGACATTTGTCCAAGACTGATAGCCGGCAGCCCCGTATCGTCCAGCGCATGGATGATCGCGACGTTGAGCACTCGCCCGGGATGCACGTGGTCCACGACGGCCCGCGCCAAGGACCGCCACTGTTGCTCATTCACGGATCGGGGGCTTCGGGCGCCTCTTGGGGCCCGGTGGCCAGGGCACTCGCCGGCCACCATCATGTCATCCGGGTCGACCTTCCGGGGTGCGGCCAATCCCCGCCCGCACCGTCGTACGACGTGCCTGAGCAGGCAGGCCGCGTGGCTGTGCTGCTCGACGACCTGGGGATGCGGCACGTCACCGTGGCCGGGCACTCCAGCGGCGGCTACGTCGCCACCGCGCTCGCCGAACAGCGCCCGGACCTGGTGGGGTCGCTCGCGCTGATCAGCACCGGCCCGAGTCTCGATGCGCTCCTTCCCCAGCCGTTCATCCTCCGGGCCCTGCTGGCCCCGCCTCTCGGCCCGCTTCTGTGGCCAAGGCGGTCGGACGCGATGATCCGCAGGGGGATCAGCGCGACGACCGCTCGCCCGGTGGACATCCCGGGCGACGCGGTTGCTGACCTGAAGAACATCACGTACCGCGCGTTCCGCAAGGTGCTGCGCTGCAACGCCGCGTACGTCGCCGAGCGGAGCGTGCCCGAACGTCTCGCCGACCTCGATGTCCCCGTGCTGGTGATCTTCGGCGCCGCCGACCCCCGCTACGAGCCTTCGTCGGCGCACCAGTACCACGCGGCGCCGAACGCACGGGTCGAGATGCTGCCCGGCGTCGGGCATGTGCCCATCCTCGAAGCGCCCGAGACGACCAGCGAACTCCTGCTGGGCTTCACTGCGACGGCCGCGGACACCCCGCCGGTGATCCCCACGGCATAGGCTGCTCACGTGCTGCCGACCGGGACATCACCTGGCTGGACGTGGTCGGACGTGGACGTCGCCGTGCCGCGCCCATCAGGCCAGCTGCCGGGGATCAGCATGGCCGGGTTCCGCCAACGTGTCCCCGCGCTCGTGGACATCGCCATGATCGCGCACCCATCCGTCTCCTTGATCTTCGACCTGAGCGAGGCAGGAGGCATCGTCTACGATGCCCGCGGGCGGCGCCGGCGCGGCAGCTTCGTCGCCGGACTCCTCCCGGGCCAGCTTCGGCCGGCGGATGGAGTGGCGAGTGTCTCCAGATCCGGTTGTCGCCGGTCGTCGCGGCTGCGGTGCTCGGCGCATCGACCGAGCTCACCGGGACCGTGACATCCCTGGAAGATGTCTGGGGCCGCGGCGCCGGGCAGGTCGAGGAGAGGCTGCGCGCCGCCACGTCGTGGGACGAACGGTTCTCGCTCGCGGCGGAGGTCCTCGGCCGGCGACTGGGCGCCTGCCCACCGGTCGATCCGGAGGTCGCCTACACCTGGCGGCGGACGGTCACCAGCCGAGGGCAGGCACGCGTCAACAGCCTGGCAGACGAGGTCGGCTGGGGCCGCAAGCGCCTGTGGTCCCGCTTCCGATCCCAGATCGGCCTCGCACCCAAACGCGCCGCGCAGTTGGTGCGCTTCGACCACGCCGCTCACCTTCTCGCGGCAGGTCATGCTGTCGCGAGCGTTGCCGCCGAGAGCGGCTACGTTGACCAGTCCCACCTCCACCGCGAGGTCAAGGCGATCGCCGGAGTCACGCCCGCCGCCGTGGCCACCGCGCCGTGGCTCGCGATCGACGACGTAGCGTGGCCTGCTCCACCGCCAACCTGACGCCGCCGACAGCTGACGGACACAGATGTCAGCCCTGCAGGGCGTGCATCGCCGCCACAGCTCCCGGCTGGTGGCCCATCGCCAGCATGAACAGCCACAGCAGGATCGCCAGTCCCGCGTAGCAGGCAAAGGCCGCCTGGGCGCCGCGCGGGCTGAGCGGCGGCTTGCCAGCCGGGATGCAGGCCCTGGCCTGCTCGGCATCGTCCTCGTTGCCGTGTTTGCTGTCTTCGGGTGGTCCGCGGCGTACCGGCTCGTCCGAGGAGGCTTGTGCCGCAGGCGGGTTCCAGGCTTCAGGCATGCGCGCATGCCTCCCTGCCCGCCGCCTGGCGGGCCGCTCTGCTTGGTTCGCCTGGTGGCGGTCAACCAGGTAGTCGAGGAGTCCCAGGGGATGAGGACGACGAAGATCCACAGATCCGCGGTGACGGCGAGCACCGCGCCCAGCAGCATTCCTGCGATGACCGCGGCCAGCCCAAACCGCGAGCCGATGGAGCAGGTGATCGACTTCACCACCCGGCCGCCGTCTAGCGGCACCACGGGCAGCAGATTGAACAGGTTGATCAACGCTATCCATGCAGCGGCGGCGGCGAAGGCCCCGCTGCGGGTGGCGAGTACAGCAGCCCAGTCCCGGCCGCCAGCACGGCCCCGGTGAATGGTCCGGCCAGGGCGATGATGGCCTCGGCCCGCCGCCAGGCTCACACCGGCAATGATCTCAGCCCGGGAGGCCAGCGCCTGATCGATTCCGCCGTGTCCATCCTGCTGACCGGCTATCGTGCGCCCGGTCGTGGCCGTTCTTTGATCCCGTCCGCGAGCAGGCCTACTACCTCGGCGATACGCGATGCACGAAGGTCCGGCCGGCGGGTCGTCGCATCGATGTAACGCAGGTAGGCCCTGCGGTAGAACTGCGCCAGCGTGTCGAAGAAGGCCCCAGCGGCCGGGTTGGCCGCCAGTGCTGCGGAGATGTCGTCGGCAAGATCGGCGCGCTGTGGGCCTTCCGGCGCCAGTTCAACGATCGCATCGGCACCTGCCGCAATACCCGTATGACGCATCCTCGCTGGGTTCAGGGTGAACGTCCATCCGCTGTCGTCAGGCGCAATCGTCACCCGCACCGGGCAGCCGTTGACCGTGCCGCTGACGTGATGCACAGCTTTGGCGCCCCACGCCTCGTCCGGGTCAAACGGAAGCGAAATAACGGCGTGACCACGGGAATTCACAGTGATCCGGGCGCGAAACCGTTCAACGCGCATGGCCTATCCTTCCACGCCTGAGGCTAGGCCCAGGACCGGCGCGTAACGCATGGCGGGTGACGGTGCGGCGCCCAGCCGGCTCGCCATCGCCAACTCGACGCACTGGCACGCACCGGCCCCCGCGGGAACCTGCCAGGCCCGGCGCAGGTGCCAGGTCAGGTAGCAGGCGAGCATGCAGATCAGCACGTGGGCCTTGACGCGTTCTTCCAGCCGGTGCCAGATGGGCCGCAGGTCCAGGTCGTCGGATTTGATGTGCCGGAAGTCCCGCTCGACGTATTTGAGGTTTTTGTAGGCGGCCACCACGCTGGGGCCGTCCAGCTCGGCGGCGGGGACGGGGGTGCGCAGCACGTAGAACCCGTCCAGGGCGGCTTCCTCATCGATCTTGGCCTGGTCGCGGGTGACCGCCAGGCTGGTGTCAGTGATCACGATGCTGAAGTGCTTGGCGGTCTTGTATCTGCTGATCACCTTGCCCACCTCGACCCCGATCTGGGCGGCGCCGGTGAGCCGGCCGGCCCGGACCCGGGCGATGAGGGGGGCGAGCAGCTTCTCGGTGGCGGCCAGCAGGTCTTCGCGCTTGCGGGCCCGCTCGGCGGCCAGCACCGGGTTGCGGCAGGCGACCAGCCGCTCGCCGGGGTAGTCATCGGAGGTGATCTCGGCGAGGTCCTGCTGATCGAACAGCGACATCTGCAGCGGCCCGCCCTCGGCGATCAGCTTCTTGATGGCGGGGGCGCGCAGCGCGGTGATCCACCCGTAGGGGTCCGGCCGGGCTGTGCCGTCCTCCAGCTGGTTCAACGCGGCGATCCGGGCGCTGGTGATCATGCCGCGGTCGCCGACCATGACCATCTTGGCCAGGCCGAACTTCTCCCGCACCACCGTGACGATCTCGGTGAACGCGCCGGGGTCGCCGGTGTTGCCGGGGAACACCCGGACCGCGACCGGGCGGCCCGCTGGGTCGGTGAGCAGCCCGTACTCGATCTGCAGCGTGCCTTTCTTGCCATCGCGGGAGTACCCGCGGGCGGCCAGCGGGCAGCACCGCCCCTCCAGCCAGGAGGACGACAGGTCAAACAGCGCCATCCGGGCCGGGTTCGCCTCCGGCCCCAGGTGGCGGCGGGCCAGCTCCGCCTCGATGGCGTCCTGCCTGCCTTCCAGCCAGTCCATCGCCGCGTAAATGTCATCGGTGCCGGCCTCCGCCACGCCCAGGTCGGCGCCCAGGGTGCTATCGGCCCACCAGGTCAGGGTGGCCAGCTTGGAGGCGGGCTTGACCACCCGGGAGATGATCAGGGCCAGGACCAGGTCCCGGTGCCGGCCCGGCGGGCCGAGCACCGCGGGCAGGCCCAGCTTCTTGGCCATCGCGTGGACGGCGGCGACGTGCCCGTGCGGCAGCGACCCGGTGATGGTGACCGCCTGCCCGGCGGGGACCAGTTGCTGGCCTTTCAGGCCCGCGTCGATCAGGTCGATGACGTGGCCGGGCAGCGCGGAGATGTTGGCTACGGTCTCGTTCTTGACCTTGCCGGCCTCCCGGTAGGTGCGCCGCAGGTAGGCCGAGGAGTAGTCCCGGGCCTGGCCTTGCTTGTCGACATAGCCCGTCTTCCTGACTCTGACTACGTGCACTCTGCCGCTGTTCCGCGTCATAGCCTAATCGTAGAGGGAACTTCGCGCATGATGCCGTAGCGACACGCCAATTTTTCTGACTACGCTCTATGAGCAAATCCCGCTAAAAGCGCAGTTCAGGCTGCAACGCCTACGGAGAGCTACGGTAGGGTGAGGGACTGGCGCGGTGGCCGAGGCTCCGTTTCCAGCCCCTCCCCGTCGAACCGTGCATGCGGTTCTCTCGCACACGGCTCTCCGACGTTCTTCACCGTCGGCGTTCGGCCGGTGCCCGCCAGGGCCGGAAGGGCCTGGGGGCGATGACGGTTCCGCACAAGGTGATCAGCCCGAAGTTGTCCGGTGACCCGCAGGTCACCAGGCGCATGCCCCAGATACGGCTGCGTTTGTGGCGTTTGGCCACGAACCCGGCCAGCCGTTCCAGGGCGTACTGGCTGATCGCATCGAACATGCGGGCGGAGTTTCCGTAGCGGAAGTATCCGCCCCAGCCGCGCAGGAACAGGTTGAGTTCCTCCACGATCCATTCGTTGGGCAGCAGCAGCCGCTTCCGTCCGGTGATCTGCCGGATCCGGTCGCGGGCGTGCTGGGCCGCCTTGCGCGAGGGCCAGCGGGCGAGGAAGCAGACCCGGCTGGGCTTGACCGTGCCCCGGGCGCGCACCCACCGGTGATGGAAGCCGAGGAAGTCGAACCCCTCGGCGTCCTTGTCCTCGGTCAGGTGCACGATCCGGGTCTTGGCCTCCTTCAGTTCCAGGCCCAGCCCGCCCAGCAGTTGCCGCAGCCGCCCCAGGGCGGCTTCAGCCTGCTGCCGGGTGTCGCACATCACCACCAGGTCATCGCAGTAGCGCACCAGCACCCCGTGCTCGCGCGCGTCCCATACCCGGTCCAGCCGGTGCAGGTAGATGTTGCAGAGCAACGGGGATGCCGGGCCGCCTTGCGGGGCCCCGGTCACCTCCCGCCGCACCTGCCCGCCTTCCATCACCCCGGCGCGCAGCATCGCCCGCAGGAGCGTCAAGACGGCCTGGTCGCTGATGCGTTCCTCGACCGCTCGCATCAACTTGCCGTGCGGAATCGCGGAAAAGCAGTTCGCGATGTCCGTCTCGACCACCCACCGCCGACCCTGCCAGGCCTCGTCGATGAGGACTTGCAGAGCATCGTGCGCCGACCGCTTCGGGCGGAACCCGAAGCTGCACGGGGCGAAGTCCGCTTCGAAGACCGGCTCAAGCACGATCTTCACCGCGGCCTGCACGATCCGGTCGCGGACCGCGGCGATCGCCAGCGGCCTGCGCTCGGCACTGCCCGGTTTGGGGATCAGCACCTGCCGCGCAGGCATGGGACGCCACGTCCCGGCCCGCAACTCACTGGCCAGCTCGCCGAGCAGCCGGGTCACCCCGTACTCCTCGACGTCGGCCAAGGTGGTCTTGTCGATGCCCGGCGCGCCGTTGTTACGGCGCACCGCGATCCACGCCCGCCACAAGACGTCTTCGCGGTAGACCTTGTCTCGCAGCGCATGGAACCGTCGTTTCGGGTCGGCCTTGGCCGCCCGGTAAAGCACATGCTGCAGGGCGCGAACCCCGTCCCCGTGGACGGCCGCCAGGGTGGACCTAGCCGTATTTCCGGCACTCACCGATCCGGGCCTCCCAGCTTGCGCGTGAACGAAGCAGCGGCCCTTCCCTCCCCGCAGGTTGTGTTGTCCTGCAGGTCCGACCGGTACTACGGCCGCATCCGACTCCCTCCCGGCACCCCGCCCGCTTCCCGGCTCCTCACCGGTTATAGAACGGCGCGCTTCCACGGGCACCGGAGCCCGCTTCGGCCGGGGAGGGCCTCCCCAGTTCCCGCCGCCACCATCTGAACGTTCCGCGCCCCTTACGCCGGGCAGTTCCTCGCGGCTGCACTTCCAGGATCTTCGCCGCTTCCCTGGCCTTCACCGTGATTACACCGGCTCGGCACTGCCTCATCCCCTAACGACGCTGCAGGCTTCGCTTCACGCTACGGACCGCTCAGTCGCTCCCCTCCTTTGAAAGGGCTTTCGACGCTGGGCTCCGGCCCGGCCCGTTTCCAGACCAGACCGCCAGCCTGCTACCGGGCCTCCTGGCAGCTACCCGGACCGGACTTACACCGGCAGGCGACGACGAGCTTCTGATCAGGTCATGATCGCTGGACAATCACCTCCTGATGCGCTGGGCGCACGCAACTTGGGTTTAGTAGCTCGTCAGTCCTGAATTGCAGGGTAGAGATGCTTGAGCTTGATTGGGCATCCGCGGTCGTGAAGCGCCAGTCGCCCCCGGCCAGAAGCGCTGCGCGCCTCCTGCCACCGTGACCTCCCTCTCCAGCGTTGCCCGGTCGGCCAGCCGCCGATCCAGGCACTGCCCGGCCAGCATCGCAAGCTCGATCTCGGCCATGTTCAGCCAACTGCCGTGCTTGGGCGTGTTGGCAATTCCAGCCGCTTGACCTCGGCAGGCGCCTACCGGGCGGCGGGGGACCTCGACAGGGCCATCCCGCTGTACGAGGCCACCCTCGCCGACTGCACCCGGGTGCTGGGCGACGACCACCTGCTTACCAAGACCGTTCGCGACAACTTGCGTGGCCTGAGCGGGTGGTATAGCGGGTTATCACCCGTTCGCCCGCGAGTTCAGCATGGCTGAAGGTGCCGCGCGGGGAACGCGCGGGTCATCTGGGACTTGGCGGCGGCGATCAACGTGGGTTCGTGGCGGTCATGGTGCTCGAACTTGGCAGCACCCGACTTGCGTGCCCAGGCGCTGCCGTTTCGTGACAGACGGTCACAGCTCGAGGGTCGCACGGCGCGCGATGTCCGCCCAATTGGGCGGCGGGAGCGTCGAGTTCTGGTAGCGCGCAACTGCGCAGATCGGGCGTTCCGGTCCGGCGGTGTGCGGAACGCGGCGAGCGCGGTGCTTGCCCCAGGCACGGGCGCAGGCGTCCATCACCTGGCGTGGCGTGCGCGCGGAGCTGTCGCTTGTCGCGCCGGCAGCTAGCTCCAGCACCGGTGGGCCGGCGAGGTCTCGTTGACGACGAACGCCTGGAGGTGGCCGGAGGCGTCTTTGTAGAACCCGCCGGCGCTACAGTTGCCCGCCCGCGCGCACGACACCGAGATGATCTCGGCGTCCCCGCCCTTGTTCAAGGCTGCGATGCCGGGGACCTGCTGCGCTCGCCCCCAGACGCCCTTGGCCTCCCCGGCGACGAACGTCTGTGTGTTGCCGGAGGCGTCTAGGTAGGACCCGCCGGCGCTGCAGTTGCCCGCCCGGGCGCACGACACCGAGGTGATCGCGGCTTCCCCGCCCTTGCTTACCGCGGTGCCGGGGACCTGCTGCGCTCGCCCCCAGATGCCCTTGGCCTCCCCGGCGACGAACGCCTGGGGGCGGCCGAAGGCGTCTGTGTGGAACCCGCCGGCGCTGCAGCTGCCCGCCGAAGCGCACGACACCGACTCGATCACGGCGTTCCCGCCCTTGTTCAGGGCCGCGGTGCCGGGAACCTGCTGCGCTTTCCCCCAGACGCCGTTCACCTCCCCGGCGACGAACGCCTGGCCGCGGCCGGAAGGCGTCTGGGTAGCGCCCGCCGGCGCTGCAGTTGCCCGCCGAAGCGCACGACACCGAGAAGATCACGGCGTTCCCGCCCTTGTTCAGGGCCGCGGTGCCGGGAACCTGTTGCGCTTTCCCCCAGACGCCCCTCACCTCCCCGGCCACGAACGCCTGGAGATGGCCGGAGGCGTCCGCGTAGAACCCGCCGGCGCTGCAGTCGCCCGCCCGGCCGCACGACACCGAGGAGATCTCGGCGTCCCCGCCCTTGTTCAGGGCCGCGGTGCCGGGGACCTCCTCCGCTGGCCCCCAGATGCCGTTGGCCTCCCCGGCCACGAACGCCTGGGTGCGGCGGGAGGCGTCTGTGTAGCGCCCGCAGGCCGGACCCGCACCCGCCGCCGGCCACCTCCGCGATCGCCCCGCCGACCGTCTCGGCCACGTCCAGCCGCCCAGGCCAGCGCGAACGCCGGCAAGGATCGGCCTATGGGCTCAGTTGGCCTCCTCGCACCCGCCTGAGCCCTTCACCGGGTGGTTGCTCAGAGCGCGTTGAGGCTGAGCGCGGGCCGGGTCAGGCCGAGTGCGCAGTTGGCTTGACTGGCCAGGGGGCCGATCGAACGCCGCTGACGAGTGATCTCGACGTTGGTTACGAACAGGTCTGGATCACCCATCCGCTCCAGGCATGCCCAGACACCTGTAGACACGGGGCTCCGGCAGTGGCCCTCAGTTGAGCTGGCACTATCCCAGGCTGCGAGCCTGTTGGCCCCACTTTTGGCCCCACCAGCTTGTTCGGATCTTTCGAATTAATCCTCTGAGCTGGAGCCCCCTTACGGAATCGAACCGTAGACCTTCTCCTTACCATGGAGACGCTCTGCCGACTGAGCTAAGGGGGCAGGTATTAGGTTGTCTGACCTGGTGCTTTGTGCCTAACAGCCGGAACCTCAGGCGCCGTACAGCGGGTCCTGACCTAGGAGAGCTTAGTGCACCGGCACGTAATTGCGGTTGCGTTACGCGCTCCTCGCCGTGGGGCGAGCGACTCCCCGCCTGGCCTTGGGAGAGCTGGGCAGGGCGGGCCGGTGCCGGCCAGAGGACCCGCGGGCGCTGCGGGGATGGGCGCGGCGCCGGGGGTCACGCCGTGCCGGTGACACCCCTGGCAGGTGGGCCCCGGCTCGGCGGTGCGTGACAGCGGCCGGGAGGGCGGCCGGTGTGGTGCCGCCGCCGCTGCGGGCGGCGATGTTGGCGGCCGCAAGCAGATCGCGGTGCCCGGTCAGGCCACATGACGGGCAGGACATAACCCGCCCGGCAGGCTTGGGAATGCGTTCGCCGCAGGCCGGGCAGGTGGAGGAGGTTCCCCGCTCATCCACCAGCCTCACGATGATCCCGGCCGTTTCGGCCTTGTCGTGCAGCGCCCGGAGGAGGTGGCCGATCCGCCAGGCGCGGATGCGCTGGTTATGCCGTCGCCCCGCGGCGAGGGCAAGCACGCCGCGCGGGTCACCCACTGCTAGCGTTCCGATCTTCCGCTGCTGCGCCCAGGCGACAACCTTCCGGGCGGCTTCATGCTGAGCCTGCCGGATCCGCCGCCGGTGGCGGGCCTCTGCCATCCGCTGGCGCCGGCGGTGTTTGCGCCACCGCCGCGACCCGCGCTGACCCGGCATGGGTGCCCTATGGGCCACCGCCCGGCGCCGCGCCTTGACGTCGCGCAAGTGCTGGTGGCACTCGGCGCGCAGGGCCCGCCCCGATACCAGCAGAGCCTGGCCGCCCGGCCCGGCCACCGCGTAGGGGTGGATGATCCCCACGTCCACCCCCGCCACCCGCGAGCGCTCCGGCCTTCCCGCATCCGGGTAGCACGTGACTGGCACCTCGGCAGTGATGTCCACCCACAACCGGCCCGCGTCATAGACCAAAGTTGCCGAGCGAACCTGGCCGCCCGGGTAGGGCAAGTCCCGGTCCAGCCGGACGGTCAGCGGCGGGCGGCCTTTCGCGACCGGGACCCGCAGCCGCCTGCCATCCAGGCCAAACTGCCGTGATACCAGCGCACCGGCACCACCCGGCGGCGCCGGCGCGGGAACCGTGCCGTGATATCCCCGGCCCGGCGGCGTTTCGCAGCGGCGAACCAGGCGTCCGAATAGCGGCGCAGGACCGACCGGGCACCGGTCGTGTCCAGCTCCCCAAACGTCCCCGGCCCGGAAGCAGCCAGCTCCCGGCACAGTTCCTGGTACCCAGCCAGCGGAGTCGCCTGGCGGGCCCGCCGCCAGGCGTTCAGCTCCAAGACACAGCACCAGACGTCCCCGGCCGACACCAGCAGGCCCAGCAAACGGCGCCGCTGGGCACCGGTCAGCCGCAGCCCCGCCCGGGCAGAGCGGTACACCACCCGAGGCGACCCAGCATCCCGCTGCCGTGGCATGCTCACAGCACACCAGCAACCACCGACAAACCTCACGGGCAAGCAACCGCATCCCGGACGCTTGCGTACTTCAGCGAAATCTCTGGTAGAGGGCGGCGCTAGCCGACCAGAGCCTGCATACAACCCACAGTCAGGGGCGGGTGACGGTCTGCACGGGCGTGATCATGTACGTGCCCGACAGTGCGGCGGTGTCCCCGTCGTGGAATACGTCGCCGCAGCCCTGGACCTGGTAGATCTGCAGGTTGCCGCGAGCGCGGAGGGCCTGCAGCCTGCCGGTGGCATTGACGTACCGAAACCGTACTGTCCCGTTGCCCGCGGTGGCGCTGGTGCCGTCCGCCCTGAGGTTGCAGAAGGTTGGGTCGGTGAAGTGAAGATGCACGCCCGTTATCGTGCCGGTCGTGGTGCCCGTGGCCGGCTGGTAGGACTTGGCAATGACTTTCCAGGGCAGACGGCCCGCGGTCAGGGTGAAGCAGCCGCCCCGGAAGCTCGCCGCGGCGATGGATCCGATGCTTGCACCGGGCAGCCCGGAGCCTGACCTGAACGTCCCCCGCGACGAGGACGATGCGCAAATGATCGCAGCCTGCCGTGTTGTCGTGTCGGCTAGCTCCGTTGTGCCCGCATGCCCGGTGAACGAGCCGCCCGGGCTCACCGTCCAGCCTGCGCCGGCGGCCGGGGAAGTCGCCTGCGCCGAGCGCAAAGGCGGCGAGCGCAGCAGCCACGGCGGCGAGGAGCAGACGCGTCGCGCGGGACGATGCAACCAGCCGCATAAGAGCATGGCTACGACCCGGGTGGCGGCGCGTCAATGCCTCGCCCGGTGACAAGACCATGGTGCGGGAGCCGACCCGCGCACACCGCTTAGAAGGCGGTGCCGGCGGCGCGCTTGGAAGCGATAGCGGCGGGCGTGTTAGAAGGCGGTACCGGCGGCGTGTTTGGAGGCGATAGCGGCAGCGTGCGTGGTGTCCGCCAGGTCAGGGCGTGGCCAGTTCGGCGAACGCCGCCTGCACCCGCGGCCACCATGACGACAGCGGGTCGATGACCTCGAAGTGCCCGGCGCCGGGCAACTCGTCCAGTGCCACGTCGTCACCGGCCCCGCGGGCCCGGCCGAGGTAGTCGCGGCTCATGCTGGCGGGCACCCGGTCATCGGCGGAACCGTGCACCAGGCGCACCGGGCGGTCCAGTGGCAGGAGCAGCATCGGATCGGTGACGCGATAGCGTTCCGGATGCTGGGGAGGGCCGCCGCCGAGGAGGGCGTTAGCCGCGCCCTGGCCCAGCCCCAGGGCGTAACACGCGGACAGGTCACTCACCGCGGCGAGCGCGACCACCCCACGAAACCGCGGTCCCGGTGCACGCCACCCGGAACCGGGCGGCAGCCGGTGTCTGGCCGCCGCCCACAATGCCAGGTGCCCGCCCGCCGAATGCCCGGCGAGCAGCGCGGGCTCATCACTGACCCGGTCGGCGCCGGCGGCATCCTGGACGAGCGCCGGAAGTGCGTCGACGGCGGCCGCGACATCCTCGAAGGTGCCCGGCCAACCGCCGCCGTGCTGGCCGGTGCGCCGGAACTCCGGTACGCACACCGCGAAGCCCGCGGCCGCGAGTGCCGTCGCGAGCGGGCCGGTGTGCGTCCGGTCAAAGGCCACCCGCCAGAAACCGCCATGCAGGAAGACCACCAGAGGCGCCGGGCGCGCACCAGGAGGCGACGAACCAGCAGGCAGCACACTGGCCGGCCGCGGCGGCAGTCGCAGGTCCGCCACGTGCTCGGGCCCGGGTCCGTAGGAGAGCACCAGGTCTGGCGGCGGCGCCGGCCTGGACAGTACGTCAGACGCCAACGGGCCTCCATGGGCATTGTCGAGGCGATCACGACACGGTCACGGCGACGCGACCATCGCGCGGTCATGATGACACGATCCCGGATGAACACGATCCCGGATGGACACGATCACTACCGGCATTCAGCCGATCACGGCCCAGCCCCTGCTCACATCAAGCGTGATCACGATCGGCACGGTGGCAACTTCGGTCATCACGCCCGCGCGCTCACGGTCTTCACCAGAGGTACCAGCCCAGGTCATCCCATGTTTCTGGACATGAATGTGCATTTTCACCATCGGGGAGGCAAACTGAGAGGTGGGGCTCAAGGGGGGATCTGAGGTGTCGAGTTACAGTGGCTGGGAATGCTTAGCGCGTTGACGTGCGGGCAAGGCAGCTGCGAATGTCCCTGACGATGGTGACGAGAGCGCGACGATGACCAAGCGACTGGCTATGACTCCAGCGGTTGGCCTGTTTGCCGGGCTTTCCGTGGTCTCCTATAGCGCGGTGAGCATGATGCTTACCGGTGTGCACGCGAGTCGCCAGGACACCACAAACGCCTGTACGACCTCGGCTGCCAACAGTCCCGCGCCCAAGACCACCGCCGCCGGGACGCTGCCCAGAACCCGCGCCGCCAGCCATGCCAACGGCCGGGCCCAGCGCCCCGCGGGCATGCCCGTGCTCTTGGCGGACGCGGTGCGCCTTGCGTCGGCCAGCACTACGGCGCCATCGCCAAGCACCCGGCCGAGCCCGAGCGCAAGCACGGCGGTCCAGCCGCAGCCGAGCCCGGGCTCGTCCGCCGCACCCAGCACCGCGCTGCCGGAACCGGCGCCGGCGCAGAGCACCAGCCCGAATCACATCACCCCGGGCGGGACGCTCAAGTCACCGATCGCGACCCCGACCGCGACGCCGACGCCGACGCCGACGCCCACGCCGACACCAACACCGACGCCAACGCCGACGCCAACCCCGACGAGGCCGCCGCCCGGGACCCTGTGCCTGAAGATCCAGACCCTCAGCAACGTCAGCTCCGTGGATCCGCACACCACCGTCAGGTTTGCCATCTGGGTCTGGCTCAGCAGCGGCACCAACGGCACCGCCAAGATCAGGCTGTCGGCGTCGCCGAGCAGCGTGTCACCGACCTTCTCGGTCTGTGTGCCGTCGGGGAGGTCCGACTGCAAGGTCGGCGGACTCAACAGCGGACAGCATGTCGAGGTGCAGGCCAAACTCAAGGCGCCCGACCGTAGTCATCGCCACGTCACACTGACCGCGACGGCAACCTCGGCGGAGGCGTCGAACTCGGCGTCGGCCTCGGCCACCGTGGACATCAAGCGGAAGTCCTCCGGCGGCTCATCGTCATCGACGCAGAACGCCGGCGACGGCCAGACGATCGGGACGATCCCCGCGACTAACCTGCCCACCGGCACCGTCCCGGGCCTGGGAATCCAACCGACCGGCAACCTTGGCTCGGCGTTCCCGCAAGTATCCCCGTCACCGTCGGTCACCTCCGGGACCGGGGCGGCAAGCCACGGACCCTCGACCAAGGCGATCAACCTTTCCGCTGGCCTGCCACTCGACGTGCGCCTCATCGGCGGGCAGGTCATCGGCCTGGCCGTGCTGGCCGCCGCCGTCACGATCGCCGTCGCCCGGCTGTCCCTGCGCAGGCAGCCGCAGCCACCAGGTGAGGACGGCCCGGGCGGTTCCTGACGACGCGCTACGCCCGGCCACGTGACACGAAAAAGTGCCGCACGTGCCGAACGGCGCCCGGCGCAGGCAATTACTTCGCGGGCAGTTCGACCGAGGGTCGGATCGACCGCATCTGCGCGGCAAGCTGGGCCAGGTCCATGGTGGGCGAGGTCAGCACGCCGAACGTGTCGCCGTCCGCCCACGTGCACAGGGCCACGCCGCCCGCCGCGCTCCCCTGGGCGTTCACGCACGCAGCCTGCCCGCCCAGCGGCCCGGCCGTAGTGGCCTGCGCACCCTTGAACTGAGCGGTGAAGCTCGTGATGAATCCGGCGGGCGAGACCCCGGCTAGATTCCCGCCGATGAACAGGAAGATCTGCGGCTGCGCGGCCCCGGAGACTCCAGCCTTGTTCTCGTAGACGGCGGAAACCACATGGCTGGCCTGCCCGGCGCTCTTGGCGATGACCTGCTGCTGGAGCGACTTGGCGTTCATCTGCTGCTCCAGTTGCGGCCTGCGCACGTACGAGCCGAGTTGCGACGGTACTGCCAGTTCGTGAGACCTGCCGCTGCTGCGTGGGATGAGCTTGAGCTTTACCGCGGCTGCGGCGCCCGCCCCGAGGACCACGATCAGCCCGACGGCCAGCAGGATGAACCGTACCCGGCGCTTCCTGCCTCGCCCGGCCCGCGAACGATGGCCACCCAGTTCGTCGGCGTCGGCCGGTTCCTCGCTGACCGGCCGGTCCTGAACCTTCCGCCGCCGCGACCTGCCCGCGCCGGCCCCATCCTCCTCCAGCCCGAACTCCCGTGGCGGTGCCGCCGGGCCAGGCGCGCCAGGTCGTCCGCGACTGCCTTCCCGGGCCCGATCCGGCGCCTGCTCTTCTGGCGCCCGCACCGGCAGCACGCGCCCGCCGTCCGGGCCGCGCCGGGAACCGGGTCCGCTGTCCCCTGGGCGGGCGCGACGATCCGGCACCGGCGAACGCAACGCATCCGCGCCCTGGCCCGCGGCCCTGCGGCCACGGCCAGTCGCCGGCCGGTCGTCTCCGGGCGCCCAGGGAGCGCTCGGCGCGGCAGGGCGCCCGGCCGCGCGGGAACCGGGTTCCGCGCCGGGCCGCGACGGCCGGATGGCGGTGTCCGGCCCGGCGCGCATCTCTGCCGGGTGTTCCGGCCAGGGCCTCGGCCCGAACTTGGGATCGGCGCGCGGGCCAACCCGGCCCTCCTGCCCAGGGCCTGAGCCGGGCCAGGTGCCGCTTTCGCGCCCGAACCCCGGTCCGGACCGGGCGCCGGGCCCAGGGCCGAGGCCTGTATCGGCGTGGCGGGCCCGGCGGGCGCCGCTGGCGGGGTCGTCAAGCGCAGGGGCGAGCGGGGCGGAGAGCGGAGCGGAAGGCGCGGGACCGTCGGTCGGCGCGCGCCGACGGCCCGGGTCAGACGCCGTGCGCCGGCCGACCCCGCGACCAGGATCAGCCCCGCGACCAGGATCCGTCTCAGGACCGTGATCAGCATGGGACCCGTGGCGCGGGTCCGCGCCGGGGTCGCGGCGCACGTCTGCGCCTGCGGCACCGAAGGAGCCCGCCCCGTCGCGGTACGGGTCCGCGCCCCGGCTGCGGCCTGGAATGGGCCGACCGGTCACTCGCAAGTCCAGGCTCGTCTCGTCGGCGAGACCGCCGCGCTGGACCGGCGCGCGGTTCGGCCGCGGGTGACCGTTCCAGCCCGGGTCGCCGCCCGGAACCGGGTCACGGGCCGGACCCGGGTCATGACCGAGGCGCGGGTCACCGTACCGGCCCGGATCGGCGGGGTGACGATCCAGCCGCGGACCACGGTCCAGTTGCGCATCCCCGGCCAGCCGCGGATCACCGGCGAGCCGCGGATCACCAGCCAGGCGCGGATCACCGGCCAGGCGCGGGTCACCGCGGTCCGGGCCATCCGCGCGGCCCGGTTCCATCGAACGGCCCTCTACCGGACGCTGCCCCTCAGGATGCTGATCTGCGGGCCGCCGGCTTACGGCACGGTGCCGCCCGTTCGGAGTCCCATTCCGGCGGCTGTCACGGCCGTAGTCGCGATCGGGGCCCCACCCAGGGTCGTGACCGGGAGCACTGTCTGAGCCGAGGTCGGGGTCACGAGCGGTGACGGACCCACGCCAGCGAGGGTCCCTGGAAGGCTCCGAACCGCTGTCGCTCATGCTGCCCTCACACCCCCCTCGCCCGCCGCCGTTACCGTCCCGAAATCACTCCATCATGAAGCACCAGCGCAGGCCCCGCTGCCTGTTCGGCGAGGCCGATCCCACTGGTTTACCTTCAGGAGCCGGCCTGTCCCGTCCGTACCAGCTACGGCGACCGGCCGCGCGCAGGGGTTCCCGGAGCGTGAGCCCAGATGAGAGGCGGTGGCGGCGTCCGCGACCGCCACCCATCGACGGGCGAGCGCACCGTCCGCCCCCAGCCGCCCGAGCCCGCGCGGCCACCACTCGCTACCGGCTCCCCAAGACGGGCCACCGCACCGTCCGCCTCAGGCGCCGAGCCCGCGCGGCCACCGCTCGCGGGCGACTTAACCCGCCCCGACCGTCGGGGTCGTTTGTGATGGTTGCTGCAACCATCACAAAGAATGTGATGACAGCGCCAACCATGACAATTGGGCTGGTCCAGGACGGTCAGGCGGGGCGGTGGTAGGCGTTGCGGGTGCGCTCGACGTGGCTGCGGGCAACCTTCGCCGCCTGCTCGCCGTCACCGGACTCAACCGCTTCGACCATGGCCAGGTGCTCGGCACACGACTCGTGCTCGCGCAGCGGGGCCACCAGGCGGTAGTACCAGCGCGCCCGGCGGCCGACGATCGCGCTCAGCTCGGCCAGGACCGCGTTGCCCGCGATCTCCGCGAGCGCGGCGTGGAAGTCGCTGTTCAGCGCGACGAAGCTTTCGGAGTCGCCCGAGGCCACTGCGGCCTCACCGTCGCGGCAGATGGCCCGCAGCCGCGCTACCTGCTCCGCGGTCACCGCCCGCGACGCCAGCCGGGCAGTCTCAACCTCCAGCAACTCCCGGACATCGAGGATCTGGTCCACTTCCTTGTCGGTGGGCACGTGCACGAAAGCGCCCTGGTTGGGGCGGAGGTCAACCCACCCCTCCGCCTCCAGCCGGTGCAGTGCCTCGCGCAGGGCTGGCGGCTCACCCCGAGTTGGCGCGCCAGCTCTGTCTCCACCAGGTGCTGCCCGGGCGTGAGCCGACCCGCGATCACCAGCTCCACCAGCGCCTCGTAGGCCGACTGCCGCAACGGCACCGGCCGCTCCACCGGGCGGATCATCGGCCTTCCTTCGCGACTGCATCCCGCGATCTCACGTGCCACCCCCCACCGCCGAGACCCCGGGCACCTGGGTTGTATCCAAAATACTCCCCCCGCTACTGGCTTTCGTGGCGCCGAGGTTTGGCCCCGGGGCGAGAGCGACGGCCGGGACGAGGCGGGCAGGAGCCAGGAGCGGCGGCCGGGACGAGGCGGGCGGGAGCCAGGAGCGGCGGCGGCCGGGACGAAGCGGCATGGCAGACGTAACGGCCAGGCGAGTTTGCCACGGGCAGGGCTCAGCGGCGCCTGTCCGTGGGTGACAGGAGGTGGCCCTGGCGCGGAGTTCTGTCCGCGTCAGGGCCACCTTCTGGCGCCCCTCCACGATGGGACGGCCTGCGAAGACCTTAGGCACCCCGGTCTTGGCGTATGACGCAGGGATGCAAGACGATAGCGGGATGACAAACAGCGTGCGGGGCGTGATCGCCCGGGCAAAGGGAGAACCGGTCGAGGGCACCACGGTGCTGGTGCCCGATCCTGGGCCGGGCGAGGCGCGGGTCCGGGTGCAGGCGTGCGGGGTCTGCCATACCGACCTGCACTACCGCGAGGGCGGCATCGGGGAGGACTTCCCGTACCTGCTGGGGCATGAGGCGGCGGGCGTGGTCGAGGCCGTCGGCGATGGGGTGACCGGCGTCGCTCCCGGCGACTTCGTCATCCTCAACTGGCGCGCGGTGTGCGGCCAGTGCCGCGCGTGCAAGCGGGGCCGGCCGTGGTACTGCTTCGCCACGCACAACGCCGGGCAGAAGATGACCCTCGAAGATGGCACGCCGCTGTCGCCGGCGCTGGGCATCGGCGCCTTCGTCGAGCAGACCCTCGTCGCCGCGGGCCAGTGCACCAAGGTCAACCCGGCGGTCCCGCCGGAGGTTGCGGGCCTGCTGGGCTGCGGCGTGATGGCCGGACTCGGCGCGGCGATCAACACCGGCGCGGTGACGCGGGGTGACTCGGTCGCCGTCATCGGCTGCGGCGGCGTGGGCGACGCGGCGGTGCTCGGTGCGTACCTGGCCGGCGCGCATACGATCATCGCGGTCAACGTGGACCCGCGGAAGCTGGAGTGGGCGCGCCAGTTCGGCGCCACCCATGTGATCAACTCGCGCGAGGCCGACCCGGTGGCCGAGATCCAGGCGCTGACCGGGGGCAACGGGGCCGACGTCGTCATCGAGGCGGTGGGGCGGCCGGAGACCTATCGGCAGGCGTTCTACGCCAGGGACCTGGCGGGCACGCTGGTCCAGGTCGGCGTGCCCACCCCGGACATGCGGATCGAGCTGCCGCTGCTGGACCTGTTCGGCCGCGGCGGCGCGCTCAAGTCCTCCTGGTACGGCGACTGCCTGCCAGAACGCGACTTCCCCATGCTCACCGGCCTCTACCTGCAGGGGCGGCTGCCACTGGAGAAGTTCGTCTCGGAGACGATCGCGCTGGACGGCATCGAGGACGCCTTCGCCAAGATGGAGCGCGGCGACGTGCTCCGCTCGGTGGTGAAGTTCTGACGCAGCACCCCATCCGGATCGCCATGTGGTCCGGCCCGCGCACGGTCTCCACCGCGCTCATGCGGTCGTTCGGCAACCGGCCCGACACCGTCGTGGCAGACGAGCCGCTGTACGCGTTCTACCTGGCCAGGACCGGTATCAGCCATCCCGGCCGTGACGAGATCCTGGCCAGCATGCCGGACGACTGGCGTGCGGTGCTCGACCACCTCACGACGGCGCCGCTCCCTGCGGGCAAGAGCGTGTTCTACGGCAAGCACATGACGCACCACCTGCTGCCCGAGGTGGATCGGGCGGCGCTCGCCCCGCTGCGGCACGCCTACCTGATCCGGGATCCGGCCGAGTTGCTCGCCTCGTACGCAAAGGTGCGGTCGGCGCCGACCCTGGAGGATCTGGGGATCGTGCAGCAGGCCGAGATCTTCGACGCCTACCCCGGCCCCGTGGTCGACTCCCGTGACCTGCTGGCGGACCCAGAGAGGATGCTGCGCGCGCTCTGCGCAGCGCTGTCCATCCCGTTCACCACGGCGATGCTGTCGTGGCCTGCCGGGCCACGGGACTCTGACGGCGTGTGGGGCCCGTACTGGTATGACAGCGTGTGGCGGTCCACGGGCTTCGGCCCCTACCGGCCGCCACGGGCGCCGCTGCCTGCCCGGCTGGCCGGCCTGGCCGGGCGCTGCCGCCCCTACTACGAGCGCCTGCGCGCCCGCCGGCTCACGGCTACCGGGCACTGATCCTCGTGAGACGCCCCGCGGTCAGCAATGGGCAGTGTGACGCCGCAGCCGCCGGGCCGAACGCCGCATCGCTCCGCGCTGCGGCTAGCCGGCGGCGAGACTCTGCTCCCCCGGGGCAAGCCCGGGGGCCCGTGCCTCCCGAAGCCAGCACGCTGCTGTCCGGCGCGCCTCCGGCACGACGCCCCGCGAGGGGAGCATTGACAAAGGAGGAATCGTGCTCCAGGCCTTCGACGAGCGCAATCTCGACGTCATCGTGAGCGTGGGCGGACGCCTTACCCACCGAAGAGAGGCAGCGGTCAGCCCGTTCGACTCCGCCGTGCAGGGCGGGGACGCGGTCTGGGAAGGCCTGCGCCTGTACCAGGGGCGGCTCTTCCGGCTGGCCGAGCACCTGGCCCGGCTGCGGCGCTCGGCCAGGGCGCTCGCGTTCGAATCGGTGCCATCCGACGAGGAGATCACCGAGCAGGTCCGGCAGACCCTGGCGGCGAACGGGATGACCGACAACGTGCACATCAGGCTCACGCTCACCCGGGGCGAGAAGATCACCAGCGGAATGGATCCCCGGCTGAACCGCAGCGGCCCCACGCTGATCGTGCTGGCCGAACACAAGCCCCCGGTCTACGACCTGTCCGGCATCAGGCTGATCACCTCCAGCGTGCGCAGGCCGCCGCCGGACTGCCTGGACCCGAAGATCCACCACAACAACCTGCTGCCCTCGATCCTGGCGAAAATCGAGGCGAACGCAGCGGGCGCCGACGACGCGGTGATGCTCGACTACCGGGGGTTCGTCGCGGAAACCAACGCGACCCACCTCTTCCTGGTCACCGCCGGGCGGCTGGCCACACCGGCGGCGCTGGCCTGCCCGGAAGGGATCACCCGGGCCGCGGTGCTCGACCTCGCCGCCCAGGCCGGCCTGCCCTGTCAGGCTGGCGACCTCAGCATGGCCGACTTCTACAACGCCGACGAGGTGTTCGTCACCGGGACCATGGGCGGCCTGGCGCCGGTCATCGAGATCGACGGCCGGGTGATCGGCGACGGCAAGCCCGGGCCGGTGACCGGCCAGCTGATGGACCTGTTCGCGGACCTCACCGCCCGGACCGGCACGCGTCTGGTGTGACGCCGTAGCCGCAAGGCACACTGGGTCCATGACTGAGGCGGCGGCAGTACCAGCAAGCTCGTTGCCCGGCGGCGTCGAGATGCCAATGATCGGGCTCGGGACTTGGCAGCTGCGCGGCCGGGCGGGACGCCAGGCGGTGCTCACCGCGCTCCAGGCCGGCTACCGGCACATCGACACCGCGACCATGTACGGCAACGAGAGCGAGGTCGGTCACGCCCTGGCCGAGAGCGGGCTGGACCGGGACTCGGTGTTCCTCACCACCAAGCTGCCCTCCGGCCGCGCCGACCGGGAGCGCGCCACGCTGGCCGCCAGCCTCCGCGCGCTCGGCACCGACCGCGTGGACCTGTGGCTGGTGCACTGGCCGCCGCCGGGCCGCAAGCTCTGCCACGTCTGGCAGGAACTCCTCAACCTGCGGGACGAGGGCCGGGTGCGCGCCGTGGGGGTCAGCAACTACTCGCTGGCGCAGATCGACCGGCTGGCTCAGGTCACCGGCGAGGCGCCGGCGGTCAACCAGATCCCGTGGGGCCCGGTCCGGCACGACCCTGGCCTGCTCGCCGCGCACACCGAGCGCGGTGTCGCGGTGGAGGGGTACAGCCCGCTCAAGGGGGCCAACCTGTCCGACCCGGTGCTGGCGGACATCGCCAAGGCTCACGGCGTCACGCCCGCGCAGGTGGTGCTGCGCTGGCATCTGGAGCATGGGATCACGGTGATCCCGAAGTCGGTCAACCCGGAGCGGATCGCCGCCAACTTCGACCTGATGCGGTTCTCACTGGACCAGGAACAGGTCGCCCAGGTGGACGCGCTGTCCCGGCGCTGACCGGGCGCTACCGGACTTTTGCCGCACGCCCCGCCAGGCAGCCAGGCGGCCGTGCTTTCGAGTGCCGCCGCCCGCCCACGCCACCACGCCGCGTGGCCCGGTTCAGTCCGCCCCGGCTGGCACTATGTGAGCATGACCGCGGGCCAGTGGTGGCATCATCTGTCAGCCTGGGCCGCCCGGCAGGGCCAGCCACCGTCCCACGTCCTGGTCCTCGCCACCGGCCTGCTCGCGGCCGCCGCCGTGGCGTCGCGCCGGGTCTGGCCGGTGGCCCGCACCGTGGTGACCATCGCGCACGAGGGCGGGCACGCGCTGGCCGCCGTGGTGACCGGCCGCCGGCTGCACAGCGTGCGCGTGCTGCACAGCTCGGCTGGGGTGACGGTGTCCGAGGGCAGCCCGGCCGGCCCCGGCATCATCCTCACCGCGCTCGCCGGTTACCTGGCCGCGCCACTGCTCGGCCTGGGCGCAGCCGCCCTGCTGGCCGCGGGCCACCTGCTGACCGTGCTGCTGCTCACCCTGGCTGGCCTGGCCGGGCTCGCGATTTCCGTTCGCAACGCCTACGGGCTGCTGGCCGTCTGCCTCACCGCGGCTGCGATCGTGGCGGTCCTCTGGCAGGGTTCCGCCCTGCCCGAGGCGGCGCTCGGGTATGTCATGGCGTGGTTCCTGCTCTTCGGCGGGCTGCGGCCGGTGCTCGAGCTGCGGCGCAGCAGGCGGCAGCGGCCGGGCGTCTCGAACGACGCCGACCAGCTTGCCCGGCTCACCGGGTTGCCGGGCGGCCTCTGGGTGGGCGTGTTCGCCCTGGTCGCGGTGGGCGCCCTGGCGCTGGGCGGCTGGCTGCTGGTGTGGTAGCTGCCCGCTCCTCGCCAGCCCCGGGATCCTGGCCAGCCGGCGCATCCGCGGTTCCGAGCACCGTCGTACGGCGCGTGGGATGAGCAGTTCTACCCGGACGGGGTCGGCGCCTGGATGGCCAAGCTGGACGTGGCCGAGGGCGGCGGGATGAGCTTCGACGGGCGGTTCTTCCTGGAAGGCGAGGCGTTCCGCGGCCGGCGGGCGCACCAGGTGCGGCTGGAGGGCGGCGACGCCTCCAGCGACTCCTACTGCTACTCCTCCTGAGGGCGCGCCGGCCGTCCTGAGGGCGCGTCAAGATGACCCGGCTGGGCGGTGCCGCCGGCCGTCCGCCGTGGGACTTCCCTTACGGCCGGATGGGCGTCGTGGCCGACGACCACGGCGCGGTCTTCATGGCGCCTGCTAACAACGCCTGACCCTGTCGCGACGGGGACCTTGCCCTCGTCGGACATCAGCAGGTGCGCCGTGCGCGCGGCGGTGGCCCGGGCCCAGCGCCCGCTGGTGGCTAGGCCGGCCACCAGCACCAGGACGCCGCAGCCCGCGATGATCAGCCACGCACCGTGGCTGGCCGGGACGAACCCGGTGCGCAGCGGGCCGTGCAGGGCCGAAGCCACCGCGGACCCGGTCAGCGCGACGCCCAGTGACCCGCCCACCTGGCGGCTGGTCGAGGCCACCGCGGCGGCCACGCCGGCCTGGGCGCGCGGCATGCCGGAAACCGCGGTGTTGCTGATCGGCGGGTTCACCATGCCGTTGCCGATGCCGAAGGCGAGGTAGCCCAGCAGCAGCCAGGCCGTCGGCGTGGTGGCCGTGACGCCCCACATGAGCAGCGCGCCCGCCGTTGTCATCACCCCGGCTACCAGCAGCGGCAGCCGCGGCCCGCGGTGCCCGGTGATCCGCCCGGACAGGGGCGCCAGCAGCACGGTCATCGCCGCCATCGGCAGCGTGTACAGGCCCGCGTGCAGCGCGGACAACTGGCGCACGTCCTGGAGGTACAGCGTGTTGAGGAACAGGAAGCCGGCCAGCGCCGCGAACGCGCTGATCGCGATCAGCACGGCGCCGGTGAACGGCGCGCTGCGGAAAAACCGCAGATCCAGCAGGGGGTCCTTGCGGCGCGGCTCGTAGATGCCCAGGGCTGCCGCGGCGACTGCCGCGAGGGCGAACAACCCGATGATGACCGCCGAGCTCCAGCCCAGGCGCGGCCCCTCGATGATCGCGTAGGTCAGCGAGGCGAGCATGACGATGATCAGGACCTGGCCGACCGGGTCCACCCGGCGCGGGCGGGCGGCCCGGGACTCCGGCACGACCAGCGCGGTCAGCACGATGGCCGCGATCCCCACCGGGATGTTCACCCAGAAGATGCCCCGCCACCCCACGGTGGCGACGAGCACGCCGCCGAGCACCGGGCCCAGCGCCATGCTGAGGCCGAACACGGCGCCCCAGACGCCAAACGCCCTGGCCCGCTCCCGGTCGTCGGTGAACGTATTCGCGATGATCGACAAGGCCACCGGGTTGAGCATCGACCCGCCGATGGCCTGCACCGCGCGGAACGCGATCAGCCAGCCCAGGCCGGGGGCCAGGCTGCACAGCAGCGAGCCGATGGTGAAGGTGGCCAGGCCCACCTGGAACGTCCGCCGGCGGCCGACCCGGTCCCCGGTGGAACCCGCCAGTATCAGGAAGCTCCCCACGACCAGCGTGTAAGCGTCCACCGTCCACTGCAGGCCGGACACCGGGGCGTGCAGGTCGTGCTGGATCGACGGCAGCGCGATGTTCAGAATGGTGACGTCAAGGCCGACGATGAACAGGCTCGAACAGCAGACGGCGAGCACCAGCAAGCGGCGGCGGCGGCTGAGTTCCGGCACGCGTTCCTCGCTGTCAGGTAATAAGGCTGGTACTTGCGAACATACAACTAACTTCCGCGGCGCAGCCGCGCTGTGTCCAACCTCACCGGCGTGATTGACTGCGCACATGGCCACCGCCCCGGAACGATGACGCAACCGGAACAGGCCGCCGTCACGGCCGACCGGACGGCGTGGGGGCGGCACCTGCAGACACCGCTGCGGCAGTTCCTGCGCACCGAGACCGGCAGCGCCGCGGTCCTGCTCGCCGCCACGATCGGCGCGCTCGTCTGGACCAACCTGGACGCTGGCTCGTACGACACGCTGTGGCAAACGGAGATCTCGCTGCGGCTGGGCGGCTTGAGCATGTCCCAGGACCTGCACGGCTGGGTGAACACCGGCCTGATGACCTTCTTCTTCCTGGTGATCGGGCTGGAGGCGCGCCGTGAGTTCGACATGGGCGAACTGCGCGAGCGGCGCCGCTTCGCGATCCCGCTGGTGGCCGGTCTCGGCGGGATGGCCGTGCCGGTCGCGATCTTCCTGGCGGTGAACGCGGGCCGGCCGTCCGCGAGCGGGTGGGGAACGGCGATGTCCACCGACACCGCCTTCGCGCTTGGCATGCTGGCCCTGGTCGGCCCGAAGTCCGCGGACCGGCTGCGCAGCTACCTGCTGACCTTCGCCGTGGTGGACGACCTCGCCGCGATCGTGGTCATCGCGCTCGTCTACAGCCATCACATCGACGTCCGGGCGCTGGTGACCGGGCTCGCCGCCCTGGCCGCCGTCTTCCTGGCCAGGGCCGGCGGCCTGCGGCACGGCGTGCTGTACACCGGGCTGGGCGTGGTCGCGTGGATGGCGTTCTTCAAGTCCGGCGTGGACCCGGCGGTCACCGGGCTGGTGATCGGCCTGGCGACCCCCGCGTACCCGGCCGCGCGCAGCGACCTGGAACAGGCCATTACCCGGGTGCGCCGGTTCCGTGAGCAGCCGACGCCGGAGGCGGCCCGGGCGGCCAGCATCAGCCTGACCGAGTCCATCTCCCCGAACGAGCGGCTGCAGAACACGTTCCACCCGTGGGCGAGCTACGTGATCGTGCCGCTGTTCGCGCTCGGCAACGCCGGGCTGGTGATCACCGGGGCGTTCCTGGCCCGCGCGTTCACCTCGCCGGTGACGCTCGGCATCTTCGCCGGCTACGTGGCGGGCAAGCCGATCGGGACCGCGGGCGGGGCGTGGCTGGTGACCAAGCTGAGCCGCGGCCGGCTCCGGCTGCCGGCCGGCTGGGCCTCGGTGACCGGTGCGGGCACGATCGCCGGGGTCGGGGTCACCGTGTCCCTGCTCATCGCCGAGCTCGCGTTCCACGGCGAGCAACTGGACCAGGCCAAGGCGGGCGTGCTGGCCGCGGCGATCGCCGCCGCCCTGCTCACCTGGGCGGTATTCCAGGTGACCAGCCTGCTCCCGAAACCGCTGCGGCTGCGGGCGCTGCTCGGCACGGCCACGGTGATCATCGACCTCGCCGCGCCGGTCAACCCGCGCCGCGACCATATCCGCGGCCCGAAGAACGCCCCGGTCACCGTGGTCGAGTACGGCGACTTCGAGTGCCCGTACTGCGGCCGGGCGGAGCCAGCCGTCCGGGAGCTGCTGGCGGACTTCGGGGACGTGCGTTACGTCTGGCGGCACCTGCCGCTCACCGACGTGCACCAGCACGCGCAGCTCGCCGCCGAGGCGGCCGAGGCCGCGGCCGCCCAGGACGCGTTCTGGGAGATGCATGACGCGCTGCTGCGGCGCCAGGACGCGCTCCGCCCGGCCGACCTGATCCGTTACGCGACCGAACTGCGGCTCGACACCGAACGTGTCGTCCGCGACCTGCGTGATCACGCCTACGCCTCGCGTGTCGCCGAAGACGTCGACACCGCCGACCTCGGTTCGGTCTCGGGCACGCCGACGTTTTTCATCAACGGCCAGCGGCACTACGGGGCCTACGACATCGACTCACTGAGACAGGCAGTGCGCACCGCGCGGGCCCTGGCGGCCATCGCCGTATAGGGCGTGTCCCGTAGGTCTATGCCGTCGCGAGCGGCTGTCATGAAGGGGGAATGGGGAGGCGGGCGGGGGATCGCAAGGCGGAGGAGGAGCCCATAGCGGAGCTATGGGCACGACGACAACGCCGCGAGCCGCCCGTCCGGCAGCCGCGCAGCAGGCTGAATGACCTATGGGATATGCCCTAACCCGGCTCGCCACGGGTACCTTGGGCACGGCTCGTGGGATGGAAGACCGGCGCCCGCCGGTTGTTATTCATGACGAGGCCAACGCGTGGGAGGCTGTGAACATGGTGCCGGATGGGGAGGACCTCTACCAGGTCGACCCGGGCGTGGCGAAGCTTGACCAGGGGATCCTGCTGCATTACCTGGACGGATTCATCGACGCTGGCGCGGCGGGGCGGCTGCTCACCGCGCATCTGCTGGGCAGCCTGGACCACGAGGCGGTGGCGACGTTCGACGTGGACCGGCTGATCGACTACCGGTCCCGCCGCCCGCCGATGACCTACGACAAGGATCACTGGGAGTCCTACGACGCCCCGGAGATCGCCATCCACCAGGTACGGGACAGCGCGGGGAAGACCTTCCTGATGCTGACCGGCCCCGAGCCCGACCACGAGTGGGAGCGGTTCACCAGCGCGGTCGCGACGGTGAGCAGCCGCCTCGGCGCAGAACTCGTCCTCGGGTTCCACGGCATTCCGATGGGCGTCCCGCACACCCGCCCGCTCGGGGTGACCGGGCACGGGACCACCCCCGAGCTGGCCGCCGGGTCCCGGCCGATCGTCGACCGCCTGCAGGTGCCGGGCAGCGCGGCCTCGCTGCTGGAACTGCGCCTGGGCGAGGAGAACCGGGCCGCGGGCGGCTTCGCCGTGCACGTGCCCCACTACCTGGCGCAGGCCGCCTACCCCGCGGCGGCCGTCACGCTGCTGGAGCGCGTGACCAGGGCCACCGGCCTGGCCCTGCCCGACGAGGCACTGCGCGACGCGGCCCAGCGCACCGACGAGGAGATCGCCCGGCAGGTGGAAGGCTCCGACGAGATCAGTGAACTGGTGCAGGCCCTGGAGCGGCAGTACGACGCGTTCGTGGACGCCTCCGGCGCGGAGGGCCTGCTGGCCGAGCCGGGGGCGGAGATGCCCACGGCCGAGGAACTCGGCGCCCAGTTCGAGCGGTTCCTGGCCGAACAGCAGGGGCGCACCGACACCCCCGAGTCCTGATCAGCGAGAACACCACCGGCGGAGGCCCGGCATGCTCTTCCCCACCTCGCTCGTTGGCAGCTACCCCCAGCCGGACTGGCTGATCGACCGGGAGCGGCTGGGCCATCGCTTCCCGCCCCGCGTCCGTGCCCGGGAACTGTGGCGGGTGAGCCCGGCCTACCTGGAGGAGGCCCAGCGGGACGCGACCCTGCTCGCCATCCGGGCGCAGGAGCAGGCGGGCCTGGACATCGTGACCGATGGCGAGATGTGCCGGGAGAGCTACTCCAACAGGTTCGCCACCGCGCTGGACGGGGTGGACATCGACAACCCGGGCACGGCGCTGGACCGCAGCGGGCACCCGAACCCGGTGCCGCGGGTCACCGGGCCGATCCGGCGCAAGCACTCGGTCGAGGCCCAGGACGTGGCGTTCCTGCGCGCGAACAGTGGCAAGACCATAAAGATCACCGTGCCCGGCCCGTTCACCATGGCCCAGCAGGCGCAGAACGACTACTACGCCAGCACTGAGGAACTCGCGCTGGGGTACGCCGAGGCCGTCAACGAAGAGGTCAGAGACCTGTTCGCAGCCGGGGCGGACATCGTCCAGCTGGACGAGCCCTACCTGCAGGCGCGGCCGGAGGAGGCACGCAAGTACGGCGTGGCCGCGCTCAACCGGGCGCTCGCCGGGATCAGCGGCACCACCGCGGTGCATCTGTGCTTCGGCTACGCGGCGATCATCCACGACCGCCCGTCCGGCTACTCGTTCCTGCCCGAGCTCGCCGCCGCCGAGTGCGATCAGGTGTCGGTCGAGACGGCCCAGTCCGGCCTGGACTGCTCGGTGCTGGCGGAGCTCAGCGGCAAGACCGTGATCCTTGGCGTGCTCAGCCTGGGGGACCACACCGTGGAGAGCGCGGATGAGGTGGCTGCTCGGGTGCGGCGCGCGCTGCCCTATGTCCCCGCCGAACGCCTGGTGCTGGCGCCCGACTGCGGGATGAAATACCTGCCCCGCGACGTCGCGTTCGGCAAGCTGACCGCGATGACCCAGGCCGCCGCCCGGCTGCGCGCCGAGCTCGGCTCCTCCTCCTGAGCGCGTTACCCCCGGATTACCCCGCGCCCGGGTACCGGATTACCCCCCGCCCGGGTCAAGGATGGCGACCGTCAGCCCGGCCGGGTTCACGGTGAGGTCTGTCTCAGAGGCCAGGCCGGTGCTGGAGCTCACGGTGACGCTCACCGTGACCGACTGGCCCGCCGAGAGCGTGCCGGCCGAGGGCGAAACGGCTAGGTCCGCCGGAGACGGGTTGTCGATGCTGTAGGAGACCGTCCCGCCGGAGGCGGTGATGGTGAACGAGGCGGTGGCGGGGGTGCCGCTCAGCGTCACCGAACTGGGCGACACCGCCAGCGTGCCCGGGGACGGCGGCGGCGACTGCGACGGGCTCGGCGACGGCTGGGTACGCCCGGGCGTGGGCGAGGACGTACGCGGCGACGGTTGCCCCCGTCCCCCTTGTCCCCTCTGCGAGGGCGTCGGCGACGGGGAGCCCGACACGGTGATGGTCAGGCCGATGTGCTGCTTGCCGCCGCCGCGGCTGCCCGGCCCCGACGGGGAAGGCGTCACGCCCTGATGCGAGTCGGCCGACAGCGGCGGCTGCGCGGCCGCGGCCGGCCCAACGGTCGCCGCGCTGGCCGCCGCCGGGCCCTGGTGGTCCAGCGCGCCCAGGGTGAGGACGGTGCCGGTGCCCAGGAGCATGGCGGCCGCAACGGCGGCGCACGCGGCGACGGTCAGCGCCGGTACCCCGTACACCCGCCGCTGCGGCGCGAGCGGCTTGGGGAAGCCGGAGCGGTCGAATGGCTCTGCCCGGCGGGCCACCATGGCGCGGTGTCTGTCCGCGGCCGGCGAGAGGTCGCCGGCCAGCCGGAGCACCTGCTCGCGCAAGCTGGCCGGGATCGCCACCATGGGCAGCATGCTGAGCAGCATGGCCGCGCTCAGCTCACGGCGCTTGCGCTCACCACACACGTCGCAGTTCTCAAGATGCCGGTTCACCCGCTTGCCGAGCGCCCCAGCCAGCTCCCCCTCCCAATCCGCGAGGATGTCCTCGAGTTCCTCGCATTCCCCGCCGGTGCGGGCCGCCAGTAGCGCGCCCAGGGAACCCTCGAAATGGGCGCGCGCCCGCGACACGAGCGCGTGCGCCTGTTTGCGGGAGACGCCCAGGGCGTCGGCCAGGTCGTCGCCATCCAGGACGTGGCGCAGGTTCAGCTCTATGACCTCGCGATCCCCCGGATTGAGCCCGGACAGCGCGTCTACCACCAGGTCGCGCAGTTCCTCACGGTCCGGACTGAGCGCCAGGTCCGGGTCGTTCGAGGTAACCGCCACCGCCGTGGCGAGCGGAGCAGAGAGCCCGTGCGCCCGGAGGCGGCGGAAACACTCGTTGCGGGCCACCGCGTACAGCCACGGGCGGAGCCGGTCCGGATCTTGCAGCCCGCCCAGCTTGACTACGGCGACGAGGTAGGTGTCCAGCACCGCGTCGGCCGCGTCAGCGGGCTCACTGAGCAGCGTCCGGCAATACGCGTAGAGCGCAGGCGCGTAGTCGTCATAGGCAGCCGCGAGCCCGGCAGGGTCCCCTGCCACGATCGCTGCGACGATCTCCCCGTCTTGCACGGGTCTCACCGTAGTTCGTCGCGGCGCCCGCTGCCACCTAGTCTCATATCCGTTATCCGCATGACGCCCTGCCGAGGTGTGATATAGGCCCGCCGGGGCGCCGTTGTGCACAAAAGGCGGCCGGCCCGGCGAGCCCGCGGGTCAGCGCGCCAGCTCGGCGTATAGGTCCGCCGTCTGCGCGGCGACCGCCTGCCAGCCGAACTCGGCAACCGCCCGCTCCCGGCCCGCCCGGCCGAATGCATCCGCGCGGGCCGGATCGCCCAGCAGCGCGCTGAGGGCAGCGGCGAGCGCTTCCGGGTCGTCCGGCGGGACCAGCAGCCCGGTCTCGCCGTCGCTCACCACCTCGGGAATCCCGCCGACCGCGGAGGCCACCACCGCGGTGCCGCAGGCCATCGCCTCCAGGTTCACGATGCCGAGTGGCTCGTACAGCGACGGGCAGGCGAACACCGTCGCGTGCGACAGCAACTGGATCACCGCGCGCTTGGGCAGCATCTCCGGTATCCAGATCACTCCGGACCGCGCCGCGCGCAGGTCCGCGACCAGGCCCTCGACCTCGGTGGCCAGTTCCGGCGTGTCCGGCTGCCCGGCGCACAGCACGAGCTGGGCCGCCGGGTCCAGGGCGGCCGCGGCGCGCAGCAGCACCGGGACGCCCTTTTGCCTGGTGATCCTGCCCACGAAGATCACCGATGGGCGAGCCGGGTCGACCCCGTGCTGATCCAGCACGTCGGTCGCCGGGTCCGGGGCGTATTCCGCGGTGTCGATCCCGTTGCGGATGACGCGCACCCGGCCGGGCGGGACCGCCGGGTAGGCGGCCAGCACGTCGGCGCGCATGCCCTCCGATACCGCGATCACGCAAGCGGCGGCTTCCACGGCAACCCGCTCGCACCAGGACGACAGGGCATAACCGCCGCCGAGCTGCTCGGCCTTCCACGGCCGCAACGGCTCCAGCGAATGGACCGTGACCAGGTGCGGCACCCCATACAGCAGCGACGCCAGGTGGCCCGCCAGGTTCGCATACCAGGTGTGCGAATGCACTACGTCGGCGGACCCGGCCGCCGCGGTCATCGACAGGTCGGCCGACATCACCCCGAGCGCCGGGTTCGCCCCGGCCAGGTGGTCCCAGGGCCGGTGCGCCACTGCCCCCGGGCGGTCGGCGCCCTGGCAGTGCACGGTCAGGTCCACCAGCCCGGCCAGCTCGCGGGCGAGGTAGGCCACGTGCACCCCGGCCCCGCCGTAGACCTCGGGCGGGTATTCCCGGGTGAGCAACGCGACTCTCACATTGCCTCCCTCGCGGGCGCTCCGCTGGCTTCGGGAGGCGTGTCCTCGCCGCCGGGACACCGCAACGGCCCCTGACGGGCCTTATGCGGCGTTCGGCCCGGCGGCTGCGGCGTGTCGGCGAGCGTCACGCTGACACCCGCCGAGTCCTGCGCAGCCGCAGTCATTTAGGGACCTCCTGGCCCTTGCCGACGACGGTGATCCCCCCGGCGGAGACCACGAATCCGCGGGCCTTGTCGTGCTCCTTGTCCACGCCCACCTCGGCGCCCTCGGGGATCTCGACGTTCTTGTCGATGATCGCGTCCCGGACCACCGCGTGCCGCCCGATGATCGTGTTGTGCAGGATCACCGCGCGCTCCACCGTGGACCAGCTGTTGACCCGCACGCCGGGCGACAGCACCGACTCGCGCACCGTGCCTCCGGACACGATGACCCCGTTGCTGACCAGGCTGTCCAGCGCCCGGCCGACCCGGTCGCCCGAGTCGTGCACGAACTTCGCCGGCGGCTGCGACGGCACGAGGGTCAGGATCGGCCAGCGCTCGTTGTACAGGTTGAACACCGGGTGCACGTGGCACAGGTCCATGTGCGCGTCGAAGTAGGAGTCCAGGGTCCCGACGTCGCGCCAGTAGCCCCGGTCCCGCTCGGTCGCCCCCGGCACCTCGTTGGTGGCGAAGTCATACACCTGGGCCAGGCCATTGGCGACCATCATCGGGATGATGTCCGCGCCCATGTCGTGCTTGCTTGCCGGGTTGGCCGCGTCCTTGCGCAGCGCGTCGACCAGGACGTCGGCATCGAACAGATAGTTGCCCATGGACGCGTAGGCCTCGTCGGGGCTGTCTGGCAGGCCGGGCGGATCGGCGGGCTTCTCCAGGAACTCCTCGATCCGGTGGCCGTCCTTGGCGGCCCGGATCACGCCGAACTCGGTGGCGTCCAGGCGGGGCACCCGGATCGCCGCTACGGTGCACCCCGCGCCGGCCTCGACGTGCTGGTCGATCATCTGGCGTGGATCCATCCGGTACACGTGATCCGCGCCGAACACCACCACCAGGTCGGGCCGCTCGTCGAAGATCAGGTTCAGCGACTGGTAGATCGCGTCCGCCGACCCGGTGTACCACTGCGGGCCGAGCCGCTGCTGCGCGGGCACCGGGGTGACGTAGTTGCCGAGCAGGGAGCTCATCCGCCAGGTGGTGGTGATGTGCCGGTCCAGGCTGTGGCTCTTGTACTGGGTCAGCACGCAGATTCGCAGGCACCCGGCGTTGACCAGGTTGGACAACGCGAAATCCACCAGCCGGTACAGGCCGCCGAACGGCACCGCCGGCTTGGCCCGGTCCGCGGTCAGCGGCGACAGCCGCCGTCCCGCGCCACCCGCCAGGACGATCCCCAACACCCGCCGGTCTGCCATCAAGCACCTCGCCCCAGGTCGCGCTCACGTGACCGTCGCCGCACCTCATTGTTTTGCAATACGCATTGACCAGGGTCAGCTATGACATTCCATACCCTGGTCCCGCCTCAATGCACCACCCGGATGAAATACGCTTCCGGGTATCCATAATACGCCTACGGGGTATCGCCGGGCCGCCCGGATTCACCGTCGATACCGCTCTGGCCAGGCTGAATCCGCGGTATCAGGGCCGCTGCCTGCGCGCTCTTGTGCCGCAGCAACACGCCATCCACGCTGGCGAATCATAGGCACCGTCCCAATTGATTGCGCATCGTAATACCCCCGGCGCGTTCGGCGATCCAAGGAGCCCGCACTGAGACTGCGAATTAGCGGCCAACAGGGGGTGAATGGCACGGGGCCGCCGGGCGCGGAACCCCCGGTGGATCGCCGCGTTCGGCGCGCTGACCGGCCTGTCCGCGCTAGCCGCCCTGTTCCTCGGCATCCTGCTGGCCGGCTAGCTCATGACACGTGCCATCAGCATGATCACCACCTCATTTCTGGCCTCCGGCGGCATGCCGGGAGCGGCCGGTCAGCCTGCTAGTGACCCAGTTGGGAACTGGGCGTCAAGAACCGTGGTGACGCGCCCGGTGTCGATGTCGTATACGTGGCCCGAGACGCTCACCTTCGGGGAGAGATTGGGCGCGGTGAGCAGGCGCTCGACGTCGGCCTTGACCGTGGCATGCGGATCGGCGACGGCGGAGGCTTCCAGCGCGGACTCGGGCAGGCCGGTCGCTGCGGCGGCTCGCTGCCGGAAGCCAGGGTCGGCGAGAAACCCGGTTCCGCATTGCGTGTGGTGCACGACCGCGACTTCGAAGAGCCTGTCATCGGTGAGCTGGCCGGCGAACAATTGCTCGGCAAGGAAGGCGAGATAGACAATGTCGTCGATGACGGCCCGGGTGACGCGTCCGCCCGCGTTGCGGATGACCGGCGCCTCGCCGAGCTGGAGCCCGAGGACGATCGCCGGATCGACCCGGTGGTCGAGGCAGGTGACGACGATCACCTGTGCCGTGGGCGGGCCGAGTGGCACGGGCACATAGGTACGGGCGAACTGCTCGTTGCGGTCGAGCAGGGGGGTCATCCTCGTCATGGCGATTTCCTTTCGGGATAAGCGTTTCCCATAGTGGACGCTGTCCACTGATTAGTGGACGCTGTCCACCATACTTGAGCCAGTGGACGCTGTCCACTAATCTGTCGCCGTGACGACCAGCCGATCAGCAGATGAGATAACCGAGGCGAGGCGGCGGCCGCGAGGCGCCGTCCGCGACGGCCTGGTCGCCGCCGGGCTCGACCTGGCCCGGACCGGCGGCCCGGACGCCGTCGTGCTACGCGAGGCGACCCGGATGGTGGGCGTGGTGCCTAACGCCGCCTACCGGCACTTCGCCGACCGGGACGAGCTCCTCGCCGCGGTCTGCACGGCGGCCATGGGCGTGCTCGCCGCCCGCATGGCCGCTGGCGTCGCCCGCGTGCGCGGCAAGCACGGCGACGCCGCGGCCGCCCGCCGCCGGCTGCGCGCGATCGGCACGGCCTACCTGGAATTCGCTCGCGAGGAACCTGGGTTGTTCGCAACCGCGTTCGCGCTACCGCAGCGGCACGCCTACGACGCTCCAGGCGAAGGGACCGGGCAGGACCGCATGCCCCTGGATCAGCTGCGCGCCGTCCTCGACGAGCTGGTCGATGCTGGCGTGCTCCACGCCCAGCGCCGCGACGGCATCGAGTACCCCATCTGGTCCATGGTGCACGGGCTGGCCGTGCTCACCGGGCAAGGGCCCCTGCGCGACGTCCCCGACGCCACCCGCCATCACCTCGAGAAACTCATGCGCGCCTTCATCGAGGGAGGGCTTGCCTGCGCTGGCGGTCAGGCGCCGGGGCGGGCGTAGACCACGGCGCCGTCCACCAGGGTCAGGTCCACCTCGGCCAGCGCGATCTCGGCTGCGGGCTGGGTGAACAGGTTGCGGTCGAGCACCACGAGATCGGCCCGTTTGCCTGGCTCTACCGAGCCCGCGTCCCGCTCATCGTGGTTGACGTAGGCCGAGCCCATGGTGAACGCGGCGATCGCGGCGGGCAGGCCGATCCGCTCGTCGGGCAGGAACGGCTCGTCGGTCTCCGGGCCGCGGAACGGGTACTCAGGCGAGGTGGTCCGGTTCACCGCGGTGTGCATCTGCCACATCGGGTTCGGGCTGGAGACCGGCCAGTCGCTGCCGAAGCACAATTGCGCGCCGGAGGCGGCCAGGCTGCCGAACGGGTACTGCCACGCGGACCGCTCCGGGCCGAGGAACGGCAGGGTCAGCTCTGTCATCTGCGGCTCGTTGCTGGCCCACAGCGGCTGGCAGTTCGCCAACACCCCGAGGTCCCGGAACCTGGGCACGTCGTCGGGGTGGATGACCTGCAGGTGCGCAATGTGATGCCGGCCTGCTGTGGGCCCGTTGGCCGCGCGGGCGGCGGCGACCGCGTCCAGCGCCTCCCGGACCGCGCGGTCCCCGATGGCGTGGATGTGCACCTGGAAACCCTGGGCGTCGATGGCCGTGACCGCCTCCTTCAGCTCCTCCGGGTCGAAGAAGCTGGTGCCCCGGCCCTCCGTCTCGTGCCCGTGCCCATCGAGGTAGGGGGTCAGCATCGCGGCGGTGAAGTTCTCGCAGACGCCGTCCTGCATGATTTTCACGCTGGAGGCGCGGAACCGGGACCCGCTAGCGATGGCGCGTCGTTCGGCAAGAGAATCGAGCTGGGACAGCCCAGCCCCGCGCCGCCACCAGAGGGCGCCGGTGACCCGGGCGGTCAGCAGGCCCCGGCCCTCGACCTCGCGGAAGGCGTCGAAGCTGTCGGGAACCACCGCGTATTCGCCGACGATCGCCTCCTGCCAGGCGGTGATGCCGAGCGAGTGCAGGTACCGCTGGCCCTCCAGGACGCCGGTCACCCGCTCGGCCAGCGTGACCACGGGCAGCATCCGCTGCACCAGGTTCATCGCGCCCTCGTGCAGCGAGCCCTGCGGCGCCCCGGTCGCGGTGCGCTCGATCCGGCCGTCCGGCGGGTCCGGGGTGGCGGCGTCGATGCCGGCCAGCGCCAGCGCCCGGGAGTTCACCCACGCGCCGTGGTGGTCCCGGTTGGACAGGAACACCGGCCGGTCGGGCACCACCTCGTCGAGGTCCTTCTTGCTGGGCACGCCGCGGGGGAACACGTCCATCCCCCATCCGCCGCCGGTGATCCATTCGGCGCCGGGATTGCGGTCGGCGTAGGAACGGATCGCCGCCAGGTAGCCCTCCCGGGTGTGCTCGCTGGTCAGGTCGCACTGGCCGCGCTCGAGGCCGCCGCCGGAGGCGTGCACGTGCGCGTCCTGGAAGCCGGGCAGGACCATCCGCCCGCGCAGGTTCACCACCTCGGTGCGCGGGCCCACGTGCGGCCGCATCTCGGCGTCGGCGCCCACCGCCGCGATCCGGCCGCCGGAGACGGCCACGGCCTGTGCCCAGGTCCGCGCGGCGTCCACCGTGTAGACGGCGCCCCCGGTGAGCACCAAGTCGGCCGGGCGCTCAGCCATCGCCTAGTCGCCGAGCTCGGCGCGGCGGCGGGTGACGTAGTCGGCCAGTTCCTCGCGGATGGCGTCGTCCAGCGGCGGCGGCTCGTACTCTGCCAGGGTCTTCTTGGAGATCTCGCCGGCCCGCACCGTCGCGTCCTTGCCGCCCTGCTTGAGCCACCGCTCGTAGTTGGCGGTGGAGGACAGCAGCGGCCGGTAGAAGCAGGTGCGGAACCGCTCCATCGTGTGCGCGGCGCCCAGGAAGTGGCCGCCGTGGCCCACCTCCTCGTGCGCGCCGAACGCCAGCGACGCCTCGTCAATCTCCAAGGGGGTGAACTCGACTCGCAGCATCCGCAGCAGCTCGATGTCCACGATGAACTTCTCGTAGCAGCTCACCAGGCCGCCTTCCAGCCAGCCCGCGGCGTGCATCACCCAGTTGGCGCCCGCGAGGAAGGTGGGCAGCAGCGTCATCAGCGACTCATACGCCGCCTGCGCGTCGCAGGTCTGGCTGGAGTTGAGCCCGCCGCCGGTGCGGAACGGCAGCCCGTAGTGCCGGGCGAGCTGCCCGGTGCACAACAGGCCGATCGCCGACTCGGGCGTGCCGAAGCTGGGCGACCCGGACTGCATGTCGATGTTGGAGAGAAACGAGCCGAAGATCACCGGGCAGCCGGGCCGGATGAGCTGCGCCAGCGCAATGCCAGTGAGCGCCTCGGCAAGCTGCTGCGCCAGCGCGGACGGGATCGCCACCGGCGACATCGCTCCCATGAGCAGGAACGGGGTGAGGACCACCGGCTGGTTCGCCGCGCAGTACTCGAACTGCGCGTCCAGCATCCGGTCGTCCCAGCGCAGCGGCGAGTTGCAGTTGATCAGCGAGATGGTAGCCGGGGTCTGCTCGATCGCGGACCGGCCCTTCTCCGGGCCGCCGAACAGGATCGAGGTCATCGCGATGGTGTCGGCCGCGTTCGGCCCGGACACCACGTTGCCCATGTAGATCTTGTCGGTCAGCGTCTGCAGGGCGTAGATCATGTCGAGGTGCCGGGAGTCCAGCGGCGCGTCGTTGGGCTCGCAGATCACCCCGCCCGCCGAGTCCAGTTCGGGGAACGACTGCGCCAGCATGGCCAGGCGGTGGAAGTCGTCCAGGGTGGCGTCCCGGCGGACCTCTCCCTCGCGGATGAACGGCGAGCCGTACACCGCGCCGAACACCATGTCGTCGCCGCCGATGTGCACGCTGTTGGCCGGGTTGCGCGCCTGAACGTTGAACTCGCGCGGGGCCTTGGCTGCCTGATCCAGCACGAACTCCGGGTCGAACTTGACCACGTCGCCGTCCACCTGCTGGCCGGCTTTGCGGAACAGTTCGACCGCCTCCGGTTTGGCGAACTGCACCCCGATCTCGCTCACAATGCGGCGCCAGCCGCGGTCGAGCACCGCGACCGCGTCGGCGGAGAGGATCTCGTATCGCGGCATCGTGTTGCGGAACATCGCCACCTGCCTCTTCCGGCTGACCCCGGGGCGGCTTGGTACCCGGCCGATGCGGCCTTGACCAGCTAAGACCCCGATCGTAGGATCACATAGTAGAACAGAGTTCCGCAACGTGGAACTAGGTAGCGGCTATCGCAGGAACCCAACTGGCAGGCGCGTGGTGAGCAGTCGAGGCGGAACCCAGGCGGTGGACCGGGCGGCACGGCTGCTCACCGAGGTCGTGCACGCGCCCGGGGCGGTCACGTTCACCGAGCTTGCCGCGGCCACCGGCCTGGCCAAGAGCACCACCTCGCGGCTGCTGCTGGCGCTGGAGCGCAACGGGCTGGTCCGCCGCGACGACGCGGGCCGGTTCCGGCCCGGGGAGATGTTCGTCCGGTTTGCCTGGCGCGGCGGCGCCGAGGCGGGGCTGACCGAGGTCGCCCAGCCCTGCCTGAACCAGCTCGGCCGGGACACTGGCGAGACCGTGAACCTGGGCGTCGGCCGGGACGGCGTGGTCGAGCAGATCGCCCAGGTGGACAGCGTGTATGTGATCGGCGCCACGAACTGGCTGGGCCGCGCGGTCCCGCTGCACTGCACGGCGATCGGCAAGGTCCTGCTCGCCTACGGCGCGGCGAAGCTGCGGCCCGGCCGGCTGGAGCGGCGCACCGAGCAGACCATCACCAGCCGGGCGGCGCTGGAGGCCGAGCTCGCCGCGGTACGGCAGCACGGCTACGCGGTCATTGACGGCGAACTCGAACCGGGGCTGGTGGCGGTGGCCGCCCCGGTCTACCGTGACGGCGGCGCCGTGGTCGCCGCCCTGTCGGTGTCCGGCCCGGGCACCCGGCTGACCCCGCCGCGGATCGCCGGCGTGGCAGCCGCGTGCATGGCGCAGGCCAGCGCGCTGTCCGCCGTCCTGGGCCACCGGCCGGAGCGCCCGGCGCATGGGAACGGCGCGCCGCGCCTGGCGCGGCCGGCCTCGGCGCGGCGGGCGCCGCAGCCGGGGCAGCGGCCCCAGGCACCGCCGGCAGCCCAAGCACCGCCGGCAGCCCAAGCACCGCCGGCAGCCCAAGCACCGCCGGCAGCCCAAGCACCGCCGGCAGCCCGGGCCCGGCCGGCAGCCCGGGCCCAGCCGGCCGCTTCAGCTCAGCCGACAGCGCAAGCCCCGCAAGCAGCCCGGGCCCGGCAAGCAGCGCAAGCCCCGCAAGCAGCCCAAGCACAGAGAGAAGGTGCCGCGTGACACCCGACGAGCTACTCAAGCAGTTGTACGACGACACCCTGGTGGGTAACGGCCCCTCGGTGCTTGAGCTGACGCAGACCGGACTGGGGGTGGGCATGGGCCCGGAGACGCTGCTCTACGACGCGCTGATCCCGGCGCTGGAGGAGGTCGGCGCGCGGTTCGAGCGCGGCGACTTCTTCGTGCCGGAGATGCTGATCGCGGGCAAGGCGATGGCGGGGGCGCTGGAGATCCTGCGCCCGCTGCTGGCCGAGACCGGCGCCGCCTCGATCGGCAAGGTGGTCATGGGCACGGTCAAGGGCGACGTGCACGACATCGGGAAAAACCTGGTGAACATCATGTTCGAGGGCGCCGGGTTCGAGGTGATCGACCTGGGCGTGCAGGTGTCACCGGAGAAGTTCATCGACGCGGTCCGCGAGCACCAGCCCGACATTCTCGGCTTCTCCGCGTTCCTGACCACGACCATGCCGATGTTCAAAGCGAACATCAACGCGCTGGAGAAGTCCGGGCTGCGCGACCAGGTGATCGTCATGGTCGGCGGGGCGCCGGTCACCCAGGAGTACGCCGACGTGGTAGGCGCCGACGGGTATGCCGCCGACGCCTCGGCGGCGGTGGTCCGCGCCAAGGAACTGCTGCAGCGGCGCCGCGCCGCGCTGCCCGCGTAACGGCGGCCGGCGTGGACACCGTCCTTTCCTCGGCCAACCAGCAGATCGTGATCGGCCCCGGCCAGCCGTTCTGCATCATCGGCGAGCGGATCAACCCGACCGGGCGCAAGGCGTTCCAGGAGGAACTGCGGGCCGGCGACCTGTCCCGGGTGGAGACCGACGTCGCCCAGCAGGTCGCCGGGGGCGCCATGGTGCTCGATGTGAACATGGGCGCGCCGCTGGCCGACGAGGCAGAACTCATGGGCCGGGCGGTCCAGCTGATCCAGGGCCTGACCGACCTGCCGCTGGTCATCGACTCCTCGATCATTGAGGTCCTGGACGCTGGGCTGGCCGCCTACCAGGGCAAGGCGCTGGTCAACTCGGTCACCGCCGAGGACGACCGGCTGGCCGCGATCCTGCCGCTGGTGCGCAAGCACGGCGCCGCGGTCATCGGCCTGCCCAACGACGAGGAGGAGATCCCCGAGGAGCCGGCCCGCCGGGTCGAGCTGGCCCGCAAGATCATCGACGTGGCCACCGGGAAGTACGGCGTCGCCATCGAGGACATCGTCATCGACCCGCTCGCGATGCCGGTCGGCGCGGACACCGGCCACGGCATCCGGACGCTGGAAACGATTGCGCTGCTCCGTGAGGAGTTCGGCGTGAACATGACGCTGGGCGCCTCGAACGTGTCGTTCGGCATGCCGGACCGGCACGCGATCGGCGCCGCGTTCCTGCCGGTGGCCATCTCGCACGGTCTGACCAGCGCGATCATGGACGCTCGCTCGCCGCAGATCGTCCGCGCGGTGAAGGCCGCCGACCTGCTGCTCGACCGAGACCCCTGGGGCGCGTCATGGATCGCCGCCCACCGCGCCCAGCAGGCCGCTGCCGCTTCGGCCACTGCCGGTTCGGCCACTGCCGGTTCGGCCACTGCAGCCGCGGAGGCGCATGCCGCCGGGGCCCCGGGGGCCGCCGCGCAGTCCCCGGGGGCCGCCGCGCAGGCCTCCGGGGCCGCCGCGCAGGCTGCGCCGTGACCAGCGTCGACGGCACTGTGGCCACCGACTCCGGCGGAGCGGGGCACCCGGCCGGACCAGTGCGGGTCGACCTGGTCTTCGAGCCGGGCGGGCGGCGGGTGCGGGTGCCACACGGAGTGACCTTGTTCGACGCGGCAAGCTGGAACGGCATCGCGATCGACTCCACCTGCGGCGGGCATGGCACCTGCAAGAAGTGCAAGGTCCGGGTGCTGGACGACGGCGCGGACCCGCCGTCCGCGCTGGACGCCCGCGCGTTCACACCCGAAGAGCTGAGCCAAGGATGGCGGCTGGCCTGCCGAGCGCAGGCCCTTAGCGATGTCCGCGTTGACGTACCAGCGCTTGTCACCCGGCCGAAGGCCGCCACGGTCGGCGTCGGGCGCCAGGTGATCCTGCGGCCCGCGGTGCAAAAACGCTACTTGGAGCTGGCCGAGCCGTCGCTGAGCGACCAGGTGACCGACGTCGAGCGGGTGATCGCGGCCCTGGACGACCTGGAACTGCGGGTTGACCTGGACGTGTTGCGCACGCTCGGCCGGGTGCTGCGCGGTGCCGACTACAAGGTCACCGCGGTGGTCGTGGACGACATGCTGATCGGCGTGGAGCCGGGCGACACAACCGGCCGCCGCTTCGGCATCGCCTTCGACCTAGGCACGACCACGGTCGTGGCGACGCTGCTCGACCTGGCCACCGGGACCCCGGCCGCGGTGGCGTCCCGGCTCAACGCGCAGCAGCCGTTCGGCGCGGACGTGATCAGCCGGATCAGCGCGACCATGCTGGACCCGGCGGCGCTGGACCGGCTGCAGACGCTGGCGCAGGAAACCCTGGCGGAGCTGGCTGCCGAGGTGTGCGCGCAGGGCGGCGCAGACCCGGCCGAGGTATACGAGGTGGCGCTGGCCGGCAACGCCACCATGACCCACCTGGTCCTCGGCATCGACCCGGAGCCACTCGGGATGGCGCCGTTCATCATGGCCACCCGGCTGTTCCCCGAGGTGCTCGCCGCCGACCTGGGCATCGGCGTGCACCCGCGGGCCCGGGCTGTGGTGTTCCCAGCGTTCGGCGCCTACGTCGGCGGGGACATCACCGCCGGGCTGCTCGCCTCCGGGATGGACCGGGACGCGCGGCTCCGGCTGTTCGTGGACATCGGCACCAACTGCGAGATCGTGCTGGGGAACCGGGACTGGCTGCTGGCCACGGCGGCACCGGCCGGGCCCGCGTTCGAGGGCGCGGCGATCCGGTGTGGGATGCGCGCCGCCGACGGGGCGATCGAGGTGGTCACGATGACCCCGGACGCCCTGGAACTCACGGTGATCGGCGACGCCGCGCCGACCGGGCTGTGCGGCTCCGGGCTGGTGGACGCGGTGACCGGGCTGGTCCGGCTGGGGCTGCTCGACCCCTCCGGCCGGTTCGTGCCCGAGGAGCAGGCCGGCGCGCTGGCCCCCGGGCTGGCCGGGCGGCTGACCCGGCTCGGCGAGGAGCGGGTGTTCGTGCTGCACTGGCTCGGCTCGCCAGGCGACGTGGCGCATTCGATCTACCTGTCCCAGCGGGACGTGCGGGAACTCCAGTTCGCCAAGGCGGCGATCGCCACCGGGTGGCGGATCCTGCTGGAGGAGGCGGGCCTGGCGCCTGGCGACATCCAGCAGGTCCTGCTGGCGGGCTCGTTCGGCAGCTACCTGTCCCCGGCCAACGCGATCAGGCTCGGCCTGGTCCCGGAGATCGGCGTGCTGCGCGTGGTCAGCGCCGGGAACGTCGCGGGCGAGGGGGCCAAGATGGCGCTGCTGTCGCTGCGCGAGCGGGCCGCCGGGCTGGCGCTGCTGGAGGAGGTGAGGTATGTCGAGCTGTCCGACCGCGCCGACTTCAACGACCGCTTCGTCGCGCAACTCCCCTTCCCGGGCTGAGGCCCCGGTCCTGGTGATCGCGTGTGGCGCCCTGGGCGCGCACCTGCGCGAGATCATCGCGCGCCGCGGCTGGCCGGCCGAGTTGCGCTGTCTTCCCGCCCTGCTGCACAACCACCCAGAGAAAATCACCATTCATGCCGAACGACTAGCCCGGGCTGGCCTGGCCCGCGGGCAACGGGTCGCCGTGGCTTACGCCGACTGCGGGACGTACGGCGCGCTGGACAAGGTGTGTGCGCGGCTGGGGTTGCGGCGGCTGCCGGGGCTGCACTGTTACGACGTGCTGGCCGGGCCGGAGCGGATCCGGGCCGAGTTCGAGGCCGAGCCCGGCACCTACGTGCTCACCGACTTCCTGGTCCGGAGCTTCGCCAAGACCGTGCTCGCGGAGCTCGGCCTCGACCGGCACCCGGAACTGTGGCCGGACTACTTCGGGCACTACCGCCGGGTGGTCTGGCTGGCCCAGGACCGGGACCCGGACCTGGAGGCGGAGGCGGGGCGGGTGGCGGCCCGGTTCGGGCTGCCGCTCACCATCGTGGACACCGGGACCAGCCGCCTGGAGCGGGAACTGGAGGTCCTGATCGCCGGGCAGGGTTTGTGGTCGTGACAAACAGGCGGACCGAATGCCGGGGGCAGGCCGTGATCCGGGGCGAGCCGGGGACCGGGGGCAGGCCGTGATCCGGGGCGAGCCGGGGACCGGGGGCAGGCCGTGATCCGGGGCGAGCCGGGGACCGGGGGCAGGCCGTGATCCGGGGCGAGCCGGGGACCGGGGGCAGGCCGTGATCTGGGGCGGGCCGTTCCGGGGCGGCCTGGCCAGCGTCGCCCCGTTGCTGGAGCATCCCCGGTACGAGGTGTTCCCGGCCGATAGCGTGGCGGATGCGGTCGCGCGGTGGGTCCCACCGGGCATGACGGTGACCGTGACCGCCTCGCCCACCAAGGGCCTGGACGCCACCCTTGACCTGACCGAGGTGCTCGCGGGCCGTGGCTACCAGGTCGTGCCGCACCTGTCCGCCCGGCTGGTCCGGGACAACGCGCACCTGGCCGACATCGCCGCCCGGTTGATCGCATGCGGGGTGGACGACGTCTTCGTCCCCGCGGGTGACGCCGACCCCCCGGCAGGCCGTTTTGACAGCGCTTTGTCTTTGCTTGAGCGACTGGCGGAAATGGGCAACCCTTTCCCGCGCACCGGCATCACCGGGTATCCGGAGACGCACCCCAGGATCGGCGACGACATCACGATCCAGGCCATGTGGGACAAGTGTCGGCTCGCCTCCTACATCGTGAGCAACCTGTGCTTCGACCCGGCCACGGTGCGCCGGTGGATCCGCCGGGTCCGCGCGCGTGGCGTCACGCTGCCGCTGTACGTGGGGCTAGCCGGGCCGGTGGAGCGCACCCGGCTGCTGCGGATGGCGGCCAAGGCGGGCGCCAGCGAGTCGGCCAGGTTCCTCGCCGGGCATGTCGAGTGGTTCCTGCGGTTCGGCACCCCCGGCGGCTACCGGCCGGAACGACTGCTCGCCAGGCTGGCGCCCGCGGTGACCGCGTCGGCCTCCGGCGTGGCCGGGCTGCACCTCTTCACGTTCAACCAGGTCCAGCAGACCGAGGAGTGGCGGAGGGAACTGCTGGCCCGCGCGGGCGCCGCCCAGCCCGTCTAGACCACGTCTAGACCCGGTGCGGCCGCCGCAAACCCGCTACGCAAGCGCTATGCGGAATCACGTGTAGTAATTGCACGGAATACAATCGCTTGCACTACGCCAGCCCGAGAGTCTCGTTTCCGGTTTTGTTCCGTGATCTGAAATGGGCGTGTATAACCGGCGTGAGGTTTGGTTGACATGACCCGGGATTGCCCCGGATACGCGCGCGGGTTGGTGGCCAGACAAGCATGAGCGGGAGCCAGCTGGACGGTGGCCTGGCACGGCCGGGCACGGTGAACTGGCCGCTGCTGTCGGGCGTGATCCCGCAACTGGCGGACTCTCACATTCCCCGGCACGAGAGCGGACTCGGCCTGGCCGCCAGCCTGGCCCCCGGCGACACGGCCGTGCTCATCCCGTCCGACGAAGCGGGCCGGTCCCTCGGCGGGCTTGGCGGCACCGGCAAGACGCAGCTCGCCCTGGCCGTGGCGCATGCGCTGTGGAATCAGCGGGCGCTGGACCTGGTCGTCTGGCTGTGCCCGTCCACCAGGGACGCTGTGGTAACCGCCTACGCGCAGGCGATGCGGGATATCGGGGAGGCGGCCCACGGGGAGCCCGCGGAAAGGGCCGCCGCGCGGTTCCTCGACTGGCTGGGCGAGACCCGCCGGCCGTGGCTGGTCATCCTCGACGATCTCGCCGACGCGGCTGTGCTGGAGGGGCTGTGGCCACATGGACCGCAGGGGCGCGTGGTCGTCACCAGCCGCCGGCCCGCCACCGCGGTGCGTGCCTACCGCCCGCGCGCGGTCGAGGTGGGGCCGTTCAGCCCGCGCGAGGCGCTGGGGTACCTGTCAGCCAAGCTGCACAACGACCCCGACCAGTGGATCGGCGCCCTCGACCTGGCGGGCGACCTCGGCTACCTGCCGATCGCGCTGGCGCAGGCGGCGGCGCTGATGGCCGACACCGGCCTGGACTGCCGCCAGTACCGGGCCAGGGTCACCGACCGGATGCAGCGCCTGACCGGCGCCCCACCGGGGGCTTATCCCTCGATCGTCGCGTCCACCTGGTCGATCGGCACCGAAATGGCCGAGCAGATACCGCCGGCCGGGCTGGCCCGCCCGGCGCTGGCCCTGGTCGCGATGCTGGATCCCAACGGCATTCCCGGCGCCGTGCTGACCAGCCAGGCCGCCTGCGCTTATCTCACCCGTTACCGGCGGAGCGCCGCCGTGGATGAGGCGGAGGCCCGCGCCGCTCTGTTCAACCTGGCCCGGACAGGCCTGGTCAGCATCGATACCACCAGCGCGGCCCGGACCGTGCGGGTACACGCGCTGGTGCAGGCCACGGTCCAGCAGAACCTCACCGCCGCCGAATGCGACGAGGCGGCGCGCACCGCCGCGGAGGCGCTGCTCCAGATCTGGCCCCGCGACGACGTCCCGCCGCTGTATGAGCAGGCGCTGCGCGACTGCACCGCGCGGCTGCATGAGATCGCGGGCCGGCTGCTCTGGACCCCCGAGTGCCACCCGCTGCTGGTGCGGGCGGGCCGCAGCCTCGAAGCGAGCGGGCTGACCGGGGCCGCCGTCGCCTACTGGCAGTCACTGCTAACCGTCAGCGAGGCCGAGCTGGGACCCGGCCATACGCACACCCTGCTGGCCCACGACCGGCTGGGCGCGGCCCAGGAGGCGGCGGGGCGCCCGGACGCCGCGGTGGACGTGTACCAGGCGGCGCTGGACGAACGGCAGCGACTGCTCGGCGCGGCCCATCCGGACACCGTCGCGGCCCGCGCTAACCTCGCCCGCGCGTACCGGGAGGCAGGCCGGGCCCAGGAGGCGGTCAGCCTCGCCGAGCGCGTTCTCGCCGAATCTGAGAAGGGCAGGGGGACCCGGCACCCGGACACCCTGGCCGCCCGCGGCGACCTGGGCGAGGCCTATCTCGAAGCGGGGAAAAGCGACCAGGCCATCACCGCGTTCCAGCAAGCCCTGGCCGGCCGGGAGCGGATGCTGGGACCGACGCATCCGGACACCATGGCCGCGCGCGGCGAACTCGCGCACGCCTACCGGGTGGCCGGCCAGCCGGAGAAGGCGCTACCGCTGTACCAGAGGCTGGAGACTGACCAGGACCGGGCGCACGGCCCCGACCATCCGGACACCCTGGCCGCGCGGGGCAACCTGGCCCACGCCTACCGCAGCATGGGACAGATGAAGGACGCGCTCGGCCTCTACCGGCGCACGCTGGCCGACCGGGAGCGCATCCAGGGCCGGGACCACCCCGACACCATCACCGCGCGGGGCAACCTCGCCGATGCCTGCTTCCTGGCCGGCAAGTACAAGGAGGCCATCCCGCTGTATGAGCGGACGCTGGCCGACCGGGAGAGGATTCAGGGCCCGGACCACCCCGACACCATCGCCGCGCGGGGCAACCTCGCGTCCGCGTACCATTCGGGGCGCAAGCTGGCCCAGGCCATCCCGTTGTACGAGCAGAACCTGGCCGACTGCGAGCGGGTGTTCGGGCCCGACCACCCGGACACGCTGACTTCGCGCAGCAACCTCGCGCAGGCGTATCACACGGTGGGCCGGATGGTGGAAGCGCAGACGATGTTCGAACGCACGCTCGCCGATTCCGAGCGCGCGCTCGGCCCGGATCATCCGCTCACCCGGGCGGCGCGGGAGAACCTCGCAGCGGTAACCCAGGTCTGAGTAACGCGGCTAGCCAGCGCCATCACGCTAACCATGTAGGGGGGATCCGGGCTGGCCTGGCACCAGGGCAATCCTGGCTATTTGGTCAGGGGGGTCCCATGATGGCGGCCTCGGGGCCGAACGCCTCGACGTAGCGCGGGTGCACCTCGGACCACCGCTGGCCGGGGGTGAACGAGAGCCGCCCGGCATCGAGGTCGTCGGCGAGCCGGTCCAGGCATTCGTGCCAGCCGGCCGCGTCCCTGGCCGCCTTGCCGAGTTCGTCGAAGGTATCCAGCAGCGTAAGCGTGCAGCCGCCCGGGCGCCCCGCCAGCTCCAGGCGGATCACGTCGGTGCCCCAGCGGAACTCGACCAGCGACTGCGGCCGGTAGGCGAGCACCTCGCCGTCGAAGTCCGGGCCGCGGCCCTCGGGGCTGGAGAACGTGAGCGGGCCGCCGACCACCCAGTCGCCGCTGACGTGCTGCGGGAACCAGGCCCGCATGTGCTCCGGCTCGGTGATCGCCCGCCACACCTTCTCCTGCGGGTGCGCCAGTTCCCGGGTGAACCGCAGTTGCCAGCGCCCGCCGATGCTCTCCAGCTTGCCTGTCGTCATCGCTCATCCCCTGTCTGGCCCTGGTCCATTTGGTCCAGGTGCCGTTCCAGCGTGTCGAGGCTGGCGTCCCAGGCCGCACGGTAGGGCGCCAGCCACCGGTCGAGTTCGCGCAGCGGACCCGGGGTCAGGCGGTAGAGCCTGCGCTGCTCATCGACCCGCACCCGGACCAGGCCGGCCTCCCGGAGCACCCGCAGGTGCTTGGAGACGGCCGGCTGGTTCATCGCCAGCCGGGCCACCAGTTCGCTCACCGAACACTCGCCGTCCCGCACGAGGTCGAGAATCTGCCGCCGCCTGGGCTCCGCCAGCACTTCAAATACCGAGGTCACCTACCAAGCATGCCTGTCCAGGCATATTCCTGTCAAGGAATATGCCTGGATTCACCCGCTGGCGCGGGCCTTAAGCGCGGCCACCAGCGCCGGGATCACCTCACCCAGGTCCCCTATCACCGCGTAGTCGGCATGCGCCAGGATCGGCGCCCCGGCATCGGTGTTGACCACGACGATGTGCTTGGCGCCGGCGCAGCCGGCCATGTGCTGGATGGCCCCGCTGATCCCGCAGGCCAGGTACAGCTCCGGCGTGATCTTGGTGCCGGTCTGCCCAACCTGCTGCCGGTGCGGCCGCCAGCCCTCGCTGGTCACTACCCGGGAGACGCCGACGACGCCACCGAGCAGGCCGGCCAGTTCCTCCAGCGGCGCGAAACCGTCCGGGCCGCCGACGCCGCGGCCCCCGCCGACCACCACTCGCGCGGTGGCCAGGGACGCCCCCGAGCTGTGCCCGGCGGTCTCGGCAGCCCGCACCCGCAGGTCGGCGGCGTCCAGGGTGGGCGCGTACGAGTCAACCGGGAGAGCGCCCGGCTCGGGCACGGTCACGGCCGCGACCGCCTCGGTGGCCACGGTCATCAGCGCGGGCGAGCCCTCCAGGCGCGCCTCTTCGAGCAGCAGGCCGGCCCACCGGTGCCGGACGACCTGGCAGGCGCCGTTGCCGTCCGTCTCGGCGGAGACACAGTTCGCCGCCAGCGACAGGCCGGTGAGCGCGCCGAGGTAGGCCATCACCTCGTTGCCCCGGTCGGTGGCCGCGGCGATCACCGCGACGGCCTCCGTTTGCTCGGCCAGCCCGGCGAGGGCCCGGGCCCAGGCCTGCGGCGCGTAGCCGCCGGTGTGCCCGGGCTCGATCAGGTAGGCGCGGGCTGCCCCGTGGGCCGCGAGCGCGTCACGGGGAACCCGGTCTTCCGGCCCGAACACCACGGCCGCGAGCGGGGCGGCCCCGGCCAGGCCCGCGGCGAACGACAGCGCCCGCAGCGAGGCGTCGGTGGCCCCGTCGGCGTCGGTCTCGGCCAGGCATAGCACGGTCATGGCAGGACACCCCACTCCTCGAACACCCCGATGAGCGCGGGCACGGCGTCCGCCCCGGCGCCGAGCACGGTGGCCTGCTTCCGCTCGGTCGCGGGCACCCGGAGCATTCGCTTGTGCAGCCCTTCCTCCTGCCACTGCGGCTCGTGCCGCTCGATCTCCGCCCGCTTGGCCCGCAGCCGCCCGGGCAGCGACGGATAGCGAGGCAGGTTGATCCCCTCCTTGACGCAGATCACCGCGGGCAGCGCGAACTCGAACGCCTCCTCGCCGCCGCGGTGCTCCCGCCGGGCCCGGGCGCCGGCCCCGCCCTCGGTGATCTCCAGGTTCTTGATGCCGGTGACGCACGGCCAGCCCAGGGCGCAGGCCACCCGGATGCCCACCTGGTAGTCGCCGGTGTCGGCCGCCTCGTTGCCGCACAGCAGCAGGTCGTAGCCCGGCCCGCTGGCTGCGCGCCGGCGCGCCTCGGCCACGATGGCCGCGGCGGTGGCGATCGGTCCCCATTCCCGGCCGTCGGTCTCCAGCAGGACCGCCCGCTTGGCGCCAAGCGCGAGCGCCTCGCGGAGCTGGTCGGCGGCCACCGCCGGGCCGAGCGTGATCACCGAGACGGTCCCGCCGAGCCGCTCGGTGATCTGGACCGCCTCCTCCACGGCGCATTCCTCGTGCGGGCTGACGGTGAACCCCGACATCCGGGTGTCCACCTCCTGCGCGTCCGCGGTCAGCACGATCTTGCCGCCGACCATGGGGACGCGCTTGACGCAGACGCCGATCTCCATCCCGCTCAGCTCCGGACCCGGCTGTTCTCCGGGTCGAACAGCGGGGTGGACCCGGCCGCCGCGACCGTGACCGGATACTGCTCGCCGAAGTATTCGACGGTCAGGCGGGCGCCCTCGCGCGCGTGCTCCGGCGGCAGGTAGGCCATCAGCAGGTGCTTGCCCACGGACGGCCCCGCGCCCGCGCTGGTCACGTAGGAGGGCCGGCCCGCCGCGTCCACCAGGCGCTCGCCGTCGGCCGACAGGATCGGCTCGCCGCCGAGCATGTAGCGAAGCTGGCCGTCGGCGGACGCATTGTCATCCACGGTCAGCGTGCATAGCACGGCCGCGGGCGGGGCGGCCCGCTGGGCCAGGTAGGCCTCCTTGCCGTAGAACGTCTGCTCCTTGACCCGCGGCCGGGCCATCCCGGCCTCGACCAGGTTGTAGTCCGCGGTCAGCTCGTTGCCGAAGGCGCGGTAGCCCTTCTCCAGCCGGCCGGTCGTGCCGTAGACGCCGATGCCGACCGGCACCAGCCCGTGCGCGCGGCCGGCCTCCCAGACGATGTCCCAGACCGCGGCGCCCTGCTCCATCGGCACGTACAGCTCCCAGCCCAGTTCCCCAACGTAGGAGATGCGCGAAGCGAGCACGGTCACGCCGCCCATCTCCACCTGCCGGCAGGTGGCGAAGCCGAACGCGGCGTGCGACAGGTCGCCGAGGGTCACCGGCTGCAGGACGTCCCTGGCCCGCGGCCCCCACACGCCGATCGTGGTCCAGGCCGAGGTGAGGTCGGTGAGCTGGGCCCCGGGCGGCAGGTGGTCGGTGAACCACTTCTTCTCCGCCATCCCGGTCGCCCCGCCGGTGACCACGCGGAAGTGTTCGGCGCCCAGCCGCATCACGGTCAGGTCGGCCTTGAACCTGCCGTCGGCGTCCAGCAGCGAGGTATAGATGACCCGGCCGTGGCGGACGTCGGCCTGCGCCACGACCAGCGACTGCACCGCGTCCAGCGCCGCCGGGCCGGTGATGTCGAAGACCGCGAACGCCGACAGGTCGACGACGCCGCACGTCTCTCGCATGGCCAAGTGCTCGGCGTTGATGATCGGCGACCACCACCGTGTGTCCCATTCGGCCGAGCGGTCACCGAGCTTCCCCGGGTAACGGGACAGCAGCGGCTCGTTGCAGCCATACCAGTGCGGGCGCTCCCAGCCCGCGGTCTCGAAGAACACCGCGCCCAGGTCCGCCGCACGCTGGTAGAACGGGCTGACCCGGAGCGGCCGGCCCGATTCCCACTGCTCTGCGGGGTGGACGATGCCGTACATCTTGTTGAAGCCCTCGCGGGCCCGCGCCCGCACGTGCGCGACGGTCTGCTGGCAGGGGTAGAACCGGGCCACGTCGGCCTCGTGCACGTCGACAGTCGGCACCCGGCCCGACATCAGCTCGGCCACCGCCCGCCCGCAGCCCGGGCCCTCCTTGATCCAGCTCGCCGCGGCCGACCACAGCCCCTTCACCTCAGGCATCTCACCCAGCAGCGGATGGCCGTCGGGGGTCATCGAGATCAGGCCGTTGATCGCGTAACGGATCCCGGCGCGCTCGTCGCCCAGCAGGTCGGGCATGAGTTCCAGGGCCTCGGCAAGCTGCGGGTCGAAGTCGTCGGCGGTGAACGGCATCTCCGTCGGGGTCAGCGCCGCTTCCTCGTTGGACGGGATGTCGTCGGGGCAGACGATCATCGGCCGGTGCGCGTAGGAGCCAACCTCCATGTCGCCGCCGTGCTGGCGCTCGTACATGTTGGTGTCCACGTCCCGCACGATCGGGTAGGCGATCTCCCCGGCGGTGCCGGCGAACAGCGAGATCGGCCCGACGCTGATCATCTGGTGCACGATCGGGGTCAGCGCCAGCCGCGCACCGGCCATCCGGGCGATGCGCGGGCTCCAGACGCCACAACAGATCACGCAGATGCCGGTCTCGATGTCGCCCGCGGTGGTGCGCACGGCGCGCACCCGGGGCGTGCTCCCGGTGTCGGCGGTGTCGATCCCGAGCACCTCGGTCCCGGCCAGCACGGTCAGCGCGCCGGCGGCCTGGGCCTGCTCGCGCATCAGGGTGCCGGCCCGGAGCGAGTCGACCACGCCCACGGTCGGGAAGCTGCTGCCGCCCAAAATCAGGGCCTCGTCCAGGTAGGGCGCCAGCTTGCCGACCTCTGCGGGGGTGAGCAGCGCGGCGGGGATCCCCCACGCCTTGGCGGCGGTGCACCGGCGGCGCAACTCGGCCATGCGCTCGGCGGTCCGCGCCACCTCGATCCCGCCGCTCTGGGTGAACACCCCCAGCGCCTGGTACTGCTCGGTGCTGTCCCGGGTCAGCTCCATCATCATCTTCGAGTACTCGATGGGGAAGATGAAGTTGGAGGCGTGCCCGGTGGAACCGCCCGGGTTCGGCATCGGCCCCTTGTCCACCAGGACGAGGTCACGCCACCCCAGCAGCGCCAGGTGACGCGCCAGGCTGTTGCCGACGATGCCCGCCCCGATGATCACGGCACTGGCCCGGGCCGGAGTCTCAGTCATGCCGCGCTTCCCGCCTGTCTCTTCGAGTCGCCACCCGGTTCCCTCACCTTCGCCGCCCGGCGGGACACTGCCCCCGCCGGGCTGCTTCCTTCCCGCTCCGCCACCGCCGCCGGGAGGACACGGCCCCGCCGCCGGGACGGACATGGCCCCGCCGCCGGGACTGCTGGCGGCGGGGCCGATGTCGTGCCGGGCGAGACGATAGCGATTCTTACTCGACCGGGATCTCCTTGTTGATCAGGCCGAGGTCGATGCCCTGCCGTTTGCGGATCAGCCGCGCCGCCAGGTAGATGACGATAGCCAGCACGTACATCGCGCCCATGTAGTACAGCGAGTCGCGGTTGTTCACCCCGTAGCTGGCGTTCGTGAGCCACTCGTACAGGTTGAACCCGAGCAGCCCGATCGTGATCCAGCCGGCGGCCGGGACGACCTGCACGCCAAGTACCTTGATCTTGCTCGCCGGTGATGCCCGCCAGAGATCCCTCTTCAGGAACGGCAGGAGCACCACGGCGATCGCGCTGAACAGGAACGTCACGGCGATCACCAGCGTCGCGTCGTATGTGTAGGTCACGAACGTCGCGTTGTAGGCATACACCGCGCTCAGGCCCACCGCCGGCAGCAGCATCAGGATGAGTGAGTAGAACGGCACCTTCCGCTTCTCGGACACCTCCGCAGCCCGGTCCGGCAGCACCCTGTCGAAGGCGGCGGCGAAGATGACCCGGGTCGAGGACAGGAACAGGGTCCCGACCCAGCCGAAGAACCACAGGCTCATCACCAGGATCAGCACGACCTGGAACGCCGTGTTATGCACCAGCCAGGCTGCGAACAGGACCGGATACGGCCAGATGGGCAGGACCGTGCTGACGTGCGGAGTCAGGACAAAAACCTGATAGTTCAGCTGGTTCGAGTTCTGATAGAAGGCCCAGCCCATCGTCTTGTTGATCAGCAGCAGGAAGATCACGGTCAGGGCTACCGTGATCCACAGGCCGCCGAACATACCGGTGAACACCCGTCTGTAGTCGCTCGCGCCACGGATCTCGCCGTACAAGGTGGCACCCCAATTCGGCCACAGGATGAAGAACATCATCACCGGCACCAGGAGCATGGTCGGCCCGAGCGGGCCGAATCCAAGCGGCTGAGCGTGGAAGCCGATCTTGGCGGCCGCGGCCTGCGTGGCCCCGTATGCGTTGTTGATGCCGAAAAGCTTGTGCGCCTCGAGGTTGAACGAGTTGATGAAGCTGGCATGCGAGTTGAACAGCAGCAGCACCACGATGACCGCGAACCCGACCAGCCCGCCGTAGATGCACCACTTCTGGATCCTGGCGTAGCCCGCCATCCCGATCGACACCAGGACGCCGGCCAGCACGATGGTGATCATCGAGACGAGGAAGATCCCGTTATGGGTGCCGAACCACGCGGCTCCGCCCGTGGGCCAGGTCCACTTGAGAGTCGCCCACAGCGGCTCGAAGAACTGGACCGCCAGGATGTTGCCGTAGATCGGCGCCCACAGCCAGAGTATGAACCACCAGCCGGTGGCAGCCATCACGAAGCCGATGCCGCTGCCGAGGACCCGGGTCTGCCAGACGTAGTCACCGCCTGCCCGCGGGATCGTCACGACCAGGCCGGCGTAGGCGATGACCAGGAACGACACCCAGATACCTGAGATCAGCACCGACGTAATCAGCTGCCCCTGGGGAAACGCCGGGGCGGCGAAGGCGAACTCGTAGATCGCCAGCGTTATGAAGTTGGTCGCCAGGATGGCATAGATCATCGAGTCCCTGACCGACCAGCCTCGGACAAGACCGGTGGCCTTGCGGAGGAACAGTGCAGGTCTTTCGTCGCCAAGTGCTTCAGTCGCCATTTACATGCCTCCCATGCGAGCTGATCCGGGGCGTGCGTGGGACCGGCTCCGGCGATGCGGGCCGGGCGGCAGCGCTCAACCGTTCACGAGAAGATATTTAGTGACCTTGCCCTTCTTCGCGTTCAGTTCCAGTAGCGCTCCCTGCAGAACGCCATCACCATAGACGCTGCCCGGGTTAATCGCGAGGGTCCTGCCCATCTTCTTTACAGCGCGGCTCTCGTGTATGTGGCCGTGCACCGAGAGCATGGGCTGATAGCGAACGATTGCGTCCCGCACGGACTTGGATCCGACCGGCTTCATCGCCGCTCCGCCGTGGATCGGGCGGAGGTTGGAGTCCAGCGCGGGCGCCTCGTCCAGGCCGGTGCCATAGGGCGGAGCGTGGAAATTGAAGATGGCGCGCTCCATGTCGGGAATCAGGCGGGCGACGGCTTCGATCCGCGGCGCCAATTCCTCTTCCGGCGCCTCGCGGAAGGTGTCCCACGGCGTCGGGTTGGTCCAGCCCATCGACACAAGGTGGAACCCGTCGAGGTCGAGCACCTTCCCCTCGGCGAACGTCACGCAGGGCGACGACTCGATCACTGGATCGATCTCGAAGAAGTCGTCGTTGCCGCCGTTCAGGATGCACGGCACCTGGCCGCCCCCGAGCTTGGTGTCGGCCATATCCAGCCAGCGGTCGAGGGAGGAGAGCATCTCGGTGCCGAACCGCTCGTCGACCGCGCCCTCGGCCTGGCTGAGGTGATCCAGCTCGTCCGGGCTCATCAGCGCCGGGTACGACCCGCGGTTGCGGATCTGGGTCTGGATCTTCTCCAGCTCTTCCTTCGACTCGATACGGCGCCGCTCCCCGCCGAACACCACTTCCCAGTACCCGTTGTGCGCGGTGATCGGCACCATCACCTTGCCGGTGACGTCACCGCCGAGGATGACCATGTCGGCCTTGTAGAAGGCGGCCGCGTTGAGGAACTTCCGCCAGCAGATTTCCGAACCGTGAATATCGGTGGCGAAGAAGATTCGCACCGGGACCACCTATGCCTTCCCGCGCACCCTGCGCAACCAACGTGCGCTCTGTGCAACGTGTAGCACTAGCGGGAAAGCGTCGTCAAGCAGCACAGATGCTTCAATGTGCGACTTCTTCCGGTAGCTCGTACCAGCGGACCCGCTCGCCCACGTTCGCGCGCAGCTTCCACTTCATCGACTTGGGCGTCTCGACGGCGAGCTCAAGCAGCCGCGCCGCCTGGGCAACAGGCTCGTAGGCACGGTTGTCCGGAATCAGGGCGGGCCGCTCCCCCAGCAGCTCTTCCATCTTGGCCAGGTTCCCCGTGACGGTCCGCCACCATCCCCAGTCGGCGCCGAGCAGCTTGCCGAACCGGTCGGTGTCGATCGATGCCTGGGCGCCGCCCCCCAGCGGCAGCGCGGCGAGCAGGTGGACGATGTCCCGCAGGTCTTTCTCGTTCAGCTCGACGATCTGGAGCTTGGACAGCAGCACGTCCACCGCGTCGACCGTGAATGGCTGGCGGGCGAACGAGGGCCGGAAGTCGAGCACGTGGCACATGGTCAGCCGGTCCACCATGACGTCGATGGGCCGTCCGGACGGGGCATTGAAGTACATCTGGCGGTCGCCGTTCAGGTTGTTGAATCTGCGGTCCGGCTCGCAACCGGCCCCGTCGAGCCAGTCAGCTACCTTCTTACGCTGCTTGCTCACGCAGGCGAAGTCGATGTCTTGGTCACGGCGCAGCCGCGGCGGGAAGTCGGGGCACAGCACCCGCACCGCGAGCCCGCCGAGGAGCTTGAGCCCGAGCGAGGCATCCGCCGCGCCGCGGGCGAGTCCCAGGGCCTCGGGGAGCGGGTCGTCGGCGGAGGTAGGGGCGCCAGCCGCACCGGGTGTCGTCATGCCCAACCTGCCTTACCTCGCGGCGGCACCCGCGGCGGCGCCGCCCGGCCCAATACTGCTCAGCGAGTATGTCACGATAGGCAGGCGCACAGGTTGACGGCAGGTTTGCCGCCTCGTCATCCTGGTTGCATGATCGAGGCCAAGGTTGCGCCCAGCGCAACTTACCAGTCAGCCGAACGAGTACTGACGCTGCTCAAGAGCTTCGATGACACCCGGACGGAACTGGGGGTCGCCGAGATCGCCCGCACGCTCGGCGTGCACAAGTCCACCGCCTCGCGGCTGGCCGCGGCCCTGGAGCGGGCCGGCTTCCTGGCCCGGGCCGGGAAACGCTATCGCCTCGGCGTGGAGGTGATCCGGCTGGGCAGCGTCGCGCTGCGCAGCTTCGACCTGGTGGCCACGATGCAGCCGGCCATGGAAAAGCTCTCGCAACGGACCGGGGAAACGGTCAACCTCGCCGTGCCCGACGGCTCGGACGTGCTCAACGTCGCCGAGATGCCCAGCACCTACATCCTGAGCTGCTCCGGCGGCTGGATCGGCCGCCGGACCAGGCCGCACGCGGTGGCCAACGGCAAGGTGCTGCTGGCCTACGGGGCACTGCCGCCGCCGCGGGAACTGGAGCGCTACACGGCGCAGACGATCACCACACAAGGCGCGCTCGACGCGGAACTGGCGGCGGTCCGCCGGGACGGCTACGCCAAGGCGGTCGCGGAACTGGAGGAGGGGCTGGTCGCGGTCGCCGCGCCGGTCTTCGACCCGGCCGGGACGTGCGTCGCGGCGCTGTCCATCTCCGGCCCGGAGTTCCGGATGCGGCCTGCGACCCTCGACGCGCTCGGCCGGCTCTGCGCGAGTGCTTAAGGCAGAAGGGGGGCGGTCGTGCGCGAGTACCTGATCTGCGTGGGCGGCGCCTGGCGGGAGGGGCGCGCGGGCCGGGTACCCGCGGTCAGCCCGGCCACCGGCGAGGAGTTCGCCTCGGTGGCCATCGCGAGTACCGACGACGTGGACGACGCGATCGCCGCGGCGGGCGCCGCCGCTCCGGCCTGGGCCGCGCTGTCCGCCTTCGAGCGGGCCGCCTGCTGCCGGGCGGTCGCGGCCGCGATCGACGGCCACGCCGAGCACCTGGCCCGCGCGCTGACCGAGGACCAGGGCAAGCCGCTGGCGGCCGAAGCCCGCGACGAGGTCAGCGAGCTGTCCGAGTACTTCCGGATGGCCGCCGAGGACGCGACACGGATGGCGGGGGGCGCGCCGCCGTCCACCTCGCCGTCGCGGCGCGTGCTGACTCTGCGGGTACCGCTCGGCGTGGTCGGCGTCATCAGCCCGTGGAACTGGCCGTACACGATGGGCGCGGAGCTGTTCGCGCCCGCCATGGCCGCAGGCAACACCGTGGTCTGGGCGCCCGCGCCCACCACCTCGGCATGCTGCGCGCTGCTCGCGGAGGTCATCACCGGGGCGGGCATCCCGGCCGGAGTGTTCAGCTTCCTGCCCGGCCCCGGGCCGGTGGTCGGCGACGCCGTGGCCGGTCACCCCGGCGTCCACGCGGTGGGCTTCATCGGTTCGGTGGCCACCGGCGCGAGCGTCGCCGCACGCGCGGCGGGCAAGACGCAGCTGCTGGAGCTGGGCGGCAACGGCCCCATGGTGATCCTGGAGGATGCCGACCTCGGCCTGGCCACCGAGGCGGCGCTGGAAGCCGCGTACCTGTGCGCGGGCCAGAGCTGTACCGCGGGCGAGCGGTTCCTGGTGCACGCCGCGGTGCGGGCCGAGTTCGTCGAGCGGGTGGTGGCGGCCACCAAGGACCAGATCAGGCTCGGGGACCCTCTCGACCCCGCGACCACCATGGGGCCGCTGAACAACGAGCCGACGGCGGCCAAGTTCGACCGGCATATCGCCGGCGCGCTCGCCGATGGGGCCAGGCTGCGCTGTGGCGGCGGCCGCGCGGCGGGGTTCCGCACCGCGTTGTTCGCCGAGCCGACCGTGCTGGACGAGGTCACGCCGGCGATGGAGATTGCCCGCGAGGAGACGTTCGGGCCAGTGGTGCCGGTCATCGAGGTGAGCTCCGCGGAGCAGGCGCTGGAACTGACCAACGCCTCGCCCTACGGGCTCACCGCCGCGGTGTTCACCGAGGACCTGGAGCACGGCCTGGCGTTTGCCGAGCGGGCCAGGGCGGGCTGGGTGAACATCAACGCCTCAACCAACCTGTGGGAGTCCCACCTGCCGTTCGGCGGGCGCTCCGGCTCGGTGAGCGGACGCGGCCGGGTCGGCGGGCGTTATGCAATGGAAAGCTTCACCGAGCCGAAGACGATCGTCTACCCGGCGCCCAGATACGGCAGTTGAACTCGCGGCAACCTCAACGATGCGGAAGGCAGCGACGAACATGGCCTTGCCCAGCGCCCTGGAGATCTCCCGGCAGGCAACGCTCAAGCCCGTGACCGAGATCGCGGCCGACGCCGGCCTGCCCCCATGGCTCATCGAGCCCTACGGCGAGCACGTCGCGAAGATCGACCTCGCCGCCATCGAGCAACTGGCCGACCGGCCGCGCGCGCGGTACGTGCTGGTCACCGCGGTCACCCCCACCCCGCTCGGCGAGGGGAAGACGACCACCACCATCGGCCTCGGGCAGGGCATGCGCGTCATCGGCAAGCGGGCCACGATCGCGCTCCGGCAAGCCTCGATGGGCCCCACGTTCGGGGTCAAGGGCGGCGCCGCGGGCGGCGGCTACAGCCAGGTAGTGCCGTTCGAGCGGGTCAACCTCCACCTCACCGGCGACATGCACGCGGTGACCGCGGCGCACAACACGCTCGCGGCGATCGTCGACAACCACCTGTTCCATGGCAACCCGCTCGGGCTGGACCTGCACAACATCACCTGGCGCCGGGTGCTTGACGTGAACGACCGTGCGCTGCGCTCGATCGTCGCCGGGCTCGGGTCCCGGCAGGACGGGGTCCCGCGGCAGACCGGGTTCGACATCACCGCCGCGTCCGAGGTGATGGCGGTGCTGGCCCTGTCGTCGTCGTTGCCGGACATGCGCCAGCGCATCGGGCGCATCGTGGTCGGCTACACCCGCGGCGGTGAGCCGGTGACCGCCGAACAGCTGAAGGCGGCGGGCGCGATGACCGTGATCATGACCGACGCCATCAAGCCCAACCTGCTGCAGACGCTGGAGAACACGCCCGTGCTCGTGCACGCCGGGCCGTTCGGGAACATCGCGCACGGGAACTCCTCCGTGGTCGCCGACCTGATCGGCATCCACACCGGTGACTTCCTCATCACCGAGGCCGGCTTCGCCTCGGACATGGGGGCGGAGCGCTTCTTCAACATCAAGTGCCGCGTCACCGGGATGGCCCCCGACGCCGCCGTGATCGTCACCACGGTCCGGGCGCTCAAGGTGCACTCGGGGCGGTACCGCGTAGCGGCGGGCAAGCCGCTGCCACCCGAGATGCTCAAGGAGAATCCCGACGAGGTTCTCGAGGGCGCCGCGAACCTGCGCAAGCACATCGAGAACGTGCGCCTGCACGGGGTCACCCCGGTCGTCGCCATCAACGCGATGCCGGGAGACTTCGACTCCGAGCACGCGGCCATCCGCGCGGTGGCGCAGGAGATGGGCGTCCGGGCAGCGGTGGGCGCCCACTTCACCGACGGTGGCCGCGGCGCGGCGGAACTCGCCGAGGCCGTTGCGGAGGCGGCCGAGGAACCGGGCGAGTTCCACCACCTCTACCCGCTCGAGGCGACCCTCGAGGAGAAGATCGCGGCCGTCGCGCGGCAGGTCTACGGGGCCGACGGAGTCGACTACACCCCCGCCGCCTCCGGGCAGCTCGCTATGTATGAGAAGAACGGTTTCGGCGGCTTCCCCGTCTGCATCGCCAAGACCCACCTGTCCCTGTCGGCCGATCCCGCCCGCAAGGGGGCGCCGACCGGGTGGCGGCTTCCGGTGCGGGAGGCCAGGGCGTCGGCCGGGGCCGGGTTCATCTATCCGATCTGCGGGGACATGCGCACCATGCCGGGGCTGACCACGCATCCCGCCGCCGAGCACATGGACATCGACGCCGACGGCAGGATCGTCGGCCTGTCGTGACCGGTCCTGGCGAGCCACGGCCGCCGGAAAATGGTGAGCCCGGCATCCGCCAGCCGGAAACGGGCGAGCCGGGAACCGCCATGCCGGGCGGGCCGCGCGCACCCGGCGCCGGCCAGGCCGGGTACCTGGACATGCGGGTCGGCGAGTTCCTCGATGCGCTCGCCGCCGCCCGGCCGGACCCGGGCGGCGGCGCCGCCGCTGCCCTCGCGGTCGCCCTCGCCGCCGCGTTGTGCGCGATGACGGCGGAACTGTCGGCGCGCCGGCTGGCCCACGCCCCCGGGCTTGCGGCGGACGCGCGCGGGCTGCTGCGCCGGGCGGCCCCGCTCGCCCAGGCCGACGTGGACGCCTACGCCGACGTGCTTGCCGCGCAGCGGGCACCGGGCGGGCCCGCCGACCGGCCGCGCGAGCAGCGGATCTCCGCCGCGCTGGCGCAGGCCTCGGCGGTGCCCCTGGAGGTGGCCGAGATTGGCGACAGGGTGGCCGCACTCGCCGTGGAGATCGCCGCCCGGGGCAATCCATCTGTACGCGGTGACGCTCTCACCGCCGCGCGGCTGGCCGCCGCCGCCGCGCAGGCGGCCGCGGCACTGGTGCGGATCAACCTCGCGGGCACGCCGGACGATTCCCGGCCGGCCCGGGCCTCGCACCTGGCCGCCCGTGCGGCGCGCCTGGCCGCGCAGGCCGCGAGCCACGCTGGCGACGCCGTCCGCGCAGGCAACTGACCGCCCGCGACGCGGCATGCAGCGTCACCCAGACGGCTGGCGCGTGTGGCGCCGCGGACGCCCAGCGAGTTTGGCGCCACAGACGGCTGGCGAGTGGGACACCACGGACGGCTGGGGAGCTTAACGCCACAGACGGCCGGCGGGTGTTGGGGCGCGCCGCCGTCACCCCTTGGTGATCACCTGGAAGGTGGCCAGGGTCGGGTCCGCCGCGTAGGCGATCCGCCCGCCTTGCGCCTTGGCCGCGCGCAGCGCCGCCAAGGCATCCGCGGTGATTACCTCGCCGGGTGCGAGCACCGGGATGCCCGGCGGGTAGGGCGCTACGAGTTCGGCGCTGATCCTGCCGACCGCCACGTCAGCCACGACGGTCTGGTTTGGCGAAAAAAATGCCTCTCGCGGTGGGATGGCCATCTCCGGCGACACCGACCACGCCGGGGACGGATCGGGACGCCGCGGCGGGCCTCGGCGCCGCTCGATCGCGGCTGCCAGGGTGCTGGTGAACCGCTCCACCGTGTCCTCGGTGTCGGCGAGCGTGATGATCGGCACGATCATGTCCCGGTCGCCGAGTTCCACCGGCATCCCGGCGGCGATAAGGTCGGCCTCGACCCGGTATCCGTCCGCCCCAGCGCCGGCCAGCAGCACCACCAGCTTGGCCGGGTCCACGCCGGGCCCGTCGAGCACGGCCACGCCGGGCACCTCGGCGAGCCGGCGCGCGCGCCGGCCACCAGCCGCAGCAGGCGGCCGCACAACTGCTTGCCGTCCCGGGCCAGCAGCGCCCGCGCCGCATCGACGCTCGCGGTGATCGCTCCCGCCGGGCTGGTCGTGTGGGTTGCTTCGAAGGCGCGATCGAGCCTGGCCCGGTCCAGGCGCTGGGTGCGCGCGAACACCAGGGCGGCCTGCGTGCTGGCGGGCAGCGCCTTATGTGCGCTGGTCACCATTCCGTCCGCGCCCGCGGCGATCGCATGCGGCGGCAGGTCCGGGTGGAACCCCAGGTAGGCGGCCCAGGCCGCGTCCACAAGGAGCGGGACGCCCGCCTCGTGCGCGGCATCCGCGTGCCCGCCCAGGTCCCCAATGGCGCCCACGTAGGAAGGGTCGCCGAGGAACACCCCGCAGGCCCCGCGATGCGCGGCGAGGGCGGCCCGGACCGTCTCCACCGCGACGGCCGCGGGCAGGCCGGTCGCCGGGTCGCGTTCTGGCAGCACCCACACCGGCCGCAGGCCCGCCAGCACCAGCCCGAGCAGCATCGACCGGTGCAGGCACCTGGTGACGATGACCTCCTGCCCCGGCGCGCCCACCGCGAGGGCCAGCGCCTGGTTGCCGTGCGTGGAGCCCGCCACCGAGAACCGGCACCAGTCCGCGCCCCAGAGCCGCGCGGCCCGGGACTCGGCGTCTGCGAGCAGCGTGTCCGCGTGCTTGATCGTGTCCACGCCGCCGTACAGCGGGGTGTCCCCGGCCACGACGGCCCCGGTCAGGTCCTGCCGCTGTTTGTGGCCTGGTGTGCACATGGAAGTGAGCGCGCCGCGCTCGGCCAACTCGGTGGACGACAGCCACCCGTCGAGCAGCGGGGCATCGGCCCGCAGCCCTCGCGGGTCGCGCGGATCGGTCACGGGCTGGGCTGGTCCTGGCACGTGGCTAGTCTGCCCGACGCCAGGGTGTGCCCCGTAGATCTCCGCCGCCGCGAGCGGACGCGTGAAGGGGGATGGGGAGGCGGGTGGGGGATCGCAAGGCGGAGGAGGAGCTCATAGCGGAGCTATGAGCGGCGGCGACAACGCCGCGAGCGGCCCGTCCGGTGGACGCGCAGCAGGCTAGGGATCTGCGGGGCATGCCCTTAAGAGCCGTCGGTACGCAGGCGGTATCCGGCGCCGCGGACCGTTTCGATGACTCGTTCGCCGATCTTGCGGCGCAGGTATCCGACGTACACGTCCACGAGGTTGGTCCGCGGGTCGAAGTTCATGCCCCAGGCCATGGCGAGCAGTTCGCGGCGGGACAGGACCTGACGTGGGTGGCCGACGAAGGCCCGCAGCAGGGAGAACTCCCGTTCCGACAGGCTCACCGTCCGACCGGCGATGGTTACCTCACGGGTCAGCACGTCGAGGTAGATGTCGCCGGCCCGGGGCGCGCCGGCGGCCGCGGGCCTGGAGCGCATCCGCGCCCGTACCCGGGCGAGGAGTTCCTCGAACGCGAACGGCTTCATCAGGTAGTCGTCGGCGCCGAGCTCGAGACCGCGGACCCGGTCCGCCACCCGCGCCCTAGCGCTCAGGATGAGCACCGGTGTCGTGCAGCCTTGCTCCCGCAGGCCCGCCAGCACCTGGAGGCCGTCGAGGTCGGGCAGCTTCAGGTCGAGGATCATCAGGGCAATGTCTGGGCGGGTGCCCAGCCGGAGGGCTTCGGCGCCGGTGCTGGCCCATTCGACGGCATAGCCGTGCGCGGTCAGGCCCTTGTCCAGGAACGCCGCGATGCGTTCCTCGTCCTCGACGACCAGCAGCTTCACCGGGGAATCCGGATCCAGAAGGTGGCGCCTCGCCCCGGGCGGTTCGCAACTCCGCAATCCCCGCCGTGGGCTCTGGCGATTCCCCGGACGATGGACAAACCCAGTCCCGTTCGCCCGGTGGGCGACGACCCGGTGCGGAACGCCTCGAAGATGAACTGTTCCTCGCCGGCCGGCAGGCCGCCGCCATTGTCGTCCACCTCGAACAACCAGCTGGCGGCGCCGCCGCGGACCCGGAGCCGGACCGGCTCCTCCCCGCGGCCGTGTCCGGCCGCGTTCTGCAGCAGGTTCAGCAGGGCCTGGGTAAGCCGCTGCGGGTCGGCCCGCAGCGTCGCGCGGATACTGTCGGCGTCCACCTGGAGGCGGCCGCCCACGATGGGCTCGGCCATGATGAAGACGCTGCCGAGGAACTCACCAAGGGGCAGCGACTCCAGTTTGAGCAGCGTCCCGTCGGTCGCCCGGGCCAGCGTAGTGAGGTCCTCCACCAGGCGGCCCATGAGGTCGAGTTCGTCCACCAGCGTCTGCTTGACGGCCCGCACCTCGTACTCGGCTGCCCCCGGGTCCAACACGTCGAGATGGCCGCGGCAGATGGTGAGCGGAGTCCGTAGCTCGTGCGATACCGCCGACAGGAAGGTGTCCTTCATCCGGTCCAGTTCACGAAGCTGGTGGGCCCGGTCCCGCTCGACGTACAGGGCCCGCTCGATCTGTTCCAGCCGCGCCATCCCCCAGGCGATCCCCTCGCCCACCAGCACGCAGATGGGAATGGTGGTCGCCACGGAGGGCAGTCCCGCCGCGATGCCGCCGGGCATCCAGGCCAGCGGCACGATGTAGGCCGCGACGGCCAGCGGAGCTATCGCCAGCGATATGCGCGGCCGCTGGGCAACCCCGATCCACACGAATGCGACCACGAAGAAGACACCGTAAGCACGCAGGTCAGATCCGCCGAAGACGTTCGCCAGGGCGATCATGGCGAACCCCGGCGGGACGAGCCAGAGGCTGGCCCGCCGGGGCAATCGTCCCCATGGCACGAACCAGACCGCGATGCCGACGGCTAGCGCCGCCGCGGAGACCAGCATGACCGCGAGCCGGTTCGACGTGGGCGCGGGCAACGGCAGCGTCACCAGGCCGAGCAGCCCCGATCCCGCATAGAAGACGGCGGCCAGCCGCCCGAACAGCACGCGCCGGCGGCTACGCTCCGCTTCGAGTGGTGCGGCAGCCGGGCGGCTGGTCGAGGCGGTACCGGCTCCGAGCGGATCGGTCGTGCCGGAGGTCAACGGCGAAGGGGGAAGACCGATAAGTGCCCCAGGCAGGAACCTACGTCGTGCGGCTACGTCGTCCGATGTGCGTGCGGCCACAATGACTCCCACCAAGCGTTCTGACCTGCTGTGGGAGTAACCTCCCCCCAAAGTTACTGGCTAGTCATAAACTTTGTTACTTACTGGTAGTGACTTGAGCCGCCACTTCGCGGGCTACTGTCGCTCCCCAAGGTCCCGCGTTGCCCGGCAAGTAATGAATGTGAGTTAGGTGTTGTTCTTTGAATACCAAACTCACATCGATGGCGGGTGGGCGTCTTGCATAGAGGGTGGCGTCTCGCATAGAGGGGGCGTCTTGCATGGAGGGGACGTCTCGCATAGAGGGGGCGTCTTGCATGGAGGGGGCGTCTCGCATAGAGGGGGCGTCTCGCATAGAGGGGGCGTCTCGCATAGAGGGGGCGTCTCGCATAGAGGGGGCGTCTCGCATGGAGAGAGGCGTCTCGTATGGAAGGTGGCGTCTCGCATGGGAGGGGGGCGTCTCGCGACCGCCAGTCGGTTCCGGCCCAGATGCTGGGCGAGAACGCCGCAGGGGCGAGCCCGGCCCCCCAGCCCGTGAGGGGGAGCCCCTCGCGGGCGCCGGACCCGCCCGTCTTTGCGGCCGCCGCGCGGCGACCGGGCCGGTGCGCCAGAGCGGGCCGGTGCGCCAGAGCGGGCCGGTGCGCCAGAGCGGGCCGGTGCGCCAGAGCGGGCCGGTGCGCCAGAGACGCGCGGTAAGTACCCCGCTGCCGAAGCCGGGTTCCTACGGGAGAATCCTTACCAGCGCCCAGGGCGCCTACCGCTGAATAAGAGAACTCTCATCTTCGCCTGGGCGGGCGTTGCCAGCGCCACCGGCATCAGGGGCGCGGAACGCCGTGCCGGTAGAAGTCGACCTGCTCGGCCGGGAGCGGCGTGGTGCCCAAGATCAGGTCGGCGGCCTTTTCCGCGATCATCATCACCGGCGCATAGATGTTGCCGTTGGTCACGCAGGGCATCACCGAGGCGTCCACCACCCGCAGCCCGTCCAGCCCGTGCACGCGCATGCTCGTCGGGTCAACGACCGCGTCTGGCCCCACGCCCATCTTCGCCGTGCAGGACGGGTGCAGCGCGGTCTCCGCATCGCGGCGGACCCAGTCCAGGACCTGTTCCTCGGTGCTCACCTGCGGCCCCGGTGACAACTCACCGCCGTTGTACGGCTCGAACGCGGGCTGGCTCAGGATGTGCCGGGCGATTTGGACGGCTTCTGCCCACTCCCGCCGGTCGGTCGGGGTGGAGAGGTAGTTGAACCGCAGCGCCGGGTGGACCGCCGGATCCCGCGAGATGATCTTGACCGAGCCGCGGGAGTCCGAGTACATCGGGCCGATGTGCACCTGGTATCCGTGCTCGCCCGCTGGCGCGGAGCCGTCATAGCGAATCGCGATGGGCAGGAAGTGGAACATGAGGTTGGGGTAAGCGACATCGGAGTTGCTCCGGACAAAACCGCCTCCTTCGAAGTGGTTTGTCGCCCCTGGGCCGCTGCGCGCGAATAGCCAGCGCGCGCCGACCATGGGGCGGTTGCGCCACTTCAGCGCCGGCGACACGGACACCGGGAGCTTGGACGCGTACTGGACGTACACCTCCAGGTGATCTTGCAGGTTCTGACCCACCCCGGGCAGGTCAGCAACCGTGTCGATACCGAGGGCGGCCAGGTCGGCGGTGTTGCCCACGCCGGAAAGCTGGAGCAGTTGCGGCGTGTTGATCGCGCCGCCGCAGACGATGACCTCGCCGGCGCGGGCCTGCTGTGCCGCCCCCGAGCCCCGGGTGTACTCCACGCCGACCGCGCGTGTCCCCTCGAGCACGACCCGGGTCACCAGGGCGCGAGTGACCACCTCCAAGTTGGGGCGGCTCATCACCGGGTGCAGGTAGGCCCGTGCCGCGCTGAGCCGGCGGCCCCGGTGGATGTTCCGGTCGAAGGCGGCGAACCCCTCCTGCTGGAACCCGTTGACGTCCTTGGTGAGCGGGTAGCCGGCCTGCTGCACCGCCTCGAAGAACGCGCGGAACAACGGGCTGTCGGCGGGGCCGCGCTCCAGCACCAGCGGCCCTTGGCCGCCCCGGTACTCGTCTGCCCCCGCCACGCAGGTCTCCATCCGCTTGAAGTACGGCAGGCAGTGCGCGTAGTCCCAGTCCGCCATCCCCGGGTCGGCCGCCCAGCGCTCGTAGTCGAGCGGGTTGCCCCGCTGGAAGATCATCCCGTTGATGCTGGACGAGCCGCCGAGCACCTTGCCGCGGGCGTGGTAGACGCGCCGCCCGTTCAGGCACGGCTCGGGCTCGGATTCGTATTTCCAGTCGTAGAACCGGCTGCCGATGGGGAAGGTGAGCGCCGCTGGCATGTGGATGAACACATCCCAGCGGTAGTCAGGCCGGCCCGCCTCCAGCACCAGCACCCGCGCGGACGGGTCGGCGGACAGGCGGTTCGCCAGGGCGCTGCCGGCCGAGCCGCCGCCCACGATCACGTAGTCATAGCGCGCCTGTGTCATCGGGCCCTCCCCGGGATAGCGGCCGGCGCCTCCCGCGGGGAAGCGCGGCGTCCGAAGCAGCTTTCTATCTGGCATTACGCTACCGGCGTGGTGACCTCGCCCGAAGACCTGAATGTGGCCCCGGCCAGCTACCCGCAGTCCGGCTTCCCCGACATCCCCGGCTCGGCCGACATCCTGCTCGTCCGGCACGGCCAATCAGAGCCCTACGTGCCTGGCACGCCGTTCCCGCTTGTGGAGGGGCACGCCGACCCCGCCCTCACGCTGGCCGGGCAGGAGCAGGCCGCTCGCCTGGCCGACCGGCTGGCCGGCACCCGCATCGACGCGATCTACGTGAGCACGCTGCGGCGCACCGCGCAGACCGCGGCGCCGCTGGCGGCCCGGCTCGGCCTGGTCCCCAGGGTGGCGCCGGAGCTGCGCGAGGTGCACCTCGGCGACTGGGAGGGCGGCGAGTACCGGCAGCGGGTAGCCGAGCGCGATCCGATCGTCCGGCAGGTCTTCGAGCAGGAGCGCTGGGAGGTGATCCCGGGCGCGGAGACCTCGGCGTCGCTCGCGGCCCGGGTCCGCGGCGCGATCGAACGGCTCGTTGCCGCACACGCCGGGCACCGGCTGGCCGTCTTCACCCACGGTGGCGTGATCGCGCAGACACTGGCGCTGGCCAGCGGGTCCCGGCCGTTCGCGTTCCTGTCCGCGGACAACGGGTCCATCTCCCGGCTGGTAATCACCGGGCAGCACTGGATCGTCCGCGGCTTCAACGACACCGCCCACCTCGACGGTTCCCGGCCCGGCTGAGAGCCCATCTGGATCTCGTCCGCAGATTCGCCATTCATGTTCATTGAGGTTTGAACCAAGCCGACCCGGCACGCGTGTAAGGGGATACAGGGATCGGCCGCCGGGTGCTGCGCAACCCCTCCTAGGCGCGGCACCCGGCGACAAGCCCGGAGCGGTCGCGGTTACCCCGAGAGCTGCGGCCGCTCCGGTTTTCCTGCCCCGTTCCTGCCGCCCCGCCCGCTGCCGCCCCGCCCTGCCGTGAACCCGCCACCCGCGCCGGTACGTGACCTGAGTGCGGCCGGAGGCTAACGGAAAGGAAGAGCGGTGGGGTCAATGAGGTTCACCTTCCGGCAGGCGGACGGCTCGCGCGGCATGTCCTGGGCCGCGCACGCGGTGGTAGCGGCGGTCCTGGTCAGCGGGGCCACGGCGGCCACGGCGGGCATCGCCGCCGCCCAGGTCCACCCATCCGGGCCGTCCACGGCCGCCAGCGCCGTGGTGGTCAAGGAGGCGTTCCGCATGGGATTCGGCAAGATCCTGGTGACCGCGGGCACGGGCAGGGCACTGTACTTCAACCCGGCCGGGTGCGACACAGCCTGCCGGGGAATCTGGCCGCCGCTGACCATGCCCGCGGGCGCCACCGTGCCCAAGGGCGCGCCTTGCCTAGCCACTGCGACGCTCGGCCACAAACTCCAGGTCACCTACCACAAGGTGCGGCTCTACACGTTCACAGATGACACCGGGCACAGCGTGACCGGCAACGGGGTGGCCGGATTCCACGTGGCGAAGGTCACCAAGGCATGCACGGCGGCCGCAGGCTGATCGTCACCTCCATGATCACGTGGATCTTTCCATCGGGCCGATGGAAAGATCCACGTGATCATGGTCATCGGGCGGGCGGGCCGGTGGTCAGCGGGGCGAGCAGGTCACCGTGCTCGGCCACCCGGTTGAGCGCCTCGCCGCTGGTGAACACCAGGTCCTCCCGCCGGGTGCACTGCGCCACCTCATCCCAGGTCACCGGGGTGGACACGGTCGGCCGGTTGCGGGCCCGCAGCGAGTACGGCGCGATCGTCGTCTTGTGGGCGTTGTTCTGGCTCCAGTCGATGAGGACCTTGCCCGGGCGCAGCGACTTGGTCATCCGCGAAACCACATAGCGGGGCAGTTCACGCTCCAAGTGCTCGGCCAACTGCCGGGCGATCGCGCTGGCTTCGTCCGAGCTGACTCCGTGCAGCGGGGCGAGCAACTGGAGCCCCTTGCCGCCCGAGGTCTTGGCGAACGCCTCGAAGCCCTCCTCGGCGAGCAGCGGGCGCAGCAACTGCGCCACCGCGCAGCACTCCACGATGGTCGCAGGCGCCCCCGGGTCGAGGTCGAAGACCAGCAGGTCGGGCTCTGCCAGGTGCGGCAGCCGCCACATGGGAGTGTGCAATTCCAGGCCGGCCAGGTTGGCGGTCCAGATGAGCGTGGGCAGGTCCCCGGCGATGACGTACCGCACCCAGTCCCGGCCCGAGGTCGAGCCGGGGGCGGGCAGCCGCTCGGTCCGCACCCAGCCGGGCCGGTGGTCGGGAGCGTGCTTGTTGTAGAAGTGCTGGCCGGTGACGCCGTCCGGGTACCGCTTGAGGGTCAGCGGGCGGCTGGCGATGTGCGGCAGCAGCACGGGCGCGATGCGCAGGTAATAGTCGATCACCTCGCCCTTGGTGAATCCGGTCTCCGGGTACAGCACCTTGGTCAGGTTGGTCAGGACCAGGCTCCGGCCCTCGACTTCGACCTCGACCTTCTCGGGATCGGGGCTCATGTCCCTCGCCCCTCCCGGCCGCCTGGGGATCTGACGCCTGCCCGTCTGACGTACCCCTCCCCCATCAGGCAAAACGATAACCCGTCCAACCGTGCCCCGCCCGGCAGGCCGCCGCCGGGGCCGGTCAGCCGCCGAGGTGATTTGTTCCGTGCTGTCATCCATTCGGACCGTCCAGGCGTCCATATCTTGAGACCCTGGCAGTTCGCGGATCGCTGCACGCGAACTGCCAGGGCTTTAGCTTTTCCGGGCTGCCCCGGGAGGACGGGCACAGGCCCCGCGACATTCGGCTGGATCACACGAAATCATCAGCATTCCTGGACCGGGCCCCAACCTCCGGGCGATGGACTGCGATTGGCGGGAAGCCCCGGAGAACCCAGGATCCCCCGTCCACCGGGGCATCCCGCCGCCAGCGGCCGATGGTCATCGAGAACGGGGGCGGCCCGGTCACCGCCGCACCCTCAGCGATGATGACCGGGTGTTGGCGATCCGGTTGCCGATCACGTAGGAGTGCGGCCGGGCAACACAACGCGCCGCGGCTAGCATGGGCCGGTGGCCGAGGCAGCGATCGACTTCCATGTGCACCTGCCCACCCCCGACTGGCTGGACGGCAGCATGGCGGGGTACGTGGAGGCCGCGGAGGCATACTTCCGCTCCCGGGTGCAGCGCGGGTCGCTGGCGGACCTGGCGGCGAGGTACCGCGCCCTGAATGTGCGGGCGGTCCTGCTGGCCTGGGACGCGGAGACCGCGACCGGCCGCCCGCGGGTGCCGAACGAGACCGTGGCTGCGGCGTGCCGCGAGTTCCCTGACGTCTTCTCCGGACTCGGCTCGGTGGACCCGCACAAGGGCGACGCGGCGGTCGCCGAGGTCGCCAACATCGCCGCGCTGGGCCTGCGCGGCGTCAAGTTCCACCCCTCGCTCCAGGCGTTCGCCCCCGACGATCCCGGTTACTGGCCGGTCTTCGCGGCGTGCGAGCAGCACGGCCTGCTGGCCCTGTTCCACACCGGGACCAGCGGCATCGGCGCGGGCCAGCCCGGCGGGCAGGGCATCGGTCTCGACTACGCGCGGCCGATCAGGCTGGACGCGGTCGCCGCGGCCCACCCGGGGCTGACCGTGGTGGCCGCGCACTTTGGCTGGCCGTGGCACATGGAACTGGTGGCCATGGCCCTGCACAAGACCAACGTGTACATCGACATCTCCGGCTGGTCCCCGCGCCGGATCCCGGCCGAGCTGGTCGGTGAGCTGCGCGGGCGGCTTTCGGAGCAGTTCCTGTGGGGCAGCGACTTCCCGTTCCTGACCCCGGAGCGGTGCCTCACCGAACTCGACTCGCTCGACCTGCCCGGCCCGGTGCTGGAACGGCTGCTGCACGAGAACGCGTCCCGGATCCTCGGCCTGGACCAGGGGTAGGGCGTGTCCCGCAAATCCCCAGCCTGCTGCGCGTCCGCCGGACGGGCGCCTCGCTGCGTTGTCGTCGTCGCCAATAGCTCCGCTATGGGCGCCTCCTCCGCCTTGCGATCCCCCACCCGCCTCCCCAGCCCCCTTCACGACAGCCGCTCGCGACGGCAAAGATCTACCGGACACGCCCTAGCCCGGATTGAGCATGGACTTCTCGCTGACCGGTGACCAGGTGCTCATCCGGGACGCGGTCCGTGAGGTCTGCGCCCGTTTTCCCGGTAAGTACTGGCGTGATCGAGAGGCGAACGGCGAGTACCCGACGCAGTTCGTTATGGAAATGACAAGGCTCGGCTGGCTGTCGGTGCTCATCCCGGAGGAGTACGGCGGCGGGGGCCAGGGTGTCACCGAGGCCGGGCTCATCCTGGAGGAGATCCACCGCTCGGGCGGCAACGCGAACGCCTGTCACGCCCAGCTCTACACGATGGGCGCGCTGGCCAGGCACGGCAGCGAGGAGCAGAAGCGGCGCTGGCTGCCGCCGCTCGCCGCCGGTGAGCTGCGGCTCCAGGCGTTCGGGATCACCGAGCCGGACGCCGGATCCGATTCAACCCGGATCGCCACCCGCGCCGAACGGGACGGCGAGCATTACGTCATCACCGGCCAGAAGACGTTCATCAGCAGGGCGGAGCAGACCGACCTGATGCTGTTGCTGGCCCGGACCGGGCCGCCCACCGTGGCCGACCGCACCGCGGGCCTGTCGCTGTTCCTCGTTGACCTGCGCGAAGCCGGCGGCACGGTGGAGACGCGCCGCATCCCGCTGATGTTCAACTACCACACCTACCAGGTCTTCTTTTCCGGCCTGCGGGTCCCGGCCGGCAACCTGATCGGCGTGGAAGGGCGCGGGTTCCGGCACGTCCTCGACGGTTTTAATGCCGAACGATGCCTCCTGGCCAGCGAGGCCATCGGCGATGGGCTGTTTTTCCTCGATCGCGCCAGCGAGTACGCGTCCCGGCGGGAGGTGTTCGGCAGGCCGATCGGGGCCAACCAGGGGGTCGCGTTCCCGCTGGCCCAGGCCCGGGCCCGGGTCGAGGCGGCGTCGCTGCTGCGGTTCAGGGCGACCACCTTGTTCGACGCCGGCCAGCCGTGCGGGGCGGAGGCGAACATGGCGAAGCTGCTGGCCTCGCAGGCCTCGGCCGAGGCGGGCAACGCCGCCATGCACGCCTTCGGTGGCAACGCGTTCGCGGCCGAGTACGACATCGAGCGCAAATTCCGGGAGACCAAGCTGCTGGAGATCGCCCCGGTGAGCAACAACCTCGTGCTGGCCTTCCTCGCCCAGCACGTACTGGGCCTCCCCCGCTCCTACTGACGCACCGCCCCCGCAGCGCCAGCCCAACGCCGCACACCCGCGGTTGTTTTGTCGTGGTTGGCGCAACCACGACAAAAGAATGTCGTCGTTGGCGCGACCGCGACTAACCGCGTGGCGAGCAGGGCTCCCGGAGCGCGGCACCCCGCACCTCGGGGGCTGGGCCGACGGCCGGATGGCCAGGCAGGCGCTGCGGGTCGCACAATGTCTGACATGACCGAACCTTCTCGTGCCGGGTCTTCGATGACCGCCGTGCTGCCGCTGGCCGCGGACGACGCGCCAGCCCCGCTGCTTACCGTGTCCGGGCTCGAAGTCAGGTTCGGCGCCGTCCGCGCGCTCGTCGGGGTTGACCTCAGCGTCCGGCCCGGCGAGCTCATCGCGCTGGCGGGGGAGAACGGCGCGGGCAAGACCACGCTGGTGCGCTGCATCGCTGGTGACATCGCCCCGGCGGGCGGTGAGATCTTCCTGGCGGGCCGGAAGGTGCTCGCCGACCCGCGCGCCGCGGCCCGCCAGGGAATCGGCGTGGTCTGGCAGGACTTGGCGCTGTGCGACAACCTGGACGTGGCGGCCAACATCCTGCTGGGGCAGGAGCCACGGCGCCTCATGCTCTCGGAGAGCCGGTTCCACGCGGCCGCGGCACAGGTGCTGGAGAGCCTGCAGATCCCGCTGCGGGACACCACCCGCAGCATCCGGACCCTATCCGGCGGCCAGCGCCAGCTTGTCGCCGTCGCCCGCGCGATGCGGCACCGGCCGCTGTTGCTGGCGCTGGACGAGCCCACGGCATCGCTCGGCGTCCGGGAATCGGCCCAGGTCGAAGCGCTGATCATGGGCCTGCGCGAGCAGGGCACCACGATCCTGCTTGCCTGTCACGACATCGAGCAGATGTTCCGGCTGGCCGACCGCATCGTGGTGATGCGGCAGGGGCGGATCGTGGGCGACCTCGACCCGCGCAGCACCCACCCCGACGACGTGGTCGCGCTGCTGTCCGGGCAGCAGGTCGACTCCTCCGCGCGCCGCCAGCTGAACCGCCTGCACCGGCTGGCCGACCGGCTGGCGTCGGCCGATCCTTCCTCCAGCCTGTCGCTGATCCTGTCCGCGCTCGGCGCGGCGCTGGGCACCGAGCGGCTGTGCATCCACCTGGTCGCCGACCAGACCCTGATCTGCGCCGCGTCGCTCGGGTTCCCCTCCGGGCAGCTCGCCGACTGGTCGGTTCTGCCGTTCGGCCCGGCGGGGGGCCCGGTCGGGCTGGCCGCGTGTATCGAGCAGCCGGTGACCGAGGCAGATATCCGGACCACCGCGGCGCGGGCCGGTTACGGCGGCCTCCCAGCGGGCGCGGGCATCACCGGCTCCTGGTCCGTCCCGGTCATGGGCCCGAGCGGCCTCAGAGGGGTCATCACGGTCTTCCGCCCGGACACACGCCCGCCACAACGCGACGAGCTGGACCTGGTCACGCTCTACGCGGGGTACGCAGCAAGCGCGATGGAGCGGGACCGGCTGCTCGACCAGGTCACCGCGCGGAACCGGGTGCTGGAGACCATCCGCGAGATGCTGGAGACGCTGGCCGGCCCAGTCCCGGTCGCCGAGGGACTGTTCGCCGCGGTCGAGTCGCTGCGGCGCGGGCTGCGCGCCGACGAGGTGGCGCTGCTCACCCAGCCGCCGGACGCCGCCCCGCGGTGGCGCGCGTTCACCGGGCCCATGGGCCGGGATCCGGCGTCCGCGTCGCCGTCGCTGCGCGGCACGGCGGAGCAGTTCCTGGCCGGGGCGAACCGCGACGGCGCGGCCGGGCAGGACGGCGTGGCCAGGCCGGTTCTCAGCAGCCGCGGCCGGCGGGTGCTCGCGGCCACGTTCCCGGCGCCGGGCGGGCCCACCGTGCTGCTGGCAAGCTGGAACGAGCTTCGCGCCACCAAGGACGAGACCGCGCTCATGGAGGACGCCGCGCACTCGCTGCGGCTCGCGCTGGAACGCGAGGAGGCCGGCCTCGCGCACCAGGAGGCCGCGGCGCTGCGCCGGTCGCGGGCACTGCAGCGCGGCTTCCTGTCCCGGATGAGCCACGAGTTGCGCACCCCGCTGACGGCCATCCGCGGCTACGCCTCCAGCCTCATGCAGCCGGACGTGACCTGGGACACCGACTCGCAGATGCGCTTCCTCGACCGGATTGCCGCCGAGTCGGCCCGCCTCGGCCGCCTCGTGGAGGACCTGCTCGACTTTTCCGCGATCGAGTCGGGCGTCATGCGGCTGCAGCGGGACTGGTGCGACATCCCGCTGGTCCTGGAGGCAGCCATCGCGTGCCTGCCGCCGGCCGACGCCGCGGCGGTGTCCATGGACAGCCAGCCCAGCCTGCCCGCCGTGTGGGCCGACCACGACAGGATGGAGCAGGTGTTCGTGAACCTGCTCAGCAACGCGGTCCGGCACAACCCGCCCGGGACGCAGGTCCGGGTGACCGCGGTCACGGCGCGGGCCACGGCTCCCACGGCGGCCGCCGAGGTCGTGATCAGCGTGATCGACGACGGCACCGGCATGCCGGGGGAACTGGTGGCCGCGTTCGACGTCACCCCGCAGCGCCGCGCCCCTAGCGCCGGGGCCGGGCTCGGGCTGTCCATCGCCAAGGCCATCATCGAGGCGCACGGCGGCGGCATCGAACTGCGCCGCCCGGCCCGCGGCACGTGCTTCCGCATCATCCTGCCGGTGGAGGCCAGCGGCCGTCCTGGCGCCGACGACGGGCGCCGGGACGGCCTCACCGACGAAGGCATCGCCATGGCACGCGAGACCGAGGAAGCCGGGCAGGGACTGGGCCGTGATGACTGAGAACACCAAGAACACCCGCGCGCTCGTGGTGGAGGACGACCCGAACATCGTTGACCTGATCAGGTCGAACCTGGCCGTGCGGGGCTTTGACAGCGTGGTGTCCGCCGACGGCGCCCGGGCGCTGCAACTGCTGGAGACCGAGGAGCCGGACATCGTCCTGCTCGACCTGATGCTGCCCGAGGTCGACGGCTTCGAGCTGTGCCGGCAGATCCGCGAGCAGTCCAGCGTGGCGATCATCGTGGTGTCCGCCCGCGGCGGGGAGCGGGACAAGGTGACCGCGCTCAACGTTGGCGCCGACGACTACATGACCAAGCCGTTCAGCATCGAGGAACTGCTGGCCCGGATCACCGCCACGCTGCGCCGCACCAGGCCCGCCGCCTCGACCGAGCCGGGGCCGCCGATCGTCACCGCGGGGGACATCGAGATCGACCTGGCCAGCCAGCAGGTGACCAGGGACGGCCAGCCGGTGCACTTGACCCCCACGGAGTTCGCCCTGCTGCGCGAGCTTGCCACCAACCGCGGCAAGCTGCTGACCCACGCGCACCTGCTGCGGCGCGTGTGGGGGCACGGGTACGAGACCGAGACCGAGTACGTCCGGGTGTACGTCCGGCGTCTGCGGGCCAAGCTGGAAGCCGACGGAAGCACCCCGCTCATCCTCACCCAGCCGAGGGCTGGCTATCGCTTCGCGCCGGAGTAAGCCGGGGTGAGCCGCCCGCCCGCGCGCCGCTCGGGCATGATGCAGCAGTGACCGGTGCCCGCCGCCCCTCGTCCCGGGATCTCGCCGCGGCCAGGGACACGACGATCCCGGACGTGGCGGCTCCGGGGCTGCGGGTGCTGTTCGCGGGGATCAATCCCGGCTTGTACTCCGCGGCCACCGGGTACCACTTCGCCCGGCCGGGGAACCGGTTCTGGCCCGCGCTGCACGCCGCTGGGTTCACCGATCGCGTGCTGCGCCCGGAGGAACAGTGGCAGCTGCTGCCGCAGGGCCTGGGCATCACCAACGTCGTCCCCCGCGCGACCGCCAGCGCCGGCGAGCTGAGCCCGGCCGAGATCCGCGCCGGGGGCCGGGCGCTGACCGCCAAGGTCGAGCGCCTGGCCCCGCGCTGGATAGCTATCGTCGGCATCACGGTCTACCGGACCGCGTTCGGCCGCCCCGGCGCCACGACCGGGCGGCAGGAGCAGACGCTGGGCGGCGCCGGCCTCTGGGTGCTCCCCAACCCCAGCGGGCTCAACGCCTCGTACCAGATTGACCGCCTGGCGGAGGAGTTCGGGCGCCTTCGGGCGGCTGCCACCGGTTGAGCCCCGGAAAGAGGAGCGATGACTGTGCCACCGGCGCCGGGCTGCTGGCTGCATCCCGACGTCGAGGTACGCCGCTCCCCCATCTCCGGCCACGGCCTGTTCGCCACGGCCCCCATCCAATCCGGCACGGTGGTGTCGCGCCTCGGCGGCCGGCTGGTCTCCACCGCGGCACTGCGGGACCTGTTCACGGCCGCAGCCCGCGACCCGGGCCACCCCTACATCGACACCATCACGGCCGGCGCCGACCTGCACCTCGTCCTCCCGCCCCGGCGGCCGAGCGGCTACGGCAACCACAGCTGTGATCCGAACCTGTGGTGGGTCGGGCCGTACGAGCTGGGGGCCCGTCGCGACATCGCCGCCGGGGACGAGTTGACCAACGACTACGCCACGAGCACCGCCGAACCTGACTTCGTCATGGCGTGCTCATGTGGTTCCGGGCAGTGCCGCGGCGTCGTCACGGGCAACGACTGGCGCCGGCCGGACCTGCGCCTTCGGTACGGCCGGCACTGGGTGCCCGCGTTGCTGGCGCGCATCCAGCCGGCTGGGAAATAGCTGTCGCGCCCTGGTCAATGTAAGGGCGCCTGGGCCTCGCCGCGCTCCGCCGAGGCCCAGGCGCACGTTGCTTCGTGCGTTAAGGGGTGACGACGAGTTTCTTCTTGGCCGTGGTCGCCGAGTGGTAGCCGTTACTGCTGGCGTAGCTGCCGGTGAGCTGGTAAGTGCCAGGCTGAAGCTTCTTCGGCGGGAACGTCCAGGTGGCCTTGCCCTGCTTGAGCGTGACCACGGCGATCGCCGTCTGGCCCGCCCTGACGGTGACCGTTCCAGCCGGGGTGCCGCCGGTCTTGGGCTTGACGTTGATCGTCAGCCGCGCCGACTGCTCCTGGCCGAACTTGACCGTGGCCGTGTTCGTGGCCAGCGCGGCGGACGCGGCCGGGGACTCCACGGACACGTTGGCCTGCAGGGCGGTCGGCGTGGCGATGACGCCGCTGGTCACGCAGTTCCCGGCCGACCAGCACGACACGACGCTCTGCGGGCTGAATATCCCCTGGTTGGATGGGCCGGGCAGCTTGGCCGCGCTGCCCCAGGCGCCGTTGACCTCGTCGGTCGTGAACACCTGGCCGTTGCCGCTGGCGTCGGTGTAGAAGCCGAGCGCCGCGCAGTGGCCGGCCGACGCGCACGACACCGACTGGAGGTCGGAGAAGTGGCCCGCATCCAGCGCGGCGATGCCGGGAACCGTGCTGGTGTCCTGCCAGGCGCCGTCCTTCTCCTCGGCGAAGAACGGCTGCCAGCGGCCGGTGGCGTCGGTGTAGTGCCCGACGACCACGCAGTTCCCGTCCGAGGCGCAGGACACCGAGTTGGTCAGCGCCGTCCCGCCCACGTTGAGGACAGTGCTGCTGGTCAAGCGCTGGATCGCTTCTTGACCGCCCGAGTTCGTCTGCTGGGCGTAGGCCTGGATATGGCCGTTAACGTCGGTTTCCGTCCCGGTCAGCTCGCAGTTGCCCGACGCCGGACAGGACACCGCCCGCCCCGTTGACGGGGGCAGCAAGAAAATGAGCGGCCCGGCGAGGCGCCAGGTCCCCGACACCTCGGCCACGAGGAACGCGTGCGGCGTGCCGCCAAGGGTGGCGTACTCGCCGGTCGCCGTGCAGTTTCCCGCGATTCGCAGGACACCGAGTTGAGCTCCGCGAACTGGCTCGTGTTGAGCTGCGAGAAGCTGCCCAAAGGCTGAAAGAAGCCCCAGGTGCCGTTCACTTCGTCCTCGACGAACGGCTGCCGCGCGTTGGACGCGTCCTGGTACCAGCCGACCACGGTGCAGTTGCCCACGGAAGGGCATGACACCGACAGCGCCTGCGAACTTGACATGCCGAGGCCGGGAATGAGCATCGCCTGCTGCCAGGTCCCACCGAGATCGACGTCTAGCGTCGCCCGGTCGTTCAACTGGTCCGTGGAGGTCTCGCCGACGGCGACGCAATAGTTCCCGGTCGCGCACGACACGCCGTTGATCTCGGAGTGCCCGCCGCCGGTGGTGATCGAGCCGGGCAGCGCGATCGCGTTCGCCCAGGCGCCCGCGTGCCCGCTGGCGACCCACGCCTGCGGGTTGCCAAGTTTGTCATCGTACGTCCCGCCGATCGCGCAGTCCGCGGACGGCGCGCACGACACGGCGGAGACCGTGCTGCTGGTCTTGGTCAGCGCCGACAGGCCTGGCACGGGGGCGGCCGGCGCCCAGTGGCCCAGGACCGGCGGCGTGACTGCCGCTGCCGCCGGGCACGCCGCCGTGGCCCCCGCTAGCGCGAAGGAGGGGCCGGCGATGATCACCCAAGCAAACATCCTTTTCCCGGCAATGCTCATGCTGATGACGGTGCCGTCGGGCGCTGAAACGGCGCTGAAACGGCGCTGAAATCGACCGTTCCCGCCGGGACCTGTGCGGAGGAAGGCTGACCGCGCCTGGTTAATGTAGTGGCGCAGGCTCACCGCGCTGCGCCAAACCGCATCCACCAAACATGGCCACAAGCCCTCAGGAGACCTCCGATGACATCTACGCATGACACAACGGCCGTGGCCGGCGCGGCGCCAGGGCAGGCGGCCCTCGTGGCCAAGCACGCGGAACGGCTGGACGCGGCGCTGGCCGCGATCGCCGGGCGCGGCTACTGGTCGGCGTACCCCGAGTCGCCCAGTCCGCGGGTGTACGGGGAGGGCACGGCCGAGGCTGGGAAGGCGGCGTTCGAGGCGCACCTGGGCAAGCGGTTCCCGCTGGGCCAGCCCGGGGCCGACGGGTGGGTCGGCGGCGAGACCTCGCCGTACGGGGTCGACCTCGGTGTCAGCTACGAGCACCTGGGCGCGGACGCGCTGATCGGCGCGGCCACCGCGGCGCTGCCCGGCTGGCGGGCCGCGGGCCCGCGGGTCCGTGCCGCGGTGTGCCTGGAGATCCTCGACCGGATCAACGCGCGCAGCTTCGAGATCGCGCACGCGGTCATGCACACCAGCGGGCAGGCCTTTGTGATGGCGTTCCAGGCCGGTGGCACGCACGCCCAGGACCGCGCGCTCGAAGCGGTTGCCTACGCGTATGCCGAGCAGACCCGGCACGCCGACACGGCGGTGTGGGAGAAGCCGCAGGGCAAGCGGCCCGCGCTGCGGATGGAGAAGACGTTCACCCCGGTGCCGAGGGGCATCGCGCTGGTGGTCGGCTGCACCACCTTCCCGACCTGGAACGCCTATCCCGGGCTGTTCGCCAGCCTCGCCACCGGCAACGCGGTGATCGTCAAGCCGCATCCCGGCGCGGTGCTGCCGCTGGCGATCACGGTCTCCGTGGCGCGTGAGGTGCTGAGCGAGACCGGTTTCGACCCGAACGTGGCGCTGCTCGCTCCCGAGGCGCCGGGTGAGGGCCTGGCCGCGGTGCTCGCCGTCCGGCCGGAAATCAAGATCATCGACTTCACCGGGTCCACCGCGTTCGGCGACTGGCTGGAGGAACACGCCCGCCAGGCCAGGGTGTACACCGAGAAGGCCGGCGTGAACATGGTGCTGATCGAGTCCACGTCGGACTACGCCGGCATGCTCGCCAACCTGGCGTTCTCGCTCGTGCTCTACAGCGGCCAAATGTGCACCACCCCGCAGGACCTGCTGGTTCCGGCCGGCGGGATCGGCACCGACCAGGGCCACAAGGACGTCGAGGAACTCGCCGCCGACCTGAGCGCCGCGATCGACGCCACGATGGGCCCGGACGCCCAGGCGGTGGAGTTGCTGGGTGCGATCGTCAACGACGGGGTGCTCGGCCGGCTGGACGCCGCCACTGCGCGGGCCACCGGCGCCGGGCGGGTTGCGGTGCCGAGCAGGTCCATCGGCCACCCGGCGTTCCCCGAGGCACGGGTACGTACCCCGCTGGTGGTGCACGCGTCGGAAGGCTCACCGGAGATCTCGGGCGAGTGCTTCGGCCCGGTCTCCTACCTGGTGTCCACCCCGGGCGCGGCAGGCTCGGTGACGCTGTTCCGCCAGATCGCCGGGGGGAAGGGCGCGCTGACCGCCAGCGTGTACTCGACCGACGAGCAGTACCTGGCAGCGGTGCGGGACGCAGCGCTGGACGTCGGCGTGGCCCTCTCGGAGAACCTCACCGGCGGGGTGTACGTCAACCAGTCGGCCGCGTTCTCCGACTTCCACGCGACCGGGGCGAACCCGGCGGCGAACGCCAGCTACACCGACGGCGACTTCGTCGCGGGCCGGTTCCGCGTCATCCAGTCCCGGCGCCACCTGCCCGGCTAGGCGCCAGGCGGCCCATCCGCACTCGTTTCAGCGGCGGGCTATGCCGCGCCAGACATGCTTATACGGCTCACCCGTCTGGCGATGCGGGATCGGGACCGAGGCCAGCTGCACCTCCCGCCATCCGCGAAGGAGTTCGCGCAGGTAAGCCTCGGAGAAGAAGTGCATCGTCTGGCCCGAGTCCTCGGCCACGTAATCCGGCTCAAGTTCGCGCGCGGGCAGGCTCACGAAACAGCGGGCGAAAGGGCATGTCAGGCAGGACACTTGGGAAGCCATGACCAAGCGGGGGCAATCGAGGGATCATGACCCCGCTCGAAACCTGGTCTAAATCCATCACGACTGTGGGCACACGATGAACGAACGGATGAGAGACTCGGCGTTCGCTACCAATATCGACGAAGCCTGGCACGGGGCCGTGGGCGGCTACTACGGCGGACCCAACGCCTTCAACGTGTGGTCTTCCGGGGACTGGAAGCGGTTCCCGTCGAACCGCAAGCTGCCGATCTGGGTAGCCGGCCGGAACGGGCACGACGAAGGGCAGCACGCCATCAGCGCTCTTCACGCTCTCGACGTCCCCCGGCACGTCTACACGGCGGTCAACATGGAGAACCGGGTAGACAAGACGTACGTGGAGCACTTCGGCGAGACCCTGCTGGCAGCCGGGTACAAGATCTTCGTCTACGGGTCGGCATCGTCGGTGTTCAGCAACCCCCGCCTCAACGGGTACTGGGTGGCCGACTACGCCGGGAAAGGTCCATTCATGTACGACCACCGGCACGTGCGGGCCACCCAGTACGCCACCGGGCCGAAATACGACAGTTCCACGGTGCGGGACTGGACGTACAATTTCGGCACCTGGTGGGTGTAACGGCCTAACGGACGCGCTCATAGGTGAGGAGGGCGAGGCTGTCACCGATGGTCTGGGCGTGGACGAGGCGCATCGGTTTCCTGTCGCTGATCTCGCCGAAGAGGCGCTCGCCGGCCCCGAGCACGACCGGGTAGATCATCAGCCGCAGCTCATCGGCGAGGTCGTGCTCTATCAGCGAGTGCGCGAGCTGGATGCTGCCGGCGACGACGATTTCCCCGGCTAGCTCCTGCTTCAGCTTCGAGACCTCGTCAACCACGTCGCCGTTGAGCACCGTCGAGTTGGTCCATTTGGGCACTTCGAGGGTCGAGGACACGACGTACTTGGGCATGCTGTTCAACCTGTCCGCCCACTCACCGCTCCGGGGCAGCCACCGCGTGGCGAGCCACTCGTCGGTCCGCCGGCCGAGCAGAAAGGCCTCGGCGCCCAGCGCCTCGTCGAACCCGACCTTGGCCCACGCTTCGCGGTCCTTGTCCCCGATCTGGTTGAACCAGCCGCCGAACCGGTAGCCCTCCTCACCAGTCGGGTCTTGGACGATTCCATCGAGCGAGACGTTCTCGCTGATGACGATCTTTCCCATGTCGGTACTCCTTTGGCGTTGTCAGTTACCACTGATGCAGACACCGCGGCGCCGGAAACTGGGCGCCGGCCGGCCGCCCAGTTCGGCCACCGGCCGGTGTCCACACGAGATGGACGTGCGGCAAGGTAAGGGGAAGAAGGTGAGCGAGGGTGGAGCTGGTGGCGGCTGACCTGATGTCAAGGGCGCGGGCGGGGGACGGCGACGCGTTCCGGGAGCTGACCGAGCCGCATCGCCGGGAGCTGCAGGTGCACTGCTACCGGATGCTCGGCTCGTTCCAGGACGCCGAGGACGCCCTCCAGGACACGCTGCTGTCCGCCTGGCGGGGCCTGGGCGGGTTCGATGGGCGCGCCTCGCTGCGCACCTGGCTCTACCGGATCGCCACCAACCGGTGCCTCAACGCGCTGCGCTCGGCCAGCCGGCGGCCAGCCCAGCAGTGGAACATTCCCCGGGTGGACCCGCCCGAGCCGACGCGCATTGGCGAGGTCGTCTGGGTTGAGCCGTTTCCCGACACCCTGCTGGAGGGCGCGCTCGGCGGGCCGCCCGGCCCCGAGGCCCACTACGAGCAGACCGAAGCCATCTCCCTGGCCTTCGTGACCGCCCTGCAACTGCTGCCGCCGCGCCAGGTCGCCGTGCTCATCCTGCGCGACGTCCTGGGATTCCACGCCAGCGAGGTGGCCGACCTGCTCGACTCGACCGTCAACTCGGTCAACAGCGCCCTCAAGCGGGCCCGCGCTGGCCTGCACCGCCGCCTGCCGGCGGGCGCCGACCGCGAACCTCCGCCCCCCTCCGGCTCACCCGCCGAGGAGGCGATGGTGGCGAAGTTCGCCCACGCGTGGGAATCAGCCGACATGGGCGCGCTGGTGACCCTGCTGACCAGCGACGTGTTCATGTCGATGCCGCCGATCCCTTTCGAATACCAGGGCCGGGACATCGTGGCCCGCTTCTGCGCCAGCCTGTTCGGCGCGGGCCGCCGGTTCGACCTCGTGCCGACGCGGGCCAACGGCCAGCCGGCTTTCGGCGCCTACCTGCGCGCACCGGCCGGCATCAGCCACGGGACCGGCCTGTACGTTCTCACTCTCACCGGCGACCGGATCTGCGCGCTGACCCGCTTCGAGAACAGCGTGCTCCCCTGGTTCGGGCTACCGCGATCGCTTCCGAGCCGGTAGCCACGGGCCTTCGGTGGGCCCGGAACGCCGCGTCGCCGGGAGCGCTGATCCGCCCGGTTTCCGCGCGGCTCATCCGGGGTACCGGAGCACTCGTGCCGGTGTCCCACGTCCTCGCAGGTTAACCCTGCTTGCTCCGGCAAACGCCCCAGTTCAGTAAACAAACGCGTGCATGATGGGGATCGGTACGATTTGGCAGGATACGGATCTACGGTGAAGGGCCGCTACTGGATGGGGATGCCAGCTCAGCAGGTGAGCCCGCCCGGCGACACAGCCCAGTGGCCATACCACTCCTTCCTGCCCTTGGGCGCGCTCCCGGGCGCGGTCCCCTGTGCCCGGCTGCACACCACCGCGGTGCTGTGGGAATGGGGCATGGAGTCGCTGGTCCAAGCCGCCGAACTTGCCGTGTCCGAACTGGTCACCAATGCCGTCCGCGCCTCCACCCAGGCTCGTGGCGCCAGGCCACCCGGCGCCCCCACCGGCCTCCCGGTGGTCGAGCTGCGTTTGGCCGGCGACCGCCTGCGCCTGCTGGTGGAGGTGAGCGACCACGACCCCGCCCCGCCGGTCCCGACGGCGGTGGATCCGGAGCGCGACGGCGGGCGCGGTCTCTTGCTGGTCGAAGCGGTCAGCGAACGGTGGGGGTACTACTACCCGGCCACCGATGCGGTCGCCCCCCGGCGGGCCCCGGCCCTCGCGGCGAGCGCGCCGCAGTTCCTGGCGGCGCCCCCGTTGCTCCCGGCCGCGGCCGAGCCAGGCAAGATCGTCTGGGCGCTGCTGTTCCCTAGCCGGTTAGCGCCGCAGAGCTCATCGGCCGGTTAGCGCCGCAGAGCTCATCCGGCACGCGCTCTCCCTCCTCAGCCACCCCCGCGATCCCACTGTCGTGGGCACGCTCGACGAGCACCTCGCCCACCTCCACCAGCCGCGGCGGGGCGCTGGTGGCATTCCGGCCAGCCGCGCAGGGGTTTCTGGTCAGCGCTTGGAGCAGCCGCCGCTGGCGTTGTAGAAACCGGGCCGGCCAGGCCGGGGCCGGTGATCTGCGGCCGGTGCTGGCCGCCGCCCGCCGGGTAGGCGGTGTCGAACCACTGCGTGAAGAACTGGCTCAGCCGCGCCCGGCAGGCGCTGGTCTGCACCGGCAGCCACCGGGTGAACGCCGCTTCCAGCTCCGGCTCGGTGATGTGTGACCCGCCATAGGCGCGCTGGATCTGCTGCAGCGCCTGGGTGAAGTTGCCGTGCCCGAGGATCTGCCGCAGCGCGAGGTAGGCGGCGCCGGGCCGCTCATACGTGGACGAGCCAGAGAACAGGCCGACCGGCTTCGGGTTGGACGGGGCGACCGTCCAGAACGTGCTCTTGTTCGCGTAGGTCTGGTTAAAGATCTTGACCAGGGTGGCCTGGAACGCGGCCTGGCCCTTGGGGGAGTACGGCCCGCCCGCCTTGTTCTCGGCCAGCCGCGCGTGGTACAGGAACTCGGCGAAGGTGGCCATGCCCTCCTTGTAGAAGGTCATGTTGTAGCCGCTCTCGGTGACGTTGTCACCCCACCACTGATGCATGTTCTCGTGGTACAGGACGTCGGTGTTGATGAACCCGCCCGCGAAGGTGATCATCGTCTGCATCTCTTCTTCGAAGCTGGCGGGCGGGGTGCCGACGACGACCCCGTCGGACGTGAACGGGTACGTGCCGTTGAACTGGCTCTCGAACTCGGTGATGTTCTGCTGCTTGTTCATGATGGCCAGGTTCTTCTTCTGCTGCTTGGCGTTGATCGAGGTGTCCTGCGCCTCGAAGAACTTGGTGCCGTTGTCGGCGGTCCGCTCGGTCAGGTGGTAGCTCCCCACGCTGTCTTCGACCAGGTAGCTGGCCACCGGGGCCGGGGAATGCCAGTTCCAGGTGACCGAGCCGCCGGGGAACTCCCCGCTGGCCGGGTTGTGCCTGACCGAGACCAGCACCCCGTTGGCGAGCACCGTCCGGCCGGCCGTCACGGTGTCGGAGAAGTCGTAGGTGGGCTTGGCCGCCGGGTAGTCGTTGAGCGGCATCCAGTCCTCGGACCCGACCGGCTCGGTGGTCACGAACCCGCCGTCGGGCGCGCGGAACCAGCCCTCCGTGGTGCCGTCCCCGTCGTTGTGCACGCCGGGCCTGCCGGTGTAGCTGACTGCCACGGCAAACACCGAGCCGCTCCTGATCGGCGCCGAGGGCGTGATCACCAGCTTGTTGGCCGGGCACTGCGTGCCGTCCAGCGAATCCGGCGGGACGCTGGTGTTGGGCAGTTCCGGCGAGCATGCGGGCGGCAGCGGGTTGTGGTGCGGGCCGCCGACCGGGTTGGCCTGTGACGCCTCGTGCGCGGCGGGGTTGGGGTCATTCTGCCCATGCGGGTCGCCCGGGTAGGTGGGCTGTGCGAACGTGAAGCGGGCCGGCAGGCCGTTCACCACGACCGACTGCACGGTCATGTCCGGGCCCCCGCGGGTGTTCGCGGACGTGCGCTCGAAGTCCAGGCTGAAACTGGTCAGGCACTGCGTGGCCCGGTCGGTGAGCATCACCCGGTTGCCCGGCAGGAACCGGTTCGCCTTGGCGTCGTAGACCAGATGGACCAGGGTGTGCAGGCTCGCGTACCCGCCATTGCCGGTGTCGGGGTACAGGTGGGCGCCGGGGGGCGCGAGCGTGTGCGCCCCCGCCGAGCAATGCGCGCTGAGATACGAAGCGGCCGGGCGAGCGTGGGCCTGCGCCGCCAGCCCGGCCCCGGGCAGGATCAGCCCCGCGCTCGCCGTCGTGACCGTGATCCTCCGCCAGCGCATGGCCATGCGGGGCCTCCTAATGGGCAGAGCCGCTGCTTCTGTCCCCCCACGCCCCATCCTTGCCCCTGTGGGCGCTTTCGCGCCATGCCCCACGACTATCCGGGACTGCCGCGCTCCGTGTCCCGCTCGGCGGCCAGCCGGGCCGGGGCCCGGCGGCGCCAGGACTCTTCGAGGAGTTCGGCGATCCGGTGATTGGGCGCGGCGGCGATCCGGATCCGCAGCCCGCGCAGCCGTTGCCCCCACAGCAGGGGCTCGAACGCGGCCGGGTCCTCGGCCACCGCCGCGTGGATTTCTCCCTCGTCCACGAACACGTGCAGATGCTCGTCGTCGGGCGGGACCGTGGCGAAAATCTTGCCGCGCACGCGGAACGAGGACATGTCGAAATGTGGCTCCTCGGTCGACCCTGGTAGCGACAGCGCAAAGGCCCGTGCCGCATCAAGATCGCCCACTGGTTCAGGGTAGGTGGTTCCTAGATCAACCGTGGATCAGTGGTGCTCGGGTGCGGTCTGCGCGGTGGGGGGACGGACGGGGGGTCGCCTGGGCGCGGACAGAACTCCGGCGCCACGCCGCCCGGCTGTCCGGCGCCATGCCATGCTTCAGAACATGGCTGTTCCCTTCGCCGCCCGGCGCCAGCGGTCCCGCCCCGCAGGATGACGCGCGCCCGTATCCCGCCGGCGCCACCGGGCGGCGCCCGTGCCGGGTGACGTGGACGCGATAGTCGTCGGCAGCGGACCGAACGGCCTGGCGGCGGCCGTCACGCTCGCCGCGGCGGGCCTGCGGGTGCAGGTGATCGAGGGCGCGGCCACTCCCGGAGGCGGCTGCCGGACCGAAGAACTCACGCTCCCCGGGTTCCGGCACGACGTCTGCTCGGCGGCCCACCCACTGGCGCTCGCGTCGCCGTTCTTCCGCCGCTTCGGCCCGGCTGCGCGAGGCGTTCGGTTCGCGCACCCGGAGGTCGTGTACGCCCACCCGCTGGACGGAGGCCGCGCCGCAGTGGTCACCCGCTCGGTGGCGGACACGGCGGCGCTCCTGGGCCGGGATGCGGGCGCCTACCGGCGGCTGATGCAGCCGCTCGCCGAGGGGGGCAACGCGGTCGCCGACGCGGTCCTCTCGTCGATGCGCCGCCCGCCGCGCTACTCCGGCGCGCTCGCCAGCTACGCGCGGCTGGGCCTGCGGTCCGCGGCCGCGGTGGCCGGCCGGTTCCACACCGACGAGGCCAGGGGCATGCTGGCCGGCGTCGCCGCGCACGCGATGCTGCCGCTGACGGCGCCGCCCTCGGCGGGCGTGGCGCTGCTGCTCGGCTCGCTGGCGCACACCGTCGGCTGGCCGGTGGTGGCGGGCGGCAGCGGCCGGCTCACCGATGCGATGATCGACGCGATCATCACCGCCGGAGGCCAGGTGGAGACGGGCCACTGGGTGCGGTCGCTGGCCGACCTGCCGCCCGCGCCCGCGACGCTGCTGGACGTCTCCCCGCGCGCCTTCCTCGCCGTGGCGGGTGGACGGCTGCCGGCCAGATACCGCGACGCGCTGGCCCGGTTCCGGTACGGCCCCGGCATCTGCAAGGTCGACTTCGCCTTGTCCGGCCCGGTTCCCTGGCAGCACGACGCGGCGCGGCAGGCCGGGACCCTGCACCTCGGCGGCGGGTTCGGGGAGATCGCCGCGGCCGAGGCCGCGGTCGCCCGCGGTGAGCACCCGGACTCGCCGTACGTGCTGGTCGTCCAGGCTTGTGTGGCCGACCCGGCCCGCGCTCCCCGCGGCCGGCACACGCTCTGGGCCTATTGCCACGTGCCGTCCGGCTCGACCGTGGACATGACGGCGCGGATCGAGGCGCAGATCGAGCGCTTCGCTCCCGGGTTCACCGACCTGGTGCTGGCCCGGCATACCAGGACCGCGGCCCGGGAACAGGAGGAGAACCCCAACTACGTGGGCGGGGACATCGCCTGCGGAATGCAGACCGTTCGCCAGGTGCTGGCCCGGCCGGCCGTGCGGTGGAACCCGTACCGGACGCCGCTGCGCGGCGTGTACCTGTGCTCCTCGGCCGCCCCGCCGGGCCCCGGCGTGCACGGCCGCTGCGGCGAGCTCGCGGCCCTGGCCGCGCTGCGCGATGTGTTCGGCGTGCGTGAGCCGCCGGACCTGGGCATGCCGCGGCGCCGCCCGGCCGCCGGGGCCTTGGAGACACCGTGACGCCGGGTCGCCGCGGGCCGCCGCCGCTTGCCCCGCCAGGCCATCCCCCTCGCCGCGCCGGCGGTGGCGCCGCGGGCCTGCCCGGGTTGCCCCGCGGCGGCCTTGCGGGGCCCGGTACGCGGCGACGTGCAGCCGGTTTCCGCAGGTGCGGTCGCAGTAGGGGCGGGACCGGTTGCGGGACTCTCGTAGGGTGAGTCCCATGTCAGCGCCGTATGCCAGGACGGTCATGACAGGCAACGAAGCTGGCGCAGCCACGGCGGGCCACGGGCCCAGCCCGGCCACGGGCGGACCGCCGGCCGTGCTGCTGGCCAGCCTCGGCGCGGCCAGCATCTCCGCCTCGGCCGTGCTGGTCAAGCTCGCCAGCACCGGCGTCGCCACCGCGGCGTTCTACCGCTGCCTGCTCGCGCTTCCGGTGCTAGCCGCGCTTGCCGTCCTGGAGCAGCGCAGGCGCGGGCCCCGCCCGCCGCGCGCCCGGCTTGGGGCCTTGGCCGCCGGCGTGTTCCTGGCTATTGACCTGGTGCTGTGGAACCACGCGATCGCCGACGTCGGGGCCGGGATCGCCACAGTCCTCGGCAACCTGCAGGTCGTCTTCGTCACCGCGGCCGCGTGGCTGGCGTTCCGCGAACGTCCCGGACGCGGTTTCTTCCTGGCGCTGCCGGTGGTGCTGGCGGGCGTCGTCCTGGTGTCCGGGCTGGCCGACGGCGCGCACGGGGTCCACTCCGTGGCCGGGATCGAGTATGGCCTGGGAACTTCGATCGCCTACGCGGCGTTCCTGCTCACCCTGCGGCAGACCTCGTCCGCCACGCCGCACGTGGCCGGGCCGGTCGCCGAGGCGACGCTGGGCTGCGCGGCCGGCGCGGCGGTGCTCGGACTGCTCTTCGGCGGCTGGCAGCTCGACATCGGCTGGCAGTCGTTCGGCTGGCTGCTGGTCCTCGCCTTGACCAGCCAGACCGCCGGGTGGCTGCTGATCACCTCGTCGCTGCCGCGGCTGCCCGCCGCGCTGTCGTCGCTGCTGTTGCTGCTCCAGCCGGCCGCCTCGATCCTGCTGGCCGCCGTGGTGCTGAGCGAGCGCCCGACCGTGCTCCAGCTGGGTGGCGCGGCGCTGGTGTGCGCCGGGGTCCTCGCCGCGTCCCGTGCCGCGACGCGGCCCCGGCTACAGCGCGACCCAGTCGGTGATGATCGCGGGCCCGGCCGCTCCGGGCGGTGGGCGCAGCCGCAGGCTCGCCGGGCCCGGCGGGAGCGGCCCTGACCGGAACCGTCCCAGGTCGTCCGCCTCGACGGTGACCGTGTCCTGGGGATGGCGGATGTCCACCGTGGCGCGCTGCGGCGGGACGATCTGGCCCATCACCGTCCGCCCGGGGCCGGCGCTGGTCACCTCGAGATCGATGGTCATCCCGCCGACGGCGAAGGAGACCATGCGCTGGTCGGCCGGGCCGCGCACCAGCGACGCCGCGCTGGCGTCGAGCAGTGAGTCGTAGACCAATTCGGCGATTTCGGCGTCGATGTCCCGCCACGAGAAGGCATCCACCGCCGCCTGGTGCAGTTGGGCGGGCACCGGTTCCCGGTTGGCCGCCAGTTGTCTGAGCTCTGCTTCAAGCTCGTCGTCTGGATCGCGCATATCTGTCTCCGTGGGGGCTAGCGCTACGTCAATTAGAGGAGGAAGCCCCGCCGGTGATACCTGCCACCTCCTCGCGCAGCCGCTGCAGGCACCGCGCCCGGGTGGGGCCGATGCTGCCGAGCGGCAGCCCCAGCCCCGCGGCGACCTCTGCGTAGCTGGGCGGGGGCGAGGCCATCAGGACCCGCAGCAGCTCGCGGCACCGGACCGACAGCCGGTCCAGGGCCTGCCACACCCGCGCAGCCCGGTCCGCGTCCTCCCGCTCCTGCTCGGCGGCGAGCACCGTCTCTTCGGTGGGGTTGCCGGTAAGAGGGGTGCGGTCGAGCCGGTCCATGTCGTCGGTTGGCAGCACCCGGCCGGCCGCGCGCAGGGATTGCAGGCACTCCCGCCGGGCGGCGGTCGCGAGCCAGGCGCCCACCCGGTCGGGATGGTCGATCCGCCGGATGTGCTCGGCCAGGCGCAGCCAGGTGGTCTGGTAGACGTCGGCGGCGTCGGAGTCGCCGAGCCGGTACGCCCGGGCAACCGACCACACCAGGCCGCTGAACCTGTCCACGAGACCGCGCCAGGCAACCTCATCGCCACCGGCCGCGCCGCGCACCAACTGACCGGTATCGTCCGGATCCACCGCCACGCCCTTCCATCAGCAGCGACAATGCCCCGCCGCCCCGTGTCGACTTCCGCAGCAGCATGCCACCCGGTCGCCACAGTCACCGGTGTCACACGGCCACAGGACGGGGCCTACCCCGGGGACGTGCTGCGCACGCGCCTGGGCCAGCAGCGAACTTGCCGCCTGCCGCCCGTTCTCACCGGTGCGCGTGATCCGGGCCGCGATCAGCCCGGCGACCACCGGCGCGGAGAAGGACGTGCCACTCCACCGGGCCATCCCGTCGAAGTGGTGCGTTCCCGTGTTCGGCGGCTCGCGATAGGCGTAGATGCCGTGGGCGAACGCGTTGACCAGGTCCTCGCCGGGGGCGTACACGTCCACCCAGGGACCGTAGTCGCTGAAATAGGCGCGGGCCCGGCCGGTGGCGGCGAGCGCCCCGACCCCTACCACCTGGGGGAAGGCCGCCGGCCAGAACGGCCTGCGAGTTGAGTTGTTGCCCGCAGACGCGACCAGCACCAGGCCCTTGTAATGGCGGTAGGTCTCCCAGAACGCTTCCAAGCCCAGCAATGGCAGGTCCTTGCGCGTCGTCCCGCCCGCCGACAGGTTGATGACGTCGGGGGCCAGGCGCAGGGCCTCGCGGAGCCGCCGCACGATCTTGTGCTCGGAAATGGCGCCGGCCTTGTCGAAGTCCCTCGTTACCACCACCCGTGCCGCGGGCGCCATGCAGCGGGCAACTCCGGCGATGAACGTGCCGTGGCCCGCGTATTCCGGGATCCGCGTCACGCCCCCCTGGTGGTCCAGTGGGTCCTCCGTCCCGGTGACCCCGGCCAGCCAGGAATGCTCAGCCGCGGCACCATCCAGCAGCCCGGTGTCGGCCACGTAGATGAACGTGCCACTGCCGCTGCCCGCACACGGCCCCGGATCGGGCAGCGAGTGGTCCGGCGCGCCCCTGGGCTCGGTGGCCGGGCAGGCATGGACCGGGGTGATCGACAGGATATGGTCCGGCGCCGCGACGCCCTCGCCGAGCCTGGCGTCGATCTTGTCCAACAGCCGGGGGACATTGCGCTCGCCCACCGAGAACAGGCTCACCCCCGGCAACAGCCCCACCGCGGGAACGAACTCCTGGCCCCGCTCCTCCGGTTCGTCGTCCTCCTCGAGCAGCCTGGCAACCTCCGCCACATATGCATCGCGGACCAAAATCACGCCGCGCACGTAGAGGTAGTCGAGGGTGCCGTCGTCGAAAAGCTTCTTCCCGAAGTCTTTCCCGAATGCCGCCTCAATCAGGTCGAGCTGAATTTCCAGCTTTGTAAGCGGGCGCTCACCCGCAGTCTCCGAAGACTCCATTGCAAACCTTTGTGCTCATCCGCGGCCAGTGCCCCTGTGCCTGATCACCAGCCGACATTGCAGAAATATTATGACTTCGCCTTCCCATTGTCGCGTGGACCACCTGAATGGCCGGGCTTACCATCTTCTTATGGCTGGCGGCCCGGGCCCCGGCGAGGGCAGCGCCCACGGGGTACTTGACCTGCTGCCGCTGACCGGCGCTCGTCCCGGGGAAGCGCTTGCGAGGGCGCGGGCTGTCCTTGCCGCCGACCCCGCCCCGTTTGAGGCATCCGTCGCGCACCAGACCGTCGGCACGGTGCTCAGGGATTTCGGCGACCTGGACGGTGCGACCGCCGAGTTGCGCGCTGCCGCGCGCCTCGCGCGGGCGGCCCACGCCACGGACCGGGAAGCCGATGTCCTGGCGACCCTGGGCGTCGCGCTGGTCTACCGCGGTCACAGCGGGAGGGGACTCGCGGCCCTGGACTCATCGCTAGCCTTGGTCACGGGGCCAGCCGCGGCCCGGGTCCTGGTGCGCCGTGGCATCGTGCTGTGGGTTCTCGGCCGACACCGAGAAGCGCTTGATGACCTGACGCGCGCGGTCCGCATCCTGCGCCCGGCCGGTGACACCATCTGGGAAGCGCGGGCCCTGACCACGCGGGCGCTCGTCCATCTCGCGTTCGGCTCCGCCCACCGCGCGGAACTCGACCTGGGCCGCGCCGATCGCCTGTTCGCCACCACCAGCCAAGAACTCGAGGTCGCCTACACCTGGCACAATCGCGGGCTGGTCGCGTTCCGGTCAGGGGACCTGCCCACGGCGCTATCCTGCCTGGACGAGGCGGCCCGCCGCTACACACTCCTCGCCGTACAGAAGCCGGACCTCGCCATCGACCGGTGCGCGGTGCTGCTGGCCGCCGGGCTCCCAGCCGACGCGCTCAGGGAGACCGATGCCGCGGCCGATAGCTTCCCGCGGAGCGGCCAGGCCATTAAAAAAGCTGAATTGCTGCTCAGCGCGGCCAAGGCCGCGCTCGCCGCCGGGGAACCCGGGCTGGCTGCCGCGCGGGCGCAGGTCGCCCTCCCCATGTTCACCGCTCAGGGACGGCGCTGGTGGGGCGCGCACGCGGGCCTGCTGTTGCTGCAGGCGCGCTGCGCGAGCCGACCGCCGTCCGCGCGGCTGCTTCGCCAGGCCGCGGAACTCGCGGCCGACCTGGACCTGCTCGGCTCCGCTGAGGCGGCACAGGCGCGGCTGCTGGCCGGGCGGCTCGCCACGGCGCTGGGCCGCCCGGCCGAAGCCGACCTGCACCTGACCGAGGCGGCGCGGAACCGGCACCGCCGGGTGACCGCTCTGGCCCGGGCGCAGGGCTGGCTGGCTGAAGCCCTGCGGGCCGAGGCGGCCGGCGACCGGCGGCGGCTGTTCGCCGCCTGCGGCCGCGGGCTCGCCATCTTGGACGAGCACCAGCTCACGCTCGGCGCCTCGGAACTGCGGGCCCAGGCGACCGCGCACGGCGCCGAACTCGCGGCGCTCGCGCAGCGGTCGGCGCTGGCCGCCGGCCGACCCCGGCTGCTGCTCGCCTGGAGCGAGCGGTGGCGGGCCACGGCCTACGCGATCCCCGCGGCCCGGCCCACCGACGACGCGGAACTGCAGGCTGATCTGACCGCGCTCCGCGACGTCACCAGCCGCCTGGACCATGCCCGGGCCAGCGGCGACCCAGCCACCCACTTCCAGCGGGAGCAGTTGCGGCTGGAAACCGCGGTCCGGGCCCGGGTGCTGCGGTCCCGCCACAACGGCAGGGGCGGCGCCTGGCGGTTCAGCACCAGCGAGTTCCTGGCCGCGCTCGGCGAGGTGACCCTGGTGCAGATCGTCGCGGTGGACGGTGATCTGCACATCCTGGTGTGCCGGTCAGGTGGGGTCCGGCACGTGCGCGGCGGCCGCGCGGACGAGGCCGCCACCGAGGTCGGGTTCGCCCGGTTCGGGCTGCGCAGGCTGGCCCACGGCCGGGGCGCAGGCCAGCACCGCGGCGCTGCCGCGGGCCAGACCGCCGCGCTCGCCACGCTGGAGGCCAGCGGGCGCCGGCTGGAGGCGATCCTGCTCGGCCAGGCGAGGCGGCGGCTCGGTGACGGGCCGGTCGTCGTGGTCCCGCCCGGCCAGTTGCACGCCGTCCCCTGGGCGCTGCTGCCTGCCCTGCGCGACCGTGCGGTGAGCGTGGCCCCGTCGGCGCGCGCCTGGCTCCAGGCCCGGGCGGTGCCGCCGCCGGACCGCCAGGATCCGGTGTTCGTCCGCGGTCCCGGGCTGGGCGCCGACAGCGAGATACCGCCGCTAGCGGCGGAGTACCCGCACGCCACCGTGCTCGAATCGGGCACCGCCACCGCGCGCCGGGTGCTCACCGCCCTGGACGGGGCCGGACTCGCCCACATCGCGGCGCACGGCACGTTCCGGGCCGACAGCCCGCTGTTCTCGTCGTTGCGCATGGATGACGGGCCGCTCACCGTGTACGACCTGGAGCGGCTGCGGCGCGCCCCGTACCGGGTCATCTTCTCCAGCTGTGACTCCGGGGTCCTCGCGCCCGCGGGCGCCGACGAACTGCTCGGGTTGGCCCACACCCTGGCCCCGCTGGGCACCGCCGGGATAGTCGCGAGCGTGGTGCCCGTCAACGACCAGGCCACCGCCACGCTGATGGTCGCCCTGCACCGGCGCCTGCGGGGCGGGGCCAGCCTCGCGGAGGCGCTGCGCTCCGCCCGCGACGGCGCCGAACGTGAACCGGTGCTCGCCGCGACCGCATGGTCGTTCCTCGCCCTCGGCGCCGCTTGAGCCGTTGCGACGCGGCCGCTGTCCTGCCCCCGGGCCTATGTCTCACCGCGTTTGGGCGGCATCCAGCAGAACGCATGTATCAAGCCCGAGCGTTGCGTGCTCTGTACAGGTGCGAGCCACCCCAACGGGGGGCACAGGGTTGGCTCTCGGGGACGCCTGGGTGCCCGGAGAGCCTGGCGCGCCCCAGCCCAGCGGTGGGGGCTGACTGGGCCGGTGCGCCAGAGTGGTCTCCCCGGCTATCCGGCGTTTCGGCCCGGCGGCCCCTGAGCGGGGGCGCCGGGCCCCCCTATGCCTCGCGCCTGCCGCCGCAGCCACGACGAAGGCTGGGCGCATTCGGCGGCCATCGCCGCCCAGGTCCAGCCGGCGCCCCGGCGATCGGCCACGTAACCGGCCATGGTGTCGTAGCCGAGGCGCCCCGCGACCTGCGCCGTGCGCTGGCTCGCCGCATGCCGTTTTGCCGCGTGGGCCACCCCGGACACGCCATGGCGGCGCAGCGCGGCCTTGACGGTGTAGTGCGTCAGGACGGCCTCCGTCGCGATGGCGTTGACCGTCCAGTGCCGGACGATATGGCGGTCGTGCAGGTAACCGGGCACGTCGGAGAAGCCGAGCCGGTGCAGTGCGGGCAGCCACCTGGTGTCTAGGCGGTGTGGCCGCCGTCGGCGCGCCGCCTCGGCGGCCACCGGGTCCACGCGGCCGAGGTGGCGCGACAGCCAGTCCTTGTTCAGCCCGGCCTCGCGGCCGATGACCGCCAGACTGGCCCCCTCCTCGATCCGGGCCAAGACGAAGGCGCCGAGGTCGGCGTATCCCTGCTGCCTGGCCACGTCTGCGGCGACGCCGGCCAGGCGCCGGGCGGCGCGGTCCCGGTTCGCCCGCGCCACCAGCGGCGGCGGGACGGCGGCCAGCGCCGCCACCGCCTTCCGCCGCCGCTGCTCCGGCATGCTGCGGCCGGTGGCCGCGCGGGCCGCGTCGCGGGTCAGAGCCCCGGTCCGGGCCCGCGCGCGGCCTACGGCGCTGCCCTGGCGCATCGCCGGCTCGAAGACCAGCCGGGACGCCAGTGCGGCCGCGCGGAGCTTGCGGGTCTCCGGCCCTTCCAGGGACTGGCCGCGCTCCAGGCCGAACGCCTCGCAGTAGGCCAGCTTGGTCCACCCGTGCGCGCGCAGGTGCGCGGTGACCGAGCGCAGCGCCCGGCCGCACAAATGGCAGGTGACCAGGGATCCGTCCGCGATAACCTCGCCGATCGGCGCGTAGTACGGAGTCCCGTCCGCCAGCACACCCACAGGGGATGCGGCGCTGATCGTCAAGACGGACATGACCGGCCCTCCGGCGAGGTAGCTAGTCACAAAGAGACTACCCGGCTGCGGCCCGCCCGTCACGGGGTATTCCGCCACTGAAACCGGGCGCTCAGACCCGGCGGGCCCCCGCGGCGCGGCCCGGCAGAGGGACGGACCAGCACGCTGCGGTCAGGGGACTCCTCTAGGCTCGGACCCATGAGCACGTGGCCCGCCTTGTCGCTGCCGGAGTGGACCGTGCTCGCCGTGGTCAGCGAGGGCTCCACGCACGGGTTTGCCATCGCCCAGCTCACCGCGCCCGGCGGCGAGCTGGGCCGGATCTGGCAGATCCCGAGGCCGGTCATCTACCGGTCGATCGGACGGCTCCTGGACCTGGGGCTGCTGACCCCGAGGTCGGTGGAATCCGGGCGCGGCCCCCAGCGAACCGTCTACTCAGCCACACCGCAAGGCGCCGCCGCGGTCGCGCACTGGCTGGACACCCCGGTGCAGCACATCCGGGAGGTCCGCTCGCACCTGCTGCTCAAGCTCGCGCTGCTGGACCGCGCCGGGGGCGACCCCGCCGGGCTGCTGGAACGGCAGCAGGCAATCCTGGCGCCCATCGCGGACGCGATCAATGCGGAAAGCCCCGGGTCAGGGAGCTTTGACGCGACCCTGCTCGCCTGGCGCCGGGCGACGACGGCCGCGACGATGAATTTCCTCGACGACCTCACGCTGGCAGCGCCGGTCGCCGAGATGCCGGTGAACTCGGGCACCCAGGCCGAGTAGCGGCCGGGCCGTGGTAGCCGACCGGGCGGTGAGTAGTCTCATTGAGACTAGCGAGTGCAGCAGCTGGGGCCGCACGACCGCCCGGGTCCCGGTTGCTGCGCGGCGCTAGCCGCCGCGCCGCGAACCCGGCGGCGCATCCGACCCGGGCGCCTCCGACCGGCCAGGCGGTTGCTTCGGGGGCGGGAGGCCGGGCCCGCGGGCCCGGCCTCCCGCGTGCTACTTACGGCGCGCCGCGGGCTTCTTGACCTTGGGCGGCATCGTGCTGACGTGGGCGAGCGCCCGCTCCACCCACTGCGCGGCCACCTCCGGCGTGGCGCGCCAGGCCCCGGGCAGGCTGGTGTACCCGCCCATCGGGCGTTCCGCGGGCCCGAACGGGCCCGACCCGTCGATGCCCTCCAGCTCCTCGCGGGCGGCGCCGTCGAGCCGGACGCCCACGGCGGGCCCGAACAGCCCGGCGAACATGTTCCCGTGCACGAACGCGCCGAGGTTGCCGAACATGGGCTTGACCTCGACCGACGGGTCGTCGGGGAGCACGGACCTGAAGAACTCCTTGTCCGCCTCGCTCGGCTTTGGTATTTCCATCGTCGCTCCCGGATCCCGGACCAGAGGCGCCGCTAGGCAGGCGGTTGGGCCTGGAACAGGCTGAACACGGCGCCCTGCGGGTCCGCGGCCACGGCCATCTTGCCGATCGGGGTGTCGAACGGCTCCACCACGACCGATCCGCCCAGCTGCTTGATCTTCGCCGCGGTGGCGTCCGCGTCCGCGGCCGCGAAGTACACGTGCCAGTGGTTGGGCACGCCCGGCATCTGCGGCGGCATGGTGCCGCCGACCTGCTGGCCGCCCACCTCGAACATCGTGTACTTGTCATCGCCCATGTCCGCGGTCGTGGTGGTGACCCCGAGCACTTGCTCGTAGAAGGACACGGCGGCCGGGTTGTCGGTGATCAGCTCGTTCCAGATCACCGCGCCCGGCTCGTTCACCAGCCCGGCGCCAATGTGCTGGTTTGCCTGCCAGAGCGCCACGGCGGCGCCGCTCGGGTCCATGACGAAGGACATCCGGCCCGCGTCCATCACGTCGAAGGGCGCCATGGCGACCGTGCCGCCGGCCGCGGCTACCTTGGCGGTCGCGTCGTCGACCGAGTTGACGGCCAGGTAGGTGTTCCACATCGGCGGCGCACCAGCGGCCTTCAGCTCCGGCGACTGCGGCGCGATCGCGGCGACCTGCGCATCGCCGATCTTGGCGATCGAATACACCGCGCCCGCGTCCATCGGCTGGTCGTCGTAGGACCAGCCGAACACCCCGCCGTAGAAGGCCTTCGCGGCCGGCTGGTCGGTGGTCTGCAGGTCTACCCAGTTAGGCGTGCCCTGCGCGTAAGACTCACGTGTTGGCATTGACTTCTCCTCTCCTGGAGCAGCGGCGCGCCAGGTCAACCGGGCCTGGCTGCTGGCACCGGCCGACGGCGCGAGGCTTGGGTGAGGCACCCCCGTGAGCGCGCGGGATCATGCTGTCCCGCAGGCCGAAGGCCTGGGCGAATCCCTGCGCACGGGTGGCAGGATCACCTTCGTGACACTACCGGAGGCCCGCGGCAGCGCGCCGGTCCAGGGCGCCGCCGGGCGGTCCCGGCCTGCCCGCGATGGTTAGGCTGCTGGGGTGGCAAAGTCGCCCGACGACATGATGAGCGCGGTGATCGGGTCGCTGGCCGACCGCACCGGGCGTCCGCTCGAAGAATGGCTCGCCCTCGTCGATGCCTCGGGGATCGATCCGCTCGACCAGAACGCGGTGCGCCGCTGGCTCCGGTCCGAGCACGGCGTTCCGCAGAACAGCCAGTGGGCCATCGCCGACGCGGCCGCGCGGGCCGCGGGGTGGGTACGGCCCAGCGTCGAGGAATACATCGACAGCCAGTACCGCGGCGCCAAGGCGGCCCTCCGCCCGATCTATGACACTCTCGCCGAGGCCATCCTCAGGCTCGGTGGCGACGTGAGCGTCGAGGGCCGCGGCGGCTACACGCCGTTCGTCCGCGCGCGCCAGTTCGCGGCGGTCGCGGCGGCGGCGCGGGACCGGGTCGACCTCGGGCTACGGTTCACCGACCCGCCGGCGTGCGGGCGGCTGCAGCCGTCCAGCGGCCCGGGCCAGGCCACCCACAAGATCGCGCTGCGCAGTGTGGCCGACGTCGATGACGAGGTGCTGCACCTGGTGCGCCTGGCCTACGACCAGAACGGGTGAGCCAGGCCGCCGATACCTCACTGCGGTCAGGCGACCCGGACGCGGCGGCGCTGGTGGTGCAGCGCTCACGGGAGTTCCTCGACCGGGTGAGCCGACACCCGAGGGCCCCGCGTTGTGGCTTGTGTCGCAGGGGCGCAGACTGGGTTATGGCGGGTCTGCCGGCTCTGTGGAGGTGGCCGTGTCGGGTTATGAGGCTGATCTACCTCAACTGGTCCCTGTTCTGTCTCGGGGCAAGCACCGGAACCCGCGCCGGGGCGCGTGCTTCATGGAACTGGCGTCGTACCTGGCCGGGGAGCGGTGGAGCGATCACCCGGCCTGCACCCACCCACTGCTGGCCGCGCTGGCCCGCGACGTCAACGACTACACCTCCGATGACGCCCGGGGACGGCTGGCCGGGCTGATCCCGTCGGTGATCGGGCTGACCGGTGACGATCTGCACATCGATGCGCGGATAGCGCTGTCCTGCGCGCGGATGGCGCTGCCGGTGGTGGCGGCCAGCCGGCAGCAGGTGCTGGCGGCGTCGGTGCTGGTGTGTGAGCGGGTGCTGGGCGGCCTGGACGGGCGGCCGGCTGGCTCGCTGACCGAACCGAGCCGGGCCGCGCTGGCACACGTTCCGCACGCAGCGCAGTGGGCCAATGAATTCACCCGCGATATAGCCATCACCGCCAAGGCCTTCCGCCACCGCGCCGCTCCCTTCACCGTCCATACCGCGGCGGAGGGAATCGCGCAGTCGTGCATCCCGCAGCCCGACGAGATGCTCCGGGACCTGCTCATCGGGGCGATCGGCGAGTGTGCCGCGCACGCCGCGCGCGCCGCCGCCCCCGGCGCCGGGCCGGCGGCCGCCAGCCGGCCCGCAAGCACCGCCGTCGCCCGCTGACGCAAGGCCTGTTCCCTCAGGCGATCACGAACAGTCACCACTGCTAGCACCGGGCGAAGCAGGCGCACGCGCGGCCGCGTGAACAGCGGCTGGCTCAGACCGAGCAAGAATCAAGGCGCCCGGCCAAGACAGCGGGCCGTGCCCTGGCACACGGCGAGCGGCTTTGCCGTCTAACCGGTCTGGTTGTGCTTCTCGTCCGAGAACCAGACGTATGTGATCCGGTTAAGAGGGAATACCAGGAACCACAGTATTTCCGCGGCATAAGGAACGAAAGCGGCAATTGGCAGCGTCAGCGCGAAAAACACCGGTCCCGACAGGCCGCGGGCACGTATGGCCCTCACTCGCGCAGCCCCGACGTCCGGCCTCAGCAGTCCTCCCCGCCCCGATGCGTACCACCAGTAGGCCGTGGAGGCCGCTCCGGCCAGGACCACAGCGGCCCCATACAGAACCGCCGCCGAGGGCGACCCGTTGTGCTCCCCCAGAACGGCGGTGGGAAACGGCAGGAACGCCACGAACATAAGCAGCACGAGGTTGAGCCACACGAGCACGCCGTCGTAGCGGGCGATGAGCCGGAATGCCAGGTGATGCGTCACCCAGAACCTGGCGATCACCACAAAGCTCAAGACATAGGCCAGGTACTGTGGCCACAGCGCCAGCAGCGCTTTCGGCAGGTCGCTCGTGGTGGCCGGGACAGCGATCTCAAGGATCAGCAGGGTGATGGCGATGGCGAACACGCCATCGGACAGCGCCAGGATGCGGCCGATGCCCTCTTCCGCCGCCTCGTCGTCCTCCTGCCGCGGCAGCCTCCACACCCGGTCTGGCAGATTCCTCACCGGATCGCCCCGGCCGGTCCGCAGACTCGGTTTGCCGGCGGCATCCGCTCTTCCTGCCCCCATCGCTGCCTCCAGCACCCGCACCTGGTCGATCTCCAGCAAGACGCGGTGTGAAGCACAGCACAACGTTACTGGTCGCGCCACAGCCCGCGGGCACACCCCTTGCCTGCCCGGCCACTACCTGCCCAGCCCGCTGATCGGCGGTCTTGCGACAGCAGCGTCAGGGTCATGTCGAGGACCCCGCTGGCGAGCTCGGTGAAGGAGAGCTGGCCGCGGGCGCCGCGATAGGCGCCGGTGCCGCCGGTGATCGCGTGGACGATGCGTGAGGCGGAGGCACAGCGCGCACCGGGCAGATGTGGTTCAGAATTTGAACTTGTCGTCGCGTGCCGCCGGGCAGAGGCTGGTGGCATGCACACGACGTATGGCCAGTTCTGCCCGGTGGCGCTCGGGGCCGAGGTGCTTGCCGAACGGTGGACACCGCTGATAGTCCGCGAGTTGCTGAGCGGCAGTCACCGGTTCAGTGATCTTCAGCGGGGGCTGCCGGGCGTATCTCGTAACCTGCTCACCCAGCGGCTGAGCCAGCTCACCCGGCAGGGCCTGGTCGAGCGCCGGGCGGAAGCGGCCGGGCCGAGGTACCAGCTCACCGACGCGGGGCTGGCCCTCGCCCCGATCATCGATGCGCTCGGGGAATGGGGTTACCGATGGGCAGCCAAGGATCTTCGCCCCGAGCACCTCAACCCCGACTTGCTCATGTGGTTCCTGCGCCGGCGGGTGCGCACCGACAAGCTTCCCGAGCACCGGACGGTGGTGCGGTTCGAGTTCCACGCCGATGCCCCACGGCGGGTATTCTGGCTGATCCTGCAGCGGCCGCAGGCCGACCTGTGCATCAAGGACCCCGGCTTCGGCGCCGACCTGGAGGTGGTGGCCGGGATCGAGGCGATGGCCCGCGTCTACCTTGGCCAGATCACCCTGGCCGCCGCCGTCCGCTCCGGCGACGTCGAACTGACCGGGCCCACGGCTGCCCGGCGGGGTCTGCATAGCTGGCTGGGCATCAGCCCGTTCGCCGCCACGGCCATACGGCGGTCGGCCTGATGAACATTCCCGGTTTCACCGGCGAGGCCCTTGCGCCAGGCGACGCCGGCTACGAGCAGGCGCGGCGGGTGTGGAACGGGGTGATCGACCGGCATCCGGCTGTCATCACACGCTGTCACAGCGCAGCGGACGTCGCCGCGGCCGTCGGCTACGCCCGTGACCATGACCTCCCCATCGCGGTACGCGGCGGTGGTCACGGGGTGGCCGGGCTCAGCGGTGTGCGAAGGCGGTCTCGTCGTGGACTGTTCGCCGATGCGCGCCGTCCAAGTCGATCCGGGCACGCGCACGATCCGTGCCGCGGCTGGATGCCTGTGGGCGGATGTGGACCGGGCGGGACAGCAGTCCGGGCTCGCGGTGCCCGGCGGCATCGTCAGCCATACCGGCATCGCCGGGCTGACCCTGGGCGGCGGCATCGGGTGGCTCATGCGCAAGCACGGGCTGACCGCGGACAACTTGCTCGCCGCGGAGATCGTCACCGCCGACGGTGGGAGGCTCCGCTGCGGCGCGGGCGAGCACGGGGAACTGTTGTGGGCGCTGCGCGGCGGCGGCGGCAACTTCGGGATCGTGACAGCCTTCGAATACCGGGCGCATCCGGTCGGGCCGGCGGTGCTCGCCGGGCCGGTCATCTGGCCGCTGGACGTCGCCCCGCGCGTACTACGGTTCTACCGCCGGTGGATCCGCGAGGTTCCCGCCGAGCTGACCACGATCGTCAAGCTGGCTCGCGCCCCGGCGCTACCTGCCATCCCGGCCGACCTGCACGGCCGGCCGGTGGTCATGATCTCCTGCTGCTACGCCGGGCCGCTCGCCGAGGGCGCCCGGGTGCTGCGCCCGCTGCGGGCGCTCGGCGCTCCCCTGCTCGACCTGATCGCGCCCCGGCCGTACCTGGAGAATCAGGCGCTCAACGACCCCACGGTGCCGCACGGCTGGTGCTACTACTGGAAGTCCGCCGAGACGGGTGAGCTCAGCGACGACCTGATCGGCGCGCTGACCGAGCACACCCGGCGCATCACTTCACCCCGCTCGTACACGCTGATCTTCCAGCTTGGTGGCGCGGTCGCCGAAGTGGGCGAGAACGCCACCGCTTACAGCCACCGCCATGCGGCGCACAACATCAACATCAATGCCGTGTGGCTCCCCGGCGACCCGGACGCGCACCAGCACAGCGAGTGGGCCCGGCGGCTGTTCACCGCGATCGCGCCGCACCAGCGTGGGGTGTACGTCAACTTCCTCAGCGACGAGGGGCCGGAACGGGTGCGGGCAGCCTACGGGCCGGAGAAGTTCGCCCGCCTGCAAGCCGTCAAGGGCGCCTACGACCCGCTGAACGTATTCGCGCTGAACCAGAACATCCCGCCATCGCCGGCCGAAATTCGATTGCAACCCAATGCATGAGTGATGCATTGTTAGAGAGTGAGCCGCCGCCTGGAGAACCTGCTCGGCGCCCTGGCCGTGGGGCTGTCCGACGCCATCACCTCGGCCGTTGAGACGACCACTGGCCACGCCGGGGCCATGGGCGCCGCGCTGGCGACCCTGGCCCAGGAACCCGGCCTCGGCATCGAGCAGTTGCGGGTGCCGCTGGGCCGCACCCAGTCGGCCACCGTCCGCGTGGTTGACCAGCTTGTCGCGGAGGGCTACGCGGAGCGGCGGCCTGGGCACGACCAGCGCTCGATCGCGGTGTTTCTCACCGCGAAGGGCGCGGAGGCGGCGGCCCGGGTACGTGCCGGCCGGGAACAGGCGCTCAGCGACGCAGTGAGCCCGCTCACCCCCGGCGAGCGGAAGGCACTTACCGGCGCGCTCGAGAAGGTGCTCGCCCGGATCACCTCGGACCGGGCGCACGCCGACCTGATCTGCCGGCTGTGTGACCTCGCGGCGTGCCCGCAAAGCGTCTGCCCCGTCGACTTGGCGGCCTGCGTCACCCAGGACCAGCCCGCGGAGGGAGTGATGAGGCCATGACCACCATGCGGATGCCCGCCACCCCGATCACCGACCGGGACAGGCAGCGGGCGTGCCGGCTGGCACATGTCTTCGGCGTGGTCACCGCCAGCGGCGTTGCCCTGCTGATGTTGATCATGACCCGGTTCCGCTCCGAACCGGTCCCGCTCCCGGTGCTGATCGGCGCGGGATCCGCCCTGGCGCTGGCCGTGGGGCTGGCCGCCGACCTGACCGCGCGCCCGCCGCGCGTGGCGCTGGGCGGCGACTGGCTGACCGTTTCCCGGCTGGGCCGCGGGCAGCGGGTGCACACCGACCGGCTGACCGGGATGTCGGGCAATCCCCGCGTCGCCGGCAGCGTCGTGCTCGTCGATGAGGACGGCAACCAGGCCGAGGTCGATGTCCGGGTCCTGGTCCGGAACCCGCTGATCTGGCAGCGGGTCTACCAGGGGGTGACCCGCGCGCGCCGCCGCGGCGCGCTGGCACTGGCCGAGGCCGACTCACGGTTGTGGGAGAGCGTCATCCGGGACGTGGCCGAGGCTGACCGGCGGGCGCTGACCGGCATCGACTTCTGGCTGCCCCGCTGACCGCCTGCCGCGGACGCGGCCCTGGTCACGAAGGCCACCCCGGAATCCGGAGGCGACCAGCTTGCGGATGTGAGTTTGGTGCTGCTCCTTGAACAAAACTCACATCCACGCAGCGCGTTAGCGGGCAGGGGTCAGCGGCAGCGTGACTGGCCTCGCCAGTGGAAGCTGGTGACCTGGACTCGCTAGTGGAAGCTGGTGACCTGGACTCGCCAGTGGAAGCTGGTGACCTGGCCGCCGGTGATGGTGACCTGCCCGGCCGGGGTGTCATGGTCCCGCCAGATGGTGTAGCCGCCAGCAGCGAGGCCCTCGTACACGGCCGCATACCTGGTCCCGCTGGGAGCCGGCCGGGCCCGGACGGCGGCGTGCGTCCGCACCGCGCCCGGGGTATCGGGGCTGATCTCGATCTCGGCGCCGGCCAGGTCTTCCGGGGTGTACAGCACCAGCGCGCCAGTTTCCGGCCCGAGGTCCAGCAGCACCGTGCCTGCGCTGGTGGGTCCGTATCTGTGCTCGCTGATAGTGCCTGCGCTGGTGGGTCCGTATCTGTGCTCGCTCATATTCCCCCTTGCCGCTCGCCGCCGTGTACGGTGCACGCCGGCCCCGGGCTGGAGGACCCGGGGCCGGCGTTGCCCCGCGGGAGGCGGGTCAGGATGGGTTGTCAAAGCCGCTGTAGGGCACCCCCAGGTAGGGGAACGTGTTCAGGTAGGGCGCCTTCACGCTGTTGTTGGTCAGGCCGTCGGTGACCGCGCTCGCGGCGCTGTCCGGCGTGAAGCTGGGGTCGACCAGGGCGAAGGTCAGGCCCGCAACGGCCCGCAATTCGACCGTGACGATGTCGTCGAAGACCCGCCGGCCGTTGGGGAACCCGGCCAGGTCACCACCGAGCAGCCCCAGGATCTTCGGGTTGCCCGACGGAGCGATCGCCGTGTTGAGCCGCAGCATGTCGGACAGGACCGGGCCGGTGCTGTTCTGGAAGCCGGGGATGATCCCGCTCGGGATCCCGGTGAGCAGGATCGCCTCCAGGTCGGCCCGCGCCTTGCCGGACTTCACCAGCGCGGCGAGGTGGGGGAACACGCCGGGGTAGAGGCTGGGCAGCGCTGCCGCCAGGCCCGGGTGGGCGTAGTAGTGGGCGAACTGCTTGTCGTCGACGGGCGGCAGGGCGTTCCAGCGGTCCTTGTCACCCAGCGCGATGATCACCTCGTTGATCAGCGGGTTGCCCAGCCGGGAGACCTGCCGGAACGGCCCGCTGCTGACGGTCTTGCCGGTATTGGTGTCGAACACGCTGGCCGCCTGGCGGCTTGCCGTGGTCCACACCCCGATCACCGACTTGGGATCCGACTCCCCGCTGGCGCCCCTTTGCACCAGTTCCCTGATGGGCACCTGGATCGCGATGGAGTGCACGTTGAGCTGGTTGGTCGCGTTCACGCCCGGGGCCGGGCCGGAGAACACGTTCATGCCGTACTGGTTGTGCAGGTTCTCGAACGGGCGCAGGTCACCGAGGTCGAAGATCGCGCCCAGGTCCACGTAGAAGCCCTCGGCCCGCTGGCCGGCGAAGACCCTGACGCCGTGGCCGAGGTCATGCACGGCGGCGCCGGCGAGCTTGTGGTAGTTCGGGGTGGACAGCGGGCCGATGTTGCACGGCGGGCAGGCCAGGTTCTTGCCGAGTTCGGTCCCGGTGCTGCCCTCGGCGGGGAACCTGTCTACCGAATAGAACTGACGGGTGTTCCAGTTCGGGCTGTTCAGCGCGGTGATCGGCCCGGTGTTGTAGAGGAACGTCTCCGGGTTCCGCAGTCGGGTCTGGAAGGTGAACCGGTAGGTGATGTCGGCCTTGCCGTCACCGTCGTTGTCGATGTGGATCGCGTAGCGGACGTCGTCGCCGAACTGGTAGAAGTTCGGGCCGCCCGCCGGTGCCTGCAGCGGAATGTAGTTGGCGATCAGCGTGACCGTGTCGGGCCGGTCGGGGCTTACGAACGCGTAGAGGTCGGTGCTGTCGGCGACCGGGTCCATGGAAATCTCGGGCGCCTCGCGATGGGAAGACATCAGTTACCTCACAGGCTTGTCGTGGGGGCGCGCCGGCCAGTTCTGGCGGGCGGCGCGGCAGGACGATTGGTCCACCACGCCGGGCCGTTCCGGCGGGCGGCGCGCAGTGCGGTTGGCCGGACGCAGAGCGGTTGGCCGGATGCAGTGCGGTTGGCCGGACGCAGAGCGGTTGGCCGGACGCAGAGCGGTTGGCCGGACGCAGAGCGGTTGGCCGGACGGGGAATTGGCGGATGCGGTCAGCGGACGGCGCGCACCAGCCTGGCCGCCAGGCCGGGATCGCGGAGCCGGGCCGTGGTCTCCCCGGCGAACACGTCCATCTCGCCGGACCGGAGATCACGGATGTGCACGATGACCGGGTCTGCCGGGCCAGGCACCCCCGCCGCCCGGCCGGGGTGCGCTCGCGGTGCAGCGCTCACCGGGGCCGCCGCCGCGGGGGCGGCGAGGGTGCCAGCTATCGCGGAGGCGGCCAGGCCCGCCCCGGCGAGGCCCGCCGCACCGTACAAGACGGACCGCCGGGACGGCGACGGGCGCCGGGCGCCTTCCGCCGGGCCATCAGGCGAGTGATCCGGGTGGGCTTGAGAAGACATGAGACTTTCCCCCTCGGGCGCGGCGGCCTCCGCACAACTCCCCTCCGTGTCGTGCGAGGGCGGCCGGCGCCGTACTGTGCCCGGGCTTCCTGAAGGCCCCGGTCTCGTCCGGTTCTTCGGGGTGCGCCGCCGCCCGGATGCCGTCAGAACCGGGTCGTTACCGAACCGTTACGAATTGCTCGGTACCAACTCCCCGATGGCCGGAAAGGTTTCGGTGTCAGCCGGGCTGCTGGACGGGCCATCCGTTCTCGCCGGGGCGCCGAATGGAAGGCGTGAGGCCACGCGCGATGCCTGCATCCGAGCCGGAGTTGCCCCATCCGGGGGGCCGCGACCGGTACCTAGACGGCCTGCTCGCCCGGGTTGCGCGGGGCGACCAGGCTGCGTTCGAGGCCGTCTACGACAACCTGGCCGGCCCGGTGTATGGCCTCATCCTGAAGGTAGTGCGCGACCCCGCCCAGTCCGAGGAGGTCAGTCAGGAGGTCCTGCTGGAAATATGGCGGACCGCGTCCCGCTTCGACCCGGCCAAGGGCAGCGCCGCGACCTGGGCAATGACCATCGCGCACCGCCGCGCGGTGGACCGGGTGCGCTCCGCAGCCGCGGCCGCGGCCCGGGAGCAGCGGACCGCCGAGGTGCCCGTGCCGCACGACGCAGTCGCCGACGTGGTAGAGGCCAGCCTCGACGCCGAGCGCGTACGCCGCTGCCTCGACGGGCTCACCGAGTCCCAGCGTGAGTCGATCACGCTCGCGTACTACGGCGGGTACAGCTACCGGCAGGTCGGGGAACGGCTCGGCACCGCGCTGAGCACGATCAAGACCCGGATCAGGGACGGGCTCATCCGGATGCGCGACTGTCTGGGGGTGAGCTGAGCATGGCGTCCCTGCGCAGTAGCCAGCACGTCCTCACCGGCGCTTACGCACTCGACGCCCTGGACACCGACGCCGAGGTGGCCCGGTTCGAGCGGCACATGGCCAGGTGCCAGAGCTGCACCAGCGAGGTCCGCGGGTTCCGGGAGACCGCGACGCGGCTCGGCATGGCGGTGTCCCGCCAGCCGCCGCCGGCCCTGCGCGCCGCGGTCATGGACGAGACGCCGCGGACCCGTCAGCTGCCCGCCCTCGACGATCGGGCCCGGCACCGGCGGCCGGGACCGCGGCTCACCTGGCTGCCACGACTGGCCACGGCCGGCGCCGCCATCGGCCTGGCCGCCGCGATCATCCTGGGCGTCGTGCTGGTCAACACCCGCAGCGAGCTCGGCCAGACGCAGCAGCAGCTCAGCCAGACCAGGCACCAGCTCACCATGACCAAGACCGAGCTCGCCGCGATCAACGCCGTGCGGACCGCCTCGGACGCGACCCTGGTGACTAAGGCCACCCTGATCGGCGGCACGGTGACCATGGTGTCGTCAGCATCCAAGCACCAGATCGTGGTGACAGCCCGCGGGCTGCCGGCGCTGCGGGCCGGCAAGGTCTACCAGCTCTGGCTGATCGGCTCGAATGGCAACCGGATCCGCTCCGAAGGCCTGCTGGCCCTGCACAACGGCCGGACCGGGCCGGTGCTCATCTCGGGCGTGCTCGCGGGCGACATCTTCGGCATCACCGTTGAGCCGCCCGGCGGCACGGTCCAGCCGACCGTCAAGCCGTTCATCGCCATCCCGGCCTGACCGCGGGCAGCCCTCGGCCGCGTATGTGGTCGTTGGGACAACGGCCACAAAGAATGTGAGTGCTGCGCCAACGACCACAAGCGGCTGGGCTCGCGGCCCGCCTGTGCGAGAAGGGTCTTGACAGAATTTGTTTGGAAAGTATACGAACTAATAGGACTGGGAACGGAAGGCGCTACCTCGGATCGGGGGCGCGTTACCTCGAGACGGGCTACCCCGGAACGGGCGATGCTCCGGAACAGGTGCGCTACCTCCGAACGGGGCGCATCACCCCGGAACGGGGCGCTATCCCGGAACGGGCGCGCTGTCCGGAACCAGGGCTGTACTACCTCGGGGCTGCACTACCTCAAACGGGGGCTGCACCACCTGGAACGGGGGCAGCGCGACGCGGCCGGTGGGCCGCAGTCAGGAGTTGCCAGCCGTGAACCGAGTCCTCCGGCCTTATCTGGCCATCAGTGCCTCGCTCGCCTGCGCCGCCACGTCACTAGTGTGGCTGGCCCCGGGTGCACAGGCCACCCGGGCAGCAGGGGCATCCCCGGCCGTTCGTTATGCCGCACCGATAGGTGCATCCGGGCCGCCAGCGCCGGCCAGACCACGCCGACCGGCGCCAGCGATGTTGCCGACCTCGGCGCACACGGCTGGCGGGTGGCCAGCAGCGCCACGGCCACCGCGCCCGGGTCACAGATCTCCGCGCCGTCGTTCGACGCCGGCTCCTGGCTGCGGGTCCGCAACGACGGCGCGGGCGCGCCGGGCACCGAGGTCGAGGCCCTGCTGCAGAACGGCCGCTGCCCGGGCGATCCGGCGCTGCAGCCGGTGAACCAGGGCAGCGACAGCAGGCGAAGCGTGTTCTTCGCCGACAACATGCGCAAGTGCTACGGGTATGAGAACCACGTCGGCGCGGTCACGGTCCCGCTGTTCCGGGTGCCCTGGTGGTGGCGCACCGACTTCACCCCGCACCTGCGCGCGGGCCAGCACGCCACGCTGGTCGTCAACGGGGTGATCGGCTCGGCCAACGTGTGGGTCAACGGGCACGAGGTGGCCACCGCCGACACCGTCACCGGCGCCTACACCAGGTTCGCCTTCCCGGTCACCGGGCTGCTCCGGCCGGGCCGGAACTCGCTGGCGATCGAGGTGAACCCGAACGACCCGAACACCATGTTCACCCTCGACGACGTGGACTGGAACCAGATCCCGCCGGACAACAACACCGGCATCCAGTTCCCGGTCCAGCTCGCGGTGGACGGCGCGCTGACCGACGGCAACGCGCACGTGCTGGAGGCCAATGCCGCGGACTTCAGCCGCTCCACGCTGACGGTGCAGACCGACATCACCAACAACACCGGCTCGCCGCAAACCGGGGATGTCTCCGCGACGATCACCTTCCCGGGCGGGCGGCAGGGGATCGGGGCCGTCAGCACCGTGACCGTGCCCGCGAACACCACGAAGACGGTGGTGTTCCGGGGGCTGATCATCAAGCATCCGCAGGTCTGGTGGCCCTACCAGCTCGGCGGCCAGCCGCTGTACCGCCTCGCCACGTCGGTCTCGCAGCATGGCCAGACACTGAACTCGACGAGCGAGACGTTCGGCATCCGGACCGTCACGTCCTACCTGACCGGGTCGTCACCGGCCGAGCCGGCCGGAGCGCGCGCGTTCAAGATCAACGGTGTGCCCATCGTGACCCGGGGCGGCGGGTTCTCGCCGAACATCTTCCTGCACTACTCCGCCTCCGACATCGCCAGGCAGATCGCGCTGATGAGGAACATGGGCGTCAACACGATCCGCCTGGAGGGCCACATCATGCCGGCCGGGTTCTTCGACCAGATGGACCGGGCCGGGATCCTGGTCAACGCCGGGTATCAGTGCTGCGACGCGTGGCAACTGCAAGACAGCGGGCTGACCAGCCCCGCCGATTTCAAGATCATCCGGCTGTCCGCGCTGACCATCGGGCAGAACCTGCGCAACCACCCGAGCGTGTCCAGCTTCCAGTGGAGCGACAACGAGCCGATCCCCAAGCAGGAGGCCCTCTCGCTGGCCGCCTTCCAGCAAGCCGGGTTCCAGGACCCGATTATCGCCTCGGCCGAGTACAAGGCCACCAAGACGCTCGGTTTCTCCGGGCAGAAGGAAGGCCCCTACGACTGGGTGCCCCCCAACTACTGGTACAGCAGCCGGTTCGACACGAACGACTCGACCCAGACCAACGCGGGCGGGGCCTGGGGGTACGACAGCGAGCAGAGCGCCGGGAACACCATCCCCACCCTCGACTCGCTGCACCGGTTCATGTCCGCGAGCGACCTGTCCCACCTGTGGCGCGACCGGACATTCAACCAGTACCACGCCAACTACGAGCCGCGGTGCGGGATCGGCTACAGCTTCGGCACCCTGTGCCACTTCGACACCGCGCTGCTGGCCAGGTACGGCGCCTGGTCCAGCCTGGGCCAGTACGTCGAGATGGCGCAGGCGCAGGACTACGAGAACACCCGGGCGCAGTTCGAGGCGTACATCGCCCATTCGACCCGCAAGCCGCTGCCGTCCACCGGGACGATCTACTGGCAGATGAACAAGGGCTGGCCGAGCCTGCTGTGGAACCTGTACGGCAGCGACGGCGACCAGGCGGGCAGCTACTTCGGGGCGCAGGAGGCGAACCGGAGCCTGCACGCCCTCTACACGCTGGACAACGGCACCATCGCGGTGGACAACCTGGGCGGGCGCCCGCAGCCGGGCCTGTCGGTGCGGGCCATCGTCTACAGCCTCGCCGGGAAGGTCCTCGACGACCAGGCCAGCAGCACCTTCACGCTGGCCAGCCAGCAGGTCCGCACCGGCGTGCTGAAGCCGAAGGTGCCGGCCTCCTCACCCACCCGGGTGTACTTCGTGGAACTGCAACTGCGCCAGCACGGGGCGCTGGTGGACCGCAACGTGTACTGGCTGTCCACCCGCCCGGACGTGGTGAACTTTGCCAAGACGCTGGGCCAGCCGCAGGCCATCCTCCGCCAGTACGCGCGGCTGAAGGCCCTGCAGGGGCTGCCGCGCGCCCGCGTCTCGGTCACCGCGGCCACCGTGCGGCGCCCCGGGCCGGACCGTGCGGACCTGGCCACCACGGTCACCATCCGGGACACCTCGGCGTCGGCGGTCGCGTTCTTGCTGCGGGCCGACGTGCGCCGGGGGACGCCGGGCGGGCACGTGCTGCCTGGCGACAGCGAGTTGCAGTCCTCGCTGTGGCGGGGCAACGACATCACGCTGTTCCCCGGCGAGTCGCAAACCCTGACAGTCAGCTACGACTCGGCTAGCCTGCACGGCGCCACCCCGGTGATCACCGTCTCCGGCTGGAACGTGCCGCTAACCGCCGTCGCGGCCCCTATCCCCTAGCCACCCGGGATCCCGGCTACAGGGCTTGTGGATGTGAGTTTGGTGTTCCTCTTTGAACACCAAACTCACATCACGGAGTGCGTCAGCGGGCAGCGCCGTCAGCGGGCAGCGCCGTCAGCGGGCAGCGCCGTCAGCGGGCAGCGCCGTCAGCGGGCAGCGCCGTCAGCGGCAGCGCCGTCAGCGGGCAGCGCCGTCAGCGGCAGCGCCGTCAGCGGGCAGCGCCGTCAGCGGCAGCGCCGTCAGCGGGAGGCGGCAGCCAGAGCGAAGGCCAGGGTGGAGTTGGCGGTGTAGTCGTCCGCAGGCTCGACCGACGGCCAGCTCACCACGTTGTCCTCGTAGCCGGCGGTCTTGGTGTTGAACGGCTTGAAGTGGCCGGCCCGGCAGGCCTGCATGCCGGACACCGTGCCGAGGCCGACGAAGTTGCCAAGGTTGCTCGGCCCGTCGGTGGTGGCGCCGACCTGGATGTTGCCGTGCCCGGTGAGCGAGCCTTCCAGGTTGGCGATCTCGCTTTGCATGCAGTGCGGGTAGGTATCGCCCGCGCCGACCACGAACGAGCTGCCCCAGCCGTTGGCGCCGAGGGCGAAGTTGAGCTGCTGCTGGGCGAAGGCACGGTAGGCGCTGGACCCGCCGTAGCGCTGGTACAGCGCGTTCGTGATGGCCAGCCCGAACGCGTGCGGCGTAGCGTCGCCCTGGCCGAGGACGATGCCCAGCCCGAACGGGTCGTCCTTGGCCAGGCCCTCCCCCACGCGCAGTTGCGCGGCCATGTCGGCCAGCAGCACGCGCGGCGCGATGACCGGGGTCCCGTGCGCGCCGTGCATCGCCTGGATCAGCTCCGCCTCACCGATCGCGCCGTTGTTGTAGAGGTTGAGCGTGTCACTGCCGGCCGGATGGCCCTGCGCGATGTAGGCCTTCGCCCAGCGCGCCGCCACGGCCAGGTCGGCGTGGACCCGCGCGGCCGGCGCGCCGAGCGCCTCGTTGGCCAGCGCGATCTCGTCCGCGCCCCAGAGCATCATGCTCTTCCACTCGGTGCCCGGGTAGAAGTCGTGCGGGAACGTGGTCATGATCGACCCGACGTGGCGGGTCTTGGCCATCGCGTAGATGCCGCGGGCCAGCCGGAGCAGGTGCTCGGCGTGCTGCCGCCGGGTGGCGGCGGTCAACTGGGCCCCAAGGGCGAAGTCGGCGGCGAACCGGCCAGCGAAATCCGGGCTGATCTTCGCGGCCGGCGCCGCCGCCGGGAACACCGGCCGGTACTTCACGTAGTAGGCGCTGGGGCCCGGGTGACCGCCGGGCTTGACGTCCATCCGGTCCTCGGCCTGTGGCCGGAACCAGAAGTTGTAGTCGCCCTGGATCGTGTTGCTCGCGTTGCCGGTGCCGATGCCCACCTGGATGTAGAGGACCTTCTTGGCCGGGTGCCACAGCCTCTGCAGCCAGCGCAGGCCGAACCCGGCCTCCCCGGCCAGCGTCGGGTAGGTCCCGGGGAAGTCCCGCGCCGCGAGCAGCAGCAGCCCGTCGGCGTAGCTGGCCGTGTAAGCGAACTTCTCGTAACCGCCGCCCGCGTCGAACCACCCGCCGGCCACGTTCACCGGGCCGCCGACCCGGTGGAAGGCGCCGAGCAGGTTGTCGTTGCTGTCGTAGCGCGGGTCGGCGTACACCGTGGCGTGCCGGTCGGTGAGGTTGGCGGGCTTCCGGTCCAGCACGGTAGGCCGGACGTTCGCGCCGTCCCGCTCTGAGGTGAAGTAGCGCACCCCGTTGAGCACCAGCCGGTGATACAGCGCGGCCACGGGCGCGACCGCGAAGACCGGCGAGACCGCCTTCGCCCCGTTCGCGCTGATCGTGATCCGGTAGCTCCCGACGCGGTGCAGCCCGCTGAAGTCCAGCCGGTAGACCGCACGGTAGGCGTCGTTCCAGCTACCAGCGTCGCTGCCGGACCGGCCGCGGAACACCACGCCGTGGCTGCCCGACACGGTGAACCTGACCTGGCGCACCCGCCCGGGCAACATGGCGTAGGCCACCTTGGCGCTGTCCGGTGGGTAGCCCACCTGGTTGACCCGGACCTCGGCCGGTGTGGTGCTGCCGCTCCCGGCGGCGCTCATGCCGGTGGTGGCGGCGCCCGCGGTGGCCGCGCCAAGCAGGCTCACGGTCGCGGCCGCCGTCCCCGCCACCAGCGTCATCCGATGTTTCATGACCAGGCCCTTCTGTCATAGGCGGCGCGCAGCCGCCGCTCGGCGTCCGCCCCCGCCCCGACGTGATCAAGCCCCAGCAGGGCCGCGCCCGCCACCGGCGGCACGGCCACGACGATCACGGTCGCCTGGGGGACTGCGGCCGTGATCCGCTCAGTGATCTCCTGGAGCAGCAATGGGTCCCGGGCGGTCATCAGCCCGCCGCCGAGCACGACCGGGGTGGCCCGGGTGGTGAGGTCGAGGCGGCGCATCGCGGTCACCGCCATCACGCAGATCTCCTCGGCCTGCCGGCGTACCAGGTCGCGGGCGACCTGGTCACCTTCGCGCGCCACGGCGAGCAGCACCGGGGCCAGCCCCCGCACGTCCTTCTTGCTGATCTTGCCCAGGTGGATGCCGAGCGTGACATCGCGCACCGTGGGCACGCCGAAGTACCCCGCCACCGCCTCGCGCAGGCTGGTCTGTGGCCCGCGGCCGTCCTCGGCGCGGACCGCCCACCACAGCGCCGCCCGGCCCAGGCCGTCCCCGCCGCCCCAGTCACCGCTGATGCCGCCGAGCGCGAGGTAGCCGGTCGTCCGGCCATCCGGGTGTACGCCCACGCAGTTGATGCCCGCGCCGCAGGTGACGCCGACACCCCAGTGCGGTTCCCCCGGAGCGGCGGCGCCGTCCAGCCCGGCGCGCAGCACGGCGAAGGTGTCGTTGCGCGCCTGCGTGGTCACGCTCCACCTTCGTGCGCGCAGCGCTTCGGCCAGCCGGTCCACTTCCTCGGGCAGGTCGGCGTTGGCGACGCACGCGGAGATGTGCCCGGCCACCGGGTCCCCGGCCCTCCCGGCTTGCTGCTGGCTCTGCTCGATGAGCACGGCCAGTTCGTCCAGCCACGCCTCCACCGCTGCCTTTGCCGCGCTGGTCGCCCCCGCTCCCCGGGCGGTGCCGAGCAGCGAGCCGTCCGCCGCGACCAGCGCCACGTCGGTCTTGCTGTTCCCGCCGTCGACGGCGAGGACGGCGGGGAGGTCAGGAGTCACCGCTGGCCCAGGGCAGGTAGGCGGCGTTCTCGGCGATCAGCCGGTCGGTCAGCGGCCGGCCAGGTCGTACTGGCCGACCAGGGGGTGCGCCAGCAGCGCGCTCGCCACCCGGCCTCGACCGCCGCGCAGCGCCGCGTCCACGGCCAGTTCCTCGTACGCGGACACGTGCGCCACCAGCCCGCGCATCGTCGGGTGCAGCGGGGCGACCGGCACCGGCTGCGCGCCGGCCGTGCCGATCACCGCGGGCACCTCGATGACCGCGTCATCGTCGAGGAACGGCAGCGTGCCCCGGTTCCGCAGGTTCACCACCTGGACGTCCCCGGCGCCGGTGGTCAGCGAGGCGAGCAACGCGACCGCCGCCTCGGAGTAGAACGCGCCGCCGCGCTGGCTGAGCATCTCCGGCTTGTGCGTCAGCGCCGGGTCCGCGTACGCGGCCAGCAGTTCCTTTTCCAGCCGCGCGACCTCCTCGGCCCGGGTCGGCTGGTGCCGCAGCTGCTCCACGGTGGCGTCATGCGCCCAGAAGTAGTGCAGGTAGTACGACGGCACCGCACCGCTTTCCTGCAAAACGGACACCGGCAGGCCGGTATGGCCCGCCACCTCATCGCCGTGCTTGGCAATCAGGTCGGGCAGCACGTCGGCGCCGTCCACCACGGCAGCGCGTTCCCAGGTCAGGTGGTTCAAGCCGACGTGGTCGAGCATGACCCGGGCCGGATCGACGCCGAGCAGGGCGGCGAAGTTCCGCTGGAACCCGATGGCCACGTTGCACAGCCCGATCGCCCGGTGGCCCGCGTCGAGCAGCGCCCGGGTGACGATCCCGACAGGGTTGGTGAAATCGATGATCCACGCGGAGCCCAGGGCCCGCTGGCGCGCTCGTTCGGCAATGTCCAAGACGACCGGGACGGTGCGCAGCGCCTTGGCCAGCCCGCCCGCGCCCGTGGTCTCCTGGCCGATGCAGCCGTACTCCAGCGGCCAGGTCTCGTCGCGCTGCCTGGCTGACTGACCGCCCACCCGCAGTTGCAGCAGCACCGCGCCGGCGCCGTCCAGGCCCTCATCCAGGCTGGTGGTCCAGGTCAGCCGGCCCGGGTGGCCGTGCGCCCGCATGAGCCGGTCGGAGAACGGGCCGACCACCGCCAGCCGGGACTCGTCCGGGTCGACCAGGACCAGTTCTTCGACCGCCACGTCGCCGGACAGCCGAGCGATGCCGTCGACAAGCTCGGGCGTATAGGTGGACCCGCCGCCGATGACCGCGAGCTTCATGCCGCTGTCCCGCCGCGCCGGGCAGGCCGGCGAGTTGCGCCCCGGGTATCCCCGCTGCTGTCAGGACAGGTAGGCAAGGCTGGGGCCGTGCCGTTCGCGGTATTCACTCATCATCTCCCTCGCGACGGTGACGCCGGGCACCAGTGGGTGCAGCGCCAGGGCCAGGGCGGCCCGCTCCGCGTCGCCGGTCACGGCGGCGCTGACAACTTCGCGCTCGTACTCCTTGACCTGGGTGACCAGGCCCCGGGCGGACCTGGGCAGCTCGCTGCCGGCCAGCGGGGCGATGCCGCCGCCGTCGATGTGCGCCGGCGCCTCCACGACGTCGTCCGGGTCGAGGAAGGGCAGGCAGGCGCCGTTGCGGGTGTTGACGATCACCGCGCCGGGCTTGCGGCCGGTCAGCGCCGCGATCACCTGCAGCGCGACCCCTTCGTAGCCGCCGGGGCGGATGTCCGTCCCGGCGCTGGCCGGGCCCAGGTCGTCGGCCCCGTGGCCGGTGTCCGGCGCCGGGCCGTTAGCCGCAGGCGCCGGGATCGGCATGCTCTCGCCCGCCATGTCGGTCCGCATGTAGCTGGCCCGGCGGATGCCCACCTGGGTGATGTAGGCGTGCCAGGCGTCGTGCACATCTCCCGCGCTGAACGCCTTGGCGACCTCTGTCAGCAGCCCGGAGTTCAGCCGCAGCACGTCGGCGCCCCGGCTGGCGCCCGCCTGGGCGACGGCCTCCACGTACCGCCGGGGCTCGTAGTAGTAATAGTCGTACTCGGTCGGTATCGCGCCGAGCCGGCGCACGAAGCCGGCGTCGAAGGCGGCGAAGCGCTGGTCGAACCGCTGCAGTTCTTCGTAGCGCTCCAGCAGCGTGCCGACCAGCTCGCGGCCCGCCACGGTGAACGAGGAGATCCAGCCGAGGTGGTTCAGGCCGGCGTAGGAGAACGCGACCGAGTGCCGGTCCGCGCCGAGGAAGTCGGTCAAGTGGGCCAGCGCGCTGCTGGGCGTGTCGCAGACCCCGACCGCGCGGACCGTGGCGTGCAGCGAGACCGCCTGGGTGATCAGCCCGGCGGGGTTGGTGAAGTTGATCAGCACCGCGCCGGGGGCGCACCGGGCCAGCGTCTCGCAGTAGGACAGCACGACGGGGATCGTCCGCAGTGCCATCGCACAGCCGCCCGGGCCGATGGTCTCCTGGCCCACCAGGCCGCGCCGCAGGGCCACCTCCTCGTCGATGAGCCGGCCTCGGTCCCCGCCTACCCGGATCGCGGAAAACACGAAGTCCGCGCCGGTGAACGCCTCCTCGACGTCGGCGGTCACGCGGACGACGTCGCGGCGCCCGAGAGCGGCGGCCACCTCCACAGACAGGCGGCCGATCGTTTCCCGCCGCGCCTGGTCCGGCTCGAACAGGCAGATCTCGCCGAACGAGGCGCCGGGGCGGGACAGCACACCGCGGACGAACATGGGTATCCGCACCCCGCCGCCGCCGAGTATCGCCAGCTTCATAGTGGAGGGTCCTGCCTGTGCGGCCAGCTGTCCAGCTCGTCGTGCTGCCCGTCCGGCGTGTCCGGGCCGGACCGGGCTGCCCCGCCGCCGGCCGCCGCCATCACAGCGGCTGCCGCCAGTGTGGAGGCGGCCGAGCTCAGGCCCTCCACGTCAACCTCGCCCACGGCCCCGAGCCGGCTGACCGCCTCCGAGCCAGCCGCGTTGCCGACCGCGACGGCCTCGGTGATCGATGCCCCTTTGCACAGCGCGCCGATCAGCGCTCCAGCGAAGGCGTCGCCCGCGCCCGTCCGGTCACGCACCCGCACCCGCCTGATGCCCTCGGTCACCTCCGTCGGCCCGGCCCGGCCCGGCTGGCCGGCCACCATCGCGCCGTTGGCGCCCAGCTTCACGACCACTGGCGGGCCCCAGGAGGCCGCGGTGTCGATCGCCGCGGCGAGCGAGGCGGCGCCCGTCAGCCGGAGTAGCTCCTCGGCATTGGGCAGGAACACGTCGGCCAGCCGCGCGCAGGCCAGCACGGCCGCCGGATCGGCTGCGATCTCATTCAGGCCGACGTCCACAGCGATCCGGATACCCAGGTCACGCGCTTCCCGGATGAGCCCGGCCATTCCCCGGTGCGCGTGCAGATAGCACCAGGCTGGCCGCTCTCGCCGCAGGATTTCCAGCCAGCGCTCGTGCTCGCGGCTCTCGGTCTGGGCGCGCGGCGGCAGGTAGCTGATGAACGCCCGGTCTCCCGCGTAGTTCACCACCACCGTGATGCCAGCGGCGGGGCCAGCGACACGCTGGGAGGCCGACAGGTCAACTCCGGCGCGGTGGCAGTACTCCTCCACCACGCGGGAACCGAGATCCTCGCCGAGCAGGGTGGACAGGCCCGCGCTGGCGTCCATCCGGCTGGCGGCGCTGGCCGCGGTGACCGCGCCGCCGCAGGAGATGGCGAACTCGTCGGCGAAGATCTCCTCCCCGGGAGCGGGCAGGGCCGGCACGTCGCCGAAGACGATCTCCAGGAACATTGTGCCGAACGCGATCAGATCCATGATCTCGTCACCGGAAGGCTTGGGTCTCGGCGTCTGCCCGGGCGACGTGGCACGCGGCGCTGTGCTCGGGCAGGAGCTCCCGCAGCGGCGGGGTGACCTGGTGGCACTCGTCGATGGCCAGCGGGCAGCGCCAGCGGAACCGGCACCCCGGAGCGGGGTCGATGACCTTGGGCGGCTCGCCGCGGTCGGTCTCCGCCCCCACACCGAGCGGGGCGCGCGGGTCGGGGACCGCGGACAGCAGCAGCTGGGTGTAGGGGTGCCTGGGCAGGCTCAGCACCTCTTCGGTGGGGCCGGTCTCGGCGATGTGCCCCGCGTACATCACGATCAGCCGGTCGGCCACGTAGCGCGCGCTGGCGATGTCGTGGGTGATGTAGAGGATGGAGACGCCCTGGGTGTCACGCAGGTCGGCCATCAGGTTGAGCAGCCCGATGCGGATCGAGACGTCCAGCATCGAGACCGGCTCGTCGGCCAGGATCAGCTTCGGCCGCAGCGCCAGCGCCTGGGCGAAGCCGACCCGCTGCCGCTGGCCGCCGCTCAGCTCGTGCGGGAACCGCTCGAGCACCTCGGCGGCCGGGGTCAGGCCGACCGCGGTGAAGACCCGCTCCGCCTCCTCGCGCCGCTGCTGCGCGGACAGTTCGGGCCGGTGCAGCTTGAGGCAGCGCATGATGCCGTGGGACACCCGGAACACCGGGTTGAAGGAGGCGAACGGATCCTGGAACACCATCGGCACGTCGCCCCGGTAGCGGAGCATCGCCCGGCGGCCGCGGACGGCCGACAGCGGCCTGCCCTGGAAGTAGATCTCGCCGCTGGTGGGCTTGTACAGCTTGGCAAGCAGCCGGGCGACCGTGGATTTGCCGCTTCCGCTCTCCCCCGCCAGCGCGACGATCTCGTGTTCGCCGATGGTCAGGCTGATGTCGTCCACGGCGTGCAGGGTGCGCTTGGACAGCGCGCCGCCGATCTTGAAATGCCGGGTCAGGTTCTCGGTCCGCAGCACCGCTGCGGTCCCGGCCCGGGCGGACGATGCCTCGGACTCCGCCGGTGCAGGGGCGGCCGCGGGCAAGGCCGTGTCGCGAATTGCCGCACGGGGTGGCTGGCCGGCCGCTGGGTCAGTCATTGCCCCGCTCCTCCCCCGCGTGCAGGAAGCAGCGGACGAGCGTGCCGCCCACCTCGTACAGCGGCGGCGGCTCCACCTCGCACCGGGCCATCACCTTCGGGCAGCGCGGGGCGAACCGGCAGCCCGGGGGGATGGCGGCCAGGTTGGGGGGACTGCCCGGGATTCCGGTGAGCGGCACCCGGGGCCCTCTGATCGAGGGGAACGCTTCCAGCAGGCCGACGCTGTAGGGATGCAACGGCGTGTCGAAGACCCGCCTGGTCGCCCCGAGCTCGGCCACGACGCCGCCGTACATCACCATCAGCCGGTCGGAGAAGTGGCTGACCAGCGACATGTCGTGGGTGACGAAGACGATCGCGAAGCCGAGCTCTTCCTGCAGTTCCTTGATCTGCACCATCAGCGACCGCTGCGCCACGACGTCGAGCGCGGACGTCGGCTCGTCCATGATCACGAGATCGGGGGTGAACAGCATCGCCATGGCGATCATGGATCGCTGGCGCATGCCGCCGGAAAGCTGGTGCGGGTAGCTCTTCAGGTGAGTCGGGTCGATGCTGACCATCCGGAGCACCTCGGCCGACCGGTCGGCGATCTGCGCCTTGGCGGTAACGCCGTGCGCCCGCATGGCGTCGGCGAACTGGGCGCCGATCGACTTGACCGGGTTGAGCGCGTTCATCGCGCTCTGCATGACCACCGACAGGTCTTTCCACCGGACCGCGGCCAGCTCCCGGTCGGTGAGCCCGACCATGTTGCGGCCCAGGAAGGTCACGCTGCCGCCGGTTATCTCGGCCGGCGGGGCCAGTAGCTGGGCGATGGCGAACAGCAGGGTGGACTTGCCGCACCCGGACTCACCGACGATGCCGATGAACTCCCCGGGGGCAAGGTCGAAGCTGACGTCGTCCACCGCCAGGACCGTGCCGCGCTCCAGGATGTATTCGACCGACAGGTCGCGGACCTCCAGCACGTTGCCGGTGATGCCTGCCGGGCCGTTGCGCGGGAAGCTCTCAGCCGGTGCGCTTGACACGGAGCCTCCTGCGCGCAACTGGGGTGGTAGCCGCGCCAGCCCGGGTACGCCGCATGCTCCGGACCGGCCGCAAGGCCGGGTTGCCGATCTCGTCGAAGGCGTAGTTGAGCAGCGCGAACGCCGCGCCCAGCGCGACGATGCACAGCCCGGGGACGATGATCCACAACGGCAAGCCAGTCTGGAATGCCTCGGCGTTCTGGGCCCAGTAGAGCATCGTTCCCCAGCTGGTCACGTTCGGGTCGCCGAGCCCGATGAACTGCAGGCTGGACGAGAAGAGCACCGCGTACAGCGCGTTGGTCAGGAAGGCGGCCACGAGCAGCGACGTCATCGTGGGGATGATCTCCACGCAGATGATATACAGCGGGCGCTCGCCGCGGACCTTTGCCGCGTTGAGGAAGTCCCGGTTGCGCAGCGACAGCGCCTGGGCGCGCAGTTGCCGCGCCGTGTACGACCAGCCGGTCAAAGCGATGACCGCGATCATCACCGAGGTGCCCGCGCCGTGCAGGTAGCTGCCGATGATGATGAGCAGCGGGAACAACGGGATGACCAGGAGCACGTCGGTGAACACGTTGAGCGTCCCATCCCACGCCCCGCCCAGGTAGGCGGCGGCCACGCCGATCAGCATCGCGACGATCGTGGCGAACAGGCCCACCCCGAACGCGATCAGGAGCACCGGCCGGGTTCCATAGATCACCTGGGCGAAGATGTCCTGCCCGAAGGACGTCGTGCCCAGCCAGTGCTGTGCGTTCGGGGTCAGGCCGCGCGGGTAGATCTCGGCCTGCGGATCGTCGTGCGCGATCAGCCCGGGAAACAGCGCCACGAAGATGAACAGCACCAGCAACGCGGTGCCGACGGTGGCCTTGCGGTTGGCGGTGATGGCGCGGCCCATCCGCCGCAGGGAGCGGGCTCCCGCGATCGAGCCTCCGCCCGCCAAGGGCAGCCCAGCCGCCGCGGGGCCGGCGGCACCGAGGGGTCCGGCACCGGTGCCGGTGCCCGCCTCGCTGGCCCCTGGAGGGGTTTGCAGCGCGGCCATGGCTACCCCGCCGCCCTGGTCCGCGGGTCGAGGATGGCGGTCGCGATGTCCGAGAGCAGGATCGCGAACAGCACGGCCACGGTGATCAACAGGAACAAGGCTTGCATCAGCGGGTAGTCCTCGTTGTTGACGGCCTGCAGGAGCAGGTAGCCGACCCCTTGGTAATTGAAGACCTCCTCGATCAGGATCGCGCCGCCGACCACGAACCCGAGCGACATGGCGAAGCCGGTGAGGTTCGGCAGGATCGCGTTCCGCGCCGCGTAGTCGAGCATGATGCGGTGGCTGGGCAGGCCCTTGGCCCGGGCCATCCGCACGTAATCCTCCGCGAGCGTGGTGATCATGGTGTTGCGCATGGTCAGGATCCAGACACCGATCGTGGTGATCAGCAGGGTGAACGCGGGCAGGATGGCATGCTCGGCCACGTTGCCGATGAAGGCCGCGTTGAACCCCGGCGTCAGCGCGTAGTTGTAGCTGAAGAAGTACGGCAGCACCTTCAGCTTCACCCCGAAGATCAGGATCAGGACCAGGCCGATCCAGAAGTACGGGATTACCGTCATGATCACGAATACCGGCGGCAACAGGCTGTCCATCCGGCCACCGCGCCACCACGCGCTGACGATGCCGATCCCCGTGCCCAGGATGAACGCCAGGACCGTGGTGAGGCCCACCAGACCCAGGGTCCACGGGATCGCGTCGAACACGATCCTGCCGACCGACGCCCCGGGCTGGGTGGTCAGCGAGGTGCCGAACCGGAGCGTCGCGACGTTGCCCAAGTAGCTGAAGTACTGCGCCACCACGTTCTGGTGGGTGCCGACGCCGAACTGCGCCTCGAGCACCTTGACCGCCTGCGGGCTGATCCCGCCGCGGAATTTGCCGATGATCGCGAGCGCCGGGTTGCCCGGCATCAACCGCGGCAGCGCGAAGTTCAGGGTGAGCGCCACCCACAGGGTCAGCGCGAAGAAGCCCAGGCGCCGAAGCACGTATCTCATGTGCTCCTCCCGATGCCCATCGTCCGCCCTTCTAACGCTCGCTCACCCGCGGTGGCCCCGCAAGAGCCCGCGAAAACCGCTAGGCAGCGGCGCGGGCCGCCGGGCCAGGCCCGTCCCTGGGGTACGCCTGCCGCGCACCCCAGGGACGGTCCGCGCCGCTAGCCCTTCGGCGCCAGGCGCATCATCTGCTGGCCCCAGTCGGGATACTGCCAAGGAGCCGGCAGCGCGTACTGATTGGTCTGGGTAACCCAGCCGGTGAAGCTGCCGGTGTCGTACTGGAACCAGTCGACCGCTTCGGTGATCGGGATGACCGGCACCTCCTTGAGCATGACTTGTTGCAGCTTGTTGACGATCGAATGCTGGGTGGCCGAGTCATTGGTGGCGGCGTACTGGTTGATCAGCGCATCGGTTTGCGGGTTGCTGTAGCGCTCCCAGTTCGACCCGGCAGCCGTGCCGATCGGGGCCGAGTTGCCCGAGTAGAGCCACTGGCGCAGCTCGTAGTACGGGCTCGGCCCACCGGTCTCGCTGTTGTAAGCGAGCTGGAATTGGCCGGCGTAGACCTTCTGTTCCCAGCTGGTCTGACGCCAGGTTCTGGGGCGTGACCTGGATGCCGACGGCCTTGAGATCCTGCTGGATCACGTTGACCGCGGCGACCCAGTCGGAGAACCCGCCATTGTTGATGATGGTGAAGGACAGCTTCTGGCCGCCCTTGGCCATGATCCCGTCCGGGCCCTTCTTGAAGCCCGCGGCCTGCAGGATGGATATCGCCTTTTGCGGGTTGTAGGCGTAGTCGTTGCCGTAGGCGGCTGCCGCGGACGAGTCCAGCCACGAACGGAACGTCGGGGTGACGATCCCCGCCTGGTTGGAGGGGGGCTCGTAGCCGTACTCACCGATGGTGGACGCCTTCTGCCGGTTGATCGCGTACGCCATGGCCTGGCGAACCGCGACGTTCTTCAGGATCGGGTTCGTCAGGTTGATGAACATCGAGACGTTCGCCACCGGCGGGAACCAGTAGTGGTAGTCCGGGTTCTTGGAGGTGTAGAACTTCTGGATGTTCGGGATGAATTGACCGCCCCACTGCGCCTGGCCAGTGGCCAGGTAGGTGTTGGCGGTGTCGTTGGTCAGGAACGACGGGTAGTTGACCGTCTCGACCTTCGGATAGCCCGTCCGCCAGTAGTGCGGGTTCGCGGTGTACTTGATGTTCTGCGGGGTGCAGGTGCTGCTGCTCGCGGTGAAGGCGCCGGTGCCAACGGGGTTCTTGTCGGGGTAGGTCACCGGGTTTGCGATCTTCGACCAGACCTTCTGGTCGACGATTGCGACCTGGTCGCCGATGTAGTAGAAGTACGGCACCGCGGCGGCCTTGAACGTCATGACGACCTGATCGGACCCCTTCTGGGCGACGCTGGACAGCACCGACCAGACGGAGTTGATGTCGAGAGTCTTGTGCGCCTTCAGCAGGTTGAAGGTGTACGCCACGTCGGCTGCCGTCAGCGGGTCGCCGTTGCTGAACTTCACTCCGTTGCGGATGGTGAAGGTCAGCGTCTTGTTGCCGCTCCCCCACGCCCAGCTCGTGGCCAGCCAGGGGCTCGCCTGGCCGCTCTGCAGTGTGTTGATGAACACCAGCGGCTCGTAGACGTTCCCCATCGAGTAGCTGATGTAGGACAGGTTGAACGGGTTGAAGTTGCAGGTCCAGGTCCCGCCGCTCTCGTTGTCAATGGTCAGGACCCCGTGGGGCCCAGACGATCCCGACGACGACGGTGGCGAGGAGGACGAGCTGCCTCCGCAGGCGGCCGCGAGCAGCCCGGCGGCGGCGAGAACCGCAACAAAGGTGAAACGTCTCATAGTGGTAGCCCTTCACTGAGCGTTACAGCAGGGAGAGTGACTTCGGCGCCGTGGACGCCCGACTCCCGGGCCGCGTCCACGGCGAGCCCGACCGCGCCGATCAACGGGGCATCGGACGGGAATCGGGCTACGACGAGTTCCGGTGGGTAGGGCACCCCCGCGGTGAGAGCGTCCTGCAGGCCCGGCCGCAGCCGGTCCCACGACTGGACTATCCCGCCACCGACCGCTATCCGCACCGGGTCGATGCAGATCGCGAGGTTCACCACGTGGAAGGCGAGTTCGGCGACGAACTCCGTCAGCAGGCGGTCCAGGCCCGGTACGTCCCGGCCCGCCTCGAAGACCGCGGACGCCTCCATCGGCCCGCCGTGCGTGGTGTGGCCGGCCGCGCGCCGAGCCAGCCCTTGCCCGCTGATCATGTCTTCCAGCATCGTCCGGGCCGCCAGTGGGACGCCCACGTCCGAGGTGACGCGCAGGTTGTACCCGATCTCGCCGGCCGCTCCGTTGTTGCCGTGCAATACCTTTCCGCCCACCACGATCGCCGCGGAGAGCCCGGTCCCGAGGTTGAGATAAATGGCCGGATCGAAGCCGGCCAGCGCGCCCCAGCGCGCTTCCGCCTGGGCCGCCGCCTTCGCATCGGTTGCCATGCGGACGGCTGCCCCGGGAAAGGCCGCCCGCAGCTCACGGCCGAGCGGCAATTCCCCCCAGCCGTCGATCGTGGGCGCAAGCTCGACCCGGTCGTCGAACGGGATCCCGAAGGTGGACACGCCGACGGCCACCACCTCACGGCCGGGAGCGGCGGCCGCGAGCACCTCACGCGCGGCGTGAACGCCGCGCTCGAAGCTGGCGCGGGCGCCAAGCTCGCCGCCGCTGGACACCGTGGTGGATGCGCGCAGTTCACCGTCCGGCTCGCACACGGCTATGGCGATCTTGGTTCCGCCGAAGTCGAGACCGAGGATGACAGGCGAGTCTGCCACGGAGTACCTTTCCAGGGCGATGCCCTCCTGCCCCGGGCGGGCTTGTGCCCGGGACAATACCCTCTTGCTCAATTTTGTTAGGACAGTATCCTAACTATCAGATGGCTACAAGGCCTCAGTGCAACAGGTTGGCAACGGTCGGCCGCCCGGACAACGCCGCTGGTAGGCCCGTCCTCCGGCCGGCCGCCGGTCCCCGGCCCGCCGGTGGCCGGCTGGTTCCGGGTTCAGTGGCCGGCTGATCCCGGTCCGGGCGTCAGCCGGGTCCCGCCTGCCAGGCGGCGCCCATGCGCTGCGGCCTGCCCGCCAGCCGACGTTTGTGGCCGTTGTGGCAACGCCGACATTTCTGTAGGTGCTGCTACAACCATGACAAGCGATTGGCCTGCCGGGTGCTCCGGTCGTAATAGTTAGGTCAGGACGGATGGCGGAGGTGGCGGTGACGGTCACGTCGTCTGGCATGCCAGGGGCCATATCGGCCGCTCGCCCCCAGCTCATCCGCGCGCTCAACGAACAGCTACTGCTCGGGCACATCCGCGATCGTGGCCCCTGTTCCCGCGCCGACCTGGCCCGGCTGTCCGGCCTGTCCAAGCCCACCGTCTCCCTCGCCCTCGCCACGGTCGAGCAGGCGGGCCTCATCCGGGAGGCCGGCCAGCGCATCGGCCGGCCGGGCAGGTCCGCGCTGCTGTATGAGATCAGGCCGGAAGCGGGATTCGTGCTCGGCCTCGACGTGGGTGCGCAGTACGTGCGCGGCGCGCTCACCGACCTCGCAGGCGAGGTCCGGGTCCGGTCGTCGGCCCGGTCGCACGCCTCCGGCGGCCGCAGCCGGGTCGAGGAACTGGCCAGCCTGGCCGGCGAGCTGTGCGCCAAGGCAGGGCTGACCCTGTCGGACGTCACCCAGACGGTCATCGGCAGCCCGGGAATCTACGACGCCCGGCGCAACGCCATGGCGCTCACCGGCGGCCTGCCCGGCTGGGACCGCCCGATCGTGCTGTCCCGGCTGCGTGAGGTGTTCGGGCAGGCCCTGGTGGTGGAGAACGACGTGGACGCGGCGGCGCTGGCCGAGCGGGCGCATGGCCACGGCCGGGAGGTGGACAGCTTCGCGTTCGTGTCGGTCGGCACCGGCATCGGCATGGGCCTGGTGCTCGGCGGTCAGCTGTTCCGCGGTGCGCACGGAGTGGCGGGCGAGATCGCGTACATGCCGATGACCGGCGGCCATGGCACCGACCCGGCGGACGCCCGCAAGCGCGGCGCGCTCGAAGCGTCGGCCTCCGCGCCCGCTGTGGTGCGCGCCGCGCGCCGGGCCGGGATGCGCGGCCAGGTCTCGGCCCGCCGGGTGTTCACCGCCGCCGCCCACGGCGACGAGCGCGCGGCCGCGGTGGTGGCCGAGGAGGCAGTGCTGGTGGCCAGGGTGCTCTGTGCCGTGGTCACCGTGGTGGACCCGGACCTGATCGTGCTCGGCGGCGGCGTGGGCCAGGCACCGGGATTCGCGGCAGCGGTCACCGCGGAGCTGCGGTCGATCGCGCCGGTCATGCCCGACGTACGGGTCAGTGCGCTGGGCACCGACGCGGTGGTGGACGGCTGCCTGGCCTCCGGCGCGGAGCTTGCCTGGGCGCAGCTCACCGGAGGCCCGGCCGGATCCCCGGCCCCGGCCGGATCTCCAGTCGCGGCCGGAGTCCCCAGTCGCGGCCGCGGCCAGGGCGGACGGCCCCGGCGCAGACAGCGGCACGAACCCGCCCGGACCCGGCCCAGACGGTTCCGGCCCTGGCGGTTCCGGCGCGGGCGTCGCCTGGGACATGGTGGCCAGCGACCCGGGGGCCCGGTGAACGGGGAGCTGATGGCGGCCGAAATGGCCGAGCAGCCGGACGTCCTGGCCCAGGTCACGGCGCGAGCGCCCGCGGACGCAGAGGCGGTGCGCGCGCTGGTGCCCCGCCCGCTGGCCGGGGTGGTGTTCCTGGCGCGGGGCTCCTCGGACAACGCCGCGGTGTTCGGCCGGTACCTGGCCGAGCTGCGCGCGGGCAGGCCGGCTGGCCTGGCCGCACCGAGCCTGTACACCCGCTACCACGCCACGGTGGACTGGCGCGGGTACCTGGTGGTGGCGCTGAGCCAGTCCGGCGCTACCCCGGAGATCATCAGCACCTGCCGGGCCATGCGGGCGGGCGGCGCCGTGGTGCTCGGCATCACCAACGAGCCGGATAGCCCGCTGGCGGACGCGGTAGACCTGCTGCTCAGCACCGATGCCGGGCCAGAACGAGCGGTTCCGGCCACCAAGACGGTGACGGCCCAGCTTGCGGTGCTGGTCACGGTCACCTCGGCGCTGCGTGCCAGCGCCGCCGGAACCCCGGATGCCGCCGCCGGGACCCCGGATGCCGCCGCCGGGACCCCGGATGCCGCCGCCGGAACCCCGGGCGCCTCCGCTGGGACCCCGCCGGGTGCCGCCGGAACCTCGCGTGCTCCCGGAACTCCCGGCGCCGCCGATGGGACGCTGGGCGCCGCCGGCGGGACCTCAGGCGCCGCCGGCGGGACCTCGGGCGCCGCCGGCGGGACCTCGGGCGCCGTCAGTGGCGCCCCGGACGGCGGCACGCTGGACGGCCTGCCGGGCGCGGTGGCTGGCGTGCTCGGCGATCCCGGGCCGGCCGCGCGGCTGGCGGACCGCTGGCGCGGCCTGGACCGGCTGGTAGTGGCCGGGCGGGGGCTGGCCTACGCGGCCGCGCTGGAGACCGCGCTCAAGGTGAAGGAAACCACCGGCATCCTCGCCGAGGGGATCTCCACGGCGGACCTGCTGCACGGGCCGATCGCCGCGGTGTACGCGGGGGCCCCGGTGCTGCTGGTGGACGGCGGCGGGCCCGCCGACACCGACCTTGATGAGCTGCGGGCGCTGCTCGCCAGCCGCCGGGCGCACGCGGCGTCGCTGCCGACGCCGCCAGGCCTGCCGGAAGCGGTGCACGTGATCGCGGCGATCACCCGTGGCCAGCAGCTTGCCTACGAGCTGGCCCGGGCCCGGCACGTCAACCCGGATGCCCCGGCCCACCTCAGCAAGGTGACCGCGACGACCTGATCCGGGCCGGTCAGGCGCACTACGTGGTCACGTGGGCGACGTGGCGGGGCGCCTGCTCGCCGCGGCCAGCGTCACAACCGGAATCGGCGTGTCGCTCCCGATGTTCTTGAAGTCGGCACAGAAGTTACCGGTGGGCTTCCGGCAGCGGCGGCATGGCCCAGCGAGCCGGTCCGCATGCGGGCATGTCATGCTCGCATCGTCTGGAGGTGTCGGCGTGGGGTGGGCCCTACTCAGGCTGCCGCGCTCGGTGTTTGCCTTGCTGGCATTCGTCTGCGCGATCGTCCTGGTGGACACCATCTTTTTCACCGCGCTCACTCCGCTGCTCCCCCACTACGTGCATGCCGCCGGGCTGACCAAGGCGGGCGCCGGGATTCTGGTGGCCGCCTACCCGATTGGCACCTTGGTCGGCTCGCTGCCCAGTGGCGTGCTCACGGCCCGGCTGGGCAGCCGTGCGGTGGTCTTGCTGGGACTGACGCTGATGAGCGTGTCGACCCTGGTGTTCGGCTGGGCAACCACCCCGGTCCTGCTTGACGGGGCACGATTCGTGCAGGGCCTGGGCGGCGCCTGCACCTGGGCCGCGGGCCTGGCCTGGCTGGCCACGGGTGCTCCGGAGGAACGCCGCGGCGAACTGCTCGGCATCAGTCTGGGCGCGGCGGTGGTCGGCGCGCTTTTCGGCCCGCTCGTCGGGGCGGTCGCCAGCCAGGTGGGCACCGGTCCCGCCTTCGCCGGCGCCGCGGTGGCCGGCGCCGCCCTGATAGTGGTCACTTTCCTCATGCCGCCCCCGCGGGCCGAGCCGCCGCAGTCGCTACGCGCCGCCTGGCCGGCGTTGCGGGACAGCCAGGTCAGCGTGGGTTTGTGGCTGACTCTGCTGCCCGGCTTGTCCTTCGGCGTGGTGGACGTGCTCGCGCCACTGCGGCTGAGTCGCCTCGGCGCCTCGGCCACGGTCATCGGGGCGACGTTTCTCGTCGCGGCGGCGATCGAGTCAGGCGTCTCCCCCGCGGCCGGGCGGCTGTCCGACCGCCGGGGCGCGCTGCTGCCGATCCGGCTGGCCCTGGCCGCGGGGGTCGTGGTCAGCCTGCTGGCCCCGGTGCTGCCGTCGGAGTATTCGCTGGTCGCGTTCCTGGTCGTCGGCCTGCCCAGCTACGGCGCCCTGTTCGCACCGGCCACCGCGCTGCTGTCCGCGGGGGCGGACCGGCTGCAACTGCACCAGGGGCTGGCCTTCGGCCTGGCTAACCTGGCCTGGGCGAGCGGGCAGGCCATCGCCGCGTCGGTGAGCGGGGCCCTTGCCCAGGCCACATCTGATTTTGTGCCATACGCGCTGCTCGCCGGCATCATGCTCGCGACGCTGATCGCCGTACAGCGCCGGGCCCGCGTGCCGGGCTCACCGTTGCGCGCTCCCGCGACATCCGGCGACGGCAGTCACGGCTAGGCCCCGGCTCACGCTGTAGCGCGGGCACGGGCCGCCCGCGCCCGCGGCCTATGCCGGCTACCGCGGGTAGCTGTCGAAGATGTGGCTGAACGCCCAGGCCGGCTGCTTGATGCCGGAGCAAGAGTTGCTGTCGATGGCGCCTGGGCAGCCGCCGTTGTCCCGCTGGATCGCCCAGATGGAAATCTCGGGCAGCCCGTGCGACCGCGCGAAAGCGGCCACCGTCCGCGCGTCCTTCAGATATGTGACCTCGGTCTTCTTCGGGTAGTCATCAATCCCTGGCAGGATCGTTAGTCCCTCTAGTGCCCAAAGCCGGGGCTGGCTGAGGTGCGGGTAAAGCTGCCCTAGTTGCGCGTGCGTGCCGTTCAGCGCCTTAAGGGCGGCCGTCCCCATCTCAATGCCGGTCTGGCTGGCCTTGATGTAGTAATCGAACGTCATGATGTTGACGGTGAACCGCACTCCGTGCGCGGCCGCGCTCTTTAGCACGGCGAAGCAGTTGCCGGGCAGGCCCCACGGCTCCACACCGATCGTAAAGACGATCTGCACGGTGCGGTGCGTGCGCGCGGCCCACTTCTGCAGCAGCGCGATCGCCTCACTGCGCCGTTCGATGCCCGCCTTGTCGCTCAGCGACCTGTCCTCGACGTCCATATCCAGCCGGGTCACCCCGTAGGTGGTCACCACGGACTCGTAAGCCTTGGCGATCTTCGGCACGCTGGCGCAGGAGTCGGCGATCTCGGTGCCGCCGTGGTCGGCGCTGTACCCCCCGAACGAGGGGACCACGTCCCCGCCCATCGCGCGCAGCTCGCGGACCTGGTGGACGTAGCGGCCGCCGGGCCTGACGACCTGCCGCAGATCGCCGTTCCAGGCGACCGTGCACGATCCCTTCTTGGGGGTTTGCAAGAAGGCGAGGGTCAGGTAGCGGGCACCGGACCTGCGGGCCACCGCCGGGATGCTGTCGCTGGTCCAGGTCTCGAAGTAGGGGGCGTAGACGTGGCGCGGGATCAGGTGGCGCCCCTTGGGGGCCGCGGCATGGTGGGCGGCCGCCATGGCCGGACCTACGCCGAGGGCGACGGTGAGCGGCACGCACAGCCCGAGGGCCAGGGCCGTTCGCGGGTGGAGCGGAATGCGCTTCATGCGGATCAGTTCCTCCTGCGTGGGTGCGTCAAGCGGGAAGTGACTGCCGAGCCAAGTTTCCTACAACCCCGGCCCCTCGTACCCCAGTCGCGGCAACGTACTGCTTCACCCCGCCTGACTTTCCACGCGGCAGCTGCTTTCTGTCCGATTTGCCCGGTTTGGGCGCGCGTTTCGCATGATAAGTCGGTGAGTGGCACGTGGGCGCGGGTAGCGCGGGCGCTAGGGGATCAGCGCGATCTTGCCGGTGGTGTGGCCGTCCTGGACCACGCGGTGCGCCGCGGCGGCCTCGGCTAGCGGGAAGGTCTGGCTGACGATGACCCGCAGCTTCCCCTCCCCGGCGAGCCTGGCCAGGTCCAGCCGGGCGCGCTCCCGGATCTCGGTGCCTGGATCGGCGCCCGGCGCGCCGCCGAGCACCTTGATGCCGGCCTGCAGCCCTTTGCCGAACGTAACGATCGTGGCCACCCGGGCGCGGTCCGCGACCAAGCCGAGCGAGACATCCCAGGCCTCGTCCGTGCCGACCAGGTCCAAGGCCACATCGACGCCGCCCGGGGCCGCGACGGCGACCCGTTCGGCCAGGCCCGGGCCGTAGGCCACCGGAACCGCGCCGAGCTCGGCCAGCAGGCCGTGCCGGGCCGGGCTCGCCGTGGCCACGGCCTTGGCGCCGCGGATGACGGCAAGCTGCACCGCCATCAGCCCCACGCCGCCGCTGCCGCCGTGGATCAGCACGGTGTCGCCCGCGCTCACCGACGTCGCGGTCAGCAGGTGCCACGCGGTGACGCCGGTCACCATCAGCCCCGCGGCCTGCGGCCAGTCGAGGGTGGCCGGCTTGGGCACGACCGCCCCGGCCGGCGCCACCAGTTCCGTGGCGTAGGCGCCGGGAGCGCGGTAGGCGATGACCTCATCGCCCGCGCTGACCGGCCCCGCCGGGCCCTCCGTGCCCGGTCCCACCGCCGTAACCACCCCGGCGGCCTCGGCGCCGAGGCGGATCGGCAGCCTGGCCGGGTCCCTGCCGAACGCCCCGCTGTAAGACTTGACGTCGACCGGGTTGACCCCCGCGGCCTTGACCTCGATCCGGGCCTCACCAGGGCCTGGAGCCGGTACGGGTTCCTCGGTGACCGACAGGACCTCCGGGCCGCCATATCCGGCGGCGATCACAACACGCGCCACACCGCCCGCAACATCCCCACCGCGCCCGCGCATTCCCGCGTCTAGCCGAGGTTCTTCTGGAAGATGATCGCGCGCCGCTCGTAGCCCATCCGGTTCTCGTAGAACGGCACGGAGACCGGGCTGTGCGCGTAGGTGCCCAGCCGGGCGACGTGGGCGCCCCGGTCACGTCCCCACGACTCGGCGGCCTTCAGCAGCGCGGCGCCCGCGCCGTGCCGCCACGCTGGGGTGTTGACGATCAGCACGTCGATAGCGAGCCGGATCCAGCCCGGCTCGCGCATGAGCTGGGCCGCGGCGTCTTTGTCCGGGAGCTGTATCCGGGAGGCGAGCCAGCCGACGGCATGGCCGTCGAGTTCGGCGACGAGCAGTAGGACGTCGTTCCCGGCCCGCGTGATGGAATCTTCGAACGATTCGGCCAGGCCCTGTAGCTGAGGCCGCTGGAAGTGCTCGGGGTCGAGATCGGCGTAGTAATCCGCCGCGCTGGCCCATGCGCGTACCATGCCGCTGCCATCGCCGGCGCGGGCAGCCCGGATCGTGACCGCCATTGCGGGGACGATACAGCTTGCCGTTGCCTCCTGCCCGGGGCACGTCCGCGTACGCCGGTTAGCGGAGCGTGATCACGTTCGCGGTGATCAGGGCGGCGGCGTCCGAGGCCAGGTAGGCGATCACCTCGGCGACCTCGGCCGGGTCGGCGACGTGGAACATGTGCGGGTCGTCGGCGACGAGCTTCCGGACCGCGTCGTTGACCCACCCGGTGTCGGTGACCGGCGGGTGGACCATGTTCGCGGTAACTCCGTAGCCGGCGAGTTCGATGGCCGCCGACATCGTGTAGCTGGTCTGTGCCGCCTTGGCCGCACCGTAGGAGACTTCCTCGGGGAAACCGAGCTCCGCGCCCGAGGTGAGGCCGACGATCCGGCCCCACGTCCCGCCGCGCGCGATGTGCCGCCGGGCGAACTCGGCGATCAGCAGGGCCGCGGCCATCGCATCCACGCTGAACTGCTGCAGCCAAGTGCCGGGGTTCATCGCCTGGACCGGCCGGCCGAACCCGTCGGTGTGGCCGGGCTGGAAGCTATCGGCCACCCACCCGGACGCATTGTTCACCAGGATGTCCACGGGCCCTAGCTGCTCCTCCGCCGCGTCGAAGAGCGCGGCTGGCGTCGCCGGGTCGGACAGGTTGGCCTCCATGGCCAGCGCCCGCCCTCCCCCGGCCCGGATCCGGTCGGCCAGATGGCCGCCGTCCTGCGCCCGGTTCTCCTGGTAGGCCGAGGGGAGGAACGGGCCGGCCGGGTCGTCCACCCGCAGGTACGTGCACAGCACCGCGCAGCCGCGCTCGGCCAGCGCCGCCGCGACCGCCGCGCCGATGCCGTGGTTGGCGCCGGTCACGATCGCAGTGTGACGGCGCCCGGGCCCACCGGTCACCCTGTCACCTCCTTGTCGCGCCTGCGGCAGCCGGCATAGCCGGCCCTCGCCCATTAGTTAACCCGGCTGCCCGGCCGGAGGCTGGGCCGGGGATGCAATGATCGTGTGTGTGGTGAACGGCGGCCGGACGCGATCCACCGCGCTGCCACCGGGGAGGTGAGCCACGATGCCACGCGACCTGATCAGCCATCCAGACAAGGTGTTCTTCGCCGAGCGCGGCGAGACCAAGGGCGACCTTGCCGAGCACTACCTGCGGGTTGCCGAGCCGCTGATGCGCGCAATGGGCGGCCGCCCGGTCCTGTTGCAGCGCTTCCCCGACGGCGCGTCGGGGCCCTCGTTCTTCCAGAAGCGGGTCCCGAAGAACATCCCGGACTGGCTGCAGACCACGGTCGTGTCCACCCCGAACGGCACTACCTCGCAGGCCCTCATCGCCGCCGACATCGACCACGTGCTATGGGCGGTCAACCTGGGCTGCCTGGGCTTCCACGTCTGGCCCTACCTGGCCGCGGACCCCGAGCACGCCGACGAGCTGCGGATCGACCTCGACCCTTCGCCCGGCGTGGACTTCGCCCACATCAGGCGGACGGCACACGAGGCGCACGGGCTGCTCACCGAACTCGGCCTGGCCGGGCGCCCTAAGACCACCGGCAACCGGGGCCTGCACATCTACCTGCGGCTGCAGCCGCGCTGGGACTCCTACCAGGTCCGCGCCGCAGCCGTCGCGCTGGCCCGGGAGCTGGAACGGCGCCGGCCCGACCTGACGACGGCTGCGTGGTGGAAGGAGGAACGGGGCGCGCGGGTGTTCATCGACTTCAACCAGAACGCGCCGCACAAGACGGTGTTCGGCGCCTGGTCGGTGCGTGCCCGGCCGGGCGCGCAGGTATCCACCCCGCTGGCCTGGGAGGAGATCGACGACATCCACCCCGACCAGTTCACGATCGCGACCCTGCCCGCCCGGCTGGACTCGGTCGGAGACCCCTGGCTCGGCATGAACGAGGCGCCGCAGGATCTGGCGCCGCTGCTGGACCTGGCCGCCCGCGACCAGGAGAACGGGCTGCCCGACGCGCCGTGGCCGCCGGTCTACCCCAAGCAGCCCGGCGAGCTGTCCCGGGTCGCGCCCAGCCGCGCCCGCAAGCCTGACCCGCCCGGCCAGGAATGAACGCCCCGTTTGCGACGGCACTGGCCGGCTGGAAAGCGTCCACTAAGAACAAGCTTGCATGGCCTTTGGTGCCGAACGCAGCCGACGCGGACAGCGCCGAATCCATGCGCATCGCCGCCGGGTGCTCGACGCGCTGGGCGTGGCCCGGAACGAAATCTCTGACGTGCCCAAGGACCCGGGGCGCCGCTGGAGCAGGCGGTCTGTGATCAGTTGCGCAGCGCTCTCCCCGGCTGCGGCACCGGCCGCCTGCTCCGCAGCGGCGTGTTCCGCCGCCGGGTTCCGCAGCCGGCGTGTTCCCGCAACCGGCGTGTTCCCGCAACCGGCGTGTTCCCGCAACCGGCGTGTTCCGCCGCCCGCTGTCCGGGGGTGGGGGCAGAATCAGCCAGAAGACGGGCGCTGGAGGAAATGTGGGGAATGCGGGCGTTCCCGGCGGGCTCGCCGGGCTTGCGGGCGTTCCCGGCGGGATCATGGCGCAGGCCAGATCCCTCGGGGAAGCGCGCTTGCTCTCTTCCCTGGCGACGGGCGTTTCCCTGGCGACGGGCGTTCTTACCTCCCTGGAGATCTGCGCGGGAGCGGGCGGTCAGGCGCTAGGCCTGGAACAAGCCGGGTTCGCCCACGAAGCTGTCGTCGAGCTGGACGCCGACGCGTGCGAGACGCTCCGCTACAACCGGGAATGGAAAGTCATCGAGGGCGACGTGGCCAACGTGGACGGCCGCGCTTTCTCCCACGTGGACCTGCTCGCGGGCGGGGTGCCGTGCCCGCCGTTCTCCATCGCCGGGAAACAGCTCGGCGCCGACGACGAACGGGACCTGTTCCCTCAGGCGCTCCGGCTGGTCGAGGAGATCGCCCCGCGGGCCGTCCTGCTGGAGAACGTCCGGGGGCTGGGCACCCGGAGGTTCGAGGGGTACCGGGCCCAGGTACTCGGTCGCCTGCGGGCGCTGGGCTATGACACCTGGTGGGACCTGGTGCAGGCGAGCGACTACGGAGTCCCGCAGCTACGGCCACGGTTCGTGCTGGTGGCGATGCGCCCACCGTGGGCGGTGTGGTTCCGCTGGCCTGCGCCGCAGCCCGCGCCGCCGCCCACCGTCGGCGAGGCCCTTGGCGACCTGATGGCCTCGCGCGGCTGGCCGGGGGCAGCAGCCTGGGCGCAGCGCGCCACCGGAATCGGCCCGACGATCGTGGGCGGCAGCAAGAAGCACGGCGGCCCGGACCTGGGCCCGACCCGCGCCCGCGCCGCCTGGGCGGAGCTGGGCGTAGACGGGCTTGGCATCGCCGATGAGATCCCCGGCCCGGATTTCCCGGCGGGCAAGCGGCCGAAGCTGACCGTCAACATGGTGGCCCGGCTCCAGGGTTTCCCCGGGGACTGGACGATCACGGGGCGGAAGACCGCAGCCTACCGGCAGGTCGGGAACGCGTTCCCGCCACCGGTGGCCAGGGCATTGGGTACCGCGATCGCTGCCGCCCTGAACGCCGCGCCGCGCGGGTAGGGGCCTTCCCTGAAGGCGCCGCCACTTTCCTTAGCAGCGCTTAAGCAGGTCAGGACATCCGTGCGATCTCGCGCATCTTGTTGGTTGCGTCCAGCGCGGCCACCTTGTACGACTCGGCCAGCGTCGGGTAGTTGAACACCGCGTCGACCAGGTAGTCCACGGTGCCGCCGCAGCCCATGACCGCCTGGCCGATGTGCACAAGCTCGGTTGCGCCGGTGCCGAACACGTGCACGCCGAGCAGCGTCCGGTCATCGAGGGAGACAAGCAGCTTCAGCACCCCGTAGGAGTCGCCGATGATCTGCCCGCGGGCCAGTTCCCGATACCGGGACACGCCTACCTCGAACGGCACGTTCTCCTTGGTGAGTTGTTCCTCGGTCCGCCCGATGAAGCTGATCTCCGGGATGCTGTAGATGCCGATCGGCTGGTCCTTCCCGATCTTGTGGAGCGGCTCGCCGCACGCGTGGTGCGCGGCCAGCCGGCCCTGCTCCATGGACGTGGCCGCCAGCGCGGGGAAACCGATGATGTCGCCCACCGCGTAGATGTGCGGCGCGGCGGTACGGAAGAACTCGTCCACCACGACCCGGCCGCGCTGGTCCGCGGTGAGGCCGGCCGCGTCGAGGTGCAGCTCATCACTTGCGCCCTGGCGGCCGGCCGAGTACAGGACTGTATCGGCGAGGATCTTCTTCCCGCTGTGCAGGATGGCGATGGCGCCCTCCGGGCGGGCCTCCACCGAGGCCACGGTCTCGCCGAACCGGAAGGTGACCGCCAGGTCGCGCAGGTGGTACTTGAGCGCCTCGACGACCTCGATGTCGCAGAACTCCAGCATCCGGTCCCGCTGCTCCACCACGGTGACCTTGGTGCCGAGTGCCGCGAACATGGACGCGTACTCGATCCCGATCACCCCGGCGCCGGCCACGACCATCGACCGGGGCACCCGCTCCAGGTGGACGATCCCGTCGGAGTCGATCACGGTGCGCTCGTCGAAGTCGACGGTGTCCGGCCGCGCGGGCCGGGTGCCGGTGGCGATCACGATCTTGTCGGCGGTGGACCGGCGCAGCCGGCCCTCGCCGTCGTCGATCTCCACCGTGTGCGGGTCGGTGAAGTGGCCGGTGCCCGTAATGATGGCGACCCGGTTCCGGGAGAGCTGGCTGCGCACGACGTCGATCTCGCGCCCGACGACGTGCTGGGTGCGGGTGGCCAGGTCGGCGATCGTGATCTCGTCCTTGACCCGGTAGCTCTGGCCGTACATCTCCCGCTGGTCGAGCCCGGTGAGGTAGAGGACCGCCTCGCGCAGCGTCTTCGACGGGATCGTGCCGGTGTTGAGGCACACCCCGCCGATCATGTCCCTGCGCTCGATGATCCCGACCCGGCGGCCCAGCTTCGCTGCGGCGATCGCGGCCTTCTGCCCGCCCGGCCCCGACCCGATCACTAAGACGTCGAAGTCGTACATATTCCCAGTGTGACGACGAAACCACGGAATTTGGAACCCCCGAGAGGGCTGGGTAATGTCGGCCACCGCGGATCCTTGTCCTCGGCGGGACGGCGTTCTTAGGGCCTAGGCCTCTTCGCCTGGCAGGCTCATCCGGGGAGCAGTTCCGCCTGTGTCCGTGAGTAGTTGGCGCAGAGCCGTACCCCTACGGCTTCGGTGGCGGCTACAGGACGCACCGCAGATCCTCGAAGGTCTCCCCCGTACCGGGGACGAACTGGGTGACCGTAGCCAGGCCCGCTCACCGGCTTCATGATCATAGAGATCTGGTCGTTCCCACGACCACCTTCCATGATCATCAACGACGGCCGGCTTCCGAATAGGGATCATGGGACCCAGAAGGGAGGCCTGGAGCATGACAATGCGCACGGAGGAGATAGCGGACGCCCTGGCCGGGCGGCCGGCGCTGCTGCGGGATGCTTGTGCCCGGGCGCTGGCCTATCTCGATGGGCTGTCGGACCGGCCGGTCGCCCCGGCCGCCGCGGACGTGGCCGCGCTGGGGCGGCTCGACTTCGCCCTGCCGGAGGCGGGCTTGGACGCGGCAGCGGTGCTCGCCCTGCTGGACGAGGCAGGCTCGCCCGCGACCGTGGCCAGCGGCGGTCCGAGATATTTCGGCTTCGTCACCGGCGGGGCGCTGCCGGTGGCGCAGGCGGCGGCCTGGCTCACCACGGCCTGGGACCAGAACGCGGCGCTGTCGGTGATGTCCCCGGCCGCTTCGATGCTCACCGGCGTAGCGCTGCGCTGGGTGACCGAGTTGCTCGGGCTGCCGACCGGCAGCGGCGGCGGTTTCGTCACCGGCGCCACCATGGCCAACGCCACCTGCCTGGCCGCGGCCAGGGATGCCGTGCTCACCAGGCACGGCTGGGACGCAGCGGGGCAGGGCCTGGTCGGCGCCCCGCCGGTCACGGTCGTCGCCGGCGCGCAGGCGCACACCACCGTCCGCAAGGCGCTCGGGCTGGTGGGGCTGGGCCGGGACCGCGCCGTTGTCCTGCCCACGGACGACCAGGGCCGGATCGAGCTACGCAACCTGCCATCACTCGCCGGCCCGGCGCTGGTGTGCCTCCAGGCCGGTAACGTCAACAGCGGCGCCAGCGACCCGTTCCCGCCGCTGATCGCCTGGGCGCGCGAGCACGGCGCCTGGGTGCACGTGGACGGCGCGTTCGGGCTGTGGGCAGCAGCCTCCCCCAGCGCCGCTGCCCAGGTCGCGGGCATCGAAGGCGCCGATTCCTGGGCGACCGACGCGCACAAGTGGCTGAACACGACGTACGACTGCGGCATCGCGCTGGTCGCCGACCCGGGCGCGCTGCGGGCGTCGATGGAGGCGGCGGCGGCCTATCTTCCGGAGGATGCCCCCGTCGAGCCCATGCACGTAACCCCGCAGTCCTCGCAGCGGGCCCGCGGCGCCGAGGTGTGGGCGGTGCTGGCCACGCTCGGCCGCGACGGGCTGGCCGCCCTGGTGGACCGGACCTGTGCGCTGGCCCGCCGGTTCGCCGACGGCATGCGGGCGGCGGGCCACACGGTGGCCAACGACGTTGTGCTGAACCAGGTCATCGTGGACTTCGGCGACGAGGCGCGCACCAGCGCCGTCATCGCCGCCGTGCAGGAGGAGGGAACCTGCTGGTGCGGGCCGACCACATGGCGTGGGCGGGCCGCTATGCGGGTCAGCGTGAGTTGCTGGAACACGACTGAGGAGGACATCGACCGCAGCGTCGCGGCGGTGGTGGCCTGCGCCCGCTGGTAACGGCCCCACGGTAAGCCGGGTGCTCTGACCGCCGCGCATGCGCGGCCCGGTCAGCTCTCTTCGAGAATGCCCGCGATGATCTCCACGCTGGCGGCAGGCGTAGCCGCTTCCATGCAGACGCGCTCCATCACCCGCAGGTAGCTGTCCACGGCTTCCGGCTTGTCCAGGTACAGCGCGCTGGTGAGCTGCTCCAGGTACACCACGTCGGGCAGGTCAGGCTCGGCAAAACGGAGGATGCTGAACGGCCCGCCAGCGGCCGAGTGCCCACCAACCCGGAACGGGATGATCTGGATGGTCACGTTGGGGCGCAGCGCCAGCTCCGCGAGGTGCTTGAGCTGGCCCTCCATCGCCGACGCGCCCCCGGCGGGCCGGCGCAGCACAGCCTCGTCGATCACCGCCCACACGTTCGGCGGGTCGGGCCGGTCCAGCACGGCCTGGCGTGCCATCCGCAGCCGGACCCTCCGGTCGATCTCCCGCGCCGAAGCAGCGTCGTGACCGAGAATGGTCACCGCGCGCGCGTACTCCTCGGTTTGCAGCAGGCCCGGGACAAACTGGACCTCATACGCCCGGATCTGGGTGGCAACCTCTTCCAGCCCGACATACGCCTCGAACCAAGGCGGCAGCACGTCGGAATAGTCATGCCACCAGCCCGGCGCATTCGCCTGCCGGGCGAGGGCCCGCAATGCCTCGCGATCCTCCTCATCTGTCACGCCATACAAAGTGAGCAGATCGGCGATATCGCGGTCCTTGAAGCCCACCCGGCCCGTCTCCAGCCGGCTGATCTTCGAATGGGATGCGCGGATCGATTTCCCCGCATCCTCCACGCTGATGCGCTTGGCCTCACGCAGGCGCCGAAGCTGCGCTCCGAGGAGTATGCGCAAGACAGTAGGCCCCCCCGCGGCCGGGATAACGCTCGCCCCGGCCTGGCCGCCGACCGGTTCGGCAGCTTTGATCATGTGCCCTCCCGCCAACGTCCGACCACGGAAGTCTCCCACGCCTGGCGGGCGAGCGCCATAACCAGATCCAGCCAAAATCTCAGCCGCAGACGGCCGCAAACCTTTGCAGGCCGGCGGCGCCGATCAGCCGGCCGAGTGTGCCCCGGCGGGTTCCCAGCCGCCGCGCGTTAACTCATCAACGCCCTCCCGCAGGCTGCGCAGGAACGTCTCCCACGCTGTCCGGGAAAACAGCAGGGCAGGCCCGTCTGGGCGCCGGGAGTCACGCACAGCTACTCGCTGCCCGGGAAGCCTGGCGATTTCCACGCAGTTGCCACTGGGATTACTGTGACTACTCTTCCGCCATTTCGCGGCGCTCAGTAGCGAGGGCGGCGCGGCGCTTGGCATCAGATCCACCGTTCATCTCTTTCCGCGGCAGCACGCCGGCCCACCCGCGTGTCTTTCCACCGCCGTCGACTCGAACCTGTGCGTTTCCCCGGCGCCGTTGCGCGGGGTTCGATAGCAAATTCATTGGTTCTGTGCAAGTGCACTTGCATCTGCACACCCAAGGTGGCATCGTAGCTGAAGCGCTGACCGCTGGCGCGTATGTGCCCAAACTCAGGCTCGGTGGTCGATCCATGTTCCAGGGACGTCCCGCGGCCTCTGCGCAAGCCGCAGACGACCGCTACGCCTCCCGGCAGCCAGCGCTCGCGAAACTCGCATCGCCCGGCGCCAGGCGGCGCCGTCTGGACCTTGCCCCGGTCCCCGAGTCGGCCCGGGCCGCCCGTGAGTTCACCGTGGCCACGCTGGCTGAGTGGCGGCTGGAACCACTAACCGGGGACGCCGTCGTTATCGCATCCGAGCTGGCCACCAACGCGATACTGCACGGAACCCCCGCCGCCACGGAGGATGCCGCGAACGGTCCCGAGCGCGCGCGGGTCGAGCTGAGCTGGTGTCTTCAGGCCAGCCGGCTGATCTGCGTGGTCACCGACCAGGCGGGCACGCCGCCGGCGGTGGCGGCGCATGACCCGGAAGCCGAGTCGGGCCATGGCCTGCAGATCGTCGGCGCGCTCGCGGTCGCCTGGGGATGGACCGTCCTCGGCACAGGGGAGAAGGCCGTCTGGGCGGCCCTGGATCTGCCCGGGCATGTCGATGCCGCCACCGGATATGTCCCGGTGCTGGCGGCGGACCCGGGCCGTGCTGCTAGTCCAGCAGCCGTGCGCGACATGCGAGCTGGAGGGCGAGCCGCTGATCCGGGTCGTCGAGATCCATTTCCAACAGTTCCGTTATGCCCCGCAGCCGGTTGGCGACAGCGTTGCGGTGCAGGTGCAGCCGTTGCGCGGTCTTGATGATCGAGCCTTGCTCGTCGAGATAGGCCGCCAAGGTCCGGATCGCGGTGTCGGCGCGGGCCGGGCCCAGCTTCTCCAGCGGGGCCAGCTGATCCCGCACCGAGGCACGCGCGGTGTCGGACGCGTACCACTCCATGAGCATCCGCCGGACGCCGACCGCGTCGTGCGCGGCGACGCCGGGCGGCTTGAGCGCGGCCCGCGCCGCCAGCAGCGCACCGCGCGCTTCGGCGGCCGACGCCCGCAGCCCGGTGGGGCCCTCGTGCGGCGCACCCACCCCGGCGCGGAACCGTAGCGCCGGCAGCCTGACCTTGATGGCCTGGAGTGCCCGCTCCGCCGACCGGGCGGCCCTGGCGCCAGCCTGGGGGCCGGGGTTGGACGTGGTGACCCGGACCAGCACAACGGCCCGGGCTATCCGGGACAGGTACCACGTCCCCCCGGTTGCCGCCACGGCGTGCAGCGCGGCCTGGCCTGCGGTTTCCAGGAGCTCGAAGCGCTGGACCTCATCGGGCTCGGCGTCCTGCAGGTCGTCGGCCTCGATCCGGACCACGACGTGCCAGCCGCCGATCGGTATCGCGAGCTGGCGCGCCCGCTCCAGCAGGTCCTCGTTGATCGCCGAATCTGACATCAGCAGTTCGGCAAGCAGCTCGCTGCGCGACCGGACCGGCACCTCGCGCGCCTGCCTGGCCAGGTCGAGCAGCCGGCCGGCGGTCATCGCCGCGGTGTGCAGGACCAGCCGGACGGCGACCCCGAAGTCGCCGTGCGCATCGGGCGCGACGAACGACCCGACCGGCGTTTCCCCGACCACTACCCGCGCGCTGACCTCCACATCCGCGGCGCCGCCCGGCTCGGGCTCGCGGGCACGGGGCGGATCGGCGGCCAGGGGCGCACTGGCCAGCGGGCCACCGGACCGGTCACCGGCTAGCGGGGCGCTGGACCGGCCGGCGGCCGGGGGCGCCTGGCCAGTGGGCTACCTGACCGGTCGGCGGCCAGCGGGGCACGGGACGGGTCACCAGCCAGCAAGGCGCCTGGCCGGTCGGCGCCAGGCTGGCTACCTGACCCGCCGTCCGAGGCGGTCGGTCCCCCGTTCGCGGCGGTTGACCTCACGCTCGCGGCGGTCGGCGCACCGTCCGCAGCGGTCGATCTGCCGTCCACGGCGGCACGAGAGGCGGCACGGGCGGCAGCGTGATCGGCAGCGCGATCGCCGGCCGCGACCGCGCTACGCCCGTCTGGCCAGGGACGGAACTCGACCCGCGTGCCGAGCGCCTCGGCGACCGCCGCCCGCAGCTCCTCCACGCCGCCGCCGGCCGACTCGGCAGCCAGCACCGCCGCCAGGCCCTGCTCGGCCCGCCCGAGCGCAAGCTCCGCGCCCCCCCCGATCTCGCGAATGATCGCCTGGACCAGCCCGGCGGGCTCGGTGCCCGCGGGGATGGAGATCAGCGCGATATCCGCGCGCGCGGCAATATCCCTCGCGGTCACGGTGGGCTGCCACGGCTTGTCGGCGAACGCCGCGACGGCGGCCACCTGGTGAATCGCCGCCCAGCGCAGGGCCATGTCCAAGCGATAGTCGCTGACCTCGGCCGATGCGAGCCGGGACAAGATGACAAGGCTGGCCGCGGGCGCCCGGTCCAGGTCGGTGAAGCTCTCCGCCAGCCGCACTAGGGCAACCGGCCGGCCCCGCCGCTGCCGCTGACCCGGCAGAGCCCGGCCAGCGGCGAGCTGGCGAGGATCTCGTCAACGGAGGGCATCAGCAGGGCCACCTTCGCACGTCAAGAGGCCACCCTATGCGGAGCGCACAGCTGAGTCACCATCGCGGTGCAATCTGCCCATTCCCCGCGGGGACCTCGGACTGCCACCCTTGCGTTAAACCCGGGAAGCCCCGGCAGCATCGCTGCGTACAGCATGAGCTTGGGAGTCCAATGGATCTCGACAGCGCTCGGGGCGCTACAGCTGATGAGGGAAGCCCGGACTGGTGGCCGTACGCCCCGGAGTTCCCGCACTGGCACGTTTGGCGTGGTGTCGCCGGGCTGCTCTACGCACGTCGTCCCAAGTCAAGCCCGCCCAAGGTGGTCCGGGGCAGGGACCTGACGACGCTTCGCGAGCAGATCATCGACGCTGAGGTCGTACACTGACCATTCGGCCGCGTGCCGTGGTGGGGGGCTGTCTCTGTTTGCCTTGCCAGAAATGCTGTTAGACAGTGAGCTATGGCGGTGGCGCTTGCCAGCAGGCTTCGGGAATCATGGGGAGAGTTCCAAAAACGTTTGTAAACGCGTTAGAACCGAACACTTGACCATGAAGAGACTGCTGGACCCAGATTCGCTGCGCGCGCTGGCGCGGGGCTGCGCGGTGCTGGGCGCCGGGGGCGGCGGCGATCCCTACCTGGGCCTGCTTCAAGCTCTGCAGGCGACCCAGGATTACGGCCCGGTCCAGCTCGTGGGCATCGACGAACTGCCGGACGATTCACTGATCATGCCCTGCGGCGGCATCGGCGCCCCGACAGTCAGCATCGAAAAAATCGAGAACGGCGATGAGGGCAGCCGGCTCCGCGAGCACCTGGAGTTCGTGACCGGCGGCCGGGTCGCGGCGCTGATGTCGGCCGAGATCGGCGGCTCCAACGGCCTGCTGCCGGTGGCCTGGGCGGCGCGCATGGGCCTGCCACTGGTGGACGCCGACGGGATGGGCCGCGCCTTTCCCGAGGTGCCGCAGGTCACGATGCACCTGGCGGGAATCCCGCCGAGCCCCGCGGTAATGACCGACGAGCGCGGCAACCTCGTTGTGTTCCGGGCGATCTCCGGCCATTGGATGGAGCGCCTGGAGCGGGCTGCCGCGGTCGAGTTCGGCGGCGCCGCCTCCTCGACCGAGTTCTCCCTGACCGCCGCCCAGGCGCGCACCGCGACCGTGCGGGGCTCGGTGTCGCTGGCCATCAGGATCGGCGAGGCGGTGGCGCACGCGGAGGGCAGCCCGGTGGCCGCGCTGATGGCGGAGATCGGGGCGTTCCGGCTGCTCACCGGGAAGGTGTCGGACGTCGAGCGGCATACTACGAGCGGCTTTGTCCGGGGCAGCGTCGTGGTCGAGGGCCTCGGCGACGAGGCCGGTCGGCTGCTCCGGCTGGAACTGCAGAACGAGAACCTCGTCGCACTCGAACGCGGCCGGGTACTGGCCTCTGTGCCCGACCTGATCTCGGTGCTGGACAGCGAGACGGCAGATGCGATCGTGACTGAGCGGATTGCCTACGGGCAGCGGGTCACGGTGATCGCCTTCCCCTGTGACCCGGTCTGGCGGACCGCCCGGGGAATCGAGGTCGCCGGGCCGCGGGCCTTCGGTTACGAGTTCGACTACCTGCCAGTGGAGGAGCGTGCCGGTGCCCGCGCCTGACTGTCGCCTCGGCATCGACGTCGGCGGGACCAACACCGACGCGGTCATCATGGACGCCGCGGACCGGGTGATCGCCAAGGCCAAGGTGCCGTGCACGCCCGACATCACCGGCGGCATCATGGCGGCGATCGACACCGTGCTGAAGGCGCCCGGGGTCGAGCCGCGCCGGATCACCCACGTCATGCTGGGCACCACGCACGCTACGAACGCGGTGCTGGAACGCAGGAAGCTGCGGCGGGTGGCAGTGGTCCGGCTCGGCGGCCCCGCTACGCACAGCATCAGGCCGATGTTCGAATGGCCGAAGGACCTGGCCGCCGCCGTGTCCGTGGGCGCCGAGATCGTCGACGGCGGCATCGAGTTCGACGGGCGTGACCTGTCTCCGCTGGACACCGACGCGCTCGCCCGGTTCCTCGGCCGGGTCGGCGGTTCCGCTCAGGGCGTGGTGATCACGAGCGTGTTCGCCCCGGTTTCGGCCCGGCAGGAGTTGCAGGCCGCGGAGATCGTCAAACGGGAACTGGGCGATGTGCACATCTCGCTGAGCCACGAGGTCGGCTCGCTCGGGCTGCTGGAGCGGGAGAACGCGACAATACTGAACGGCGCCCTGGCCGGCGTGGCCTACGACGTGGCCGATGCGATGCGGCACGCGCTGGCCGCGCACCACCTGCAGCCGGCCATGTTCTTCGCGCAAAACGACGGCACCTTGATGGGCCTCGACCACGTGCTGCGATACCCGGTGCTCACCATCGGCAGCGGGCCGGCCAACAGCGTGCGCGGCGCCGCGTTCCTCACCAACACCGCGGACTCGCTCGTGGTGGACGTGGGGGGCACCTCTACCGACGTAGGTGTGCTGGTCAACGGCTTCCCGCGGGAGTCCTCGCGGGGTGTGGAGATCGGCGGGGTGCGGACCAACTTCCGGATGCCGGACCTGGTCACGATCGCGCTCGGCGGCGGCACTGAGGTGTCCCGCAACCACAGCGGCGTCCAGATCGGCCCGCACAGCGTCGGCTACCTGCTGCAACGGGACGCGCTGGTGTTCGGCGGGAAGGTGCCCACGCTGACCGACGGCGCAGTCGCCACGGGCCGCGCCTCGCTCGGCGACCCACGGCTGGCCAGCGGCCACCGGGCGCTGCTTGCCGAGGCCGTGGCGCAGGCGGACGTGATGCTCTCCGACGCCATCGACCGGATGAAGACGGCGAAGGGCGATCGTGCGCTGATCGCCGTGGGCGGCGGCTCCATCCTGGTCCCCGAGCGGATCCCCGGGGTCAGCGAGGTGATCCGGCCCGAGCACTTCGACGCGGCCAACGCCGTCGGCGCTGCCATCGCGTCGGTGAGCGGCCAGGTGGACCGCATCTTCCACCTGGGCCCCGGCGGGCGGCAGGCGGCGCTCGACGAGGCGTGCGAGGAGGCGCGCGAGCGTGCGGTCGCGGCGGGCGCTGATCCCCGCACCGTGGATATCGTCGAGCGGGAGGAAATCCCGCTGGCCTACCTCACCAATCCGGCCATCCGGGTGCGTGCCAAGGCCGCCGGCGCGCTCGGCGGACTGCCGGAGCATCAACTCGAGGCGAACCTGTCCCGGCAGGCACGGCTGGCCGGGCCCGCCGAGCATGCGGCCGAGTCACCGTAAGGATCACGGAGGCAACCATGAAGGCCCAACGCGCCTGGCTCACCGCATCCGGCTGCGCAGCCGCTCTATTCCTCGCCGCCTGCGCCGGGTCGTCGTCCTCGGTACCGCCGCAAAAGACCGCCAACCAGGTGTTCACGTACGACACCTACACGGGCGTGATGGACGACGGCTGGGACCCGGCGACGGAGTACTCCAACGGCATCATCGCGATGAGCAACATGTACGAGACGCTCACCCGCTACAACTCCGTAACACACTCGGTCGGCCCGCTGCTCGCGACCAGCTGGTCCAAGTCACCGAACGGGCTGACCTGGACCTTTCAGCTGCGACACGGCGTGTATTTCCACACCGGCAGGCTGATGACCGCGCAGGCTGCCAAGGCCGCGATCGAGCGCACGATCAAGCTGAACGGCGGCGCCGCCTACATCTGGGGCGCGGTTAAGACCATCGACACGCCCAGCCAGTACACGCTGGTCTTCCACCTGAAGTACCCCGCGCCGCTGGACCTGGAGTCGTCGGCGGACTACTCCGCCTACATTTACGACAGCAAGGCGCCGAACGGCCAACCGCTGGCCAAGTGGCTCAACGCCGCCCACGACTCGGGCACCGGGCCGTACACGGTGCAGACCTGGAACAAGGGGCAGGAGTTCGAGGTCACCGAGACGGCATTCGGAAAGTACTGGGGCGGGTGGAGCGGCGCGCACTACAAGAAGGTGGTGTTCCGCGTCGTGTCGTCGGACACGACGGCAGCCCAACTGCTGCGGAGCGGGCAGGTCAGCTTCGTCGAGCAGATGAACCCCTCGCTGTGGAAATCGCTGAAGGGAACGCCGGGCATCCACCTGGTCAACTCACCGTCCTGGCAGAACCTGCTCGGCCAGCTCAACGCCAAGGCCCTGAGCCTGCCGGTCCGCCGGGCGATCTCCTACGGCATCGACTACAAGGGCACCATCGCAGCGCTCCAGGGAGCGGGCGTGCTGTCCAGCGGCATCGTCCCCGCGGGCCTGCTCGGCCACTTCAGCAACCTGCCGAACTACAGCTACGACCCGGGGCAGGCAGCGCAGTTGCTGCACCAGGCCGGCTACGGGCCGGGCAAGAAGTCACTGAACCTATCGCTCACCTACACCCAGGGCGACACCAACGAGCAGGTCGTCGCGACGCTGATCAAGTCGAGCCTGGCCAAGCTAAACGTCAACGTGACCGTGCAGTCGCTGGCCTGGCCAACCCAGTGGGCCCGGGGCAAGTCGGCGAGCGCCGCCCAGCATCAGGACATCTTCATGGAGTACTGGTGGCCGGACTACGCCGACCCGTACTCCTGGTTCGTGAACCTGCTGGAGACCGAGAAGCAGCCGTACTTCAACCTGTCCTACTATTCCAACCCGGCCCTGGACTCACAGATAAACCGGGTGGAGTCGCTGGTCGCGACCAACCGCGCGGCGGGGGTGAACCTCTACCACGCGATGCAGGTCGAAATCCTGCACCAGGCGCCGATCGCGTTCCTGTACAACGACAACTACCAGTACGCGATGTCAACCGGCTTCACGGGGCTCCGGGTCAACCCGGCCTACCCGAACGTGGTCTTCACCTATGACCTGAAGCCGACCGGCGCTTGATCGTCTACGCCGCCCGCCGGGCCGCCCTGGCGGTGTTGGTGGTCGCGGGCGTCATCGTGCTGACGTTCGTCATCGCTCGGGTCGTTCCTGGTGACCCGGCAGCCACGTGGGCAGGCCCGCACGCGTCGGCGGCTCAGATCGCGGCGGCGCGGCGGTTCCTCGGGCTGGACCGGCCGGCGCCGGTTCAGCTGCTCGCCTACTTGGGCGGCATCGTCAGCGGGAACTGGGGGCTGTCGGTCCATACCCACAGGCCGGTCCTGTCCGATATCGGGACCGCCGCCCCCGCCACGTTGGAACTGGTGCTGACCGCGCTGATCATCGCGGTGGTGGTCGGCGTGCCGCTCGGGCTTGTATCCGCGCGCTGGCCGGACCGGCTGCTCGACCACGGGATCCGGGCCGGCTCGATCCTCGCGGTATCGATGCCTATCTTCTGGATGGCGCTGGTCTTCCAGCTTGTCTTCTCGCAGCGGCTGCACCTGGTACCCGTCGCCGGAGAGTTCTCCCCTAACCTGCTGTTCTCCCACCCACTGGCCCGGCACACCGGATTCGACGTGATCGACGCGCTGATCACCGGAAACTGGCCGATGCTCGGCAGCACGGTCAGCCATCTGATGCTGCCCGCCATCGTCGTCGCCGCCTACCCCGCCGGGCTCATCACCCGGATGGTCCGGGCCCAGGTACTCGACACCATCGGCGAGACCCACGTGCAGATGGCCCGCGCGCTTGGCTTCCGGGAGCGGACCGTATATGGCCGGTTCGCGATGAAGCTCGCGTGGAACCCGGTGGCCGCGGCGCTAGCCCTGGTCTTCGGCTACTCGCTGGTCAACACGTTCCTGGTCGAGGCCATCTTCGACTGGCCGGGCCTCGGCAGCTACGCGGCGGCGTCGATCTCGACCCTCGATACCCCCGCCATTCTGGGGGTGACGTTGTTCGTCGCCTTGGCGTACGTGGTCGCAAACCTGATCGTGGACATCGTCCAAGCCGCCATTGACCCGAGGATCAGGCTGCGATGATCGAGGCGCCCGCACCGTTTCCCGCCGAGGTCGCCAAGATCCCCCGCGGCGCGGCCCTGCGCCGCGGGCTGCGGGCGAACCCACTACTGGTCGTGGGGGCGGTCGCGTCCGCCTGCATCGTCGTCGTGGCCCTGCTCGCCCCGCTGCTTGCGCCCTTTCCCGGGGACGCGGGCACGGCCACCCATCCATTTGCCGTGCTCCACCCGCCGTCGGCGCAGCACTGGTTCGGCACCGACAACGTCGGCCGCGACGTCCTCTCCCGGGTGCTCTACGGCGTCCGGATATCCCCGCTGATCGCCCTCATCGTGCTGCTGATCGCGGGCGCCATCGGCATCCCGCTCGGACTCGCGGCGGGCTACTTCGGCGGCTGGCTCGATGAAGTGATCATGCGCGTGACCGACATCTTCCTCGCGTTCCCGCCGCTGCTGCTCGCGCTGGCGTTCGCCGCCGTGCTGCCGGCCACCCTGACCACCGTGATCATCGCGATCGCCATCAGCTGGTGGCCCTGGTACGTGAGGCTGGTTCGCGGCCAGGCCGCCTCGGTCACCGGGCGTCCTTACATCGAGGCCTGCCAAGCGCTCGGCATCCCCCGGCGGCGGATCCTCCTGCGGCACGTCCTGCCTAACTCCGTCACGCCGCTGATCGTGCAGATGTCGCTGGATGTCGGCGGGGTGATCCTGACCGCGTCCGCGCTGTCGTTTCTTGGCCTCGGCCCCCAGGACCCGATACCCGACTGGGGACTGATGGTGTCCGAAGGGCAGGCCTACTTCACCACCGCCTGGTGGGCGGTGACGTTCCCGGGCATCGCGATCCTGCTGACCGCGTTCGCCTTCAACCTGCTCGGCGACGGCCTGCGCGACCTGCTCGACCCGAAACGGACCTTCCTGTGATGAGACTGGCTACTATGCTGCTGGGCTTGTGCCGGCATCATGCTGTGGCATGCCAGCCCGCCGCGCGTGTCCGCCATCGTGGGCCGGGGCTTTGACCGCGGGCGCGCCGGTGACCGGTCCGGCCATCCGCCTGGCCGTGGATATTGGCGGGACTTTCACCGATCTGGTAGCCCAGGACGTGGCGACCGGCCACGTGGTGCGCGCGAAGGCTGATACGACTCAGGGCGAGCTGGAGCGGGGGGTCGTGGCAGCGGTGGCCCAATCCGGCGTGTCCGCGGAGAGGATCGCCGCCTTCATTCACGGCACGACCGCGGTGATCAACGCGGTGACCGAGCGTACGGGGGCAGTGACGGCTCTGGTGACCACCAGGGGATTCCGGGACGTGCTGGAGATCGGCCGGGCCAACCGGCCCGATCTGTATAACCTCGCCTACCGCAAGCCGGTCCCGTTCGTTCCCCGTCACTTGCGCTTGGAGGTCCGTGAGCGGATGACTTACCAGGGGGAGGTGGCCGAGCCGGTAAGCGGCGAGGATCTTGCTGAGGTCGCCGACCGCCTGGCGGGCGCCAAGGTAGAGGCGGTCGCGATCTGCTTCTTGCACGCTTGGGCCAACCCGGCGCACGAGCAGCAGGCCGCGGCGGTCTTGACCGGCCGGCTCCCCGGTATCGCGGTGCTCGCCTCACATAAGGTCAGCAGCCAGTGGCGAGAGTACGAGCGGACGAGCACAACTGTGCTGTCGGCGTATGTGCAGCCCGTCGTGACCTCTTATCTTGGCGCGTTGCGGGATTCGCTGCGCGCCGCCGGGGTCCGCGCCCCGCTGTATGTGATGAGGTCGAACGGAGGGGTGTCGTCGTTCGGGCGGGCGGCCGGCGCGCCAATTGCCTTGCTGGAGTCGGGGCCGGTCGCTGGTGTGACCGCTGCCGCCAGGCTGGGCGGGCTACTCGGCGCCCGGCACATCCTCACCCTGGATATCGGCGGAACCACCGCGAAGACCGCCGCGATCCGAGATGGTCAGGTGCGCGTGAACACGCTGCACCACATCGGCAAGACGCCGGACTTCGCCGGATACCCGGTGCAGGCGCCAACCGTCGAGATAGTGGAGATCGGCGCCGGCGGTGGCTCGCTGGCGTGGGTGGACGCGGCAGGAGGCCTGCACATCGGCCCGCAAAGCGCCGGAGCCGACCCTGGGCCCGCCTGCTATGCGCGCGGCGGGACCGAGCCAACGTTGACGGACGCCAACCTGGTCGCCGGCCGGCTTGATCCGGGCTACTTCCTCGGCGGCGCGATGAAACTGGACCAGCAGGCCGCGCTCCGGGCGCTGGCCGCCCTGGGAACGCGTCTTGGCCTGGAGGCGCAATCCACCGCGCGCGGGGTGCTGCGGTATGCAATCGCGCAGATGAGCCACGCCCTCCGGCTCGTCACGCTGCGGCGCGGCCATGATCCGAGGGACTTCGCCTTCATCGCTTATGGTGGCGCAGGCCCGCTGCACGCCGCCCTGTTGGCGCGCGAGCTTGGCATCACCCGGACGATCATCCCGCCCGGGCCCGGTCACTTCTCTGCCTTCGGGATGCTTGCCGGCGAGACACGCGGCGAGGCCGTACGCACCGTGGTGGGGCCGCTCACGGCGACCGACCTGGCCCAGCGGTTCACACCCGTGGAGAGCGCCGCCCTGGCCGACCTGGGTCCCTACGCGCAAGGAGCGGCAATTGCCAGGTACGCCGAGCTTCGCTACCGGGGCCAAGAACATACCCTCGAGGTCCCGGTCAGCGACCCCGGGGCAACCGAGGAGCTTCGCCGCGCCTTTGAGCGCCGCTGCCTGGAGGCGTATTCCTTCCGGCTGGATACGCCGCTGGAAGTCGTCGCGCTACGAGTCACCGCAACAGCCCCGCTGAGCCCGGCTATCTCCTGGAACGACGACGGCCAGAGTGACAGCAAGCCGCCGTCGCCATCGCGGCTCGTCGACTTCGACCTCCACGGCGGCGTGACCGAGACGGTCGTACTCAGCAGAGCTGACCTGAGCGGGCGGGACCGAGTCAGCGGGCCGTGCGTGATCGAGGAGCCCGCTGCCACCACGCTGGTCCTGCCCGGGCAGGCGGTTCGCCGCGACGAACTGGGCAATCTCGTCATCGAGGAGCGCCCGTGAGACACCCCCCGTCGGCCTCCAGAGGCTACCCGGCTAGGCCGCAGGCGCCGGGCCGAACGCCGCATAAGGCGCCCCAGGCGCCGTTGCGGTGTCCCGGCGCTGAGGACCAGCCTCCCGAAGCCAGCGAAGCGCCCGCGAGGGAGGCAGACAAATGAGCACCGACCGCTTCACGCTGGACGTGCTGCGTGAAGGCTTCGCCGCGATCGCCGACGAGATGTTCGTGTCGCTGCAACGCACCTCGCAAAGCCCGATCATCTACGAGGTCCTCGACTTCGGCGTCGGCATCGCTGATGCCCGGGGAGAGCTTGTCTGCCAGGGCAATGGGATCGCCGGGTTCCTCGGGCCGCTCGGCGATGTGATCAGAGAGACCATCGCCAGGGTCCCCGGCATGCGGCCCGGCGATGTGATCATCGCCAACGATCCCTATTCCGGCGGCGGCACCCACCTGTCCGACGTGGCCCTCGTCCGGCCGATCTACTGGGAGGACGACCTCATTGGCTTCGCGGCCGCCAAGGGACACTGGACGGAGGTCGGCGGAAAGGACCCGGGGTCATGGACGGCGGACTCGGCCGACATCTACGCCGAGGGCCTGCAGCTCCCGTTCGTGCACGCCTACCGGGAGGGCGCCGGCGTGCCGGAGGTCCGCGCGATACTGGCTGCCAACAGCCGACTACCCGACATGACCCTGGGAGACCTGGCGGCTCAGGCCGCCTGCCTGGAGGTGGCCGAGCGACGGCTGCACGAGATGTGCGCCAGGTACGGCACCGAGACCGTCGTCCAGGCAATGGGCGTGATCTTGGACCGGAGCGAGCAGCTGGCCCGGCTCGCGCTGACCAGCATCCCGCACGGCACCTTCACCGCCTCGGATTTCACCGATGAGGACGGCCTCGGCAATGGCCCGTTTCCCGTCCAGGTCCGCGTGCAGATCTCCGACACCGGGGTCGTCTGCGACTTCACCGGCAGCCACCCGCAAGTCCCCGGGCCGATCAACTGCACCTGGAGCGGCTTGGTCTCCGGGGTGCGAACCGTGTTCAAGGCCATCACCGATCCCGCCGTGCCGGCCACGGATGGCTGGTTCCGCCCGCTGGAGATTATCTGCCCCGCTGGAACGATCTTCAACGCACAGCGGCCCGCGCCCGTCGCTGCCTACTTCGAATCCAGCGAGATGGCATCCGACCTGGTCTGGCACGCGCTGGCGCCGGCGTTCCCGGAGCGTCTCACCGCGGGCAGCTTCGTCTCAGTCTGCTCGACTTCGCTCGCGCTGACCCACCCGGACACCGGGGAACAGACACTGCTGGTGGAGCCGCAGCCGGGCGGGTGGGGCGCGAGCGCCCTCAAGGATGGCGAGCATGGCCTGGTATCCGTCGGCGACGGGGAGACGTACGTGATCCCGGTCGAAGTTGCCGAGCAGCGTTACGGGATCCGCGTTGAGCGGTTCGGGCTCGACATCGTCGAGGGGGCTGGGGCCGGACGCCGCCGAGGTGGCCGCGGCCTGATCAGGGAGTACCGGGTCTTGTGTGATGAGGCGCTGCTGACGGTCGCTTGGGGCCGCCACCTCTTCCCGCCGTGGGGCGTGGCAGGCGGGCGGGACGGCTCTCCGAACTACGTTGAGGTGCTGCACGCAGGCAGCCGGAACGCGCAGCGGTTCGGCAAAGCGTCAAGGGTTTCACTGGGCCGCGGCGACCTGGTCCGGCTGGTCACCGGCAGCGGCGGAGGCTACGGCAACCCCCGGGAGCGCGAACCCCCGCTCGTCCTGGAGGACCTGCACGATGAGATCATCACCGCGCGGGAAGCAACAGAGATCTATGGAGTCCCGGCCATCAGTGCCGGTCACCGGGCGAGGCGGCCGGGGCCGCCACCAGGACGCGCCTCGTCACCGGAGCGGAACGAATGACGAGGTAGGGTGCGGTTGCATGCAGGCGGATTCACCCGCCGCGGTGAGGCTGGGGATCGCAGGTCTTGACGTGCGCTTCGGCACCCGGCAGGTCGTCGGCGTCGATGAGCTGTCGGTCGGCGAGGCCGAGATCGTCGGGCTGGCCGGGGAGAGCGGCTCCGGCAAGTCGATGACCACGCTGGCCGTGCTCGGCCTGGCGCATACGGTTGGCGCCACGGTGCGCGGCAGCATCACGCTGGACGGCACCGAGCTGACCGGCCTGTCCCAGCGGCAACTGCGGGACCTGCGCGGGCGCCGGATCGCGGCCATCTTCCAGAGCCCGGCGGCCGCGTTCAGCCCGGTGTTCAAAGTGGGCAGCGTGGTGCACCGGGCGCTACGGCTGCACGGGATGAGCAAAGATGAGGCCACCGAGGCCGCCGGCCGGGCCGTGCGCCAGGTGCTGCTCTCCCCCGGCCTGCTCGACCGGTACCCCTCGCAACTGTCCGGCGGGCAGCTCCAGCGGGTGGCGATCGCGATCGCGCTGGCGCTGCGCGCCGAGGTGCTGCTCGCCGACGAGCCGACCAGCGCGCTCGACGTGACCGTCCAGGCGGAGGTGCTGGAACTGCTCCGTGAGCTGCGCGACCGCGAGGGCATGTCGGTGCTGTTCATCAGCCACGACCTGGCCGTCGTCGCCGAGCTGTGCGACCGGGTGGCGATCATGCGGGAGGGCCGGATCGTGGAGCAGGGCCCGGCGGCACGGGTGCTGTCCGCCCCGGCGGATCCCTACACCGCCGACCTGCTCGCCGCGGTGCCGGTGATCAGGGCGGAGGCTCGTCCATGAGGCACTCTCTGTCAACCACGGGCAGTGTCACGCCGCAGCCGCCAGGCCGAACGCCCGCATCGCTTCGCGGTGCGGCTTCCCGGCGGCGAGACTTTGCTAGCCCGGGGCAAGCCCCCGGCCCCCCGTGCCTCCCACTCTGCCGACTGGCGCGCCTCCGGCACGACCAAGCGAAGCGCCCGCGAGGGAGACAATGAGCGCTGCCCCGTTGCTGGACATCAGCGAGCTGGCCGTCCGGTTCGGCCCGGTCCGGGCCGTGGACGGGGTGAGCCTGCGGCTGCCACCCGGGCCGTGTGGCCTCGGGCTGGTCGGAGAGAGCGGTTCCGGGAAGACCACCATAGGCCGGGCGGTGCTGCGCCTGGTACGGCCGGCCGGCGGGTCCATTCGTTTTGCCGGAGAAGACATTGCCGGGCTGCGCGGGAAAGCCTTGCAGGACTACCGGCGCACCGCGCAGATCGTCTTCCAGGACCCCGACGGGGTCCTGGACCCGCGAATGCGGATCGGCACGACCCTGGGCGAGGTCCTGGTCACGCACCGGATGGCCAGCCGGCGGGCGGCCGCGGAGCAGGCCCGCGCGCTGCTGGCCGAGGTGGGGCTGGACCCGGCGTTCGCGGCCAGGTACCCGCACCAGCTGTCCGGCGGGCAGCGGCAGCGGGTGTCCATCGCGCGGGCCCTGTCGGTCCGGCCGCGGCTGCTGGTGCTGGACGAGCCGACGAGCGCGCTGGACGTGCGGGCGCAGGCGGCGATCCTGGCGCTGGTCGGCCGGCTGCGGGTGCAGCGGAGCCTGGCCTACCTGCTGATCACCCACAACCTCGGCATCGTGAGCGAGCTGTGCGAGCAGACCGCGGTGCTTTACCTCGGCCGGGTGGCGGAGAGCGGGCCGACCGGCGTGCTGCTCGGTCGGCCCGCCCACCCGTACACCAGGGCGCTGCGTTCGGCCGTGCCGGAACTCGGCCCCGGCGGCGGCCGGGCCCGGGTCATCCTGCCCGGCGAGCCGCCCGACGCGACCAGCCCGCCACCGGGGTGCGTGTTCCACCCCCGCTGCCCGCTCGCGGTGGACCGGTGCCGGACCGAGGTCCCGCCGCTGCGGCCGGTGGGCCCGGACCGGATGGCCGCCTGCCACCGCGCCGAGGAGGTGCTGGCTACCCCTTCCGCATGGCCAGGCCCGGAGCCAGCCAGTACGGCGGAAGGTAGCCCGCCAGGTCCGACATGGGCAGCACCTCCGGCCTGAGCCGGATCCCGAGCCGGTCCGCCATGAACTCGCGGCGGCGGGCGATCCGGGCCCACGTCTCGGGGTACCGGGCGGCCAGGTCGGCGCGGGCCGCCTCGTCGGCGAGCGCCACGCCGTCCTCGATGTTCGTGGTGTGGTACGCCGTACCGGTGGCCGGGATGATGTCGAGCTGCAGGGTCATCCCGGACCGCAGCACCACCTCCGAGCCGTCCCACACCGGCGAGCTGGGCCACTCGTCGAGGTGGATGAAGTGCCCCGGGTTGAGCTGCACCCCGAAGAACGGGTCGCCGAGGCGCCGCCGGACCAGGTCGTACAGCTCGCCGCCGGTGATCCCGATGCCGATGGTCTCGTACCACTCGCAGGCGCAGGCGAAGTACGGCGCGACCAGCTTGTCCACGTAGTCGCCGGCGCCGGCGGGCAGGTCCGTCGCGGACTCGGCCAGGAAACCGCCGCGGGCGATGTTGCTGCCCCAGTAGCCCAGCGCGGCGCTCATCGGGTCGCCGCGGCGCAGCGTCCGGCCCGACGGGCTGGCCAGCCCAAGCGCGGCCCGCTCGCCCGACAGCACCAGCGGGTGGTAGGAGAACGGCAGGCCGATCGGCCGGAACTCGGCGAACGCCTGGTACTCGGTCATGCCGGGGCGGACGCCGAGCAGCATCCGGCGCATGGCCGCCGACCCGTGGGCCGCGGCGAACTCGAAGCAGGCGATCTGGTCGGTGTCGTTGACCAGCCGCAGGCCCGACCCGGGCCGCACGAAGATCGCGGACGCGTTGACCGGCTCACAGCCGAGCGCCTGCACCTGGCTCACCAGGTAGGCGGGCGCCTCGATCCAGTGCTCCGCCCCCTCCTCGTCGGCCGGGCCGAAGTACTTCCAGCCGGCGATGCCCACCCGCCGCGCCCCGCCGTCCGGGCCGCCCGCGCCGGCGCCGAGCCCGGCCCCGGTCAGCAGGCTGGCCAGCGGCTTGCTGTCCGCCCTGGGCTGGTTGAGCAGGCTGAAGCTCTGGTACCTGATCACCTCGACCCCGGGCGGTACCACCGCGGCGTAGGCGACGCCCTCGTTGCCGACCAGCAGCACCGGCGGCCGGCCCGGGACGAGGATGAGCAGCGCCTCCTCGAACCGCGGGTCGAAGCGGGTCAGGTAGGCCAGATTGGCGAAGTGCTCCCGGTCGGCGTAGACCAGCAGCGCGTCCAGCCCGGCGTCCGCCGCCGCCTGTGCCGCGGCCGCCAGCCGCGCCTGGTAGGTCGCGGTGGGCACCGACGGCTCGGCGGACGGCAGCCCGAAGTCGGGTACTCCGATCTCGGCCAGCTCGACTCCGGCAGGCTCGACTCCGGCAGGCTCGGCTCCGGCAGGCTCGGCTCCGGCCGCAGGCATCAGGCGCTGGCCGGGGGCGCGGACGCAGCGGGCGGCACCGATGGCGCGTCCCAGTCCACGTCGCCCTGCTCGTCGCTGCGCCGGCCGACGAGCACCGTCGCGCCGCGGTGCAGGACGCCGGGATGGCGCGACTCCCGCCACACCATGTAGCCGAAGCCGACGATCAGTGCGGCGATGAAGATGTACGGCGTGAGGTTGAACGGCCAGGCCGGCCGCGGGTAGACGGTGACGAACAGCACCGGCAGCAGCGCCAGCGTGCCGATCCAGGGCAGCACGCCGTGCCGCCAGACGTTGTAGTCGCCCGGGTGCTCCCGGCGGATGTACGCGGTCAGCGCCAGGTTCGCCATGACGTAAAGGACGATCACCGCGAGCGTGGTGATCGTGCCCAGGAACCCGAAGATGTCGCCGGGCGCCAGCAGCAGGCCGACCAGCAGGATCGCCACGATGCCGGAAAGCTGGATGAAGGCGATGGCGAACGTGGGGGTCTGGTGCCGTGGGTGGAGCCGGCCGAACCGGGCGGGCACGGTGCCCGCCTGCCCCATCGTGTACAGCACGCGGGACGCGGCATTCGTGCAGGCCAGCCCGACACCGATGGCGCTGTTGATGATGGCGATCACCACGAGCCACCAGCCCGCGCCCCACAGCGCGTGGCCGAGCGCGTAGTAGGGGTTCGGGTTGGACGCGAACGCGGCCATGTTGCCGGTACCCCAGCCGATGGCGGTGGCGTAGGAGGTGAAGACGTAGAAACCGCCGATCGCGAACAGCGAGACCATGACGGCGCGCCCGATGAATTTCGCCGGGCGCTGCGTCTCCTGGGCCAGCGGGGCGGGCGCCTCGAAGCCGCTGAGCGCGAGCACGGAGAACACCATCCCGGCCAGGACCCCGCCGAAACCGTGCGGCGCGTTGGACGGCTGCAGCGGCGCCACATAGGAGGACCCAGGGCCCGGGTGGACCAGGAAGGTGATCGCCAGCGCGAGCATGATCAGCAGTTCGACCGCGCCGAAGATGACGGTCGTGCGCAGCGAGAGCCGGATGCCGAAGTGGGTCAGCACCCACACGATCGCGAATGTCGCCAGCGCGAAGATCCACCACGGGACGTTGACGCCCGAGGCGGTTTGGATCGTGTCCGACAGCAGGAAGCCAAGGAACCCGATGGCGCCGGCCGGGCCGATGATGTCGTAGATCAGGTAGCTCCACGTGGTCATGAAGCCGCCGCGGTCGCCCAGCCCCCGGGTGGCGAACGAGTAGTAGCCGCCGCTGGACGGCATGTACTTCGAGAACTGGGACACCGTGTTCCCGATGAAGAAGCAGACGATCGTCGTCAGGAAGAACGAGATCGGCATGGCCGGCCCGGCCTTGAGCGCGATGATCGGGAACGTGAACACGATGTTGATCGACGGCGCGATGTGCGTGATCCCCTGGAACACCACCTGAGGCAGATCAAGGACGTTGCGCCGCAGTCGCGCGGGAGCGGTGTTGCTGGCTGTTTCGGCAGTCACGGGAACCTCCCTCGACAAGGGCCGGCCTGGTTCCCCCGTTCTACGCAACCGGTTTCGCAATTTTACGAATGGCTTGCGCACGGCGTCAATGGCCGGAATTTCATGCATAACGGCTGGCGGTGATGCCCGTATTGCCCCGGCCCGGCTGGTTACCCCGCTAGCCAGTGGCGTCTCGCGCCGGGGCGGGCGGGGTACGCTCGGCTCATGACCCGGCCGACTGCGGTCCGCAACCGGTCGCCTAAACCGCCGTGTCACCGGGCGCTGGAGCGGTAGATGGCAACAATCCAGGACGTGGCCAAGACGGCCGGTGTGGCGGCATCGACGGTGTCCCGCTACCTGAACGGCCAGCTACGGGTAACCCCGGCCACCGAGGCCAGGCTGCTGGACGCGGTCGCCACCCTCGGCTACGTGGCCAACGTCCAGGCGAGGAACCTGGCCCGGCGCCGCTCCGGGGCCATCGGCTTCGTGGTGCCGGAGATGAGCAACCCCTACTTCGGCGCGATCGCCGACCACGTGGTCGAGGCGGTGGAACGCCGCGGCCTGATGGTGCTGCTCTGCTCGACGCGCAGCCAGGCGGTGAAGGAGTCGAGCTATATCGACCTGCTCGCGTCCGGTGCCATCGACGGGATGCTGTACCTCGGCTCGTTCCGGTCCAACGTACGGCTGGCGGCGGCGATCCACGGCGGGCTGCCGGTAGTCGTAGTGGACGAGCCGATCGCCGGGCTGCCCGAGGTGCACTCCGTGGTGATGGACGACTATTCCGGCGGGTACCAGGCCGCGAGCTACCTGGTGGCGCTCGGCCACCGCCGGATCGCGTTCGTCTCCGGCCCGGCCGAGCTTGGCTCGGTGGCCGAGCGATGGCGCGGCTACCGCGACGCGCTGGCCAAGGGCGGCATCGACCCGGCGGGCCAGATCATCGTGGCCGGGCACTTCACCGAGCAGTTCGGGGCCAGCGCGCTGCCCCGGCTGCTCGCGGCGCCGCACCCGCCCACCGCGGCGTTCGTGGCCAGCGACTACATCGCGCTGGGCATGCTGTCCGCGGCGGAGACGCACGGCGTCCGGGTGCCCGAGGACCTGTCCGTGGTCGGTTTCGACGACATCAGGTTCAGCCAGTACGTCCGGCCGCGGCTGACGACCGTCAGGTCGCCGGTCGAGCGCCTGGCCCAGACCGGCGTGGAACTGCTGTTCGACCGGCTGGCCGGGACGGCGGGCCCGGCCCGGACCGAGGTGCTTCCCGTGGAACTGATCGTCCGGGAGTCGGCCGGGGCCCCCGGGGAGAGCGAGGTCACATGATGCGGGTACTGCTTTGCGGCGAAAGCTGGGTCACGCACAGTGTGCACGTCAAGGGGGTCGATTCGTTCAGCACAAGTTCCTACGTCGAAGGCGCCGGCCAGTTGCGCGCCGCACTCGCGGGTGCGGACGTGCAGGTCGACTACCTGCCGGGACACCTGGTGCCCGGGCAGTTCCCGGCGACCGCCGGCGACCTCGACGGCTACGACGCGGTGATCCTGAGCGACATCGGCGCCAACAGCCTGCTACTCGCGCCGCAGACCTTCGAGCAGTCCCGCCGCGCCCCCAACCGGCTCCACGCCGTGGAAGAGTACGTCCGCGCTGGTGGCGGGCTGCTGATGATCGGGGGCTATCTGTCGTTCGCGGGGATCGAGGGCAAGGCGCGGTACCACGGCACACCGGTCGAGGCGGCGCTGCCGGTGCTGATCAGTGCCGTGGATGACCGGGCCGAGCATCCCGAGGGGGTGGTCCCGGACGTCGTGCTGCCCGGCCACCCGGTGCTGCGCGGCGTTCCCGGGCCGTGGCCGGCCCTGCTCGGCTTCAACCAGGTGACCGCCCGGCCGGCCGCCGAGGTGGTGGTGCGCTGCGGCGACGACCCGGTGCTCGTGTGCGGCTCGCACTACGCCGGCCGGAGCGCGGTGTTCACCTCCGACTGCGCCCCGCACTGGGCGCCACCGGAGTTCCTGGACTGGCCCGGCTACCGGGCCCTGTGGCCGAACCTCATCGGCTGGCTGGCCGGCGCGGCGTAACGGGCGCCCCGGCGGCGGCGCGTCACGTATTTGACCCTCACGTAGCGTCAGGCTGCACAGTGGACCCGTGGACGGTTACACGGTTGGCGAGGTGGCCCGCCTGGCCCGCATCTCGGTGCGGACGCTGCACCACTACGACGGCATCGGGCTGCTGACGCCGAGCGCGCGCAGCGCGGGCGGCTACCGCCTGTACTCCGAGTCCGACCTGGACCGGCTGCGCCGGGTCCTGTTCTACCGGGAACTGGAGTTCGGCCTGGACCAGATCGCGGAGATCCTCGCCGACGCGGCCACCGGAACCGACGACCACCTGCGCAGGCAGCACCGGCCTCTGCGCGAGCGGCGCGCCCGCGACGAGGCGCTGCTGCGCGCGATCGAGAAGGAAGTGGAGGCACGGGCCATGGGCATCTCGCTCACCCCCGAGGAGCAGTTCGAGATATTCGGCACCGACAAGCTCGGCGAGGCCACCGAGGAGGCCAGGCAGCGCTGGGGCGACACGGACGCCTGGCAGGAGTCACAGCGGCGCAGCGCCGCCTACACCAAGGACGACTGGATCGCCATCAAGGGCGAGGCCGACGCCAGCATCAACGGGTTCGCCGAGGCCATCCGGTCCGGCGAGCCCGCCACCGGGCAGGTGGCGGTGGACCTGGCCGAGGCGCACCGCCAGCACATCTCGCGATGGTTCTACGACTGCGACTACGACATGCACCGCGGCCTGGCCGACATCTACGTGTCTGACCCCCGGTTCACCGCCGCGCTACGACGACATCGAGCCAGGGTTCTCGCAGTACGTCCACGACGCCATCTACGCGAACGCCGCCCGCGGGCCGGGCCGGAGCCAGGCCGGGGCCGGCTGACTTCGAGGATTCACCTGCGAAAAGCGCAACTATCTCCAGCCGGGCTGTCACGACATGTCGTGCGTGACTGCGCGCCGCACATGGCGCAGGGCGCGGCGGGCAGGCGCCCGCCGCGCCCCCTCGCGTCTCCGGTCGGCGCCCCCTCGCGTCTCCGGTCGGCGCCTCGCGTCTCCGGTCGGCGCCCTCGCGTCTCCGGTCGGCGCCCCCTCGCGTCTCCGGTCGGCGCCCCCTCGCGTTTCCGGTCGGCGCGCCCTCGCGGTCGGTCCCGCGACCCCTGCCGTTTCGCGTGATATCACGCGAAACGGCCGGTTTGGCGTCCGGTTTGCCCGGTATGGGCGTGCGTTTCGAGTGAAAAGGCACCGATGAGGGCTCGAGCGAGACGGCGGGATCAGGCCGGATAGCCCGGCGGTCAGGCGGGGGACCAGCCCGGGTCGCGTCCGGCGAGCGCGACCACCCGGTCCAGCAGCGGTGCCTCCGGTAGCAGCACCGTCGCCGGGCCAAACGGCACCTCCGGGCCGCTCGGCGCATCCGGGCTGGCGAACATCTCCAGGAACTGACGTGCAGCCTCCAGCACGTCGGGCTCGCACGTGTAGGGCTGCTTAGACGCGCGGGCCACGTCCCAGCCGTGCACCGCCAGCTCGTCGGCGAGGACCAGGCCGACCGTCTCCGCCGGGGTGTCCGTGCCGGCGATCCTGGTCATCCCCAGCCAGGCGGCGGGGTCCTGCCAGGCCAGCCCCAGGGCTCTGAGGTCCCGGGGGATGAGCTCCCGCCAGTCCGCGGGCAGCCGGGCGGCGTCACCCGCCGGTGGCTGGCCGGTCCGCGCGTCGAGCTCCTTGCGGGCGGCGGCCGTGAAGGCGATGGCCAGGCCGCCGACATGCTCGATCAGGTCACCGAGCGCGTACGCCGGGCAGGGCGTCGGCCGTGCCAGGTCCTCGTCCGCGATGTTGGCCACCAGGTCCGCCAGCCTGCGCGCGGCCGGCCCAAGATCGATTTCGCTCACAGGTTCAGCCATGCTCATAGACAGTACGACGCCGCCGGCACCGATGACTCATCGAGTGCGAACGGGCGCCCGAGGCGTTTCCTAGCCGCCCGACGAGGTGGGCTGGCCGGCCGGGGGGCTGAGCGCCTGGGGCGGCCTGACCGGCTGGGCAGGCCTGAGCGGCCGGGGCGGGCTGAGCGGCCGGGCCGGGCTGAGCCGGCCTGGGCGGCCTGAGCGCTTGGAGCGGGCTGAGCGCCTGGAGCGGGTTGACCGGCCGGGCTGGGCTGGCGGGCCGGGGCGGTGAGGCTGGCCAGGAGGCTGTCCGCGGCGACCTGGAACCGCCCGGCGTCGCCGTAGGGCCGGGTGACCAGCATGGCCCCCTCCAGCCCGCTGATGATCATCCGCGCGTTGTCGCGGGCCGCGCCGGTGAACTCCAGGCTGCCTTCCTTTCGCCCCTGCTCCAGGACCGCTTGCAGCCAGGCCTCGTTATGGTCGAAGAACTCCAGCACGGCGGACTGCATCGGGCCGGGCAGCGTCGGGTACTCGGCCGCCAGCATCCCGCACAGGCACATCCGCTGCTGGCTGAGCACGTCCGCATACAGCGAGGCGTAGGCGCCGAGCTTGGCTGGTGCACTGGTCCCGTCGCTGTCCGCGGCGTCGAGCGCGGCGTAGAACCGGGTGGCGTAGCGGGCGATCAGGGCCTCCCCCAGATCGGCCTTGGTCGCGAAGTGGTAGTGCAGCGAGGCCTTGGTGATCTGCAGTTCGGCGGCGATGTCGGCATAGCTGAATCCGTTGAAACCGCGCACCTGGACCAGGCGCTCCGCCGCATCAAGCACCCGCGACGCGGTCGGCGCCTGCGCCGCACTACGCCCGGCGTTCCCGCTCCGCCCAGTGCTCCCGCTGTTCCCAGTGCTCCCGCTGCTCCCGGTGCGCTCGCCGCCTCCGCCTCTCGCTACGCTCACGCCGCTCCTCCGACTCGGACCGATCCGCCCGCCTTCACTGCTCCAGGCACCGCATCTCCAAGAGCACGGCTTGGGCGAAGCCTTCCAGAGCTTGACCCGCGGGACCTTGACTCCTTACCTATTAGTAGGTAAGGATCTGACCTATCAGTAGGTAGGATATCGCGTCAGCGATCTGCCGTGGGGGGCGCCATGCCTGACATCGCCGAACTACACGCACAAGCACTCGACCAGACCGGCCGCGTCGTTGCCGGTATCCCCGCCGATCGGTGGCGGTCGGCCACCCCTTGCGACGGCTGGGACGTGCGCGCGCTTCTCAACCACCTGGTCGCGGGCAACCTCTGGGCCGCCGAACTGGCGGCCGGGGGAACCATCGGTGGCGTCGGGGATCGCCTCGACGGCGACCTGCTGGGCACCGACCCGGCCGGTGCCTACACCGCGTCGGCGGACGACGCCGCCGCGGTGTTCCGCAAGCCCGGTGCCATGGACGCGCCATGCGCGGTGTCCTATGGACCGGTGCCGGGCTCGGTCTACGCAGGTCACCGGTTCCTCGACGTGTTCGTCCACGGCTGGGACCTGGCGGTGGCCACCGGTCAGGATGCCGAGCTGGATCCGGCCCTGATGAAGGCGTGCCGCGAGGTCATCGAGCCGCAGCTAGCGGCGTTCCGCGGCGCGGGCGCGCTCGGCGCGGAACTGCCTACCCCGGCTGGCGCGACTGCCCAGGACCGGTTCCTGGCCATGCTCGGCCGGCACGGCTGACCGCCATGATCGCCGGCCCCGTGACCGGAGTCCTGGCCCGGGCGACATCGGTCGAGGGCGTCCGTCCCAGCGATGCCCGGGCCGGCGCCGACTACGAGCGGGTGACGGCCGATGGGCTGTCCTACTTCCTCAAGCGGCTCAGCCCGGCGACCGACTGGATCATGCGGGTCACCGGGGATCACGTGCACCGTCCCTACCTGGTGTGGCGGGCCGGGATCATGGACAAGGCCCCGGAGTGCATCGACCACACAGTCGTGGCCATGGAGGTGGCCGGCACCGGCGACCAGGCCGTCCTGTCCGTGCTCATGCGCGATATCGGACCGTGCCTGGTGCCCTCCGGCGACGCACCAGTGCCGCAGGCCCAGCACGAGGCGTTCCTCGCACACATGGCCGAGCTGTCGGCGGCGTTCTGGGGCTGGCACGACGACATCGGGCTGACCACGATGGCGCAGCGGGCGAGGTTCTTCGCCCCGGACAACATCGCCGGGGAACTCGCCGCGGACGACGTGCCGGGGCCGATTGCCGCCGCGGCGGCAGGCTGGCAGCGCCTGCCAGAACGCTCGGCGCTGCTCTGGGACATCGCGCGGCTGGTGCACGAGCGGCCCGAGGTGATCAGCGGCCCGATCGCCGACACGCCGTGCACCTTCCTGCACGGCGACTGGAAGATGGGCAACCTCGGCAGCCATCCGGATGGCCGCACGATACTGCTCGACTGGGCCTACCCGGGCTCGGGCCGGCCTGCTGGGACCTGTGCTGGTACCTCGCCCTCAACCGGGCCCGGCTGCCCGAACCGAAGGAAGCGGCGATCGACCGGTACCGGACAGCGCTTGAGGCCAGCGGCATCAGGACCGCGCCGTGGTGGGAGCGCCAGCTTGACCTGTGCATGATCGGCATCATGGCGGCCTTTGGCTGGGAGAAGGCGCTCGGCGACGCGGGCGAGCTGGTCTGGTGGGAGGACAGGATCGCTGGGGCGGTCGCCCGCTGCGGAATCCGCGTTGGCCGGTGACCCGGTGCCCATCGATCACTACGCCTGGTCCGGCGAACGGTGGGCGCGCGGCGCGGAACTCGTGTACGGACCGATCGCAGCCGAACTGGTCGCGTCGAGCCCGCACCCGCTGACCGGCCGAACCGTACTCGACGCCGGCGCTGGCACGGGTGCCGCCAGCGCCGCGCTGCGCCGCCGACAGGCGCGGACGCTGGCCGTGGACCTGTCGGCCGGCATGCTGGCCTGGCACGCAGCGTCCCGGCCGCCATGCGCCGTGGCGGACATCCGCGCCTTGCCGCTGGGCACCGGCTCTGTGGACGATGCGGTTGCGGCGTTCGTGCTGAACCACCTCACCGAGCCGGCCGCCGGCCTGGCCGAACTCGCCCGCGTGACCAGGCCGGCCGGTGCCGTCCTCGCGGCCGTGTTCGGCAATGACAGCCACAGCGACGCCCGGGACCGGATCGACGCGGCCGCCTTGGCCGCCGGATGGCAGGTCCCTGACTGGTACCGCGAGCTCAAAACGGCCGCGGCGCCCATCCTGGGCACCGCCGCGGCCATGGCCGGCGCTGCCCGCGCGGTGGGCCTTACCGCGGTATACGCCGAGGAGCGGGAGGTCGACGTCGGCGTCAGCCAGGCCGGACCGCTCGTCCGCTACCGGCTGAGTCACCCGGTCTTCGCCGCCTGGCTCGATATTATTGGACCGCACCACGCACAAGCGTTCGCCCTCCGCGCAGAGCAGGCGGTCGGCGATGAGATGGAGCCATTCCGGCCCGCCGTCGTCTTCCTCCGCGCGCTCGCCCCCTGCCGCGCCTAGTCCCCGGCTGCGCCTAGTGATACAGCACATGGCCGCCGGTACACAGCCTCGGCGCTGACCAGCAACCGCCCACAGCGGGGCCTGGCCGGGCCAGGTTGGCGAGACCAGGCGCAGATGGCCGCCGGAGGGCACCGGCTCTGTCCGACTTACTCCGTACAGTGGAAGGTGTTCGAACTGACATTCGAAGTAAATCACCGCTAGCGCCATAGCTCGTACTTATGTTCTAATTAGAGGCATGGTTCAGGTCATGCCGCCGACGGGGATCCGGTCAGCCGTATCTGGTCCAAGCAGCGTGTCGCCTGCCACGTCATGGTCTGGCACCGGCGCCGCATGGGCTGACGGGATCCTGCGCCATGACGCGCCGCACCGTCAATCCCTACGCGCGGCTGGCTATCCGGGCAACCAGGGGCGCGGGCGGGGCGCCAGCTCCGCCGGGCAGCAGGGCGCTCTGTGCTGTGGGCCTGACGGTCAGCCACCGCAGACAGCGGGTCCCGTCGCGGTCGCGACCAGACTGTGCACGCCAGGCACCGGCAGCACGCCGGAGGTGAGATTGTGAGCACCTACCCCGACCACATCCTGCGCGTCGGCAGCCAGCAGCTCGCCGAGTTGAAGCGGAAGGCCGCCGAGTTCGAACGTCAGCTCTGGGACGCGCACGAGTCGCTGGAGCAGGAGATGGAGCAGGCGGCGTCTGGTACCGACGTGATCGTGGACGGCCAGCAGGAGACGTTCAACTGGACCACCGAGGATACCGAGGATGCGGTGGGGCCCAACAGCGACGGTCGCGCGGTAATCGATGTGGCACGGGCGCCGGGCGACGTCGCCCTCGACGAGGCGGGCCGCGGTGCCGACGGGCGCGCGCCGGTCGATCTGACTCCAGCACAGGGCGACGCTGAGCCCGATGCACCCAGCCCGGCCTACATGCCCGACGAGCGCACCGCGCGGCTCATCGACCACGGCCGGCAGCCACCCAAGCGCAGCCATCGGGGCCGGAACATCGTCCTGACTGGCCTCGCGATCGCCATCGCCGCGGCGCTCATCACCATCCTGGTGCTCGCCGTGTCTCGGCCGGGCCGGCCTGGCCCGCCAGCGTCGCCAAGGTCGAGCGCGAGATCGCGACGGCCTGCCAGAACCCGGACGTGCGGTCCGAGCCGAGCCAGGTCAACTTCGCCTGTGCCAGGGCCACCCGTCAGATCCTGTGGGTCTTCTCGCTGATGACCAGCGGCAATAATCCCGACTTCGCATCAATCAAGACCGGGCGGCAGGGTCTGGAGCCGATCCGCCCGTCTCAGGGCGGTCAGGTGGCGTGGTCGCTGAACCTGCACCACCCCTATAACCCCGCCAATCCGATCGACAGCCTCCAAGTCGCCGCCCGGGCGATCAACAACATCATCGGCGGGGCCACCCTTACCGCCGCGAACGGCAAGCCGGTCGTCCAGGCGGGCCTGGAAAGCGTGCCAGCGAACTGCGCCCGGTACACCGGTTCTCGCGCGGTCACGTCGCGCGACGGCTACCCCGCCCTGTGCGCCAAGCCGATCACCAGCCAGGCCGGACAGGGATATCTCGTCGCGGACGTCTTCCAGAAGTGGATGGTCGGCGCACCGCCACGTGCGGCGCAGAAGGCCGCGGTCCTCTTTCAGCACGCGCGCGACCCCGGTGACCCGCGCGTCCTCGCCATCCTCAGGTCCCTGAACGCTTCGACGTTGTCCGGATAACGGACGGCTCCGGGCTTCCCCGACCCAAGCCAGAGATCATCCGCTAGGAGGTGCACCAGTTGCGTCCCGCGCCCAAGCCCCGGTGGCAGCAGGCGACCGCGCTGGTCAGCCTCGGCGCGGGCGGCGTCGTCACCGGGCTCTCCTTCGTCCCCGGGTCACCGGCTGACCTGACGTCGCCGGCCACGCTGCCGTTTGCGCTGATGGCGCTGGAGAAGTCGGCGCAGGCTGCGCCCAGCGACGACGCCATGCTCCGGTCCGCGATCGTCCACGTTGCCCGCCACTACCTGGGCCTGGCCGAGCGGAAGACCCCGGCCGAGATGGAGGCGATCATCTGGCAGCACGACAGCCTGGATGGCGCCGACCACGGCCCCTCCTGCGCGGCGTTCGCGAGCCTGACCCTGGAGCTGGGGTCCCACCTGGTGGGCCAGCAAAGCTGGGTAACGGGCGGCACGAGCTACCCGTGGCCGCTGCACGACTGGGTGGATGCCCGGGTCGGACCGAACCCGGCATCGCCCGAGGTTACGTCGGTGCTGCAGGACGCCCAGCACCACCAACGGTGGCACGCGCTTGGCGATGGCTATGAGCCGCAGCCCGGCGATTGGGTGCTCTTCGACGGTCATGTTGAGGTCGTGACCAAGTACGCCGGTGGTGTGCTGCACACCATCGGCGGGGATTCCCTGCCGAACTTCTCGGTGAACGCCCACGAGTATCCCGGTCCGCTGAGCGGCCAGGGCGTCGTCGGCTTTGTGGACAACGGTCTCGGGCCCGCTGGTGCTGCGCAGTCCGGCGGCCAGGTCGCTGCGCCCGGCGTGGACGACGGGCTGGCACCGCAGGTTCCGAGCGCGCAGGCGGGGCCCAAGTCGCGTGCCAAACAAGCCGCGCGCCAGGCGCCTGGGCCGGCGACGCCGCGCGCCGCGGCCGCTACTACGTCGCAGCCGGTGCTGGCGCCGCGGGCAATCCCGGCGCCGTGGGCCGTAGCGACGCGCAACCTGCCGCTGTCGCGGGCCCTGGCCGAGTCCGGCGCCGAAACGAGCCCGGAAGCCGCAGCATCGCCGCACGCTCGGGCGCGAGCACGGACGCAAAACACCGCGCGGGTGGTCCCGCAGCCGCAGAAGGCGGACCACCCGCGCGGGCACAACGGGCCGGAACGCGCCAGCCAGGTGCCACATCTGATCCACGGCCGGAAGTCTGGCCGCGCCGACATCCCGGGCACGAGCCTGCAACCGCCGGCGGCCACCCCCAAGGCCCGGGCCGGCCAGGCGCAGATCCCCGGGGTGCTCAAGCGGGTGCATCGCGCGGTTGCGGCGCCACGCGGGCTGGCGCCGTATCAGAGGCACCAGCACGCCGCACCGGCCCCGCCAGCTATGCCGGGCTCCGCGGCAGAGCGCGCATTCATCGAGCAGGTCGCGCCCGGTGCGATGGCGACCCAGAGTAGGTACGGCGTCCCGGCGTCGGTCACGATCGCGCAGGCTATCGACGAGTCTGGCTGGGGCCAGAGCATCTTGGCCACACAGGATCACAACCTGTTCGGCATCAAGGGCAGCGGCCCAGCAGGCAGCGATCTCCAGCCGACTCAGGAGTTCATCGGCGGGCAACTGGTCAACTCCACCGCTCCGTTCCGGATGTACTACAACATCGCGCAGAGCATCGAGGCGCACGCCAAGCTACTCGCCAGAAGCGACTACTTCACGAACGCGATGGCCAACAAGCACCAGCCCAACGCGTTCGCCGCCGCGCTGACGGGCATCTATGCGACCGACCCCAGCTACGGTGCCAAACTGGTCGGCCTGATGCAGCAGTATGACCTCTACCGCTTCGATGCCGCCGGCCAAACCCACGGCAGGTCGCGGACCGCTACGGGCGCGGCGGCGATCCCGGGCATAACTGGTCATGCGAATCCGGCACACGACAACCCGGCCGGGCCCGCGCCGCAGATCCAGCCCTCGCGGCCGGCGCAGCACCGCTCGTACCCGGCCCGCCCGCCGCGTCCCGACCACACGGCACGGCCGGCCCGCCCGCCGGATCCCATACCGAACCCGGCGCCAGGGCGCACACCTAGCCCGGCCCCTACGGCCCAGGCCGCACCCGCGCCCCGCCCCGTGCGCACGCCCGCCACCGCGCCCACCACCGGCCCCACGTCGGCCCCCCAGCCGCTTGGCGAAACCGGCACCACGCCTGCCACTGTGGCGACGCCCGATCCCCAGCCGCTCGGTACGCTCAACTCCGCGCCAAGCGCAGGAACGACGGCCGCCGCGCAGCCGCTTCGCCGAACCACGCGGGCGAACCCAGCACAGGGCACTTCACGCCAGGCCATGACGCGCAGCTCAGACAACGCGCCCACGACGGCTGGTGGCCAGCAGCCGCGCGGCCCGGAACTGGCTCCTGTCTCGCACGCCATCCGCCCGGCAACGCCTGGTGCGGCGCCGAACGCGGGGCAGACTCCCGGCGCAGCGGCGGCTGCGCAGTCCACGCCCGTTGCGCTCCCGGGGCGCACCCCGGGCTCCGCGCAGGTATCCGTGGCTGGCCAAGGTGGACCGCCGGCACCGGCCCAGCGCCCCGTTAGCAGCCGCGGGTCCGGCCACCACGCACAAAGCGCCCGCGCGGTCCAGCACTCTGGCTCGCCAGCTCCAGGCGCCGCGCCGGATCCCGCAGGGCCGGGCACCAGTCAGGTCGGGCTGCCGGCGGGACAGCCCGCCGCTGAAAGCGTCCCTCCCCATGGGCCAGGCGAGGCCGATATCCCGGGCCTGCCGCAGACGGCCGGATCACCGAAGGCACATCCTTCGCATCGGACACAGATCGCTCGGCGCATGCGTCCGGCCCATCCGCCGGCGGGCGCACGCCGGACCGGCCCGACCCAGCCCGTCGCCACGGCCCGACCGGCCGGCGGCTACCAAGGCAGCCCGCCCGCCGCGCCAGCGCCGCCGGCGATCCGGCCTCCGGCTGGCCCGCCGGCCGGAGACGCTGGCCGCGCACATCCCGCACCAATACGCGAGGCCGCTGCTCCGGGTGTTGCGATGATTCCGGGCTTGCCCAGCGGCCTCCCCTGGCCGACGGCCAACGGGTCATCCGCGGCCGCAGCGGGGCCATCCACGGGCGCAGCAGGAGCGCCATCTACGGGCGCGGCGGCACCGCCATCCACGAGTACGGCAGCACAGCCATCCACAGGCACGGCAGCAGGGCCATCCACGGGCACGGCAGCAGGGCCATCCACGGACACGGTGGCGGGCCTGGGCGACATAGCTATTCCCGGCCTCCAGCCCACGGCTACGACGCCGGCCGGCCGTTCGGCGCACGGCGCTGACACCGTCTCTCCCGGCGGCGCCTGGATCCCCGGGTTGCCCGGCCAGGTCTCCGATACCGCCGGGCACCGCGGGCACCCCACCGGCGCGCGGCATGGCTCGGGCGCGGCGCGGACCGGCTCCGGCGAGGCGCCGGACCGCTCACCGGCCTCGGGCGCCGCCCACGGAAGCGACCTCCCGCCGACGCACGCCCGCCGCCTCGGGACGGGCGGCCAGCGGCCAACCGTGCCTGGACACGGTTCGGCGCCCGCTGGCGTTCACCTCGGCCCGGCATCAGCGCCAGCGCCAGCGCCCGCCTCGCCTGCTCCGTCCGCTTCAGTTCGCACGGCGCGACAGGCCCCGCACGCGCCCGGTTCGGCGCCCGGCTCGCCTGCTCCGTCCGCTTCCGTTCGCGCGGCGCGACCCGCCTCGCACGCGCCTGGTTCGGCGCCCGGTGCGGCCGCCCGCAGTAGACGGGTGGCTGCGCCTCGCTCCGCTGACCGTGCGGGGCCGGCTCCCACGCCTTCCTCGGCAAGCACGCCGGCGGCTCGGCCCAGCCCTGCGCCCGGCGCTCCCGCCTCGGCACCGCCATCGCCGCCGGCCAGCGCGGCGGGCACCACGTTTGGAGCGGCCATGCCCGACACGGCACAGGCCAGCAGCGCGAACCTCACGGCGGCCCGCTATGGTCACCACCTCCCACCAGCGGTCGGGAAGGCGTTCCTCACCTCGGCCAAAGTGCCGCTGATCCGGGGCGAGTCGCTGTATGTCGATGTAGCCAGCCTCAGCGGGATTCCGTGGGAGCTACTGGCCGCCTGCGACTGGATGCAGTGCCGGGCCAAGCACGGTCTCTCACCCGTCTACGGCGAAAAGCTCGGCGCGGTCAACCCGGACGGCACTAGCTACCGGACCCGGTCGGCGGCCCTGGAGCGGTGCTCGTACGACCTCGTAGAACTCGCCGGGTCGGTCTACGAGATCGACCTGACCCGGAGCTACCCGCTGTCGGTGCGCGAGCTAGCCAATGTGTTCGCCGCCTTCCGGTGGGGCGGCCTGCTGAAAGAGCACCACACGTCCGCGATGGAGTTCCCGTACTCGGTCGCCGGTCTCACGACACGCCATATGCACATGCGCTGGCCGAACATCGACGACCCGCAGGCACCGGACAAGCCGGGGACCAGGTTCCACAGGCCGTTCGGGGCCGTTCCGGCGGTGCTCAGCCTCAACTACCCGGCTACTGCCTAGGCGCCCGCGCCGACCGAAGGGAGAAGGTGGATCGTGGTTCGCATCCTGATGTTCCTGCTGGGCATGCTCACGGCGGATCGGCCGGGGCGGCATGATGCGGCCTGGTACGGAGCTGGGTATGCGCGCGCCACCGCTGGCGGCGGGACGGAGACCGCACCATATCCACCGGGGTATGGCCCACAACCGCCGGCCCAGACGGTAACGCTGCCACCGGCCCCGGCCGGGCCCGCCGCGGGGCCGCCGGCCGCGGGGCCGCCGGGTGCATTCGTGCCATCGGGATCGCCGCCGCCGCTCCGGCGCCGCATCCCGCGGCTGGTCACGTGGGGCGCGGTGCTCCTGGTCATTGGCCTGATCTTCCGCCGGGCGATCGCGGCCGTGGTCCTCATGGTGCTGTCCACCGCCCTCCACCTGGTCGGCGTCAACGTGCACCTGCCGCACGTCAATTTCGCCTGGCCCTGGCAGACCATCAGCGCGGGCACCACGACCAACACCAACCTCGGGCCGTGGGTGCTGCAGAAGATCGAGGGAATCTCCAAGCCGGCGCTCGGCCAGGTGAGCTTCAACTTCTACTTCACGCACAAGGTGTCCAAGAACATCGGCCCTTGGCCGTGCTGGTACGCCAGCACGTTCTACGCGGTGGGACACGCCGCCGCAACCGTGAACCTGAACCCCGGCCCGGCATGGTGGGCGCCGTCGGCGGGCCACTACCAGCTGCGCATGATCAGTCGTCCCGCGCAGGGCAAGCCCGGTCATATCGCGGTCAGCATGGTGCTGCCCAGGCCGCAGCTTCCGCAGTCTGCGCACGACATCACGATCGACAACATCCCGTCGCGGCCGATCGACACGCAACACAGCTGGACGTACCCGGGTCTCGGCTGCGGGCTGGTCCTGAAACCCCAGTTCGCCGAAGCGGTGCTCTACTCCCAGGCGCAGTACATCGCCTTCTACAAGGCCACACACGCGGCACAGGTGACCGGCCCGCTGGTCCGGACGGCGGAGGCTCAGGCGACACAGACGATCCGCGACAATTTCATCCAGCCGACGGTCAACGCGTTCGGCTACACGCTCGACCAGTTCACCCTCCGCTGGGCGGCGCCGACCAGCACCGGCTAGCTACCCCAGCTCAGCAGCGCTCAGGGCTGGCCCGGCGAGCCGTGAGCCCGGCCGCTCAGGCCGCGCCAGCGATGATGGCGCGCAGGTCGCCCTCGCTCAGGACGACCGGGTTGCCTCGCATGCTGCTGGACCGTTGGGCCTGGGTGGCGATGTCACTGCCCTGCGCCGGTGCCAGGCCGAACGTGCCGAGCCCGGGTATGGCCAGCAGCGCCAGCGTCTGCCGGACCCAGGCGATGCCGTCCTCGATCGCCGCGTCCGGGTCCCCGGTCAGCAGGGCCGCGGCCTCGGCGTACCGGGCCAGGGCCGGGTGGCCCGTCGGTCCGGCCCGCAGCGCAGCCACGTTCGCATCGATGACCGGGGCCAGCAACGCGGCACAGGCCACGCCGTGCGGAATGGCGACGGTGCCGCCGATCACCCCGGCCAGCCCGTGGACCGCGCCCAGCTTCGCGTTGGCCAGGGCCATCCCGCCCGCCAGGCTGGCCACCGACATGTCGGCGCGGGCACCAAGGTCGCTGCCGTCGGCGTAGGCCCGGCGCAGCCCGGCCGCCGCCCGGCGGAATCCCTTCCCGGGCGACCGCGTCGGTCAGCGGGTTGGCCATAGGGCTGACGAATGGCTCCAGGCACTGGGTCAGCGCGTCCATGCCGCTGGCCGCGGTGACCGCCGGCGGGCAGGACAGGGTGAGCTGCGGATCGACGAGCGCGGCCCGGGGAATCATGGGGACGCCGCGCAGGCTCGCCTTGACCCGGTGCGCCGGGGAGGCCAGCACGGCGTTCGCGGTCACCTCGGCGCCGGTCCCGGCGGTTGTGGGCACCGCCACGCACGGTACCGACGGGCGCGTGATCGCCCGGCCTGCCCCGATGACCTCTAGGTAGTCCAGCGGGTCGCCGCCATTGCCGAGCAGCATGGCGACGGCCTTGCCGGTGTCGATCACGCTGCCGCCGCCGATCGCCGCGACCACGTCCGCGCCGTGCTCGCGGGCCGCGGCCACCGCCGCCCGGGCGAGGTCCACCGTGGGTTCACCGGCCACCGGGAACACCTCGGCGGGCAACCCCAGCCCGGCGATCAGCTCCGCGTGCCGGCCCGGGCTGGCGCCGGTGCAGACCAGCACCCGGGCTCCGTATCCGGCCAGGAGCGCGGGCAGTTCGGCCGAACGGCCGACACCGGCCAGCACGCGGCCCGCGGTGGCGAACTCGAACGCCTCCATGCCCGTTCCGCCTACCCGGGCCCGACGCCGACCGCCCAGTCTTCGCGGCCAGGCCGGGAAGATCGCGGAGAACCTTGCCGATGCCCGCGGCTCGGCCATCATCTCGGCCACCGTGTCCCGCCAGGTCGCGTAGTGGGGCTCTTGCTTGTGCGCCGCCGCCGCTTCGGCGTCCCGGTAGACCTCCACCAGGACCACATGGTCGGGGTCGTCGTTGTCCTGGATCACGTCGAACCGCAGCACACCGGGCTCACCCAAGGATGCCCGGGCGTTGGCCAGCGTCGCGGCCAGGAAGTCCGCGGCCCGCCCCGGCCGGACCCGGACATGAACGTGAACGATCAGCATGGCCAAATCCTGCACCACGCCGCCACCACGGCGCGCCCGCGGGCCGCACGCCGGGCACGGCCGGCGCGGTCCCTACCATGGGCGCATGGCCGAGCCGAGGTGGCTGAGCGCAGAGGAGATGCGGGCCTGGCAGGCGTTCCTGGCGGCCGCGGCGCTGCTGGACCGACGCCTTGACCAGCAACTCAAGGAAGAGGCGGGCCTGTCCCACCAGCAGTACGAGATCCTGGTCCGGCTGGCCGCCGCCCCGGGCGGTGAACTGCGGATGACCGATCTGGCCGACGCCCGCTACACCTCCAAGAGCGGCCTGACCTACCAGATCACGCAACTGGAGAAGGCCGGGCTGGTGCGCCGCGCCTCCTCCCCCGCGGACGTGCGCGGCGTCTTCGCGGTCCTGACCGACGCGGGGCGCCAGCGGCTGGCGCAGGCGGCGCCCGGCCACGTCGCGGCGGTCCGCGCCTTGCTCATCGACGTGCTGACCGGACAGCAGCTCGCCGCCATGGCGGATGGTCTCGGCGAGGTCGCCCGCCGCCTCGGCGCCGCCGATGATTGATCCGGTGCTTTACGGGCAGGGTGGAACCGTACGTACACCCTGGGAGGTGCGCATGTCCCGCATGAATACAAACGGCAACGCTAGCGCGACGGTCGCCAGCCAGATCAGGCAGTACGCGCAACAGGCAGCGGAGGCCGCGAAGCCGATTGCCGCTCAGGTGAAGCCGCTGGCCAGCGACGCCAAGGAAGCCGCCGGCCGCGGCGTGTACAAGGCCCGGGCCTGGGCAGCGCCGCAGGTAGAGCGCAGCGGGCAGGTGCTGCAGGACAGCGTGGCCCCCAAGGTCGCCGCTGCGCTGCACTCGTCCGCGGAAAAGCTGAACCCGGGCGAGCCGCCGCACCGCGGCTGGCGCAAGGGGGCAGCCGCCATCTCGATCCTGCTGGCGGCCGCCGCCACCGCGGTCGCCGCCGTGGCCCGCAGCCGCAAGGCTCGCGCCGCGATGAACGGCGCGGAGGCTGCGCCCGCCGCCGGCGAGGCGCAGGCGAGCGCCGACGGTGAAGTCAAGGATTCGGCCCCCACTACCTCCTCCTCCTCCTGAGAGTCGTTCGGGTTTCGCCAGACGGCCTGTCTTATTTGGCTGCGTTACGATCCGGCGGGGCCGGCCGCCTGCCCCGGTGACCCTATTTCCGCCCGCCCGGAAGCGCCCTGCGTCCCGCCCGGCCCTGGGCCGGGCCAGGACCGGGCGAGTTCACGGTGATTTCAGGCCGGGGTAGCCCGGGGCGAAGGCTTGCAGCCGAGCACTGGGATGGGACGAGCTGGACGGTTCAGCCCATGCCCGTGCCGAAGAACAACTTCACGCAGGCCGGATTCCGGCAGATTCAGGTGCAGGGCAGCAAGCAGAGCACCCCGAAGCCGCTCGCATCTTCCAACCAGCACAATCACTGGACCGCTGATGGCTGCGCGGAGGGACCGTCTGCCGGTTCGGGTGTTACCGCCGGGTAGGTTTAGGGCAGTATCTGTGGGGTGAACCGCTAACGAAACGGGATGAGCGATGAGTACCCAGCAGACAGGACAGGTCCGGAATGTCAGCGAGCGCGAGGCGCGCCAGGTCGCCGAGGAAGCCCGGGAGGCCGGCTGGCAGAAGCCCAGCTTCGGCAAGCAGTTGTACCTGGGTGATTTCCAACTGGACCTGATCCACCCGCATCCCCGGCCGGATGAGGAAGCCGTCCGCCGCGGCGAGGAGTTCTGCGCCCGGATGCGGGAATTCTGCGAGACCTCGGTGGACGGAGCGCTCATCGAGCGAGATGCACGGATCCCGGATGAGGTGGTGAAGGGGCTGGCCGCGCTCGGGGCGTTCGGCATGAAAATCGCGCCGGAGTACGGGGGGCTGGGGCTGACCAACCTGTACTACAACCGGGCGCTGATCATCGCCGGCTCCGTCTCACCGGCCATCGCGGCGCTGCTGTCGGCGCACCAGTCGATCGGCGTGCCGCAGCCGCTGGCGCTGTTCGGGACCGACGACCAGAAGCAGCGCTACCTGCCGCGGTGCGCGCGCGGCGAGATCAGCGCTTTCCTGCTCACCGAGCCCGACGTCGGCTCGGACCCGGCCCGGCTGAGCACCATGGCGACACCGTCGGAAGACGGGTCACACTACGTGCTGGACGGGGTCAAGCTGTGGACGACCAACGGGGTGATCGCCGACCTGCTGGTGGTGATGGCCCGGGTGCCCCAGAGCGGGGGCGGGCGCCGAGCGGGGGCGGGCGCGGAGCGCGGGGGCGGGACAAGCGGAGCGCGGGGGCGGGAAGAAAAGAGCGACGGGCACCGCGGCGGGATCACCGCCTTCGTGGTGGAGGGCAACGCGCCCGGGATCACCGTCGAGCGGCGGAACGCGTTCATGGGCCTGCGCGGCCTGGAGAACGGGCTGACCAGGTTCCACGAGGTCGTGGTGCCGGCCACGAACCGGATCGGCCAGGAGGGCCAGGGCCTGAAGATCGCCCTGACCACGCTGAACACCGGCCGGCTGTCGCTGCCGGCGAGCTGCGTCGCGGCCGGGAAGGTCGCGACGAAGATCGCCAGGGAGTGGTCGCGGGAGCGGGTTCAGTGGGGCCGCCCGGTCGGCGAGCACGAGGCGGTGGCCAAGAAGATCTCGTTCATCGCGGCGACCACCTATGGCCTCGAAGCGGTGGTCGAGCTGGCCAGTCAGCTCGCCGACGACAAGCGCAACGACATCCGCATCGAGGCCGCGCTGGCCAAGCTGTACTGCTCGGAAATGGGCTCACGGATCGTGGACGAGCTGGTGCAGATCCGCGGCGGCCGGGGCTACGAGACCGCGGAGTCCCTGACCGCGCGCGGCGAGCGGGGCGTGCCTGCCGAGCAGATGATGCGGGACATGCGGATCAACCGGATCTTCGAGGGTTCCTCGGAGATCATGCGGTTGTTCATCGCCCGCGAGGCGGTGGACGCGCACCTGTCGGCGGCCGGTGAGCTGGTCGAGCCGGGGGTGCCCGCCTCCCGCAAGGCCCGCGCGGCGGCGCAGGCCGGCGGGTTCTACGCCAAGTGGCTGCCCACGCTGATGACCGGCCAGGGCCAGCGGCCCGGTGCCTACGGCGAGTTCGGCCCGCTGGCGCAGCACCTGCGCTACGCGGAGCGGGCGAGCCGGAAACTCGCCCGGGTCACGTTCTACGGGATGGCCCGCTGGCAGGGCCGGCTGGAACGCAAGCAGGGCTTCCTCGGCCGGATCGTGGACATCGGCGCCGAACTGTTCGCCATCAGCGCCGCCTGTGCCCGGGCGCAGTACGACGCGACCACCGGCACCGAACGGGGCTCGGTGGCGTTCGAACTGGCCGGGGTGTTCTGCGCTCAGGCCCGGCACCGGGCCGAGGAGCTGTTCGCTCAGCTCTGGTCGAACACCGACGCCCCGGACTCGGCGCTGGCCCGGCAGGTGCTCGCGGGCCGCTACACCTGGCTGGAAGATGGCATCATCGACCCGTCGACACCCGGGCCGTGGATCGCCGAGGCCGAGCCGGGCCCGTCCAAGGCCACCAACGTGCACCGGCACATCGGCTGACCGTGGCAGGCTCAGCCCTCCACCGCGGTCAGGAAGGCAAGGACCACCCGGTCCTGGCCGCGGCCGGACTCGACCTGGGGCCGCACAGCCGCGGTGAACGCGGCACGCTCCGGCGCGGTCAGGGCCTGGTCAAGTACGGCGCCGAGCGGCGGGATCAGTGGGTTGCGCGAGGCGCGAAGGAACGTGTCCCAGCTCACCGGCGCACCGTGGCTCGGATCCGCCAGCGCAGGTGCTAGCGGGCGGCGGGCGCCTCGGCGAAATCCCATACCGCCGGCATGAGTTGCTCGGGGATCTCAAGCTGCGGGAGGTGCCCGGTGCCGGGCAACAGCTCGAACCGGGCGCCGGGGATGGCAGCGGCGTAGGCACGCCCGTAGCCGGGATCGGCGATCCGGTCGGCCTCGCCCCAGATGACCAGCGTCGGACGCGCGATCGCGGCGAGGCGGCCGTGCAGGCCCGGGTCGGCCATCCGCGCCCCGCCGTAGGTTTGCAGGGCGGCGCGGTTCGCGGCCATGGCGGCCCGCTGCGCTTCGGTCATGGCCGCCGGGTCGATACGGAAGGCGGCCGGGTCGTGGTAGGACAGCCGCGCCAGTTCGTCCATGCCCAGCGGGAAGATGTCGGTGACCGGGTGCCCGGCGACCTCGATGCCGACCGCATCGATCAGGACGAGGCCGCTGATCCGAGCGCTGCCGAGCAGAGCCAGTTCCGCGCCGATCCACCCGCCGATCGAGTTGCCGATCACCGTGACGTCCTGCAGGCCGAGCCGTTCGAGCAATTCGCGGTAGACCGCGGCGAGCCCGGCCATGGTGTCCAGCCAGTCCGGGCGCGCAGTACCGCCGAACCCGGGATGGGTGGGGGTGATGACGCGGGCAGGCCCGCGCGTGGCGAGCAGTTCCGCGAAGCCGGCCACCGTCTGCGGCCCGCCGCCGCCGTGCAGCAGCAGGAACGGGCGTCCCTCGCCCTGGTCGTCGGCGGTCACGGCGACGCTGCCGCGCCCGGGGAGGGTGAGGGTATGTGTGGTCGTGGTCATCTAAGGCTCCTCGTTTGGAATGATCAAATTATCGTGAGAGTGGACTCTCATAAACCGTAGAGGCCCAGCCATCATTGTGCAAGTTGGCTCTCATCATGAGAGGCAGCTTGACCCAACCGCCCCAGGCCGCGATGATGGCGTGATGACCAGTCAGGCCGGGACCGGCCGGGTCAACCAGAAGGAGCGCACCCGCCGGGCCATCGTCCAGGCCGCCCGCGACCTGATCCGCAGCGGCGGCGAGGTGACGATGCCCGCGGTCGCGAAGTCGGCGCTGGTGTCCGAGGCAACCGCCTACCGCTACTTCCCCGACCTCGCCTCCCTGCTGAACGCGGCGCTGGCCGGGGTATGGCCCAGCCCGGAGACCGCCCTGGAACCGGTGGCGCGATCCAGCGATCCCGTCGAGCGCATCGGCTATGCCACCGAGGTGCTGCTCCGTCATGTGCTGGCCTACCAGGGCGCGGTGCGCGCCATGATCGCCGCCACGATCACCCGCCCGGCCATGGCCGCCATCCGGCCGGGCTACCGGTTCGGGCTCATCGACTACGCGCTCCGGCCGCTGGCCGCCGACGGGCCGGGCGGCGTGGCCGCGCTGGCCCAGCTCAAGCGGGACCTCGCCGTCGTGGTCAGCGCCGAGGCCCTGTTCACCCTCACCGACCTGTGCGGCCTGTCCCCGGAGGACGCGATCGCCAGCGCCGGGCACACCGCCCGGTCCCTCACCGAGGCCGCGACCAGAAAATCGTTTCGGCGCGGCGCGGGTCTAACTGGGTGACGGACGAGAGGGAAGGAACCCGATCCATGCGCAAGTCCCGTACCAGCACCGAGGCGGTCGCTGCCCGCGAGGTCACCAAGGCGGACGAGCAGTGGCGCCAGGAGCTGACCACGCAGCAGTACAACGTGCTGCGTCAGGCACACACCGAGCGGCCGTTCACCGGCGAGTACGTCCACAACCACGAGGACGGCTTCTACCGGTGCGCCGGCTGTGGCGCCAAGCTGTTCAGCTCGGACGCCAAGTTCAACTCGGGCACCGGCTGGCCCAGCTTCGACCAGCCCGCGGTCGCCGAGGCGGTCGAGTTGCGGCCGGACCACAGCCTGTTCATGCGGCGCACCGAGGTCGTGTGCCGCCGCTGCGGCGGCCACCTCGGCCATGTGTTCAACGACGGTCCCAAGACGACCGGTAAGCGGTACTGCATCAACTCGTGCTCGCTGGCGTTCGAGCCGGCGACCGCGAACCAGGAGCAGGGCGACGGCTGACCGTTGGGCCGGACCGGCTCAGGGCCTTCCACTACCGTGACTAGCGATAGTCCAGCCCTGAGCCGGGAGTGGAGAGGTGATGCGGGTGCCCGGCCGGACCGATGACCACGAATGGTCGCAGCAGCATCTCTCCCACTACGTCGAGGGGGATCTGCGTCCCCGCGCGCGGCGGCGCCTCGACCGCCACGCGCGGGACTGCATCGACTGCGGGCGCGGCATCCGCGCGATGCGCGCCCTCGTCTACGCCGCCCAGGGCCTGGGCGGGCTCGTGGGCGTCCGGGCACCCGAGACGATCTTCGACCGGGTCCGGTCGGCCGGAGAGGGGTGAGGTCGCCGGACGGGCGGCGTGCCCCCGACCTGGCCGACACCGAAGCGAGCCTGCTCGCCCGGGCCCAGGCCGGGGACGTCGCCGCCTTCGAGCGGCTGTCTGGCGCGTACGCCGATCGCTTGTTCATGCTGCTGCTGCGGTTGCTCGGTGACCGCGCCGAGGCCGAGGACGTGGCCCAGGAGGTCATGTTCCGCGCCTGGCAGGGCATCACCCGGTTCCGGGGCCAGTCCAGCTACTTCACCTGGCTGTATCGGATCGCGGTCAACGAGGCCAACCGCGCGCTGGAGAAGCGGGCCCGCCGCCCGGCGGGAGTCGCCCTCGGAGCCGACGAACTCCAGTTGCCGGCCCCCGCCGCGCTTGACCCGTCCCGCCAGGCGGAGAACAGCGAACTGCGCCGGGCCTTGGGCCGGGCGCTAGCCGATCTGCCGCCGCCGCTGCGGACCGCGCTCGTGCTGCGCGACGTCGAGGGCCTGTCCACGCAGGAGGCCGCCGAGATCGCCGGCGTCGGCGAGGCCGCCTTCAAGAGCCGGCTGCACCAGGCCCGGCTGCGCGTCCGGGCCGCGATCGGCGATGAGGCCCTGGCCAGCACCGGAGGATGATCCGGCACCCGGCCGTGTCTTTACGGTCAGCACCGGGGCCGGGCCGCCACTGCAGGTTCATGAGCCGGCGGGACCGCGGTAAGCACTTGAGTCACGTAGGCGTCGATCAGGCACTGACGGGTCGCAGCGGCAATGGAGACCCGGTGGTGGCCGTCGGTCACGTAGTGCAGACCGCCGACGCGGTAGACCTCGATCGGCGGGATCGCCTCGCCGCGCCGCTGGGCCAAGGCCAGCCGCTCCCACCGGTACCGCACCCGGCTGGAGGTAGGCCGGAAGCGCTGGTCGAAGTCGCGCCGCGGGCCAGCCGTGCCGACGACGGTATTCAGCCGGATCGTCTGCAGCCCCAGTTGCCGCTGGCCGCGCCAGCCCAGCGGGCCGACAACATCATCCAGCACCATGAGCCGGTTGCCGCCGCCGCGCCGGCCGCGCAGGCGGTGCGCCAGCGTGGCCAGGAACTGGCGTCGCCTGGCCCGCAGAAAGTCGTTCTCCGCATCGGCCTGGGGGAATCCGGTATCTAGCATCGGCCGCCTCCGTCACCGCCAGCGGGCCAGGGCCGCTGACACCGCGCTGACCGGGCGGAGGTCCTTGCGCCGCCGCCGTGGTCTGCTCTGATAGCAGAGGCGAGCAGCATCGTCGTCGAATTCAAGCTTGTGGCGGCGCAGGCGGACGGCGTCGTCCTCGATCTCCACGCCGTGGCCCACATACGTGACCATGCTCACGTCACAGCCTTCCTGGTCTTACACGCAGTCGCAAAGTTCTATCCCGCACCACTGATGCTCGCCGTAAGGCCTGGGGCACCGCGTCGGGCGAATGCCGTATCTGCCCAGCAGCGGTCCGCCTTAGCGCCTTATTCACGGTTCTCGGGTGAACCAGGTGTCCTGCGCGTCGCCGGGCAGCTGCGCGGTCGGCGGTTTCATCCTCAATGCTGGCGGCGGCCACGCGTTCCTCGCAGACCAGTCCGCCGCCCCTACGATGTCCGCCGGCCAGCCGGGCACGGCGTCAGGCGGCGGGCAGGCCAGGTAGGCGGATACGTCCGCTCCCGGCACGGTGGCCAGCGCGATCACGCGGCGTGACAGGCCGTGCCGGGGCGACTTGGGTGGGGTAGGACCTGGCTACTGTGTCCCGTCGTCAGCGTCTTCGGCCATCTCGGCCTCGGCCACGGCGATAGCGAAGCCGAAAGCCCGCATGATGTTCCCGCTGGCGGCCACCACACGCGGCGCGCCTACCACGGGGGCAACCCCGATCATTACTCCCTGCACATCATCCCCCGTGACCCCGACGTCCGCGGCTGGCTCGGCGTTGAGGAGGTAGGAGGCAGGCGGAGCGTCCACCGCGATCAGCGCCGCCAACCGCACGAGCATCAGCTCCCGCAGGGATAGCGTGTTGTGCCCGAGCGACGCGGCGGTCATGTCGGCGAGTGTGTCAAGGACGGGTGTTTCGGCAGTTTCATCGGTCATGGGACCCTCCCCAGTCTGTTGCGCGCGCGACCGCTGGCCTCGCTGGATACCCAAGCACTCCATCGCCGGCGGCGGCCGGGCACATCACCCGCGAGGGGTGGCACACGCCGGAATGCCGGCCATGATCAGGCCCGTTCGGCCAGGAATGTGCGCATGCCGAAGGCCGGTTCAGATTCCCTGGCCGTTAGTGCTGCGTCGCGCCCCCATCCGCCGCGGCCAGGATCGTTTCGAGCAGCTCGCGGGTGTGCGGTTCCTCGAGAACCTCACCGATCCACGCGGCGGAGTCGGCTCGCTCCGGCGAGCGGGGATTGGGCTTGAGCCAGTCGGTGGCGGCGATCTCGGTGATGTGCCCGAGCTGCGCGATGAGCATGGAGAAGTGTCCGCGCCGATTCACTGTCGCCGGTCCACCGGCTTCCCGGTAGGCGCCGGTCAGCGCGCGGACCCGGCCCGAGTCGGTGCGGGCGAACTCGAACAGGACGCACCCGAGTTCCTGGTTCGGATCAGCCGGGCCACTGTTCTCCCAGTCGATGACGCACACTCCGCCGTCCGCGGTCGGCAGGACGTTGTCGGCCCACAAGTCGCGGTGACAGGTCTGAAGCATCTCCGGAGGCTCGATCCAGGACTCCAGCGCGACCAGCTCATCGCGCAGATCGGCCAGCTGGCCGGCGAACGGCGCTCCCGCCTCACGAAGCTGCTCGACCAGATGGTCCCAGCCATCGGCGCCAATGGGTTCGTGATACCACGGGTCCAGCCGGCCGGGGCCAGCGGCCGACGCGCGGTGAATGCCGGCCACGACCGCGCCTACCCGGTCGGGATCGAGCCTGGCGTCGGGGGCGCGCAAGTCGACCCACTCATACGCCCTGACCTGCCTGCCTTCGAGGGTCGCGAACACGCGTCCCTCGGTGGTGCGCCGCACCTGCGGCGTCGGGACGCCGGCGGCGTGGGCCGCCTCCTGGAACGCGGTCGCCAAGCGCACCTCGTCCTCACTGGACCGGTGGAAGGGTACCTTCACCGCCCAGCTGCCATCTGCCGTGTCCAGCCGCCACACAAGTCCCTGTCTGCCCCGGGCGGCCGGCCCGTCCGACAGCCTCGCCGCCTGGCCAAGACCAAAGCGCCGGGCGAGGTCTGCGGCATCCACCAGGCCACCCCACCACACGTGCGTGGGCAAATGCCAGGACAGACGTCAACCGGATCTGCGCCTGGGCCGATGACCGGCGACCTGGCTGCTGTTCTTCCGGGCCGGCTTGCCCCAGCCGTGGCTGGCGCAAGCCGGGCCATTTTGGGGACTGACCGGGCGGGCTCAGCCTGGCGGTCAGCCGGGCCGGGGTGGCGAGGCCGTCTCGGGCGTTTCGGCTGACGCGCTCTGCGCCCGTCGCGGCTGTGACGCGTCGACGATCGTGGTGACCAGGCCTGTCTGGATGTCGTAGACGTGGCCCGAGACGCTGATCTGCGCGGGCAACTTGGGCGACGACAGCAGCCGCTCCACGTCGGTGCGGATGGTGGCTACCGGGTCGACGACCGCCTCCGCGGCGAGCGCCGACTCGTCCAGGCCGGTGCGCGCGGCAAACGCGGACCGGAACCCGGAGTCGGCGAGGAATCCCCTGCCGCAGCCGGTGTGATGGATGACGGCTACCTCGACTTGCGGTCCGTCGGGGATCATCGTCTCGGCGAGGTAGCTGATGAACGCGATGTCGTTGATGACCGCCTCGGTGACCCGGCCGCCAGCGTTGCGGATCACGGGGGCGTCTCCGAGCTCGACCCCCAGGAAGGCGGCAGGGTCGACGCGTGGATCTAGGCAGGTCACCAGGAACACCTGCTGGCGGGGCATGATTGCCAATCCGGCGTAGGCACCGGTCGCGGCGAAGGCGCGGTTACGCTCCAGGAGCGGGCGAAGGTAGGACATGATTTCCTCCGGCGGTGTGCTGCTGTTGCTATTGATCGGCCCGGTCATGACGGCTGGTTTTCTTCGGTGCTGACCGGGTGTGACGGCGGCCCGGCGGGCCGCCGCGGGGTCACCGGGCCGCTCGGGCGGGGTGTGCTTGGGCGTGGGGTTCGCCGGCGCCGTCGGATGTTCCGGCTTCGCCGGCCGTCGGGCTCGCTGGCTGGGCGGGCAGGAACAGGGCGGCCAGCAGGGCGCCTGCTGCGGCGATGCTGCCGGCGACGAGGGCGCCGATGGTGAGGCCGCGCAGGAAGGCGTTGGTTGCCGCCAGGTGCAGTGCCTGTCCGAGGGCCGGATGGCCGAGGGCGGCGATCTTGCCGGCGGCGGCGTAGGCGGCGCCGACGGACTGGTGGGCGATCGCGGCGGCCGGGCCGGGCACGGCCGGGGGCAGGGTGGCGGACAGGTGTGATCCGTAGACGGAGGCGTAGATGCTGCCGATGACGGCCACGCCGAGGGTGCCGCCGATGAGCCGGGTGGAGTCGTTGACGGCCGAGCCGACGCCGGCCTTGGCGCCGGGAAATGGCGCCCATGATGGACTCGGTGGCGGGCGCGGAGGTCAGGCCCATGCCGAGCCCGTAGAGGACCATCTGGGCGGCGATGATGCCGTAGCCGAGCGTGGCGCTGGTGGTCGCCGCGACCCAGCCGTAGAAGGCGGCCATCAAGATCAGCCCGGTGGTGACGATGAGCTTGGTCCCGGCCCGGACGGCGAGCTGGGTGCCGGCGACCGATCCGGCGCCGACCGACAACGCCACCGGCAGCAGCCGGACCCCGGTGGACAGCGGGCCGTAGCCGCGGACGAACTGGAAGTACTGGGTGATCAAGAAGATGAAGCCGAACAGGGTGAAAAACGACACCGTGACCGCGCCGCTGGCCGCGCTGAACCGCATGTTCTTGAACAGCCGCACCTCGAGCATCGGGTGCGCGGCCCGCCGTTCCCGCCAGATGAACCCAGCCAGCAGCACCGCCGTGGCGGCGAACCCGGCCACGCTGCGCACCGCGGCCCACCCGTAGATCGGCGCCTCGATGATGGTGAACACCAGCAGCGCCATGGCCGCCGACGACAGCACCAGGCCCGGCATGTCCACCGCGGCCGCATCCGGGTCCTTCGAGGGCGGAACCACCAGCGCCGCCAAAACCATCGCGGCCGCCGCGACCGGGACCATGGCGATGAAGATGGCCGCCCAGCTGTAGCGCTCCAGCAGCCAGCCCCCCACGATCGGCCCTAGCGCGATGGCCACGCCCGCGACCGCCCCCCACAACCCGATCGCCCGGGCCCGTTCCCGCCTTTCGGTGAACACGTTGGAGATCAGCGACAGCGTCGCCGGGAACGTCATGGCGGCGCCCAGCCCCATCACCGCCCGGGCCGCGATCAGCTGCGCCGCGCTGGTGGTGAAGCCGCCGGCCAGGCTGGCGGTGCCGACCACGGCCAGCCCGGCCAGCAGCATGCCCTTGCGGCCGAACCGGTCCGACAAGCTGCCGAAGGTCAGCAGCAGCGCGGCGAACACCAGGTTGTAGGCATCCACCACCCACTGCAACTGGCTGGTGGTGGCATGCAACTCGCGCACCATAGCCGGCAGCGCCACATTCACCAACGTCGTGTCCAAGTTGACCAGAAACGCCGCCAGCAGCAACGCCACAAGAATCACGGGCTTGGATCGCATGGTTTCGCCTCCCAATTGGGTCGTTATTGCCGCGGTCGCCGGGCGGCGGCTGCGGGGCCCCGCCCGGCCGTATTGCCGTGCTGGCTGGCTGTCGTCCTGCCGACGGGATCACCGGCACGGGCAAGCGCTTTGGCCCGGATCACGTCTGGGTCCCGCGGGTCGGGCGGAAGGACGTCATGCCAGGAAGGGTGCTCGCGCCAGATCATGGGCCGGTGGATACGGATGCGCGTCACTGTCTGCTCCTCGCCCGCCGTCATGTTCGAGGCCGGTAAACGAGGGTGCCGGCCGTCGTCTGGACTAGTTCAACGAGGACGTTACGAGGCGGTGCCGCTCCGGGCGTCAGCCGAAGGTGTACCTGCTAGGTGGAATCTTCCGCGGCGGGCCGTGGCGCAAAGGTGCCATCGTGACTGGGAGTGGCTGCGCGGCTAGGAGATCAGGCCCAGTTCCCGTGCCCGGGCGACGGCCTCGGTGCGGTTCGCTGCGCCCAGCTTGCCCAGGATGTGGCTGACGTGCTTCTTGACCGTGAAGACGGTGACGAAGAGCTCTTCGGCGATGACCCGGTTCGGCGTGCCCGCGGCCAGCATCCCTAGCACCTCCAGCTCACGGCCGGTGAGCTGCTCGACCAGGCCCGGCACGGTAGGGGCGGCGCGCTGCCCAGAGCCCGGCACGGCGGGTTCGGCGTCAAACGCCTGCACGATCCGGGCCAGGCAGCCGGGCGGGACGCGCCGGGCCGGGGACTGCTCTGCCCGCTGCGCGGCGATCAGCCTGCCCAACAGCGCCCTCATCGGTGCCCCCTCGTCGGCGAACACCCGCACGTAGCCATCCGGGCAGGCGAGGGTAAGCGCCTCCGCCAGGGCGGCCACCGCGGCGGGCTCGTCGCCGCCGGCCGCCAGCGCGATAGCCCGCAGCGCCTGGATATCGATGACGCTACCGATACGGTCTTGGCTGACCGCGGCGTGGAGCAGGCGCTCAAGCAGCGCAAGAGCCTGCCTCGGGCGGTCTTCGGCGAGTAGCACCCGGGCCAGCACGAGATGCGCTGGCTCCCGGGGGTAATCCGGCTCGTCGTCGGGGCTAAGGTCAGCCGCCTTCGCCCACCGGGCGGCCGCGTTGACATCGCCCTGGGCCAGCAGCAGCCACGCCCGCTGCGATGGCACCGGGTTGAGCAGGGCGATCACCTGGGGGCTCAGCTCGACCTGCCCGGCCTCGCCCATCGCCGCCAGGGCCGCGGCCGCGTCACCCTGCGCCTGCCGGATCCGGGCCACGACAGCCAGGCCGGCGGCCAGCGGCGCGGTGAAGGCAAGCTGCCGGCAGAGGGTGACCCCCTGGGTGGCGTGGTCAAGGGCGGCGTCCAGCTTGCCCTGCTCGTACAGCACCTGGGCCAAGCCCACGTGTGCCATGCCCAGATGGGGTGGCTGGCTGATGCCGTCGCCGGCCGTGTCCAGCGCTTGCCGGTGGGTCGCAAGTGCCGCATCCAGATGGCCCTGGGCGCGCTGCACCTGGCCCAGGTCGTACCAGACGCGCGTGGCGAGGAAGCCCTGACCGGCCGCCCGCCGCTCGGCGAGCACCTGCGCCAGGCCGCGCTCGGCTGGCCCGAGCCGGCCGCCCATCCAGTCCGCCACCGCCAGGTTCCAGCGCACGAAGGTGCGCATCAACCAGTCCTCCCGGCCCAATTGGACCAGGGCCTGCTGGTTGTAATCGGCCGCGAGAGCTGCCTCGCCACGAAGCCGCGCGAGCAGGGCGCGCAAGAACGCGATCGCCGCGGGGACGTTAGCCAGCACGCTCACCGCCCGCTCGGCTGACGCCTTGACCGGTTCGTCGCCGCTGACCGCATAGGCGCGCTCGGCGTCATCGAGCAGGGCCTCGAGCTCTTCCACCTGGAAGCCCTGGGCGGCGCCGTACGCCTGGGCCAGGTACAGGCGCGGACGGTCGCGCACCGACTGCGCCGGCAGCGCCGAAAGCCAGCGGCGCAAGGTCGCGCCCTCGCTGCGGCCAAGCAGGGTCTCAACGTGCCGCTCCACCAGCCGCGCCGCCCATTCCGCATCCCCGGCCGCCAGCGCGTGCCGCACCGCGTCGTCGGCTAGATCGTGCTCCTCCGACCAGGCGGCCGCGGCCCGGTGCAGCGCCTGCACCCGGCCGGGCTGTTCTTCCTGCAGCCGGGCGCGCAGCAGATCGGCGAACAGGTGGTGGTAGCGCCACCAGCCGCGCACCTCATCCAGCGGCACCAAAAACAGCCCCGCCCGCTCTATTTCTTGCAGCATGGCCTGGCTGCCGGCCCGGCCGGTGACCGCATCGCACAGCTCCCCCGACAGCCGCTCCAGCACCGAGGTCTCCAGCAAGAACGCGCGCACCTGGTCGGTCTGGCCGTCAAGGACCTCCCCGGTCAGGTAGTCCAGCACGAAGCGGTGGCTGCCGCTGAACGCCGCCGCAAACCCGGCCGCATCCGCGTGCCCCCGCAGCGACAGGCCAGCCAGCTGCAGCCCCGCCGCCCACCCCTCGGTACGGGCCACCAGCACCTTCGCCGCGGCGACTGGCAGGCCCGGCCCGGCCGTCTCGCCCAGCAGCGCTGCCCCCTCCTCGGGGGTGAAGCGCAGGTCGGCGGCGCGCAGCTCAACCAGCTGGCCGCGGGCCCGCAGCCGCGCCAGCGGCAGCGGCGGATCGGACCGGCTGGACACCACCACGTGCAGGCCCGGCGGCAGGTTCTCCAGCAAGACCGCAACCGAGGCGTCCACCTGCGCCGAGCTGACCAGGTGGTAGTCATCCAGGACCAGCAGCACCTCATCCGGGCCGGGATCGACGGCCAGCTCGTTGATCACGGCCCTCACCAGCCCTTCAAATGAGCGTGGTGACGGCGGACCGAGCAGCGGGCCCACCCGCCCGGCCAGACCCGGTCGTACCCGGTCGAGCGCGGCGACCACGTGGCGCCAGAACCGCGCCGGGTCGTTGTCACCAGCATCCAGCGCCAGCCACGCCACCGGCCGCCCGCCGCGGCGGGCCCAGTCGGCCAGCAGCACGGTTTTCCCGGATCCGGCGGGTGCACAAACCAGCACCAGCCCCCGGGCCAGCCCTTCCTCCAGCCGGGCGGCCAGGCGCGGGCGGGGCACGAAGCCAGGCCGCGGGCCGGGCACGTGCAGCTTGGTGGCCAACAGGACATCCTGCTCGGCCGTGGCAACCCCGCCAGGGTCCGCCGCGGGCGGCTCAGCCATCGGCGGCCCAACCCCTCAGCACACCCAGCGACGGCCAGCGCCGCTGGGTGTGATCAGTCTAACGGGCAGCTAATCGCTGCCCCGGGTCTCCGTCGCCCAAGCCTTCCGGCCCGATGCCGCCGCCGCGCTCGATGACAAGGCGCTGGACGCCCAGGTCGGCGAGGACGGCCCGGTGTCGTTCTCGCTCCAGCACCAAGCCTGAGCCGACCTCGCAGCCGTACCCCGGCGGCTCGCAGCCGTCAGCGGATGCGCAACGGGAGGGTGCGCGGCCCGCGGATCTGGCCCGCGGCCCAGGTGACCGCCGCCGGGTCGGCGAGGGTGAACTCCGGGATCCGGGCGAGCCAGACTTCGAGCGCCACCCGGAGTTCCAGGCGCGCCAGGTGCGATCCCACGCAGCGGTGGATGCCGAGGCCGAACGCGGCGTGCCGGTTCACCTCACGGTCGATGACGACCTCACCGGCCCGGTCGAACTGGGCCGGGTCGCGGTTGGCGGCCGGGAACGAGAGCAGGATCCAGTCGTCGGCCTTCATGTCCACGCCGTGCCAGTGCATGTCCTGCTTGACCAGCCGCGCCATCGTCACCGGCGCGTAGGCGCGGAGGAACTCCTCCATCGCGGTCGGCAGCAGACCGGGCGCGGCGGCCAGGCGCCTGCGGTCCTCCGGGTTCTTCGCCAGGTGCCACAGCGACGCGCCGATCGCGCTCCAGGTCGTGTCGATGCCCGCGATCAGCAGCAGGGCCATCGTGCCGACGACGTGGTCCGGCGCGAGCTTCTGGCCGTAGAGTTCCGCGTTGATCAGGTAGGTCGTGAGGTCCTCGCGCGGGTTGTCGATGTGATCGTGGACCTGGACGAGCAGGTAGTCGAACAGCCGGGAGACCCGCTCGATGCGCTCGTCCGACGGCAGGTTGATGCCTTCCAGCAGGTCCTCGACGAATACCCGGAACTGCGGCCCATCCTCCGGCGGGAAGCCGAGCATGTCGGCGATGACCCGCATCGGGATGTGCTGCGCGTAGTCGCCGGCCGCGTCCACGACGTCCTGTCCCTCGAACGTGTCGATCAGCGAATGGCAGAACGCCCTCGTGGCCGGCTCCTGCTCAGCGATCTCCGCCTTGGTGAACGCGGGGAGCAGCAGCTTGCGCGCGTCGTGGTGGAATGGCGGGTCGGAGGAGATCGGTGGCGAGCCGCCGATCGGCGCCAGCTCGCGCGGCGGCCGGAAGTTGCTCAAGATGATCGACCGCGAGGAGAAGCGCTCGGGCTCGTAGGCGATCGCCGCGACGTCCTCGTAGCGCGTCGGCAGCCAGGCGCCCCCGAACCGCTCGGTGTGCGCGATCGGGCAGCGCTGCCGCAGGTCGTCCTGTATCGGGTAGGGATCGGCGGACCACTCCGGCTCCAGATGGGAGAAGTCGGTCGCCCAGTCGGCGACCGGGCCGGTGATGACCTCGCTGATCGCCCCGATGACCTCCTCTTCTCGCTGTTCCCGGAAGTCCTCGGTGAACCGATCGTCGGCCGTCATGTCAGTCCTCCTCGAGCAGGTCGATCGCGCGCTCGGGGCAGTTGGCCGCCGCCAGGCGCGCGTCGCGCTCTTGGCCCGGCGGCACGACGCCATCGCCGAGCACCTTCCCGTAACCCTCGTCGTCCTCGCCGAACAGGTCGGGGGCGCGGTCGTAGCAGCGGCCGTGCCCCTGGCAGCGCTCGGCGCCGATCTGGATTTTCACTGCGGTGTCCTTGTCTGTGCCGTCAGGCCGGCCGTGACGCCTGGCGGGGCGAGCGCCGCCACCAGGCGGGTAAGCAAGGCGGCCCACTCCTCATCGCCAACGGCATGCAGGGCGGGCGGCACGAGCGCGCTGCCCATCGCGAGCAGGAGGCAGAAGTGGGCCAGCGCGTTCGGTGACAGCACCGGGTCGAGTTCGCCGCCTGCCTGGGCGAGGCGGACAAGTTCGGACAGCCAGTCGGCCCGTTCGCCGATGTAGTCACGCATCGGACGGGCGACGTCCCGGTCGCGGCGGGCCGCGACCAGGGCTTCGACGATGAGGTAGCCGCGGGGGTCGCGGCGCCGGGGCAGCCAGCGGCCGATGGCCAGCAACAGTTCCGTGATCGACCGGTTGGGATCGGTGGCGAACAGGTCGGCGAGCAGTCGCCGGCCGTGCGTGCGCAGCGCGTCCACCAGCAGGTCTGCCTTGGAGGAGAAGTGCGCGTACAGGGCGCCGTTGCTCACGCCCGCCGCCGCGGCGATGTCGGCGACCCGCGTCCCGTCGTACCCGCGCTCGGCGAACACGTCCGCGGCCGCGCGCAGCAGCCGTTCCCGGGTCTCGGCGGCGGTGACGCCGGCGATCCGCCCCATGACAGAATTAAAAGAACGTTCATCTGATTCGTCAAGGGGGCAACGGGTGCCACGATGGGCCGTTCGCGATCAGACGCCCGTTACCGCATCCACGAACCAGGCCGCCTGGGCGACGGCGCTGTCGGCGGCGGCCACCAGGCCGGGATGCAGCACGAAGTCATGTCACATGCGTGGCCACCTGATGTAGGTGACGTCCGCCCCGGCGGCGGACACGGCCGGGCGCTTCGGCATGGGACGCCGGTAACTGGCGAGGTCAAAGCGGCGGACGCGGTACCGGCACAGGAAGGTGTGGTCGGGCCAGTTGTTGGTGTTCGGTTCAAGGCGGCGCCGGGATAGGTGTTGTCCGCCAGGTCCCGCCCAGGCCGTCGGCCTTGTTGACGATGAGAAGTCCCCGATGCCCGCCTGTTCCAGGGCCACGGCCATGCCGAGACCGCCGAACCCGGCACCGACCACGACCACGCGGTATGTCGAATCCTCGGGCACGGGCCCTCCTCGCGCTCTGCGCGGACCGGGCCAGGATGCTGCCCGGGGTACCGGGACCGGTCAGGAACCCGGCACGGGCAGGATAGCGGGAATCGCCCGGGCCATCCCGCCGCCGAGTGGCGGCACCTGGCCCGATGCTGGCCAGGGCTTTCACCGGCTGGTTGAATCGCAGCATGCGACGATGGGCGCGGACCGGGCGCCGTTCGCGATCGGCCAGGTCCCCGGCGGGCGGCCTCGTCGTGGCGCCGGTCCCAGCGGTTCCGGTGCTGGCGGCCGTCGCGGCCGCGGTGCTGGCGGCCGTCCTGGTCGCGGCTCCGGCCATGGCCGTGCTGGCGCCCGTGGCACCGGGGGCCGTGCCCGCGGTGACGTCGTCTGGCGCGGCGCTACGGGTGAATGCCTGGGCCGGGGGCCTGGTCGATGCCGAGACCGGCGTCCTGGTGTGGGGCAGCGATGTCAACGTCGCCCGGCCCATGGGCAGCATCACCAAGGTGATGACCGCACTGCTCGTGCTCCGCGCCGGTGATCTGGGCCGGGAAATCAAGGTCACCAAGGGTGCCATCCGCTACGTCGGCAGGCGAGGCGCCAGCAGCGCCGGGCTGACCGCCGGAGATGTGCTGACCGCGCGCCAGTTGCTGTACGCGATGCTGCTCCCCTCTGGCTGCGACGCAGCCTACCTGCTGGCCTCCAGCTACGGGCCCGGGCGGTCGGCGTTCATCGCGAAGATGAACGCCGCGGCGAAGGCGATGGGCCTGGCGTTCGACGCATTTCTCCCACTACGACGGCATGCCGTATCCGACCGAGTTCTCGACCTATTCCTCGCCGGCCGACCTGATCCGGCTCGGCGAGCAGGCCATGCGCAACCCGGTGTTCCGCAGCATCGTCGCCCGGCGCAGCTACCACGTGACCGCCGAGGCCCAGCATCACAGCTACCGGTGGCAGACAACCAACCAGCTGCTCGGCAGCTACCAAGGCATGCTGGGCATTAAGACCGGCAACACCGACGCCGCGGGCAACTGCTTCCTGTTCGAAGCGCGCCGTGGCCGGCACACCCTGATCGGCGTGGTCCTCCACGTCAACCCCACCCGCACCGGCGCCGCGCTGTTCACCGCCGCCAGGCAGCTGCTGAACTGGGGCTTCCAGCGCGTCTAGCGGCCGCCCGGGCTCCCGATCACGAGCTAGCCGCGACGGCGCGCGGCCAGCAGTCACAACCACCATGCCCCGCTCCCCTAGGCTCAGAGATGCCACACCTTGTGGCGCCGCCCGGGCGGCGCGGACTGGCACACCTGGAGACACGACATGAGTGAGTCGCTGAGCTATCGCGGCGCCGGGGCGGCCGACCGCACCCGCACGCTGTTCGGCCAGACGATGGGGTACGTCGCGGCCACCACCGGGTTCTTCGCGCTGGGCGCGTACGTGGGGCGGAACTTGTCCCAGGGCTGGGCCATCGTGTGGTTCATCGTGGCGTTCGGCTGCCTGATCGCGATGAACTTCACCGTACGGCGGTCGGCCGCGGTGACCGTGGTCCTGCTCCTGGCGGTCGGGACGGCGCTGGGGCTGGCGATGGCTCCGACCCTGGTGTACTACGCGAGCACCAACCCGCAGGCGCTCTGGCAGGCGGGCGGCGCCACCGCCCTGTTCATCGCCGGTTTCGGCGCGGCCGGCTGACGCGACCAGGCGGGACCTATCCGGGCTCGCCCGGCTGTGCTTCTGGGCGCTCGTCGCGCTCATCGTGTTCGGCATCGTGCTGATCTTCGTCCGGATCCCGAATGGCTCGCTGATCTATTCGGTCCTTGGCCTGCTGATCTTCGCGGGGCTGACCATGTTCGACTTCCAGCGGTTGCGGCGGTCGTCCGACGTTCGACTCGGCACCGCTGCTGGCCGCGTCGATCTTCCTGGACGCGCTGAACGTGTTCCTCTTCTTCCTGCGTATCTTCTCCCGCGGCAACAACTAAGCCCGGCGCCGCTCCCCCACGCGCGCCGGTCAGCCGGTGTACTTCAGCACCAGTTCGCCGACCTGAGGGAGCGCGGCCTGGACGTGCTTGGCCGCCCCGGACCGGACCGAGCGGTACGCCTTGACGATCACCGGCCGGCCAGAGGCAGCGGCGCGGTCGTCGGTCACGGTGAGCAGGGCGTCGGCCACCTCATCGCCGCGCTTGGCCAGGTAATCACCGAACTCGGTGCCGCCGGCGGCGTTGAAGTCCTCCCAGAACGGCTGAAGTTCCTCCACCATCCGCGGCAGCAGCGTCCCCACCATGTGGCGGACGTGGCCGGGGGCGAAGGTCGTCGCCGTCTTGTAGGCGAACTTGATCGCGGTCCCGGAGATCCCGGACTTGTCGCCGACCTCCCGCTGGATCAGCGTGTAGCAGTCGTTGACCACATGGGGCTTGGTGCCCGGCGCGAGCAGGATCTCCTGAAGCGTGGCGGCCATGGGTATGTCGTTCTCCTCGTCACGGGGGGCGTTTGCCCGGTGGATCGTGCACGCTCCCGAGTGAGTCCGTATTGGGGCCGCAGCGCCCGGCTCCCGCTCACATCAGGGCCCGCCTAAGTTACCGTGCCTCGGTGCCGCCTGTTACAGGGATTTAGTGACGATGATGGTGATATCGAGAGTCGACTCGGCGGACACCATCCGACCGCCGTGTTCCCGCCACGGAAACAGGCCTTGGGCGCCGCATCTCACAGGGCCGCGATGACGGCGCTGAGCGCAGGCAGGTCGCGGTCCGAGGTGACCAGGTAGGACAGGCCGAACCGGTCGCGCCGGGCCTGCAGGTCGTCACGGATCTGAGCGGGGCTGCCGATGTAGATGGTCGGCATCTGCCACACCGCCTCGACGTCGATCCCGTCCCAGCCACGCTGGGCGATGACTTCCTCGGTGCTCGCCCGGCGGCGCGTGGTGAGGTAGAAGGTGGCGAACGCGCTGAGTTCGAGCTGGCTGAACCGGTCGCCGGCCGCCGACCGCAGCACGGCGAGCTTGTGGTCAAACGCCGGTGGCAGCCGGTCGTGCGGGTCGTCGCGGTCGTCGGAGGCCTTGATCGGGGCCGGCAGCAGCCCCACGATGTCGGCGTGACTGGCCGCGAGCCGGAGCATCCTCGGGCCGCCGGCGCCGATGAGCACCGGCGGGCGGCCGTGGTGCTCGGGCATCACATCAAGCTCAAGGCCGTCGATGTGGTACCACGCGCCGTGGTGCTGCACGCGCTGGCCGTCCAGCAGCCCACGCAGGATGGCCAGCGACTCCTCAAGCCGGTCGATGCGCTGGCCGGCACGGTCGAACGAGATGCCCGCCGCCTCGTACTCGGGCTGGTACCAGCCCGCTCCCAGGCCCAGCTCGAAGCGGCCACCGGACAGGTGATGCAGGCTCGCGGCCTCGTGGGCCAGGATCGCCGGATGCCGGAAGTCGTTCGACAGCACCAGCGTGCCCACGCGCAGCCGGGTGGTCACCGCCGCCGCGGCCGTGAGCGCGCTGAACGGGGCCAGTTGCTGGCCGAACGCGCCCGCCGAGAAATGGTCGCGGAGCAGCAGGGAACCGACACCGGCCGCCTCAGCGGCCCGCGCATGGTCGGCCCACGCCGGGCCGTTCCGTACCGACTCGGCCACGATGCCGAACCGGAGTGCCCCCGTCACCTGGACACCACCGCGGAGCTCAAGCCCGGCTACTCGTCATAGTGGGTAGGCGGGTACGGATTCCGCTGCCCCTCGACAAGCAGTTCGTCCTTGTCGTATTCGCGCCGGATCTCGGCCCGCGCCTCCTGGTAGGTGTCACTTTCGGTGATATCGGGCTCCGGCGGCGCGTCGGTCGCCGGCGGCACCTCGTCCGGATCGAAGTCATCAAGGCCCGCCGCGACCCGCTCCTCCTCGGTCAGGCGGGCAAGCTGGTCATCATCGAGGTGCCCGGGGATGCCACCGTGCTCGCGACGGTCGCGGTGGAACTCCTCGGCTGGCTGGCTCTCGTCCTGATCGGTCATCACGTCACCACCTGGGCAGTCGGGTATCAGGCGCAGGCATACACGCTACGCCTGACCGCAAAGATGGGGCAGTCGCCCCATGCGCCGGCTGTCGGGCGCACGTCATCCTCGGACGTTGTGGGGGCGATGCCGCCCATGATAGGTGATCCAGCGGTGACGCTGGCCCGGCTACCCAGGAGGCGACGTGAGCGGCAAGGCGGTCATCAGCTTGACGACGGGCTTGGAGGATCCGGAAAAAGTCACCGTGGCCTTCCTGGTCGCGGTGGCGGCGGCTGAGCAGGGGCGCCAGACCCTGATGTTTCTCACCAAGGAGGCCGTCCGGCTCGCGCTGGATGGGGTGGCCCAGGGGGTGGCATGTGAGGGCTGCCCGCCACTGCCGGAGCTGGCCAAGCGCTACGCCGCAGCCGGCGGCCGCTACCTGACCTGCCCGATCTGCTTCGACGCCCGGCATCTGGCCGAAGATGCCCTGGTGCGGAACGCGTCGCTCGGCGGGACGGTGCCGCTCTGGGAATGGATCGGCGATGAGCCCGCGACCACGTTCAGCTATTGACGACGGCGACATCAGGGGGCTCACCGTGACTACTGCGGGCCAGCGTTTTGCCCAGGCGCTCGGGCGCAAGGACCAGGACGCGTTGCGGGAGTTGCTGGCCGACCCGATCGACTTCCAGGCGCTGACGCCCCGGCGCCACTGGCAGGCCGCGACCGGCAGGGAGGTCGCCGAGGAGATCATCCTGGGCCACTGGTTCGATGCCGGGGACGACATCCTGGAGCTGTGCTCGGTGGCCACCGGCCAGGTCGTGGATTGTGAGCACGTCGCCTACCGGTTGCGGGTGCGCACCGAGGGCCGCGACTATCTGGTCGAGCAGCAGGCCTATTACCGCACCGAAGGCCCGCGCATCACGTGGATGCGGGTGCTGTGCTCGGGCTACCAGCCGGTCGGGGACAAGGGCCTACCAGCCGTCAGCCGCGCTGGCCCGCGGTGAGCTGGCCGGGTCGTCTAGCAGGCCGTGGTTGGCGGCGAACAGGCTGGCCAGCGCGCGGTTGGTGGTGCCCGTCTTGGTGTAGATGTGCTCGACGTGATGACCGGCCGTCTTCCGGGATATGACGAGCCGCTCGGCGATCTCCTTATTCGACAGGCCGCGGGCCAGGAGCCGGAGCACTTCGACCTCGCGGCTGGTCAGCCCGGCTGGCCTGGCCGGCCTGCGGCCCGCCGGGTGACCGGCGGCCGACAGCACGGCGTCCGCCGCCCCGCCGTCGAGCCGGCCGGCCCGCACCTCGGCCCGCAGCTGGGCCGCCGCCTCACCGGCCGTGCCGGCGGGCCGGTGCGGGCGCGGCTCGGTCCGTGCTCGGTAGAAGTCGGCGGCGGCCAGCACCCGGCCCTCCGGGCTCACCGTTCCGCCCGAGAGCCCGCGCGGGTAACCCGATCCGTCCAGGCGCTCATGGTGCTGCACCGCGATGGCCGCCAGCGGGGCGAGCGCCGGCGAGCAGGCCAGCATCCGCTCGGTGAGATAGGGATGAAGCCGCACCCGCTCGGTTTCGGTGTGGCTGAGACGGCCGGGCTTGTCCCAGATGGTGTTCGGCACGCCGAGGCGGCCGAGGTCATGGACCAGCCCGGCCCGGCGGACCACCGCCGCGGCCTGGCTGTCCAGCCCGAAGAGGCGTGCGGCCTCCCCGGCCAGGTCGGCCACGCCGCGCGAATGGCCGATGGTGTAGGGCGACTTCACGTCAGTGAAGTCGGCCAGCGCCTCCAGCGCGGCGTCGAACTCCGCGCCGGTCAGCCGCAGTCCCGGGCCGGGCTCCGCCCCCATGACGGCGTCCCAGGTACCCGCCTCGTCCAGGCCCGCGAACAACGACTCCGCCTGGCCGGTGAAGACGTCCACGACGTGCGGGTCGAACTGCGTCCCGCGCCGCTGCCGCGCCACCGCGACCGCGGCGTCCGTCCCGCCCGCGCGATGAAAGACCTCGATCACATCCGCCAGCGCGACCAGCCGGGAGGTGAGGAGAATCTCTTCGCCCTTCGCGCCTTTCGGGACACCCTTGCCATCCCAGCGCTCGAAGGTCTGCTCCACGCTGTCGCGCACCGGCTGGGCCAACCCGAGCCGCGCCGCCAGCCCGTCCGCCGCGAGCCAGTGATTCTCCAGCATCGCCTCCGCGGCCCGGTGCCCGGCGCCAGGGAACGCGGCGCCGAGCCTGGCCCGCTGGGCCATGGGCCTGCCCGCACCAAGATGGCGGAGCATGAACAGCGGCCCGGTCAGGCCGGCGGCGAAATCGACACGGCGGTAGTCGGCCTTGAGTACGGTGTCGTCGCCGAACCACTTCGCTTGCTCGTAGGCATCCACATGGCAGCCCACCCAGGCGACCAGGGCGGTGTAGTACACGACCTCACGGTCAGGCTCGTCAAGGCCCAGGCACCCGGCCAGCCGCAAGCAGAGCAGGCACTGGCGCAGCACGTGCTCCATCGGCTGGCCCATGCCCAGGTCGGCCGCCAGCGACAAGACAGCCAGCAGCTCGGCCAGGCGCACCCCCGAGCGGGCCCCGGGCTCGGTCATGGCTATGAATATATGCAGCAAGAAGCGCTCGACCGGGGAATCAGCACCCGTCATCGCCTGCCGGACCACCGGACCATGCTGCTTCTGCTTACCCGGATCCGCTGGCCGATCTTTGTCCCGCCGCTGACCAGGGCTTTAATGACTGGTGTGCTGATTGAGCGCGCGGGCTTCCTGGCTTCGCTGGAGGAATTGCTTGGCGTGGCCCACGGACGCGGGTCAGCCCGAGAGCCCGATGGCGTACACAAGGGTGCGCCCGCTGATGTTGTCGGTGGAGGCCATGAACACCTTGCCCTCGGCGACCGCCAGCGGTGCCCCCAGGTAGTTCTGGTCGGTACTGAGCTCCACGAACTTGAGCGGCATGCAGGTCGCCGCGCCGCCGCAGCCGGCGGCCTTGAAGGCGTACAGCCCCGCGTCAGGGGTGTTTTGCGGAGTGGCGGTCGCGGGCCCCTTGCCGACGAACACGACGCCGTTGACCACCGATGGCGGGGAGGCGAAACCGGAGGTGAAGTTGATCCCGGTCCACAGCGGCTCGCACCGCGGCTGGCCGCACCCGGCGGCGGGGTAGGCCGCGACGACGCCGATGGTATTCGGGTCGGGCGAGGCCTGGGTGGTGGCGAACACCATGTTCCCGGAGACCGCGGCCGAGCCCTCGGCGCCCCCGTCCCCCGTGTCGTACGTCCGCAGCGGCTTGCAGACCTTCGCCCCGCACCCGGCGGCGGAAAAGGCCATGAGGTGGAAGTTGGTGTTGACCCCGTCGCCGAACAGCGTTCCCGAGGTGGTGTACACGGTTGTCGCCGTGACCACCGGCGCGGCGGTGGACCCGGCCGGCCCGCCGATGGAGGCCGTCCAGGACGGTACGCAGTTCGCCTGCCCGCAGCCGGCCGCGGGGAAGACCAGCAGCCGCCCGCTGAACAGGTTCGGCGTGTCGAGGAACGTCGTCACGTAGACGTAGCCGTTGCCGGCCGCCGGTGCGCCGATCAGCTCGGTCTTGAAGCCGTGCCCGACCCACAGCGGCGTGCACACCTTCGCCCCGCAGCCGGCGGCCTTGAACGCATACAGGTGACCGGTGAAATCTCCGACGTACGCCACGCCGGCGGCGACGGCGACCGACGAGTCGACCACCGCGCTCAACAGGTGCGCCTTCCACCGGGGCGCGCACACGGCGGCGCCGCAGCCGGCCGCCGGGAACGCGTACAGGAAGTGGTCGGCGGAGGCGATGAACACCAGGCCACCGGCCACCGCCGGGGTGCTGGTGAAGTCGTTGTCAGCCACCCCGCGCCATGCTGGCTGGCACGACGGCTGGCCGCACCCGGCCGCCGGGTAGGCGTTCAGGTTGCCGTCGGAACCGCCGATGTACATCGTGCCGTTGGCGACCGCGGGCCCGCCCTCGGTGAGGGTGTTGCCGCCGAAGTCGGCGGTGAACAGGGTGTGCAGGCCGCCGATGTTGCCGGGGGTGAAGGCCTTCTCGGCGGGGTTGGTGTTGAGGTGACGGGGGGACTGGCCGTACTGCGGCCACTCGCTCGGGGCGCCGGCCGCACTGGCGGGCGCCATCGCGGCCGCGAGGCCGAGTGGCGCGGCGAGCGCGGCGATTGCGGCCAGGATGGCCAGTCGTGATGTCAACCGCATGTGCTCTCCCACCCCGTGCCATCTGACGAGAAGCCGGCCGGTACCCATTCTGCCGCGCCGCGGGTGGACAGCAAAGGGAAGGTAAAGGGCTCTTGTGTTCCGGTCCTGCTGCCCGGTGGGCTACCCGATCCGCCCGCTCCGCGGTGGGCTACCCGAGGTCGATGACCAGGCCGGCGGTGGCCACGCCGGCCTCGCCGCGGTAGCCGTGCTGAGCGGCGGCTTGCGCGGCCGCCGGGTCGGTGCCCGGCATCAGGTGGGTCAGCAGCAGCCGCCCGGCGTCCGCGGCGGCGGCCTGCCTGCCCTGCTGGCGCGCGCTGGACAGGTAGCTCCGCCGCATCCTCCGGCACCTGGTCCACATAGCTGGCCTCGGCCAGCAGCAGGTCAGCCTCGCGGCGCCAGGTCGACCACGTCGAGGCTGGGACCGGTGTCACCGGTGTAGGCGAGCACCTGCCCGGCGGCGGTCAGCCGCACCCCGGCGTTGGGCCGCCAGTGCGGCAGCAGCCGGGTCCGCGCGTGGAACGGGCCGATGTCCAGGCCGCTGCCGATGGTGACCTCGTGCAGGATGTAACCGTCGTCCAGCATCCCGGGGCGGTCCAGCGCGAGCACCGCGTCCAGCGCACCGGGCGGCGCGTACACCGGCAGCGGCGGCAGCGGGTCATCGACCGCAGCGACCCGGGCCCGCAGCAGCGGATTCAGGTCGGCGCAGTGATCGGGATGCCCGTGGCTGATGAACACCGCGTCGACGCGGCCCGCGTCGAGCGTATTCCAGCAGCCGCGGCACGATCGCATAGCCAAGGTCGAGCATCAGCCGGAACCCGTCGTGTTCCACCAGGTAGCCGCTGCACGCCTGGCCCGCCTCCGGCCAGGCACCGCAGCTGCCGAGCACCGTCAGCCGCACTCGTAGGACTTTACCGGCCGGGCCCGGCACGGCGGCTGACGACCTGCCCGCGCCGCGGCCGGGCGGACTGGGCGGGGCCACGCTGGCCCGCCGCCGGTGACGCACCCGGACTTCGGCAGCTATGCCACGCTGAAATGCGGCATCGAGTACGAACGGCAGCGCATCGCCTGGTTGCGCTGGATGGTCGAGCAGTTCACCAGCCACCTGGCAGCGGATGGCCGTTAACCACGCCTGCCGGAATGGTGTCTATCAGGTGAACGCGGAGACTGTAAATGACCAAGGATCTGTTGGCTGATTGGGCAACGGGGTGGTGCTGTTGGCTGATTGGTCAAACAGGGTTAGCCGCAGGCCGAAAGGTCGCCCCGGGCCAAGATCACAAATTGGCTGAGAGGTACCCTACGAGCGGGCCGCGCAGGAGAATGGTGCGGTGCGAGAGCCGCGCCGGGGTGCCGTACTGACCCCCTGGAGAACCTGGCGAACTGCCGGACATCGGCAGCCGGCTGGGGCATGATCGGGGTGAGGGCTCCAGATGTGTAACGAGAACGAATGGATCGTCCGCGAGGCTTTCCTGGCCTACGACCGGGGCGATATTGCGCGCACGATGGACTTCGTGGACCCGGATCTTGAATGGACATACCCCGCTCCAGGCCCGGAGGATCCGCAGCCGAAGGTCCGCCACGGCCGCGATGAACTGGAGAAGGCCATATACCAGTTCTCTCAGCGGGGGCTGCGGCCCGAACTTGAAGAGGTCGTCGCCGCCGGGGACCAGGTGATCCTGGTGATGCGAACGCCAGGACTCGGCCAGTATCTGAGCGGGCACGCCGACGACCGGACCTACGACGTCGTCACGGTCAGGGACGGGCGGATCGTCGAGTTGCACGCCTGCCGTGACCCACGGCGAGGCACGGTTGCTCGCCGGAATCAGCGAGCCGCCCCAGCCCGGCCCGGCCGCGCTTGCGCGGCACCGGAGGCAACCGGCGATGAGAATGGTGGCCGCGTCCGGTCAAACCATCGCCGCGAGTTCCGCTTTGATCGACGGCTCCGCGCTCTGCTCGGAGGCGGCAGACGCGAAGTCGAGCGCCAGGTCGTCGATGACTTTCCCTTCTTGCCGGCGGGGTGCCACATGGAACTCGATCCGTGGCGCGGGAGATTGTGTTGCGAAGCATCCGTGAAGCGATTCCGTCTGACTGGAGGGCGAGGCGCGATCGAACTGCGATCGCTCGGCGACATCTCACTGGCCAAATATCTCGAGGAAAGCGGCCTGGAACTCGAAGACATCTACGCGAACAGTCACACTTGGAGCGAACTCCGTCGATCGGTTGGCTTGGCAACCGAGTCAGCGGGTCCACGCGAAGACGCACTGCTCCGCGCCGTTGGACGCCTCCTCCACGTCGACGACCGAGAGCGACTGGACGCGTACAAGTCGCTGATCGAACAAGAACACCCACCAGACTCGACCACACTTAGCGATCGCGAACGGCGACATGCGCGCATGCTGATCGGCTCACTCACGACCCTGAAGACATCAGCCTCGCTTGCTGAGGGCCTTGCAGAACTTTGGGAACATCCGCAGGTGCGGCACGAACTGCTCGAACTTCTCGAGATCCTTCCGGAGCGGGTCGACCACATGCACACGCAACTGGACATCCCTGACGTTCCGCTCGCCGTGCACGCGCGTTACACGAGGACCGAGATCCTGGCAGCGTTCGATATCGGATCCGGCGTCAAGCCAGTCACCTGGCAGTCAGGCGTCTGGTGGGACGAGAACAGCCGCAGCGATCTCTTCGCGTTCACCCTCGACAAGTCGGCCGGTTCCTTCTCTCCAACCACCCGATACCGCGACTATGCGATCAGTCCCGACTTGATCCATTGGGAGAGCCAATCGACTACTTCGCTCGACAGCGACACCGGGCGGCGCTACGTCAGCCAGGCCCAAGATGGCACGAACGTGGTGCTCTTCGCTCGGCTCAGCACCGCCGATCGAGCGTTCTGGTGCCTCGGTCCCGCGACGTACGTGTCACATCAAGGCGAACGCCCGATCTCGCTTACGTGGCGGCTCCATCGTCGCCTTCCGGGCGACCTCTTCGCGGAGTTCGCCGCGGCGGTGGCTTGAGACTGCCTCGCGTTGGCGCTGACCGAGCACCACCCCCACACGCAGTGTCGGTACCCTCACGGCGCGTAGGTGCCGATCTGCACGCGTGCGTTCACGGGTTGATCTCCGGTCGACCGGATCGCTCGAGACCAATCCTTCTGACTGGCTGCTGCTCGAGCGCGCGGGCTTCCGCTCCGCTAACAGTCGTGACGACCCGATATGTCAGATGGTCGTGAATGAATGCCCTTGTCCGAGCATCGAGGAGACGTTGACCTTCGCTCAGGGCAGCCATGTCCTCAGTGCTGAGCTCGGGTACGACGAAGCGGTCGCAGATGTAGATGCAGAACTGGTCGCCCGATCTGCGGCCGCTCGTGTGCGACGCAAGACGTCCGAACACCCCGAAAGCTTTCGGATTCAGATCGTCGCGGTGAGCCCATGCCATCCCGGCGTAGAGGAACGTGGTGCCTTTCCAGATGGTGTAGACGCCGGAAGGTCCTGCCTCGAAGTGCCTCGCTGGCCAGTCCGAAAATCGATTTGCCGGTCCGTTCTCGAGTGCTCCGACGAGTGCGTCAAGGTCAGCAGCCACGCAGCATGGTCGCACGCCCCCGGGTACCCAGGTTGCAGCTTCGCCCGGGTTCGCGCGGTGGGCTTTCGATAGCAGTGCACAATCGGAAGTGAGGCTCGGTGACAGTTTGCGAACGATCCGGCTCGTCACCGAGCAGCGCTCACCACCGCGGTCGGCGCGGCCGCCCTCACTCACGGCCACCCGAGCGGGTACCTGTCGTCCGCGGCGTTCGCGGACCTCGTGGATGAGTTGTTCCGTGGAGCGGCCCTGTTCGCCGCCATCGCTTCGGCGCGTGCGTCGAGCTGGCGCAGTGGCCCGACCACGACGAGACCATGCGGTCCATCGACGCCTCGGTCGCTGCCGGCGGCGTCGGGGGACGTCAGCGCCGAACGGATCGAGACGCTCGGCGGCGGATGGGTGGGCGAGGAAACGCTGGCGATCGGACTCTGCTGCGCGCTCGTTGCCGCGGACAGGTCGTTCGCAGCGGCCTCGAGCTGGCGGTCAACCACGGTGGCGACAGCGACAGCACCGGCTCGATCGCCGGCAACCTCCTCGTGCCTCGCTCCACGGCGTCGCCGCTGCTGCTCGCCGACCTGGTCGGCCAGCTCGAGGGTCGCGCGCT
>CAVTIX010000028.1:0-206207 GCA_963734725.1 uncultured Actinomycetes bacterium
ACCGGGTTAGTGGAGCGGAGGGTGCGGGCCAGGGTGGGCGGCACCTCCAGGCGCAGGATCGTCAGGGTCTCGGCCATGCCCTCGCGCAGCGAGGCGGCGGCGCCGGGGTGGGTCTTGTCCAGCTCGCGGGCCAGCCCGGTCAGCAGCCCCTCGGCCTTCAGCGCCGATTCGGCGTGGTAGGCCTGGCGCATCCGCTTCTCCGCCACCACTTTGAGCTTCTCGGGAAGCTTGTCCCTTACGTTCCGGATCTTGTGCGACCGTAAAGAATCAACTTGTGGTGTTGTTCCTTGCTTCGGCGGCGAGGAGCTCTGCGGCGGTGCGGTAGCGGGCTGGTGCGCGGCTGGGAACGTGGCCTTGTTGCTGGAGGAGCGCCAAAGTCTCGCGGATGACGTTGCCGACGGCGGATCTGCTGACGTCGCCGAGGGCTTCGGCGAGGACGTCGAGGGTGCACAGCTTTCGCTGGTGGAGGATGGTGAGCAGGACGCGTTCGCTGTTGCTGATCTTCTGCGGGAAGACGCCGCCCCGGGTACCGGGCTGGCGCTGGCCGCCGCGCCGCTGGTAGGTGAGGCGTTCGGCTTGGGCAGCTTGCTGGGCTGCGAGCCGTTCGGTGAGCTTGCGCAGTTCTTCTCGGGTGAGCCCGGTCAGGGCGGGGTGGGATAGCTGCTCGATAATCGCGGCCCGCGCCGGGCGCTGGCCGCTGTCCAGGAAGCTGAGCAGGGCCTGCGGGGTGGTGAACCGGGCGGGGGCTGTTCCGGGGTGGTGGCCGTGGTCTTCGAGGATCTCGCGGGTTTGCTTGACAAGGTCGCCGATGCAGGTGGCGGTGACCTCCAGCAGGTCGGCCAGCACGTTCATGGAGCAGACCTGCCGCTGGTAAAGGAGCGCGATCAGAAGGCGCGCGGCACCGTCAAACAGCGGTTTGGCGCGGAGGTTACCCGTTGCCCGCCGGGCCCGGCCGCCTCGCTGCTGGCTGTATCGCTGCTGGGCGCGGGCGGCCTGGGCCGGGGCGAGCGCGGCGGCCAGCTGCTCCAGCTGTGTGGTGCTCATGCCGGTCAGCCGCTCATCGTCCAGCTTGCGCAGCATCTCCTGGCGGCGGCGGGCGGGACCGCCGGCCTCCCCGGCGGCTGCGGCCTGGGTGCTGCCGGAGGCGGGCCGGGGATGGAGGGTGTAGTTCCAGGCGCCGCGGGTGGCGTGCCGTTGGAGCGGCAGGGCGGCGAAGCGCTCCTTGCTGATCGCGATGCCGGTGGGGTAGTCACCGGGATCTAAGGTGGCCTCCACGCACAGGCCGCCGCTGGTGCGGGTCGCCGCGATCGTCTGGACGACCACCTCGTGGCTGGTCAGAGGCCTGCCCCGCCAGTTCATGGTGATGTGGCTGAACAGCCGGTGCTCGATCTTGTTCCACTTCGAGGTGCCCGGCGGGAAGTGGCAGACCGTGATCGCCAGGCCCGTTTCCGCCGCGAGGGCGGCCAGTTCGCTCTTCCAGACGCGGTAGCGGTAGCCATTGGAGCCGCCCGCGTCCGCGGTGACCAGCAGCCTGGATGCCACCGGGTAGTCCCGGCTGCCACGCACCTTCCACCACCGGCGGATGGACTCGACCGCGAAGACCGAGGTGTCGTGATCGACACCGACGTTCACCCACCCGGTGTTGCGGGTGATGTCGTAGATCCCGTACGGGATCGCCTGCTCGACATCCGGGCCGGTGAAGAAGAAGCTGTGATCCTCCACCTGCACCGGCTCACCCTTCGGCCGCCACTCCCGCCCGCCCATCGGCAGCCGGCCCAGCTGCTCCCGCTTCTTGGTGTCCACGCTGACCACCGGCTCCCCAGCCGCCTGGTGATCCTTGACCTGCTCATTGATATACCGGAACTGCGCGTCGCGATCGGGGTGCTGTTCCCCCTCCAGCGTCTTGGCGTTGCCTTGCAGGCTGAAGCCGTTCTCGCGCAGCAGGCTGCTGACCGTGGGCGCCGACACCGGATGCCCCTGCCGGGCCAGCTCCCCAGCCAGGTGCCGCAGCGACTTGGTCGTCCACCGCAGCGGCGACTCCGGGTCGCCGCGCTCATCCGGCTCCACCAGCGCCAGCAGCGCCGGGACCAGCCCCGCATCCAGCCCGGCGGCGCTCTTGCGCCCCCCGCCCTCCCGCCGCGCACGGCCGCCCGGGAACGGGTCCTGGCCCTCCTCCAGCTCGAAGACACCCCTGCGGACGGTGCTCTCGCTCACCCCCGCCACCCGGGCGACGGCCCGGACCCCGCCATGCCCCAGCAACCGGGCCTCGGCCGCCAGCAGCAACCGCCGCTGCCGCTCGTTCAGATGCGGCAACAGCACCTCGAACCTCAACGCCAGCTGGTCACGCACATCCGACGAGATCGCCATACCGCAACATCAAACACCAAACCGGGAACCACCGTGTTATTTCCTTACAGCTTCTGTGCTCCTGGCAGCGCTGGATGAGCGGCTTGTCGAACACGTCGCGGACTGCGCGGGCCAGGGCAGCGGATCCGTCCAGCACGGCGAGGATGGGCCTGGTGACGTCCAGGCCGCGGTCGCGCAGCCCGGTGATAAGGCCGGTGGCCAGGGTCGCGTTCTCGGTCGAGCCTTCCTCGACCGCCAGCGGGTGCTTGGTCCCGTCGATGCCGGTGCCGAGCGCGACGACGCAGGTGTGCTCGCCGAAGTGCACCCCGTCGACCATGAACGCCACCAGGTCCAGGTCATCGAGGCACCGGGACATCAGCTGCTCCAGCGCGGTCTCGGTCGCGGCGACGAACCGGCGCGACACCGCCGACTTGCTCGCCGCCGTGGCCTGATCGGCCACCGCCTGCCCGGCGGGCTCCAGCCCGGCGGTGTAGCGGCGTGACGACAGCCCGGCCAGCATCTTCTCCATCGCCAGCCGGCCCAGGATCTCGGTCGAGGAGAACACATCATAGGACGGCAGGTGCAGCTCCCCCGACCCGTCCGCCGCGCGCACCCGCGGCCGGGTCACCGGCACCCGCCGCCCGCCCAGGGTGACCGACCCGGCCTCGCTGCCATGCCGGTAGCCCGCGCGATCATCGTTGTGCTTGCCCTCGGGCCCGCACAGCCGGGTCGCGTCCTCGTCGAACATGGCGGCCATCACCTGCAGGCCCGTCCCCACAGCCAGGGCCAGCAGACCTTCCCTCGCCGATCCGGCGATCTCGGCCATCGACACGATCACCTGCTCCGGGACGGTCACCTCGCCCGGCAGCCGGTCAGGCTGGGCACGGCGGCTGTTCTTCTGGTAGGTGTTGCTCACGGCGGTCCCCTTCCTTCGTCGGATGACTTGGCGGTCGCCCGACACCTACCGCTCGGCAGGCCACGGGCGGGGACCGCCACTCTCAAGTTCTACGAAGGCCGGGACATCCTCGCTAAGACGGGCGAGGAGACCTTGCTCTGGCAAGGCGACCAGGTCGCCCGCACGCTGACCGGCCTCAACAAGTGGCTGGTCAACCACTTGCACATCGACCCTCGCAAACAGCAGCGCAAGTACATCGAAAGAATCAAGGCATCCTCGGCCGACACCATCCGGGTTCAAGGAATTCAGTCAGCGAAACGACGCCGCTCACGGGACAGCTGGTGACCCCGTACTAACTGGCCGAGAGCGTCTCCTGAAGACTACTTAACATAATGTTCATTATCGGCGTTCAATGGGATGGGAGGGGTGGGTCTGACAGACCCGTCCCTGAGCGTCGAGTCCGGCCGGCAGACCGAAAGACGCGAAGACCTCGGAATCCTGGAACACCGAATTCCGGCTGATGCCCTCGGCGGTGACGGTGAAGATCTGGAGCGTGTGCAGCTCGTATCCGCCACCGACGCGCCGATAAGCGGCGAACCCGGCCTGGCCGTTGGCCGCGACCTCCTTCAGGCACCAGTCCGTTCCGGCCTGCCCGAAGACCCAGTCCATGAACAGGCCGTAGTTGCCGGGCCGGCGAACCAGTTGAGCATCGGCGGCATCTCCATGAGCACGTCCTCGGTGAGCAGCCGCTTGAGACCTTCGACGTCGGCGTGCTCGAACGCCTTCATGTAGCGATCGACCCAGGCGCGCTGCTCGGCTGCGGACGGCTCGCTGAGACGTTCCTGCCGGACCCCGACTTCCTTCACACGGGCACGTGCTCGCTGCAGGGCGCTGTTCACCGATACGACGGTAGTGCCGAGGATTTCCGCTGCCTCGGACGCGGAGAAGCCGAGCACGTCACGCAGGATCAGCGCACCACGCTGACGCGCCGACAGGTGCTGCAGGGCGGCGGTGAACGCCAAGCGCAGGCTGCTGCGGTCGATCACGGCTCCAGCCGGGTCGCCCGCGTCCAGCAACGAGTCCGGCAAGGGCTGCAGCCAGGCGACGTTCTCTCCCCGGACGAGCGGCTCGAGCGGGTCCGACGCGGCCACCAGCCCCGACGGCAGCGGTCGGCGGCCGCGGACCTTCAAGGCGGTCAGGCAGGCGTTCGTCGCGATCCGGTAGAGCCAGGTGCGCAGGGAGCTGCGAGTCTCGTCGTACTGCTCCCGCGCCCGCCACGCCCTCAGGTACGTGTCCTGGACCAAGTCCTCTGCGTCGTGAGCCGAGCCGAGCATCCGGTAGCAGTACGCCAGCATCTCCGTCCGGAACGGTTCGACCAGGCGATCGAAGCTTTCTACCTTCGTCGTCACGCCCGTACGGGCTGTTGTGATAGGCGGCGATCAGCCACTGGCCGTCCCGCTTCTCGAAAACCCAGGTCGCGTTCACCTTGCCCGTGTCCGGAACCTCGGTCTCGCCGGCGAACAGGATGCCGGATTCGCTGACGACGATCGCGGCGTCCCTGCCGACAAAGCGGAGGCTGAGCTGCTTGTTGTAGGTCGAGCTGCCCTTGAGCGGCCCCTCGAAGGCCAGGGCCATGTTCGCGCGGATCACGTCACGGCTGTCGCGCAGCGAGCCGGTCATGATGGCGGTCGCGTCCGCGGTGTAGCTGGCGACCATGCCGTCGGCGTCGCCAGCCTCCCACGCCTTGTAGGAGTCAACCAGCACGGCCTGGATAGCGGCCTCGTCTTCCGCACGAATGCCTGACATCGGATTCTCCCTTGTGATCGGTTCGCCCGGGCATTCCGGCGAACTCGTCAATACATACCGGCGGCGGGGTCGGAACTCATCGCGCCCGCGGTAAGGGTGTTGATGGCTCTCTTGCGGGCGTGGGGCCAAGACCAGGTGAGCAAGGGCGAAGGTCGCATTGACGCGGGCCTGATGACTCAGGCGCTCGATGGCCCCGGGCGGAAGCGTCAATGGTGGCGGGCTAAGTGGCGCACGGCAGCAGGAGGCGCGGTCATGGCTATCAGGACTATGCGCGAACAAGACGGCACGGCTCGGTCACGGTTGACCAGCCAGCAGGTGTGGCAGGCGGTCGCCCGGGGCTCGTTCGCCGTGCTCAGCCACGTCACCCCGGCCGGTGAGCCCCGGTCCAGCGGCGTGGTGTACAAGGCGATCGGCCGCAGGCTGGTTGTCGCGGTCGTGCCTGGCAGCTGGAAGGCCCAGCACATCGCGGCCGACGGCCGGGTGGCGGTGACCGTTCCAGTGCGCCGGGGCGGGATCTTGTCGCTGGTGGCGCCTATCCCCCGGCAACCATCAGCTTCCACGGAACGGCGGTCGTGCACCCAGCCGGATCGCCCACGGCCCGGTCGATGCTGGACGAACTGGGGTCCCACATCCCTGCGGAACGGCGCGCCTCGGCGTGCATCATCGAGATCACTCCGGCAGGCGCGTTCCGCACCTACGGGCTCGGCGTCTCGCTGCGGGCAATGGTCAACCCGGCCGCGGCCCAGGCGCGCGTGCCGGTCACGCCGGACCAGGGGACCCGGTGAATACCGTCCGAAAGGCCGTGACCCGGGTACCTGGATGAATGGCGTCCTCACACCGGCAGGCTTACTCTCCCGCCGGGCGCATTCGGGTCAGGCGGGCCCGCCCTGGGCGCGGGCGGCGTCCGCGATATAGACATCGTCGATGTAGTCCAGCCCGGCGGCGGCCGCCAGTCCGCGCGCCTGGCGCGATTCTTCTGGTGGCACCCAGCAGCCCGACGGGTCCTTGCCGCCGCCGCTGCTCAGCCCGGTCTGCCACCAGAATGCCCGGGCGCCGAGCCGTCCGGCCAGGGCGACGACGCCCGGCAGCTCACCAAGCGGCCGGTGGCAGTAGACAAGGTCCACCCGGTCGGGCGCCTGGCCCAGCGGCCGTGACGCGGGCTCACCGTCGTCGAGTTCCCAGGCCGCATAGTCGGCAGGCCCCGGGCCGTCCTTGACGAAGACCGTGTACCCGGCGAATGCCAGCGACGCCGGAACGTCCGGGCTCGGCCAGTCGATCACCAGGACGCTCCTCGTCTCCGCGAGGACTCGTGCCGCGGCCTCCAGCGCGGCCAGCGCCTCCGCTGCGCTTGAAGCCCGGGGGCCGGGTGCGTCAGTCATGCCACTCCCCTCGCCTCGTCCGCTCCCCCGCCGGTCCGCGCTATAGGTTACCCACCGTAATCGAAGCTCATGGGCCTGGCCTAATCATTACTATCTGTACATGATCTACTGCAAGATGTCAGATCCGATGCATGGCGGGCGGCCCGCGCCGCTACGTGCTTACCGGAGGCGGCATCCGGATCGCCGTTTTCTACACCAAGGTCTACAACCGGCTCCTGGTCCTGCTGACGGCCGCCAACCAGCCTCAGGTCCACCCGAGGTACGGCCCGGTAGCCGCCATCACCCGCCACGTTGACGACTACGCCACTTGCGCCCCCTGTCCCACGCCGCCTGAAAACATGACACAAACGTCCACAAGCCCGCGACCAAAGATCGCTAGGATCTGCCCTTCTTTCCAGCCAATGTTCAATGAACAAGTTCCGACAAAGCCGTGTCTTCCGGTCAGATTGGGCCACCTTCTCAGAGAGGGCTGATGACCCGGCGCCGACGGCGGCCGGTCCTGGTCGAAAGCAGCCGTGAGGACCGGAAGGTGTGACGCCAGAATCGAAAGAGGCCAAAGTTACTGACACGACGAGCGAGGGCTACTCGTGACAGAGTTGCTAGCTGGCAATTAACCAGGTCCTCCAGGCTGGGGCCGCACGGGCGAGCCCGGAACGACCGTCGATGAATTGGTGGCGTGTTTAGCGGTAGCAGGCTGCCTAAAATCCGGCGATTAAGCATGGCTTAAGTGGTCGTTGATAGAACTAGCGTTCGCGCACAACGACCGTGTGCCAATCCGAGATGTCCGTTTCCGCCTTTTCTAGCCTGCTCCTAGCCTCTCCTTGCCATCGCGAAATCCGCTCCAGGCTAGGACGTGGCCGGATGTTCGCCATCGCTTTGTAGATTTCTCGCTGGTCAGCGTCGGCGAGGCTGCGAAGGTCTGTGATTTGCTGTCTGGCCAGCGCCCGCAGGTGTTTGTCCTCCAGACCGGGGATCGAGCTCAGGTCGTCGGTGGGCACCGAGGTTCCTCCTCATCGTTGCAACGGCCCAGGCCCGGTGCATGCAGCGCCGGGCCTGGGCCATCGGAGCTAGGCCGGGCCTAGACGAACATGTACTCCCCTTCCGGCTCATGTCCGGCGGCGGCGAGGTGACCATGCTCCGGCTTCTCGCAATCGCAATCGCCGCAGCAGCGCAGCTCGAATTTGGCCCCGACCTGGTAGAGCGTCCCGCAGTAATCCGCGGGGATCGTGCCAGGCGGCACAGTGATAGTTATATCTATGCACCGCGTCTCGCAGCCTTCCCAGTCGCACAATCTGAGTTTCTCCTTCAGATTATCTGGAAGGACATCGGACAGGTCGAAGTTTTTGCCGTCTCCGATGGCGGTGAAGCAGAGATCGAAGCACCAGTGGCCGCAGATGCATTTCCACAGCTTGCCCTTGAGCTCGACGCGGAAGCGGACGTTGAAGGCCTCTTTGCTCTCGATGATGGTGTCTTGTGGGTTCTTATCGTCATCGATGATATCGCAGTCCCAGTATGCCTTCAGGTACTTTTCTGATGGCAGGAAGATCTCGGTAAAGCCGTCGAGATAGTCTGGATCATTTGGCCAACATGGGGGCTTTGTGGGGGGTGCTGCTGCGGCGGCTTCTGTCATGGCGGCGTCTCCTTTACGGCCGTGTCATTAAGGATGGCCGGCGAGAGCGGCCACGCCTAAAATGATCCGCCGCATCGCTGTAGTAACGCTAAGAACATCGCATAATCCGCAGTTAATTTCCGTAAAATAATGGGCACAGCGCTTATTTAGTGCTTAAAGGCCCTGTCGGCGAGGCTGAGGTGAGCCGCGGCAGGCGCCCCTACACTTCGCTCATCGGGTAGCGGCGGCGCGTCCCGCTCCGCCAGATGAGCGCGCCCCGCTCCCCCGGGATGAGAAGGTGGCGGGATGAGGATTGCTGTGCTGGGCACCGGCGTGGTCGGGCGGACCCTGGCGGCCAAGCTGGACGAGCTCGGCCACGAGGTCGTGATCGGCACCAGGGATCCGGCCGTGACCAATGCCCGCGCCGAGCCTGGAGGGTTCGGGACTCCCCCGTTCCCGCAGTGGCAGGCCGAGCACCCGCAGGTGCGGCTGATGAGCTTCGCCGAGGCCGCCGCATTCGCGGGCCTGGTGATGAATGCCACTTCCGGGTCGGCAGCCATGGCAGCACTGGTGGCCGCCGGTGAGGCAGCGCTGGCCGGGAAGGTGCTCATCGACGTGTCCAACCCGCTGGACTTCAGCCGCGGCATGCCGCCCACGCTGGACCCGGTGAACACAGACAGCCTCGGTGAGCAGCTCCAGCGCGCGTTCCCCTCAGCGCGCGTGGTCAAGGCGCTGAACACCATGAACTGCCAGGTGATGGTGGCGCCCGGGCGGGTCCCCGGGGAGCACAACGTGTTCTTGTGCGGCAATGATGAGACCGCTAAGCAGGCGGCCGCGGAGCTGATCGGCTCGTTCGGCTGGCCCCCCGGGTCGCTGATCGACCTGGGTGACATCTCCGCCGCCCGCGGGACGGAGATGCTGCTGCCGCTCTGGCTGCGGCTGATGGGCGCCCTCGGGCACGCCGACTTCAACTTCCACGTCCCCCACTCCTGACCGGAAGCTCCCGCCGGGCCCTGGAAAGCGTGGCCGGCCGCCAATGCCCGGCACCGACCCCGAGAGGAACGCGATGGACGCCGAAGACCTGCGCGCGCTACAGCAGCCACTCAAGGACGCCTACCGCAGCGACCCGGCGGCTGCAGTGATCACCCTGCGGGCGCGCGGCGAACTCGGCGAGGAGAGCGTGAGCTGCTCGGTGGAGGTCGGCCAGGCCCTGGCGGTCGCCGGGCTGCACCCAGCCACCGGCGGGGACGGCACCCTCGTCTGCTCCGGTGACATGCTGCTGCAGGCGCTGGTGGCGTGCGCCGGGGTGACCCTGCGAGCGGTGGCGACCTCGCTGGGCATCGACGTCGCGGGCGGCACCGTCCGGGCCGAAGGCGATCTTGATTTCCGCGGCACGCTGGCGGTGGCGAAGGACGCTCCGGTGGGCTTCACCTCGATCCGGCTGAGCTTCGAGCTGGACACCGGGGCCAGCCCCGCCGAGCTGGACACGCTGCTCCGGCTGACCGAGCGTTACTGCGTGGTCTACCAGACGCTGGCGCGCCCGGCGCCGCTCACCGCGTCGCTGGTCCCGGCCGGGCAGTAACCCCATCCAGCTCACCGCTTCGCCTGCCGCGGCCGGGCACTAACCCCAGCCCGGCTCACCGCGTCGCTGGTCCCGGCCGGGCAATGACCCCATCTAGCGCTCGTCGCGCGTCCCGGCCGACGCGTTCGGCATCCAGCGTGGTGAGTACGCCGCCCCGCTTCAGCACCCGCCCGTCCACGATCACCGTGTCCACGTTGCCCGGCTGGGCCGCGGTGACCAGGAGCTGCGCCGGGTCGGTGACCATGCCGAGGTTCGGGCCCGTGGCGGAGACCACGATCAGGTCGGCGTGCTTGCCCACCGACAGGGACCCGGTCACTTCCGCCAGGCCCAGCGACCGGGCACCGTCGATGGTGGCCAGCGCCAGCGTGCGCCGCGCGGTGAGCGCGAACTCTTCCTCGGCCGCGGCGTTAGCCAGGCCCTGGGTCAGCTTCATGATGGCGAACATGTCCGCGTTGCCGGTGAGCGCCGTGGTGTCCACCGAGAGGCCCACGGGGATGCCCGCCGCCAGCAGCTCGCGGGTGCGCGGCAGCCCGTACCCGACCAGGATCTCGCTCCACGGCGAGATGGTCACCGGGCACCCCGCCGCCGCGAGCTGCCCGACCTCGGCCTCGGTCGCCCAGTTCGCGTGCACCACCTGCAGGTCGGGGCCCAGCAGGCCGCCGTCGGCCAGCATGCCGATCTGGCCGGCCGCCGCCCGCGGGCCGCACGCGTGGACGGTGACCGGGATGCCCAGCTCCCGGGCGGTGTCGATCTCCTGCCGGTAGATGGCGGCGGGCACCCGCATGGCCGGGTCGCTGCCGCCGGGCCCGCGCCAGGCCATGCCGAGGGACAGCAGCCCGTCCGCGCCGCGGCCCGTCCAGTCCCTGTGCAGCCGCCGCAGCCCGGCCAGGTCCATGGCCTGGTCATTGGGGTGCGCCGCAGGGTAACCGTGGGAGAACCTGGCCCGCAGCCCGGCCTGCGCCAGCGCGCGCAGCCCGGCTTCGGCGTGCGCCGGGGTGCGGATGTTATGGCACCAGTCGTGCACCGTGGTGATGCCGGAGCTGATCGCCTCCGCGGAGCCGAGCAGCGTGCCCTGGTAGACGTCCTCAGCGGCAAACGCCGGGCCCAGGCTGCGGCACAGCCGGAAATACCCGGGGCCGCCCTCGGACATGCCGCGCAGCAGGGTGTTCCACATATGCCAGTGGGTGTCCACAAGGCCCGGCGCGACGATCATCCCGGTCGCGTCCACTTCTGTGGCCCCGGCCGGCGCGGCCAGGCCAGTGCCCACCGCCGCGATCATTCCCCCGCTGACCAGCACATCTCCGCCGGGGATGTCGCCTGTGCCCGGATCCATGGTGATCACGTAGCCGCCCCGGACCAGCAGCGCGGCACGCTGGCCCGCGCCGGTCCGAGGTCCGGCCTCAGCGGCGCCCACCGCCCCGATCTCACCGCTGGTGCTGGGACCGGTCACGCCGGAGATAGTACAAGTGACCTCGTCAGGCATGGTAGGCATGGCGCATGGCCGAACTTATCCCCAGGCGGATCCTCTTCGGGAACCCGGAACGCATCAGCCCTCGCATCTCTCCCAACGGCGCCAGCCTGGCGTGGATCGCGCCGCACAACGGTGTGCTCAATGTCTGGACAGCACCGGTCGGACCCGACGGGGTCGACTGGGACTCAGCCCAGGTCGTGACCAACGACACCGACCGGGGCATCCGGGTCTTCCTGTGGGCCCATGACGGGCGACACCTGCTCTACCTGCAGGACACCGGCGGAGATGAGAACTGGCGTCTGTATGACGTGGACGTGACCACCATGCAGCACCGGGATCTCACCCCGTTCGAGGGTGTGCAGGCGCAGATCCTGGCCACCGAGAAGGACCTCCCGGACGAGGTGCTGGTCGGCCTCAACCGCGACAACCCGGCCCTGCACGACGTCTACCGGCTCAACCTGACCTCCGGTGACCTGGTCAAAGAGGTCGAGAATCCGGGCTTCGCGGGCTGGGTCGCCGACACCAAGCTGGTGACGCGGGTCGGCGTCGGGCTGGAACCCGACGGGAGCCTGGTGGTCAAGGTTCGCGACGGCGCCGACGGCGACTGGCGGCTGCTGCTGACGCTGCCCGCCGAGGACGCCCTGACCAGCGCGCCGATAGCGATCAGCCCGGACGGCGCCACGATGCTGGCGATAAGCTCGCTCGACGCCGACACCGGCCGGCTGGTTCGCGTGGACCTGGGCAGCGGCGCGGAGGCAGTGATCGCCGAGGACCCGGACGCGGATGTGAGCGGGGTCCGAGTGCACCCGGATACGCGGGAACCACAGGTCGTCACCTGGGTCAAGGAGCGCGCGGAATACCGGGTGCTCGACCCAGCGCTCGAAGCGGACGTAGCGGCCATCCGCGCGCTGCACCCGGGCGACCCGGACGTCGTCGCGCATGACCACAGCGACATGGTGTGGCTGGTGGCGTTCACCAACGACACGGGGCCGATTCCCTACTTCCTCTACGACCGGCAGCGCCGCGAGGGCCGCTTCCTGTTCGATCACCGGCCCGAGCTGTCCCAGTACGAGCTGGTGCCCATGGAGCCGTTCTCTTTCCAGGCGCGGGACGGCCTGACCATCCACGGGTATCTGACCTTCCCGCCGGGTGTGGGCCGGCAAGACCTGCCGATGGTGCTCAACGTGCACGGCGGGCCGTGGGCACGCGACGTCTGGGGTTTCGACCCGGAGGCGCAGTGGCTGGCGAACCGCGGCTACCTGTGCGTGCAGGTCAACTTCCGCGGCTCCACCGGGTACGGCAAGGCGTTCGTCAACGCCGGCGACCGGGAGTGGGGCAACGCCATGCAGAACGACATGACCGACGCGGTGGAGTTCGCCATCGGCCAGGGCTGGGCGGACCGGGAGCGGGTCGCGATCTACGGAGGCTCCTATGGCGGGTACGCAGCGCTCGCAGGGGTCACGTTCACCCCGGACCTGTACCGCTGCGCGGTGGACATCGTGGGCCCGTCCAACCTCAAGACCCTGATCGAGACGATCCCGCCCTACTGGCAGCCGCAGATAGCGCTGTTCCACCAGCGGGTCGGAAACCCGGAGACCGACGCCGAGTTCCTGTGGTCCCGGTCACCGCTGTCCCGTGCCGCCAGCATCAAGACGCCGCTGTTGATCGCCCAGGGCGCCAACGATCCGCGGGTCAAGCAGGCTGAGTCCGAGCAGATCGTCGCCGCGCTCAAGGATGCCGGAATCGATCACGAATACATGCTGTTTCCCGACGAGGGGCATGGCTTCGCCAAGCCGGAGAACCGGCTGAAGTTCTATGCTGCCGCCGAGCGCTTTCTGGCCCGCCACCTTGGCGGCCGTGCGGAGGACGCGGAGGAGTAGCGCGGGGACGTGGAGGAGTAGTACTGCGTGATCGATATCAAGAGTGACGCTGCGCTGGAGGCCATGCGGGAGGCAGGGCGCGTCGTCGCCGTGGCCCTGGCGGCGGTGCGGACTGAGGCGGCGATCGGGGTGTCGCTGGCCGACCTGGACGAGGCGGCGCACGAGGTGCTGCGCAAGGCGGGCGCGCGCTCTCCGTTCCTGAACTACCATCCGTCGTTCGCGCCAACGCCGTTCCCCGCGGTGATCTGCGCCTCGGTCAATGACGTGATCGTGCACGGCATCCCGGACGGTTACCAGCTGGCCGACGGTGACCTGGTCAGCATCGACTTCGGCGCCGAACTGGACGGGTGGACCGGCGACGCGGCGACCAGCTTCATCGTCGGCACCCCCGACCCGGCGGACGAGGCGCTTATCGAGTCCACGGAGAAGGCACTGGCGGCGGGCATCGCGGCGGCGGCTGAGGGTGCCCGTCTCGGCGACATCTCGCACGCGATCGGCACCCTGGCGCGCGGGGCCGGGTACGGCGTTCCCGCGGGCTTTGGCGGGCACGGCATCGGCCGGCACATGCACGAGGACCCGCACGTGCCCAACGAGGGCAAGGCCGGCCGCGGGATGCGGCTGCGGCATGGCCTGGTCCTGGCGATCGAGCCCATGCTGATGGCCGGAGGCGGCAGCCACTACGAGGTGGCGCCGGACGGGTGGGCGCTGAAGACGGTGGACGGCACGCGCGCGGCGCACGCCGAGCACACCGTGGCCATCACCCACGACGGCCCCCGCATCCTCACGCTCCCCTAGAACCGCCGCCAGGACTGCGCCTCTTCCCTAGCACTGCGCCTCTCCGCTGGGACCGCGACTCTCCGCTGGGACCGCGACTCCTCTGGGACCGCGACTCCTCTGGGACCGCGACTCTCCTCTGGGACCGCGACTCTCCCCTGGTGAGCGTCTCGTTAATCGGTTGCGGCGCCGTGCAGCAGCAGCGAAGAATCTCGGTCGTGAGCCGCCGGGTCGGACTGCTCACCGCGGAGCAGCGAGAGTCCCTGGAGCGTGACGGCTACCTGCTGGTGCCATCACTACTGGTGGAGGCTGTTCTGGCGCCGATCCGCGCCCGGCTTGATGAGCTGGTTTATCAGACGCTGGTGGCCTGGGATGCCAACCCCCAGGGTGTCGAGGACCGCGGTGTCGTGGACGCGGCGCTAGGGCTGTCGGACGCCGATTTCGCGCCGTGCCGTGAGCATCCGCGGCTAGCGGAGGCCGCGGCCGCGGTGTTTGGCCCGGACTGGCATCTGGGCGGGCTGGGGCTGCGCGCGCCGCTGCCGGGCTGCGGCCACCAGGGCCTGCATCCGGACTACTTCCCGGGCCATCGGACGCACGGGCCGTGGCGGAGCCTGTCGGCCATGTGGTGCATCAGCGCATTCACCCCGGAGAACGGGCCGCTGCGGGTCATCCCGGGCTCGCACCGGGTTGACCGGAATCCGGTTGACGCGCTGCCTCTCGGCTGCGAGATGGGTCCGCACCCGGCCGAGGTAAAGCTCGTCGCGCCGGCAGGGTCGGTCATCTTGTTTAACAACGCCGACCTGTGGCATTCCGGCACGTTCAACTACAGCCCGGCCCCGCGCCTGGCGGTAACCGTAGGTCTCCTCCGTGGCCGTGCACCGGTTGATATGCCCGCGGCACCGTAGCCAGCTCCTATGCCGCAGCAGGCTAGCACCGCGCCGCCGCCATGAGCGCAGCCAGCTGCGGCTCGGGCGCCAGCACGTACAGGCCGCCGCCGATCCTGTCGGTCACCCACGCCAGCCCGTCGGCGTCCACGAACAGGTCGTTGATCTGGGCCACCGGCTGGCCGGGCGGCGGCTGCGGGATCCAGTGCGCCACCTCCGCGGGATGCTGCGGTTCGGCCAGGTCATACACCCGCATCCCGGCGCTGAAGTACGTGGCGAACACCAGGCGCTCGCTGCGGTAGGCGCCGGGCTGGTTCTCGTGCAGGTTGTGCGCGCCGAACCGGAGCGGCAGGTGATCGAAGCCGTCCGGGTGCGGGCACTGTGCCAGCACCACCGGGGTTTTGCCGGAGATGTCGAGGACGTGGATCGTCCGCCGGGGCGCGTGCGGCCCGTCGTGGACCTGCTCGTCGGTGGCGACCAGCAGCCCCCGGCCGGGCAGCGGCAGGCAGGTGTGCGTCGACCCGCCGTCCCACCGCGCCTGCCCCACCTGGCGCGGGCGGGTCATGTCGGTCACGTCCAGCACCACGAGCCCTGCGTCGTCGTAACCAAGGTAGGCGCGGTCCCCCGCGATCAGCGCGTGGTGGGCCGCGTAACGCTCGCCCTCGGGCCAGCCCGGTGTCTCGTCCTCACGCTGGCCACGCCACCACCAGCGGCCCGCTTCCACCGGGTGCGCCGGGTCGGCCAGGTCCACCACGACCCAGATGCGGTCGCGGAAATGCCCGGGGATGGCTGACATGTGCGCGTACCGGCCGCCGGTCCAGACAACCCGGTGCACCCCCCGCCCGCCGCTCGGCCAGAACGCCACCTGGGCCGGCCGCAGCGGGTCCGCCAGCCCGTAGATGGCCAGCCCGGCCGACACCGGCCCCGTGTCTGGCACGCGGTATGGGAACTTCTCGTGGTTGACCAGCAGCAGTCCTCCGGCCGCCTGCACCTTGTGGGTGTGGCTGCGCGGCGGGGCGGGCCACTGGGTGACCAGCACCGGCCGCGCCGGGTCGGCGGCGTCGAGCACCGAGGTCCCCGCCCCCGTGGTGCCGGTGTGCCCCACGTAGACGGCGCCGCCGTGCCGGACCACCTGCATGCCGTCGCCGTGGCCACCCAGGTCGTGGTGGCCGATCAGCCGCAGGCCCGCGGCGCTCGCGGTGCGCGCGCCACCGGTCATTCCCCGCTCCCCAGTCACGCCCGCTCCGTTCACGCCCGGCCTTTAGTCATGCCTGGGCGGTCGGCCAGTCGTTCCGCGTGCCGAGCTGCTCCGCCGCCCAGTCCGCGGTCCGGTAGCGGTGGAACGGCGCCAGGTTGGCGCACCCGTGGTTGCCCTGCTCGAGCAGCAGCAGCGCGGCGGGCCCGCCGGCCTCGTTCACCAGCCGCTCCGCCTGCTGCCACGGGATGAGCCGGTCCTGCTGGCCCATCACCGCCAGCAACGGGCACCGGATCCGCTCGGCGCGCCCGACCATGGTGAGCTCGGCGGCCTTGGCCCGGGCCGTCTCCAGATCCGGCGACTTGGACCGAACCCGGAACGCCTCCCTGGTCAGGATCGGGCGGTTGTCCCAGTTCTCGGCGAACACGAACGGCCCGGCCAGCGCGATGCAGGCCTGCACCCGCTCGTCCCCGCTGGCTACTCGCGGGGCGTAATAGCCGCCGAGGCTCACCCCCCAGACCCCGATCCGGCTTGGGTCCAGCGACGGCTCGGCGATCAAGTAGTCGATGATCGCTGCGCCGGGGACCTCCCAGTCCCCGCGGATCGCCAGGTCATACTCGGCCTCGCCCTGGCCCGGGCCGTCCACGCTGAACGTCGCGATGCCGCGCTCCAGGAACAGTTCCTCGGTGCTGCGCAGCTCCTCCTTGGTCGAATCCAGGCCGGGGATCATGATCATCACGGGGTGCGGGCCCCTCTCGTGCGGCTCGCGCAGGATCCCCGCGATGGCCGAGCCGTCGAACGGGATCTCCACCCGCTTGCCCGGAGGGTCGAGGTAGGGCAGCGCGTCGGTCAGGCAGCGCACCGCCTTGCCGTGCGCCTCCCGCATCTGGTCCAGGTCGTTCACGAACAGGAACTTCGCGAAGTGGTAGTACACCGCCGCCTGGGATAGGTGAGCGCCGGCCGACAACTCCCGGCCCTCGGCGAGGGCGTCACGGCCGAGCAGCTCGTGTTCCGCGGCGACCGCGCTCCAGGCCGAGCACCAGTCGTTCCACGATGTCAGCCCGCTGGTGATCCGCTCGAAATCACCGGCCGTCACCCCGTTCGTGGTAAATCGCGGCGCCCAGTGCGAGATCGCCATGGTTACCCGTTCGTCCACGCGCCCTCCTCGATCGCTGGCCAGATCTGCAAACGAATGCATACTCTCTTGAACAGGCCAGGTCAACCGTGGCTGCATGAGCGCGGGAAGGGCGGGCACAGGAGGGGCGATGGAGCAGCAGGAATTGCACGTGACCGTGAACGGCGAGGCGCACGCCCTCGCCTGCGACCCCGATTCCCCGCTGCTCGACGTGCTGCGCGCCGGGCTGGGCCTGGCCGGTCCGCGGTTCGGCTGCGGGCTCGGCCTGTGTGGCGCGTGCACGGTGATCATCGACGGCAGGGCCCGCACGTCCTGCGACTATCCGGCCTGGGCCACCGAGGGCGCCACGGTGACCACGGTCGAGGGCCTGGCGGACGGGGACCGGCTGCACGCCGTGCAGCGGGCGTTCCTCGACGAGCAGGCGGCGCAGTGCGGCTACTGCACCTCGGGAATGATCGTCACCGCGGCCGCGCTGCTGGCGGCCAGCCCGGCGCCCACCGAGCAGGAGGTGCGGGAGGCGCTGAACGGCAACCTCTGCCGGTGCGGCACGCACGGCAGGATCGTCGCCGCGGTGCTCAAAGCGGCTTCGCAGCACTCCGGCCGGCAGGCCACCCAGTGACCCAGCCCGGCCTTGCCGCGATCCCGAGCCTGGCCGCCAACCCGGTCCTCGCCTCCTGGCTGACGTTCTCCCCCGCCGGAAAGGTCACGATCTTCTCCGGAAAGGTGGAGTACGGCCAGGGCGTATGGACGGCGCTGGCCCAGATCGCCGCGGAAGAACTCGACGTCTCGCTGGCCCGGGTCGCGGTGGCCCCGGTGAGCACCTGCGGCAGCCCGGACGAGGGGGTCACCTCGGGCAGCCTGTCCATCCAGCATTCCGGCTCGGCGCTGCGGCAGGCGTGCGCGCAGGCGCGCGCGCTGGTGCTGGCCGCCGCCGCGGCCAAGCTCGGCGCCGCCGCCTCCGCGCTGACCGTTGCCGATGGGCAGATCCTCGCCGCCGGGCAGCCCACCGGGCTCAGCTACTGGTCGCTGGCCAGCCCGGGACTGCTCGACCGGGAGGCTGGCGTCCTGGTCCCGGTCAAGCCGCCGGGCCGGTGGTCTGTGGCTGGCCGCAGCGCACCCCGGCTCGACCTGCCTGACAAGGTCACCGGGCGGCCCAGGTTCCTGCACGACATCGTCCTGCCCCGGATGCTGTATGGCCGCGTGATCCGGCCGCCCGCCGTCGTGGCGGAACTGCTCAGCACCGGCGATCCCACGCTCCCGTCCGATGTCCGCACGGTCCGCGACGGCTCGTTCCTCGGTGTCGTCGCGGCCACTGACGCCGCCGCGCTCCGCGCCGCGCGCCTGGTGGCGCAGGCGGCCCGGTGGCAGATCACCGAGTCGCTGCCGGACGCCGATGACCTGACGGGCTTCCTGCTGTCCGCGCCCGCCGAGGACGCCACGGTCGAATCCCGCCGCGACGAGGGCGCGGCTGTTACCGCGACCACGATCCGCGCCGCCGAGTACACCCGGCCGTTCCTCGCGCACGCCTCGATGGCGCCGAGCTGCGCGATCGCCCGCTGGGATGACGGCGCGGTCACCGTGTGGAGCCACAGCCAGGGCGTGTTCGCGTTGCGCGACGCCATCGCGGCCGGGCTCGGCCTGGACGCTGGCCGGGTGACCGTGCGCCACGCCGAGGGCGCCGGCGCCTACGGGCACAACGGCGCCGACGACGCCGCGCTGGACGCGGCGCTGCTCGCCCGGGCCGTGCCTGGGCGGCCGGTCCGGGTGCTGTGGTCGCGAGAGGACGAGATGGCCTGGGCGCCGCTCGGTTCCGCCATGCTGGCGAGGCTGTCCGCGGGCCTGGACGCCCAGGGCAGGATCGTGACCTGGCGGCAAGACGTGTGGAGCAACGGCTTCATCGGCCGCCCCGGGCGCGGCGGCGAGCCGCGGCTGCTGGCCCTGGCTCACCTGGCCGGGGGTCGGCCGATGCCGCCCGCCCCCGACGGCCCGCCGACCGGCGCCATGGGCGCCACGCGCAACGCGGTGCCCGGCTACCGCATCCCCGACCTGGAGGTAGTACGGCACCGGCTGCTGACCATGCCGATCAGGACGTCCTCGCTGCGTTCCCTCGGTGCGTTCCTCAACGTGTTCGCGATCGAGTCGTTCCTGGACGAGCTGGCCGAATGCGCCGGGGCCGACCCCGTCGAGTTCCGCCTGGCGCACCTGACCGACCCGCGGGCGGCAGCTGTGATCGAGGCGGCGGCGGACCTGGCGGGCTGGGCAGGCCGGCCGCGGGCGGAGGCCACCGGCTACGGCCTCGGTTACGCCAGGTACAAGGGCCTGGCCGGGTACTGCGCCGCCGTGGCCGAGGTCGAGGCCGAGAGCGACGTGCGCGTGCGCCGGCTCTGGCTGGCCGTGGACGTAGGGACGGTCATCAACCCGGACGGGGTGATCAACCAGGTAGAAGGCGGCGCAGTGCAGAGCGCGAGCTGGGCGACCAAGGAGCGGGTGACCTTCGACCGGGCCAAGATCACGTCGGTGAGCTGGGACACCTATCCGGTGCTGCGGTTCACCGAGGCGCCCGAGGTGGCCGTGCGGATCGTCGCGGCGCCCGGGCAGCCGGAGACCGGCGCGGGCGAGATCGCCCAGGGCCCGGTCGCGGCTGCGATCGGCAACGCGCTGGCCGACGCGACCGGCGTGCGGGTGCGCGACCTTCCGCTCACCCGCGAGCAGGTCATCCGCGCGATCGAGGCCAGCTGACCGCCTGCGGGTTTAGACCTAACCGAACAGCGCGCTGACCGACTCCCCCAGGTGAATCCGCCGGATCGCCTCGGCCAGGGCCGGGGCGACCGACAGCACGGTGAGCTTGCCGGTCGTTCCGGGTTCGGGCGGCGGCACGGTGTTCGTGCAGACGATCTCGGTGACCTCGGGCGCGGCGGCGATCAGGTCCAGCGCGCCGTCCGCGAACAGGCCGTGGGTGCACACGATGCGCACCGACTTGACCCGGTGCGCGCGCAGTTCGGCCAGCAGTTCGATCAGCGTGGTGCCGCGGGCGATCTCGTCGTCGAGCACGATCACGTCGCGGTCGTCCACATCCCCGATGATCGACGTGATGCGGACCGTCCGGTCGTCGATGCGCTCCTTGGCGCCCGCGGCGACCGGCAGGCCCAGCCGGGCGGCGAACGCGGCCGCGCTCTTGGCGTTGCCGAGGTCCGGGGAGACGACTACCGTCCCGGTGAGGTCCTGCCCGCGGAAGTGGCTGGCCAGCTCGCGCAACGCGTGCAGGTGGTCCACCGGCACCGAGAAGAACCCGTGCACCTGGCTGGCGTGCAGTGTCATCGTGAGGACCCGGCTGGCCCCGGCGCTGACCAGCAGGTCGGCCACCATCCGGCCGCCGATCGACACCCGGGGCATGTGCTTCTTGTCGCTGCGCGCGTAGGCGTAGTGCGGTATCACCGCGGTGACCCGGGCGGCGGAGGCGCCGCGGGCGGCGTCGAGCATGAGCAGCAACTCGACCAGGTTGTCCTGCACCGGCGGGGACAACGGCTGGATCAGGAAGACGTCACGTTCCCGGCAGTTGGACTGCAACTGCACTTCCAGGCAGTCGTTGGCGAAGCGGCGCACCCGCACCGGGAACAGGGGCTCGCCTAGCCCTTTGCAGATTTCGGCGGCCAGCTCGGGGTGGGCACTTCCGCTGAACACGGCGATCTCACGCACGCTGATCAGGCTAGGCCATGCCTCGCGGCGCAGTCAGTCGGCACGGATCTCCCGGAATCTCCCGCAAGTGCCGCTGCTCAGGCCGGGATGGAGTCGTGCCTGGCGGAGCTCGCACCGACGCGGCATGCTTGATCGACATCCACCTGAAACGGACCAGCTACCGAGCAGCGCTGCACAGCGGCCGACTGTGCCTCGAAGGCCCCCGCCAGCTCACCGAAGCCTTCTTGACGTGGGTCCGGCCCAGCCCGTACGCGGACATCGTGCCCGCACGGCTAGGGCAGGCCCCCGGCGATGTCCCGGGCTAGCTGCTGCCCGGCCAGACGCAGCCACCGTCGCGGGCTGGCCTGGGCCGCATCGGCGCCGCCTGCCAGGACGGCCAGGCTGACGACCCGGGCGACGCCGGGCTTGGTATCGCTGATCTGGCCTGCGACGAGAGCGACCGCTACGCCCGCCGCCGCGGCGGCGGCGAGCACGGCGCCGGATGTCTTGCCGGTCAGCGAGGTCGCATCGAATCGTCCCTCGCCGGTGATGACCATGTCCGACCCGGTCAGCGCGCGGTCCAGGCCGGCCAGGCGGGTCAGCTCGGCCGCGCCCGGGGTGAGGATTGCGCCCCACGCGGCGGCGAGCCCGTAGCCGGTTCCCCCGGCGGCGCCGGCGCCCGGGGCAGCCGGGTCGCCGCCGAGCAACGCGGCCAGCCGGGCCAGCCCCGTTTCCAGCCGGTCGATCTGCGCGCCGCCCGCGCCCTTCTGCGGCCCGAAGACGGCCGCCGCACCGCGCGGGCCGAGCAGTGGCGCGGTGACGTCGGTCAGGCAGGTCACCCCGCCGGCCGGGGGCGGTCGCAGCTGGCTCAGATCCGCCCGGGCCAGCCCGGCCAGCGCCCCGCCGCCCGGGGGCAGCGGCTGGCCCGCAGCGTCGAGGAACCTGGCCCCGAGCGCGGCCAGCGCCCCGGCGCCGCCGTCGGTCGCGGCGGAACCGCCGAGCCCGGCCAGTATCCGGTCAGCCCCGGCATCCAGGGCGCGGCCCAGCACCTCACCCAGGCCGGTCGTCTGCGCGCCCATCGGGTCCGGGCGGGCCAGCCGCGTCAGCCCGCTGGACCGCGCCAGCTCGGTTACGGCTGTCCGGCCCGGCAGTTCCAGCCAGCGGGAGGTCACGGGGGCGCCGCCAGGCCCGGTCACCCGGGCGCGGCGCCAGCGGGCCCCGGGCACCGCGGCCGCGAGCACGTCCAGGGTGCCTTCGCCGCCGTCGGCCAGCGGCAGCCGGGTCACCTGGTCGCCAGGGCGGACCGCGAGCCACCCGGCTGCCAGGGCATTGGCGACGACCGTCGCGCTGGCGCTGCCCTTGAACGAGTCGGGCGCGATCAGCACCCGCAAGCTCGCCGCCTAGCCTTGGCCGTTTCCCGGCTCGGGCGGCTTGTAGGGCGGCAGGCCGAGCTTGTCCCTGATGGCCTGCTGGACCTCGTCCTTGGTGCCGCGCGCGTCGATGACCGCTACGAACTCCTTGCGCCGGAACAGGTCGAGCACCGGGTCGGTCTTGTCGTGGTAGTCGTGCAACCGCACGACCAGGGCCTGTTCGGTGTCATCCTCACGGGTGACCAGGGTGCCGCCGCAGACATCGCAGACGCCCTCCTCCTGCGGGCGGCCCTGGATGAGGTTGTAGTCCATCCCGCAGTTCGAGCACAGACGGCGCGCCAGGACCCGCCGGCGGACCTCGGAATCCGGCATGTCCAGGTGGATGACCCCGTCGATGTCGTAGCTCTCCAGGAAGAACTCCGCCTGCCTGATGTTGCGGGGGAAGCCGTCGATGACAAACCCGTAGTTCCAGTCGTGCTCCGCCAGCCGCTGCGCCGTCACAGCCTCGGCCAGGTCGTCCCCGACCAGATCCCCTGCCGCCATGATCCGGCGCACCTGCGCGCCCATCTTGGTGTGCTGCTGCACGTTCGAGCGGAAGATGTCGCCGACGCTGATGTGGACCAGATCCAAGTCAGCCGCGAGGATCGCGCCCTGGGAGCTTTTACCGCTGCCGGGCACACCCATGATGACGTATTTCCGCATGCAGTTACCTTCGCATACCGGGCGCAGTACGCAAGACCCTGGTCCGGCCGTGCGCCATCGCGGCCCGGCGGCTTAGCCGTCCCCGTGGGCTTCCCGCAGCCGCTTCTTGAGGATCTTGCCGGTGCCGGTCCGCGGCAACGTGCCGGTGAACCGCGCCGACTTCGGGATCTTGAACCGGGCGATCTTGCCGTCCAGGAACCCAAGCAGCTCGGCCTCGGACGCCTGGGCCCCCGGCCGCAGCACTACCACGGCCCGGCCAACCTCGCCCCACCTTGTGTCCGGCACGCCGATCACGCCGCAGTCCGCCACGGCCGGGTGCTCCCGCAGCACGTTCTCCACCTCGGCCGGGTAGATGTTCTCCCCACCCGAGATGATCATGTCCTTGATCCGGTCCACCACGAACACGTAGCCGTCGGCGTCGGCGGTCCCGGCGTCCCCCGAACGCAGCCAGGGCCCGTCAGCCAGTTCGGCCGCGGCCGACGCGACGGAGTCGCGGGGGCCGCTGGGCCATCGGGGGGGTCTAGGGCGATCGGGGGTCCGGGGGTGTTCCCCGGATGGCGCTGTGCCCCTCCAGATAAGCGCAGCCGCCGTGGCCTCCGGTTGGTTCCAGTAACCCTGCATGACGTTGGGCCCGGCCACCACGATCTCCCCGGTCTCCCCCGGCGAAGCCGGGGTGAGGTCGGGGCGGACCACTTGCACGTCGGTGAAGAAGTGCGGCACCCCGGCCGAGCCCGCCTTGGACTCCACGTGCGCCGCGTCCAGCAGCAGCGCCCCGGGCGAGGCCTCGGTCATCCCGTAGCCCTGGATGAACGTCAGGCCCCGGCTGGTGTAGCCGCGGATGGTGGCCTCCGGCACCGGCGCCCCGCCGCACAGCAGCATGCGCAGGCTGGACAGGTCGGCGTCGGCCCACCGGGGGTGCGCGGCCATTGCGTCGTACACCGCAGGCACGCCGAACAGCGAGGTGACCCGGTCGCTTTCGATGAGGTCCAGGGCCCGCCCCGGCTCGAAGCCGGGCTCGATCAGCACCGCGCCGCCCTTCAGCAGGGTGGGCAGGCAGAGCATGTTCAGCGCCGCGGTGTGGAACAGCGGCGCCACGACCAGCGCCACCTCGTCGTGCCGGAAGTCGGCGTCGACCACCACGTTGATCGAGTTCCAGATGATGTTGCCGTGGCTCAGGGTGGCGCCCTTGGCCCGGCCGGTGGTCCCCGACGTGTACATGATCAGGCACGGGTCGTCCAGACCGACCGCTTCGTCGACGTCCGGGCCGGGGCCGGCCGCGAGCAGGCCCGCATAGCTCGCTTCCCCGTCGGCCGGCGCCCCCAGCGCGACCAGGTCACGGACCGGCGCCGAGGACCGCAGCTCGGCCACGACGCCGTCCTGCCCGGTCCCGTAGATCAGCGTCCGGCTGCCCGAGTCGGCCAGGTGCCGGGCGAGCTCCGGCGTGGCCAGGCGGGTGTTGAGCGGGACCAGGATCGCGCCCAGGGCGCCCGCCGCGAACAGCGTCTCCAGGAACGCGGGGTGGTTGGGACCGAGGTAGGCGACCCGGTCGCCGCGGCGCACGCCGAGCCCGCGCAGGCCGTGCGCCAGCCGGGTGACCCGGTCGTGCAACTGGGCGTAGGTCAGCCGGTCATCACCGTGGACGACCGCGACCCGGTCGGGGGTGCGGCGCGCGCGCCGCGCGATCCACGAGCCGACACCGTTGTTGCGCACCCTGGATCCCTTCAGCCGGCGGCCTCGGCCCGCCGCGGCTTTCGTTGTGCATGATCAAGGCGTTAGCCTGCTCGCCTCAGCCAGCGCGCGCAGCCCCGGCGGATCTTGGGATCCAGCGAGCCGCTCAAGACTGGCCAGTCCTCGCGCAGCAGCCGCGCGTTGACGAAGCGGGCCATGTCGTTGCGCTGCCCCCGGGTGAGCACGATCCCGTACAGGCTGCAGCGATCCCGGTCGTCGGTCACGTCGAACTCGCGCAGGCCCGGTGGGCACAGGTGGCGGGGCAGCACCACCACCCCTCGCTCGGGCCCGCGCAGGTCGTCCGGGCTCGCGGGCAGGCGCCGCGCCAGGCCGCCCGCCGGCGGCATGCGCCGGAGCAGATCCGCCAAGGACATGCTTCATTATCACCGGCCTGCGGTCTGCGCGCTGGCAGGGCGCGGGCGGCGCCAGCTTCGGGGACTACACTCTGCCCATGCCCGGCACCGAGGCGCCCCGCTGGCGCTTCCTGATCACGCCCAAGTGGCTGGCCTGGCATCTCACCATGGTGGTCTCGGTATGCGGGATGCTCTGGCTCGGCGACTGGCAGTTCCACCGCGCCATCTCCGGTAACGGGCTCAGCTGGGCCTACACGTTCGAGTGGCCGATCTTCGCGGTGTTCGCCGTGGTGTTCTGGGCCAAGACGATCAAGGATGAGTTCCATCCGCCGGCGGTGGCGCAGGCTGGAGCGCATGACGTCCCGCTGCCCGCCGGGGCGGTGCGCCAGGGCGGCCCGGACGGTGCGGCCGTCCCGGCCGGGGAGCCTGCCTCCCCGGAGGAGGAGGCGGACCTCGCCGCGTACAACGCCTACCTCGCCCGCCTGCACCAGGAAGTGAGGGGCCACGGCAAGTGGCACGGCATCCGCTAGCCCGCGACAGGAACCCCGGTGATAACGCCAAGGAGGTGGCACGCTTGCGCCTCAACGTCACCCTGTACCGGGTGATGGCCTACGTGACCGGTGTGATCCTCATCGTGCTGTGCGTGTTCGCGATCGCCCAGGCGTTCACCAACGACGAGGCGATCGTCAATGCCATCGGCACGGTGCACGGGCTGCTCTACATCGTGTACTTGATCGTGTCCTACCCGCTCACTCGCAGGCTGCGGCTGCCGGTCTGGCCGACGGTCGGGGTGCTGCTGGCCGGCACGATTCCGGTGATGACGTTCGTGGTGGAGCGCCGGATCAGCCACCGCTACATCGAACCGGCGCTGGCCGACGTCGCTGTGCGTTTACCAGACCGGCACGGTTCGTTTTCATCCTCGGCCCAGCGATAGCGGATACTCACACTTATGGCGACCGCCTTCCTCGACGCGCCCAGCCCGCTGGCGTTCGCCCACCGCGGCGGCGCGGCGCACGCGCCGGAGAACTCCTGGCGCGCCTTCGAGCACGCCGTGGGCCTCGGCTACCGCTACCTGGAGACCGACCTCCAGGCGACCGCGGACGGCGTGCTGGTCGCGTTCCACGACCGGACCCTGACCCGGGTCTGCGGCCAAGACGGCCGGGTATGCCGGCTCAGCCACGCCGAGCTGTCCGCCGCCCGGATCGACGGCACCGAGCCGATCCCGCTGCTGGAGGACCTGCTCGCCGCCTGGCCCGACGTGCGGTTCAACCTCGACGTGAAGGACGTCCCGGCGATCGCGCCGCTGCCGGAGGTGCTGCGGCGGACAAACGCCTGGGACCGGGTTTGCGTGGTGTCGTTCTCGGCGAGCCGGCTCCGGGCCACCCGCCGTGCCCTCGGCCGGCCGGTGTGCATAGCCGCGTCGCCGCTCGGCACCGCGATGGTGCGGTTCGGCGGGCCCCGCGGCCGGCGTGACCGGGGCGGGCCGGGCCAGCAGGGCCCGCGGCGGCCGGACCGGCCGCGGCAGCAGTGGCCGCTGACCGATTGGCTGTCGCGCGCCGGGGTCCACTGCGTCCAGGTGCCCGCCTCGATGGCCACGGAGTCGTTCATCGGCCGAGCCCATGCGCTCGGCCTGCAGGTCCACGCCTGGACCGTCAACGATCGCCCGACCATGGAACGGCTGCTCGACCTGGGCATCGACGGCATCATGACCGACGAGACCGTCGCCCTGCGCGATGTCCTCGCTGCCCGCCACCAGTGGCACCCGCGCTAGCCGGATCTCGACTGACCCCGGTACCCCACGGTTGGAAACGGGCAGAGCGGGAATCTTGTCCGCGTAGCCTGCGTTGATGTCGGTGGAGGGCAGACCGCCTGGGAGGCAATGCATTATGGCCGAACGTGCACTACGCGGCACCCGGCTCGGGGCAACGAGCTATGAGAACGACCGTAACACGGACCTGGCGCCACGCCAGGAAATAGCTTTTGACTGCCCTAAGGGGCATCACTTTAGCGTTCCGTTCGCCGCCGAGGCGGAGATTCCCGCTACATGGGAATGCCGGGTTTGCGGCGCTGTTGCGTTCACCTCTGCCGCGGACCTGCCGACTCCGAAGAAGGTAAAGCCACCGCGCAGCCACTGGGACATGCTGCGCGAGCGCAGGTCCATCGCCGACCTGGAGCAGGTCCTGGCGGAGCGGCTCGCCCTGATCCGGGGCGAGCGCGGGATCGACGGCGACGGCAAGAACAGCCAGCGCAAGAGCGCATAACGGCGCTGCAGGGCACTTCGGGTTCCGGATTTACGGGCGCTCCCGCGAGCCCGGGCTAGGGTCGTCGCCGCCTCGGCTGCTCGCTGCCCGCCGGCGCCGGTGGCCGCGCCAGGTGACCCCCCAGATGGTGATCCGCCACAGCGCCTCCAGGACGATCGCCCGGCTCATCTTCGACGTGCCGTGTACCCGCTCCACGAACGTGATCGGCACCTCGACCACGCGCAGCCCGGCGCGCAGTGCCCGCACCGCCAGGTCAACCTGGAAGCAGTACCCCTGCGACTCCACCTCGTCGAGTGCGATCGTGCGCAATGTCTGCGCCCGGTAGGCGCGGTAACCGCCGGTGGCGTCCTTGAGCTTGATGCCGAGCATTATCCGGGCGTAGGTGTTTCCGCCGCGCGACAGCAGTTCCCGCGACTTCGGCCAGTTGCGGACCGTGCCGCCGGGCACCCAGCGCGACCCGATCACCAGGTCCGCCCCGGCCAGCGCGGCCAGCAGGACCGGCAGTTCCTCCGGCTGGTGCGAGCCGTCGGCGTCCATCTCGACCAGCACGTCGTAGCCCTCGCCGAGCGCCCAGCGAAAGCCCGCGATGTAGGCGGCGCCAAGGCCCGCCTTCCCGCTGCGGTGCAGCACGTGGATGTGGCTGTCCTCGGCGGCGAGCTTGTCGGCGGTCTCACCCGTGCCGTCCGGGCTGTTGTCGTCGACCACCAGCAGGTCGGCGCCCGGCACGGCCCGGCGGACCCGGCCCGCCGTCGAACTCGATGTTGGCGCGCTCGTTGTAGGTAGGCATGATCACGGCAACGCGCCCGGTGGGCTGCCCGCGGGCCTCCATGTTGCTCAAGACTCCCTGCCTGCACGGCGTCAGGAAGGCCCGGGCCGCCCTTCGGACCGGAGTCCACCCCGTCGGCCACGAGACCGGCCCCGTTGTCTACTGGGTGCCCGGGCACTTCCATGCCCAGCCATCGCCAGCCAGGGTTGGCCCCCGGCGGCCAGCGCCCTGCTGGACTTCGCAGTAACTTAGGAGTTGGGCGCCGGCGGTGTCAAACTCGCGATGCGGCGGTGGGGCGTCCGTGGCATGAGGGCGGAGGGCCACCGCCCGGGTGGGGCCCTATTCGCCGCCAGGTGGCAGCGGTACGATTGAGCCCTTCCAGGTGAGGGGCGGCATGACAGCTGTGTCAGGCGCGCGGTAACGATGACCTTGCCGCGCAGCGGAGCCACCGGATCGGCTCACCATCACACGGCACACCATGACCCGCACTCCGCCGCGCCCTGCCCCCTCGACCGCAATGAGCGGTTGCGACCGGCGCCCGAACGCTCAGGCTGGGACGAGCCCACGTCTCCCGCCGCTCCGAGCAGTGATCTTCCAGCAGGAGGTTCAGCGAATGACAGAAAACGAGGAGCCGCAGGTCTCCGAGTCGCAGATTGCCGTGCACTGGCGCGAGGAGGAGTACATCTACCCTCCCGAGGCCTTCGTGAAGCAGGCGAACGCGAACGACCCCGCCATCTTTGACCGGTTCAGCAAGGACAACTTCCCCGACTGCTTCACCGAGTACGCGGACCTGCTGGACTGGGACCAACGGTGGGACACCGTCCTGGACAGCAGCACCCCGCCGTTCTGGAAGTGGTTTACCGGCGGCCGGCTGAACGCCAGTTACAACTGCGTGGACCGGCACGTGCCGGGCAGCGGCAACAAAGCCGCGCTGATCTGGGTGCCCGAGCCCGAGTCGGTCAACCCGGTGGCCATCACCTACCGGGACTTGTACCACCGGGTCAACGAGTTCGCCGCGCTGCTGCAGGACTTCTGCGGGCTCAAGGCCGGCGACCGGGTGACCCTGCACATGCCGATGGTCCCCGAGCTTCCGGTCACCATGCTGGCCTGCGCCCGGCTCGGGGTCGTCCACTCCCAGGTGTTCGGCGGGTTCAGCGGCAACGCGGCCGGGACCAGGATCGCCGACTCGGGCAGCCGGGTGCTGATCACGATGGACGGTTACTACCGCAGCGGCGGCCTCGTCAACCACAAGGTCAAGGCCGACGAGGCGGTCGCCGAGGCGAACAACCAGGGCCAGGAGGTCGACCAGGTGCTCGTGTGGCGGCGGCACCCGGGCCAGTACGCGTCGAAGACCCCCATGGTCGAGGGCCGGGACTTCTTCGTGGACGAGATCTCCGGTAAGTACCGGGGCCAGCTCGTGGACCCGGTGTCGATGCCGGCCGAGGCGCCGCTGTTCCTCATGTACACCTCCGGCACCACCGGCCGCCCCAAGGGCGCCCAGCACAGCACCGGCGGGTACCTGTCCTACGTCGCCGGGACGTCCAAGTACTACCAGGACATCCACCCCGACGACACGTACTGGTGCATGGCCGACATCGGCTGGATCACCGGCCACTCCTACATCGTCTACGGCCCGCTGGCGCTCGGCACGACCAGCGTGATCTACGAAGGCACGCCCAACTACCCCGACGCCGGGCGCCCCTGGCGAATCGCCGAACGGCTCGGCGTGAACATCTTCCACACCTCACCGACCGCCATCCGGATGCTGCGCAAGGTCGGCCCGGACGAGCCCGCCAAGTACAACTACCACTTCAAGCACATGACCACGGTCGGCGAGCCGATCGAGCCGGAGGTCTGGCGCTGGTACCACGAGACGGTCGGCAAGGGCGAAGCGGTCATCGTGGACACCTGGTGGCAAACCGAGACCGGCGGGTTCCTGGGCAGTTCGCTGCCGGCCCTCAAGCCGATGAAGCCGGGCAGTTGCGGGCCCGCGGTCATCGGCATCTACCCGGTCATCCTCGACGAGGACGGCCAGGAGGTCCCCGACGGCAAGGCCGGGAACATCTGCATCACCAACCCGTGGCCGGGGATCATGCAGACGGTGTGGGGCCAGCCGGAGAGGTTCATCTCCGTCTACTACGCCAAGTACAACCGGAACTCCGGCAGCAAGGACTGGCGTGACTGGCCGTACTTCGCCGGCGACGGCGCGGTCCGCGCCCCGGACGGCTACTACCGGATCCTGGGCCGCGTGGACGACGTGATCAACGTGGCCGGGCACCGGCTCGGCACCAAGGAAATCGAGTCTGCCGCGCTGACGGTGCCCGAGGTGGCGGAGGCCGCGGCGGTCCCCGTGGTCGACGACATCCGCGGCCGTGCGGTGGAGATATACGTCTCGCTCAAGCCGGGTTACGAGGCCAGCGACGAGATGGCCGCGAAGGTCACCCGCTCCATCGAGACCGAGATTGGCAAGATCGCCAGGCCGAAGAGCGTCTGGATCGTGCCGGACATGCCCAAGACCCGGTCCGGCAAGATCATGCGCCGGGTCATCGCGGCGGTCTCCAACTTCACCGACGTCGGTGACGTCACCACGCTCGCGAACCCCGAGGTGGTCGAGGAAATCCGCCACCGGGTCCAGTCGGCCAAGGTCGCCAAGGGTGACACCCCGCGCGAACTCAGCGAGACCGAGAAGGCCGAGATCCAGGCGTTCGGCACCGAGTCCTAGGGAGCATTCCGGGCACCGCTGGGGTGGCAAGGGATGCCGACGCCGGGCCTCAGCCGGTGCGAGCTCGGGGTTATACGGGCAGGCCGGACTCCAGCAAGGCCAGGCCGCGCTCGAACTTGTCACCGAATCCGTCCAGGTCGCCGGGCTGGTCGAACCAGGCGGCCATGGCGACGCCCACGACGGCCCCGGCCAGGACCTGGACTTCGAAGTCACTGGCGGCCTTTCCGTACCGTTCGGCTACCGCCTCGGCGATGCGCTGCGTGGTTCTGGCGAGCTCCTCCAGCATCCGGGCCTGGACGGCAGGAACCGCGGTGGCGAGAGCCATAGCCTCGCGCAGTTCCCCCAGTTCGGCCTCGCCCAGGTTGGCGAAGGCGGTGCGGACCGAGGTGCGCATGGCGGCGATGGGGCCGAGGCCCGGCGGCTGGGCGCGGTAGACGTCCATCCACAGCAGGTCCATGTCGTCTTGCAGGACGACGTCTTCCTTGGTGGGGAAATAGCGGAAAAACGTGCTCGGTGACACCTCGGCGGCCTCGGCGATCTGCTCCACCGTGGTGTTGTCGTAACCCTGTTCCCGGAACAGCCGGAGCGCGTGCTCCCTGATGGCAGCGCGCGTTCTGGCCTTCTTGCGCTCACGCAGGCCCGGCCGGGCCGGGTCGGCCGGGCCTGTCGGCCCGGGCTGCGCCGACGGCCGGGCCGTGGCATCAGGCAATGCGCTCATGGGCCGATTCTGCTCCTTCGCTGCCCGGCCGGGTAGCAGGCAGGGGCGCCGGAGCGGCCGTGGCGCGCCACGGCAGGAAGGCGAGGGCCACCACGATCCCGGCCACCGCCAGCCCGGCGCTGGCCCACAGCATCGCGTCGATGCCGTGCGTGAACGCCGCGCGCACCGAGTCGAGCAGCTGCGCCGAGCCGAGCTGATGGGCTACCGCCAGGCCCGCGAATACGCTGCTGCGCATCACGTCCGCGGCGTGCGGGGGCAGGCCCGCCAGGCTGAGCCCGGAGCGGTAGGCCGAGGCCAGGACGCTGCCCAGGATCGCGGCCGACAAGGGGGCGCCTGCCTTCTGGACCGCCTGCATGACCGCCGAGCCAACTCCCGCGCTGGCCTTCGGCAGGTCCACCAGGGCCGAGGACGCGGCGGTGGCCAGCGCCAGCCCGAACCCGACACCGGCGATCGCGGTCCACGCGGCGATGAACGCATCCCCGCTGCGCACGGTCATGGTGGCGCCGAGCGCCAGGCCGGCGGCCAGCAGCGTGAACCCCAGCGCGGCGGTGAGCTTGCTGGTTAGCCGCGCTGCCACCCGGTCGGCCAGGATCGCGCCGAGCGCCAGTCCGGCCATCAGCGGCAGCAGCCGCAGCCCGCTGCCCATCGCGGACACGCCCAGGATGGCCTGGAAGAACTGGGGCGCCGCGAACAGCAGGCCGAACATCGCGAAGACGCCGAACGCCTGCAGGATCGTCCCCCAGGTGAACCTGGCGGACTTGAACAGCGCGAGATCCACCAGTGGCTGCCCGCCGGGGCGCCGGGCGAGCCTGCGCTCCCAGGCCACGAACGCCACCAGGATGACCACGCCCGCCGTCATCGCCGCGATCGCGGTGAGCGAGGTCCAGCCGTGCTGCCCGGCGGCGATGAACCCGTACACGAGCACCGCCAGGCCGGCGCACGAGGCCACGATGCCCACCGGGTCCAGGCCCGGCCGCTCCGCCGCCCGGGACTCCGGCACCAGCACCGCCACCGCAGCCAGCCCGATCGCCACCACCGGCAGGTTCATCAGGAACACCCAGCCCCACCAGTAGCTGGACAGCAGCCAGCCGCCGAGAATCGGGCCGATCGGCAGGGCCAGGAAGTTGGCCGCCGCCCAGATGCCCACCGCCTTGGGCCGCTCTTCGTCGGTGAACATCACCGCTACCACCGACAGCACCAGCGGCAGCATGAACCCGGCGCTCACCCCCAGCACCGTCCGCGCGGCGATGAACGCCGCGGCGCTCGGCGCGTAGGCGCAGGCCAGCGAGCCGGCCCCGAACACCGCGAGGCTGATGAGCATGAGCCGCTTGCGCCCGAACCGGTCCCCTGCCGCTCCCCCGGGCAACAGTCCCACGGCCAGCCCCAGCGTGTAGGCGGAGACGAACCACTGCAGGTCGGTCGCCGAGGCGCGCAGCGATCCGGCTAGCGTCGGCAGCGCCACGCTCAGCACGGTGGCATCCAGCCCCACCGCGAGCACGCCAAGCGTCAGCCCGCCCAGAGCCCACCACTTCCCCGCCGCTCCCCCGATGCCAGTGCCCTTGGCCACCACGCTCATGACGCTCACCGCCATCCAGTAGCTTCTCTGATATGAATGCTACTTTCACTTTAGAGTGTCACGCAAGCCGGAGTTACATTCAGTTGTGCGCTTTGGGCTGGCGGCGAGGAACTGCCCGGCGCCTGCGGGTGGCGGGCGTCGGCTGCTGGCGGGGCGGTGGCGGTGGCCGGAGCTGGCGGTGTCCGGGGCGGGCGGCTAGGCGCCTGCCATCACGCGCAGGACGACGCTGCGGCGGGCGCGGGCGGCGGCGTCCAGGACCACGGCGAGTTCGTCCTCCCGCAGCTCCTCGGCGGCCTCAACGATGATCACCAATGGCCCCGCGCCGGGAGCGGCCCGCTGGATGACGTCCCGGACCTGCTGCTGGTCACGGGTCAGCGCCTCGGGGGAAAGCACCGACATGACGACCTCGCCGCTTTCCAGGGGGCCCAGGCGGCCATCCGGCCCGGCGGCGATGGGTTCAACGACAGCCCCGCCGGACGCGAGGCTCGGCGGCGGGTAGGTGCGCAGGTAACTGTCCACCGTGCTGCCGCGGGGCAGCTGCACGATCACAACGGCATCGCTTGTCATAGCGCGGCAAGCCTACCGGTGGCGCTGTCCGAGAGCACGGGTAACCTGCCGTCATGATTGATCACATCGGCATGCAGGTGGCGGACGTCGAGGCGTCGCTGGCCTTCTACCTGGGTGTCTTCGGGCCGATCGGGGTGCGCGCCCACGGCGGTTAGCCTGCCGGGGCAGGCGCCACCACCGTCCCCCGCGCGGTCACCACGACCACCGGCTCATCCAGCACGTCTGAGGCAGACGGCCCGCGCTCCGGGTTCGCCCGGCACACGACGCGGGCCTCGAAGGCGAGCTCGCGGCTGCGCCGCCCGACCCGGACGACGGTCGCCGTGGCCTCGATCACGTCCCCGCCCAGCACCGGCGCGCGGAACTGGACGTCGGAGTAGGACGCGAACAGGCCCTCATCGGCGTCCATCCGGATGCACGCCTCGGTGGCCACGTCCCCGAGCAGGGCCAGCACGAACGCGCCGTCCACCAGGTTCCCGCCGTAATGCGCGTCGGCCGCGGACACATACCGGCGCTGGGTGACGGTCAGCCCCTCCCCCGCGGTCACGCCGCGTTTCCCTGCGGCTCGGGGGCCAGCATGTGGGCCAGGTAGCTGGCCACCTCGCGGGGGGTCGTGCCGCGCCCGAACACCCGGTCCATGCCCAGCTCGCCCGCCATCGCCGGGTCGAACCGCGGGCCGCCGACCACGAGCAGCGGCCGCTGCGTCAGGCCACTCTCTTCGCTGAAGGCCTCGGCGATCTGCCGGGCGGCGAGGATGTGCGCGTCCCGTTGCGTGACCACCTGGCTGACCAGCACCGCGTCCGCGCCTTCTGCGACTGCGCGGGCCACGAGGTCACTCACCGCCACCTGCGCGCCAAGGTTGACCACCCGGATCTCCGCGTAAGACTCCAGCCCTTTCTCCCCCGCGTGCCCCTTGACGTTGAGGATGGCGTCGATGCCGACGGTGTGCGCGTCCACGCCGACGCAGGCGCCGACCACCACAAGCTCCCGGCCGAGCGCCGCCCGGATCCGCCGGTTCACCTCGGCGGCGGACAGCAGCGGGAACTCCCGCCGGGCCACCTTGACGTCGGCGAGGTCGACCAGATGCCGGACGGCGCCGTAGACGATGAAGAACGTGAAGTCCGGGCCCATCGCCTTGGCGTGCACCACCATGACCGGTTCCAGGCCCATCTTGGCCGCGAGCTGCGCCGCCGCCCCTTCGGCGCGGGCCCGTTCCTCCTCGGTGCCGGATGGCAGCGGCAGCGTGAACGACACCTGGATCCGGCCGTCGCCGGTGGTGTCCCCGTACGGCCGGATCACCGTGCGCCCGGCGTCCGCGGCGGTCATGACTGCCCCGCTTCGAGGAACTGCTCCCGGCCTTCCAGGAACTCGCTCGCCGGGTTGAAGTAGCCCTCGGCGCGCTCGATGACCCCGTCCAGGCCGCGGCCGCCGTTGGCGGGCCGGCGTGTCACCCCGAACGTGCCGTCGGCGATGGCGTTCAGCAGCCCTTCGGCGGTGATCCGGCGCAGCAGGTCCACCGACTCGGCGAGCACCTGTTGGGCGCGGCGCTCGATGAAGCCGCCCGGCGGGGGCCGGAAGTTCTCGCCGAGACGGCCCGCCGCCCGCAGCACGTATCGCACGTTTTCCAGGGCCAGATCCCGGTCGGACAGGAACGGGGTGTGGATCCCCTCGGTCATCATGCCGATGAGCAGGATCGACTGATCGGTCAGCGCGCCGCACAAATTGAAGAACGCGTCTAGCAGGTACCCGGCGAACACGTTGCCGGTCATGTGCTTGGTCGGCGGCATGTACTTCAGCGGCGCGCCGGGGAACAGCTGCCTGACGAGCTGTGCGTGGGCGAGCTCGAGCAGGAATGAGTCGGGCGCCCCGGGGTTGATCTCGAACGCGTGGCCCAGCCCGAGCTGCCCGGTGGCCAGCCCCGCCTCCCGGCCGAAGTACTCGTTGAGCAGCTGGCTGACCACCACCGTGTGCGCGGCGTCCACCGCGTCGGCGGTGGTCAGGTAGTTGTCCTCGCCGGTGTTGATGATGATCCCGGCGCGGGCGTGGACCTGCCGGGAGAACCGCTGGTCGATGAAGGTCCGGCGCGGGTTGATGTCACGGAAGATGATCCCGTACATGCAGTCGTTCAGCATCATGTCCAGGCGCTCGAGCCCGGCCAGCGCGGCGATCTCGGGCATGCACAGTCCCGAGGCGTAGTTGGTGAGCCGGACGTACCGGCCCAGCTCGCGGGAGACGTCGTCCAGCGCGGACCGCATCAGGCGGAAGTTCTCCCTGGTCGCGTACGTGCCCGCGTATCCTTCCCGGGTGGCGCCCTCGGGCACGTAGTCGAGCAGGGACTGGCCGGTGGAGCGGATCACCGCGATGATGTCCGCGCCTTCCCGCGCCGCCGCCTGCGCCTGCGGGATGTCCTCGTAGATGTCCCCGGTGGCGACGATGAGGTAGATCCACGGCTTGGGCGGGTCGGCGGTGGCGCGGATCATCGCCTCGCGTTCCGCCTTGCGCGCATCGATCCGGGTGAAGCCGTCGGAGAGCGCCGCGGTCGCCGCCATCCGGGCCGCTCCGGCGTCCGCGCCCTCGGGCAGCCGGAACTTCACCCTGCCCGCGGCAGCGTCGCTGGCCAGCGCGGCCAGGCTCGGATAGCCGCCGGAGATCAGCGCGTGCCAGGCGGGCAGCGCCACCCCGTGCTCCAGGCCGCACCCGTCGGCCACCGCATCGACGAGGTGGTTCACCCACGGCATGCCGTCCTCCGGATCGGCGCCGTCGAGGCCGCCAAGCCGCAGCACCGCCCGTTCCACCGACACCGTCGTGTGCGTGCGGGCCATCTCGACGATGGGCTGGCCCGCGATCGCGGCCAGCTCCCGCGCCTGGCGGACGACCTCGGGGTCCAGGTTGAGCGCGGGCATCACGTGCCCGGCCTTGATGTCGCTACCCGGCATGACCGTCACCTTCCGCCGTCCGGCTCTCGAAAATCCGCCGCACCCCGGGCTCGGCGCGGACCAGGTCCAGCGCGAGGGCGGCATGCCCCGGTACATACCCGTTGCCGATGAGCATCGTGATGTCGGCGGCTATCCCTTCGGCGCCCAGCGCGGCCGCGCTGAACGAGGTGGCCATCGAGAAGAAGATCACCGTGCCGCCGTCCGCGGTGGCCAGCACGGCGCCGCCCTCGCAGCCGGGCACGTCCACGCACACCACGGTCACCTGGGCGGGGCCTCCGGCGTCGCGGACCGCTGCGGCGACCGTGGCGGGATCCCGCGCGTCGGCTATCACCACCCGGTCGGCCAGCCCGGCGGAGGCAAGCAGGTCCGCCTCGGCCTGCGTTGGCACCAGGCCGATCACGCTTCCCGCGCCGGCCTTCTTGGCTGCCACCGCGGACAGGCTGCCGCTCTTGCCCGCGGCGCCCAGGATGGCGACCGCCGGGGCGGCGGCGCCGGCCGCGGCCTGGCGCACCACCCGGCTGGTCAGCGCCGGCGCACCGCATACGTCGAGCACCGCGAGCGCGAGCGGGACCGGCAGGTCATCGGGGAGCACCGCGGCGATCGAGCGGCCGAACAGGATCGCGTGGCCGTCGCATGGGACCTGCTCGGAACGGCCATCCCAGCGGGCCAGCCCGTCGGTGATCGCCAGCGGCGTAAGGCTGAGCGACACCAGGGTGGCGACCCGGTCGCCGGGGGCCAGCCCCAGTGGCGAGTCCGGCCCGGCCTCTTCGACAACGCCAGTGAGCATGCCGCCCGAGCCGGTCACCGGGTTCTGCATCTTGCCCCGCTCGGCGACGATGCTGAGCACCGCCCCGCGCAGCGCCGCGGCCAGGTCGACGCCGTTCGGGCGCTCGGCCGCGGCCTCGGTGAGCTGGCGGAACGACGCGGCGTCCAGGTTCAGCCGGTCAACCCGGATCCGGGCTTCGTCTGGCCACAGCACCGGACTCGGGTCGAGCCGCCAGGCCGCTTGCGGCAGCGCTCCCGCGGGCTCGATGACCCGGTGCAGGCCGAGCGGCGAACTCGGGAAGTTTTGTTGTTGCATAGTATTCTCTCGGAAGATTCTTTCGTATCTTTCAAGTATCTAAGGCTATCGTCCCGAATCAGCGGACCTGAACGGTGGTGACCACGTGATCGAGCAACCGTATGTGTACCGGCGGGTGGAACTCGCTGAGCCCGATTGGACGCGGTTCCCCGGCTGGGCGCAAGTGACCCCCGAGGAGTGGGAGTCGGCGCAGTGGCAGCGGGCGCACTGCGTGAAGAACATCAGGCAGCTCCGCCAGGTGCTGGGCAGTGGCCTGAGCGAGGAGTTCTGCGCCGACCTGGAGCGGGACCAGCGGGAGCGGGCGACCATGTCCATGCTGGTGCCGCCGCAGATGCTCAACACGATGGCGCCAGGGACGCCCGCGGACGAGGCGGGCTTCACCGACGCGCTCTACGCGGACCCGGTCCGCCGGTACATGATCCCGGTGTTCAGCGACCGCCGGACGGACTGGCCCTCCCACCCCTACGCCAGCAGGGACTCGCTGCACGAGGCGGAGATGTGGGCGGTCGAGGGCCTCACCCACCGGTACCCGACCAAGGTGCTCGCCGAGGTGCTGCCCACCTGCCCGCAGTACTGCGGGCACTGCACCCGGATGGACCTGGTCGGCAACCCGACCCCGGTGATCGCCAAGCACAAGTTCGCGCTGGCCCGGGAGGACCGGCTCGGGGCGATGATCGCCTATTTGAAGGACACGCCCGGGGTGCGGGACGTGGTGGTGTCCGGCGGGGACGTGGCCAACCTGCCCTGGCCGCGGCTGGAGGCATTCGTCGCCGCCCTGCTGGAGATCGACAGCATCCGCGACATCCGGCTGGCCAGCAAGGCGCTGATGGGGCTGCCACAGTTCTGGCTCAGCGACGAGGTCCGCGCCGGCATGGCGCGGCTCGGCGCCACGGCCCGGGAGCGGGGCGTGAGCATCGCGATCCACACGCACGTGAACGCGGCCCAGTCGGTGACACCGCTGGTGGCCCGGGCGGCGCGGGCGATGCTCGACACCGGCATCCGGGACGTGCGCAACCAGGGCGTGCTGCTGTGCGGCGTGAACGACAGCGCGAAGGCGCTGCTGGACCTCAGCTTCACGCTGCTGGATGGGGCGAACATCCTGCCGTACTACTTCTACATGTGCGACATGATCCCCGGCAGCGAGCACTGGCGGGTGTCCCTGGCGCAGGCCCAGGCCCTGCAGCACCAGATCATGGGGTACCTGCCCGGGTTCGCCACGCCGCGGATCGTCTGCGACGTGCCGTACGTGGGCAAGCGCTGGGTGCACCAGGTGTCCCGGTACGACGCCGAGCGCGGCATCTCCTGCTGGACCAAGAACTACCGGACCGCGGTCGAGGCCGACGACGCGCTCGCGCTGCGCCGGGAGTACGCCTACTACGACCCGATCCACACCCTGCCCGCCACGGGCCAGCAGTGGTGGCGGGACCGGGCCCGCCGCCCGGAAGGCGCCGACATGGCCACGATCGGGGCCGGCCTCACCCCGGCTGCGCAGTAACCTCCAGCGCCGCGACAGGCACCAGCGCCGCCGCGGCCAGCGGCAGGACCGCGGCCACCGCGAATGCCGCCGGGTAGCCGTCCGCAGCGACCAGCACGGCGATGACCGGCGGCGTTGCGGCCGCCATCAGGTTCTGCCCGGTGTTCTGGATGCCGAGGGCGCGGCCGGCCCACCGCGGCCCGGCGTACTCGGCCACCGCGGTGAACGCGAGCCCGTTGGTGCTGACCGCGAGCACGGAGGCGGCGAGCAGCGCAGGCACCGCCAGCGGCGACGTGCCCCCGGCGGCAGCGGCCAGGGCCACCAGGATGGCCGCGGTGGCCAGGGCCAGCGCGCGCATCGGCCGCATCCGGCTGCCCACCCGGTCCGACCAGTACCCGGCCGCCAGCCGGGACCCGGCGCCGGCGGTCGCGGTCAGCGCCAGCAGCGCCCCGGCGGCCGGGGCCGGCCAGTGCCGGGCGGTGACCAGGAAGACCAGGGCGAACGTGGCCACCGTGAACTGCGGGACGACCAGCAGCGCGCTCGCCGCGTGCAACCGCCACAGGGCGGGCGCCCGGTACGGTGAGGCCGCCTGTCCCCGCCCGGCCCGCGCCTGCTGCACCGGATCGCGGACCACCACGACCACCAGCAGCACGGCGGCCAGGCAGAACGCGCCAAGGAACGCCAGGCCCGCCGCGAGCCCGTGCGCCGCGAGCGTGGGCAGGCTTATCGCGGCGACCGCGACGCCGAGCGGCTGGGCGCTCTGCCGGATGCCCATCGCCAGCCCGCGCTGCGACGCGAACCAGCCGAGGATGAGCCGCCCGCTCGCCGCGTACACCGATGCGCCCGCCGCCCCGGCGGCCACCAGGCACCCGCCAAGCGCGACGGTCCCGTGGACACCGGTGGCGGCGAGCAGTATCACGCCCGCGGCGGCGAGCCCGCTGGCCAGCACCAGGCGCTCCCCGAAACGGTCCGCGGCCGCTCCCCAGGCGACCAGTGTGAGCAGCAGGCCGACCGTGGGGCAGGCGACGAGAACGCCCGCCTGCTCCAGGGACAGCCCGTGCGCCCGCAGCGCCGGGATCAGGTAAGCCAGCCCGTACTGGAACGTGCAGCCGGCGGTGAGCGCGATCGTCCCGGCCGCCAGCGTCAGCCAGCGCCTTGCCGGATTGCCATCCACATCGTGATCATATCTGTCCGGTATATGAAACGCTGGAGGCTCGTAGCCGGACCGGCTGGGGCGTCCGGGCCGTGCTGGATCCCGGCCGCCCGCCAGACGCCACCGCGGCCCCCGGCCGTCGGTCAGCGAACCGCGCCCGCGCGACGCCGTTAGGAGGCGGGCGGGGCCTCGCCCGAGCGGTCAGCGCCCACGTCCGCGCCGACCTCGGCGTGCGGTTCGCCGCCCGGGCCGGCGCCGGCCGCGGTCTCCGCGGCGCCCCCGCGCCGGCCGGCTCCCCCTCGGTCCCGGGGGGCTGCTCGCCCGCACCGGCCACGGCGCCATCCCCCGCCGCATCCGCCGTCGCCGCGCCGTCGCCAGCCGGGCTGGCCGCCGCCAGGTCGGGTGTGTTGCTGGGCAGGCCGTTGCCGCGGCGCTGGGTGTACCAGAACCACACTCCGCCCGCCACGGTCCCGGCGATCGCCACGTACATGTTCAGCCGCAGCCCGAAGAAGTGCTCGGACGGGTCGACCCGCAGCGACTCTTCGAAGATGCGGAACGCCGAGTACCCGGTGACGTACAGGGCGAACAGGCCGGGCACCTTGATGGCGCGATGATGGCCCAGCCACACCAGGCCAGCCGCGAGCGCGAGGTCGAAGATCAGCTCGTACAGGAACGTCGGCTGGAACGTGGTAAAGCTGAGGTAGCCGGCCGGCCGGGCGCCCGGCGGGATGTAGAGCCCCCACGGCAGGCTCGTCGGCCCGCCGAACAGTTCCTTGTTGAAGTAGTTGCCGATACGGCCGATCGCCTGCGCGACCAGCAGCGCGGGCGCGACGGCGTCGGCGAACGCCCCAGCGTTCGCGCCGGCCCGGCGCACCCGCCAGATGCCCGCGGCCGCGCCGAACGCGATCCCGCCCCAGATCCCCAGACCCCCGTCCCAGACGGCGAAGACCCCGTACCAGTGGTGCGGGATGTACTGGGGGGTGGTGATGTCGAAGTAGATCCGGCCGCCGATGATGCCGGCCGGCACCGCCCACAGGGCGACATCGCCGACCAGGCCCGCGTCACCGCCCATGCGCTGCCAGCGGCGCTGGGTGATGAGGATCGCGAGCGTAATCCCGATCACATACATCAGCCCGTAGTAGTGGATGTACAGCGGGCCGAGGTGGAAGCCGTTGACGGGCGGGCTGGGGATATGCATGAGTCCGAGAGTAGCCGCCTGCGCCCGGGCTTCGCGGCGCGCCCGCAAGGCCCGCCCCCGTGACGCCAGCCCACCATCTCGACACGGCGCGGCAACCGCGAGACCCTACCTCCGTCGGAATGGGCCGGGACCGCGGGAGGACATGCCCGATGAGCGTCAGGCAAAGGCCTTGGACGGTGGCGGACGTGCCGGACCAAAGCGGCCGCACCGCGGTCGTGACCGGTTCGAACTCCGGAATCGGGTTCGAGGCGGCCGCGGTGCTCGCGCGGCGCGGCGCGGATACCGTCCTGGCCTGCCGCGATACCGGCAAGGCGGAGGCCGCCGCGGCCCGGATGACCGCTGCCGCGCCGGGCGCCACCGTCTCGGTGGTGCGGCTCGACCTGGCCTCGCTGGACTCCGTCCGCGCCGCGGCGGCGGAGATCCTGGCCCGGCACGAGCGGCTTGAGCTGCTCATCAACAACGCCGGGCTGATGTGGCCGGCCTACGGCAAGACCGCCGAAGGCTTCGAGTTGCAATTCGGTACCAATCACCTCGGCCACTTCGCGCTCACCGGCCTGCTGCTCGAGGCCATGCTCCCGGCGCCCGGATCCCGGGTGGTCACGGTCAGCAGCAACGGCCACCGTGTCGGCCGGATCGACTTCGCCGACCTGCAGTCTGGGCAGCGCTACGGCCGCATGACCGCCTACGCGCAGTCCAAGCTGGCGAACCTCCTGTTCACCTACGAGCTGCAGCGCCGGCTCGCCGCGGCGGCCGCGCCGACGGTGGCGCTCGCTGCCCATCCCGGTAACGCCTTCACCGACCTGACCCGTCACCTGCCCGCCGTGCTGCAGGCCGCCTACCCGGCTGTCGGGGGGCTGTTCGGCCAGAGCGCCGCGATGGGCGCGCTGCCCACCCTGCGCGCGGCCACCGACCCGGCCGCCGCGGGCGGGGAGTACTACGGGCCCGGCGGGCTGGCCCAGTTCAAGGGCTACCCGGTGCGGGTTTCCTCCACCGCCCGGTCCCATGACGAGAGCGCCCAGCGGCGGCTGTGGGCCGAGTCCGAGCGGCTCACCGGCGTGACCTACCCCGTCTAGGGGTCATTGCAGCCGCCGGCCCATCTCCTTGGTCGAATAGCCGCCGAGGTCAGTGACCGCCGCCTGGAACCGGTCCGAGTGCAGCAGCGCCCACAGCGGGGCCAGCAGCGGGCCGTCCATCGCGCCCGGGGCCACGACCAGGTCGTACGGCTCCCGGGTGACGGGCACGAAGTCCAGGCCAAACGCGCGCGCGGCGGCCAGGATGCCCAGGCCCGCGTCACCCCGGCCTGCGGCGACGGCCGCCGCCACCGCCAGGTGGGTGGGCTCCTCCCGCGCGTAGCCGTCCACGTCCGCCGGAGCGATCCCAAGCGTGGCCAGCTCATGGTCGAGCAGCACCCGGGTGCCCGCCCCGCGCTGCCGGTTGATGTAACGCACCCCGGGCCGGGCCAGATCCCCCACGCCGTCCAGGTCCAGCGGGTTGCCGGGGGCGACGATCAGCCCTTGGTCCCGGTGCACCAGGCGTACCACGGCGACGTCGGCGCCGCCGAGGACCCGCCGCACGTACGGCATCGTGTACTCGCCAGTGGCCGGGTCCAGGAGGTGCGACCCGGCCAGGTGGCACAGCCCGTCGCGCAGCGCCACCAGCCCGCCCAGCGAGCCCACGTTCGAGGACGCCAGGGTGACCGATGGGTCGTCGGCGCGCAGCGCGGAAGCGGCGAGGTCGAGGACCAGGTCATGGGAGCCGATGGCGACGATCGTCCGCTCGATCTCGTCCAGGCCGCGCAGCAGCCGGATGTTGACTTCCTCGCCCGGGTGATGCCCCTCCAACCCGGCGGGCACGACCAGCAGCCCGTCGGCGCGGACCAGGGAGGTGAGCACCCCGGCGCCGCGGGGCAGCGGTGTGGCGACCATGGCGCCGCCGACCACTCCCAGGCGCACCCGCACCCAGTCGTCCATGCCGAGCGGGGATGCCAGTTTGCGAGCCAGCCTGGCCCGGGCCCGCGGACGGCTGCGCGGCGCCGCTCCCTCCAGCTCCGCGAGCAGCGGCTCGGCGAAGATGTCGAAGGTCAGCGCCGCGGACACCGGATAACCCGGCGCCCCGAGCACCGGCGTGGCGTCCACCACGCCGAGCACCACCGGGTGGCCGGGCCGCACCGCGACCCCGTGCACGGCCAGCGTGCCGAGCTGGGCGACGATCTGAGCGGTGTAGTCGTCGCGGCCCGCGCTCGACCCGGCGACGATGATGAGCAGGTCGCAGGAGGCCACGGCCGTGCTGACCGCCCTGGCCAGACCGGCCGGATCGTCCGGCTCGATCGGCAGCGCATGCGCCTCGCAGCCGGCCTCCCGCGCCTGACCGGCCAGCATCAGCGAATTGGTATCGATGATCTCGCCGGGGCCGGTCTGCGTGCCCACCGGCCGCACCTCGTCCCCGGTCGGCAGCACGGCCACCACAGGCCGCCGGCGGACCAGCAGCTCGATGGCCCCGGCGGCCGCGGCGGCGGCCACATCCACCGCCCGCAGCCGGTGCCCCTCGGGCAGCAGCAGTTCGGCGCTGCTGACGTCCTCGCCGATCGACCGCACATGCTGGTAGGGCGGTACCGCCGCGCGCAACTCGGCGGCGCCGCCGGCATAGTGCACGTGCTCGCGCATGACCACGGCGTCCCGGCCGTCCGGCATCGGGTCGCCGGTATCCACCACGTCGTAGGCGCCCGGCTCCAGGTAGACGGGCGTGGTCTCGCTCGCGCCGAGGGTGCCGGCCGCGCGCACCGCGATCCCGTCCATGCCGGCCGCGTCGAACGGCGGCGAGGACCGGCTGGCCCACACCGGCTCGGCGGTGACCCGGCCCGTGGCCTGGGCCAGCGGGACCCGGCCCGCCGGGAGCCTGGCCGGGCAGCCACCGGCCTCGCGCGCGGCGCGCCAGGCATCGAGGGCGCGGGCGGCGGGGACGTCGCGGAGGAACGGGCTGCCGGTCATGATCGTGGTCAACGGTACAGCGTGACGTCCACCCTCGTGCCGGCGCCCAGGCCCGTCGCCTCCTCGGGCACCACGACGTACCCGTCGGCCGCGGTCAGGATGGACAGCAGCGCGGACAGCCCGAACAACGGCGCCGCGAGGCCGTCTTCCAGCCGGACCTGGATCACGTCGAGCCGCCCGGCGGCCGAGGCCACGTCCCTCGCCAGCCGGGCCTGCACCACCGGCTCGGCGGGCGGACTGGTGCACCCGCCGGCCCGCCGGACCAGCGGCATGCCGATCAGCCGGAACACCACCAGCGCCGACCGCGGGTTCCCCGGCAGCCCAACGACCGGCACACCCGCGCACTCGGCCAGCAGGGTAGGCTTTCCCGGCCGGATGGCCAGGCCGTGGCACCAGATGCCGGGAGGGCCGAGGCGGGCCACCGCCGCGGCGGTCTCGTCGCGCGCCCCCACCGACGAGCCGGCCGAGATCACGATCATGTCGCTGCCGGGCAGCGCGCCGCGCAGCGCCGCCTCCAGCGCCGCACGGTCGTCGGGGATGATGCCGCCCAGGCGCGCTTCGCCGCCGGCCTGCGCGATCAGCGCGCCGAGGGCGGTCGCCGTCGCGTCCCGGACCTGCCCCGGGCGCAGCTCTGCCGTCTCCGGCGGCACCACCTCGTCGCCGGTGGAGAACACCGTGACCCGGGGCCTTGCGTGCACGCTCACCTGGGTGACCCCGGCGGCGGCCAGCATTCCCAGGTCCTGGGCCCGGAGCGGGCGCCCCACCGGCGCCAGTTCGGCGCCGGCGGCCGCGTCCTCGTCCGCGCGCACCACGCCCTCGCCGGGGGCCACCGGCCGGGTCACCTCGATGGTGCCCGGCATCGCCTCCTGGGTGTACTCGACCATGACCACGGCGTCCGCGCCGGGCGGCAGCACCCCGCCGGTGGGCATGACCGCTACCGTGCCCGGACCCACGGTGACCTCCGGCTCGGCGCCCATCCGCACCGCGCCGGCCACCTCCAGGTACCCGGGCAGGCCCTCAGAGACGCCGTAGGTATCAGCGGCGCGCACCGCGTAGCCGTCCACGGTCGAGCGGGCGAAACCGGGCAGCGGGTACGGCGCGGTGACCGGCGCCGCCGGGACCCGGTGCAGCGCCTCGCCCAGCGGGACGCTCTGGACGCCGGTGCGCCGGGCCGGCCGGAACCCGGCGAGCGCCTCGGCGACCGTCCGGGTGGTGAAGAACTCCCGGCCCGCGTGGCCGCGGAAGTCAGCCTCGGTGGCCATGCCCCCGGCCGTTCAGCCGCACCACGCTCATCACCGGTCCCAGGGCCACCTGGCCCAGCCCGCAGATCGAGGTGCGGCGCATCGTCTCCTCCAGCCGGGAGATCTGCTCGCCCACCTCGCCGGGACCGCCGCCGGCCGCGAGCAGCTCACTGAGGATCTGGTGGGCCTTGGTCGAGCCGGCCCGGCACGGGACGCACTTGCCGCACGATTCGTCGCGGAAGAACCGCAGCACGTTCGTGGCCGCGGCGAGCAGGTCGGTGCCCTCGGCCAGCACCACGAGCGCGCCGGACCCGAGCATCGAGCCGGCCTTGGCCAGCGGGTCGAAGTCCAGCGGCACATCCAGCCCCTCGGGCCCGAGGAAGTTGGACGAGGCGCCACCCGGCTGGATCGCGCCCAGCGCCCGGCCGCCGGACACGCCGCCGGCCAGTTCCAGTAGCTGCCGGGCGGCGCTGCCCATGGGCACGCAGTAGACGCCGGGCCGCTCGACATGGCCGGAGACCGCGAAGAACTTCAGCCCGGCGCCGCCGTTAGTGCCTTGCGCTTTCCACCAGTCGGCGCCGCGTTCGGCGATGACCGGGACGTGCGCGAACGTCTCGACCGAGTTCATCAGCGTCGGCTTGCCCCACAGGCCGTAGACGCCGGGGAACGGCGGCTTGTTGCGCGGCTCGCCGCGGTGCCCTTCCATGCACTCGATCAGCGCCGACTCCTCGCCGAGGATGTACCCTCCCGGCGAGGTGAACACCTCGGCCGAAAGCCGCCGGCCGCTGCCGCCAGCGTCCGGCCCGATCAGGCCCGAATTGCGAAGCAATTCAATCTCGCGGCGGATCACCGCCTCTTCCGGGCCGTATTCGTGCCGGATGAACACCCAGCCTTCTTCGGCGCCGACCGCGAGCATCCCCAGCAGCAGCCCCTCCAGCACCAGGTGCGGCTGCTCGGCGAGGATCTGCCGGTCCTTGAACGTGCCCGGCTCGGATTCGTCGGCGTTGCAGATCGCGTACTTGGGCTGGGCGGCCTGCGCCGCGACCAGCTCCCACTTCCGGCCCGCGGGGAAGCCGGCCCCGCCCATGCCGCGCAGCCCCGCGTCCTTCAGCGCGGCGGTGACCCGCTCGGCGTCCAGTTCCCCGGACAGCACCGCGCGCAGCACCCGGTACCGTTCCTCGCCGGCCGCGTAGGGGTCGTTCGGCCATGGTGAGCCGGCGCCATAGATGCGCGACTCTGTCGCGCTGGCCGTACCGGACCGGGCCGCGCCGATCACCGCGCCCAGGTCCGCCGTTGCGCCGGCCGGCGCCTCGTTGACCGCGACCGCCGGCGCCACGTCGCACCGGCCGATGCAAGACACCTCGGTGACCTCCACGTCGGCGTCGCGCCCGTAGCGGTCCCGCAGTTCCGCGATCCTCCGGTCCGCGCCCCGCAGCCAGCAGGACAGGTCGTGGCAGGCGTGCACCTCCACCTTCACCGGCGGCCGGGTGCGGAAGTGCGGGTAGAACGAGATCAGCCCCTCGATCTCATACAGCGGCCGGCGCACGTCACGGGACAGCGCGACGAGCTCCTCGCGCGGCAGCCAGCCGACCCGTTCCTGGATCGCCTGCAGCGCCGGGATCAGGCTGGGGCCGGGGAACTTGCCCGCCCGCGCCTCGACTCCCGGCACCCGCTCCTGGGCCTTGGCCATCACTGGTCCCCGGCGGGGACAGGCTCGATCCGGACGGCGCAGAACTTGAACTCGGGGATCTTCCCGAACGGGTCGATCTCGTCGATGGTCAGCAGGTTGGCCGCGGCCTCGCGGAAGTGGAACGGGATGAAGCAGTTGCCCGGCGCCTCCCGGTGCGACACCCGCGTCGCGAGCTCGATCGTCCCGCGGCGCGATGTCACCCGGGCCAGGTCGCCGTCGGCCAGGCCCAGCTCCGCCGCGTCGTCCGGATTCACGTACACCTCCGGCCCGGGGCTGATGGCATCCAGCGCGAACGACCGGCGGGTCATCGACCCGGTGTGCCAGTGCTGCAGCAGCCGCCCGGTGTTCAGCACGAACGGGTACTCCCGGCTCGGCAGCTCCTTGGCCGGCAGCCACTCGGCAGGCACCAGGTGGGCCAGCCCGTCGTCGGTGTTGAACCGCTCGCCGAACATCACCACGGTGCCGTCGCTGTGCTCCGGGTCGGGGTTTGGGTACAGCTTGCCGGTCGGCCCCAGGTTGTCGTAGGTCAGGTTCTTGTAGCTCGCCATCACCGCGACGATCTCCTCGAAGATCTCCCGGGCGGAGGCGTAGCGCCAGTCCAGCCCGATCCGGTTGGCAATGTCCTGGATCACCTCCCAGTCCACCCGCGCCTGCCCCGGCGGGTCCAGGACCTTGCGCCCGAGCTGCACCCGGCGGTCGGTGTTGGTGTAGGTGCCGTCCTTCTCCAGGTAGGAGGAGGCGGGCAGGATCACGTCGGCGAACTCGGCGGTCTCGGTGAGGAAGATGTCCTGGACCACCAGGAACTCCAGCGCCGACAGCGCCTTGCGGACCTTGTTGATGTTCGGGTCGGACAGGAACGGGTTCTCCCCCATCATGTACATCCCGCGCACCCCGCCCTTGAGCGCGGAGCCGATGATCTCGGTGACCGTCAGGCCGCGCTTGGGATCCAGGTCCGGGGTGTCCCACAGGCCCTCGAACCTGGACCGCACGGCGGGGTCGTCGGCCTTCTTGTAGTCCGGGTAGAACATCGGGATCAGGCCCATGTCCGAGGCGCCCTGCACGTTGTTCTGCCCGCGCAGCGGGTGCAGCCCGGTGCCCGGCAGGCCCACGTTCCCGGTGATCGAGCACATCGCGATGAGGCAGCGGGCGTTGTCGGTGCCGGTGGTGTGCTGGGAGATCCCCATGCCCCAGAAGATGACCCCGGCCCGCGCCTCGCCCCAGGCCCGGGCGACCCGCCGGATGACGTCGGCGGGCACGCCGGTGATCTGCTCGGCCCGCTCCGGCGGGTAGTCCGCGACGGTCGCGGCCAGCGCGTCGTAGTTGCTGGTGCGGCGGGCGATGAAGTCCCGGTCGATCAGCCCGAGCCGGATCACCTCGTGCATGATGCCGTTGTAGAGCGCGACGTCGGTGCCGGGCTTGAGCTGGCAGAAGATGTCGGCGTGGTCGGACATCTTGTCGGCCCGCGGGTCCACGTAGATGATCGTGGTCCCGTTCCGCCTGGCCTGCTTGAAGAATGACGACGCGACCGGGTGGTTGGCCGTGGGGTTGCTGCCGGTGACGATCGCCACGTCGGCGTTCACCACGTCGCCGTAGGTGGTGGACACGGCGCCGGAGCCGATCCCCTCGAACAGCGCGGCCACGCTGGAGGCGTGGCACAGCCGGGTGCAGTGGTCCACGTTGTTGGTGTGGAACCCGGTCCTGATCAGCTTCTGGAAGAGGTAGGCCTCCTCGTTGGAGCACTTGGCCGAGCCGAACCCGGCGATCGCCCCGGGCCCGCCGTCGGCGTGGATCTCGGTCAGCCGGCGGGCGACCAGCTCCAGCGCCTCCTCCCAGGTCGCCTCCCGGAAGTGCGGCAGCACCTCGGCGTAGTCAACCAGGCCGCCGGGCCTGCGCCTGCGCCGCCGCTCGCCTGCCTTGCCGCCCTTCCGGCCGTCGCCCGCTGGCCCGCTGCCGTTTTCGCCCGGCGGGCGGTTCATCTCCCCGCGGACGTCGGTGGACAGCGGCCCCCTGGGATAGGCCGACTCCCGGCGGATCAACGGCGTGGTGAGCCGCTGCGGCGAGGCGGCGTAGTCCCAGCCGTACCGGCCCTTCACGCACAGGCGGCTCTTGGAGCCGGGCTGGTCGCGGCCCTCGGCGAAGGCGATCGCGCCGCGCTCGCGGTCCACGTGGTAGGTGAGGGCACAGCCGACGCCGCAGTACGGGCAGACGGTGTCCACCTGGTCAAGCTCGGCGCGGGGCCGGATCGGGATGTTCCGGATCGGCTTGTTGGTCAGCGCGCCGGTCGGGCACGCCGCGACGCACTCACCGCAGGTGACGCAGGACGAGCTGCCCATGGGGTCGTTCAAGTCGAAGGCGATGCGGGCCGCGTAGCCCTTCCCGCTGCGCCCGATGACGTCGTTGCCCTGGATGTCGTCGCAGGCCCGGACGCACCGGTCGCAGAGAATGCAGGCGTCGTGGTCCACCGCGATGACCGGGTTCGAGGTATCGGCGCCGCGGCCCGAGGAGACCGGCAGCCCGCCCTCGCGGCTGACCCCGTACCGCTGCGCCAGGGCGAGCAGCTCGTTGTCGCCGGTGGTGGCCTGCTTGGGATCGCGGTCGGCCGGCGGCTGGTCAGCAAGCAGCAGCTCGGTCAGCGTCGCCCGGCTGCGCTCCACGTCAGGGGTGGCGGTATTGACATTCATCCCGTCTTCGCACGAGCGCACGCACGCCGCGGCATAGACGCGGGCCCCGGTGTCCACGACGCACATGCGGCACACCCCGACCGGGTCGTAGCGCTCGTCGTGGCACAGCACGGGGATCTCGATGCCCGCGGCCTTGGCCGCGGCCCAGATGGTGGTGCCGTCAGGAACCGTGACCTGCTGCCCGTCGATGGTGAGCGTGACGGTCCGCGTAGTGGCAAGGACCATAGGGACAGTATCTGTCGTGGCCCCGACCTACCTCAACCCGAGTCCGGCGAGGTCGGCTGGCGCCAGGCCCTCGGAGTCCAGCCCTCGCGCGGCGTAGTAGCCGCTGATCATGGCGCGCAGCCGCTCCGGCGTCAGCGCCGCGACCCGCCCGGAGCTGATCTCCAGCGGCTGGGACAGCAGCCGCTCCGGCAGCCAGTCGTCACCGGGCTGCCAGCCTTCGCGGATGTTGAACACCCGCTTGGCCAGGACGATCCGCCGCGCCGTCCGGCGCAGTTCCGCGCCGTCGGCGTCCCAGCCGGTCACCGCGGACAGCAGCGCCGCCCACTCCTCGAACGGCTCGTGGAACACGCCCCGGAGGAACTTGCACAAGATCAGCGAGTCCATCACCGCGGCCCGGTCCTCCGTCTCGATGGCCGCCGCCACCTGGGCATCGCCGCCAGCGAACCGGTCGAGGTCACCGGATAGGTCGGCCTCGTAGGCGCCGGACCGGTTGTGGTCGGCGCCCCGCGAGTTCACCGCCAGGCCCAGCGCCATGGCGTGCATCGTGCGCGGCTCGTACCCGGGCAGCTCCAGCCCTTTGACGTGCGGCGCGAACTCCGCCGAGCCGCCGCCGACCTGCTCTGCGGCCCGGCGTGAGCCCTCGGCGAGCAGGTCGCCGAGCCCTTCGCGTGCACCAATCTGATGCAGCACCCGAAGCAGCGCATCGGCGTCGCCGAACCGCAGCCACGGCGCGTCGATCAGGCCGCGCTCGGCGCACTCCATCGCCCAGGCGACCGTGCCGCCCGCGGAAATGGTGTCCAGGCCCAGCTCGTCGCACAGGCCGCTGGCGGCCAGCACGGCATCGGGATCCGACACCCCGCACATCGGGCCGAGCGCGAACACGTTCTCGTACTCCACCCGCATCTTCCGCCCGCCGCCGGCGTAGATGTGCTCGCAGCCGATGGTGCACGAGGCGCAGCTGTTGCGTGCCACCGTGCGCAGCCCGGCGAGTTCCTCGGCGGCCAGTCGCGGCGCCCCGGCGAACGTGGCGGCCTGGAAATTGCGCGTCGGCAGGGCGCTGATCGCGTTGAACGCGAGCAGGTTGGCCAGCGTGCCGAGCTCCCGGTACTTCGCCGTGGCCGGGCCGAACGACCGGGCTCGCAGGTCCCGCGCCGCGGCGAGCACCGCGCCGGGGTCGGCCGGCGCGACCTTGGTGGCGGCGCGCACCGCGACCGCCTTGACCCGCTTGGCGCCGAGCACCGCGCCCAGCCCGCCGCGCCCGGCGTGCCGCCCGTCGTGGGAGATCGTCGCGTAGCGCACCTGCGCTTCCCCGGCCGGCCCGATCGCGGCCGCCCGCCAGCCCCGGCCCAGCCGCTCCCGCAGCCGCTGCTCCGTTTGCGCGGCGGGCAGCCCCCACAGGTCCGCGGCGTCCGCCAGGCGCGCGCCGTCGCCGTCCACGAGCAGCACCGATGGCCGGTCGCAGGCGCCGCGCACCACGATCGCGTCGTGCCCGGTGAGCTTGCCGGAGATGGCGAAGTGGCTGGACGACAGGGCGTCGTTGAGCATCCCGGTGAGCGGGGATTTGGCGACCACCGCGAACTTGGCGCTGGTGGTCAGCGGGGTGCCGACCAGCGGGGAAAACACGAACGCCAGCGGCGCCTGCGCGCCGAGCGGGTCGGCGCCGGGCGGGGCGAGGCGGTGCATCAGCCAGGTCCCGAGGCCGGCCCCGCCGAGGTAGCCGCGCAGCACCTCCTCGTCCAGCGGCAGCACGCTGGACGTGCCGCTTCCGGCGTCCACAACGAGCGCCTGCCCGAAATAACCGCCCGGGGCCATCGCTCAGCCGCCCGCATCCGCCGACAAGAAGAACACCGTGTCCCCGGCGGCCAGCGGCATCTCGCCATCCCGGGTGATCTGGTCCCCGTTCAGGGCCGCCACCACATGCCGGTCCAGTGCCAGCCCAGTGGCGGCCGCGGCCCCGGCGACGGTGGCCGCGCGCACCGGGTGCGGGCCGTGGTGGCCGTCGGCCAGGGTGCCGAACCGCTGGACGGTCACCTCGGGGGCCTGCCGTGCCCTGGCCTCCGCGTAGTCGTCCGGGGAGTTGACGTTGACCACCGAGTCCAGTCCGGGATCTAGCGCGGCCAGCACGGGGTCGGCGCGCAGCGCGGCCTCATCAAGCCGGGCGACCTGGCACTCCTCGAAGAGGAAGGCCGGCCGCAGCCGCTGCTGCTCGACCAGGCGCATGGCGACCGGCGCCAGCGTGACCCGGTACGCGGCGGCCAGCGGCTGCGGGTAGCCGCGGGCCAGCGGCAAGCCCACGTCCGCGCCGTCCGCCGCCGCGCGGAGCACCCGCCGGACGAACGCCGGGTGCAGGAACGGCATGTCGGTGGAACTGACGAACGCGATGTCCGCCCGGCCGCTGAGCGCGGCCAGCCCCGCGGCGAGGCCCTGGACCGGGCCCAGGCCCTCCGCCGGGTCCTCGACGACCTCGACCTGCGGCGGCAGCGCCGGCAGCTCCTGCCCGGGGGCGCGGACCACGACCACCGGCCCGTCGGTTACCCGGGCCAGGATGCCGGTCGTGCGGCGCAGCAACGTCGAGCCGTGCCATTCCAGCGCTGCCTTGGGCTTGCCCATCCGGGATGAGCGCCCGCCTGCCAGCACGATTCCCGCGGTATTCGGCACAGCTTCGATGGTATGACCGGTTCCGCCGCCGGTAGACATTGCAGGCCCCTTGGTTGGAACCCGCGCGAAAGGCGCCAGGGCTGAGGCTGCCCGGCCGGGCGGGCCGGTGCGCCCGGCGGGCGCGTTCCGTTGAGCTACGCCGATGCCGGGTCGGTCATCCCCCGGCGCCGGCGGATCACCGCGTCGGTCTTGCTGAACAGCATGTCGATCCCGATGCCCAGCGCCAGGATCACGATCATGAGGGCGATCGCGGTGGCCATATCGGTCTGGTCCTGGGCGGAGGACAGCAGGGCGCCGATCGACGGCTGCCCGAAGATGATCACCAGCAGTTCACCGGCCATCAGGCTGCGCCAGGCGAACGCCCAGGCCTGCTTGAGTCCGGACACGAAGGACGGCAGCGACGCGGGCAGGATCAGGTGCCGGTACATGGCGACCCGGGACAAGCCCATGGTCTTCCCCGCCCGCAGCAGCGTCGGCGGAATGTAGTCCACGCCGGTGATCAGCCCGTTCGCCACCGACGGCGCGGAGCCGAGCACGATCACGAAGATGATCGCGTTCGTGGTGGCGCCGAACAGGATGATCGCGAACGGGAACCAGGCGATCGACGGCATCGTCTGCATCGCCGTGATCAGCGAGCCGGTGGCCGCGCGCAGCGGCTTGATCCGCGACACCAGGGCGCCGATCACCGCCCCGATGAACACCGACAGCGCGAACCCGATCACGGCCCGGTGCATCGTGATGAAGATGGCCTGCCAGAGCTGGGCGTGCTGCATCTGCTCCCACAGGTTGGCGAAGACCGTGGCAGGGCCGGGCAACACGTACTGCTTCCACCCGGTCAGGTGGATGATCTCCCACACCCCGATGACCAGGCCGATGGCCAGCAGTTTCGGCCAGGTCGCGGCCCAGATGTTACGGGCGCTCCAGGGATGCTTGCGGACCTGGATTGCCTCCAGGCTGTCCAGGCCGGTGAGGGCGGCAGCCTCCGGGTTCGCGATCGTGGCAGGCGTCTCCGCGCCCGCGCTGCGGCTACCTAGCCTGGCCATGGCGGCTCATCTCCTCCCGCAACCGGTCGGTGATCGTGCTCGCGAGCTGGGCCACCGGTGCGGAGTCGATCCGACGCGGGCCGGCAATCGGCACCGCGAACTCGTCGATGACCCGGCCGGGCCTGCTGGACAGCACCACCACCCGGTCACCGAGCCGCACCGCCTCCCGCACGTTGTGCGTGACGAACAGCACGGTCAGCCCCCGGTCCATGCAGATCCGGTCCAGTTCGTCGTGCAGCAGGTCCCTGGTCATGGCGTCCAGGGCGCCGAACGGCTCGTCCATCAGCAGCACATCGGCGTCGGTGGCCAGGGCCCGGGCCATCGCCACCCGCTGCCGCATCCCACCGGACAGCTCGTGCGGGCGCTTGGTTCCGAACCCGTCGAGGTGCACGGTTTCCAGCAGTTCGGCGGCGCGGGCGCGGCGGGCCTGCGCGGGGATGCCGCTCGGGCGCAACGCGAGTTCCACGTTCTTGGCGGCGGTCAGCCATGGGAACAGGGCCGGCTCCTGGAACATGAGCGCCACCTTCCGGCCGGAGGTCTCGATCACGCCCGCGCTCGGCTGATCCAGGCCTGCCACCAGGGACAGCAGCGTGCTCTTGCCGCAGCCGGACGCGCCGATGATGCAGACGAACTCGCCGAGCCTCACGTCCAGCGACACCCGGTCGAGGGCGTGCACCGCGTCGCGGCCGTGGCCGAAGACTTTGGACAGCTCGCTGATCTTGATGGCCGCGGTGCCGTCCGCGCCGATCACTTCGTCACCGGTCGCAATGCCGGAACGGGCTGACGCCCCCGGGACTTGTCCCGGGGGCGCAGCCTGGCGTTGGTCGATGCTCATGGGCTCACCTGCGGCTGCCCATCCGCCTTCAGCAGTGCGTTGAGCGGGCCGAGATCGTAGATGCCGGACAGGTTCTTCACCGGCGTGAGCAGCCCGACGGCCACCGCGTGCTGGGCGTCGGTCATCAGCGACGACGCGATGGGGTCGTTGGTGAAGTGGATGTACGGCAGCGCCGCGCTCAGCACGTTCGGCTTCAGGCCCTTGCCGAGCAGCTTGGTCAGCTCGGCGTTGGCCACGTTGGCCGCGGCGGTGGCGTTCGCGTTGATGTAGGAGTTCGCCTCGATCTGCCCCTTGAGCAGGCCGTTCACCGTGGACGGGTGGGCCTTGAGGAAGGACTGGGTGACCACGAGGTTGGTGGTGACGAACTTGCCGCCGGGCCACAGGCTGGCCTCGTTCACCAGCCGGGTCCCGCCGGCTTGCACCATCTCGGTGGCGTAAGGCTCGGGCTCCCAGCCGCCGTCGATCTGGCCCGAGGAGAACTCAAGCACCGCCGCCGAGTTCGGCTTGATCGGCTTGATGGCCACGTCACCGCCGCCGGTGGGGGTGGTGTTCAGGCCGTGCTGCTTCAGCCAGTAGCGCAGCGCGACGTCCTGGGTGTTGGCCAGCGACGGCGTGGCCAGGGACTTGCCCTTGAGCTGACCCGCACTGGTGATGCCCTTCTTCACGACCAGGGAGGCGCCCCCAGAGGCCGCGCCGGAGATGATCTTGATGGCCGTGCCGTTGGACTTCTGCCACGCGTTGATCGCCGGATTGGGCCCGACATACGCCGCGTCGAGCTGGCCCGCCAGGATCGCCGTCGTCTCCTCTGTGCCTGAGCTGAAGATCGTGGTCTTCAGCTCGACGTTCTTGCCGAGGTCCTTGGTAAAGAAGCCCTTCGCGATGCCCACCAGCGCGGGCTCGTGGGTGATGTTCGCGAGGAACCCCAGCCGCAGCACCACCGGGCCCGAGCCGGAGTTCGAGGCCCCCGTCGCGGACGAGGCACACCCGGCCGCCAGAAGGGTGGCAGCAGCTACCCCTGCCGCGAGCAGCACACGCCTCATTAAGATCCACCTTTCCCGATCTGTTTAGTATCCAGATCAACTTAATAGAGAATGAGGCCGAGGGCAACCGGATTCGTCAAGACCCAGCTAGATCAGGGCGTGGCGCTGACTTTTGGCGCCTGCACCCGGTGCCCCTGGAACAAGATCCCGGCCACCTGGGTGATCGTTTCTGTGCCCGCGTGGTAACCGCCATGGCCATTGAGGCTGTTCATCATGGCGAGCGTGTACCGCTGCCGCGGCCCGGCGCCGGCGCGAGCAGCCCGCACCCGGCCAACGCGGCCGTTGCCGCGGCGGCCGCGCTGAACCGGGCGGCCAGCCCCAGGGCCGGGCGAAGCGTCACGGCTGGACAGCCTACGGACTTCGCTGGCCGCGCGGAGGGCTCTTCATCCTGGGCTCAGTCGCCGGATGGGCTGGACAGCTCGATGCCGACCACCGAGGGGAACCGGTCCAGGCACTGCGTCAGCCGGGCGATCTGGGCGTCGCTCGCCTGGCTTACCTCGTACCTGATGTCGTCGGGCAGGTCGACCTTGAGCACGTGCCGCGGGATCGGCTCCGGCTTCGCGGCGGCCAGGTGCGAGCAGGCGGCGCGGACCTTCAGCATCTCCGCGGCCGGCGTGTTCGGCTGGAACTGCACGACCGCTTCCCGCTTGCCGAACGCGCGGTCGAAGGAAGCACACCCGGCCGCGGCCAGGCACAGCGCCGTCGCCGCCGCGACGGCCGCCAGGATCTGGCCCGGGTGAGGTGCGCGCACGGCTGCCAGCATAGGGCGTGCCCTGCGGATCTTCGGGCGGGTACGGTTGACCGGCAGAGGCAGCAGTGGAGGCGCCGGTGGCGGGACTGATCGAGGACTACGCGCTCATCGGCGACATGCAAACGGCGGCGCTGGTTTGCAAGGATGGCTCGATCGACTGGCTGTGCCTGCCCAGGTTCGACTCGCCCGCGTGCTTCACCAGGCTGCTCGGCACCGAGGACCACGGCTACTGGCGCATCTGCCCGGCCACCGGCCCGGGCGGCCCGGCCGCGGCCGGCGGGCAGCCGGCCCCGGCGCGCCGCTACCACGGCGACTCGCTGATCCTGCAAACCGAGTGGCGGACCGGCACCGGGACGGTGCGGGTAATCGACTTCATGCCGCCGCGAGATGGCAGGCCACCGGTCCTGGTCCGGATCGTCGAAGGCGTGCACGGGCACGTGGACATGGAGTGCACGCTGCGGCTGCGGCTCGGCTACGGCTCGATCCTGCCCTGGGTGCGCCGGCGGGACGGCCGGATCTGCGCGGTGGCCGGCCCGGACTCGTTGTGGCTGGACACCCCGGTCACCCTCACCGGCCGCGACATGGCCCATACCGCGGCCTTCCGGGTGACCGCGGGCGAGCGGATACCGTTCGTGCTGACCTGGCGGCCGAGCCACGAGGACGCGCCCGAGCGGGCCGACCCGGAGGCCGAGCTGGCCCAGACCACCGGCTTCTGGCGGGACTGGGTGGCCCGCTGCACCTACGACGGCCCGTACCGGGACGCGGTGATCCGGTCCCTGATCACACTGAAGGCTCTCACCTACGCCCCCACCGGGGGGATCGTCGCGGCGGCGACCACCTCGCTGCCCGAGGACATCGGCGGGGTGCGCAACTGGGACTACCGCTACTGCTGGCTCCGCGACGCCACCATTACCCTGGAAGCCCTGCTGCGCACCGGGTACACCGAGGAGGCGGCGGCGTGGCGGGACTGGCTGGAACGCGCGATCGCCGGGGACCCCAAGGACGTCCAGATCATGTACGGGGTGGCCGGTGAGCGGCGGCTGGACGAGTGGCAAGCCGAGTGGCTGCCGGGGTACGAGGGCTCCGCGCCGGTCCGGGTCGGCAACGCCGCCGTCGGCCAGCGGCAGCTCGACGTGTACGGGGAGTTGATCGACGCGCTCAGCCTCGGCCGGGCCGCCGGGATCAGCTTCGGCCGGCACACCTGGTCGCTGCAGCGGGCGCTGCTCGGCTTCCTGGAGAAGAACTGGGACCAGCCCGACGAGGGCATCTGGGAAGTACGGGGGCCGCGCCTGGCACTTCGTGCATTCCAAGGTCATGGCGTGGGTCGCCTTCGACCGGGCGTATCACGAGACGACCCAGGGCCTGCCCGGGCCGGGCGACCGGTGGCGGGAGATTGCCGGGAAGATCCACGCCGAAGTGTGCAGCTACGGCTTCGACGAGAAACGCGGCGCGTTCACCCAGTACTACGGGGCCAAGGAGCTCGACGCCGCCGTGCTGCTCATCCCCGAGGTCGGCTTCCTCCCGCCGGAGGACCCGCGGGTGGTGTCCACCGTGCAGGCGATCCAGCGGGACCTCATGTCCGATGGCCTGGTCCGCCGCTACCAGCTCGCCACCGGCCCCTCGGAGGTGGACGGGCTGTCCGGCAGCGAGGGCGCGTTTCTCGCGTGCAGCTTCTGGCTGGTGACCGCGCTGCAGCGGATCGGGCAGGAAGATCAGGCGATCGAGCTGTTTGAGCGGCTGCTTGGCCTGCGCAACGACGTCGGCTTGCTGAGCGAGGAGTACGACCCCAGGTACCGGCGCCTGGTCGGGAACATTCCGCAGGCGTTCAGCCACGTGCCGCTCATCCAGGCCGCGCTCAACCTGTCTGCGCACGAGCCGGACCACTGCCGCCGGCCCGGCGGGCGCGCGGCCAGGGGGCACGGCCAGCGGTGACCACGCTCCCCCGCCCTACGCCGCACATCCTGGTGGTCAACGGGCGCAAGGTACGAAACCCGGTGTTCGTGATCGGCGCGCCCGGCGCGGGGACTGAGATGCTGGCGGGGGCGTTCAAGCGCACCCCGGGGTTCCACCTCACGCTCGGGCAGCGCTGGGTCCTGCCCGTGGTGCAGGCGTTCGCGCGCACCCCCTCGGTGGCCCGCGCGCATCCCGAGGCGGCCGCCACCGTGCTGCGCGACGCCTTCGCCCAGGGCTGGCAGGTCGGCCCCGACAGCTGCCTGGGCTGCACCCAGGCCTGCCGCGAGGCGGGCGGGACCCCGGGGAACCAGCCGTGCGCCGTGGAACAGGGCATCAGCAGGTACGGCGACGCCAGCCCGGAACTCCTCTACTGCGCCGATTCGCTGGTGGACGCCTTCCCGGACGCGCGGCTGGTGCAGATCGTCCGCGATGGCCGGGACGTGGTCGCGGGGATGCTCGCCGACGCCCAGGCGCTGGCGTGGTTCCGGCCGGGCTATGTGAACCTGGACGCGGAGGTCACCCATCCGCTGCTGGGCGTGGACTCCGCCCCGGACCGGCGCCTGTGGGCGGACTTGTCCCTGGCGGGGAAGTGCGCGATGCGCTGGCGCGGGACCATCCGCCTGATGGCTAAGCTGCGCACCAAGCTCTCCCCGCAGCAGTTGATCACCCTGCGCTATGAGGAAATGATCAAGCAGCCCCTGACCGCCGCGCGAGCGCTGTCACAGTTCGCCGGGGCCGAGATCTGCCCGGTGGCGCCGCATGAGGCGGGCCGGCCGGTGGCGCCGGGGGCCTGGCGCAGGCTGCTGGCGCCGGCCCAGGCAAGCGAGGTGGAGAACATCGCCGGCGAGGAGCTGCGCCGGGTCGGCTACGGCAGCTGACCCAGGGATACTTCGGCCGTTGCCGACGGCTCCTGGTCGGCGAGGTCAGCAGAGTGTGGTACAGCTCGGCCTGTGGCTTCCGCCCCGTCCGTCGCCGACGGCTCCTGGTCGGCGAGGTCAGCAGAGTGTGGTACAGCTCGGCCTGTGCCTTCCGCCCCGTCCGTCGCCGACGGCTCCTGGTTGGCGAGGTCAGCAGAGTGTGGTACAGCTCGGCGTGTGCCTTCCGCCCCGGGCGCTGCCGACGGCTCCTGATCGGCGAACTGGGTGTGGTACAGCTCGGCGTACAGACCGTCGGCGTCGAGCAGCTCTTCGTGCTGACCGCGCTCGCGGATCTGCCCGCCCTCGATGACCAGGATCTGGTCGGCGTCCCTGATGGTGGACAGCCGGTGCGCGATCACCAGCGAGGTCCGCCCGGCCAGCGCGGTCTTCAGCGCGCGCTGCACCGCGACCTCGGACTCCGAGTCCAGGTGCGCGGTGGCCTCGTCCAGCACGACCACGGCGGGGCCCTTGAGCAGCAGGCGGGCGATGGCCAGCCGCTGCTTCTCCCCGCCGGACAACCGGTAGCCGCGGTCGCCGACCACGGTGTCCAGCCCGTCCGGGAGGGTCTCGATCAGGCCCCAGATCTGCGCCGCCCGGCACGCCTCGATCAACTCCGCCTCGGTGGCGGACGGCCTGGCATAGGCGAGATTGGCCCGGATGGTGTCGTGGAACATGTGCGCGTCCTGGGTAACCACCCCCACCGCCTCGTGCAGCGAGTCGAGGGTGAGGTCGGCGATGTCGTAGCCGCCGATGCGGACCACGCCCTCGCGCGGGTCGTACAGCCTGGACACCAGGTGGGTGATGGTCGTCTTGCCGGCCCCGGACGGGCCGACAAGAGCGGTGAGCTGCCCGGCCGGGGCGGTGAAGCTCACGTCGTGCAGCACGTCCTGCCCGGCGGTGACCCGCTCGGGGGCCGGCAGCGCGATCGACTCCAGCGAGGCCAGCGACACCTCGCTGGCGGTCGGGTAGCGGAACGAGACGTGGTCGAACTCGACGGCCAGCCCGGAGGCAGGCGCGCTGCCGTTCTCCTGGGCCGCCCAGGGCAGCGCGATCGCGTCCGGCCGCTCCGCGATCAGCGGCTTGAGGTCCAGCACCTCGAACACCCGGTCGAAGCTCACCAGGGCGGTCATCACGTCCACCTGCACGTTGGACAGCGCGGTGATCGGCCCGTAAAGCCTGCTGAGCAGCGCCGCCAGCGCCACCAGCGTGCCCAGCTGGATGGCGCCGTCGATCACCAGCGAGCCGCCCAGCCCGTACACCACGGCGGTAGCCATCGAGGCGAGCAGGCTGAGCGCGATGAACAGCGTGCTGCCGTACATGGCGGTGGTCACGCCGATGTCCCTGACCCGGGCGGCCCGGCCCGCGAACACGCGGGCATCGTCCTTCGGGTGCCCGAACAGCTTGACCAGCATCGCCCCGGCGACGTTGAAGCGCTCCGTCATGGTGGAGCCCATCTCGGCGTCGAGCTGCATCGATTCCCGGGTGAGCCGCTGCAGCCTGCGACCGACCAGGCGGGCCGGTATGACGAAGAACGGCATCATCACCAAGGTGACGACGGTAACCAGCCAGGACAGGTAGAGCATCGCCGCGAGCACCAGGATCAGGCCGATCACGTTGGCGATCACCGACGACAGCGTCGAGGTGATCGCCTGCTGCGCGCCGATCACGTCGCTGTTCAGCCGGCTGACGAGGGAACCCGTCTGGGCCCGGGTGAAGAACGCCAGTGGCTGCCGCTGCACGTGTTCGTAGACTTCGGTGCGCAGGTCGTAAATGAGCCCCTCCCCGATGCGCGCCGAGAACCAGCGCGTGGCGACCGAGAGCGCGGCGCCGATCAGGGCGAGCGCGGCCACCGCCCCGGCGACCCCCAGCACGACCGAGGTGTCCCCGGGAAGAATGCCCTTGTCGATGATGCGCTGCAGCAACAGCGGAACGGCCACCGCGATCGCCGCGGACAGCGCGGTCAGCGTCAGGAAGATGACCAGGTCCAGGCGGTAGGGGCGGGCATACGTCGCGATACGCCGCACGATGCCACGGCTTAGCCGCTGCTCGGTGACCGACTTGTCCCGCGTGAACGAGCGCATCGCGTGCCACTGGGACTGGTACATGATCGCGGCAACACCGGTTCCGGCGCTGCTCTTCCCCAGTGCGCTCAGGGCGAACGCGCGGTGGCACGATGGACGCGACCCCGGGGTGAGGAGAATGCCAGCCGTGACCGCCGACGCCAAGGCCACCCGCCACGACTGGACCGTCCCGGGCGTGTACCCGGTCGCCCCGGGGGTGCACCGGGTCCCGCTGCCCCTGCCCACCGACGGGCTGCGGGCGGTGAATGTCTACGTCGTCGAGGACGACGGCGGCCTCGTGCTCATCGACAGCGGCTGGGCACTGGAGCAGGCCCGCGCCGCGCTCACCTCTGCGCTGGCCGCGCTCGGCGCCGGGCTCGGCGATGTCCGCTCGTTCCTGGTCACGCACGTGCACCGCGACCACTACACGCTGGCGGTCCAGCTGCGCCGGGAGTTCGGCAGCGCGGTGTCCCTCGGGCTCGGCGAGCAGCAGGCCATCGCGGCGCTGTCCGGCGGCGTCGCCAGGCCGTTCGCGCCGCAACTGGCGGAACTGCGAGCCAGCGGGGCCGCCGAGCTCGCCAAGCGGCTCGGCGAGATCGCCCGCTCACTGCCCGGCGATACTGCTGACTGGGAGGCGCCGGACCGGTGGCTCACGCCTCACCAGGAGATCGGCCTGAGCGCGCGCACCCTGACCGCCATCGCCACGCCCGGCCACACCCGGGGGCACATGGTGTTCCGGGACACCGCCGCGGGCCTGCTGTTCGCCGGCGACCACGTGCTGCCGCATATCACCCCGTCGATCGGGTTCGAGGCGGTGCCGTCCCGGCAGCCGCTGCATGACTTCCTCCAGTCGCTGCGGCTGGTCCGCGGTCTGCCGGACACGCGGCTGCTGCCCGCCCACGGTCCGGTGGCGGCCAGTGTCCACGCCCGCATCGACGAACTGCTGGCCCACCACGACGACCGGCTCGGCCGCTGCCTGGCCGCGGTGCGGGCGGGCGCGGCGACCGCCTGCGAGGCCGCCGGCCGCCTGCGGTGGACGCGCCGGGAGCGCCAGCTCGGCGAGCTGGACCCGTTCAACCAGATGCTCGCCGTGATCGAGACCCGCGCCCACCTCGAACTGCTGGTCGCCCAGGGCCGGCTGGCAAGCACCGGCGCAGGCGGCGTCACGTTCTACCGGGAAGCCGGCCCGCCTGCGTAGCGGCCGGCCCTCCTGGCTACCGGCAAGCGCGCTTGGCTAGCGGCCGGTTCAGGAGACCGCGAGCCGGGAGCGCAGCAGGGCGGCCTGGGCCTGCCGTTCGGCCGCCGCCTGCTGTTCCAGTGTGTTGCCCTGGGCCCGGGCCAGCAGCGCCTTGGTGGCGGCGGCCGTCTGCGGGTCCACGGCCAGCAGCGCAGCGGCCAGGTCGGCTACGGCGCCGTCCAGGTCGCCCACCGGCACCACCAGCTCGGCCAGCCGCAGCTCCCTTGCCTCCCCGGCCGGCACCGACCGCCCGGTCAGGCACAGCTCCAGTGCGCGCGGCAGCCCCACAATGTCGACAAGTGGCTTTGTCCCCATCAGGTCTGGCACCAGGCCGAGCGAGGGCTCCCGCATGCAGAGCATCGCGTCGTCGGCGAGCACTCGCAGGTCACAACCGAGGGCAAGCTGGAACCCGGCGCCGATCGCGTGACCGCGGACCGCCGCCACCGAGATCAGCGACGGCTTCCGCAGCCAGGCGAAACCCTCCTGGCAGGACGCGATCCAGTCCTCGAAACCCGGATCCGCCGGGCTCGGAACGGCATCCGCGCCCTCGGCATCCTTCCCTGACAAGATCCGCAGGTCGATGCCGGAGGAGAAAGACGGGCCATCTCCCCGTACCACCACCACCCGCACGTCCGGCGGGAGCGACCGGCCGATTTCGGCCAGCCCCTGCCACATCCGGGGGGTCATGGCGTTGCGCCGTTCGGGACGCGACAGCGTCACCGTGGCAGACCCCGGGCAGGGCTGCCCGGGGTCATAGCGCAGGCCCGCGCGGTCCAGCCCGGCCGGGCGGGACGTCACCGCTCCCTCAGCGCTTCGCCTTGGCCCTGCCGCGCGTGGCGCCGCCCCGGCCACGCAGCGATACCCCGTTCTCGGTCAGGATCCGGTGAACGAACCCGTAGGACCGGCCGGTCGTCGCAGCGAGCGCGCGGATACTCTCCCCGGAGTCGTACCTCTTCTTCAGGTCTGCTGCTAGCTTGGTGCGGTCGGCGCCGGTCACCCGGGTGCCTTTCTTCAGGGTTTCGGTCACGCGTACCTCCCGTGATCTGAGCTGACCGCTGCGTCACCGTCTCTCGCCATGATCACGCATTAGCACCTAAACGGCTACCCACATCCAGGTAAGTGATCACTTCTTTTCGCGAGCTGCCAGGTCAGGCCAGGGCTACCAGATCGGACAGATCTTCGCTCCACGAGTCCTCGACTCCGTCGGGCAGCAGGATCACCCGCTCCGGCGACAGTGCCTCGGCCGCGCCCTCGTCGTGAGTGACCAGCACGATCGCCCCGCGGTAACGCCGCAGCGCGCTGAGGATTTCGTTCCTGCTGAGCGGGTCGAGGTTGTTGGTGGGCTCGTCGAGGAGCAGCACGTTTGCCCCGGACACCACCAGCAGGGCCAGGGCCAGCCGGGTGCGCTCGCCGCCGGACAGCACCGTGGCGGGCTTGGCCACGTCGTCGCCGGGGAACAGGAACGAGCCCAGGATGCGCCGCTGCTCCGCCTCGCTCAGCTCCGGCGCGGCCGAGGCCATGTTCTCCAGCACGGTCCGGTCCAGGTCCAGCGTCTCGTGTTCCTGTGCGTAATAGCCCAGGCGCAGCCCGTGCCCGGGGATGACCTCCCCGGTGTCCGGCTTCTCCAGCCCGGTCACCAGCCGCAGCAGCGTCGTCTTGCCCGCCCCGTTCAGCCCGAGCACCACGATCCTGGCCCCGCGGTCCACCGCCATGTCGACGTCGGTGAACACCTCCAGCGAGCCGTAGGACTTCGACAGGCCCCGCGCCACCAGGGGCGTCTTGCCGCACGGCGCGGGCTCCGGGAAGCGCAGCTTCGCGACCTTCTGCCCGCGCCGCTCCTCGGCCACCCCGGCCAGCAGCCGCTGCGCGCGGCGTTCCATGCTCTGCGCCGCCCTGGCCTTCGTCGCCTTCGCCCGCATCCGGTCCGCTTGCGCCTGCAGCGCGGCCGCCTGCCGACGGGCGCCGATCGCCTCCCGGTGGCGCCGGCGGGCGTCGGTCTCGCGCTGGGCCAGGTAGGCCGTCCACCCGACGTTGTAGATGTCCACGGCGGCCCGCTCGGCGTCGAGGTGGAAGACCTTGTTCACCACCTCTTCGAGCAGCGCGGAGTTGTGGCTGATGACCATCAGGCCGCCGCGGAACGCCTTCAGGTGCTCCCGGAGCCAGCTGATGGAGTCGGCGTCCAGGTGGTTGGTGGGCTCGTCGAGCAGCAGGGTCTGCGCGCCGGAGAACAGGATCCTGGCGAGTTCCACCCGCCGCCGCTGCCCGCCCGACAGCGTCTGCAGCGGCTGGGACAAGACCCGGCCGGGCAGCCCGAGGCTCGCGGCGATGGACGCCGCCTCAGCCTCGGCCGCGTAGCCACCGAGGCCCAGCAGCCGTTCCTCGGCGTTGCCGTAGCGGCGGACCGCCGCGTCGCGGCGGTCCGGGTCCGGGTCGGCCATCTGCTGCTCCGCGGTGCGCATCGCGGCCCGCACCTCGTCCAGCCCGCGGGCGGACAGCACCCGGTCCATGGCCACGCCCGCGAGGTCGCCAGCCCGCGAGTCCTGCGGGAGGTAGCCGATGGCGCCGGTCCGGCGCACCGTGCCGGCCGCGGGCAGGCCCTCACCGGCCAGCACCCGGGCGAGCGTGGTCTTGCCTGCCCCGTTCCGCCCGACCAAGCCGATCTTGTCGCCGGGGCCTACCTGGAGACTTGCGGCCTCGATCAGCAGTTGCGCGCCCGCGCGCAACTCCAGGCCGCTTGCCACGATCACGAGAACCCACTCTCCGCGCATCCGATGTCTGATCCCGCGCAGCCCCGCATCCCGGGGCGCGCCATCAGGGCAGCAGTGACGGCGGGAGCAGCAGCATGCCGCCAGCCTACCCGCTCACCTGGCGATCTGGCTTGGCGGCTTCCGGCGGGAGGAACCCGGTGAGGTCCAGGCCGTTGATGTCGGCGAGGCGCTCACCGGCGGCGAGCCGGTCGCGGGTCGCCTGCTCCTTCGCGGCCAGCACGGCGACCTCGCCCTGGAGGGCCGGCCATTCCGCCGCGGGGACCACCACCACGCCGTCCCGGTCGGCGATCACCTGGTCGCCGGGCGCGACGAGGACCCCGCCGACCACCACCGGCAGGCCCACCGACACCACCGCGGCCTTGGCCGCCTGGGCCGGAGCGGTGCCGGTGCACCAGACCGGGAAGCCAAGCTCGTCGATATCGGCGATGTCCCGGACCGGGCCCGCCAGTACCAGGCCGGCCAGCCCCTGGTTCACCGCGTCGGTGGCCATCAACTCGCCGAACAGCGCGCACCGCGTGCTGCCCGCGCCGTCGCAGACCAGCACCGCGCCGGGCTTGGCCTGGTACAGCGCCGCGTGCATGGCCAGGTTGTCCTCGGGGGCGCAGGCACAGGTCAGCGCGGGCCCGCGCAGGTACGGCCCGCCCGCGTGCGTGGTGAGCCCGGTCATCACCCGCACCCGGTGCCGGCCCGCCTGGGCCACCCCGGTCACCGGCACCGCTTCGCTCACGTGGGCTCCTCCCGGTCTGGTGCGCGGAAAGCCCCAGTGTGCAGGACGTGCTGCACCGGGCGAGCACCCAGGCCCTCTAAAGTCATGATCATAAGAACGGACGGAGGCATTGATGGCTGAGGGCGCCACGGCCGGGGACAGCGGGGCTGCTGGGACCAGCGAGACGAGTGCGATTGCCGCGGACAGGACCCGCGAAGCAGGCGGTGCCGCCGTCGGCGGTGGGCGGTGGGTGGACGTGGCGCCGGACCGGCTGCCCCGGTGGGTGGCGTCGTTCGCCGAGCGACACGGCGACATCACCCCGGCGCCCGGCCGGCTGGCGGTGAGCTTCCGCGCCGCGGACGGCGCCGCCGCTGAGTGCCACCCGCCGTTCCCGCCGCTGCCGGCGCCCGCCGGGGGCGCGTGGCCAGACGACCCGGCGGGCCTGGCCGAACTGATCGCCGCGCACGCCTTGATGGACCGGACCGTAGGGGTGTTCCTGGTCCGGCTCGGCGGATTCGCCGCCGGTGTCTTCACCGGCAGCCCGCCGCGCCTGGTCAGCTCCAAGGTCGGGTCGCGGCTGGTGCACGGCCGGTCCGCCGCGGGCGGCACCTCACAGCACCGGTTCGCCCGGCGCCGCGAGAACCAGTCCACCGCCGCGATCGCCGCGGCCGCGGACACCGCGGCAAAGGTGCTGGTCCCTTACGCGGAACGGCTGGACGCGGTGGTGCTCGGCGGCGACCGGAAGGCGATGTCCGGCGCCCGGGCCGATCCGCGGCTTCGGCCGGTGATGAAACCCGCGGTGGACCGCTTCCTCACCGTGCCGGACCCGAGGCTGGCGGTGCTGCGAGATACTCCGCGCCTGTTTCTCGCGGTGCGCATCCACCTGACCGGCCCTGCCTGAACCCGGGCAGGCGTCCCGCGTCACCAGGCGGCAGCGATCGCCGTCTGCGGCGCCGCGCCGGGCAGCGGGGTGAACCGGCCCCGGTCCAGCCGGCCGAACCTGTCGCAGCTCACCAGCAGGTGGTTACCGGTGCGGTCGACCGCCGCCAGCAGGCAGGAGGTGATGTACCAGCCGGCGTTCCCCGGGTCCGCGGAGTACGCCGCGTGCTCGGCGAGCAGCGTGTGCAGCGGGCGGCCGGTCCGGGCGGACAGTTCCACGAGGCCGCCGACCACGGTCCCCCTGCTCACGTGCGCGGTGCCGGTGTAGGTGACCGAGGCGATCACCGTCCCGGCCGTGGTGAGCTGGGCGTCCTGGACGGTGTCTCCGCCGGTTACGAGCGGCAGGATCCGGCGGCCCGACAGCAGGGCGTGCCCCGGCGCCGCGGTGTCCAGCTCCCACAGCCCCGAGTCGCGTTGCGGCGCCGCGCCGGTGCCTTGCCAGAAGTACCCGAGCCGCCGGCCGTCCGCCCAGGACACGCCGGCCGGGTACCCGGGGCGTCCCGGTGGTCCAGGTCCGGGCGGCGCCGGTGGCCAGTGACACCACTTCCACCGCGCCGTGCTCTTCCACGCCGCTGCGCTGGATGGCCACCGCGAGCCTGCTCCCGCCGGGGCTGACCGCGATGCCGTCCGCGTACTCCCCCGGCGGCAGCGGAGCGGCGTTCAGCGCCGTCAGCCGGGCCGACCGGCCGTCCGCGCTGACCCGCAGCCAGTAGAACCTGGTCCGCGGGTACTGCGCCAGCGCCAGGGCGAACCCGCGGCCGTCACCGGCCGCCGCGACCTGGGACATTTTCGGGTCGATCCGGCGCGGCAGCGGGACCGTGCTGAGGATCTTGCCCGTCACGGAGTCACGGACCTCAGCAACCCGGCGGAAATGGTCCACGGTGACGTAGTACCGGGGCATGCCCGCGACCGCGGCCCTGGCGGGCGGCGGGCTGACCACGGCCGCGGCCAGCAGCCGCCCCGGCGGCCGCTCGGCAAGGGCGGAACCTGGCCGGGCGGGACCGGGGCTCAGGTTCACCGCCAGGACCACCGCCGCCAGAGTGGCGACGGCGCCCACCGCAGCCGCCCGCACCGCCGTCTGGCGCCGCCGGGCCTGCACCCCGCGCTGGAAGATGCCAGCCGGGTCGACGGCCGTCGCGCGCACCGGGTCGGCCCGGTCATGGAAGGCCGCGGCCAGCTCCTCGGTGATGTCATGATCCGTCAACATCGACGATCCTCCTGGCTGGGGCTAGCGCCGGGCCGGCCGGTGACATCGCGGAGCCCGGCGCGTCGTCAAGCGCCGTGCGCAGCCGCCGCAGCGCACGGTGGGTGTTTGATTTCACGGTGCCCGAGCTGCACCCCAGCACGGCCGCCGTCTCCTCGATCGACCGGTCCTCCCAGAACCGGAGCACCAGGACGGCACGCTGCGCCGTGGGCAGCAGCCGGCAGGCGCGCAGCAGGGCCTGCCGATCGAGCACGGCGGCCGCACCGTCACGGGCGGCCGCCACTGGCAGCCGGGCGGCATCGGCGATCAGGGTCTCCCGGTGCCGGCGGCGCCGGGCCCGCCACCGGTCCCGGGCGAGGTTCACCAGGACGGTGCGGGTGTACGCCGGCGGGTTCTCCCGGGCCGTCGCCCATCGCCCGGCCGAGCGCAGCAGCGCCGTTTGCACCAGGTCCTCGGCATCCTGGTAGTTGCCGGCCAGCAGCAGGGCAAAGCCGAGCAGCCGCCCGCCGTCGCTGGCGACGTAGGCCTCGAACTCGGCCTCGTCGCGGCCGGCCATCGCCGGCTGCTCTTGTCGTAGCCTCACGGCAGGTCTAACGACATCAGCCACCGCCGGGTTGTCATCTCACCGGCGGGTGTCATCGGCCCGGGGGCGTACGGGTCAGACGTTGAAGCCGAGGGCGCGCAGTTGCTCGCGGCCGTCTTCGGTGATCTTGTCCGGGCCCCACGGGGGCAGCCACACCCAGTTGATGCGGAAGTCGGTGACCAGGCCCTCGAGGGCGGAGGCGGCCTGCTCCTCGATGACGTCGGTGAGTGGGCACGCGGCGCTGGTGAGCGTCATGTCGATGGTGGCCATGCCGTCTCCGCCGAGGGTGACGCCGTAGACCAGGCCCAGGTCGACCACGTTGACCCCCAGTTCGGGATCCACGACGTCGCGCAGCGCCTCCAGCACGTCCTCGGTCTCCTGAGACTGGTCAGCGCCGTCGCCCGGATGCGCGTTCTGGCCCGCTGCCACGGCCTCGTCTGCCTGTGCTGTTTCTTCGCTCATCTGTCTGCCTCCCTCGCGGGCGCCGCTTCCGCCGGCTCGCGTTCGCCCATCGCCTGCGCAGTCGCGTCCTTCCACGCCATCCAGGCCAGCAGGGCGCACTTGATGCGGGCCGGGTACTTGGACACGCCGGCGAACGCCACCGCGTCGCCGAGCACGTCCTCGTCCGGCGCACCCTCGCCCTGGGACTGCATGAGCGCCAGGAACTCGTCGTGAAGTTTCATACCCTCGCTGGCCGGGCGGCCGATCATCAGGTCGCTCAGCACCGACGCGCTCGCCTGGCTGATCGAGCAGCCGAGCGCGTCGTAGGAGACGTCCGCCACCACCGGGCCCCCGTCGGAATCCTTCAGCGTGGCCCGCAGCGTCACCTCGTCGCCGCAGACCGGGTTCACGTGCCGGACCTCGGCGTCGAACGGTTCCCGCAGGCCCGCATGGTGCGGGTGCCGGTAGTGGTCCAGGATGATCTCCTGGTAGAGCGATTCCAGCCGCATCAGCGCTCCCCGGCCCCGAAGAACCGCTGGGCTTCGGCGATGCCCGCGGCCAGCGCGTCCACTTCCTCGTGCGTGTTGTACAGGTAGAACGATGCCCGGGTGCTGGCCTGGACGCCCATCGCCCGGTGCAGCGGCCAGGCGCAGTGATGCCCGGCCCGCACCGCGATGCCGCGGGAGTCGAGCACCTGGCTCACGTCGTGCGGGTGCACTCCGTCGACCGTGAACGAGATCGCGGCGCCCCGGTCCACCGGCTCGGCGGGCCCGAGGATGCGCAGCCCGTCGAGGCCGGCCAGCGCCTCCAGCGCGTGGGCGGTCAGGCCGTGCTCGTGCTCGGCGATCGCGTCCCGGCCGGTCTCGCTGAGGTAGTCCGCCGCCGCGGCCAGCCCCACCGCCTGCGCGATCGGCATGGTGCCCGCCTCGAACTTGTGCGGCGGCGGCGCGAACGTGGACCGCTCCATCCGCACGTCCTCGATCATCTCGCCGCCACCGAGGAACGGCGGCATCTCCTCCAGCAGCTCCCGCCGCCCCCAGAGCACCCCGATGCCGGTGGGCCCGCACATCTTGTGCCCGGTGAAGCCCAGGAAGTCGGCGCCGAGCGCGGCGACGTCCACCGGCAGGTGCGGCACCGACTGGGCGGCGTCCACGAGCAGCAGCGCCCCGGCCGCGTGCGCCCGGTCGGCGAGCGCCCGGATCGGGTTGATGGTGCCCAGCACGTTGGACTGGTGCGCCACGGCGACCAGCTTGGTCCGGTCGGTGATCAGGTCGTCGATGCCGGAGGTGTCCAGCCGGCCGTCCGCCGTCACGCCGAACCACCGCAGCGTCGCGCCGGTCCGCTGGCACAGCAGTTGCCACGGGACGATGTTGGAGTGGTGCTCCATCTCCGAGATGACGATCTCGTCGCCGGGCCCGAGCGTGAACCGCCCGCTCTGCCCGGTCGCGCTGGCGTTGCCCATCGCGTAGGCGACCAGGTTGATCGCCTCGGAGATGTTCTTGGTGAACACCACCTCGGCGGGCTCGGCCACGCCGATGAACGCGGCAAGCCTGGCCCGGGCGCCCTCGTAGGCCTGGGTGGCTTCCTCGCCGAGCTGGTGCGTGGCCCGGTGGATGTTGGCGTTGTGCCGCTCGTAGAAGTCGGCCAGGGCGTCGAGGACCTGGCGCGGCTTCTGCGAGGTGTTCGCGCTGTCCAGGTAGATCAGCGGCGTCCCGTCGTGGACCTGGCGCTCCAGGATCGGGAAGTCCTTGCGGATCCGCGCGACGTCCAGCGTCATGTCGCCGTCCCTGCTCGCACCCAGCGGTCGTAACCTTCGGCCTCCAGGGTCTCGGCCAGTTCGGGGCCGCCTTCCTCGACGATCCGGCCGCCGACGAACACGTGCACGAAGTCGGGCTTCACGTACCGGAGGATCCGGGTGTAGTGGGTGATCAGCAGCACCCCGTGCCCCTCGCCGGCGGCGAACCTGTTGATCCCCTCGGCGACGACCTTGAGCGCGTCGATGTCCAGCCCGGAGTCGGTCTCGTCGAGGATGGCGATCTTCGGCTGGAGCAGTTCGAGCTGCAGGATCTCGTGCCGCTTCTTCTCCCCGCCGGAGAAGCCCTCGTTCAGGTTGCGCTCGGCGAACGCGGGATCGATCGACAGCGCGGCCATCGCCTCGCGCATGTCCTTGAGGAACAGCCGCAGCTTCGGCGCCTCGCCGCGGACCGCGGTGACCGCGGTGCGCAAGAAGTTGGACACCGACACGCCGGGCACCTCGACCGGGTACTGCATCGCGAGGAACAGGCCGGCCCGGGCCCGTGCGTCCACGCTCATCGCCAGCACGTCCTCGTCGTCGAGGGTGACCGAGCCCTGGGTGATCAGGTATTTGGGGTGGCCGGCGATCGCGTAGGCGAGGGTCGACTTGCCCGACCCATTCGGCCCCATGATCGCGTGGGTCTGCCCTGATGACACGGTCAGGTCGACGCCGCGCAGGATCTCCCGGCTGCCGTCGCGGCCGTCCGGGCCTGGTGTCGGATCCGCCACGCTGACGTGCAGGTCGCGGATCTCAAGGGTGGCCATTACATATCTCCTGATCGTTGGTCAGCTTGCCTGGCCGGCGCCGCCGAGCGCGACGTAGACGTCGCCGTTCTCGACCTTCACCGGGTAGACGGGCACGGGCTCGGTGGCGGGGGGGCCGGTCGGGGCGCCGGTGCGCAAGTCGAAACAGGACCCGTGCAGCCAGCATTCCACCGTGTGGTCGTAGATCTCGCCCTCGGACAGCGGGACTTCCTCGTGCGAGCACACGTCGTGCAGCGCGAACACCTCGCCGCCGACGCGCACCACGGCGACCGGCACGCCGTCGATCTCCACGCCGAGCGCGCCCTCGTCGGGCACGTCGCCCAGCGCGCAGGCCCGGACGAACTGCGTGGTCTCAGTCATCTGGCCTCCGCCAGTTCCGCCTCGATCGCCCCGGTGATGCGGTCGCGCAATTCCGGCACGCCGATCTTGGCTATTAGCTCGCCGAAGAAGCCCCGGATGACCAGCCGCCGGGCCTCGTCCTCCGGGATGCCGCGGGCCATCAGGTAGAACAGGTGGTGGTCCTCCAGGCGCCCGCTGGCGCTAGCGTGCCCGGCGCCGACGACCTCCCCAGTGAGGATCTCCAGGTTTGGCACGGAGTCGGCCCGCGCCCCGTCGGTGAGCAGCAGGTTGCGGTTGCGCTCGTAGGTGTCGGTGCCCGTCGCCTCCGGCCGGATCAGCACGTCGCCGATCCACACCGTGTGCGCCAGGTCCCCCTGCAGCGCGCCCTTGTAGTCCACCCGGCTGCGGCAGGCCGGCTGCGTGTGGTCCACGAAAAGACGATGCTCCAGGTGCTGGCCGGCGTCGGCGAAATACGCCCCGAGCAGCTCCGCATCTCCCCCGGAGCCTGCATAACGAACCGACGGCGAGACCCGCACCACGTTCCCGCCCAGGGTCACCACGGCATGCTGAAGCCGCGCATCCCGCCCCAGCGTGGCCTGGTGGTGTGACACGTGCACCGCGTCATCGGCCCAGTCCTGCACGCTCACCAGCGTCAGCGACGCGCCATCACCCACCACGATCTCGACGTTGTCCGCATAGGTCGCGCTGCCCTGATGGTCAAGCACGACCACGGCCCTCGCGTTATCCCCGAGCTCGATCCGCGTGTGGCCGAACGCCGCGCCGCTAATGTCGTCGCCACGAACGGAGATCACCGTCGGAGTGACGGCGTCCGCGTCGGCAGGCACCGTGACAATGGTCGCTTCCTCGAACGAGGCAAACGCTGTAGCGCTGACCCGGTCGCTGGGTTCAAAGGCGATGTCGTGCCGGGGGTCACCGCGTTGCGCAAGCACAGCGGTGACCACCGGCACGGCATCGGCTTCGAAGAGGTCACTGCGTGGCGCACGCACAGCGATGACACCCGGTGCGGCGGTCGCCTCGACGTTCACTTTCCCCGGTGGCAGCGGCTGTTCGCCATGGAGCCCGCGCAACCGGCGCAGCGGCGTAAAGCGCCATTCCTCTTCGCGCCCGGTGGGGACGGGGAACTCCGAGCGGTGCTCGTGCAACCGGGAGACCGGGGCCGTGGACTCCACGGCCCCCTGCAGAGCGGGCATCAGCCGACCGCCCCCTCCATTTGCAGCTCGATGAGCCGGTTCAGTTCGAGGGCGTATTCCATCGGCAGTTCGCGGGCGATCGGCTCCACGAAGCCGCGGACGATGGTGGCGGCCGCCTCGTCCTCGGTCATGCCGCGGCTCATCAGGTAGAAGAGCTGGTCCTCGGAGATCTTGGAAACGCTGGCCTCGTGCCCCATCTCCACGTCGTCCTCGCGGACGTCCACGTAGGGGTAGGTGTCGGACCGGCTGACGGTGTCCACCAGCAGCGCGTCGCACTTGACGGTCGACTTGGAATGCGCCGCGCCCTCCTGGACCTGGACCAGGCCGCGGTAGGAGGTCCGCCCGCCGGACCGGGCCACCGACTTGGAGATGATCTGGGAGGAGGTGTTCGGCGCGCAGTGCACCATCTTGGCGCCCGCGTCCTGGTGCTGGCCGGTCCCGGCGAACGCGACCGACAGCGTCTCGCCCCGGGCGTGCTCGCCCATCAGGTACACCGAGGGGTATTTCATCGTGACCTTGGAGCCGATGTTGCCGTTGACCCACTCCATGCTCGCGCCCGCCTGCGCCACGGCCCGCTTGGTGACCAGGTTGTAGACGTTGTTCGACCAGTTCTGGATCGTGGTGTAGCGGCAGTGAGCGCCAGCCTTCACGATGATCTCGACGACCGCCGAATGCAGCGAGTCCGAGGAGTAGACCGGCGCGGTGCAGCCCTCGACGTAGTGCACGTAGGCGCCCTCGTCGACGATGATCAGGGTCCGCTCGAACTGGCCCATGTTCTCGGTGTTGATCCGGAAGTAGGCCTGCAGCGGGATCTCCACCCGCACGCCCTTCGGCACGTAGATGAAGGACCCGCCGGACCAGACCGCGGTGTTCAGCGCGGCGAACTTGTTGTCGCCGACCGGGATCACCGTGGCGAAATACTCACCGAACAGATCCGGGCGCTCCCGCAGCGCGGTGTCGGTGTCGGCGAAGACGACGCCCTTCTCCTCCAGGTCCTCGCGGATCTTGTGGTAGACGACCTCCGACTCGTACTGCGCGGCGACGCCGGCGACCAGGCGCTGCTTTTCCGCCTCGGGGATGCCGAGCTTGTCGTAGGTGCTCTTGATGTCCGCGGGCAACTCATCCCAGCTCGCCGCCTGCTTCTCGGTCGACCGGACGAAGTACTTGATGTTCTCGAAATCGATGCCGGACAGGTCCGCGCCCCAGCCGGGCATCGGCTTGCGGCGGAACAGCTTGAGGCCTTTCAACCGCAGCTCCAGCATCCATTCCGGCTCGTTCTTCCGGGCCGAGATGTCACGCACGACCTCCTCGGACAGGCCGCGGCGCGCGGACGCGCCAGCCGTGTCGGAGTCGGCCCAGCCGAACTTGTACCGGTCAAGCCCCTCAAGTTCGGGGTGCGAGATCGTCGTCATGATCCAGTGCCTCCAGGCTAACTGGTCGTATTGGTCGTCGTGCGGATGTGGACGAGCTCCGGCGCGGTCACGTGCGTGGTGCAGATCCCGTCGCCGTGCGCGATCGTGGCCAGGCGCTGCACGGGGGTACCGAGCAGCCTGGCGAACGCTTCGGTCTCCGCCTCGCACAGTTGCGGGAACTCGGCCGCGACGTGCGCGACCGGGCAATGGTGCTGGCAGAGTTGCTCGCCTCCCCCGGCAGCCAGGCTGGGGGCGCTGCTTGCCGAGGCGGCGTAGCCGTCCGCCGACAGGGCCCCAGCGAGCGCTTTGACCTTGTCCTTGCCGGCCGACTCCATCACCGGCCGGTACCGGCGCTCCAGCTCGGCCACCTGCCGCCGGGCGAACTCGGCGACCTCGGCGGGCCCCGCCACCTCGGCGAGGAACCGGAGCGCGCTGGTGGCCAGGTCGTCGTAGGCGTGCTCGAACGCGCTGCGGCCCGCGTCGGTGATCGCGAACAGCTTGGCCGGCCGCGCCCCCTGTTGGCCATCCGCCGCGCGGTCCGGACCTCGATCAGGCCCCCGGCGAGCAGGTTGTCCAGGTGCCGCCGGACCGCGGCCGGGGTCAGGCCCAGCCGGGTGCTCAGCGCGGCGGCGGTGACCGGCCCGTTCTCCAGGATCAGCCGGGCGATCCGGGCCCGGGTGCCGCGCTCGGACCCCAGGGACGCCACAGCTCCTGCAGTTCCGGACACAGGAACAGCACGCACGTCGCTGACGTCACTGGCGCCACGTGCGTCACCGCCATGCTTCGCAGCCGGAAGCGCGCCTGTCCTGTCCACACTTTTCACAACATCAGTGTGGCGTAAATATATGCCCGGTCGCAATGCGATCGGACCATGCAGTAGCTCACACTTCGCCGTGTTCTGCCTGCTATGTTCGGCCGACGGTGGTCTTCTGGATGTATATCCGGTTACTCGCACGGATCATTCCCGGAGGGGAGGCCTTTTGGGACGGCGTTTCAACCCGGCGCCCGGCTGGCCCCCGCCGCCGCCCGGCTTTGTGCCGCCCCCGCACTGGCAGCCCGATCCCGCGTGGCCGCCGGCCCCCCCGGGGTGGCAGCTCTGGGTCGATGACAGCGCGCCGGACCCAGGGAGCATCCCGGCCCGGCCCGGTGAGTTCGGCGCCGGCGGCGGCAACGCCTCGCCGTGGGCGGACGATTTGCGGACCGGCGCGGCCGACGTGCCCTGGGCCGACCTCTCCGAGCCACCATCGGGGCCGCTGACCGGTCCGCCCACGCAGGCCTACGTGCCAGGCGCGACCGGCCCGCAGGACCCGTTCGGCCCCGGAGACCCGTTCGACCACGGGGACCCGTTCACCCGGCAGAGCCCGCCGGATCCCCGCGGAGCGCCGGACGGCCCGGACCGGCACGGTCACCGGGCCCGTACGGGCAAGGCCGACGGGTTCGCGATCGCGTCGCTCCTGCTGGGAGTGTTCGGCATCACCGTCATCGGCGCCATCCTGAGCATCAACTTCGGCATCATGGCGCTTCGCCGGATCCGCCGCACCGGGCAGCCCGGCCGCGGCCTGGCCATCACCGGGCTGGCCTTCTCCGCCATCTGGCTGCTGATCGGTACCTTCTTCGTGCTCGGCGCCGGCAAGGGCCCCGCGCAGCCATCGGTGTCCGGCGCGCCGTCCGGCGGGCACAGCTCTTCGCCCGGCGGGCACAGTTCCTCCTCCGGCGGGGGCAGTTCCTCGCCCACGGCTAAGCCGAGTTCCTCGGCCAGTCCCGGGTCGCTGTCCACTAACGTGTTCGCGCTGCATCCCGGCCAGTGCTTCCAGAACCCCCCGGCCAGCCAGACTGAGCTCGGGGTCACCTACGTGCCCGTGGTTTCGTGCACGAAGCCGCACAATGCGCAGGCCTTCGTGCAGTTCACCGTCAAAGGCACCAGCTGGCCGGGCACCGAGGCCATCCAGCGCCAGGCCGACAGTGGCTGCCACGAGCGGATCAAGGGAAACGTACAGGCCTCGAAGATCAAGAGCTCGATGTCGCTGCGCTACCTGTACCCGCTGGAGTCGTCCTGGGCCAGCGGCCACCGGGCGATCACCTGCCTCATCGTGAACTCCACGCCGGACCTGAAGACCTCGCTGCTCAAGGCCCACCCCACCGGCCATTGACCGCTGGGGCGCGACGCGTGCACGGCGGACGCGCAGGAGCCGACCAGCGCTTCCGGCCGGGCATTCGGGAAGCGTTGCGCACCGGGGCGCCGCCAGCGCGTGGACGGACGGATATTTGCGTTCGGAATGCCACTGCATCCGTTACCATCGGCGGGTGAACTCACACTGGCACGTTGTCCTGCCGCCACCGTGCGCCTGACGGGCGCACGCGCGTGATGACCTAACCCACGGCCCGGCTGGCCATTTGGCCAGCCGCTGCTTATGTCGTGCGCCCGATTCGAGTCCCGTCCCGCGAATCGGATCACGGAGTTCACGACAGTGCCGAATCACGTTTCTCCCCTCGTTCCCGCGCGCACCCGGGCGCCCGCCGCCTCCGCGCCTTCATCTCATCCCGCACCTTGCGCCGCCCGCCCGGCGGCCGGCGCGCCCCGTCGCCGCGCAGGCCTGCTGACCGGGCAGGCGGCCATTCTCGCCGCGGCGGTGCTGTGGGGCACCACCGGCACCGCCAGCACCCTGGCGCCCGCGGGCGCGCGGCCCGCGGCCATCGGCTCGGCTGGCCTGGCCGTCGGTGGCCTGCTGCTTTTCCTCACCAGCCGTGGCGCGCGCCGGCTGCCAGCTGCCTGCACCGGCGCCCAGCGGTGGCTGCTCGCCCTCGGCGCGCTGGCGGTGGCCGGGTACCCGGTCACCTTCTACCCGGCCGTGGCGCGCACCGGCGTCGCCGTGGCCACGGTGATCGCCCTGGGCAGCGCGCCGGTGTTCGCGGGCCTGCTGGCCTGGGCCACGGGGCAGGGGCGGCCGGGCGCCAGGTGGGGCGCCGCCACCGCGGCGGCCGTGCTTGGCTGCGGCGCCCTAGTCCTGGCGCCTGAGCTGACCGGTCACGGCGCCCCGGTGGACGGCGCCGGCATCCTGCTCGCCGGGCTGGCCGGACTGTGTTACGCCGGCTACTCGCTCATCGGCCGCACGCTCGTCGCGGCAGGCCTCTCCTCGGCCCCGGTGCTGGGGGCGATGTTCGGCGCGGCGGGGCTGGCCGTGCTGCCGGTCCTGCTGGCCAGCGGCGCCGGATGGCTCGGCGCCTGGCGCGGCGCCGCGGTTGCGCTGCACCTGGCGGCCTGCACAACGTTCGTGGCTTACCGGCTCTTCGGGCGCGGGCTGCGTAGCACGCCCGCGCAGGTGGCCACCACGCTCACGCTGGCCGAGCCTGCCGTCGCCACGCTGCTCGGCGTGGCGATCCTTGGCCAGCGGCTGCCTGCGCTGTCCTGGTGCGGACTGGGCGTGCTCGCCGCCGGGCTGGCCTGTCTTGCCGTCCCCGGGCGCCGCCGACGGGCGCGGGACCGAGGCGGCGAAGCCGTTGACCACCGTCGGAGCTACATCCGCGCCGGGTGCGCGGGCCGCCTAGACCGGGCGGGCGGCCCCCCGGGCCGGCGTAGCGAGGAAGCCCCGGAGCAGGGCGGCGGTACCGTCGAGGTGCTCGGCGACAGCGCGGCGCGCCCGGACCGCGTCGCCGGCCAGGATCGCCTCAACGATGGCGGTGTGCTGCCGGGTCGTGTGGTCGATGTTGTGCCGCAGCACCGGGATCGCGTTCAGCAGGTCGTTCAGCCGCATCCGGGCGTCGGTGCAGGCGGCCGTGAGCAGGCTGGACCCGGTCAGCTCCGCGATCGCCAGGTGGAACAGCGTGTCCAGCCGCCGGTAGTCACCCGGGGTGGCGCTGTTCAGGTCGGCGAGGCGGGCCAGCAGGACATCCCGGCCGTGGTCGCCGACGGCTTGGGCAAGCACCTCGGCGGCGCCGGTCTCCACGACCAGCCGGAAGGTGAGCGCATCGGTGAGCCTGCTGCCATCTTCCAGCGCGATCCGCCGCGCCTCCCCCGGGTCGGGAGGAGGCTGCTCGTAGGTCACGAATGTGCCGCCGAACCTGCCTCTCCGCGATTCCACGTAGCCGGACAGCTGCAGCGCGCGGATCGCCTCACGCAAGGTCAGCCGGCTGACTCCCAGCAGGCCCGCTAGCTCGCGTTCTGGCGGGAACCGGTCCCCCCGGGCCACCAGGCCGAGCTTGATGACCGTGAGCATCCGCTCGACCGTTTCCTCGAACGCGTTGCCCGCCCGTACGGGGCCGAGCAGGGCGGCGAGGTCAGCTCCCGTCATTCTTTTCCGGCGCAGGTCTTGACATGACCGGGAGTGTAATCCTCAATGGTCAGATACTAAACCATTGGGACATAGCGGCCAGGCAAGACGCCCGGCGCCTGCCCGGCAGCACGACCCCCGCGGCGTGCCCGCCGCGTGACCAAAGAGGAGCTCCCGTGGCCATCAACGAGCGCATGGAGATGACCGAGGACGAGCAACGCCTCCATGAGATGGGCTACGCCCAGGAGCTGCGCCGACGTATGTCGGGGTTCTCCAACTTCGCCGTCTCGTTCACGATCATCTCGATCCTCTCCGGCTGTCTGACCCTCTACGGGTTCGGCATGCTCACCGGCGGCCCGGTCGTGATCGTCTGGGGCTGGCCATTCGTTGGCGTCATGACCTTGTTCGTCGGCCTTTCGATGGCCGAGGTGTGCTCCAGCTACCCGACCGCGGGTGGCCTGTACTACTGGTCGGCGAAGCTCGCGCGGAAGAACGGGCCCGCGTGGTCCTGGTTCACCGGCTGGTTCAACTTCCTTGGCCAGGTCGCGGTGACCGCGGGCATCGACTTTGGCGCCTCGCTCTTCATCCACGCGTTCCTCACCCTGGCGTTCAACATGAGCGCGGCGCACTGGATCACGGTGGTTGTCTACGCGTGCGTGCTGTTTGTGCACGGCATGCTCAACCAGTTCGGTATCCGGCTGGTCGCGCTGCTGAACGACGTCAGCGTGTGGTGGCACATCCTCGGTGTCATTATCATCGTCGCCGTGCTGGCCTTCGCCCCATCGCACCACCAATCGGCCAGCTACGTCTTCGGGCACTTCAACAACGGGACCGGCCTGGCCTGGGGCACCTTCTACATCGTGCTGATCGGCCTGCTCCTCGCGCAGTACACCTTCACCGGCTATGACGCCTCGGCGCACATGACCGAGGAAACGCACAAGGCCGCGACGGCAGGCCCGCGAGGCATCGTCATGTCGATCCTCGTGTCACTCATCGCCGGCTGGGTGCTGCTGATCGGCGTCACGTTCGCCATCCAGCACTACGCTCCCGAGTCCCTCGCTCCCGTGCCGGCGGCCCAGGTCATCATCGACGCCGTCGGCAATCACGGTGCGGAATTCCTGCTGCTGATCGTGATCGGCGCTCAGTTGTTCTGTGGCATGTCGTCGGTGACCGCCAACTCCCGGATGATCTACGCGTTCTCCCGCGACGGCGCGCTGCCCGGCTCGGGCGTCTGGCACAAGGTGAACAAGCGGACCAGGACCCCCACCAATGCGATCTGGCTCGCCGCTGGCGGTGCGCTGATCCTGGGCCTGCCCTACCTGTGGAACTACGCCGCCTACGCGGCGGTCACCTCGATCGCGACGATCGGCCTGTACATCGCCTACGTGACGCCGACCTTCCTGCGGCTGCGCCTCGGCGAAGACTTCAAGCGGGGACCCTGGCACCTGGGCCGGTGGAGCTCTGTGGTCGGCTGGATCGCCGTGACCTGGGTGGTGATCATCACGATCCTGTTCATGTTGCCGCAGGTCGGCCCGATCAAGGTGGGGACGTTCAACTACGCCGTGATCGCGGTGCTCGTGGTCATCGGCTTCGCCGGGATCTACTGGCTGGTCTCCGCGAAGAACTGGTTCAAGGGCCCGAGGATCCAGGGCACGGCTGAAGAACTGGCCGACATCGAGCGTGAACTGGCCAGCTAGGCGTGACCGCGCCAGCTGAGGAAGGGATCTTGTGACAGTGCGCGAATCCGCCACGACGGCTGCCCGTCCGGGAATGCTCTCACTCGACGGGCTGCGGGGGGCGGTGGGCGCGGGCACGATCGACACGGTCGTGCTCGCGTTCACCGACATGCAGGGGCGCCTGCAGGGCAAGCGGGTATCGGCGGAGTTCTTCCTCGACGAGGTGGTCAGCCACCACGCGGAGGGGTGCAACTACCTGCTCGCCGTGGACATCGACATGAACACGGTCGACGGGTACGAGATGTCGTCCTGGGAGCGCGGGTACGGGGACTTCGTCCTGGCGCCCGACTTCGGGACGCTGCGCCACCTGCCGTGGCACGAGGCGAGCGCGCTGATCCTGGCCGACCTGGCCTGGACCGACGGCAGCCCGGTGGTCGCCTCGCCCCGGCAGATCCTCAAGGCCCAGACCGACCGGCTGGCCGCCCGCGGCTGGACCGCCATGGCCGGCACCGAGCTTGAGTTCTGCGTGTTCCGCGATTCCTACGAGGACGCGCAGGCCAGGGCGTACCGTGACCTGACCCCGGTGAACCTGTACAACGTGGACTACTCGATCCTCGGCACCGGCCGGGTGGAGCCGCTGATGCGGCGGATCCGGCTGGGCATGTCCGGCGCGGGCATGTACGTGGAGTCGTCCAAGGGCGAGTGCAACCTCGGCCAGCACGAGATCGCGTTCCGCTTCGCCGACGCGCTGACCACCTGCGACAACCACTCCATTTACAAGACAGGGGCCAAGGAGATAGCGGCGCAAGACGGCATGAGCATCACGTTCATGGCCAAGCCGAACGCGCGCGAGGGCAACTCCTGCCACATCCACCTGTCGCTTCGGGACTCGGCGGGGCGCCCGGTGCTCGCCGGGGACGGGCCATTCGGCCTGTCCCCGGCGGGCGAGCACTTCCTCGCCGGGCAGCTCGCCGGGCTCAGCGAGCTGATCTTGTTCCACGCGCCGGACGTCAACTCCTATAAGCGCTACGTGCCAGGCAGCTTCGCCCCCACCGCGGTGCGCTGGGGGGTGGACAACCGGACCTGCGCCTACCGCCTGGTCGGGCACGGGCACTCGCTGCGTCCGGAGAACCGGGTGCCCGGCGGCGACGTCAACCCGTATCTGGCCATCGCCGCGATGATCGCGGCGGGCCTGGAGGGCATCGAGCACGAGATGCCGCTGGAACCGCCGATGGCGGGAAACGCCTACGCCGGGCCGGGGCCCCGGGTGCCGTCCACGCTGCGGGACGCGCTGGACGCCTGGGAGCACAGCCAGCTTGCCCGCAAGGCGTTCGGCGCCGATGTGGCCGAGCACTACGCCAACGGCGCCAAAGTGGAACTGGCCGCATTCGAAGCCGCGGTCACCGACTGGGAGCTGCAGCGCGGCTTCGAGCGGACGTAATCGACCAGGAACCGGCGGAGGACGATGCCAGCTTTCACCGTGCTGAACCCGGCCACCGAGGAACCGGTGGCCGAGGTCGAGCAGACCTCGGCGGAGGCGGCGGACGCGGCGATCGGCCGCGCCGTGGCCGCGCAGGCGGCCTGGCGGAAGGTGGCGCCGGGCGAGCGGGCGGCGCTGCTTCGGGCGTTCGCGGACGTCATCGACGCGCACATCGGCGAACTGGCCGAACTGGAGACGGCCGGCTCGGGGCACCCGGCCGGGCAAGCCCGCTGGGAGGCCGGCAACGTCCGTGACGTGCTGCGCTACTACGCCGCGGCGCCGGAACGGCTGTGCGGCAAGCAGATCCCGGTGCCGGGCGGGCTCGACGTCACCTTCCACGAGCCGATCGGCGTCGTCGGCGTCATCGTGCCGTGGAACTTCCCGATGCCGATCCTCGGCTGGGGGGTCGCGCCCGCGCTGGCCGCCGGCAATCCGGTGCTCGCCAAGCCCGCTGAGCGGACACCGCTGACCGCGGTCCGGATCGGCGAGCTGGCGCTGGAGGCGGGGCTGCCCGAGGGCGTGTTCCAGGTGCTGCCCGGCAAGGGCTCGGTGGTGGGCCAGCGGCTGATCGACCACGCGGACGTACGCAAGATCGTCTTCACCGGGTCCTCGGAGGTGGGGCGGGAGATCATGGCCGGCTGCGCCCGCCAGGTGAAGCGGGTCACCATGGAGCTCGGCGGCAAGAGCGCCAACATCGTGTTCGCCGATGCCGACCTGGAACGGGCCGCGGCCACCGCCCCGGTCGCCGCCTTCGATAACGCCGGCCAGGACTGCTGCGCCCGGTCCCGGATCCTGGTCCAGCGCGAGGTGTACGACAGGTTCCTCGAGTTGCTCGAGCCCGCGGTCAAGGCGGTCGCGGTCGGGGACCCGGCCCGCGAGGACACCGAGATGGGCCCCCTGATCTCCGCCGAGCACCGGGCCAAGGTGGCCTCCTATGTGCCCCACGGCGCCCCGGTCGCGTTCCGCGGCAGCGCGCCGAACGGCGCCGGCTACTGGTATCCGCCCACCGTGCTCGCGCCGGTGCGGCTCGATGACCCCGCCTACACCGAGGAGGTGTTCGGGCCCGTGGTCGCCGTGGTCCCGTTCGAGGACGAGGCCCAGGCGGTAGCGATGGCCAACGACACCCCCTACGGCCTGTCCGGCTCGGTGTGGACCAGGGACGTGGGCCGGGCCATCCGGGTGGCGCGCGCGGTGGAGACGGGCAACCTGTCGGTCAACTCCCACGCCTCGGTCCGCTACTGGACGCCGTTCGGCGGCTTCAAGCAGTCCGGGCTGGGCCGGGAACTGGGGCCGGATGCCCTCGACGCCTTCACCGAGACCAAGAACGTGTTCATTGCCACCGATGTGTGAGGGTGCAATACGAATGCCGGGGTAGCCGGGGACCAGAAGCCGGACTGACCGGAAGCCGGACCAGACATAAGGAGTGATCAGCGCCCATGCAACGTCTGCGGGACCGGGTCGCCGTCATTACCGGGGCCGGAAGCGGCATCGGGCTGGCCAGCGTGCGCAGGCTCGCCGCCGAAGGGGCCAAGATCGTCGCGGTCAACATCGATGGCGATACCGGGAAGGCCGCCGCCGAGGAGGCCGGCGGGATCTTCATCCAGGCGGACGTGACCAGCGAGGAGGACGTGCAGGCGGTCTACGACACCGCGGCGGCCGAGTTCGGGCACGTCAACATCGCGTTCAACAACGCCGGGATCTCCCCGCCCGAGGATGATTCGATCCTGGTCACCGGGCTTGACGCGTGGCGGCGGGTGCAGGAGGTGAACCTCACCTCGGTCTACCTGTGCTGCAAGCACGTGATCCCGTACATGCAGCGGGCCGGCGGCGGCTCGATCATCAACACCGCCTCGTTCGTCGCGGTGATGGGCGCGGCCACCTCGCAGATCTCCTACACCGCGTCCAAGGGCGGCGTGCTGGCGATGAGCCGGGAACTCGGAGTGCAGTTCGCCAGGGAGAAGATCCGGGTCAACGCGCTGTGCCCGGGCCCGATCAACACGCCGCTGCTGCAGGAACTGTTCGCCGCCGACCCGGAGCGGGCCCAGCGGCGGCTGGTCCACGTGCCGATGGGGCGGTTCGGCGAGCCGGAGGAGATCGCAGCCGCGGTGGCGTTCCTGGCCAGCGACGACGCGTCGTTCGTCACCGCCTCGACGTTCCTGGTCAACGGCGGCCTCTCCGGCGCTTACGTGACCCCCCAATGAGCTGCACTGTGCCGGCCAGGGCAGTGTCACGCGGCAGCCACCGGGCCATGAAATGACCGGCCGCCGGCCGCTTATCGGGCTCAGCGCCTACTGCGAAGAGGCCCGCTGGGGTTACTGGCGCAGCCCCGCCGTGCTGCTGCCGGCGAACTATGCCGAGCAGGTGGCCGCGGCCGGTGGCGTCCCGGTCCTGCTGCCACCGCTGCCCGGTGTCGCCGCGGCCGTGGACCGGCTCGACGGGCTGCTGCTCACCGGTGGCGGCGACATCGACCCGGACAGGTACGGCGCGCAGCCGCATCCGCGCACCGCCCGGGTGAACGCGCCACGCGATGCCGCCGAGCTGGCAGCGCTGGACGCCGCGATGGCGGCCGGGCTGCCGGTGCTCGGCGTGTGCCGGGGAATGCAGCTGGTCAACGTGGCCCGCGGCGGGACCCTATGCCAGCACCTGCCCAACGATGGCGGGCATACCCCGGTTCCGGGGACGTTCGGCTCACACCCGGTGCGGGTCGCGCCGGGCACCCGGCTGGCCGGGATCCTCGGCGCTAACGGAGACGGGGTCGACGTGCCGACCGCGCATCACCAGGCCGTTGACCGGCTCGGCGAGGGCCTGGTCGCCACCGCCTGGGCAGAGGACGGGGTCATCGAGGCGGTGGAGTCGGGCGGCGAAGGTGATCCGTTCCTGCTCGCGGTGCAATGGCACCCCGAGGCGGGGACGGACTCGCGCCTGATCGAGGCACTGGTCGCCGCCGCGTCGGCACGGATGGCCCTTTACACTCGCCAGCGTGACTGACACGCCCGCCGTCGAGATCCGCGATCTCGTCAAGCGGTATGGGCACACGGCCGCGGTAGACGGGCTCAGCCTGCGCGCCGGCCGCGGCGCCGTCACCGCGGTGCTGGGGCCGAACGGCGCGGGCAAGACCACGACCGTCGAGATCTGTGAGGGATACCGGCGCCCGGACGCGGGCGCCGTGGCGGTCCTCGGCTTGGACCCGGCCGCAGACGCCCGCGCGCTGCGGCCCCGGGTCGGCGTGATGCTGCAGTCCGGCGGCATCCCGCCCGCCGTCCGGCCCGGCGAGTACCTGGGCGTGCTGGCGCGGTTCCACGCCCATCCGCTGGACCCGGCCTGGCTGCTGGACCGCCTAGGCCTGTCGTCCGCGGCGCGCACCCAGGTCAGGCGGCTGTCCGGCGGCCAGCAACAGCGGGTCTCCCTCGCCGCCGCTGTGATCGGCCGGCCGGAGCTTGTCTTTCTCGACGAGCCCACCTCCGGCCTGGACCCACAGGCGCGCCACGCCACCTGGGACCTGATCGCCGGCCTGCGCGCAGCCGGCGCGAGCGTGATCCTCACCACGCATCACATGGACGAGGCCGAGCGCCTCGCCGACTACGTGGCCATCGTCGACCATGGGCGCCTGGTGGCCGGGGGAACCCCGGCCGAGCTGACCGGAACCGCCGGGCAGATGCGGTTCCGGGCGGAGCCGGGTCTGGACACCGAGGCGCTGCTGTCCGCGCTGCCGGCGGGCAGCGCGGCGAAGGAGTCGCCGGCCGGGCACTACGTGGTGGAGGTGCAAGACCGGGTGGATCCGCGGCTGGTCGCGGCGGTGACCGCGTGGTGCGCGGAGCACGGCGTGCTGGCCCAGGAACTCCGGATCGAGAGCCGCACCCTGGAGGACGTGTTCCTGGAACTGACCGGCCGGGAGCTGCGGCCATGATGCGTTATCCGCCTATCCTCCGCCAGCCAGACAGGCCCTCTAACGCCGGATGCCCGTGGGGGAAGCGATGATTGTGCGGAGTGAGAGCCTGGCCGACTGGCCCGCGCCCGCGCCGGGGGCCGCCCCGATGGCAAAGATGATCATGGCGCAGGCCGGGCTGGAGACGCGGACCCTGCTCCGCAACGGTGAGCAACTGCTTCTGACCTTGATCATCCCGGTGCTGCTGCTCACCGCGTTCAGCCTGGAGCCGCTGGTCAAGGTGGGCGGTTCCCGGGTCAACTTCCTGGTCCCCGGGGTGATCGCGCTCGCCGTGCTGTCCACCGCTTTCACCAGCCAGGCCATCGCCACCGGGTTCGAGCGCAGGTACGGGGTGCTCAAGCGGCTTGGGGCCACCCCGCTGTCCCGCGGCGGGCTGATCGGTGCGAAAACCGCCACGGTGATCGCCGTCGAGATCGCGCAGGTCGTGATCCTTATCGGCGTGGGCCTGGCCCTCGGCTGGCACCCCAACGCGGGGCCGGGCGCCGCCGTGTGGGTGGCTCTGCTGGTGCTGGCCGGCACGGCCGCGTTCAGCGGCCTGGCGCTGCTGCTGGCCGGCACCCTGCGCGCCGAGGCCACGCTCGCCGTGGCGAACCTGGTCTACCTGGTGCTGCTCGGGATCGGCGGCATCGTCTTCCCGCTGACCAGGTTTCCCGCGTCGGTGCGGCCGGTGCTCACTCTGCTGCCCTCTGGCGCCCTCTCCGACGGGCTGCACGCGGTGCTGCAGCACGGGGCGGGGCTGCCGGTGCGCGACCTCGCGGTGCTGATCGTCTGGGCCGCGGTCGGCATCGCGCTGGCCGCTCGGCTGTTCCGCTGGGAGTAAGCCGCACGTGATTGCCGGAAGGGGGCGGTTCCTGCCTAAAGCCCGCGAGCCGGGGCATCGCGCGGGCCTGCGGGATGCTCAAGCCACAGGCACCGGACCCCGGCACGCGCCGTGGACCGCCGTGCCTCCTGCCGCGCTCGTGCTGACCGGCATCTTCTCGGTCCAGTTCGGGGCTGGGCTGGCGGCCCGGCTGTTCACGCAGATCGCGCCGGCCGCGGTCACCGGGCTGCGGCTGTGGACGGCTGCCGCCGTGATGGCCGTCGCCGGCGCCCGGCCGCTGCGGGCCGCGTTGCGACGCCTGATGCGCCGGCACGCCTGGCGGGACGCGGCAGTGGTCGCCGGGTTCGGCCTGACGCTGGCCGTCATGAACTTCTCCATCTACCAGTCGTTCGCCCGGATCCCGCTCGGCATCTCGGTCACCGTGGAGTTCCTCGGCCCCCTGGGGGTGGCGGTGGCCTCCTCGCGGCGGCTGCTCGACGTGCTGTGGGTCGTCCTGGCCGGGGCCGGGGTGGCGCTGCTCGCCCGCGGCGGCACACCGGTGACCGGGGGGCACGGCCAGGTCACCATCGGGCTTGCCTTCGCGCTGCTTGCGGGGCTGTCCTGGGCCACCTACATCCTGCTGAGCAAGGCCACCGGCCAGCGTTTCCCCGGCTCTACCGGGCTCACGATCGCCAGCCTGGTCGCCGCGGTCGTGATCACTCCGGTGGGCGTGGCGGCGGGCGGGATGGCGCTGCTGCGGCCGGGCATCGTGCTGGCCGGCCTCGGCATCGGGCTGCTCTCGTCGATCATCCCGTACTCGCTGGAGATGGAGGCGCTGCGACGGATCCCGCCCAGAGTCTTCGGCATCTGGATGAGCCTGGAGCCCGCGGTGGCAGCCCTGGTCGGGCTGCTCCTGCTGGGCCAGGCGCTGGCGGTACGGGAGTGGCTGGCCATGGGCTGCGTCATGATCGCCTGCGCGGGCGCCGCCTGGGGCGCCAGGGCGCCTCAGGTCCCCGGTGCATAAGGGCTGCTAGTTCGTCACCCCGCCGCCCCGCTCTTGCTAGTTCGTCACCCCGCCGTCCCACCCCATTACGATTGGTCCGTGCCCGATCAGGAGACCCCGCACCCTCGCAGCCCCGGCTCGGGCGCCCGCGCGCTCGCGGGGCGCGCGGCCGCGGCGGTCCTGGATCCCTCGCCCGCCGCCATGCGAAGGTTCGCCCTGGCCGGGGTGATCTGCACCGCTGGGATCATCGCGACCGGTGCGGCTGTCCGGCTCAGCGAGTCGGGCCTCGGCTGCCCGGACTGGCCGGAGTGCACCCGCAGCAGCCTGGTCGCCGCGCACTCGGCGGGCGACCCGATGATCCATACCTGGATCGAGTTTGGCAACCGCCTGGTCACGGTGGCGATCACGCTGGTCGCCGTGGTGGTTTTCGTCGCCGCGTGGCGGTTCCGACCCGGCGGACGCAGGCGCCGCGACCTGGTCTGGCTCGCCGCCGTCCAGCCCGCCGGGATCGTCGCCCAGGCCCTGCTCGGCGGGATCGTGGTGCTGACCAATCTCAACCCGGCCATAGTGGCGCTGCACTTCCTGGCCTCGATCGCGGTCCTCGGCGCCGCCGTCACGCTGCATGTCCGGTGCACCGAGGGCCAGGCCCCGGCCAGGTCGCTGGTGCGCACGGACCTGCGCTTGCTGGCCTACGCGGTGCTGGCGGCGGTGGCGCTGATGCTGGCCGCCGGAACGGTGGTGACCGGCGCCGGGCCGCTGGCGGGCGCGGGCGCGGTCCCCCGCTTCCACCTGCCGTTGGCCGGGGCGACCCAGTTCCACGCGGACATCGGCTGGCTGCTCGCCGGGCTCGTCGTCCCGCTCGCGGTGGGATTGCAGCTGACCCATGCCCCCGCTCGTGCCGTCCGGCTCGGCTGGGCGCTGCTGGCGATGATCGGCCTGCAGGGCGCGATCGGGTACACGCAGTACTTCACCGGGCTGCCGGCCGGCCTTGTCTGGGTGCACGTCTGCGGGTTGACGCTGATCTGGATCCTGGCGCTGCGGCTGGTGTTCGCGCTGCGGGACCGGGGCAGCCTGACCACGGGGACCGGGCAGCCGGAGGCGGCAAGCCGCCCCCGGGCCCGCCCAGTGCTAGCCCGGGAGGGCACTCTGCCGCCCCGGGGGCAAGCCCCCGGGCCCCATGGCCCGGAACCCCCCGGTGGCCTACGGCCCGGTTCCTTCGTCACCGGCCCGCGGCCCCGCTAGCCCGAGGATTCCCGGATGGCCCGCGCTGCCAGATCATCGCGTGCGCCGACGCCATCACCCCGGTCAGCGCGCGCCTGCGCTCCTCGAACTCCCCCGGGGTGGCGCCGCCGCGGCGCACGCGCTGGTGCGCCAGGGCCAGCTCGGTCGCGGCGAGCTGGTAGGCCGCCATCGCCCTGGCCAACGGGCGCCCGCCGGTGCGGCGGGCCCAGCGCCGCGCCTCGCGGCGCTCCCTGAGTGTGCACAGCATCCGCAGATCGGCCCCGGTGACCAGGCCGGAGTCCTGGTAGTCGGGCAGGTACCGGCGGATCAGGCCGAGGATCCGCCGCCGGTCGGCGACGATCACCGTGATCAGCACCACCAGGACGCACGCCAGCAGGCCGTAGGCGAGGATGATGCCGGGCAGGCCGAGGCCGGTGAGCCCGTTCCAGAGGCCGTGCAGGAACATGGCGCCGGCCAATCCCGCGGCCAGCGCCCACCCGCCGCGGCGGTGCGTGGCGGCGTACGCCGCGCCAATCCCGGTCATCGCGGTGAACATCGGGTGCGCGAGCGGGGCGAGGACACCGCGGAACACGAACGTGACGCCGAGCAGCGGCACCCCGCCGACCTCGGGCCGGACCAGGGCCGAGATGTAGTAGCCGACGTTCTCGATCATCGCGAAGCCGAGCCCGACCATAGCGGCGTAGATGATGCCGTCGGTGGGCCCGTCCAGTTCCTGCCGGCGGCGCCACAGCAGCCAGGCCAGCACCAGGCCCTTGAGGGACTCCTCGACCACTGGCGCGCCGATGGTCGCCGAAATGAACTGGCCGTTGCTGGTGCCGAGCGCGGGCTGGGTGACATACACCAGCCCCACGGTGTTGAGGACCCCGGCCAGCAAGGCGGCGATGCCCGCGCCCCAGGCGAAACAGAAGACCAGGTTGCCGGGCGGTTCGGGCTCCAGCTGGTCCACCAGCAGCACCAGGGCGATCAGCAGCGGCACCGGCAGCAGGGCCAGCGGCAGCGCGACCAGGAACGGGACCACACTGTGCCGGGCACTGTTGACGCTTTCCACCATGTCGATGCCCAGGACGATCAGCGCGCAGCCCAGCCCGGCGGCGACGCCGGCGATGAGCCCGGCTCGTGGCCGGCCCGTGGGGCCGCCAGAGATCACCGAGCGCTGGGCGGGCGTAAGCATGGCTTGAAGGGTACTGAGGGCAGATGCGGGTAGAAGGCCCGGCTACAGCGGCCGATAGGGTCGGAACAGTGATGAATCCTGGCGGCCACGCCAATACATCCGCCTGCCCGCGGTAGGAGAGGAGCGCTGATCTCACGGTGAGCAACACTTCTGGCGGGGACCTGGTGTGGTCAGCCGTTGACGAGCGGGCCGTTGACCTCATCCGGGTGCTCGCGATGGACGCGGTGGAGAAGGCCGGATCGGGTCATCCCGGCACCGCCATGAGCCTCGCGCCCGCGGCATACCTGCTGTACCAGCGGATCCTCCGGCACGATCCGGCCGACCCGAAGTGGCTGGGCCGTGATCGCTTCGTGCTGTCCTGCGGGCATTCCAGCCTCACCCTCTACCTGCAGCTATACCTGTCCGGGTACGGGCTGACGCTGGACGACATCGAGCAGTACCGGTCCTGGGGCAGCCGTACCCCAGGTCACCCCGAGCACGGGCTCACTCCGGGGGTGGAGACCACCACCGGTCCGCTCGGGCAGGGGCTGGGCAACGCCGTCGGCATGGCCATGGCCGCCCGCCGCGAGCGCGGCCTGCTCGACCCCGACGCGGCGCCGGGCGCCAGCCCGTTCGACCACCACATCTACGCGTTCGCCTCGGACGGCGACATCGAGGAGGGCATCAGCCACGAGGTCTCCTCGCTCGCCGGGCACCAGGAGCTGGGCAACCTGATCGTCCTTTACGACGACAACAGCATCTCGATCGAGGACGACACGAACATTGCCAAGTCGGAGGACGTCTGCGCGCGGTACGAGGCGTACGGCTGGCATGTGCAGCGGGTCTCCTGGCGCACCCCGGACGGCTACCACGAGGACGTCGCGGCCCTGGACCGCGCGTTCGCCGAGGCCAGGGAGCGCACCGACCGTCCTTCGTTCATCTCGCTGCGGACAATCATCGCCTGGCCCGCGCCGGACGCGCAGAACACTGGTGAGGCGCACGGCGCCGCGCTCGGCGCGGAGGAGGTGGCCAAGACCAAGCGCATCCTCGGCTTCGACCCGGAGGTGAACTTCCCCGTGGAGGACGAGGCCGTGGCCCATGCGCGCCAGGTCGCCGAGCGGGGCAAACGGCTGCACGCCGAGTGGGAGGAGTCCTTCGCCGCCTGGCGGGAGCGCAGCCCGGACCGCGCGGCGCTGCTGGGCCGGCTGTCCGCGCGGCGCCTGCCCGAGGGCTGGGCGTCCGCCCTGCCCGAGTTCCCGCCCGATGCCAAGGGCACGGCGACGCGGCGGGCCTCCGGCGCGGTGCTCAACGCGCTCGCCGGGGTGCTCCCCGAGCTCTGGGGCGGCTCGGCCGACCTGGCCGGCAGCAACAACACGACGATGAAGGGCGAGCCCTCGTTCATCCCGGCCGAGCATCAGACCCGGATGTTCCCTGGCAACCCCTACGGCCGCGTCCTGCATTTCGGGATCCGCGAGCACGGCATGGGGGCCATCTGCAACGGGATCGTCCTGCACGGGCTCACCCGCCCCTACGCCGGCACGTTCCTGGTGTTCAGCGACTACATGCGGCCCTCGGTCCGGCTCGCGGCCCTCATGGGGGTCCCGGTGACCTACGTCTGGACCCACGATTCCATCGGGCTCGGCGAGGACGGGCCGACCCATCAGCCGGTCGAGCACCTCTGGGCGCTGCGGGCCATCCCCGGGCTTGACATCGTCCGCCCCGCCGACGCGAACGAGACCGTGGTCGCCTGGCGCACCGTCCTCGAACACGCCGACCGGCCCGCCGGGCTGTGCCTGAGCAGGCAGAACCTGCCGGTGTTCGACCGCAGCGCCAGCCCGGACCAGGTGCGCTCCGGGGACGGTTTCGCCAGCGCGGAGGGCGCCGCCCAGGGCGGGTACGTGCTCGCCGAAGCACCGGGCGGCGGAGAGCCGGCGGTGATCCTCATCGCCACCGGCAGCGAGGTGCAGATCGCCGTCGCCGCGCGGGAGCAGCTGGCGGCCGAGGGGATCGGCGCCCGTGTGGTCTCCATGCCGTGCGTGGAATGGTTCACCGCGCAGGACGCTTCCTATCAGGCGGAGGTACTGCCGCCACGGGTGCGCGCGCGGGTCTGCGTCGAGGCGGGCGTCGCGCAGGGCTGGCGGGCGTTCGCCGGTGATGCCGGCGAGCACGTCAGCCTGGAGCACTTCGGCGCCTCCGCCGACTACCGCGACCTCTACGAGCACTTCGGGCTCACGGCGGAGAATGTCGTGGCCGCGGCGATGTCTAGCCTGGCCAAGGCGGGAAGAGATACAGGTGCGGCAAGCACGCCCCGCCACTAAGGAGCAGCAGTCATGACCTCACATTCCGATGCCCTCGCCGAGCTGTCCGCCGCCGGGGTGGCCGTGTGGCTCGACGACATCAGCCGGGAGCGGCTGATTACCGGAAACCTCGCCGCCTTGATGCGGGACCGGCACGTGGTCGGGGTGACGTCCAACCCGACGATCTTCGACCATGCCCTCAGCCACGGGGATTACTACAACGAGCAGCTTGCCGAGCTGGCCCTGCGCGGCGTGTCGGTGGGGGAAGCGTCGCGCGCCATCACCGCCTACGACGTGCGCTGGGCCTGCGACGTGCTCCGGCCCGCCTACGACGCCTCCGGCGGGGTGGACGGCCGGGTGTCCCTCGAGGTGGACCCGCGGCTGGCGGGCGACACCGGGCAGACCATCGCCGAGGCCCGTGCCCTGTGGTGGCTGGTGGACCGGCCCAACCTGTTCATCAAGATCCCCGCCACCCGGGCGGGGCTGCCCGCGATCACCCAGTGCCTGGCCGAGGGAATCAGCATCAACGTCACGCTGATCTTCTCGCTGGAGCGTTACGGCGAGGTCATCGACGCGTTCCTCGCTGGCATGGAGCAGGCGGCCGACGCCGGCCGCGACCTGTCCTCGATGGCCTCGGTGGCGTCGTTCTTCGTCAGCCGGGTGGACACTGAGGTGGACCGGAGGCTGGACAAGATCGGCACCCCGGAGGCCGCCGCGATGCGCGGCAAGGCAGCCATCGCCAACGCCCGGCTCGCGTACGAGCTTTTCGAGCAGCGGTTCGCGCCGGAGTCGCCGCGCTGGGCGGCGCTGGACGCCAAGGGCGTCCGCCTGCAGCGGCCGCTGTGGGCCTCGACCAGCACCAAGGACCCGGCCTACCCCGACACCATGTACGTGGTAGAACTTGTCGCGCCGAATGTGGTCAACACGATGCCGGAAGCCACCATCTCGGCCATGGCCGATCACGGCGAGCTGCGCGGCGACACTATCCGGGGCACCTACGAGCAGTCCCGGAAGGTGTTTGAGGACCTGGCCGGCCTCGACATCAGCTACGAGGACGTGGTCACAGTGCTCGAAGAAGAGGGCGTGACGAAGTTCGCCGCGTCCTGGCAGGAATTGCTCGAGACCATTCAAGCGGAGCTGGAGCGCGCATGACCGAACCCGGTGAAGGACAGCGGCCGCCGGCGGCCCCGCCCGGCGTGTCGGTCGCCTGGCGCAGCGCCGCGGTCCGCGAGGTCGCGGGCCCGGCCGCGGACAAGCTCGCCGCCGATGGCGTGCCGGCCGCGCTGACCGCTAAGGATCCGGGCCTGTGGGGCCCGGACGCGGCCGCCGAGGCAGCGATCAGGCTGGGCTGGCTGGACGCCCCCCGGGTGTCCCGCGCGCTGCTCGGCGCGCTGGCCGAGCTGGCGAGCGAAGCCCGCGGCGCCGGGCTTGACCACGTCGTGCTGTGCGGGATGGGCGGCTCGTCACTGGCCCCCGAGGTGATCAGCCGCACTGCGGGCGTTCCGCTCACCGTGCTGGACACCACGGATTCCGCACGCGGTGCGCCGGGCGCTGTCCGACCGGCTGGAGGCGACCCTGGTGGTCGTCTCCAGCAAGAGCGGCTCGACCATCGAGACCGACAGCCACCGGCGGGTGTACGAGCAGGCGTTCGCCGGCCTCGGCCTGCCCGCCGGTGAGATCGCCCGCAGGTTCGTGGTGGTCACTGACCCCGGCTCGCCGCTGGAGGCCACGGCCCGCGAGGCCGGGTACCACGTCATGCTCGCCGACCCGAACGTGGGCGGCCGCTACAGCGCGCTGACCGCGTTCGGCCTCGTGCCCACCGCGCTGGCCGGCGCGGACCCGGCCCGGCTGCTGGACGAGGCCGACGCGGTGCTGCCCGCGCTGTCCTCGCCCGACGGCAACCCCGGCCTGGAACTGGGCGCCGCGCTCGGCGGGTACGCGCTGGCCGGCCACGACAAGGCGGTGCTCGCCGACTGCGGCGCCGGGCTGGCCGGCTTCGCCGACTGGGCGGAGCAGCTCATCGCCGAATCCACCGGCAAGCACGGGCGGGGCATCCTGCCGGTAGCGGTGGGCGGCGAGAACGCCCCCGGCTTCTCCCCCGGCCCCGACCTGCATCTGGTCGGCCTGGGCACGCCCACGTCCCCGGCCGACACCTCGGTGACCGGACCGCTCGGCGCGGCGTTCCTGGTCTGGGAGTACGCGGTCGCGGTGGCCGGGCGGCTGCTCGAGATCGACCCGTTCGACCAGCCCAACGTGGCCGAGTCCAAGGAGAACACGGCGCGCCTGCTGGCCGAGGCGGGCACCGGCCCGTTGCCGACCGGCGAGCCGGCGTTCACCGACGGCGCGGTCGAGGTGTACGCGGCGCCGGGGCAGCTGCCCGGCGGCCCGGCCAATCTCGCCGGGACGCTCGACTCGCTGCTGCAGGCGCTGCCGGACCGGGGATACCTGGCGATCATGGCCTACCTGGACCGGGACGGGGACGCTGGGGCCGCCGCGCTTCGCGACGCGCTGGCCAGGCGGACCACCCACCCGGTCACCTTCGGCTGGGGCCCGCGGTTCTTGCACTCCACCGGCCAATACCACAAGGGCGGGCCGCAGAACGGGGTGTTCCTGCAGATCACCGGCGCGGTGACGACCGACGTGCCGGTGCCGGGCCGGGACTTCACGCTGGGCAGGCTCCAGCTCGCCCAGGCGCTGGGCGACCTCGGCGCGCTGCGCCAGCGCAGCAGGCCGGCCGTCCGGCTGCACCTGCGGGACCGGGCGGCGGGGCTGCGCCAAGTGCTCGATGCGGCCCGGGCCAGCGCGACGGGATCAGGCTGATGAGAAATCCGCTGTCGACCACCGGCAGTATCACGCCGCAGCCGCCGCGCCGAACGCCGCTACGCGGCCGTGGCGGCGAGGACCTGCCTCCCTCTCTGCCGATTTGCGCGCCTCCGGCGCGACCATGCGGAGCGCCCGCGAGGGAGGCAGGCAAATGAGCACGGCGAACCCGCTGCGTGACCCGCGAGACCGGCGCATCCCCCGGGTGGCCGGCCCGTGCGTCTTGGTGCTGTTCGGCGTCACCGGTGACCTGTCCCGCAAGAAGCTGATGCCGGCCGTCTACGACCTGGCCAACCGGGGCCTGCTGCCGCCCGGCTTCTCCCTGGTTGGATTCGCCCGCCGGGACTGGGAGCACGAGGACTTCGCGCAGGTCACCCACGATGCGGTGAAGGAGCACGCGCGCACGCCGTTCAACGACACCGTGTGGCAGCAACTGGCGGAGGGCATCCGGTTCGTGCCCGGCGAGTTCGCCGACGACGCGGCCTTCGACCGCCTCGCCCAGACCGTGGCGCAGCTGGATGCCGAGCGCGGCACCGGCGGCAACTACGCCTTCTACCTGTCCGTGCCGCCCAAGTTCTTCACCGACGTGGTGGAGCAGCTCAAGCGCTCGGGCCTATCCTCGCCGCCCGAGGACGCCCAGGGCCATCGGCCGTGGCGGCGGGTGGTGATCGAGAAGCCGTTCGGCCACGACCTGGCCAGCGCCCGGCAGCTTAACGAGATCGTGAACACGGTGTTCGGCTCGGACTCGGTCTTCCGCATCGACCACTACCTGGGCAAGGAGACCGTCCAGAACATCTTGGCACTGCGGTTCGCGAACACGATGTACGAGCCGATCTGGAACCGTAGCTACGTGGACCACGTCCAGATCACCATGGCCGAGGACATCGGGATCGGCGGCCGGGCCGGGTACTACGACGGGATCGGCGCCGCCCGCGACGTGATCCAGAACCACCTGATGCAGTTGCTGGCCCTCACCGCGATGGAGGAGCCGGCCTCGTTCGACGCCACGTCCCTGCGGGCGGAGAAGGAGAAGGTGCTCTCGGCGGTCCGGCTGCCTGAGGATCTGGCCACCGGCACCGCCCGCGGCCAGTACGCGGCCGGCTGGCAGGGCGGCATCGAGGTTCCCGGCTACCTGGAGGAAGACGGGATCGCCCCTGACTCGCACACCGAGACCTACGCCGCGCTGAAGCTGGGCGTGGACAGCAGGCGATGGGCGGGCGTCCCGTTCTACCTGCGCACCGGCAAGCGGCTGCCGCAGCGGATGAGCGAGATCGCGCTGCTGTTCCAGCGCGCCCCCCACCTGCCGTTCAGCGCCACCGACACCACGGAACTCGGGCAAAACGCCATGGTCATCCGGGTGCAGCCGGACGAGGGCGTCACGGTCAGGTTCGGCTCCAAGGTCCCCGGCTCCGCGATGGAGGTCAGGGACGTGAACATGGACTTCGCCTACGGCGAGTCGTTCACCGAGAACAGCCCCGAGGCGTACGAGCGGCTGTTGCTGGACGTGCTCATCGGCGACCCGCCGCTGTTCCCCCGGCACCAGGAGGTCGAGCTGTCCTGGGAGGTGCTCGACCCGGTCGAGGAGTTCTGGGCCGAGCACGGCAAGCCGGACCAGTACCCGGCCGGGTCCACCGGCCCGGCCAGTGCGCACGCGCTGATGGCCAGGGACGGCCGGGCATGGCGGAGGCTGTGACATGACCATCGACCTCACCGACACCACCACCAGCGCGATCCATGACGCGCTGCGCCAGGCGCGGCTGCGGCTGGGCGGCGTGGCCAGCGGCATGGTCCTGACCCTGGTCATCGTCACCGACGAGGGCGCGCAGTACGACGCGGTGCGCGCGGCGAGCGCCGCCGGGCGCCAGCACCCGTGCCGGATCCTCGTGGTCATCATCCGGCGGCCGGAGCAGCGCTCGCGGCTGGACGCCGAGATCCGGGTCGGCGAGACCAGCCCCGGCGAGACGCTGCTGCTGCGCATGTACGGGCCGCTCGGCCAGCACGCGGACTCGGTGGTGGCCCCGCTGCTGCTGCCGGACACGCCCGTGGTCACCTGGTGGCCGGACATCGTTCCGCCGATCCCGGCGCAGGACCCCATGGGGGCGCTCGCGCAGCGGCGGATCACCGACGCCGCCGGCGCCGACTTGCCGCGCGACGTCCTCGGCACGCTCGCCGCCGGGTATCAGCCCGGGGACACCGACCTGGCCTGGACCCGGGCCACGCCGTGGCGTTCCCTGCTGGCGGCCATAATGGACCAGCCCTCGGGCGGGGTCACCGGCGGCACGGTCGGCGCCGAGGCGGGGAACCCGACCGCCGACCTGATCGCGGCCTGGCTGTCGGTCCGCCTGGGCGTCCCCGTGGCCACCGAGCCCACCGCCGGGCCGGGCATCACCGCGGTCACCTTCGCCACCACCGAAGGGGACATCACGATCGCCAGGCCGGACGGGCGGGTCGCGCACCTGAGCCGTCCCGGGCAGCCCGAGCGCCGGGTGGCCCTGCACCGCAGGGACATCACCGAGCTGCTCGAGGAGGAGTTGCGGCGGCTGGATCCCGACGACGTGTACGCGGACGTCCTGGCCGGGATTCAGCGCCGCGGGATCAAGGTCCCGTGACCGCGCTAGGCTGCGCGCGATGAGCCCGCCCGAGGTCATCGTCCACCACGACGCAGGCCTGCTTGCCAAGGCGGTCGCCGCGCGCCTGGTCACCAAGCTGGTCGATGTCCAGGCCGCGACGAGCAGCGGGTCGCTGGTGCTCACCGGTGGCGGGATCGGCACGGCGGTGCTGGCCGAGCTGGCGGCCGCCCCGGCCCGAGACGCCGTCAACTGGCGCCACCTGGACATCTGGTGGGGTGACGAACGGTTCCTGCCCAGCGGGCACCCGGAGCGCAACGAGGCTGCGGCGGACCAGGCCCTGCTGCGGCACCTGGACCCCGATCCCGGGCGGGTGCACCGGATGCCCGGCAGCGACGGGCCCGACGGGCCCGATCCCGAGGCCGCGGCGGCCAGGTACGCCGCCGAGCTGTGCGCGGCTGCCCGCCCGGAGGATCACGGGCCGGTCCCGGAGTTCGACGTCTTGCTGCTCGGCATCGGCCCCGAAGGTCATGTGGCATCCCTGTTCCCGGCCATGCCCGCGCTGTACGACGACCGGAGCGTGGTCGCGGTCCGCGGCGCACCGAAACCGCCGCCCACCCGGCTGACGCTCACCCTGCCTTCGATCCGCAGCGCGCGGGAGGTCTGGGTGCTCGCCGCGGGACCGGAGAAGGCGGGCGCGGTCCGGCTCGCGCTGTCCGAGGTGGGCCCGGTCCAGGTGCCTGCCGCGGGCGCGCGGGGCAGGCAGCGCACCCTGTTCCTGCTCGACCGCAGCGCGGCGGGCCGGCTGCCGCCGCAGCTCGGCCTGGGCGCCTCATCCTGAGCGGTAGCCGATTCGCCCCGGCGCGCCCGGGTGCTGCCCGTGCAGCCGCCGGTCCGGAGCTGGTCCTGCCGCTGTCCGGGTGGATGCAAACGATTTCGAACCCGGCAAAACTGGGCCTCCCCAATCCTTCGCTTCGGCGCTACCCTCAGGGCAGGTCTTCCCCCGTGGTTCTGCAGGGCCATATGCGAAGACGAAGGAAGGTCTCTCTTTGGCCGCTCAGCGATCGACTGTCAGGTCGCAGCCATCGCACGGCTTCGGTTTAGCTCCCGCGTCCGCCTTGCCGCTATGCAGGTCTGCCCGCGACCACGTGGACGCGCCCTCGACAGGAGGAAGCATTTGACCGCCACCCAAGAACAACAACAACAGCCTCTGATGATGGCCCCAGCGGCAGACCCGGCGCCTCTCGGCCTTGCCGGCTTCGCTCTCACCACGTTCCTGCTCTCGGCCTTCAACGCCGGCTGGATGACGAAGGCCAGCGGCCTGGCCTGGCTCGGCTACGCCTTCGCCTACGGGGGCCTGGCCCAGTTCTGTGCCGGCATGTGGGAGTTCCGCAACCGCAACGTCTTCGGCGCCACCGCGTTCGCCTCGTACGGCAGCTTCTGGATCGGGCTGGCGCTGTACTTCCAGCTCGTAGGCAAGAACCTCGTCATCCACGTGGTCACGGTGCCGTTGTTCCAAAAGGACGTGGCCTGGATCCTGCTGGCGTTCGCCATCTTCAACACCTACATGCTCCTGTGGAGCACGATGGTCAACATGGCGGTCTTCCTGGTCTTCCTGACCCTCGAGGCGACCGAGATCATCCTGTTCATCGGGAACTTTGCGGGCAGCAGCGGCACCGTCAAGTTTGGCGGCTACGTGGGCATCGTGACCGCGCTGGTGGCCTGGTACGCCTCGGCCGCGGGGGTGGTCAACGGCATGCGGGGCACTCCGTTCTTGCCGGTCGGCAAGCCGTTCGGCATGGGGTCGACAGCCTGACAAGAGGTCCACACGTGATCCCGGGGGCGCGGGCCCCCGGGATCACGTGTTTCTCTGGGATCAGGTACACCATCATGCTGGCCGGGTTCATTCTGACGCTCGTCCTGACGCTGGGCTGTTCAAGGTTCCGATAAGTCAGCTCATCGTCGGCGGCGCGCTCACCACGATCCTTATCGGGATCGCCGCGCAGCACTCGCTGAGCAACGTGTTCGCAGGGCTCGTCCTGCGACTGTCGCGGCCGATTATCGTCGGCGACGTCATCCAGTTCCGGTCGGGCGCCATGGGCGGCCTGCTCGAAGGTGGCGAGCAGGGTAAACCGCCCCGGCCGCCGCGGCTACGCGTGCGTGGACTCGTACCTGGTGACGACGTCGGATGGAATGCGCCCGCGCTCACTCACCGCGAGCCCGTTCGCCTTCGCCCACGCCCGGACCTGCGCACTGCGCTTACGGTGCGCGGCCGTTCTCCGCTTTGTCCGGATCGGCCGTCCCGATGCCTTACGGGCCTGCGACGCATAGCGGCTGACCGCTTCGTCGAACCTTTCGCTGTGTCTCAGGCAGAGATCGATCTCATAGTCCCGGCCGTCGATGCTGAACCGGCGCAGGCGGTGCTGGCCCTGCGGAATCTCTCTCTGGTCGTAGTCACACGCATATGTGACCGAAAGTTTCTGTGCCACTTCCGGGCCCCCCTTCCCCTTATCCCAAATATATCCTTTCCGCGGCTGATCAACCGCAACTACATCCAGGTCAACCGCGCTGATGGAACGGTGAGGGCCGTGCTTGTGATACTCAGAGTGATGCTTTGAACGCCATTCGCGGTGGGGCCGGCGGCCAGCAGCGAACAGCGAACTCCCTGCCACCAGGCGTGTTCGGCCGGCCGGGGCCCGCAAACGCCAATAGGGCCGTTATCTCCCGCGCTTGGGTGGCTCCTGCTCGGCGGGAGGCCGGCCATAAGGGAAGGAACCAGCAGAAAGGTCGCCTTCTTCTCGGTCGGCCGCCCGGCCGCGCCCTTCGGCGGCTGGTCCGGTGCTGCCCGGAACGGGGCCTACGTAAGGGCGCGCCGGGGAATAACCGGCATTCCCGGACGAGGCCGGGTAGGCCGCGGTGCCTTCGGGGTAGGCCGCGGTGCCTTCGGGGTAGACAGCAGGACCATCTGGATAGCCGGCCTCGCCCGGGTAGTCCCCCGTGTGCAGGCCTTCTGGATACTCGCCGGTCAGCGGGTCCTCCGAGTACCGGTCCGGACGTGGTTCCTCTCCGCCGTACCGGTCCGGGCGCGGGTCCTCCCCCGGGTGCCGGGACGGGCGCGGATCCTCGTGGTAGCGCTCGGTAAGCGGGTCCTCCTGGTACCGCGGTGGGCGCGGGTCCTCCTCCGGGTAGCGGGACGGGTGGGGGTCCGCCACCGGGTACCGGCCGGTGAGCGGGTCGCCTGTGTAGTCAGCGTCCCGGTAGCGGGCGCTGGGCTCGTCCTGGTAGCCGTGGCCCGGCACGTCGCCGCGGTACACCCCGGTCGGCTCGTCCTCGTATCCCTCCGGTGCGTCATACCGGCTGTGGGCGCGGGCGCGACGGTGCTCCCCGGCCTGGTCCTCCCGGTAGGCCGTGCTGGCGGGCTCGCCGCGGCCCCCCCGGCCCGGCGGATCCAGATACTCCCGGGGCGGTTCCTCACCGTAACGGGGCGGGGGGCCGGCGTAGGCAGCGGAGAACCCGGGGTCGGAATAGCCGGTGTCGGGTTCTGGGGCCTGCCCGCCGCGCTGATCGGCCCTGCCGCGCTGCTCTGCGGCGCCCCTCGCGTCCCGCGAGCCCCGGGCATCACCGTGCGGGCCGCGCTGCAGCGCCTCGACCATCCGGGGCAGGTCGGCGATCGGCAGCCGGAATGTCCCGGTGCAGGTGCCACCCTGCCAGATGCTGAACACGGCCACCCCCGTGTCCGCGTACCAGCTCAGCCGCATGCTGCGTGATTCGCCCCTGACGTCGAAGTACACCTCGCCGAGCCGGGGCAACGGTGCTGCGTCCGACGCTGACATGCTGCCCATGGTGACCCCCTACCCTCGGCTTTGTCCAGTTGGTGATCATTTCTCGGCAACCAGTAACACCGCGCTCGCAGTTGGGCCTGCCTGATTCTCTCGCCCGGCTGCGGAACGGTCATGGCGGATGGCACAATTGAGCGTCGGTTCGGCTGGACCGGCTGGCTTCGCCGGGATGGCTGGCGCAACCCCGCCCCTCCCGTCCGGTGCCCTGATTGCCCCCGATCTTCCCCGGCGCGCTGCGCGCGTGCGCATCGGTATGCGCGGGAACATGGGGGCGGCACGGTGCGTTGGATGGGTAGACGGGGTCAAAGGACGTAACACGTGAGAGTGCGTGCCCAGCAGCGCGGGGCTTGCTGGCCGGGGCACACGGAAGAAATTGAGGAGACCAATTCATGTCTGAGGTACGTCGGCAGGTGGCCATGCAGCCACGGCCGAGTTGGGCCTGGCAAGACGCCGCCGCGTGCCGAGGCAAGGACATCGTGCTCTTCTTCGGCCCGGACGGAGAGCGGCAGCCAGAGCGCGACGTGCGCGAGCGCAAGGCGAAGGTCGTGTGCGCCGCGTGCCCGGTGCAGGCGGAATGCCTCACCTACGCCGTTTCCCGGCCGGAAAAGTACGGCACCTGGGGTGGCCTGAATGAGGAGGAGAGGGCCTCGGAACGGCGCCGTAGGATGCGCCGCGCGAACGCCGCTTAACCATTCAGGATGGATAGGTGCTTTGCACCGGAACCTCCAGCGGAAAATGACCTCATGATCTGCTGCGCCTGCCGGGCCGCGCATCACGAAGAGTGTCCGGGCGGTAACTGGTGCGACTGTCAGCACAAGCCGCCGCGCAAGCCGCCCGAGCCTCCGATGGCCTGGATTCGGCAGGGATAATCGCGCTGACCTGCAGCGTCGTTCCGTCGTCACGCGTGCTTAAGACCAGTCTTCCTGCGTACTTAAGACCAGTCTTCCTGGGTACCTGCAGCGGGACGGCGCGCGTGGGAACATTTCCTCCGAGGCGTGTGGTTGCAGGGGCTGTACGGGCGTGACCGGCTACGCTTAACCGATGGGAGCCTTCCTGTGAGATTGAGCGCGACCAGGCCGACGTATCCCGACCAGGTCACGGTCGGCGATGCGAAGGAAGCGGCGCGGCGGCAGGAGCTTGCCGCGAAGGCCGCCCAGGCAGCGAAGGATCTGGCAGATGCTCCGGCACGCGAGGTCATCGCGTGGGCGGTGGAGACTTTCGCTGAGCGGGTCTGTATCACGTCCTCCATGACCGACGCGGTCATCATCCACCTGGCGGCCGCGGTCAAGCCCGGCATCGACGTCATCTTCCTGGACACCGGTTACCACTTCCCCGAGACCATCGGGACCCGGGATGCGGTGGCGTCCACCTACCCGATCAACCTCATCAACGTCACCCCGACGCGGACCGTTCCGGAGCAGGATGCCGAGCTGGGCCCGCGCCTTTACGGGCGCAACCCCGACCTGTGCTGCTACCTGCGCAAGGTGGTCCCGCTGGAGCGGGCGCTGGACCCCTACGACGCGTGGATCACCGGGGTGCGCCGCGAGGAGACCGACGCGCGCAGCGACACCAAGGCGGTCGAGTGGGATCCCAAGCGTGCGATGGTCAAGGTCAACCCGATCGCGGGCTGGTCCCAGGATGAGGTGGACGCCTACATCGCGGAACATGGTGTGGTGCTGAACCCGCTGGTGGACGAGGGGTACCCGTCCATCGGCTGTGCCACCTGCACCCTGCCGGTGAAGCCGGGCGCCAACCCGCGCAGCGGCCGCTGGGCAGGGACCGGCAAGACCGAATGCGGCCTGCACATTTAGCGGGTGCCCCCCGGCGTCCACCGGGAGGACGCACATGACCCCACGCATTACCCACGAGGTCCGTAACCAGGCGCCGCCGCTGGCGGGCCACGACGTGGCTGCCGATCCCGCGCTGCTCGAAGCGGTCGAGCGGGAGGGCGCCAACTGGGCCGCTGCCGAACTGCACGAGCTGGGGCTGCTGGCCGGCCAGCCGGCCACCGCCGAGCAGGCAAGGCTGGCCAACGAGCACCCCCCGGTGCTGCGCACGCACGACCGGTATGGGAACCGGATCGACGAGGTGGAGTTCCACCCAGCCTGGCACGCCCTGATGGGCACCGCGGTCGGTCACGGCCTGCACGCGGCGCCGTGGGCGGACCCGCGCCCGGGCGCGCACGTGGCCAGGGCGGCGAAGTTCTACGTGTGGTCCCAGGCGGAGGCCGGCCACGGCTGCCCGATCTCCATGACCTATGCCGTGGTCCCGGCGCTGCGTAATGCACCAGAGTTGGCCGCGCGGTTCGAGCCGCTGCTCGTCACCCGCGCCTACGACCCGGGCCTGCGCCCTCCTGGGAGCAAGCGCGGGCTGTTGTCCGGCATGGCCATGACCGAGAAGCAAGGCGGCAGCGACGTGCGGGCCAACACCACGCGTGCCGAACCCGCCCCGCAGGCCGGTGCCGGCGCCCACGTGCTGACCGGGCATAAGTGGTTCTGCTCCGCGCCGATGTCCGACATGTTCCTCACCCTCGCCCAGGCCCCGGCCGGGCTGACCTGCTTCCTGCTCCCCCGAGTGCTGCCCGGCGGCGAGCGCAACGGCATCCGCCTGCAACGCCTCAAGGACAAGCTCGGCAACAGGTCCAACCCGTCGGCCGAAGTCGAGTTCGACGGCGCGCTGGCCTGGCAGGTCGGCGAGGCGGGCCGGGGCGTGGCCACGATCATCGCGATGGTCAGCGCGACCAGGCTGGACTGCGTCATCGGCAGCGCAGCGGGCATCCGGGCAGCCACGGTCGCGGCGGTGCACCACGCCAGCCACCGGCAGGCGTTCGGCAAAGAACTCGCGGCCCAGCCGTTGATGGCGAACGTGCTCGCCGACCTGACCCTCGACTCACAAGCCGCGACGGCCCTGGCGATCCGGCTGGCCGGGGCGGCGGACCGGGCGGCGCGCGGCGACGCGGGCGAGGCCGCGCTGCTGCGCCTGGCGCTGCCCGCGGCCAAGTACTGGGTGTGCAAGCGCTTCCCGGCGCACGCCGTGGAGGCGCTGGAGTGCCTGGGCGGCAACGGATACGTGGAGGAGTCCGGCCTGCCCCGGATCTACCGCGAGGCCCCGCTGAACTCCATCTGGGAGGGCTCAGGCAACGTCACCGCGCTCGACGTGCTGCGGGCCCTGGCCAGAACCGAGGGCGCCGTCGAGGCGCTGCTGGCGGAACTGGGCGCGGCCGCGGGCGCGGACACGTCCCTCGACGCGGCGGTGGCGGACCTGAAGCGGCACGTGGCCGCCCTGGCGTCGGTGACCAGCCTGGAAGCACAGCACGAGGCCAGGGCGCTGGCCGGGCGGATCGCGGTCGCGCTCGCGGCGGCGCTCCTGGTGCGGCACGCGCCGGCCCCGGTCGCCGATGCCTACTGCGCGTCGCGCCTCCAGCTGACGGCGCACGCCGGCCCCGGTGCGCCGTTCGGCACGCTGCCCGCCGGGCTCGACCTGACGGCCATCATCGACCGCGCCCGCGCCGAGCCTGCCGTCGGTCCCGTCCCCGCCGAGCCTGCGGGCGGGACCGGGTAATGCGGGTCTGGCCGGGAACCGCCTACCCGCTGGGCGCCACCTGGGACGGCGGCGGCACCAACTTCGCGGTGTTCTCCGAGGCCGCCGAGGCGGTGGAGCTCTGCTTGTTCGAGGAGGGCGATGGCGGCCCGCGCGCGGAGACCAGGATCGAGCTGACCGAGGTGGACGGCTTCGTCTGGCACGGCTACCTCCCCGACGTGGGCCCCGGCCAGCGTTACGGGTACCGGGTACACGGGCCGTACACCCCCGCAACGGGGCACCGGTGCAACCCGGCGAAGCTGCTGCTCGACCCGTACGGCAAGGCGGTGGACGGCCAGGTCCGCTGGAACGAGGCCGTGTTCGGCTACCGGTTCGACGACCCCGCCTCGCCCAACACCACCGACAGCGCCCCCTACATGCCGGTCAACGTGGTGATCAACCCGTTCTTCGACTGGGGCGACGACCGGCCGCCGCGGACCCCCTACCACGAGACGGTGATCTACGAGGCGCACGTGCGCGGGCTGACCGAACGCCACCCCGACCTCCCCGCCGAGGAGCGCGGCACCTACGCCGGGCTGGCCCACCCCGCGGTGATCGAGCACCTCGCCGGGCTCGGGGTGACCGCGGTGGAATTGATGCCGGTGCACCAGTTCGTGTCCGAGCACGCGCTGCAGGAACGCGGCCTGGCCAACTACTGGGGCTACAACACGATCGCGTTCCTCGCCCCGCACAACGGATACGCCGCCGCGCGCCAGCCCGGCGGGCAGATCGCGGAGTTCAAGGCCATGGTGCGGGCGCTGCACGACGCGGGCATCGAGGTCATACTCGACGTGGTCTACAACCACACCGCCGAGGGCGATCACCGCGGTCCCACGCTGTCCTTCCGCGGCATCGACAACGCCGCGTACTACCGGCTCAACGATGACGACCGGACCTACTACCTGGACTACACCGGCTGCGGCAACAGCTTCAACGTGCGCTCGCCGCACGCCCTCCAGCTGATCATGGACTCGCTGCGGTACTGGGTGACCGAAGCGCACGTGGACGGGTTCCGGTTCGATCTCGCGGCCGCGCTGGCCAGGGAACTGCACGACGTGGACCGGCTGTCCACCTTCTTCGATCTGGTGCAGCAGGACCCCGTAGTCTCCCAGGTAAAGCTGATCGCCGAGCCGTGGGACGTCGGCGAGGGCGGCTACCAGGTGGGGAACTTCCCGCCGCTGTGGAGCGAGTGGAACGGCAAGTACCGCGACGCGGTGCGCGATTTCTGGCGCGGCGAGCCCGCCACCTTGCCCGAGTTCGCCTCCCGGCTCACCGGCTCCAGCGACCTGTACGAGACCAGCGGCCGCCGCCCGGTGGCCTCGGTCAACTTCGCCACCTGCCACGACGGGTTCACGCTGGCCGACCTGGTCTCCTACAACCGAAAGCACAACGAGGCCAACGGCGAGGGCGGCCGGGACGGCAGCGACGACAACAGGTCGTGGAACTGCGGGGTGGAAGGGCCCACCGGCGACCCGGCGGTGCTCGCGCTGCGGGCCAGGCAGCGGCGCAACTTCCTGGCCACGCTGTTCTGCGCGCAGGGCGTCCCGATGCTGCTGGCCGGGGACGAGCTGGGCCGCACCCAGCAGGGCAACAACAACGCCTACTGCCAGGACAACGAGGTGTCCTGGGTGGACTGGGGCATGGCGGACAGCGAGGCCGGCCTGCTCGGCTTCACCCGCGCGCTGTCCGCGCTGCGCCGCGAGCACCCGGTGTTCCGGCGCCGCCGGTTCTTCCTCGGGCATCCGGACGGCGACGGGCACCTCGCCGATATCGCCTGGCTCACCCCGGCGGGCCGGGAGATGCGCGACGCGGACTGGGGCACGCCCGGGCGCGCCATGACGGTCTTCCTGAACGGGGACGCCCTCACCGAGCCCGGCCCGCACGGCGAACGGGTCCGGGACGACTCTTTCCTGCTCATGCTCACCGCGGAGCGGGATCCGCTGGAGTTCACCGTGCCCGGCGTCAAGTACGGCGAGCGCTGGGCGGTGGTGGCCGACACCGCCGCGGAAGGCCCGCCCGATCCGGCCGGCCAGCCTGAGCTGGCCGGCGGTGACCACATCACGCTCACCGGCAACTCGATGCTGGTGCTGCGCCGGTGCACGGCCGGGGACGGTGGTTGACTGCGGTGATGCGCCAGGTGTACCCGGGCGGTTCCGCCCTCGCCGATGCCGCCGTGGCCGGGCTGTACGCCTACCCGGACCCGGGCGCGCCCCCCGGCTGCTGGGTGCGGGCGAACATGGTGGCGAGCCTGGACGGGGCGGCCACCCTCGGCGGGCGCTCCGGGGGGCTGTCCAGCGAGGCGGACGAGCAGGTGTTCGCCATGCTCCGCGCGCTCACCGACGTGATCCTGGTCGGCGCCGGCACGGCGCGCGCCGAGCGCTACGGCCCGGTGCGGCCGGAGTCCGAAGGGCTGCGCTGGGCCTGGCTGCGGAACGGCCGCGCCCCCTCCGCGCCGATCGCGGTGGTCACCCGCGCGCTCGACCTGGACCTGGCCAGCCCCCTGCTGGCCGGCGCTCCCCCGCACGCCAGGACCATCGTCATCACCACGGAGGCCGCCCCGGCGGAGCGGCGGGCCGCCGCCGCCCGCACCGCCGAGGTGATCGTCGCCGGCGAGGCCATGGTCGACATGAAGGCCGCGCTGGATGCGCTGGCCGGGCGGGGATACCAGCGGGTGCTCTGCGAGGGCGGCCCGCATCTGCTGGCTCAGCTCGCCGGGGAGGGCCTGCTCGACGAGCTGTGCCTCACCCTCAGCCCGCTGCTGGCCGGCCCGGGCGCCGACCGGATCGTCACCGGGGGCCTGCCCCTGCCGGGCGGCGACGCGCAGCCGTTCGCGCTCAAGCACGCCCTGGAAGCCGAGGGCTTCCTGCTCTGCCGCTACGTGCTGCAGGGCACGGGCTAACGCGGGGCTACCCCAGGATGTCCCCCAGGTCGAAGCTAACCGGTTCCTCGAGCTGCTCGTAGGTGCACGACCGCGGCGCCCGGTCGGGCCGCCAGCGGACGAACTGGGTGGTGTGCCGGAACCTGCGGCCCTCCATGTGGTCATAGCGCACCTCGATCACCCGCTCGGGGCGCAGCGGGACGAACGACAGGTCCTTGCCCGCGTTCCAGCGGCTGACCTCGGCCTCCCGCGGCGTGCCGACGACGCCCTCCGGCCTGGCCCAGTTCCACGGGTGCCCCTCGAACGTGGTGACCAGCGGCTGCATCTCGGTGAACAGCTCCCGCCGCCGCGCCATCGGGAACGCGCCGACCACGCCCACGCTGGCCAGCTTGTCGTCGCCGGCGTACAGGCCGAGCAGCAGCGAGCCGATCGCCTCGTCGCTGGTCTTGTGCGTGCGGTAGCCGGCCACCACGCAGTCGGCGGTGCGCTCGTGCTTGACCTTGAACATGACCCGCTTGTCCGGCTCGTACCCGCCGTCCAGCGGCTTGGCGATGAGCCCGTCCAGCCCGGCGCCCTCGAACTGGGCGAACCACTGCCCGGCCAGCGCGCGGTCGGTGGTCGCCGGGGTGACGTGCAGCGGCGCCCGCACCCCGGCCAGGGCGCCCTCCAGCACCGTCCGGCGCTCGGCGAACGGCCGCTCCATGTAGTCGGTGTCCCCGAGGGCCAGCAGGTCGAAGGCCACGAACCGGGCCGGGGTCTGGTCGGCCAGCAGGTTCACCCGGCTCGCCGCCGGGTGGATCCGCTGCAGCAGCGCCTCGAAGTCGAGCCGGGCGCCGTCGCGGTGCGGGACCACGATCTCCCCGTCGATCACGCACCGCTCCGGCAGCTGCCCGATGATCTCGCGGACCAGCTCAGGGAAGTACCGCGTCATCGGCCGCTCGTTGCGGCTGCCGATCTCCACCTCGTCACCGTCGCGGAAGACGATGGACCGGAACCCGTCCCATTTCGGCTCGTAGCTGTAGGGGCCGTCGGGAATTGCCTTGACCGCCTTGGCGAGCATCGGCGCGACCGGCGGGCTGACCGGAAGCCTCATCGTCGCCTCCTCCCCCACTAGGATCCGTGGTCATCATCAGGTACGCACACTACTGGGGAGTCCCCCGTGCCGCTGCACACCGATGCCAGGCAGTCCGGCGAGCCCGCCGAGTTCGACATCAATCCCCTGTACGTCCGGCTCGCGCACGAGCCGGTGCCCAGGCACTCCCTCCCCAGGGAACCGATGCTGCCCGGCACGGCAGCGCAGGTGGTACGGGATGAGCTGTTGCTCGACGGGAACGCGCGGCTGAACCTGGCCACGTTCGTCACCACCTGGATGGAACCTGAGGCCAAGGTGCTGATGACCGAGTGCCTGGACAAAAACATGATCGACAAGGATGAGTACCCGCAGACGGCGGAGCTGGAGTCGCGCTGCGTGAACATCCTGGCCGACCTCTGGCACGCCCCCATGGGCCGGGACGCGACCGGGTGTTCCACGACCGGATCCAGCGAAGCGTGCATGCTGGCCGGGATGGCGTTGCTCTGGCGCTGGCGCGAGCGGCGGGCCGCCGCGAACGCGGCCACCGCCCGCCGCAGTGCCAATTCTCACCCCACCGCCCCGCCCAATCTGGTGATGGGCACGAACGTGCAGGTGTGCTGGGAGAAGTTCTGCCGCTACTGGCAGGTGGAACCGCGGATGGCGCCGATGGCGCCGGGACGCTACCACCTGACCGGGCCGGAGGCGGCGGCCCGGTGCGATGAGAACACCATCGGCGTGGTGGCGATCCTTGGCTCCACCATGGATGGCAGCTACGAGCCGGTCGGCGAGATCAACGCGGAGCTGGACCGGCTGGCCGCCGGCGGGGGGCCGGACGTGCCGATCCATGTGGACGGGGCGTCCGGCGGGTTCGTCGCGCCGTTCCTGCAGCCGGAACTGGACTGGGACTTCCGGGTGCCGCGGGTGGCGTCGATCAACGCCTCCGGGCACAAGTACGGCCTTGTCTACCCTGGTGTCGGCTGGGTGGTGTGGCGCGAGGCCGCCGCGCTGCCCGATGACCTGGTGTTCAAGGTCAACTACCTCGGCGGCCAGATGCCGACGTTCGCGCTGAACTTCTCCCGGCCCGGCGCGCAGGTGGCCGCCCAGTACTACAACTTCCTGCGGCTCGGCTTCCCCGGGTACCAGCGGGTGCACCAGGCGTGCCAGGACGTGGCCGTGCACATGTCCGGGCGCATCGCCAAGATGGGCCCGTTCGAGCTGATCAGCGAGGGCCGGGAGCTGCCGGTGTTCGCGTTCAAGATCGCGGATCCACAGGCCAGCTATACGGTCTTCGACCTCACCGAGCGGCTGCGCACCCGCGGCTGGCTGGTGCCCGCCTACACCTTCCCCGCGGATCTCACCGACACGGCGGTCATCAGGGTGGTGGTCCGCAACGGCTTCGGCCAGGACCTGGCCGAAGCGTTCCTAGCCGACCTGAACCACCACTGGCGCACCCTGGCGGCACACCCGTCCGACTGCGCGCCGCTGGTCCCCGAGGGCAAGCGCCAGAGCTTCGCGCACTGATGAGCGAGGGTCCGGGGGTCGCCCCCCGGGCTAGCGCTGCGGGCCCGGGCGAAGCTGCCGGACCGCGGCGAGCAACCTCGGCCGCCACGTGCATTCAGACGCGGCGGATCCGGTCCAGGGCTTCGGCCAGGATGGCGGCGCCGTCGGAGTCGGTGCGCCGCTCCTTCACGTAGGCCAGGTGCGTCTTGTAGGGCTCGCTGTGTGGCGGGTCGGGGGGGTTGGCCTCGTCCCGGCCTGCCGGGAAGCCGCACCGGGGGCAGTCCCAGGTCTCGGGGACCGCCGCGTCCGTCGCAAAGCTCGGCCGTGTTTCATGGTTGTTCGCACACCAGAACGACACGCGTATCCGCGGTGCCGCCTCGCCACGTTCCGCCTCGCCCATGGGCCCCGCGCCTACGCGGCTCCCGCGGATGGCATTGCCACTACCCACTGACCACCCCTTGCTGAATTCGCTCACCCGAGCAGAGCGGGCGCGGCCCTAGTGATTGAGCAACAGATTCAGGGCCACGATGCAGAGGAACCAGAGAATACCGGTGAAGATGGTGAGCCGGTCGAGATTCCGCTCTACCACTGAGGAAGAGCCGAGCGAGGAGGAGACCCCGCCGCCGAACAGATCCGACAGCCCGCCGCCCTTGCCCTTGTGCAGCAGCACAAGCAGGATCATCAGCAGGCTCGTGATGATCAGGACGACCGCAATTCCTATTTCCACTGCCGACCTTGTCCTTCCGGGTACCCGGGCTCAGGCACCCACGGCCAGTTCCCGGTACCGGCTGATTCGCACGAACTCACCGGCGTCGAGGCTGGCCCCACCGACCAGGGCACCATCGATGGCTGGTTGGGCCATCATGACCGCGATGTTGTCGGACTTAACCGACCCGCCATACAGGATACGCATATCCGCGGCCACATCGCGGCCGTGAACCGCGGAAACCCGCTCGCGAATGGCCGCGGCGGCCTCCTGCGCGTCCTGTGGCGTGGCCACGTCTCCGGTGCCGATGGCCCAGACCGGCTCGTAGGCGATGACCAGCCCGGCCACCTGCTCGTTCGTCAGGCCGTCCAGCGCCCCGTCCACCTGTGACTCGCAGTGGCTGATCTGGCGCCCGGCCCGGCGGATCTCCTGGGTCTCGCCGACGCACACGACCGGCCCCAGGCCCCATTTCAGCGCGGCCTTGACCTTCGCGTTCACCAGGGCGTCGGTCTCCCCGTGGTACTGGCGCCGTTCGGAATGCCCGGCGAGCACGTAGCTGCAGCCCAGCTTGGCCAGCATGGACCCGGACACGTCACCGGTGTAGGCGCCGTCGTCGTGGGCGGAGATGTCCTGCGCGCCGTAGCGGATCTCCAGCTTGTCCCCCATCACCAGCGTCTGCACGCTCCGCAGCGCGGTGAACGGCGGCAGCACCAGCACCTCGACGGCCGCGTAGTCCTGGCGCTTGAGCGCGAAGGCCAGCTTCTGCACCAGCGCCAGCGCTTCCAGGTGGTTGTAGTGCATCTTCCAGTTGCCGGCGATCAGTGGCTTCCTGCCGCGGCCGGCGCTCACGTCCGGTCTCCGAGCGCGGCAAGGCCGGGCAGCTCGCGGCCCTCCAGGTATTCCAGGCTCGCGCCGCCTCCCGTCGAGATGTGCGAGAACGCATCAGGCGGCAGGTCTAGCCGACGAACGGCTGCCGCGGAGTCACCGCCGCCCACCACGGTCAGCCCGGTTACGCCGCTGATCGCCCCGGCGACCGCCCGGGTGCCGGCCGCGAACGCGGGCCACTCGAACACCCCCGGGGGCCCGTTCCAGAAGACCGTCTTCGCGTCGGCCAGCTTGCGGGCGAACAGTTCACTGGTGGCCGGGCCGATGTCGAGCCCCATCTTGCCGTCCGGGATGTCCGGGCCGGGCACGACCTCGGGCTGGGCGTCCGCGGCGAACCGGTCCGCGACCACGTGGTCCACCGGCAGCACCACCTCGACGCCGGCCTTGGCGGCGTCGGCGAGCACCGCCGCCACCTGGCCGAGCTGCTCGGCCTGGAGAATCGAGTCCCCGATCCGGCGCCCCTGGGCGGCCAGGAACGTGTAGGCCATCCCGCCCGCGATGAGCAGCCGGTCCGCCTTCCCGACGAGGTTTCCGATGACGGCCAGCTTGTCGGAGACCTTGGCGCCGCCGAGCACCACCACATACGGCCGGGCCGGGCTGGTGGTCAGCTGCCGCAGCACCGCGACCTCGGCGAGGACCAGCTGCCCGGCCGCGTGCGGCAGCAGCCGGGGCGTGTCGTAGACGCTGGCGTGCTTGCGGTGCATGGCGCCGAAGCCGTCCCCTACGTACACGTCGGCGAGGGCGGCGAGGCGGGCTGCGAGTTCCCCGCGCACGCCGTCGTCTTTGCTGGTCTCCGCGGGCTCGAACCGCACGTTCTCGCACACGGCGACCTCGCCGGCGGCCATCGTCTCGGCGATGACCCTGGCCGACTCGCCGGCCACGTCGCCGGCCAGCGTCACCGGCTGCCCCAGCAGCTCGCCCAGCCGATCGGCCACCGGCCGCAGCGATGGGCCGCCCGCCGCCCGAACGGCGTAGTCGTCCCCCTTGGGCCGGCCGAAGTGCGCGCAGACAACCACGGCGGCCCCACGCGCGAGCAGGTCCCGTATCGTCGGCAGGCTGGCCCGGATCCGGCCGTCGTCGGTGATAACCCCGTTGTCCAGGGGCACGTTCAGGTCCGCGCGGACCAGGACCGTCTGGCCACGCACATCGAGATCCTCGGCTCGTCTCATCAGCGCGGAGATTCCGTTTCTCAGAAAAAATCGGCGCGGGGAAGGCGGTCAGCGCTCACCGCAGGCGCGAGCCGACCAGGACGACGAGGTCGGCCAGCCGGTTCGAGTAGCCGAACTCGTTGTCGTACCAGCCGACGACCTTGACCTGGTCACCGTTGGCCATGGTGAGCGGGGAGTCGAAGATGCACGACCAGGGCGTGCCGACGATGTCGGAGGACACGATCGGGTCGGTGGAGTAGCACAGGTAGTCCTTGAGCGGCCCCTCGGCCGCCGCCTGGTACGCCGCGTTGACCTCGGCCGCGGTGACCTCGCGCTCCAGCTGCGCCACCAGGTCGGTGACCGACCCGTCGATCACCGGCACCCGCATCGAGATGCCGTCCATCTTGCCCTTGAGCTCGGGGAGCACGAGCGCGGTGGCCTTGGCGGCGCCGGTGGTGGTGGGGATGATGTTCTGCGCGGCGGCCCGGGCCCGGCGCAGGTCCCGGTGCTGGAAGTCCTGCAGCACCTGGTCCGAGGTGTAGGCGTGGATGGTGGTCATCAGGCCCCGGACGAGGCCGAAGCTGTCGGCCAGCACCTTGGCCATCGGCGCGACGCAGTTGGTGGTGCAGGAGGCATTCGAGATGACGTCGTGCTGCGCGGGGTCGTAGCGGTCGTCGTTGACGCCCATCACGATCGTGATGTCCTCGCCCTTGGCCGGGGCGGAGATGATCACCTTCCGCGCGCCCGCGGTGAGGTGCGCCGCCGCGGCGTCGCGGGAGGTGAACCTGCCGGTGGACTCGATCACCACGTCCACGCCGAGCTCGCCCCAGGGCAGGGCCGCGGGGTCCCGCTCGGCGAAGATCCGGATCTGCTGGTCGCCGGCCCGGATGACGTCGCCCTCGGCGGTCACGTCCACGTCCAGCTTGCCCAGTACCGTGTCGTACTTCAGCAGGTGCGCGTTGGTAGCCGGGTCGGTCAGGTCGTTCGCGGCGACGATCTCGATCTCGCTGTCCTGCGCGGCATGGACGGCGCGCCAGAAGTTCCGGCCAATCCGGCCAAACCCGTTGATGCCCACGCGGATAGTCACGGCGTTCTTCCCCTCTTACCAGCGGCTGACTTTGGCGGCTCATCGAGCCTATCGAACCGCCAGTGCTGTCAGGGCATCAGCATGTCCGGGGGAAGCTGCGCCTCGGTACCCGGGATGCCCAGGTCGCGGGCGCGCTTGTCGGCCATGGCGAGCAGCCGGCGGATCCGGCCGGCGATGGCGTCCTTGGTCAGCTGCGGGTCCGCGAGCTGGCCGAGTTCCTCCAGGCTGGCCTGCCGGTGCTCGATGCGGAGCAGCCCGGCCACGGTCAGGTGCTCGGGTGCGTCAGTGCCGAGGATCTCCAGCGCCCGCTCCACCCTGGCCCCGGCGGCGACCGCGGCGCGGGCGCTGCGGCGCAGGTTGGCGTCGTCGAAATTGGCCAGGCGGTTCGCCGCCGCCCTGACCTCGCGCCGCATCCGGCGCTCCTCCCAGGCGAGCACGCTGTCGTGCGCGCCGAGCCGGGTCAGCAGCGCGCTGATCGCGTCGCCGTCCCGTACCACGACCCGGTCCACCCCGCGCACCTCGCGGGCCTTCGCGTGGATCTTCAGCCGCCGGGCCGCGCCGGCCAGCGCCAGCGCCGCCTCGGGCCCGGGGCAGGTCACTTCGAGCGCCATCGACCGGCCCGGTCCGGTGAGGCTGCCGTGCGCCAGGAACGCGCCGCGCCACGCCGCCTCACAGTCGCACGTCGGGCCGGACACCACGTGCCGGGGCAGCCCACGGACCGGCCGGCCGTGGCTGTCCACCAGGCCGGTCTGCCGGGCCAGGCTGTCGCCGTCCTTGCGCACCCGCACCACGTACCGGTTGCCCTTGCGCAGCCCGCCCGGTGCGACCACGATCAGGTCGCTGGCGTGGCCGAACACTTCCGCGATGTCCTTGCGCAGCCGCCGCGCCGCGGCGCCGGTGTCAAGCTCGGCCTCGACCACGATCCGGCCGCCGGCGATATGCAGGCCGCCGGCGAAGCGCAGCAGGGTGGATACCTCCGCCTTCCGGCAGCACGGCTTCAGGACCTCAACGCGGCTCAGTTCATCCTTGACCAGGCCGGTCATGGCCATCGCTTCACTCCCCCTCGAAGATTTCCGCGAACGCCCCTGCCAGCCGCCGCGGGTCATGGAGCGGCGAGCCGTCACGCATCGCCAGGTTTGTCAGCACCAGCCTGCCACCGAGCAGGCTGGCCGCCTTCTCCAATTCGGCGGCCGAGCCGCCGGCCGCCGAACGGTCGGCGAGCACCACGTCCACCGTCAGGCCGGGCGCGTGGTCGGCGAGCGCCTCCAGGTGGGCGTGCGGCGAGAACCCGTCGGTCTCCCCCGCTTGCGGCACCAGGTTCAGCGCGACGATCCGGCGGGCCGGCGTGGTGATCAGCGCCTCCGCCAGTTCGGGCACCAGCAGGTGCGGCAGGACGCTGGTGAACCAGGAGCCGGGGCCGAGCACCACCCAGTCCGCGGTGGCGACCGCTGCGATGCCCTGCGGACAGGCCGGCGGGTCCGCGGGGATCAGCGACACCGACCGCACCCGGCCGGTGGTGGACGCGCAGGCGACCTGCCCGCGGATCAGGGTGATCTCCCCCGGCCGGTCGGGATCGGCGCCCTCCACCTCGGCGACCAGGTCCAGCGGCACCGATGCCATGGGCAGCACCCGCCCGTGCGCGCCGAGCAGCCGGCCGACCCAGTCCAGGCCCTGCACGGTGTCCCCGAGAAGCTCCCACAGGGCGACGATCAGCACATTGCCGACGGTGTGGCCGCCGAGCCCGCCGCGCCCGGCGAACCGGTGCTGCACCACCTGGCTCCAGGTGGTGCCCCAGGCGTCGTCGCCGCACAGCGCGGCCAGCGCCATGCGCAGGTCTCCCGGCGGCAGCACGCCGAAATCACGCCGGAGCACGCCGCTGGAGCCGCCGTCGTCGGCCACCGTCACGATCGCGGTGAGCTGCCGGGTGACCCGGCGCAGCGCCGACAGCGAGGCGAAAAGGCCGTGCCCGCCGCCGAGCGCCACCACCTTCGGGTTGAGCGGCCGCACGGCGGGGACGACCTGGTAAGGCGCGCGTGCCGTCATTCACGCCCCAGATCCCGGTGCACCACCTGGACCCCGAGTCCGGCCTTTTCCAGGCGGCCCGCGATTTCCTCCGCCATGGTCACGCTGCGGTGCTTGCCGCCGGTGCAGCCGATCGCCACCGTCGCGTAGTGCTTCCCCTGCCGCCGGTACCCGTCGAGGGTGATCTGCAGCGTCGCGGTGTAGGCGTCGAGAAACTCATTGGCGCCGGGCTGGCTGAGTATGTACTTGCGGACGCGGTCATCCTGCCCGGTCAGCAGCGCGAGTTCCTCGACCCAGCGTGGGTTCGGCAGGAACCTGCAGTCGGCGACCAGGTCCGCATCCACCGGCAAACCGTACTTGTAGCCAAACGAGACGACGCTCAGCCGCAGCGCGCTCGCCGCCGGGGTGCCGAAGAAATCGCGCATTCGGGCGCGCAGTTCGTGGACGTTGAGCGCGGAGGTGTCGAGCACCAGGTCCGCCTCCTCCCGGAGTTCGCTGAGCCGTTGCCGTTCGGCGGCGATCCCGTCCACGACCCGGCCATCCTCCTGGAGCGGATGCGGCCGGCGCACGTTCTCAAAACGCCGCACCAAGGCCTCATCGCTCGCCTCGAGGAACAGCACCCGGGGCCGGATGCCGCGGGAGCCCAGCTCGTGGATGCTCGACTCCAGGTCGGTGGAGAACGCAGGGCTGCTGCGCAGGTCCATCACCGCGGCGATCCTCGGCAGCGTGCCGCTGGCCCGCATCGCCAGGTCGACCATGGTCGGCAGCAGCCGCGGCGGAAGGTTCTCGATGACGTACCAGTCCAGGTCCTCCAGCGACTTGGCGGTGGTGCTCTTCCCCGCGCCGGACATCCCGGTGATGATCACGACGTCGGCGGGAGGGCTCGCCTGCGCGGCCTCCTCCTCCTGCCCGGTGCTCACCTTCCTGCTCCCTGCACAGCGCGCCTCATCACGTTCCCCCGTTGGTGTTGTCGCCATTGGCCCGGCTGGGCGCCAGCGCCGCCAGCACCGCGCTGGCCAGGCGCGGGCCGATCCCGGGTAGTTCCGCAATCTCTCCCTCGGTCGCGTCAGCGAGCTTGCGGACCGAGCCGAAGTGCCGTAGCAGCGTAGCCCGCCGGGCCGGGCCGAGTCCGGGCACGGCGTCAAGCTCGCTGACCGCGAGCGCCTTGGACCGCTTTGCCCGGTGATAGGTGATGGCGAACCGGTGCGCCTCGTCCCTGACTCGCTGCAGCAGGTACAGGCCCTCGCTGCTGCGCGGCAGGATCACCGGGGCGTCCTCGCCGGGGAGCCACACCTCCTCCAGCCGCTTGGCAAGCCCGCAGACGGCGATGTCGTCGATGCCCAGTTCGTCCAGCGCCCGGACCGCCGCCGCGACCTGCGCCGGGCCGCCGTCGACGACCACGAGGTTCGGCGGGTAGGCGAACTTGCGCGGGCGGCCTTCCTCATCCAGCGGCGACGGGCGCCCGGCGGCCGGGTCGCCGCCGGCCGGATCACGGGCCGCGAACTCGCCCACCGGATCCCCCAGCATGTCCAGTTCGCCGGTGGCTTCCCGTTCCTCCAGGTAACGGCGGAACCGCCGGGTGATCACCTCGTGGATGGCGGCGACGTCGCCCTCGCCGCCGGTGCCCCTGATGCTGAACCGGCGGTACTCGCTCTTGCGGGCCAGCCCGTCCTCGAACACCACCGCGGACGCGACAACGTGGGTGCCCTGCAGGTTGGACACGTCGTAACACTCGATCCGCAGCGGCGCCTCGTCCAGCCCGAGCGCCTCCTGGATCTCGCTCAGCGCCCGGCTGCGCGTGGTGAGGTCGCTCGCCCGCCGCATTTTGTGCTGGGTCAGCGACTCGGCCGCGTTGCGCGCCACGGTCTCCAGCAGCGCCTTCTTGTCCCCGCGCCGCGGCACCCGCAGGCTCACCCGGCTGCCGCGCTGGCGGCAGAGCCATTCCTCCACGGCCGGGGCGGCCGGCGGCAGGACGGGGACGAGCACCTCGCGCGGGACGCTGGCCCGGCCGGGGTCGCCGCCCCCCGGGCGCCGGCCGTTGCCACCGGGCGAGGCGACGGCATCCTCGCCGTAGACCTGGCCGAGGAACTGCTCGACAAGCTCGCCGGTGGTGACCTCCTCGACCTTGTCCACGACCCAGCCGCGCTGCCCGCGGACCCGCCCGCCGCGCACGTAGAACACCTGCACCGCGGCTTCGAGCTGGTCCTCCGCCAGCGCGATGACGTCGCAGTCGGTGCCGTCGCCGAGCACTACCGCCTGCCGTTCCAGCGCCCGGGCCAGGGCCTGGATGTCGTCCCTCAGCCGCGCGGCGCGCTCGTACTCCTCCGCCCGCGCCGCGGCGCGCATCTGCCCTTCGAGCCGCTTGGTGAACCGGGCGGTCTGCCCGGCCATGAAGTCACAGAACTCCTCGGCAAGGTTGCGGTGCTCGGCCTCGGTGACGCGCCCCACGCACGGCGCGGAGCACTTGCCGATGTACCCGAGCAGGCACGGCCGGCCGATCTGCCCGGCCCGCTTGAACACCCCCGCCGAGCAGGTGCGGACCGGGAACACCCGCAGCAGCGTGTCCACGGTCTCCCGGATCGCCCACGCGTGCGAGTACGGCCCGAAGTACCTGGTGCCGCGGCGCTTTGCCCCGCGGGTCACCATCACCCGCGGGAACTTCTCCTCCAGCGTGACCGCGAGGTAGGGGTAGCTCTTGTCGTCCCGGTACCGGATGTTGAACCGGGGGTTGAACTCCTTGATCCAGGAGTACTCGAGCTGCAGGGACTCCACCTCGGTGCCGACCACGGTCCAGTCCACGCCCGCCGCGGTGGACAGCATCGCCTGGGTGCGCGGGTGCAGGCCGGCGAAGTCGGCGAAGTAGGAGTTGAGCCGGGACCGCAGGTTCTTCGCCTTGCCCACGTAGATGACCCGGCCATGCTTGTCACGGAACCGGTACACGCCGGGCGACTCCGGGATCGATCCCGGGGCCGGCCGGTAGCCGTGCGGATCAGCCACGGAGCAACTCTATGCGCGCCAGGCGCCCTCGGGTGTCACCCCGAAGCCCACTACTGGAACGCTTCCACCGGGGGGCACGCGCAGAGCAGGTTCCGGTCGCCGTAGGCCTGGTCGATGCGCCGCACCGGGGGCCAGTACTTGCCCCGGTGGTCACCGGCCAGCGGGTAGGCGGCGTCCTCGCGCGAGTAGGGGTGCTTCCAGTCGGCGGCGAGCAGCATCGGCGCCGTGTGCGGGGCGTTGGCCAGCGGGCTGTCCTCCCGGTCGTAGTCGCCCGCGGCGACCCTTGTGATCTCCTGCCGGATCGCGATCATCGCCGCGCAGAACCGGTCGATCTCGGCCAGGTTCTCGCTCTCGGTCGGCTCGATCATCAGCGTACCGGCCACCGGGAACGACATGGTGGGCGAGTGGAATCCGTAGTCGATCAGGCGCTTGGCCACGTCGTCCACGGTGACCCCGGTCTGCTTGGTGAGCGGCCGCAGGTCGACGATGCACTCGTGCGCGACCAGGCCGTTCCGGCCGGTGTAGCGCACCGGGAAGTGCTCGTTCAGCCGCCGGGCGATGTAGTTGGCGTTCAGGATGGCCACCTGGCTGGCCTGGCGTAGCCCGTCCTCGCCCATCATGGCGATGAAGGCCCAGGAAATCGGCAGGATCCCGGCCGACCCGAAGGGCGCCGCGGCGACCGGCCCCACGCCCGGCGCGGCGGCCTCCCCGCCTGCCTGCCCGCCGGGGGCGGGGCTGCCGGGCAGGAACGGCGCCAGGTGCGCGCCCACCGCGACCGGCCCGACCCCCGGGCCGCCGCCGCCGTGCGGGATGCAGAACGTCTTGTGCAGGTTCAGGTGCGAGACGTCGGCGCCGAACCGGCCCGGCTTGGCCAGCCCCATCAGGGCGTTCAGGTTCGCCCCGTCCACGTAGACCTGGCCGCCGGCGTCGTGCACCTCGGCGCAGACCTCGGTCACCGTCTCCTCGTACACGCCGTTCGTGGACGGGTAGGTCAGCATGATCGCCGCGACGTTGCCCGGGTGCGCGGCCAGTTTCGCGCGCAGGTCCGCGAGGTCGATGGCGCCGTCCTGGCCGCACTTCACCACCACGACCCGCAGCCCCGCCAGGACAGCGCTGGCCGCGTTGGTGCCGTGCGCGGACTCCGGGATCAGGCAGATGTCGCGTTCCTGCTGGCCCCGGGCGGCGTGGTAGGCGCGGATGGCCAGCAGCCCGGCCAGCTCGCCCTGCGCGCCGGCGTTCGGCTGCAGCGACACCGCGGCGTAGCCGGTGATCTCGGCCAGCCACGTGCTCAGCTCGGCGATCAGCTCGGCGTAGCCGCGCGCCTGGTCCGCCGGGGCGAAGGGATGCAGGCCGGCGAACTCCGGCCAGGTGATGGGCTCCATCTCGGCGGCCGCGTTGAGCTTCATCGTGCAGGAGCCCAGCGGGATCATCGACCGGTCCAGCGCCAGGTCGAAGTCCGCCAGCCGGCGCAGGTACCGCAGCAGCGCCGTCTCGCTGCGGTGCTCGGCGAACACCGGGTGGGTGAGGAACTCCGAGGTGCGCCGCAGCCCGGCGGGAAGCGCCACGTCCGCCTCCGCGAGCGCCACCCCTGCGGGGTCGGTGCCGGACAGCGCGGCCACCACGTCGCGCAGGTGCTGCTCGGTGGTGGTCTCGTCGCACGCGGCCTGCACGGTGTCCGGGCCGGCCAGGTAGAGGTTGTAGCCCAGGCGGCGGGCCCGCTCCACGGCCGCCGCGGCGCCGCCGGGGATGCCGGTCACCGCGACCGTGTCGAAGAACTCATCGTGGGCGACGGCGCAGCCCGCAGCGCGCAGCGAGGCGGCGAGCACGGCCGCCTTGCGGTGCACCTCGCCGGCGATGGCGGTGAGCCCGTCCGGCCCGTGGTAGACCCCGTACATCCCGGCGATGACCGCGAGCAGCACCTGCGCGGTGCAAATGTTGCTCGTCGCCTTCTCCCGCCGGATGTGCTGTTCCCTGGCCTGGAGCGCGAGCCGGTAGGCCGGCTGCCCGCCGGCGTCCAGCGACACCCCCACCAGCCGCCCCGGCAGCTGGCGCGCCAGGCCGTCGCGGACCGCGATGTAGGCGGCGTGGGGGCCGCCGTAGCCCATCGGCACGCCGAACCGCTGGGTGCTGCCCACCGCGATGTCCGCGCCAAGCTCGCCGGGTGGCGCCAGCAGCGTGAGCGCCAGCAGGTCGGCGGTGACTGCGGTGAGCACGCCGCGTTCGGCGGCCGCGGCGATAATCGGGCGCAGGTCACGGATCTCCCCGGTCGCGTCGGGGTAGGGCAGCAGGACGCCGAACAGTTCCCCGGCGGGCTGCGCCGCCACCTCCTGCTCGGTCACCTCGGTGACCACCAGGTCGATGCCCAGCGGCTGTGCCCTGGTGGCCAGCACGGCGAGTGTCTGCGGCAGGCACCTCGTGTCGGCCAGGAAGATGCTGCCCTTGCGGGCCGCCCGGCGGGCGAGGGTCATCGCCTCCGCGGCCGCGGTGGCCTCGTCGAGCAGCGACGCCCCGGCCACGGCCAGCCCGGTCAGGTCCTCGACCATGGTCTGGAAGTTCAGCAGCGCCTCCAGCCGGCCCTGCGAGATCTCCGGCTGGTAGGGCGTGTAGGACGTGTACCAGCCGGGGTTCTCCAGCACGTTGCGCCGGATCACGGCGGGCGTGATCGTCCCGTAGTAGCCAAGGCCGATCATCGAGGTCAGCACCTGGTTCTGCGCCGCCAGGCCGCGCAGCCGCTGCAGCGCCTGCGCTTCGGACAGCGCCGGGGGCAGCCCGGCCAGGCTGGCGTCGGCGCCGAGCCCTGGTGGCAGGGCGGCCGTGGTCAGCTCGTCGAGCGTGGCGTAGCCGAGCGTGCCGAGCATGTGGTCCTGCTCGGCGGGAGAGGGCCCGATGTGCCGTGACGCGAAGTCCACTGCGCCTCCAGGGGTGAGAGCCACCTACTGCGGGTCTCCCCCTCTGTCGTCACGCTCAGCGCGAGGCTCCAGAGACGCCTGTCCCGCCCGGTCCCTGATGCCTGAGAGGTTCCGGGGAGGTTGCCCCTTCGGCGCCCCGGGCACGTGCCCGCGGTCTCTCCCGGACGGTGTCGTCAGCTCTTGCGAGCTTACCCCCAGCGGCGCGCCGTGTCCGGCAGCGCGCCCTGGCGCGGGGTTCAGATCTCGTCCCAGCGGAAGACCCGGACGGAGATCAGCGTCAGGACCAGGGTCAGCGCGAGCAGGATGCCGATGGCCGGCAGCGCGGCCGCGGGTCCCTCGCCGCGCGCCATGACGTCCTGCATGCCGGTGACCAGATAGCGCAGCGGCATCACGTAGGAGGTGCTCACCAGCCAGGACGGGGCGAAGTCGAGCGGGATGAAGGCGCCGCCGAGAAACGCCATCGGCAGGATGATCAGGTTCGTGACCGCGGTCGCCGCCTGCTGGGTCTTGGCGAACGACCCGACGAGCAGGCCGATGGACATGAAGGCCAGCGTGCCGCAGAGCACCACGGGGATGGCCGCCCACCAGCCGGGGGTGAGTTTCAGGCCGAAGAAGGGCGTGGTGGCGATGATCAGGAACAGCGCGGTCTGGATCAGCGCCACGAGCAGGGCGACCCCGACCCTGGCCAGCACTACCGAGCCGGTGTTCACCGGGGCGAGCCGCAGCCGGCGCAGCAGCTTGTGCTCCCGCCAGTTCACCAGGGTGATGGCGGCGCCGAAGGCGGCCCCCGAGGCGACGGCCCAGCCCAGCAGGCCGGGCGCGAGGAACTGGATCGGCTTGAGCGTCGTGCTTTCGACCTGCTTGGTGAGCAGCTGGTAGCTAGCCGGGCCGGCCTGCGCCTGGTCTGCCTGCTGCACGATCGAGGAGAAGACCGCCTGTACGATGCCCGCGGTGGTCGAGTCGGCGATCGAGTAGTGCACGATCAGCTGCCGGCCCTGCTGCTGGACTACGGCGTCGGCGTTGCCCCGGCGGACCTCACGGAGCGCCGCGTTCTGGTTGCCGGAATGGGTCACGGTCAGGACGTGGGACAGGTCGGCCTGGTTGGCGTTACTGAGCAGGCTGACGTTCCCGATTTCGATGACGGTCAGCTTGGGCGCGCCGCTGTTGCGGTACAGCGCCCCGAACAGCACCAGGAACAGCACGGGCAGCAGGATCGAGAAGGCCAGCGCGGTCCGGTCCCTGACGTACCCGCGCAACAGCGCTTGCGACAGGCTGCGCAGCGCCCGGAGATTCGTACCGGTAGAGAAGGCCACGTCGCGAGAGCTTAGCCCGCCACCGATAGCGGGCCCTTTCCGGGGTCCCGTGGGCTGGGCTTGGCACCGAACGGCGCCGGACCGCCAGCGCAACCCAGGTCGTGGGGCCCGGGGCTCGGCCCTCGGGCTAACACGGCGGGCGATGGCGCAGCCGCCAACAGGCGGCAAGCAGGGTTCACCGCCTCGGCGAGCAGGGTTAGCCGCTAGCCGCCGGTCCTCATCGCGCGGCGCATGGCTAGCTCGTCCCGGCTGTCGCCGGTCCCTTCGATGCCATCGGCGCAGTCGGCCTTCTCCGCGCGCTCAGCCGGAAGCTCGGCGAGCGTGCCGTCGACTTCCTTCCAGATGCGGCCGAGCGCGATGCCGAAGACACCCTGGCCACCGGCCAGCAGGTCCACCACCTCATCGGTGGAGGTGCACTCGTACACGGAGACCCCGTCGCTCATCAGGGTGAGCCGGGCGAGGTCCTCGGTGCCGCGGTCACGCAGGTGCATCACGGCGGCGCGGATCTGCTGCAGCGAGATGCCCGTGTCCAGCAGGCGCTTGACCACCTTCAGCACGCAGATGTCGCGGAAGCTGTAGAGGCGCTGGGACCCGGATCCGTGCGCCGCCCGCACGGTCGGCTCCACCAGGCCGGTCCTGGCCCAGTAGTCGAGCTGGCGGTAGGTGATCCCGGCGGCGGCGCAGGCCGTGGGCCCGCGGTAGCCCACATCGTCGGAATGAATGGTGAGGCTTTCGTCACCGAACAGTAGGCCTTGCTCTCCGGCGTGCCGCATGGCGGCGCCGCGGGCATGCGATTCGCCGTCATTACTCCTGGTTACCGCCACACCTGCCTCCGACCCGGGAAGTCTGCCCCTGGGCACTCGATTTGCACGCTAGGCGTTGCTCAGTGTGCTCGTCAACGACCCCGGGCGGCGCGTCGCACGCCGCGACTCAGGTGGCGCGCCCACAGCGCTAACCCGGGGACTTCGTCACGTGGCTCGGCCACAGCGCTAGTCCGGGGGGCAACCCCCGGTCCCCCGACGACTTCGGCCTCCCCCGTGACTTCGTCACGTGGCTCGGCCGAAGTCTTCCGGACTGATGGTGTCCAGGAACTCGCGGAACTTTTCGACCTCGTCTTCTTGCTCGTCGGGGATCGCTACCCCGGCCTCATCCAGGATTTCCTCGGTGGCGAAGATCGAGGCGCCGGTCCGCAGCGCGAGGGCGATCGAGTCCGAGGGCCGGGCGCTCACTTCCTTGCCGTTGGAGAAGATGAGGTCCGCGAAGAAGATCCCGTCCCGCAGCGCCGTGATGTTCACGGTGGTCAGCTGGACGCCCAAGGCTTCGAGCACGTCACGGAACAGGTCATGGGTGAGCGGCCGCGCAGGGACCATGCCCTGCTGGGCGAAGGCGATGGCGGTAGCCTCCACGGGGCCGATCCAGATCGGCAGGTACCTGTCCCCCTCGGTTTCCTTGAGCAGGACGATGGGCTGGTTCGTGGGCATCTCAACCCGGACGCCGACGACCTCCATCTTCCTCACGGCGGCTCCGTCCTGGCCTCTGTCAGGCACTGTGCTTCCCGAACCTTGCTGAAGGGATTCCCCTGTCAAAGTACACCCGCCAGGGCAGCAGGCACGCCCGCGCCCTGTGCTCAGCGGCCGGTACCGCCGCCCTCCGGCCCGGCGAAACCGGCGTCCGCCAGGGTCATCTCGATCAGCGCCGCGTGCACGGCAAGCACCAGCGCGGCGATCTCCCGGGCGGATGTGGCCGCCCTTTCTCGTGCCCCGGGGCTGCGCTGCCGCAAGACCGGGGCCACGACCTGCTCGATCAGGGCGGTCTCCCGCTCCACCGAAGCCCGCAGCACCCGCAGGTGCCGCGGCTGGACCCCGTACCGGCCCAGCGCCATGATCGCCTCCACGGCCTCCACGGCCTCCGCGGGATACTGCCGGCCCGACCGGCGCACCAAGCCGAACTCCTCTAGTTCCGCCAGCTCCCGCTCGTCGATGCCGGTAGCCTCGAGCACCTCCCGCCGGGACATCGGCCCGGCGGCGGGCTGGTCGGACTCCAGCTGGTCCTTAATCACCCGCAGGGGCAGGTAAAGGTCGCGCTGGGCGGTGAGGATGTACCTGAGCCGGTCCACGTCCGCCTGGCCGAACTTGCGGTAGCCGGAGGGAGAGCGGGCAGGCTGGATCAGCCCTTCCGCCTCCAGGAACCGGATCTTGGAGACGCTGACATCGGGGAACTCGGCGCGGAGCTGGGCAATCACCTCGCCGATGCCAAAGTATGCCCGGGCTGGCTCAGCACTCATGCCCCGACCTGTGCGCCCCCGCCACGGTCGGCCTGGGATCGCCTGCCCGCGAGGAAGGTCAGCCGGAACTTGCCCACCTGGACCTCGTCCCCGTCGTTCAGGCCCGCCTCCTCGATCCGCTCGCGATTCACGTAGGTGCCGTTCAGGCTGCCCACGTCGCGCACGACGAACCCGGCCCCATGCCGATAGAACTCGGCGTGCCGCCGGGACACGGTCACATCGTCGAGGAAAATATCGCTGCCCGGGTGGCGGCCTACCGTGGTCAGCTCGCTGTCCAGCAGGAACCGGCTGCCCGCGTTCGGCCCGCGCTTGACCAGGAGCAGAGCGGCGCCGGCCGGCAGCGCCTCGGTCGCGGCCGATTCCGCCAGCGGCTCCTCGTAGTCACCATCGGCCAGATCGGCGCCGCCCAGCGAGATCGTGGAAGTGCTCTCGCCTGGCCGTTCTCCCCCGGCTCGCATGAGCGGCGCACCGCAGTGCGAGCAGAAACGGGCGCCTTCCGGGCTGGCCCGCCCGCAGCGGGCACAGTAGACGCTCGGCATCGCCTGGTCCAGCCTCTCCTCCGCGGGCCAAGGGCTCGGCGCGGGTACCACATCCGCAGATGCGGCACGTGGCGTCAACTCCGGTACGTGCGCCCACGCTACCTGCGGCACCGGCACTTGGTCCATGCGCCACGCGTTTCTGGTCCGGCGGGTGAACCACCGTCGCCAGCCGCGCCTTCGCCCCATGGGCAACCTCCGACGTCAAACTTCCGGCGCCCCCGTGGATCTCCGGCGAGCAGACACGCAAGGTGCGATTGTCTCATGACGCCGCAGATTCGTCCTCGCCACTCAAACTCCGCCGGATGCCCGGCATGTTCCCGGGGCTATGCGCCAGCATGTTCGGTGATGCCGGCCCAGCGGTCGAGCAGTTCCTGCGCGGCGTCGTCGTCGGCGCCCTCGGCCCACAGGTGGGTGACCGCCTCGGCGGGATCGGGCAGCACGAGCACCCATCCGCCGTCCGGCTCGACGATCCTGACCCCGTCGGTGGTGTCCACGGTGCGATCGCCCGCGGCCTCCATGACCGTGCGCATGACGCTGCCCTTGGCCACCCACGGGGTGGGCATGGACCGCTTGAGCAGGTGCGCTCTGGGGATGCGCGCGTCGATCTGGCTCAGGGTCAGCCGGGTGCGCGCGACCAGGCCGAGCAGCCGGGCGAACGCCGCGATGCCGTCGAGGTTCCTGCTGAACTCGGGGACCACGAACCCGCCGTGCCCGTCGGCGCCGAAGATCACATCGTCGGCCGCGGTGGCCTCGGTGAGCCCGCGGAGCGAGGTGGGGGTCCAGCTCACCTGGAGACCGTGGAACTTGGACACCCGCTCGGCCACCCGGGTGGTGGTGACCGGCAGCGCGACCCGGCCAGCCTTCCGCTCGGCGGCGATGAGATCCAGCACGACCAGCAGCGCCCGGTCCTCGCTGATCATCGCTCCCTTGTCGTCGACGAGCTGGATGCGCTCCCCGACCTGGTCGAACCGGACGCCGAACGCGGCACGGGACGAGGCGACCTGCTCGGCGAGGCGCTGCATGCCTGCCCGCAGCTCGGCCAGGGTCTGGGTCGGTGACTCCTCGTTGAGCCGGTTGTTGAGCGTGAGCACCTCGACGCCGATCGACCCCAGCAGCGAGGGCAGCACCAGCGCGGCGGTCCCGTCCGCGCAGTCCAGCACCACTCTGAGCCCGGCGTCCCGCACCCCGGACATATCTATGCAGCGCAGCAGCTCACCCGCGTAAGACTCGACCACCCGCGGCGGGTAGACCAGCCCGGCGATCTCGCCCGGGAAGGCCCGCCGGTATTCCTGCCGCGAGAACACCCGGTCCAGCTTGCGGCAGGCCGCCTGGGACAGGTCGGCGCCCCGTTCGTCAAAGAAGATGATGTCGATCGACTGCGGGTCGGCGGGGGTGGTGCGCAGCGCGATGCCGCCGCTGGCGTCGCTGCGCGAGGTGTGGAACCGGGCCACCGGCAGCGGCATGGCCTCCAGGTCCACCACGTTGATCGCGCTGGCGTTCAGCGCGCCGTGGATGGCCCGCTTCAGCGCCCGGGCCGCCCGGGATACATCCCGCGAGGTGGTGACGGTCGCGCCCTTACGCAGCGTGCTGGCGTAGGCACTGGCCAGGCGCACGCACAGCTCCGGGGTGATCTCCACGTTGACCAGGCCGGACACCCCGCGCGGGCCGAACAGGGTCTGCTGCGCCGACGATTCCCAGATGACGCTGGTGTTGACCACGGCCCCGGCTTCGATGGTCTTGAACGGGTACACCTTCACCCCGGCGGACAGGTACGCCTCCGGCTCGATCAGGCACTCGTCCCCGACGACGGCCCCTTCCTCGATCCGGGCGGAGGCCATGACGTCGGTCTTCTTGCAGATCACGCAGCCACGAAGGGTGGTGCCCTGGCCGATGTATACGTTGTTGTGCACGACCGCCCGGTGCAGGAAGGCGCCCTCCTTGATCACGACGTTGCTGCCCACGACGGTGAACTCGCGCAGCTCCGCGCCCGCCTCGACCTTGGTGTACTCACCAACGCACAGCGGCCCCTTGAGCACCGCTTCCGGGTCCACTTCGGCGCCTTCGGCCACCCAGACCCCCGGGGACACCTCGAACCCGTCGATCTCCGTCTCCACGTCGCCCGACAGCACGTCCGCTTGTGCCCTCAGGTAGCTCTCGTGCGTCCCGACGTCCTGCCAGTACCCCTCGCCGACCCAGCCGTGCAACGGGGCGCCGGCCTTGACCAGCCGGGGGAACACGTCGCCGGCCCAGTCCACCGGCTCTCCGGCGGGCACCTCGGCAAGCACCTCGGGCTCCATCACGTAGATGCCGGTGTTGACGGTGTCCGAGAAAACCTGGCCCCAGGTGGGCTTCTCCAGGAAGCGCTGGATGCGGCCGTCGTCGTCGAGGATGATGATGCCGAACTCGAGCGGGTTCGGGACGCGGGTCAGCCCCACGGTGACCAGGGCGCCCTGCTTCTTGTGGTGGGCGACCATGGCCGACAGGTCGATGTCGGTCAGCGCGTCCCCGGAGATCACCAGGAACGGCCCGGACCGCAGGGCGTCCTCGGCGTTCTTCACGCTCCCGGCCGTCCCCAGGGGTGTCTCCTCGGTGGCGTATTGCAGTCTCATCCCGACTTCGTCGCCGTCACCGAAGTAGTTACGGACCAGCGGCGCGAAGAACTGGACGGTGACTACGGTCTCGGTGAACCCGTGCCGCTTCAGCAGGCGCAGCACGTGCTCCATGATCGGTTTGTTGGCCACGGGGAGCAGCGGCTTGGGCTGGCTTGCGGTCATCGGCCGGAGTCTGGTCCCCTCCCCGCCGGCCATCACCAGTGCCTTCACAGCGTGCAGGTCTCCCTTCGTTGCCCTATGCCCCATCATCGCCGGGCGGGCGCTGCCGGGCCAACGGGGGCTGCCCCTCGCCGCGTGCCTGGCTACCGCGCACGGCCGCGATGACCTGCCGCGCTTGGCTGAGGTAGAGCGCGGCCGCCCACCAGTAGAGGGCGGTTCCCCAGATCGCGAAGGCCCAGCCGATGACCCGGGCGGTCAGCGCGGCGGCGCCGGCGTGCGAGCCGAGGAACAGCAGGGGGAAGGCGTAGAGCAGGCACAAGGTGGCAGCCTTCCCCAGGAAGCTGACCTGGAGCGGGCCGATGGAGTAATGGCGCAAGATGAGCAGGGTCACGGCAAGCACGAGCTCCCGCAGCACCAGCACGGCCACCAGCCACCACGGGATGATTTCCCGTATCGCCAGCGCGGCCAGCGTCGCCGCGATGTACAGCCGGTCCGCCGCCGGGTCGAGCACCTGGCCCAGGCTGCTCTGCTGGTTCCACGCCCTGGCCAGCTTGCCGTCGAGCCAGTCGGACACCCCGGCGGCGATGAGCAGGCCCACCGCCCACCCGTCCGCGTGCGGGCCGAGCACCAGCCACAAGAACACCGGGACACCCGCCAGTCGCGCGATGCTGATCGCGTTGGGCACGGTCAGCACGCGGTCGCCGGGATTGGCCACGGTCGTGCTGCCCGCGCCTGGGCCGTGCCCGGCTGGCTCCACCGGGTGCCTCAGCTGCTTTCCCAGAGGGTGGCTATGCCCTGGCCGACGCCAATGCACATGCTGGCCGCCGCCCGGCTGGCCCCGCGGCGGCGGAGCTCGTGGAGCAGCGTCGTGGTGAGCCGGGCGCCCGAGCAGCCGAGCGGGTGGCCGATGGCGATCGCGCCGCCGTTGACGTTCAGCCGGTCGGGGTCCAGTTTCAGCTCGTCGGCCACGGCCACCGCCTGGGCCGCGAACGCCTCGTTGACCTCGATCAGGTCCAGCCCTTCGGCCTGCCAGCCGGTCCGGGCCAGCGCCTTGCCCATCGCGGGCACCGGGCCGATGCCCATGTAGTCCGGGTGCACGCCCGCGGCCGCCGTGCTGACGTACCGCGCCATAGGGGCCGGGACGCCCGAGGCCATTGCCCGCTCCGACATCAGCAGCAGCGCCGCCGCCCCGTCGTTGAGCGGGGAGGAGTTGCCGCCAGTCACCGTGCCGTCACGGCGGAACGCGGGCCGCTTGGCCGCCAGTTCGGCCAGGGTCAGGTTGTCCCGGATGCCCTCGTCGGCGGTCATCTCCCCGGCCGGGGTGGTCACCGGGACGATCTCGTCGGCGAACCGGCCTTCGTCCCGGGCCCTGGCGGCCCGCTGGTGGCTGCGCAGCGCGAACTCGTCCTGGCGCTCCCTGGTCACGTGGTATCGCCCGGCCACATTCTCCGCGGTCTCGCCCAGGCTGACCGGCGGGTACATCTCGGCCATCCGGGGGCTGACCAGCCGCCAGCCCAGCCTGGTGTCGGCGAGGCCCGCCTCACGCGGAAACGGGCCCTCGGCCCGCGGCAGCACGAACGGCGCGCGGGTCATCGACTCCGCGCCGCCCGCCAGGCACACGTCGGCCTCTCCCGTGGCGATGGCCCGGGCGGCGCAGGCGATCGCCTCCATCCCCGACCCGCACAGCCGGTTCACCGTGGCGCCGGGAATGTCCACTGGCAGGCCGGCCAGCAGGGCAGCCATCCTGGCCACGTTCCTGTTGTCCTCACCGGCCTGGTTGGCCGCCCCCCAGTACACGTCGTCGATCCGCGCCGGATCCAGCCAGGAGTTACGGGCCAGCAGCGCCGCGATCACGTCAGCGGACAGGTGATCGGGGCGGATCGCGGCGAGCATCCCCTTGATCTTTCCCACTGGCGTCCGGCACGCGTCCACCGCGTAGACCGCCGTCATCGCCCACCTCCGATCCTGCTGCGAGACTACCGGTGAGCTCCGGAAGCGCGAGCGCCGCCTGGTAGCCCTCGGGCGCGGACAGGGCCGCGAAGGCGCCTCCGGCGCTCAGCACCGGGAAGGCGTCCATGCCGTGCGCGATGCCGGTCCCGGCGCACTTGAGCACCGCTTCCATCCGCACCCACCAGCGGATGATCGCGGCATGCCGCTCCGGCTCGGGAAGCGCCCCGGCGAGCGCAGTGTCCTCGGGGTGCATGGCCGACGCCAGGGAGCAGACGCACCCGGTCGCCGCCCGCTCCACGTCGATGCCGACCGGGCCGCGGGCCACCGCGATGACCACGGCGTCACCGGAGTGCGCCAGGGAGAAGGACAGGCCGCGCCCGGCGCTTTCCCCCGGCGGGAGACCGGCCAGCACCGGCCTGCCGGATGGCCCGCCGCAAGCCGGGCAGCTCAGGCGGGTGAAGGCGAGGAGGCCGGGCGCCGCGCCCAGGCGGCCGGCCAGCACCCGGCGCAGCATCACGTGCGCGACCTGGTACCTGTGCCGGTCGGCGGGGAACACGAAGGCGGCCGCCCGGGCGGTCTCCCGCGGGTCCAGGTTCACCAGGTCCGCCGGGCCCAGGGTGACTTCCCTGATGTCGAACCACCAGACCTCCGCCGCCCGGTCCGCGGTCCCGGCCTGCCGGGACGAGCCGGTCATGACGTGACCTCCGGGCGCCGCCATCAGGCCCCCGCTTGCTCCGCGATGAACGACGCCAGCGTGCCCAGCGTGGCCAGGGCGTCGAGGTTCAGGTCCGTGCCGGCCACGTCGATCCCGAACCGCCGCTGGACCTCGCGCAGCAACAGGGCGCCGGTCAGCGAGTCGAGGGACACCCCCGCACCGAACAGCGGCGCGTCGGCGGGAAGGCCGGCCAGCTCGTCCCGGCCGGTGATGCGCGCGAGTATCTGCCGCAGCTCGGCGGCGATCGGCTCATCCGGCCCGCCCGGCGCGCGCAACCAGGACGGCAGCTCCGGCAGGGCCGTCCCGGCGCCCCGGCGGAACACCGCTCCGGCCCGCGTCGCGCCCGGTCCTGGCCCGGTCCCGGCCCGGAACCCGGCCCCGGTGAGCGCGACCCGCAGCGGCACGTTCCGCTCGTTCAGCACGCAGGAGACGGCGACCTCGCGCGCGCCTGCCGTGGCCGCGGACCGGACGAGCCAGGCGAGCAGCCCGCCGATGACCCCCCGCCCCATCGCCCGGCAGGACATCGCCAGCAGCCGTACGGTCCAGACGCCGTCGGCACCGTGACTGGTCACGCAGGCGCCCACGATGCCGTCGTCGCCGAAGGCGTCGCGGAGCCGCACGGCGACCACCTCGTGGTCGGGCGCGGCGATCCACGCCGCGAACTCCGTTTCTCCCGCGGCCTGCCCGGCCGAGTTGAACTGGCGGGTCCGCGCGGACAGCTCGTGCAGGCGGGGCGCGTCCTGCTGGCCGGCGGGCGCGATCGTCACCTGGGTGCCGGCCGAGGCCAGGAACTCCTCCCGGCTGCCGCCGAAGGCCCGCTCCGCCGCCTGCCGGCGGCGCCGCGCGGCATACATCTCCCCCCGCCTGCGGGCCTCGTCGGTCACCGCGGCCGCGCCGAACTCGGGCCAGCCAGCCGCCTCGGCCACTTCCTCCGGCGCGAGCACGAGCACGTCGGGCAGGGCGGCGCCGACCTCGGCGCGCTCGTAGGGGTCGTCGTCCACGAACGCGAGCGCGTCGGTGCCGATGGACAGGTCCGCGGCGATCCGGGCCAGCGCGTCGGACTTCGCGCCCCAGCCGCATTCCACGGCCGCGAACCGGGCGCCGGTCACCGTGGCGGCGTGCTCGGCGGCCTGCGGCGGGTTCTTGCTGGCGATCGCGTGCAGGATGCCGCGGGCGCCGAGGTCGGCCAGCGTGGCCGCCATCGCCTGGTTGGCGGCGGGCGGCGCGGCTGCCGACTCCAGGTAGACCCCGTCGAGCAGGGTGTTGTCGATGTCCCAGACCACGCACTTGACCAGCCGCGGCGGGGTCGCCACGTCGGCCTCCCTCGCGGGACGTCGTGCCGGAGGCGCGCCAGGCAGCGGTGCGTTTGGTCGTGCCCGAGGCGCGCCAGATTGCGGCGCGGGAGACGTGTCGGGGGTTCCGGGGGTGTCCCCCGGGCAAGCAGAATCTCGGCGCGGGGACATCGCGGAACCATGGCCCCGCGGCGTCCGGCCCGGCGGCTGCGGCGCGGTGGCGTGGGTCACTGGCCCGCCCCCCCGCCTGGCTCACCTGGGCGCCATTCCATCGTGAGGTGCGTGGCCTCGAAGCCGAACTTCCGGTACAGCGCCCGCATGCCCAGGTTGCGAGCGTGGGTCTTGCCGGTCAGGTGGGTGTACCCGGCCTCGTCGGCGGCCCGCAGCACCGCGGCCATGAGCAGTTCCGCGGCCTGGGCGCGGCCGGGGATGTCCGCGGTGGCCAGGGACCGGAAGTTGCCGTACCGGGCGCCGGTCAGCGAGTTGGTGCGCCCCGACAGCCAGGCCCAGCCCACCGCCGCCTCGGCGTCCCGCTCGGTCACCGCGACCAGGGTCACCTCCCCCGGCTTGCCCAGCGCCGCGGCGACTCGCTTGCGGTGCAGCGCCGGATCCTCGATCGCCTCGGCGCCGAACGACACCCGCGCGATCTCGATCTCGAATCCGGCGATGACGTCCAGGTCGCCCTCGCGGGCGGGACGGATCAGGAACCCGGCGGGGCCGTCGGTCATGGCCTGCCCGCACCCGGCCCGGCGCGCAACGGCTGCGGGCGCAGCACGGCGCCGCCGCAGGCGGGGCAGCCCGCCGCCTTCAGCTCGGCGATCTGCGCCCAGCGCGCGCCGGGGCCGACCTGGTGCACCGCCCCGCAGGACGCGCACCGGTAGGGCCGGGTGGCGGCCGCGCGGGTCTGCGCCGAATACAGCGGGCCGTCGTAGCGCCCGGTCACCACGGGCCGGCCGTCCTCCGTGCTGCGCAGGTGGTAGAGGTGGCTGGTGCCCGCCAGGATGCCGGCCCCGGTGTAGGAGTTGAAGCCTGGTGTCAGCGAGCGGATGGCGAGGCCCATGTCCGCCATCAGCCGCTGGACTTGCACGGTTTCCGCGGGGCGGCGCGGGCCGAAGGAGAAGAACACGTGCCCGCCGGCGCCGGGGGCGAGGCCCGAGACCGCACGGGACAAGAACAGCTCAGCGCCGGCCACGGTGTACGGCGGATCGGTGCAGGCCACGTCGAACCCTGCGAGCAGCGCGCCGGGCAGCGGGTCACGGAGGTCATGCTCGATCACCTCGGCCGCGAAGCCCGGCGCGGCCAGTTCGCGGCGCAGATAACCGAGCAGGTCGGGGTCGCTGTCGACCACTGTGACCCGGCGCGGGCGGGCGGCGGCGCCGGCGTGCCCGGCGAACACCGCCAGCGCCACGCTGACCAGGTCATCGTCACCCAGCAGCAGGATCCGCTGCCCGGCCAGCGCGCCTGCCTCGTGCATCGCCAGCACCCGGCGCAGCTTGGTGTCCGGCGTGCAGTGGGTCTGGTCCAGCTCCAGCTTGGCCGCGGGCACGCCCAGCGCGGCGCGCTCGAGCATCCCGGTCAGCGCCGCGGCCGGCTCCGGGACGACGAGGCCCAGGCCGCCGCAGCACGGGCACTGGCCGGTGAGCGCGGCCTGCCCGGCCCCGGGCGACTCCTGCCCGGTCAGGCTGGCGCGCCCCGCGGGGGTCAGCCGCACCGGCCTGGCCCGGTCCACCACGCCGCGCTTGCGCAGCTCATTGCAGATGGCGGCGATGATCGGGACCGGCAGCTCGGCCCGGCGGCTGATTTCGCGCGCCGGCACCGGCTCATGCCGCGCGATGACCCGGAGGACGTCGGCAACGCCGGCCGGCCCTTCCGCCAGCCCGACCGCGGCGGCGACCTCGGCGGCGACTGCGTCAACGTCCATTGCGGGGATGTCGTGATCTCTGTGACTGACGGGCCATCGGGTATCCTCCCTCATCATGCCAGGAAAGCTTGCGCCGGGCCGGCTCCCCGTCTCCCCTTCATCGTCTGCAGCGGCCCCGCTCGTGCCCAAGCAGCTCTGGACAGTGGACGCCTCGCTGACCCCGGGCTCTCCGGTGTCCGACATCGGGGAACTGTCCGCCGCCGCGGCGGACGCGGTCCGGGCGGGCGGCGGCACGGTGCTCGACGCCAGCCATGTGATCTTCCCCAATGGGGCGGTCACGCTGGTGCTGATCCTGGCCGAGTCGCACCTGGCGATCCACACCTGGCCGGAGGAAGACCTGATCGCGGTGGACCTGTTCAGCTGCGGGTCGATCGCCGCCGAGCGGGTCGCGGGCGAGCTCATCGCGGCACTGCAACTGGCCGACGCCCGGGTGCAGCGGATGGAGCGCGGCGCGGTCCGCCGCTGGCCAGGCCGCTAGGCCGGCACCGAAAGGGACAGGCCGAACCTGCCCTGGTCATCGGTCCACCATCCGGTCATGGTGAACCCGGCGGCAGCCAGTTCCGTGGCCACCCTGGCCTGGCGGAACTTCGCCGACACCTCGGTCCGCATCTCCTCGCCCTCGGCGAACGGCGCCACGAGGTCGATGGCCGGCACGGTCACCACCTGCTCCTGCAGGGAGCGGAGCCGCATCTCGATCCATTCCTGGCGGTCATCCCAGAGCGCGACGTGCTCGAACGCGTCGGGGTCGAAGTCCGCGCCGAGCGCCGCGTTCAGCACCGACAAGATGTTCTTGTTGAACGCGGCGGTCACCCCGGCCGCGTCGTCGTAGGCGGCAACCAGCACCGCCGGGTCCTTGACCAGGTCGGTGCCGAGCAGGAACGCGTCCCCCGGGCGCAGCCGGGAGCGTAGCGAGGCGAGGAACACCGCCCGCTGGCTAGGCAGCAGGTTGCCGATGGTCCCGCCGAGGAACACCACGAGCCGGGACCCGCTGGCCGACGGCAGGCCCAGGTGCTCTTCGAAGTCGGACACGACGGCGGTGACCGCCAGGCCGGGGTATTCCCCGTCAACCCGGCGTGCGGCCTCGATCAGCGCCGCCTCGCTGACGTCCACCGGGACGAAGCTGGCCAGCGTGCCCTCGGCGGCCATCGCGTCGAGCAGCAAGCTGGTCTTGTCGGCCGCGCCGGCGCCGAGCTCCACTAGGGTCTGCGCCCGGGTGGCGGCGGCGATCTGCCCTGCGGCGGCGCGCAGGATGGACCGCTCGGCCCGGGTCGGGTAGTACTCGTCCAGGTGGGTGATCTTCTCGAACAGCTCGCTGCCCCGCTCGTCGTAAAACCACTTCGGCGGGAGCACCTTCGGGCTGGCTGACAGGCCCGCCCTGGCGTCTGCCCGCAGCGCCTCGGCAAGGAAGCCGTCGGGCAGGCAGCGTTCGACGCGGACGGTCATTTATGTGCCTCCCCCAGCGTCCTCGCGGCGTTCGGCCCGGCGCCTGAGGCATGAGTCATCGGATGATCGTCCCTTCCTGTCAGTGGGCGGTCGTTTCAGTGGGTGGTCGTTCTTGCTGGCACGGGCAGGGGGCAGACCTCCACCCCGCTGGGAGTCGCGGTCAGCACGCGCTGGTCGCTCACCTGGGTCCACCCGGGTTCGTCGTCCCCCGGCTCCGAGGCGACCACCACGCTGGCCTCGCTCAGCCGGTAGCAGAGGGTGTCGCCGGCCGTGGTGGCGGCGATCACCTCGCCGTTGCTGAGCAGGAAGTTGAAGCGCCCGCTGACCTGGTGCTCGGCCAGGGCGCCGATGGCCTGGGCGAGGGCGTCCGCCGGGCCGGCTCCAGCGCGGAGCCGGCTCGACACCAGGGCCCACGCGAGCGCCGAGTCGCACCGCGCTTCCAGCGCGAGCACATCAGCCGCGGGCAACGTCGCGGCGAGGGACTCGGCCGACCCTGGCCATCCGTTCATCCGGCCGTTGTGCGAGAACAGCCACGGGCCGGCCGCGTACGGCGCCGCGGCCGCCGCGCCTGCCTCGGTCCCCTCCGTCGCTGAGCGGACCGCCGCGAGCAGCGCCCGGGTGCGGGTGACCCTGGCCAGGTCGGCGAAGCCGGGGTCGGCCCAGATCGGGCCCGCCCGCCGGTACCTGGCCGGCGCCGGGTCCCCGTCCGCGTACCAGCCGACGCCGAACCCGTCGAACGTTCATGGTCCCGTGGCGCTGGCGGCGCGGCGCCCACGCCTGGGTGCCCAGCCCGTGCGGCGGGTCGGTGAGCAGCGCCCGCAGCGTGGCAGGCGGCCCGAGGTAGGCCAGGTGGCGGCACATGAGCCCGGCGTCACGCCCCCGCGGGTGAAGGGGGAATGGGGAGGTGGGCGGGGGGCGCGGCGTCGCGGGCCGTGCGAAGCCGGCGAAGATCTGCCGCCGGATCGGGTAGTCCCAGTTGCGGAACGTGCCACGGCAGGCGACCGGGGCGACACCGAACGCGCCACCGCGGAGCATCTTGTACTCGCTGCCGAAGAACACCTCGGAATACTCCCGGTAGGGCCACGCGGTGAAGCCGGGGTAGGGCAGGAAGTCGCTGGCGGTCCACTCCCACACGTCCCCGATGAGCTGGCGCACGCCCGCCGGGCTCACGCCCTGCGGGTAGCTGCCCGCGGGTGCGGGCTGCAGATGGCGCTGGCCCAGGTTCGCCCGGCCCGGCGTGGGGTCCTCGTCGCCCCACGGAAACCGGCGCGACCGGCCGGTGGCCGGGTCGTACCGCGCCGCCTTCTCCCACTCGGCCTCGGTCGGCAGCCGCCGGCCCGCCCACGCGGCGTACGCCTGCGCCTCGTACCAGCACACGTGCATCACCGGCTCGGCGGGCGGCACCGCCTCGGTGACGCCGAACCTGGTCCGCACCCAGCCGCTGCCCTCCCGCCGCCAGTACAGCGGGGCGGCCAGGCCCGCCTTCTGCCGGTGGCCCCAGCCCGCGGGGCGCCACCAGCGCGGGTCGTCGTAGCCGCCGTCGGCGATGAACTCGGCGTAGGCGGCGTTGGTCACCGGGGTGGTGTCAAGGTAGAACCCGGGCACGGTCACCTGGTGCGCCGGCCGCTCGTTATCCAGCGCCCACGGCTCGGTGGAGGTGCCCATGGTGAACGGCCCGCCGGGGATGAGCACCTCGCGCGGCAGCGACGCCGCGTCCGCGGGCGCCGCGGGCGGGGGCGGCGCGGTCAGCGCCGGGGCGCCCTTGCGCAGTTGGTGGGTGATGAGCATGGTCTCGTCGTGCTGCTGCTCGTGCTGGGCGATCATGCCGAACGCGAACGCCCCGGTGACCAGGCGGCTGCCGGTGAACGTGGCCGCCTCGATCAGGTCGAGCACCCGGCCACGGACCTCGTGAGCGTAGGCGCGCGCCTCGGCTGGCGGCAGCAGCGGCAGCGCAGGCCGTTCCGCCCGTGGGTGCTCGAACGCGTCGTAGAGCGGGTCAATCTCCGGGTGCATCGGCGTCCGCCCGCCCACTTCCCGCAGCAGCCAGAGTTCTTCCTGGTTGGCCACGTGCGCGAGGTCCCACACCAGCGGTGACATCAGCGGGGAGTGCTGGCGCACCAGGTCGCCGTCGCCGACGCTGCTGGTCAGCAACTCGGTGCGCTCGCGCGCGGCCACCAGGTTGCTGGCGACCAGGTCCCGCAGTGCCTCGGCGCCGGTCGGTGTCATGGACTGGTTCCTTCCGGGATAGGTGGGCTGACTCGGGTTTCATTGCCTTCCGGGACTGCACACGGCAGGCTGCGACGTTTCATGAGCCTGCCGCCGCACGTGCCTCGTCGAGCCGGTCGTCGGCGGGACATCGGTACCGGGAGACGTACCGGTCGGCGAAGTCGGCGACCGCGTCCCGGACGGGTGCCGGGGCGCCAAGCCGGGCCAGCGCGGCGTCGGCGGCCTCGAAGCACTTCACGCTGACGTCGCCGATGAGCGGGTCGGTGGGGCCGTGCCGCGCCGCCCACTCCCAGGGGCTGCCGCAGTCCCAGCCCGTCCCGCCGCCGGCCCCGGCCTCGTCGCCGAAGTCCCCGCCGCAGGCGGTGCCCGCCTGATGCCAGAGGCCCTCCGCGGCGTCCATGGCCTGCTGGGAGGCGGCCTCGTCGTCGAGCAGCGCGGCGACCACGGCGGCGGGCACGATCCACCCGTCGCCCGCCTGCGCGTCGATCACCCGGTACTCCAGGTGGCCGCGCGGGCGGACCGGCGGGAACAGGGTGGACAGGTGGTAGGACAGGTCTTCCTCGGTTGGCCGCCGCTCGCCGCCGCCGCGGAGCCAGTCGCGGAACGTCAGCCCGGCGGGCGCCGTCCACGGCTGGTCCCCCGGCCGGCGCACGCACATCACCTCGGCGGACAGCGCGTAGTCGATCCAGGCGGCGCGGGGGTCAGCGTCTGGCGGACGGGCGGGGCCGTTGCCCGCCTCGGGCACGGCGTTGCCGGGCGGCCGGGTGCGGCAGGGATCCAGCCGGGCCCAGATGGCCTGCCGGGTCAACTTCCACCCGGTCGGGCGGCCTTCCCGCAGCGGTGAGTTGGCGAAGGCGGCGACGAACACCGGCCCGAGCGCGTGCAGCAGGCGCCAGCGCCAGCCCACGCTGCCCGGGCCGGCGCCCAGCTCGCCCGCGTCCAGGCAGACCTGCACCGAGGCGGTGCTGCACATCATCAGCCGGCCCCACGGGCCGACCCGGTTGAAGAACTCCTCCATCGCCGCGTACCGGGGCACGTCGAGCACCCGGCGGGGCGACCGGAGCGGGTCGAGGCCCTCCCCGGTCAGGCACAGTCCAGCCGGGAGCACCGCCTGACGGAGGGTGCCGAGATCGCGGCGGGTGATGTCCACGCAGGGGCCGAGGCCATCCGCTGGCGCCGAGCTAATCTCAACCTGCCCGCCGGGCTCTGTGGTGAGGCGACCGCCACCAGGGAGCGCGCCAGGCGCGCCCAGCCCGGCGAGGGCGACGGCCACTCGCTGCTGGTCCACCGGCATACCGGGGTCACGGCCATCGCGGACCAGCCATTCCAGTTCGACCCCGACCTTGAGGGGCGGGCCGGTCTTGAAGCAGATCCCGTGGATGTGTTCTTCGGCGTCGCTCTCGGTCAGCGGTTCCCCGCCCGGCGCGTCCCCCGGTTCTAGCGGGCGCACGACATCAGGGCGGCTCCTCGTCATGAGCGTGGCCCCGTCCGTCAGTCGATCACCGGATAGTCCTTAGCAACCTACTTGCCGCCACTGACATTCCCCGCTGCCGTACCCTGAGGCGCCGGGATGATGCTCTGCGGGGAGGAGACAATGACGGACCGCGAGCGAGAGGTCAACGTCGTCGTCATTGGCATGGGACCGGGCGGCGAGCACGCGGCGGGCACGCTTGCCGAGGCCGGGTTGTCGGTGGCGGGCGTGGAGGGCCGGCTGGTCGGCGGCGAGTGCCCGTACTGGGGATGCGTCCCGTCGAAGATGATGATCAGGGCCGGGAACCTGCTCGCCGAGGCCCGCCGGATCCCCGGCATGGCGGGCCGCGCGGAGGTCCAGGCGGACTGGGCGCCGGTGGCCCGCCGGATCCGCGATGAGGCCACCGACAATTGGGACGACACGGTGGCGGCCGACCGGTTCACCGGCCTGGGCGGGATCCTGGTGCGCGGGCACGGGCGGATCACCGCGCCCGGCCAGGTCACAGTCACTCCCGCCGCCGGCCGGGACGGCGCGCCGCAGGTGCTGCGGGCGAGCCGGGGCATCGTCGTCGCCTCGGGCAGCAAGCCCGCGGTCCCACCGATCCCCGGCCTGGCCGGCACCCCGTTCTGGACCAACCACAAGGCGATCGAGGCGGAGCGGGCACCTGAGTCGCTGGTGGTGCTCGGCGGTGGCGCCGTCGGCGCCGAACTGGCGCAGGTGTTCGCCCGGTTCGGCAGCCGGGTCACCATCGCGGAGGGCGCGGACCGGCTGTTGCGGCTGGAAGAGCCCGAGGCCGGGGACCTGCTCGCCCGGGTGTTCGCCCGGGAGGGCATCGCGGTGCGGACCGGCCGCCCCGCGGCCGCCGTGGCCTACTCCCCGGCCGGTGGTTTCACGGTCACCCTGGACGGCGGCGAAGAGCTCAGCGGGGAGGCGCTGCTGGTGGCCACCGGCCGCCGCGCCGACCTCGCCGCGGTCGGCGCCGGAGCGGCCGGGATCGACGAGCGGCTGCGCGCCATCCCGGTGGACGAACACATGCGAGCCGCGCCCGGTGTGTGGGCGCTGGGCGACATCACCGGCAAGGGCGAGTTCACGCACGTGTCCATGTACCAGGCGGACATCGTCATCAACGACATCCTGGGCAGGGACGGATGGCCAGCCGAGTATCACGCGGTGCCCCGCGTCACCTTCACCGACCCGGAGATCGGCGCGGTGGGGCTGACCGAGCAGGAGGCACGGGATAAGGGGCTGACCGTGCGCACCAGCGTGAAACAGTTGCCTGAGACGGCCCGCGGCTGGATCCACAAGGCCGGCAACGACGGGTTCATCAAGCTCGTGGAGGACTGTGACCGCGGGGTGCTGGCCGGTGCCACCTCGGCGGGCCCGTGCGGGGGCGAGGTGCTGGGCGCGCTGGCGGTGGCGGTGCACGCCGCGGTGCCGGTCCAGCGCCTGCGCGAGATGATCTACGCCTACCCCACGTTCCACCGCGCCATCGAAGATGCGCTGGCCGGCCTGGGGCCGCCGGGCCGGGGCTGGTGCCCTTGTGACGAGGCGCGGGCGCCCCAGGCGCTGGGGTAACAGACGGCCTAGCGGCCGGGCCCCGCGGGGCCCGGCCGCCGGATACCTGCTGGCGCGGCTAGGACGCCGGCATCGTTCTGGTGTAGATCTGCTGGTCGTTGGCGATCAGGCCGTTCGGCTCGGCGAAGGTGCACACTGCGGGCGGCGTGCTCGGCGTGGCTGTGCCCGGGCACAGCAACGCGTCCGGGTTCCTGGTGTCCGACCACAGCGGATGGACCCCGGACACCGCCGCCACGCCCGTGTAGTCGCCGATGAACTGGCTGTTGCCATTGCCGTCGGGGAACTGCGTCGGCAACGGCATGGACGCGGAGGTGGCCCGGCTCACCGTGAAGGTGGACAGGTTCGTCGAGGTGGACACGCTGATGTCCATGGCCCCGGTGAACTCAGCCCTCCCGTACTGTCGGTCGTAGTAGGAGGTGGCCAGGGTGCCCGTGGGCGTGATGGCGGCCCACTGGAACCACTGGTCGGTGCGCTTCTGCCGCGCCGCCGTGTTGACGACCGGCAGGAGCCGCGGGTCGACCGTGCTCCCGGTGAACGACGCCCCGGCGTTGTTGGAGACGCTGAGCATGATCTTGTTGTTGCAGGCCCCAGCCATCTTGACGCCGGTGTAGAGCTGGCCGCCGGTCGTCGTGCTGTTCCCGGCGGGCGCGCAGCCGTTGGACTCGTTCGAGTCACGGTTGATGTAGGAACCGATCGTCACTACGACCTGGCGGGGGTTGCGCGGGTTCACCCCTCCGGAGGGGTAGTTGCTCGCCCGGAACACCGAGTTCTGCGTCGTGCCCTTTTCCGGAACGCAGGCCCGGAACGGGTCGGAGTTCTGGAAGGCGAAACAGTCCGGCAGTTCGTAGTAGTTGGCCACCTTGACCGGCGAGCCGAAGCTCTGCCCGCCGTTGGTGGACTTGGTCAGCAGCACCTGGAAGTGGTTGTCGCTGCCGGTGTTGGTCGTGTTGAAGTTGGAGTAGGCGATGTAGAGCGTGCCGTTGGGGGCGGTGAACGGGTCGGCGAACTGGTTATTGTTGCAGGTCCCCTGGGGCGTAGCCGTGCTGCCGGGGTTGCACAGCGAACTCGTGGTGCTCACCAGGACCGGGCTGCTGAAGGTCTGCCCGTAGTCGTCGGAGTGCACCTCGTAGATGTAGGCGGTGCCGTCCGCGGCGAACAGCGTCCACGCCACGTAGATCCGGTCCCGGAACGGGCTGGTCGGGCTGTTGTCGATCGTCATGTACGGCTTGTCGTTCAGTATGGCGCCGGTGGTGTCGAACGTCTCGACCGCGGGATGCCCGGTGAAGTTCCAGGACGCCCCGGCGTCGCCGGTGGACCGGAACACGTACACGGCGCTGGAGGTGTCGGGGTTGTTGGTCACGCCCCCCGGCCCGCGCATGAACACCTGGCAGGAGTAGTAGGCGTTCCCCCTGCTGTCCCAGGCCACCGACGGGTCGCCGCTCGCCTGCCAGTACTGCCGCGCCACACCGCCGAACGCGGTGCCGCGGGTGAACCCGTTGGGCATGGTGCTGTCGGTCCAGCTTGCCCCGCCGTTGCGGCTGTAGGCGGTGCCGCAGGTGCCGTCACCGCGGCGGTAGTCGTTGAACCCCGCCACGATCTGGCGCGGGTTGAGCGGGTTCTGCGCGATCGCGGTCTCGTTCTGCGCCTGGGCGCGGCCCTGCAGGTCCGCGTCGGTGACGTTCAGGCAGTTCTGGTTGACCAGGACGTTGGACCCGAGGTTGTGCGGGCACAGGTTCACGCCGGAGTTGCTCCTCCGGGGGCCTGCCTTTACCGCGGGCGTCTTGGTCGACACGCCGATGCCGGCCTCGAACGAGGCGAACCCCGACAGGTGCTCCTTCTGCGATTTGGTCAGTCCGTGCAGCGAGATGCGGTGAACGGCGGCGCTCGCGCGCTGTGTTCGTGATGCGGACGGTGCGATCGCTAGTGCGACGGCCAGGGCGATGGCGCAAACCCCCGCCAATGCCAGGATCGATCGAGACTTCACGTGTTGATCCTCCCGTGATCAGCGTCTGTGGTGCTGAGGGCTCACGGCGGCGGCACACGCGATTGTGACCAGGACCGCCGCCGCGGCATTGCTGGCGGCGCCCCCTTCCCTGTCTCTCCCATGTGCTGGCGCTGTGGCGCCAGCCACATCCGTCCCTTGCGTGCGACCCGCACGCTACGCTTCCAGGCTGTCCGGATCAAGGGCCCCCCGGGCTGGCAGGCGCCGCCGCGCCGGTTGCCGCCCGTCATGCTGGCTCGCCCGCGGGAGAGCCGGGCTGGGCCCGGTAGCGGGTGAAGCCGGGTAGCAGCAGGCAGACCAGGCCGACCGCCCCCACGCAGAGCAGCCCGCCGGAGGCGATGGAGAACCGCGCGCTGGTGACGCTGGCCACCGCGCCCGCCCGGATCTGCCCGGCCGACGGCCCGACGCTGTAGCTGAGCAGTTCGAGCCCGGCCATCCGGCCGCGGATTCGGTCGGGGATGGTCTGGTTCCACAGCGTGCCACGGAAGATCCCGCTCACCATGTCGGCGGCCCCGGCCAGCACCAGGAAGCCCAGCGCCGCCCAGATGTCGGGCGCCAGGCCGAACCCGGTGATCAGCACCCCCCAGCTCGCGGCCGAGACCGCAATGGCCACGCCGTGCCTGCGCACCCGGCCCATCCAGCCGCTAACCACGGTGATCGCGAGGGCGCCTGCCGACGGCGCCGCGAACATCAGCCCCGCAGCCCACGGGGCATGCAGGTTGACGGCCACGAACGGGAACAGGGCGGCCGGGTAGGAGAGCGTCATCGCAGCGAGGTCGGCCAGATAGGAGCCGAGCAGGTCCTGGCGCTTGCGGGCCAAGCCGAATCCGGCCGCGATGCTCCGCAGGCCGAGAGCGGCGCCGGTCACTGGCTGGCCCTCGGCGGCGGGCGCGGGCAGCGGCCGCACCAGCCACAGGAAGCCGAACGATATGACGAAGCTGACCGTATCCAGCCCGTACACGTACTCCGGGCCCGGACCGGCGGCGAGGACGCCGCCCAGGGTTGTCCCGGCGAGGTAGGACGCGTTCTGAGACATGGACATCAGCGCCCCGGCCGCCATGAGCTGATCCTTGGTCACCACGCGTGGCATCGACGCCTCGAGTGACGGCCGCTGGAGCGCGGCCATCGCCATCATCAGCGCCGTGACCACGTACAGCAGCCAGACGGCGGGGTGCGGCGCCAGGGCGTTCAGCATGAGAACTGCCGCGCAGCAGGCGAGGCCAGCCTCGCACGCGACGCTCAGCCGGCGCCGGTCGAACCGGTCCGCGAGCACCCCGCCGTAGAGGCCGAACACCACCAGCGGCACCAGTTCGACCGCACCGAGCAGGCCGACCGCGAAGGTGGACCCGGTGAGCTGTCGGGCCTGGACGAGCAGGGCTACTTCGGTGGCATCAGTGCCCAGCGCGGTGACGGTGCGGCTGGCGTACAGCAGCCGGAAATCGCGTGAGGTCCGCAGCGGAGTCAGGTCGGCCCGGAGCCTCGGCCGGCTCAACGCGGCGCGGGCACTGGGCTTGCCGTGGCGCGGGGCCGTTGTCCAGGCACGACGGCGACGCTATTGCGCTCCCCCGCGGCCCGCAACAGAGTTTCCCTGTTGGCCGGGCGCTTACCCCCAGACGTCGTGGGCGACCTTGACGATCAGTTCGAGCTTGGCCACTTCCTGCTCGTAGCTGAGCACGTTGCCCTCGACCGTGGAGGAGAAGCCGCACTGCGGCGACAGGCACAACTGGTCCAGCGACACGAACTTCGACGCCTGGCCGATCCGGCGCTTGAGCGTATCCGGGTCTTCGAGCTCGCCCCGCTTGGTGGTCACCAGGCCGAGCACGACCATCTTGCCGGGCGGCACGAAGCGTAGCGGCTCGAAGCCGCCGGAGCGCTCGTCGTCGTACTCGAGGAAGAAACCGTCCACGTTCAGCTCGCCGAACAGCGCTTCGGCGACGAAGTCGTACCCGCCCGACGCGGCCCACGAGGACCGGAAGTTGCCCCGGCACAGGTGCGTGGTCACCGCTATGCCCGCGGGCTTGGCCGCGAGCGCGGCGTTGACCTGGCGGATGTAGCGCAGGTGCAGGTGCTCGGCGTCCTCGCCGCGCCCGGCGATCTCCGCCCGCTGCGCCGGGTCGTTGAGATAGGCGAGGCTGGTGTCGTCGAACTGCAGGTAGGTGCAGCCCAGGGCGGCCAGCCGCGCCACCTCGTCGGCGTAGGCCGCGGCAAGGTCGCTCCAGAACTCCTCGATGTCCGGGTAGACCGCGGGGTCGATCGCGGCGGGCCCGCCGCGGTAATGGACCATGTTCGGCGAGGGGATCGTCAGCTTGGCCGTTGAGGCGCCCGCCAGCGACGTGAGGTAGGAGAAATCCTCTTCGAAGATCGTCTTCGCCATGTGGATCTTGCTGCCCACATGCAGCGCGGCCGGGGTGAACTCGATATCCCCGCCCGGGTTGTGGAACCGCACCGCCAGGTTGCCAGGCGCCTTGCTGACCCCGCCGATCTGGTAGATGAAGTCCATGTGCCAGGAGGCACGGCGGAACTCGCCGTCAGTGGCCGACTGCAGGCCGGCGTTTTGCTGCATCGCCACCACGCCGGCGATGGCCTCATCTTCGGCGGCCCGCAACTGCTGTGCGGTGATCAGGCCGGCCGCGAAGTCGTCGCGGGCCGCGAGCACGCTGGCGGGGCGGAGCAGGCTGCCGACATGGTCGGCGCGGAAGGGCGGGGTGGTTCGCATGGGCAACATCGTTGCGCTCTCCGCACGCGACGGTCAATCCGCGCGGGTATCGCCCGCTCAGGGCGTGTCCCGTAGATCTACGCCGTCGCGAGCGGCCGCATGGAGGGGGACGGGGAGGCGGGCAGGGGATCGCAAGGCGGAGGAGGCGCCCATAGCGGAGCTATGGGCGACGACGACAACGCCGCGAGCCGCCCGTCTGGCGGACGCGCAGCAGGCTGAATGATCTATGGGACATGCCCTAGTCCGGGGCCGCGGGCCGTGGCCCGTGGCGCGGGGGCGCACCGGGCAGGGCCCGCCCGGCTAGGCCCTGGTCGCGGGCGAGGTGCTGGAGCAGCGCGGTGAGCTGGTCCCGCTCCGCGACGCTCAGGCCGGAGGTGATGGCGGCCTCGTGCGCCCGGGTGACATCTCTGACCCGTACCAGCATCGCGGTGCCCGCTTCGGTCAGGCAAAGGGCGTGCGAGCGCCGGTCGGCCGGGTTGCGCCTGCGTTCGACCAGCCCGAGCTTTTCCAGCTCGTCGGTGAGGAACACCATCCGGGTGGGGTTCACCCCCAGCAGCTCGGCGATCGCCTGCTGCGACCTGCCGTCGTTCTCGGCCAGGCGGACCAGCATCCCGGCGTGGCGCTGCTCAATGCCGAGCGGCTCAAGCCGCTCCCCGAACACCCGGGCCAGGTGGAACCCCAGCTGCACCAGCAGGAATGCGATGCCGCTCTCCGGCTGTGCGAGATCCGGGGTCTCCATCGGCAAATACTATCACCAGCAATATATTTGCGCCCGCAGATCATTACGCGATAGAACTATCGATGACGGTAAACTAGTTCTCGCATCGGAGGTGACGACGATGCTCGACACGGGTTCCACTGAAGTGCGCGGCGGCGCCAGGGCCGCCCACCTGGACGTAGCGCGCCGGACGGCCCTGGGCATGGGGATTGCCGTGGTTGTCCAGTACGCGCTGGGCATATGGGTGAATCTGTATGTCACGGTGCCAGCGCGCGATCAGGGCGGCGGCTTCCTGGCCGCGATCGGCCGGGCCCTGGCGAACGGCCCGGTGGCGCTCGGCATCCACGCCGGGCTGGGCCTGCTGCTCATCCTCGGGTCCATCAGCCTGGTCGTCAGGTCGGTGCTATCGCGCAACCGCGCCCTGATCGTGCTGTCGGCGGTGTTCCTCCTGGCGTTGCTCGGCGCCGCTTCCTCGGGCGCGTCGTTTGTGGACTCCGGCCGCGACAGCGCATCGGCGTCGATGGCCATGCTGACCGGGGTGGCGCTGATCTGCTCGCTGCTCTCCCTCTACGTGCTGGGCAGCGCTCACGGCGCCGCCCAGCACGAAGGACAGGTCACTCCGGTTAGCCCCCGATGATGCAAGGGGTGTTCCACGGGTCGTAGCTCGCGCAGACGCTCGTCGGGTTGCCGAAGATCCCGATGGACGGCAGCGCGGCGCCCTGGAAGTCGAACAGGGTGAGGTTGGTGTTGGGCGACCCCACGCCGGCCCCGGGTTCCCAGCCCACGCCGGGGATCCAGTCCGGCGCCCAGTAGAACAGCCCCATGCCGAGCCCGTTGGGCACCTGCGCGAGAATCGACAGCTCGTCGTTGACGAAGGAGAGCTGGCCGCCCGGGGTCGCCGGGTACCCGGCGGAGATCTGGCTGGGCTGCCAGACGAAGTTGCCGGTGCTGTCGCCGGGCTGTTCGTTGCCGTTGGCGAGCGTCCAGGCGTACTGCGTCTCCGCGATGATGATCGGTTTGCCGAACTGGGTCGCCAGCGCGTCCACGTTCGCCTTCATCTGCGAGATCGTGCCGTGGAAGAACGGGTAGTAGGACAGGCCGATCACGTCGAACGGGACGCCCCGGGAGATCAGGTTCTGATAGAAGGCCTGGCTCGTCTGGTTGTTGCCGCCCTGGTCGTAATGCATCATGATCAGCAGTTTGTGCCCGGGCGGGTTGCCCGCCCGGGCCCCGGCGACGCCGGCCTTGAGCAGGGTGGCCAGGTTGTCCCAGCCGGTGCCCGCGCTCGGGTCGACCTGGCCGACCGGCCACAGGATCCCGTTCCGGATCTCGTTGCCTATGGACACCAGGTCGACCGGCGTGTTCTGCTGCGCGAAGGCCGAGATCACCTGCTGGGTGTAGGACTGCACGGTCGCCGCGAGCTGGTTGAGGTCCTGGTCCTGCCACGCGGCGGGGATGTCCTGGTGCTGCGGGTCCGCCCAGAAGTCGGAGTACATGATGTCCAGGTAGATCCGCATCCCGGCCTGGTGCACCTGCCGGGCCAGGGCCAGGTCGCTGGCCAGGTTGCTGTAACCGGGCGGCGGGTTCACCCACAGCCGCATTCGCACGTAGTTGGCGCCGTTGTCGCGCATGATCGTGACCGGCGTGCCGGGGCGGCCGCGGTCGGTGAACCGGGCGCCGGCCGCCAGTTCCTGCGGGGTGAAGGAGAGGTCCGCGCCCAGCGCCATCCGCGCCGCCGCCGGGTCCGGCCCGAACAGCCGGAACTCGCCGATGCACACCGGCGCCCCGGTCCCGCTCTTGACGTTGATCTGGGCATAACGCGCCGTCGTGTGCGACGGGACGCCGATGTACATCGGGCTGCCCGCGTCGAGTGCGAGGTTCTGCGCCGTCGGCACCGTGGTCCACTGCCCCGAGCTTGACGCCAGCTGGATGGTGGCATCGGCGGACGGGGCGCCCGCGTCCAGGGTGATGCCGATTCCGTTCAGGGCACGGGCCTGGCCCAGGTCGATGGTGAGGGTGCCTTCCCACGCGTTCGGGCACCAGTCGGTGCCCGCGTCGCCGTCGATGGCGTTCGACGCCGGGTCCCCGGACTGAGATGAGTCCGCGCTCGCCTGGCCGGACAGCGCCCAGTCGATGCCCGGGCCCTGCTGGCTTCCGTTGCTGTTGGCCGGGGCGGCCAGGGCGGGTGCGGCGGCCGAGTGGGCCGGGAACGGGGCGGTGCCGGCGAGGCCGCCCGCGGGCCCGGCTATCGCCGCGCCCGAACCGGCGACCACGATCAGGGCCACCGGGGCGGCCGCCATGGCCGCTGCCCGCATCAGCTTGCGACGGCGCCCGCCCCACGTCATCGAAAGACTGGGAGGCACCCGCAAGAACACGTGACGTGTCAGGTTCGGCATCGAAAACCTCCGTTATCTAACAAAACCCAAACCTGCGCGCACAATAACTCCCAGGGATGCGGTCGGCAATGGGCTCGGGCGCACGTTTCGGCTCAGCGGGATAAGTTGGGCCCAGCCACGGAATAAGCGCGGAGGTCAGCCATGAGGCGCCCGATGACAGCCTCGGGCAGTTTCACGCCGCAGCCGCCGGGCCGAACGCCGCATCGTTCCGCGCTGCGGCTCCCGGCGGCGAGACTCTGCTGCCCCGGGGGCCACCCCCAGACCCCCGTGCCTCCCGCACCATTTGATTGCGCGCCTCCGGCACGACCATGCGCGCTGCAACCTGGCGCGCCTCCGGCACGACGTCCCGCGAGGGAGGCAATCAGATGAGCGGCGGGATCGAGCACCTGATCCTGTCCGGGCCGCTGCTGTTCGCCGTCCCCGTGGCCGCCGCCGCCGGTGCGGTGACCTTCCTCTCCCCCTGCGTGCTCCCGCTGGTTCCCGGTTACCTCTCCTACGTCACCGGCATGTCCGCCGTCGATGCGGAGCAGGCACCGGACGGCGAATCCGGAGACGGTGCCGCGGGAACCGGGCCAGCCGATGGCCGCCCGGGCGCCGGGGACGGTGGTGCGGCCGGTGAGCAGGCGGCGGTCGCGGTGACCACGGTCGCGCCGACCGAACCTGTCAGGCCCCGCCCGCAGCGCCGGGCCAGGCGCCGTGCGGTGCTCGGCACGGCCCTGTTCGCGCTCGGGTTCTCGGCGGTGTTCGCCAGCGAAGGGCTCGCCTTCGGCGGGCTCGGCGCGCTGCTGCAGCGGCACAGCGTGGGGCTGACCCAGGTCTTCGGGGTGCTGACGATCCTGCTCGGGCTGCTGTTCGCCGGGCTGTTCGACTGGATCCCGGGCACCGGACGGATCATGCGGCCGTCAGTGCGGCCCCGGGCCGGGCTCGCGGGCGCGCCGATGCTCGGCGTGCTGTTCGGCCTGAGCTGGACGCCCTGCGTCGGGCCCACGCTGACGTTCGTGCTGACGCTGTCCATGACCTCGGGCACCGCCGTCCGCGGGGCGATTCTGACCTTTGCCTACGGCCTCGGGCTGGGCATCCCGTTCCTGATCGTCGCGCTGGCGTTCGAGCGCAGCATGACGGCGTTCCGCTTCGCCCGCCGGCACGCCCGCGCGTTCAGCCTGGTCGGCGGGGCAATGCTGGTTGTTGTCGGCGTCCTGGAGGTCACCGGCGCCTGGTCCAGCGCCTTGCTCTGGCTGAAGACCCACTGGGTCTCCAGTTACCAGTCCCCGCTCTAGCCGCGCTGATCGGGTCTCACCGGGTCAAGGCCCAAGGTCCCTCAAGGTCGGGACGTCGGGCCCAGGCTGGACTAGTCCCAAAGCTGGGTAGGCTGTCCCGGCGCGGGGCCGCCGCGGAAATGCCTCGGCGCGCCTTCGCTCAGACCGGCGGTCCAGCGCCACTATGATCGGCCCCGTGAGCAGGTGGCCGCAGGGTGCGCCGGCGGACGAGGAGACGTCCGCGGCGGGCGAGGATATGCCCGCGGCCCGGGGAAACGGGACGGGGCCGTCCATCACGAACGGATCGCTCGCCCTGGTCAACAGCGGGCTCTTCGCGGACGCGTCCAATTTCGACCTGCGTTACGTGCCGGAATACGAGCGGATCGGCGCGATCGTCGGCGCGCTTCGCACGCTGGGCTTGAATGTCGTGCTGACCAGCGGCTCCTTCGACATCCTGCACGAGGGCCACTCGATGTACCTGGAAGCGGCCCGTGGCTTCGGTGACTTCCTCATCGTCGGCCTGGACAGTGACGAGAAGATCCGGGCCCGCAAGGGCCCGCACCGGCCCGCGGTACCTGAGATGGAACGGCTGCGCATGGTGACGCACCAGCGCGGTGTCGGCCTGGTCACCCTGAAGCACCTGCACGACGAGCGGTGGCGGCTGATCAAGACCATCCGCCCGGACGTGCTGGTGGCGACCGCGGACACCTACACCCGCGCCGAGATCGCCGAGCTCGAAGAGCGCTACTGCGGGCGGGTGGAGGTGCTGGAGCGGATGGCGACCGTGAGCACCTCGGCCCGGCTGCGCCGGATTCAGCTTGGCCTGCCCGAGCCCCCACCGGGCGAGCCGCCCGCTGCCCCGTGAAGCAGCTGCTGCTCTATTTCCCCGTCATCCACTCCGGGTACGAAGGGTTCCTGGCTAGGCACGCTGACGCCGCCGAGATCCTGCTGCTCGGGTCCGGCTTCACCGGCGCCTACCCCAGCCTGGCCAAGGACATCAGGGCGCTGTCGCCGGCGCGGGCGGCCGAATACCTGCGCCGGGCCGGCCCGGCGGACCTGCGCCGGGATGGCCCGGCGGCATCGGTGCGCGTGGTCGAGCCGGACGGCCTGGCCGCCGCCGTCACCGGCGATCTCCTGGTGCTGCCGGACGAGGCGATCATGCGGGACATCGCGGCCCGGTACCACCTGGACGCCGGCCGGACCGTGCTGTTCGACCGGACCTTCCTGCGCTGGGACCGGGACTGGGCCACCGCGAAGACGCCAGTCTCGTTCGACGGCGAGATCACCGTCGCTGAGCTCCCGCGGGAACTACTCGGCCGGGCCGAGGCCATCGCCGGGCGCAGTTCGGACTGGTGGCGGCAGGTGGGCGCGGTGGCCGCGCGGGACGGCCAGGTGCTCGGCTGCGCGTGGAACCGGCACCACCCCACCGAGTACGCGCCCTACCTGAGCGGGGACCCGCGGGATGCCTTCGAGCGCGGGGTCCGTGCCGACCTGTCCACCGCGATCCACGCCGAGGCGGCGCTGATCGCCGGCGCGGCCCGCGACGGGACCAGCCTGGCAGGCGCCGACCTGTACACGACGACGTTCCCGTGCCCGGCCTGCGCGCGGCTCATCGCGGAAGCCGGTTTCCTGCGCTGCTTCTTCGCCGGCCAGTATTCGGTGCTCGACGGCGAACAGACCCTCCGCGCCCGGGGAATCGGCCTGATCTGGGTGGATACTAGCGGCGGGCGCTGAACCTCATCCGGACCGGCGGCGCGGCCGGATCGTCCGACCCCACAAGCACATGCGCGTGAACGTGGGCGATGGTCGCGCCCGTGTAGTGACAGTCACCGTTGCGGACGCCCAGGCCGTAGTGGCGCACCTGGAAGGCCTTCGCCGTTGCGGCGAGCGCCACCCAGAAGTCGCTTCGCACCTCATCACTGAGTTCTAGCAGGTCCCTCGCGTGCTGGTGGGGCACAAGCAGCAGATGGAGGCTAGTTCCCTGGTAGGGGAACTGGTTGGGCGTGATGCTCCAGTGCTCGGTCAACAGCAGAATCCGCTGCTGCGGATGGTTGGCCAGGTGCTCCGGGCAGAACAGGCAGATCCCCGCGGCGTCGAGCCGGGCCATCTCCGCCCGCTGCTCCGGGGTGCGGGCGTTCTCGAAGCAGTACAAGCTCACCGCTCCGCCCGCTGGTAGTCGAGGAACGAGTATCGCAGCGGGCCGTCTGCCCCGGCATCGTCGTCCCGGGCGGCCAGTTCGAACCCGGCCAGCCAGCCGTCGGGCATGGACCGGTCGCCGGCCACCTCGCCGTGTACCCGGGTGAGGTACACCCGGTCGGCGAGCGGCAGCGCGTCCCGGTACAGCGACTCCCCGCCGATGACGAAGAACTCGCCGTCCCCCGCCTCCGCCGCGAGGCGCCCGGCCAGGGCCAGCGCTTCCGGGATCGACGGGGCCACGAGCACCTCCGGGAACCCCGGCTCGCCGAGGGTCCGGGACACCACGATGGAGATCCGGCCGGTCAGCGGGTGCCCGAGCCGGTCCAGGATGGACTGGTAGGTGAGCCGGCCCATCACCACCACGTGCCCGGTGGTCAGCGCGCGGAACCGGCGCAGATCCCCGGGCAAGTGCCAAGGCAGCGCGCCGCCGTCCCCGATGACCTCGTTGGCAGACGCGGCCACGACCAGCGACACGATCATGGGGAGACCGGGATGGACGAGATCGCCGGGTGCGGCTCGTAGTCGCTCAGCTCGAAGTGCTCGGCGCGGAACTCGTGGATGTCGGTGACCTTCCGGCCCGCCTCGGTGAGCTGGACCGTGGGCAGCCGCCGAGGCGCCCGCCCCAGCATGGCCGCGACCGCGTCCCGCTGGTTCTCGTACACGTGCGCGTCGGAGATCGTGTGGTAATACGCGACGGCCGGGATGCCCGTGAGCTGTTCCAGCATGAGCAGCAGCGCCGCGTACTGGATCATGTTGGCAGGCACGCCGACCGGCACGTCCCCGGAGCGCTGGAACATGTGCAGGTGCAGGCCACCGCCTAGCACCCGGACATGGACCCAGCCGTGGCACGGGGCGATCGTGGTCTTAGGTGTCTTGCCGGTGCCGCGGACCTGGTACTGCGGGATCCAGGGGGAGACGAAGTGCGTCCGGTCGCCGGGCAGTTCGGTGATCTGCTCCACCAAGTGCCGGAACTGGTCGAACCCGCCGCCCTCCACGGTTGGGAAGTAGCGGAACGCGCCGCCGTAGGATCCGGGTCCCAGGCTCCCGGGGGCCAGACCGCGGGAGGAGGTCTTCTCCGGCGTGGCCCACGGGTCCCACCAGTTGCAGCCGAAGTCGGCCAGTTCTGCCAGCGTGGTGGCCCCGTTGATGAACGCGCACAGCTCCCCGATCGACTTGCGCCAGAATGACTTCAGGCTGCGCTCGGTAATCAGCGGGAAGCCGTTGGCCAGGTCGAAATGCATGGCCTGCTGCATCAGCGTCAGCGCCGGTGGCCCCTGGCGGGTGGGCACGCTGACTCCGGAGGACACGATCCGCTCCAGCAGCAGCCGGTACTGCGAGTCCGGCTCCCGCTCCCCCGGCGGACGGTACTCCACGGTTAGCCTCCCTGCCTCTCGACCTGCTTCACAGTGTCGCCGATGGGCCGGGCCGCTGTCCGGCCGGCGCGCCAGGTGCACAGTCAGGCCGGCGCGACGGCTCCCCTTACTACGATTTCGCACTACAACGCTTTCGGCCTAATGGGGGCTACCGGGTCGGCCAACGGGCAGACTCGGGTCCGGTAGCGGCCAGCGGGTGAGCACTCTGCCCGGCCAGGTATTCGATGCCTAGGGTTAGACCGTGCCCCCGCTGGGCGTGAGGAGGGCAAGACCACTGATGGGGTGACGTGCCCGCTGGTGTGGCGTGAGCACTGATCCATTAGGCCGCCGGTGTTCCTCTTCTGCGCTGCCGGGGACAGAAGGCGAGCGTTCGGAGGATGCGTGCTGCTGGTTGGGGATGACTGGGCCGAAGATCACCACGATGTTGAACTGCAGGACGAGGCTGGGCGCCGGCTGTCGCGGGGCCGCCTGCCGGAGGGGGTGGCCGGCGTTGCCCGATTGCATGCGCTGATCGGGGAGCATCTGGCCGGGGACGCCGGCCCGGACCAGGTGGCGATCGGGATAGAGACCGACCGCGGCGGCTGGGTGCAGGCGCTGATCGCGTCGGGCTATACGGTGTATGCGATCAACCCGCGGCAGGTGGCGCGGTACCGGGAGCGGCACGGCACTTCGGGCGCTAAAAGTGACGCCGGGGATGCGCACACGCTGGCGGACATGGTGCGTACCGACCGCCACCAGTTGCGTGTGGTCGCTGGGGACAGCGAGCAGGCCCAGGCGGTCAAGGTGGTGGCGCGGGCGCATCAGACGCTGATCTGGGAGCGGCACCGGCACATGCTGCGGCTGCGGACCGCGCTGCGGGAGTTCTTCCCCGCTGCGCTGGAAGCCTTCGGCGACCTCACCGCGCCCGATGCGCTGGAGCTGCTGGCCAAGGCGCCGGATCCGGCCAGCGCGGCCCGGCTGTCGCGGGCGCAGATCGCTGCCGCGCTGAACCGGGCCCGCCGCCGCCAGGCCGGGGACAAGGCCGCCGTCATCGCCGTCGCCTTGCGCACCGCCCAGCTGGCCCAGCCGCCGGCCGTGGCCGCCGCTTACGCCGCCACGGTGCGGTCCCTGGCCGCCATGATCACCGCCTTCAACGCCGAGATCACCGCCATGGAAGAGCAGGTGACGGCGTGTTTTGGGCACGCCCGGAACGCTGAAATCTACCTGTCCCAGCCCGGCCTGGGACCGGTACTGGCGGCCCGGGCCCTCGGCGAGTTCGGCGACGACCCGCACCGGTACACCACCGCCAAAAACCGCAAGAACTACGCCGGCACCAGCCCGATCACCCGCGCCTCCGGCAAGAAGAAAACCGTCCTGGCCCGCTACATCCACAACAACCGGCTCGCCGACGCCCTGCACCAGCAGGCCTTCTGCGCCCTCACCGCCTCACCCGGCGCCCGCGCCTACTACGACCAGCTCCGTGCCCGCGGCATGGGCCACCACGCCGCCCTGCGCCAGCTGTCCAACCGGCTCGTCGGCATCCTGCACGGCTGCCTCAAGACCGGCACCCTCTACGACGAACACACCGCCTGGGCACACCATAGCCAAGATCAGCGAACCGCTGCTTGACAACTTAAGCCCATGGGGTGTCTAACCCGCCGCAGCCTCGGCCTACTGCCGCAAATAAAGATGCGGCCCGCCAGCTTGCCCGCCGATGATGGAACATGGCCTGGCAGCTCACCGAGGACGTGGAGACCTATCTCGCGGCCGCAGGCGGCTTCCTGCGGGCCTGCCCCGCCGAGAACACGGTGATACTCACCGCGGTGGCGGCGGTCCGCTCGCAGGGCCCCGGCGCCTTCGGCGGCTCCGCCCCGCTGTTCGGCTGGCAGGCGGAACCGGACGGCGCGGTGACCGCGGCGTTCCTGCACACGCCGCCGTTCCCGGTGGTGCTCACGGCAATGACCGACGGCGACGCCGCCGCGCTGGCCGCCGAGCTCGCCGCCCGGGGCCACCGGCCCGCCGGTGTCAACGCCGGCCCCGGGCCCGTCACCGCCTTCGCCGCCGCCTGGCAGGACCACACCGGCCAGGCCGCGCGCACCGGCATGCGGATGCGGCTGCACGCGCTCGGCCGACTGCTGTCGCCGGACCCGCCGCCACCCGGCCAGGCCAGGACCGCCTCGGCCGAGGACACCGCCCTCCTCCTGACCTGGCTCGACGCGTTCCACGACGAAGCCGGCCCGCAAGGACCGAACGAGGCGGAGCTCCTGGTCAAAAACCGGATCGGCTTCGGCGGGCTGGTCCTCTGGGAGCACTACGGCAGGCCCGTGTCGCTGGCCGGGCGCAACCGGGCCGCGGCCGGCCAGGCCCGGATCGGCCCGGTCTACACGCCCCCGGAGCTTCGCGGCCGCGGTTTCGGCGGCGCGGCGACGGTCGCGATCACCCAGGCCGCCCTGGACGACGGCGCCGAGGGCGTAGTGCTGTTCGCCGACTTGGCCAACCTGGCCAGCAACACCCTCTACCAGCGCCTCGGTTACCGCCCGGTCAGCGACTGGACGGTGGTCCGCTTCGGCGCCGCTGACGGCTGACGCCGCGGCTGCGGTCTCATCGCGGCGAGTCCACCGGGACGCGCTGGCTGGCGCGGCACAGCTGGAGCACGTTCGCGATCACCTGGCGGCCGGCGCCGGCCGCGGCGCTCAGGATCGACTCCGGGTGGAACTGCACCGCCCACCGGGCCGCCGCCTGGTCCTCGATCGCCATCACCACGCCGTCCGGGGTCACCGCGGTCACCGTGAAGCCGCCCTTGACCTGGCCGGGAACCGCGTGCAGCGAGTGGTACCTGGCCGCGATGAAGTCCGCGGGCAGCCCAGCCAGCAGCCCGTCGTCCGTCCCGGTCCGCAGCACCCTGCCCGGCTTCCCGTGGGCCGGCTCTGGCAGCAGCGCCAGTTCCCCGCCGGCGTGCTCCACCATGGCCTGCAGCCCCAGGCACACGCCGAACGCGGGCAGCCCGCGCGCGTCGAGTTCGGCAAGCAGGTCCGCGCAGGCGAAGTCGGACGGCCGGCCCGGGCCCGGCGACAGCACCACCAGATCCGGCCGGTAGTCGTCCAGCGCGGCGGCCGGAAACCCGGCCCGCAGGGTGGTGACCCGGGCCCCCTGCTCGGCGAAATAGCCCGCCAGCGTGTGCACGAACGAGTCCTGGTGGTCGACCAGCAGCACCCGCATGTCCTCGCCGGGGCGGCCGCCGGGCGCCGGGGCGGTGGGCCTGCGGGCCGGCCGGCGTTCTTCATCGGAAGAAGCCTCGGCCAGCGTTTCGAGCAGGGCGCGGGCCTTCAGCTCGGTCTCCGCCTCCTCCGCCGCCGGGTCGGAGTCGAACAGCAGCGTCGCCCCGGCGCGCACGGTGGCTACGCCGTTCTCGATGTGCGCGGTGCGCAGCGTCAGGCCGGTGTTCATGCTGCCATCGAAGCCGATCATCCCGACGGCGCCGCCGTACCAGCGCCGCGGGGCCTGCTCGTGGTCCTCGATGAACTGCATCGCCCAGGTCTTGGGGGCGCCGGTCACGGTGACCGCCCACATGTGCGTGAGGAACGCGTCCAGCGCGTCGAGCCCGGGCCGCAGCCGGCCCTCGATGTGGTCGACCGTGTGGATCAGCCTGGAGTACATCTCGATCTGGCGCCGCCCGATGACGGTCACGCTGCCGGGCACGCAGACCCGGGACTTGTCGTTGCGGTCCACGTCGGTGCACATGGTCAGCTCGGACTCTTCCTTGGCCGAGTTGAGCAGCGTGCGGATGTTCTCCGCGTCCTCCAGCGGGTCGGCGCCGCGCCGAATCGTGCCGGAGATCGGGCAGGTCTCCACCCGGTCCCCGGTCACCCGCACGTACATCTCCGGCGACGCGCCGACCAGGCATTCCCCCTCGCCGAGGTTGAAGAAGAACTCGTATGGCGCCGGGTTGCGCCTGCGCAGCAACTCGTAGAACGCCGCGGCGGAGGAGCAGGGCGCGCGGAAAGCCTGGCTGGGCACCACCTCGAACAGGTCGCCGCGGGCGAAACGGTCCTTGGCCTGGTCCACCACCCGCGCATAACTGCCCGGCGCCGGGCGCTTTTCATGCAAAACGACTGTCGCGTCCCCCCTGGTTCCGCTGGCCGGCGTGTCCCGGGGCAGCCCTTCGGTGGACGCGCCGGCCACGGTGAACTCGTACCGGTAGCGCACCGCCGTCTCGCGCTTGCGGTCCACCACGTACAGCTCGTCGGGCAGGTGGAGGACCAGGTCGCGCTGGCTGGCGGGCCGGTCGATGCGCGGCGTGACCGGCTCGAACTGGAACGCGAGATCGTAGCCGAACGCGCCGTAAAGGCCCAGATGCGGGTCGTCGCCCGCGAACGCGCCGATTACCTCGCGCACCGCCGAGAACACCGTGGGCCGCCTGCTCCGGTCCTCCTCGGCCACCAGCCCGGCCGGCTCGGGGATCGCGACGCTCACCTCCCCGGGGCGGTCATGCCCGGCAGGTTGCCCGGCGCGGGCCAGCGCGGCGCCGAGCACGGGCAGCAGCACCTCTCCGCGGACGTTGAGCGCGCGGGCGGTGACCACGCGCCCGCGCGCCACGAGTTCCGCGCAGGGGTTCACATAGGCGAGGTGCCAGCGGCTGTAACGCCCCGGGTACTCCATGCCGGAGCTGAGCACCCCGCCGCGTCGCTCGTCTGCCCGCGCGCAGACGTGGCCGATGTCGTCGGCGCGGAACGGTTCTTCGGTCCGCCTCACCCGCACCCCACCGCGGGTGACCGACTCGGTGCACCGCTGGCCTGGCGCCTGTCCTGCCGGGTCCACGTATGCTCCCTGTGTTGGGCCCGGCGCCCGGACGCGAGAAGCGACCGCCGCTGCCGGGCGATCGCCTCTGGTTGTAACGCGCGAACCAGTCACCGCCTCAGGGGCGGCGCCACCACTGGATCCCACTGGTTCGCATGGATGGGAGCCTACCGGCCGGCTGGTGCTCCGCGCCAGCGCCCGTATCATTGCCTCCCTCGCGGGCGCTTCGCTTGGTCGTGCCGGAGGCACGCAGTTCGGCGGACTTGGTCGTGCCGGAGGCACGCAGTTCGGCGGAGTGGGAGGCGGTCCTCCCCGCCGCGGAGCCGCGAAGCGCGCTCGGCCCGGCGGCTGCGGCGTGCCGCGACCCTGACCGGACAGAGAACCGCTCACGAGCCGAGGGCGAAAACAACCGTGATGGTGACGCTGAGCTGCTGGGCGCCGGGATGCACCGGGACCGAGGCGGCGGCGCGGCTCGCGGTGGGGGTGGCGAACTCGGGCAGCGGGTACGGCTGGGCGGCCGGGGTCTCCGACATGCTAACCACCGCGCCCAGCGGGCGGCCGAGCGCGCGAGCGTAGGCCGCCGCCTTCGCCTTCGCGTCCGCCACCGCCCTGGCGCGCGCGGAGGCCAGCAGCGTGCTGGTGTCGGACAGGTTGAGCGACACGCCGTCGATCACCGTGGCGTTCCCGCCCGCGTGGGCCGCCGCGCTGATCTGGCTGCCGGCGACGGACAGGCGGCGCAGGGTGATCGTGAGCTGCTCGCTGACCTGGTACCCATTGGGGACCCCGGAGCTGCCGGAGTAGTTGGGGTAGATGGACAGGCCCGAGGTCTGGATGTCGGACGCCGCGACCCCGCTGCGCCGCAGCACCGCCGTGATCGAGCGCACCGCCGAGTTCGCCTGGCGCATCGCGGCGGCTACGGAGGTCCCGTTGGTTTGCACGCCCATCGACAGCGCAAGCTGGTTCGGCGCCCCGGACACCTTCCCGGTGCCGGTGACGGTGATCCGGGTGCCGCCCGGGGCGGGTGCGGCTGTGGCGGCGGTGAGCGCGGCGTTGCCCGTGCCGGCGGCCGTGGCGCTCCCCTGACCCGCGCCGAGGGTGAACGCGCCGATGAGCAGCCCCGCGGATGCCACACCGACCGCGACCGCGCGCTGGGTAGAGGAGAACTGGACCGCCATGGCGCCGCTCCCGCGTCACTCAGGGATGGGACACCGCTTGGACGCGCCCGCCGTCCGCCCGGTTCCCGATTCCCCACGGAAGCTGCGTGCGGTTAGCGCCGCTGGCTCTCGCCAAGGTTCTTGGACAACTCCGCGATGCGCTCCATGAGCGCCGCGTCCTCCCGCATTTCTTCCTCGGTAGGCGCCATCGTCACGATCGCGGTCACCAGAAATGCCACGATGCTGATGCCCAGGATTAGCGGAAGCAAGAACGCCGTCGCGCTGGCGCCCGTGCCCATCGCCGACATCCCGCCGCCCACCGCGGGCTGCACGCTCAGCGCGGCCATCCCGGTGTAGTGCATCCCGCTGACGGCGACACCCATGATCAGCGAGGCGATGAACGTGGCCCACGTGCCGCGCAGCCGCGCCGCGCACCACAGCGCGGCGGTGCCTGCGACCATGGCGATGATAAGCGAGAGAATCACCAGGGCCGGGTTCCACTCCATGTTGTCCGGCATGCGCATGGCGTACATGCCCATGTAGTGCATGCCCGCGACGCCGACGCCGATGATCGAGCCGCCGAGCAGCAGGCGCCGCCAGTCACCGTCGCGGCCGAACCCGACGATGAACAGCCCAACGGCGACCACGCCGACCGCGATCAGCATGCTCAGGATGGTGACCGGCACGTTGTAGGTGATCGCCTGGCCGGAGACCGTGTACCCGAGCATCGCGATGAAGTGCATGACCCAGATGCCCGTGGTCCCGATGGACACCGCCGCCAAGAGCAGCCACCGCGCCCGGGCTGCGCCCTGCACCGCCCTGGCCCGGGCCGTGCACTGCAGCCCGAGGAAACAGCCCAGGCACGAGACCAGGTAGGCCAGCAGCGGGTTGATGATCCCGTACGAGAAGTTATGTGCTTGTGCCAACGAAGCTCCCGTCCTTTCGACGGACCGCTGAACCCCGACAACGGCCTGCACACGCCTTTTCCAGGTAAATGCCGCGCCCATCATGGCATAAGGGTCATTACGGGCATGCGCTTTATGACCAATTCTCCTGTCCGCCCCCGGCGCCTGCCCGGCCGATGCCGGGGCCTCGGGTCAGTCCAGCCGGTACCCGCGGCGGGCGTTCTCTGACCCGATCATCCCGGCCACCCGAATGGCGTCGGCGGCGCTCCAGTCCCCGGTTTCGGCCCAGCCGCCCAGGACATCAGCGGTGGCGCGGCCCCGCAGCAGCGTGCCAGCTAGTGCAGTTCCGCCGGGCCGGCCGCGTCCGAAGAGAACAGCGCCTTGCCGAACGGCGCGAGCTCCAGCGACTCGGCGAGCACGGCGCTGGCCCGGGCGCCGACGTGGTGCAGGGCCAGGCCCACGTCCAGGTACACGTGTGGGTAGGCCTGGGCGAGCGCGCCGCCGGCGCGCTGCTCAGCCATCCGTGCCCGCTGCCAGGCCCGGCCCGCCGGCCCCGGCCGGGACCGAGGGCTCGCCCGGCCCGGCTATCCGGCCGACCAGGTACAGCAGCGCGGCCACGGCAAGCGAGGCCAGCGTGATGCCGCCGATCCACCAGAACCAGGTGCCATAGGAGATCGTCGCCCCGAAGATGGTGACCGAGCCGGCGTTGTTGCTGATCAGCGGGGTCCACGAGCCGGACAGCGTGGCGATCACCCCGACCAGCGAGGCGAGCCCGCCGATGATCGAGCAGGCCCAGAACACCGCCGGGTGGGCGATCCGCCGTGCCTGGAACTGGGCCTGGAACCGGCGCAGGATGATCAGGATGTCCACGAACAGGATCACGATCGAGATGCACCAGATCACGGTCACCGCGGCCTGCAGCACGTCGTAGATCTTGGTCTCGGCGTCGGCCGCCCTTCCCGAGGTAATGCTTGGGATCAGCACGAACGCCAGCAGCGTGAACAGGGCGGCGATGATCGTCTGCACCCATACCGCGGTGTCCGGCACCCGGGCCTTGTTCACGTGCGACATGGCCTTGGGCAGCCGCTGGTCCAGGCCGGAGACGAAGATCAGCCGGGCAAAGGAGTAGTTGTACACCACGGTGATGAACAGGAAAAACAGCGCGAGCACGATCGCGGTGATCTTCCCGGCCACGCTGCCGAGCCCGACGCCGACCGCCCCCGCCACCGCGGTGATGCCCGCCGAACTGGAGGTTGGCATCGTCACCATCACGCCCCAGGTGGCGAGCAGGTAGGCGACCACCACGACGAGCGACCCCCACAGCAGGTACCGGGTCACCGACCGCTGCTCGCGGACCTCGACGCCCATGTTCAGCGGCACCTCCACGCCGAGCAGGGCCAGCACCACGAGGCCGAAGAAGGTCCAGTTGGTGAAGTTGATGCCGTGCGCGGCGCTGGGCTTCCAGGCGGAGAAGTCCCACGGGTTCGTCACCGCGTGATTGCCCTTGGCCAGGTACACGATGCCGGCCACGAACATCGCCAGGATCGCCAGCCCGTATAGCACGAACACGATGTTGACCACGTTCTGGGTGACACGGAAGCGCAGGATGGCGAGCAGCGCGGACAGCACGATAAGCCCGATGATCAGCACGCCCTGCCACTGGATCGGCCAGTTGTTGACCGCGGGGAACGCATAGCCGAGGAATGCGATCACCGACGTGCCGGTGGCGACCATCACCAGCACGCCGGGCCACCAGGCGCAAAACCCGGCGAAGAACCCCCAGAACGGCCCGAACGCCTTGTGCGTCCACAGGTAGATGGACCCCTCACCGGGGAACATCGCGCCAAGCTGGCCGGTGGCGATCGCGCACGGGATCAGGAACACGACGAACCCGATGATCCACCACCCGAAAGCCGACGGCCCGGCGGACTGGATGACGGCGGCGTTCGTGATGAACAACACGATCGCAACGAAGATCGCGACCATGTCGAACGTGGTGAGCACCTTAGGCAAAATGCCCCCGGCCACCCGCTCGGAGATCAGCGAGGTGGACCCGGTGTCGGCGGTCATGGCCGTGCCTCCTTAGCTTTCGTCAATTGCCCTGATCATGGCCCTTCTCGGGGCGTGGAGTCACCCCTTAGATTTGCCCACCTGTGATGTCCCTGGCACCCTGAGCCAGGTCGCCGGGCCCGGAAACTGGCATCCTGTAGCTAGAGCGGAGACGACGAGGAGGCCGCGTCATGGTGATAGGGGTCGGGGCAGTCGTGGCCGTGGCAGTCGTCATCGTCATCGCGCTGGCCCGGCGCAAGGACTAGGCGCCCGCGCCGCCCGGCACAGCGATGGGTCTGCGAAGCTCATGGGCACGGCAGCTCGTGACGCTCCCATGGGCATCTTCGAGTCTTCGGGTCCCAGGCGGTCGTCCCGGCCTCGACGTCGGCAATGCGTCGACGTTGCCCGGGGAATCCGGTTCCCAGCAAGCAAACGGCCGCTCTGCCCAGGACGTCCTGGCGGCGGCGAACGCCGTGGTGTCCAGGAACGCCGGGCGGACGCCGAAGCGGTTGTGGTCCGACGCCGGGGATGGCCCGCCGATCGTGGGTTATGTCGCGGACAGCGAGCATGATGAGGCGGCGTTCGTGGCCGAGGAGGTGGACCAGCTCACCGACAAGGGCGAGGCCACGCCCGGGCAGGTGGCGGTGTTCTACCGGACCAACGCCCAGTCGCGGGTGTTTGAGGAGGTGTTCATCCGGACCGGGCTGCCCTACAAGGTGGTCGGCGGGGTCCGGTTCTACGAGCGCCGCGAGGTCCGCGACCTGCTCGCCTACCTGCGGCTGATCGCCAACCCCGGCGACGAGGTGTCGCTGCGGCGGATTCTGAACGTGCCGCGGCGGGGGATCGGCGGCCGGGCCGAGGCGTGCGTGGCCGCGCTGGCCCAGCGGGACCGGGTGAGTTTCGCTGCCGCGCTGGCCCGCCCGGGCGATGCGCCGGGGCTGGCGGCGCGGTCGGCGCGGTCGATCGAGGCGTTCAACGCGCTGATCGGCGGGCTCAGGGCGGAGGCCGCGGCGGGCGCCCCGGTGGCCGAGGTCGCCGAGGCGGTGCTGGAGCGGTCGGGGTACCTGGCGGAGCTGGAGGCGTCCGACGATCTCCAGGACGCGAGCCGCATCCAGAACCTGAACGAACTGGTGTCGGTGGCGCGGGAGTTCGACACGGCCGTAGCCGCGGCCGGCCGGGGCGGCCCGCAGGCCGGCGCGGGCGCCGCGCCCGGGTCGTCCCTGGCGGACTTCCTGGCGCGGGTGTCGCTGGTCGCCGACGCCGATCAGGTCCCCGGGGGGGACGGCCACGGCGGGCAGGTCACGCTGATGACCCCGCACACCGCCCAGGGCCGGAACTTCCCGGTGGTGTTCCTCACCGGCATGGAGGAGAACGTCTTCCCGCACCAGCGCGCGGTGGGCGATGACAAAGAACTCGAAGAGGAGCGGCGGCTCGCCTCCATCGGGTTTACCTGCGCCGGGCGGCGTTTGTACCTGACCAGGGCGCTGGCTCGGGCCTGCCGGGGCAGCCCCGAGTACCACGCACAATCCAGATTCCTCGCCGAGATCCCCGAATACCTGATCGAATGGCGCCGCGACCAGAACGCAGGAGCCGCCGCCGCACCCACACCGCAGCGGTCACGTTTGGGGGCTGTGGTTGCTGTTGTGGGGACGGGGTTGTTGCTGGTGGGGGTGGGGGATGCTCTTGGCCGCACGGGTCACCAGTCGCCGGTCGTGCCGTTGCTTTTGGCGGGACTGACCTTCATCTTCGCGCCGTGCGCTTGGCGTCTCACCGGTGCCGCTGCTGCCCGGGCCGAGCGGTTGTGGGTCTCGGTGGTGCTGGGTCTTGGGCTTTTGGCCTCGTATGTGTTCCGCAGTCCGCTCATCTTCGACAATTTTGACGAGCTGGCCCATTCGGCGACTCTCACGCGGCTTCTCGACAGCAGGGCGCTGTTTCAGCCCAATCCCATTCTGCCGGTCAGCCCGTATTATCCCGGGATCCAGTTGGTGACGGCCGCGGCCAGGTGGCTGACGGGCCTGCCGTTGCTGCTAGACCAGATGGTCGTCCTTATCTTGGCCCGTGTCGTGCTGGTGCTGTGCGTGTTCCTCATTGTGGAGCGCGCGTGTCGTTCATCGCGCGCTGGCGGGATCGGGGTGCTTGTCTACGCGGCGAACCCGGAGTTTTATTCGCTGGGCGCCCAGTACGGTTACCAGACGCTCGGCCTCGCCTTTGCCGCCGCAGTGGTCTACTTGCTGTTTGTCTGCGTGGACGTGGCCTGGCCGGCGCGGGGGAGGCTGTTCGCGCTCGCGCTGATCGCCATCGCGGGGATGGTGGTGTCTCATCATGTCACCGCGTGGCTCACGGTTGGGTTCTTGGTGGTGTGGGCGGCCGGGCTGCGCGCCCAGGCCGGGAAGGGCGCACGTGGCCGGTGGCAGGCGCGGCGGAAACAGCAGGCGCGGGTCGTGGGCCTGGCGGCTGTGGCCGGGGTTGTTCTGGCCGGGGCGTGGATCGCGGTGCTGGGCCATGTCGTCACCGGGTACATCGACCCGATCGTTCAGGCGGGCGCCAGAAACGTCGCGGCGATGGTGAGCCAGCTGCATGGGAACCGGAAACTGTTCCAGAACGCGGCGGGCGGCGGGACGCCGCCGTGGGAGTCGGCCCTCATGCTGGCGGCGGTCGTCTTGTTCTGCCTGATCATCGTGATCTCCTTGTACGCGGTGATCTGGCGCAACAGCGTCCGAGGCGGCGGGCTGCGGTATTTGCCTGCGGCGATCGCGGCGGCGTATCCGCTCGCGATGCTCTCGAACATCTCCTCCGACGCCAAGGAGATCGGCGCCCGCACCACCACCTTCATCTTCTTCGGGGTGGCCGTGGTCGTCGGGGGCTGGCTGGCCGGCGGCGCGCGGCACGGCGGCGGGTCATCGAAGCTGTCGCGACGATCGGCGTCGCGGTCATCTGCTTTTTGGGCAGCGCGCTGTACGGCGGGGGGCCGTTGCCCCTTCTGGTCAATGGCCCCTACATCGTCGGGGCGCACGAACGGTCGCTGGGCTCGCCGTCGCTCGCTCTGGCGAACTGGGCCAGCGCCCACCTTCCTGCAGGTTCCCACGTCGCCGCCGACCGCGACAACGCCGGGCTGCTCAACGCCTTCGGGCAGGTCGACCCCATCAGCCCGCTCACCGGGTCGGCCACCCCGGCCCCGCTGTTCTTCGACCAGCAGCTCACCCCCGCTGACATCTCCCTCATCCGCAAAGACCACATTCGCTACCTCGTGACCGACACCCGCCTCACCGAAGGGCTGCCCCTGTTCGGGGCCTACATCGCCCCCGGCGAAACCGGCCGCCCCACCCGCCTCACCACGGCACAGCTTCAGAAGTTCACCTCGGCCCCGGGGGTTTACCGCATCTACGACAACGGCCCGATCCAGGTATACGACCTGTCCCGGCTCGTGGGCCAGCGCCCCCTCACAGCGCCCACCGCCTTCGTCCGCAACATCAGGACAACAGGAACCAACCCGGCGGTGCTGGCCCTTGCCCTCCTGTCCGCCGCCGCCTGGCTGTGGCGGCTGCGCCGCCGGGCGAGGCTCGTGCCGATCGGCGCCCACCAAGTCGTCTGCGCCATCGTCGCCGCGCTGGCCACTGGCCTCTTCGCCGCCTTCGCCACCCTGCTCGCCCACCTGCCACCGGCGCCCACCGCCACCCTCACCCTCCTCACCCTCTTGGCCCTCGGCCTGTGGCCGGTGATCAAGCCCCACGTGCCATGGCGCGCCCGGCCCTCGTTCTGCCGGGACACCCGCCCCAGGCCCCCTCGACTACCCGCACGGCATCGAGTGGTACACACTTGCCGCGATCGATGCCGACGTGGCGACGAAGGCCAGCCTGCGGTCGCCGGGCCGCACCCATCGTGCCGCTTTCCGCTTCCTTCGCGCCCGTCCCCAGCTCGTGCTGGGGTGCGCCGGGCTGGTGCTCGTTGCGAGTGGGGCCTCATTTGCCGTGGCAGCGGCGCAACAGGAATGGGTGCCTCCTCCTGAGCTATCCATCGCGGTGAGGCAGGGCGCGCCGGTCGCCAGCGTGGATCTCGGCACGGCAGCTCCGATCCCGGCACGCCTCGCGGTAGTCACGAGAGGTCGAGTCCTCTGGTCAGCACCACTCTCAGCGCCTAGCGGCACGCAGAACGTGGTCCTCCCAGCTGCCGCGCTTCACCCCGGATCACATGTGCTGCTCGTCGCTGGCGGGAGGACTATCCGCAGCGTCTCGGGTTGAGGTGCCTGGCACGGGCTCAGCCCGCATGCCCGCTGGCCAACCGGACTACCCGCGACGCGCATACACCTGGACTTCGGCCACGCTCAGGTGCGACGGCTGCGCCGACTCACCTGTCGTGTGAAAGCCCGAGGCCTTGACGGCTGCCTGAGAGTTCCAGATGACGATCTCATAGGGAGTGGTGCTGATGTTCTGAGTCCACGAACCGACCAGCCTGCCATTGAAGTACGTCTTGATCGACCGGCCAGGGATGTACTCCATCCCGTAGATATTGAATCCCGCGTTCATGGGCTCGGGTGTGGCGTAACTGGCGCCCGACTGCTGGCCGGATGGTGTGTGGTACGTTGACACGAAGATGTTGTTCTCTGGAGTGTTATCCGGCAGCCCGGCGCCCGCCGCTGTGAATCCGCCCTCCTGCAGGTCGATCTCTTGACTGCCGCCCCCGCTATTCGGATTGAGGAACCAGATGGCGGGCCAGCCGCCCGCGGATGCGTCGGACATCTTGGCTTTGATCTGGACGTAACCGCTTCGAAGTGTGAACTTGCCAAGCGTCGTCACGACGCCGGATCGGTACCCATACCCCAGTGATGAGTACCTCGTGTCGCGCACCATGGTCAGCGTCAGCCCGTTGTGCACGCCCACCTGAGCGGGAGAGAAATAGGTCTGATGAAAGAAGGTCCCGGCCGCTGAGTCACCAGCGGGAAGGCCATTGGAATTCCAGACCCGGCCGCCCTGACCGGCCATGAACGTGTTCCAGTGAGCCGAGTTCAGGGACGTGCCAGGGAACCGGTCATCGAAGATGAGCTGATCGGCTGAATAACCAGCCGGGGGCGCCATCCCCCGCGCCTTTACCGTGGTCGCAGTCTCCCGAACACCGAGCAGGACGGCCACGAGACCCACGATCAGACAAGCCAGGACGAGCTGTTTGGCCCGTTTGCGCCGGCCCCAACGAGGGTGGTTCATGACGCCGCCTTCACCATGAGCTGGCCGCCCTGTGGTTCAGGATGCCACGGCTAGATCTTGGTGAAGTGCTCGAAGCACTCCTGGGCGGCCGTCATGTCCGCGAACGCGGCCACCTCGGAGCGCTTCACCGCCAGGTAGGCGCGGCGCCGCAGGTCGCCGAGGGAGTCCATCAGCACGGTGTCCGCCTGCAGGCAGTCCAGCGCCGCGCCCAGCGAATCGGGCAGGCGGCAGGCCCCGCGCGCCTCTCGTTCAGCTTCGGTAAGAACAGCCGGGTCCACGTTCACGGCCTCGCCGGGGTCCAGCTTGCGCCGGATCCCGTCCAGGCCCGCGTGGATGACCGCGCCCAGGGCGAGGTAGGGATTGGCGCTGGAGTCGGACGGCTTCAGTTCCAGGTTGACCGACCCTGGCTTGTTGTCGCTCATCGGCGAGCAGATCCGGACCGCCGCCTCCCGGTTGTCCATGCCGTAGACGGTGTAGGCGCTGCTCCACATCTGCGGCGCCAGCCTGCGGTAGCTGTTGACCGACCCGCAGGTCAGGGCGACCAGCGCGGGAAGGTGCGCGAGCAGGCCGCCGATGAAGTGGTACCCGGTCGCGGACAGGCTGTAGGAGTCCGTGGCGTCGTAGAACGCCGGCCGGGGCTCCATTCTGCCGTCCGTGCTCACGTCGCGCAGCGAGATGTGCAGGTGGGCGCCGTTGCCGGCCTGGTCGGGGATGGGCTTGGGCGCCAGGCTCGCCCACAGGCCGCGGCGGAACGCGGTGCCGCGCACCGTTTCCCGGTACAGAACGTGGTTGTCGGCGGCGCGCAGCGCGGGCGCGTACCGGACCGTCATCTCCTGCTGGCCGTGGCCGAGTTCGGGGTAATAGTGCTCGGGCCGCAGCCCCTGGGCGGTGAGCGCGCCGAGCAGGTCCATCGTGTAGTCGTGGGCCAGGTGGAAGCCGGTGGCCGAGTAGCAGAGGCTGTCGTCGTTGGGCGCCAGCCGGTCCGGGCCGCCGGCCGGGTCTGCCTCGCGGCGGCCGAGGGTGAACTCTGGCTCGAACGCCGCGGTGACCGCGTAGCCCTCGGCGGCCGCCGCGGCGATCGCCTGCTTGAGGTAGGTGCGCGCGCACCCATCCCAGGGCTCTCCGGAAGGCAGGACCTGGTCGGCCAGCATCGCGCCCGCGCCCGGGGCGTACGGCAGCGGCACGAACGTGGCCGGGTCGGGCATGATGCGGACCTCGCCGACCGGACCCATGCCGTCCACCGGCTGCAGGTGGTCCAGCATCGACATGGCCATCATGGCGACCGTGTGCCCGATCCCGGTCACCATGCGGGCCGGCAGCATCGGCGCGGTAGCCGACTTGCCCCGGATGATCCCGCCGTGATCGGCGTAGAGGAACCAGACCAGCGAGATGCTCTCTTCATGCGCCCGCGCGGTGACCCTCGCGGTGGCCTCTCTCCCGGCCGCCGGGAGCAGTGGCTGATGGTCTCGGTGTTCACTCATGACACAGAGGTAGCATGACCGCCCGGATCCGCGAAAGAGCCTGCTTGGGCGCCGCCCGGACGGCCTGCGGAAACCCGTTCACAAGCTGGCGGGGGCGCGTTGACACCCGGGTGTGGATCACCTAGATTCGCCCATGTTCGTGCTCAGCACCGATGTTCGCGACCCGCACAACCGGGCCGGAATTCGCCGACGCCCGAGGAGGGCCCATGGCGTTCCTGGATGAGTCAACCTGGCGGGGCAAGGTCTTCTCGGGCGGGTGGCATTCCGCCGCGGGCGGGGAAGCCCCGGTTATCGAGCCGGCCACCGGTGCGGAACTGGGCCGGACCGGCATCGCCTCTCCCGCCGATGTGGCCGCCGCGACCGCCGCGGCGGCGGCCGCCCAGCCCGCCTGGGCCGCGACCCCGCACACCGAGCGGGCGGCGCTGCTGCGCCGCGCCGGGGACATCTGGAAGGCGCACGCCGCCGAGATCGAACAGTGGAGCATCCGCGAGGGCGGCAAGATCCCCCCGGCGGCGCAGTTCGAGACGCACGTCGCCACCGAAGAGGCGTACGAGGCGGCCACGCTGCCGTCCCGCCCCTACGGTGAGCTGCTGCCCAGCGAGTCGCCGCACCTGAGCTTCGCCGAGCGGGTCCCGGTCGGCGTGGTGGGCGTGATCGCCCCGTTCAACTTCCCGCAGATCCTGGCCATCCGCTCGGTGGCGCCGGCGCTGGCTCTCGGCAACGCGGTGGTGCTCAAGCCCGACCCGCGCACCGCGGTCTGCGGCGGCGTCGCGCTGGCCCGGGTGTTCGAGGAGGCGGGCCTGCCCGAGGGGCTGTTGCACGTGCTGCCGGGCGCGGCCGACGCCGGCGAGGCGCTGATCACCGGCCCGCTGGTCCGGGTGGTCTCGTTCACCGGCTCCACCGCGGTGGGCCTGGCACGTGGGCCAGCTTGCCGCCGCCCACCTCAAGCGCTGCCACCTGGAACTGGGCGGCAACTCGGCCATGATCGTCCTGGACGACGCCGACGTGGCCAAGGCCGCGTCGGCCGGCGCGTGGGGCTCGTTCTTGCACCAAGGCCAGATCTGCATGACCACCGGCCGGCACATCGTGCACGAGGCGGTCTACGACGATTACGTGGCGGCGCTGGCCGGCAAGGCCGAGCACCTCCCGGTCGGCAACCCAGCCACCGAGCAGGTCGCGCTCGGCCCGATCATCGACGAGCGGCAGCGGGACAAGGTGCATGGCCTGGTCACCGGGAGCGTGGACGCGGGCGCCCGGCTGGCGGCGGGCGGCGCCTACGAGGGCCTGTTCTACCAGCCGACCGTGCTCGCTGACGTCGCGCCGGCGATGCCGGCCTACGCCAGCGAGGTGTTCGGCCCGGTGGCGCCGGTGCTGCGGTTCGCGACCGCCGACGAGGCCGCCAAGCTGGCCGCGGACACCGAGTACGGGCTGTCGCTGGGCATCCTCACCTCCGACGTCATGCGCGGCCTTGACCTGGCCCGGCGGATCCCTACCGGCATCGTGCACATCAACGACCAGACCGTGGACGACGCGCCGAACACGCCATTCGGCGGGATCTTCGCCTCCGGGACCGGGGCGCGCTTCGGCGGCACCGCGAACCTGGACGCGTTCACCGACACCCGGTGGGTGACGATGCGCGGGGATATCGCGCCTTACCCGTTCTAACCACCCGGCCAGGCCCGTTCCAGCCGCACGCCAGCCGACGGGCCCGCGGCGGGCGGTCCACCGAAGGAGGCACCGCGACGGCAGGCAAGCGCACCCAGGTCGGCATCATCGAGCCGGCCCGGCCGGGCTGCTGCTGTCCCACCTGCTGGCACAGCGCGGCATCGACTCGGTGGTGGCCGAGATCCGCAGTCGGGCCTACTGCGAGGCGCGGCAGCGGGCCGGAGTGCTGGAAGACGGCACCGTCCGGCTGCTGCGCGAGGCCGGTCTCTCCGGCCGCCTGGACCGCGAGGGGCTGGAACACGGCGGCATCTACCTGCAGTTCGCCGGGGAGCGCCACCACCTGGACTTCCGTGACCTGACCGGTGGCCGCACGGTCACCGTCTACGCCCAGACCGAAGTGGTCAGGGACCTGATCACAAGGCGGGTGGCCGACGGCGGGGCGCTGGAGTTCGAGGTGTCCGGCACCGCGGTGGCGGGCCTGAACACCGACACGCCCATGCTGTCCTACACCGCGGCGGACGGCCGACGGCACGAGATCACTTGCGACGCGATCGCCGGCTGCGATGGCTTCCACGGCATCAGCCGGCCCGCGATCCCGGACCGGTTGCGCACCGTCTGGGAACGCGACTACCCGTATGCCTGGCTGGGCATCCTGGCCGAGGCGCCGCCGGCCACCGACGAGCTGATCTACGCCCACCACCCGGACGGCTTCGCCCTGCACAGCATGCGCAGCATGCAGGTCAGCAAGCTGTACCTGCAGGTGGACCACGACGCAAGGGCCGAAGACTGGCCGGAGCAGCGGATCTGGCAGGCGCTGCAGGCCCGGTTCGGACTGCCCGGCTGGGCGGTGAAGGAAGGCCCGGCGCTGGACATCGCCGTCACCCCGATGCGCAGCTTCGTCAGCGCGCCGATGCGGTACGGGCGGCTGTTCCTGGCCGGCGACGCCGCCCACATCGTGCCGCCGACCGGCGCCAAGGGGCTGAACCTGGCCATCGCCGACGTCGCGGTGCTCGCTGACGCGCTGGAGGCCATGCTGCTGCGCGGGGACCACCGGCTCGCCGACGCCTACTCCGACACCTGCCTGAACCGGGTCTGGCGGTCCACGCACTTTTCCTGGTGGATGACCACGATGCTGCATCGCACCCCGGGCGCCGACCCGATGGAGGCGGCGTTGCAGCTGTCGCAGCTTCGGTACGTGACCTCCTCGCGCGCGGCGTCGGTCACCCTGGCCGAGAACTACGTCGGCTATCCGCCGCTGCGCTGATCCCTGGAGATACGCCCGCCGGGCGCCCGGCATGCCCGGGCGCCCCGGCGCGGCGCCGGCTAGCGGACGTCAAGCCCGGTGACCGCCCTGCCGATGATCATGCGCTGGATTTCCGAGGTGCCCTCAAAAATGGTGAAGATCTTCGCGTCCCGGTGCCAGCGCTCGACAGGGAACTCCCTGGTGTACCCGTTGCCGCCGAGGATCTGCATGGCCTGGTCGGTCACCCGGACCGCGGTCTCCCCCGCGACCAGCTTGCACATCGAGCCCTCCGCGTGATCGAAGGGCTTCCCGTTGCGCGCCATCCACGCCGCGCGCCAGGTGAGCAGGCGGGCCGCGTCCACCGACGCCTGCATGTCGGCCAGCATGAACGCGATGGCCTGGTTCTGCCCGATCGGCCGGCCGAACTGCACCCGGTTCCGCGCGTACTCGGCGGCGTACTCGACCGCGGCGCGGCCGATGCCCACCGCCATGGCGGCGACGCTGGGCCGGGATCGCTCGAAGGTCCTCATCGCCGCCTGCTCGCCGGAGCTGCCGCCCTCCCTGACTCTGGCCAGCCGCTCGTCCAGCCGGTCCTTGCCGCCGATCAGGCAGTGGCCGGGGACGCGCACCCCGTCGAGCACGACCTCGGCCGTGTGCGAGGCCCGGATCCCGTACTTGCGGAACTTCTGCCCCTGGGACAGGCCCGGCGTGCCCGGCGGGACGATGAAGCTCGCCTGCCCGCGGCTGCCGAGGGCCGGGTCCACCGACGCCACCACCACATGCACGTCGGCGATGCCGCCGTTGGTCGCCCAGGTCTTGTTGCCGTCCAGCACCCATTCGTCAGCGGCCTCGTCGTAGACCGCCCTGGTGCGGATGGCGGCGACGTCGCTGCCCGCGTCGGGCTCGGAGGAGCAGAACGCCGCAAGCTTGATGTCGCTGGGCGCGCCGAACATCTGCGGCAGCCACTCGCCGATCTGCTCGTTCGTCCCGTTGGACGACAGCGCGACCGCCGCGAGCGAACTGCCGACCAGGGACAGGGCAATGCCTGCGTCCCCCCAGAACAGCTCCTCGAAGGCAATCGGGATGCCGAGGCCGGTGGGCCCCAGCCACTGCTCACCGAAGAACTCCAGCGAGTAGAGGCCGACCTTGGCCGCTTCCTCCAGGATCGGCCACGGGGTCTCTTCCCGCTCATCCCACTCCGCCGCCGCTGGCCGGATGACGTTCGCGGCGAAACCGTGCACCCAGTCCTGCATCTCGCGCAGGTCAGGCCCGGGATCGAGGCTGAACGGCACGAGGGTGTCAGGGGTGCTGGTCATGATGCTCCTCTGGGGGAGGTGTCCGGTCCCGCCTTATGTTACCGATGAGTAGCTTCCTATCCAAGCGCAGGGCCCCTCCGGCCTCTCCCCCGGGTGCGTCAGTCCTGATCGTGGCGGTCGAGGAACTCGTAAACCTCCGTCTCATCCACGCCGGGAAAGCTGCCGGTCGGCAGCACGGACAGGATGTGGGAGTGGGCCCGCGCGGACGGCCAGGCCATGCCCGCCCAGCGCCCGGCCAGTCCGCTGGGCGGCCGCTGGCAGCAGTCGCCGTCCGGGCAGCGGGATACCCGGCGGATGGCGGTGTCGCGACCGCGGAACCACCGGGAGTGCTCGTAGGTGACCCCGAGGGTGATCGCGAAGCCCCGCTCCCGGCCGGGGTCGACGTGGGCCACGCACCAGTACGTGCCCGACGGGGTGTCGGTGTACTGGTAGTTCGGCGAGAACCGGTCCGCGGTGGAGAAGACCTGCCGGCCCGACCACTGGCGGCACATGCGCTGACCCTCGATGGCGCCTGACTCATCGGCCGGAAGCACCAGCCCGTCGTTCTCGTAGGCCTTGTAGATGACCCCCGCCTCGTCGTTCTTGACGAAGTGGCAGGGCAGCCCGAGGTGGTGGGTGGCGAGGTTGGTGAACCGGTGCGCCGCCATCTCGTACGACACCGAGAACACATCGCGCAGGTCTTCCACCGACAGCTGCCGGGCCTGCATCGCCTCGGCCAGGTAGCGCGCGGCGAACCGCTCGGGGACCAGGACGGCCGCGGCGAAGTAGTTGGCCTCGACCCGCTGGCGGAGGAAGTCGGCGAAGTCCCGGGGGATGTCGTGGTCGAGCACGAAGTGCCCGAGCGTCTGCAGCAGGATCGTCCGCGGTGAGTGCACGCCGACCGGCTCCTGTTTGAGGTAGATCCGCCGGTGCCGCAGGTCGGTCACCGACCGGACCGACCTGGGCAGGTCATCGGCGTAGGAGACGGTGAAGCCGTGGTGGCCGACGATCGCCATCAGCGTGCTCTGCGACAGCGCGCCGCCCCGGTAGCCGACCGCGTCCAGCGCCTCGCCGGCCTGCCGCTCGATCTCGGGGAAGTAGTTCCCCCGCGCGCGCATGGCGTGGCGCAGCTCGGCGTTGGCGATCCGCGCCTCCTCGGGGGTGGCCGTGGGCCGGGTCCGCTCCCGGCGCAGCCCCCCGTACAGCGCCACCAGGTGCTCCAGCACGTCACCCGGGACCCGCGCACCGATCTTTAGATACGGGAGGGCCAGGTCGCGGAACACTGGGTCGCGCTGCGCCTCCTCCAGGGAGATCTCCAGCTGCGCGCGCCGGCTCGGCGGCTGCGGCCGCAGCAGCTCGTCCGGGGACACCGACAGCGCCTTGGCCAGCGCCTCGATCAGGGAGAGCTTCGGCTCGCGGCGGCCGTTCTCCAGCAGGGAAAGCGCGGAGGGGGCCCGCCCCACCCGGGCGCCCAGCTCGGCGAGGGTCAGCCCGCGCGCCCGCCGCAGGTGGCGCAGGCGCTGGCCGAACGTCGCGAGGTCTAGACCACTAGACGGAAATGAGCGAGATTCTTCTTTAAGAAACTGCACCATATATTCACCTTAGATGAAAATCATTCAATCTTCACAACGAACGTCATGGCACCCGGCGGGCCGCTGGCCGCAAGCTGGTACCTACCAACCCAGGGGACGACACAGATCGGAGGACGACAGTGCACGATCGTCGCCTCAAGGGCACCGCGCACGCGGCAGGCAGCACTCCGAACCAGGGCGCCAGCCCGAACGGGCATAAGGACCTCAGCCGGGCCGGCCAGGCGGCCCGCCTTGCCGGGGAATGGGCGACGGGCCCGCGCTGGCGCGGCATCACGCGCACGTATTCCGCCGAGGACGTCATCCGGCTGCGGGGATCGGTGCAGGAGGAGCACACGCTGGCCCGGCTGGGCGCCGAGCGGCTGTGGTCGCTGCTGCACGCCGAGGACTTCGTGCCCTCGCTGGGCGCCCTGACGGGCAACCAGGCAGTGCAGCAGGTAAAGGCCGGGCTCCCCGCGATCTACCTGTCCGGGTGGCAGGTGGCCGCGGACGCCAACCAGGCCGGGCAGACCTACCCGGACCAGAGCCTGTACCCGGCCAACTCGGTCCCGCAGGTGGTCCGCCGCATCAACAACGCGCTGCTGCGCGCCGACCAGATCGCCTGGTCCGAGGGAACCGGCAACGGGACCTACTGGATGGCGCCCATCGTGGCGGACGCCGAGGCGGGCTTCGGCGGCGTGCTGAACGCGTTCGAGCTGATGAAGGCCATGATCGCAGCCGGCGCCGCGGGCGTGCACTGGGAAGACCAGCTGGCATCGGAGAAGAAGTGCGGCCACCTCGGCGGGAAGGTGCTCATCCCGACCGGGCAGCACATCAAGACGCTCAACGCCGCCCGCCTTGCCGCCGACGTCTGCGGCGTGCCGAGCCTGGTGGTGGCCCGGACGGACGCGCACGCCGCCACGCTGATCACCAGCGACGTGGACGAGCGGGACCAGCCGTTCGTGACCGGCGAGCGGACCGCGGAGGGCTTCTTCCGGGTGCGCAACGGCATGGCCGCCTCGGTCGCCCGCGGGCTGGCCTACGCGCCCTACTCCGACCTGCTCTGGATGGAGACGTCCACTCCGGACCTGGCCGAGGCGCGGGAGTTCGCCGAGGCGATCAAGGCCGAGTTCCCCGACCAGATGCTGGCCTACAACTGCTCACCCTCGTTCAACTGGCGCGAGCACCTGGACGACGGCACGATCGAGAAGTTCCAGCGCGAGCTGGGCGAGATGGGCTACAAGTTCCAGTTCATCACGCTGGCCGGATTCCACGCGCTGAACTACTCGATGTTCGAGCTGGCCCGCGGGTACGGCGAAGAGGGCATGCCCGCCTACGTGCGGCTGCAGGACGCCGAGTTCAGCGCCGAGGCGAACGGGTACACCGCAACGCGCCACCAGCGCGAGGTGGGCACGGGTTACTTCGACCTTGTGACCTCGGCGATTACCCCGGACTCGTCCACCGTGGCGCTAGCAGGCTCCACCGAAAGCGCCCAGTTCGTCCGCGGCTAGCCTGCGCCATCACGCTAGCGCCGTAGTCACGGTTGGCCTGGTACCCAGGGCAACCCCGGCTACGACAGCAGCCCGGTAACTTCCGATACCTCTAGGTCCTCGGAGTCCTCGTCGTCGTAGTACCTGCCACTGCGCCAGCGCGAGGGCAGGAACATCGGGACGATCATCGCCATTCCGGCGATGGCCAGCGTGCCGTTCAGCAGCAGGATCCGGAACCCGGCGCCGAACGCATGCCCCTGCAGCGGTATCCAGGCCAGCGCCCGGTGCGAGCTCACCGCCAGCAGCGCCGTCCAGCCCAGCAGGACGAGCCCAGGCAGGCCGGTGGCCAGCGGTGACACGGCGGGCACCGCGAGCAGGATGCCAAGGAGCAGGCCTGTTCCGAGCATTACGCCCAGGCCGATCAAGCCGGTCCGGCTGGGCAGCCCGACGCTGTGGCCGACCAGTGCCGGGACGTGCTCGGCGCCCCAGCCGGCGGCGAAGAACATGGCGGCCGCTAGCGCTAGCCCCAGAATGAGCCCGATGAGGTGTCGCATTTTCTCATTGATCCTTCATCCCCGCTCAGCTCCGTTACGGCAGCAAAGACTCTACGTGACCTGCCCGTGCTCCGCGGTGGGATGGCCAGATTCGCTGCCTGCCTCGGCCCGGGCCGGCACGCTCGGCCAGGCGCCGCCACCGGCAGCCCCTTAACAGCGTCTTGTCAGGTTCGCCACGTAGGCTTCGACGCGTGCATATCGATACCATCTTCAGGACGATTGGTTCCCTAGTTGTCAAGTTCCGCTGGCTAGTGCTGATCGCGTGGGTGGCCGGGGCTATCGCTGCCGTATCACTGCTTCCCTCGCTGAACAGCGTGACCCAGAACAACAACCAGAAGTTCCTTCCCGCCAGCGCGCCGAGCTCGCACGCGGCACAACTTGCCGCGCCGTTCGGCACCGCCGCTCTGGTCCCGATCCCGCTGGTCGCGGCCCGGTCCAGCGGACCGCTGACACACGCCGACATCAGCGCGGTCGCCGCGCTGCCGGCCCGGCTGAAGACGGTCAGCGGGGTCACCAAGGTGCAAGACGCCGGCGTGTCCAGTGATGGGCACGCTATCCAGCTGGTCGTCCTCGCTCAGCAGGGCGGCGGCAACCAGAACTACGCCACCGACCTGATCGACGGCCTGCGCGCCAAGATCGCCCAGGCCGGGCTGCCCGCCGGGCTGCAGGCGCACCTGGCCGGCGACGTCGCCGCGCAGGTGGACCAGCAGAAGGCCTCCGGTAACACGGGCAACAAGATCGAGCTCTTGTCGCTGCTGTTCATCATCGCGCTGCTGGTGCTGATCTTCCGGTCGCTCACGCTCGCCCTGGTGACGGTCATCCCGCCGCTGCTGTCGTTCACCATCGCCGGGCCACTGGTCGCGGAGGCCGCCCAGCACGGCCTCCAGGTTTCCCCGATCGCCGAGTTCCTGCTCATCGTGCTGGTCCTGGGCGCGGGCACCGACTACGGCCTGTTCCTGGTGTTCCGGGTCCGCGAGCAACTGCGGGCCGGACAGCATGCCACCGCCGGCGAGTACTACCCCGGCTCGCGCGGCCTGGGCGGCAGCCTGCTCGGTGACTTCCTTCACGCGAGGGGCCCGGCGCGGGACGCGATCGTCGATTCGGTGACCAGGGTGGGCGAGTCCATCACGTTCTCGGCGGCCACGGTCATCGCGGCCATGCTGACGCTCCTGCTCGCCTCCTTCTCCTTCTACGCCGACCTCGGCATCCCGTTCGCGATCGCGATCGGCGTCACCCTGATCGCGGCGCTGACGCTGCTTCCCGCGCTGCTGTCCCTCCGGCTGTCGCTGCTGGCCCAGAAGCGCTCGCTGTTCCGCAAGGCCTTTGGCCGGCCGAAGCTGCTGCCGTGGAACATCCAGGGCAGCGGCAAGACGGGCGTCTGGGGCCGGGTGGCAGGCCGCATCGTGAAGCACCCGGTTCCGACCCTCACGGCAGGTGTGGTGGTGTTCGGCGGCCTGGCGCTGGCGGTGTTCGGTTACACGGCGGCCGGCTTCGGCGGGAGTACCGCCCCGCCCGCCGGCACCGACTCGGCCGCCGGGCAGGCGCTGCTCACCAAGCACTTCCCGCAGTCCGCGGCCAACCCGACCACTGTGATCCTCCGCTTCGACACGCCGGTGTGGCAGAATCCGGCACCCCTTGCCGCGGCGACCAGCAAGCTCCAGGCGAGCCCGCTGTTCACCCAGGTCACCGGGCCGCTGAATCCCACTGGCGCCCCGCTCACCCCGGCCCAGTTCACGGCGCTGCACAGCAAGCTCGGGCCGCCCGGGGCGCTGCCGCCCGCGCCGCCTCCCGGTACAGGCGTGCCGGTTGGCGTGTACCAGGCCTACCGCGCCACCGCCAACCTGGTCAGCCCCGACGGCCGGACCGTGCTGTACGAAACGGGCCTGAAGGCCGGCGATCCGGGCTCCACCAGCGCCATGAACGCCGTGCCGTCGTTGCGCACCGAGACCACCGCGGTCGCCAAGTCGATCGGCGCGTCCGACTCGGCGCTCGGCGGCGAGGCACCTGCTCTGTACGACATCAGCAGCATCTCCAACAGCGACCTCAAGCGCATCATCCCCATCGCGATCGTGGCTATCGGGATCCTCCTCGCGCTGGTGCTGCGGAGCCTGGTGGCTCCGCTGTACCTGATCGCCTCGGTGGGGATCTCCTACCTGGCAGCGCTCGGCCTGTCCGTGCTGATCTTCATCGAGCTCGGTAACAGCGGCGGCCTGGTGTTCTTCATGCCGTTCCTGATGTTCATCTTCCTGCTCGCCCTGGGCGAGGATTACAACATCCTGATGATGACCCGGATCCGGGAGGAGGCACAGCGCCTGCCGCTGCGGGATGCGGTTACCCGGGCGCTGGGCGCGACGGGGTCGACGATCACCTCGGCCGGGCTCGTGCTGGCCGGCACGTTCATCGTGCTGACAGTGGTCGCCGGCGGCGGCTCGGGCGGCGACCAGGTTCGTGACATCGGCCTGGGCCTGGCCCTGGGCATCCTCATGGACACCTTCTTGGTGCGCACCCTGCTGGTGCCCTCCACGGTCGTCCTGCTGGGCCGGTGGAACTGGTGGCCGTCCAAGATGAGCCGGATGCCGGCCCCGGCCGGCCCGGCCGAACTAGACACGGGCGAGCCCAGCCGCGACGTCAAGCGGGCGGAGGCCCGGTAGGGCCCGCTGGCGGGGCGTCGGCAAGGCGCCGATCGGCCCGCCAGGTCCCGCAGTGGGCAGGGCGGTCTCCACGACGCCGCGGCTCGCAGCGGCAGCGCAGGCCGCCGGGCCAGGGCCCCGGTGACCGCGCGCAGAGTTCCCCTGGGCTGTGGAAAGTGACGTTCGAGCCGCCCGGGACGGCCAGACCCGTCATACTCAGCGTGGATCTCGCGGACTCGCCGCGCACGGTGCTGGCCTCCAGCGCACAGACCCGTCAGACTCACTTGAGGGAGGTCCGAGCTACGCCACCGCGCGGCACCATGTGCGCCGGGTCGCCCGGCGGCGCAGAAGGGACACCAATGCAGGAACTGCGCCTCGTCGCGGTCAGCGAGGATGGCAGCTACGCCGTCCTCGCCGCGCCGGGGAGCGGTGGCCGCTTCTCGCTCCGGATCGACGACCGGCTGCGGGTCGTGGCGCGCGGGCAGTTCTCGCGGCTCGCGCAGTATGAGATTGAAGTGGAGAGTCCCTTGCGACCCAAGGAGATCCAGGACCGGATCCGCGCCGGAGAGATGGCCGAGGAAATCGCCGACGCAGCGGGCGTGCCGCTAGAGCGCGTGCGCCGCTTTGAAGGCCCGGTGCTGGCCGAGCGTGCCTACCGCGCCGAAGAGGCACAGCGGGCGACCCTGCGCCAGTCTGGGGATTCCGGCCCGGGCCGCTCGCTCGGGGACCTGGTGGCGGAGGGCCTGCGCGTGTTCGGGGTTGACCCCGAACACGCCGAGTGGGATTCGCGGAAGCGGCCGGATGGCGGGTGGCAGGTCCAGCTGAGCTTCGATTCGGGAAGCCGCCCGCACCTGGCCGAGTGGATCTACGACCCGCATCGCAGGCACGTCGCGCCGGCCGACGATACGGCCAGGCGCCTGTGCCAGCCGGACGCGGAACTGCCCGAGCCGGCCCCCGGCCCGCGCCCCGCGCCGGGGGCTACGGTGACGCCCATCGGCAGCAGGCTGGGGCCGGGATCCGACGGTGAGCAAAGCCGCCCGGCCGAGCGCGCCCGGATGCCTGCCCGCCCTGCTCAGGAGCAGCAAGAGGCCGGACCGGCCGGCACGCGCGAGCGCCCCGCCAGGAAGGCCGCGGGCGGCCGGTCCCGGCGGTCGTCGGTCCCGTCCTGGGACGAGATCATGTTCGGCACCAGCCGGCCGAATGATTAGCAACGCTTTCCCAGGGATGTCCCCCGCTCCCCTCGTGTGCGCATACGATCACTGCGGATGGGCTGCGCGGGCGAGCGACGAGATTGGCGGGTGCGGCGATTGGCGGGTGCGTTCGGCCGGTCGATTCTGGTGGTGGCCGGCGTCGCCGTGCTTTTGCTCACCACGGGCTGCGGCCTCATCGGAGGGCCCAGCACCGTCCTCGTGGCGGTGCCCGACAACATTACGGTGACCAGCCCCGATTTCAACGGGAAGGCGATGGGGTCGGCGTTTAGCTGCCACGGCGCGGGCAGGCACCCGACGATTCACTGGTCCGGCGCGCCCGCCCGGACAAAGTCCCTCGCGCTGGTCATGGATGACTCCGCGGCCCCCATCACGCCTTTTATCTACTGGATCGTCTTCAACATAGGACCGCAATCCTCGGATATTCCAGCCGGGGAACTTCCGCCAGGGGCGCGTCAAGCGAACAACAGCAAAGGCACGCGCGGGTATGATCCGCCCTGCCGGGCGAATCCCGGGCACGTTTACCGGTTTACCGTTTACGCACTTGGCAAGAAGCTCTCCCTAGGGGCCGGGGCGAGCGCGAAAACGGCGTGGATGGCCATAGCAGGAGCGGCCATCGCACGTGGCAGGCTGGCTACTGTCATCAACCCGTAATTGATCAGTGACATTAAGTAAACGACACGTGCAAAAAGTTCCCTAAACACGTGACAGGGCCCATACCGGTCCGACACAATCACTCCTCAGGAGTTACCTCACAGTTTGTGATCCGAGCCGCTAGCGATACTGGGGAAGGCCTGCGCCGTGGCCGCGCGCGCCTCGCTAGCGCTGCCCAGATGGCCATGGCTAGTTGGGTGGTGCGATGATCCTGCTCGTAGTTGGCCTCGTGGCCGTTCTGGTGGTCGTCTTCATTGCCGTCATTCTGAGCATTCGGCTCGGCCACAGCGATGAGCATGACGAGCCGGACCTGCCGTCTCGCGGGCGCGACCGCCGGCGGGCGGACGAGGACGAACACTGGCTGGAGCGCGACACCCGGCGAGCGCCCGCTACGGCCGCCCGGGGCATGGACTCCCGTGGCAGGCGCGGCGAAAACCCGGGCTACGCCGACCGCGGCGCGGCCGGTGACCGCGACCGGGCGGCGCGCAGCCGCGACTACGACGGGCCACCGCGCAGGGCCGCGCACGCCGACGCGACCGGCTACCGCGAGCCTGCCGCCGCGCGCTCGCCCGTTCCGGCATCCGCGCAGGCGCGCGGCCGTTACGACACCGGCCCGCAGCGGCGGCCCGCCGACGGCGCCTTCCCCTCGGCCGGCCATCCCTCCATGGACTTCGGCCCGGCCGACGCCCGCCCCTCAGGCGGCCAACCGCCGGTGGAGTTCCCCGCCGCCGATTACGGCGCCATAGACCACCCGGAGGACCGCTCCAAGCCCCGGCGCAAGGCCGCGTCCGCCAACGGCAAGAGCCGGTCCCGGCAGCGGGGCAGGCGCAACAATGACGACGACTGGCCGAGCACGGAGTGGGACGAGCTCTCAGACGAGCAGTACTGGGCCGAGTTGTCCGCGGACAAGCCACTGGCGGCTATGGCCAAGCCGAGCAGGCCGGCCAGCAAGTCCGCGGCGAAGGCGCCGGTAAACGGCAGCGCGAAGCGCGCGGCGGAACCGCCGGCCCCGCGCGAGTCCCGGCGGGCGCGGCCGCCTGCGCCTACGCGGCCGGCGCGAGACGTGCCAAGCCGTAACGAACGCACGGAACCGCGGGAACCGGTGACCGAGCGCCTTCCAGTCCGCACCCGACAGCAGCCCCCAGCGCCTGGCGCACGGCGGGATGACAGCACGCCGCTGGCTGGCCCCTACGCGCCTGGGCCGCGCTCGGCGCGCGACACCGGGCCGCAGCCCTGGCGTGACCCGCTACGCGACAGTGGCCCGTGGGCGCGGCGCGATACCGGCCCTCATCCGGTACGGGACACCGGACCGCACGCATCGCGCGACGCCCGGCCACGACCGGAACAGCCGCGGCGGAGCACCGCGCGGGATCGCGACCTGGCCATGCTCGCCGGGCTCGCGAGCACGCCGCCGCCCGTCCCCGGCGCCCTTGACGACGACCCGCTGACCAGCCCGTCGTTCTCCCTCAAGGCCGACACGGCCGCCGACAGCCGCTCCTACGGCAGTTCCAGGAAGCACGCCAAGCCCAGCGGCCGGGGTGCTGGGCCCGGTAACGGCGCCGCCCACCCCAACGGGAATGGCAACGGCGGCTATCCCGCCGCCGACTACGTCGGCGCGGGCCATGCCTACCAGGCCGCTCCGCCAGCGGCCCCGATGGAGCAGTGGCACAGCGCGCCTCCCGCACCGGCTAAGGGGAGACACTCGCTCGCCTACGGGAACCCCTACCAGCATGCCGGGCCCAGCGCGAGCGACGGCGGCTACGTTGCCGACCCGCTGGGCGGCTACTCGCCGCCCAGCTACGAGGCGGCGCGGTACGCCGAGCCCGCCAGCCCGGCCTACCCGGCGCTGCCCAACCCCGGGATGGCCGCGCCGCCGCTCCCGGCGGCGGGCGCGGCGCCCTACGCCAACGGCCATGCCCAGCACGCCTACCCGGGCCAGTCCACCTACCCCGACGGGCATTCCGCGGGCGGCTACACCAACGGTTACGACGCGGGTTACGGCCGTGACCCGTACGCGGGCGGGGGATACCAGCCTTACCCGTCCCGGGGTTGACAAGCCGGTACACCCAGCGCCAACAATGTTGGCTACCCCGATAGCAGCAAAGCACGGCAGAGGAGACGGTGGACCGCGCACGGGATCACGCTCGCACGTACCACTTGCACCGGCTGGCGACAGCCCTTGACACCCGGGGACTGCACGCCACGGTGAAGACTAGCTATCCAGCCGCTCTGCACATCTTCGCGCCGGGCGCGACGATGCTGGCCGAGAGCATCGGCTGCACCCCCGGTACCGACGACCGGGGCCACCTCCGATGGTATTACCGCTGGTCCTGGGGGGAAGTGCTGCACGACACCGACGACCCTTCCGCCGCCGCCGCGAAGATCGCCGAGGTGTTGTCCTCCCGTTAGGACCGTGGCCAACCCTCGCCGTCACGCTCACGCCGTTCGGCGTCCGCCTTATCATCGGTTCTGGGTCAGCCTTCGCCGTCACGCAAACGCCGTAGGACCAGGGTTAGCCTGGTACCAGCGATCTGGGTTTCGTGGTTGGAGGGGCTGTGAGTAAGCAAGCTACGCCGCCGCCGCCGGGCGATAAGCCGGCGCCGTCCGCCCCGCCATCACCGCCGCGGTGGCGGCACTGGCTTTGGCCGATCGCGCTGATCGCCTTCCTCGCGCTGTGGCTGGTGTTGCCTACTGTGCACACCAACCAGGTCACCCTCAGCTACTCGCAGTTCCTGTCCAAGGTCAGCGCGCAGCAGGTAAAGACGGTCACGCTCGGTTCGAACGGTGAGGCCAGCGGGACGCTGAAGAACGGGACCACGTACAACACGGTCATCCCGACCCAGGCCGGCCAGCCACTGCTCGATGACCTGCAGAAGGCGAACGTCGAGATCACGGCCAGCACGCCGGGCCCCTCGTTCGGCTCCGAGGTGCTGACCTGGATACTCCTGCTTTCGCCGTTCCTGCTGTTCGGCTGGCTGTGGATACGGCTATCGCGGGGCGCGGGCGGGCAATTGCAGGGCGTGCTCGGGGTCGGCCGGTCCCGGGCGAAGGTGTTCGACGCGGAGCGGCCGCAGACGCGGTTCAGCGACGTGGCCGGGTACGACGGCGCCAAGGCGGAGATCGTCGAGGTGGTGGACTTCCTGCGCAATCCCGACCGGTACCGGCGGGCCGGCGCCACCCCGCCGCGCGGAGTGCTCATGATCGGGCCGCCCGGAACCGGAAAGACGCTCATCGCCAGGGCGGTGGCCGGTGAGGCGGAGGTGCCGTTCTTCTCGGTCGCGGGCTCCAGCTTCGTGGAGCTGTTCGTCGGCGTCGGCGCCGCGCGCGTCCGGGACCTGTTCAGCGAGGCGCGCAAGCGCGCCCCGGCGATCATCTTCATCGACGAGATCGACGCCATAGGCCAGCGGCGGGCCGGCGCGGGGGCGGTCGTCGCCAACGACGAGCGGGAGCAGACGCTCAACCAGTTGCTGTCGGAGATGGACGGCTTCGACCCGGCCATGGGCATCGTGGTGATCGGCGCCACGAACCGGCCCGAGGTCCTCGACCCGGCACTGCTGCGCCCCGGCAGGTTCGACCGCCAGATCACCATCCCCCTGCCCAACCTCGCCGAGCGGGAGGCCATTCTCAAGGTGCACTGCCGGGGCAAGAAGCTCGACCCGGACGTGGACCTCCAGGTGGTGGCCCGCGGCACGCCGGGCTTCTCCGGGGCCGACCTGGCCAACCTGGTCAACGAGGCGGCCATCAACGCGGTCCGTGGCGGGCGGGAGGTGATCACCGCCGAGGACTTTGACACGGCCAGGGACCGGATCATCCTTGGCCGTCGGGAAGGCTCCAACGTGCTGCTCCCCGAGGAGAAGCACGCGGTGGCCGTGCACGAGACGGGGCACGCCCTGGTCGCCGCGCTGTCCCCGCGCGCCGACCCGGTGGCCAAGGTGACCATCCTGCCGGCCGGCCAGACGCTCGGCGTGACGCAGCAGTTGCCACTGGTCGAACGGCACCTGTACAGCGAGGACTACCTGAACCAGACCCTGGCCGTCCGGCTGGGCGGGCGCGCCGCCGAACTGGTCGAGTTCGGCCAGGGATCGACCGGCGCGGCCAACGACCTGGCCTCGGCGACCGACCTCGCCGTCAAGATGGTCCGCGAGTTCGGGCTGTCCCCCACCATTGGCCCGGTCGGCTACCCGGAAGGCGGCTCGGTGTTCCTCGGCGGCGGCGGGCCGGGCATGTCCAGCCGCCCCTTCGCCGAGGCCACCCAGGCGGAGATCGACAGCGAGGTCGCCCGGCTGCTGCGCGAGGCCGAGGAGCGGGCGGTCAGCCTGCTCCGGGCGCATCGGGCCGAGCTGGGGCGCGTGGTGGATTTGCTGCTGGAGCAGGAGACCGTGGACGGGGACGCCGTCTACCGGGTGCTCGGGATGGAACCGCCGGAGCACCGCCAGGAACCGGCGGTCCTGACTCCGCCCCAGCCCGTGCCGGCCGCCAGCCAGGCCGCCATGCCAGCGGCGGGGGCCAAGGGAGTCGCCCCCCCAGGCCGGCCGGGCCCGGTGCCGCCCGACGGAGCCGCCGGGCACTGAGGCCATCGGGCGGCTCCAGGGGTCGCCCCTGGGCCAGCACGGTGCCGGATCACACGTGCTGTCCTGTTATGGTGGCGCGCATGCCTGCCACGATCTCCGTGCGTGACCTGCGCAAGTCCTACGGCAAGGTGCTCGCCGTGGACGGCGTGACGTTTGAGGTGGACCGGGGCGAGTTCTTCGGGATCCTGGGCCCGAACGGGGCCGGCAAGACCACCACCCTGGAGATCATCGAGGGCCTGCGCGAACCGGACGGCGGCGAGGTCACCGTGCTCGGCAAGCGGCCGTGGCCGCGGGACCCGTCACTGCTGCCGCTGATCGGCGTGCAGTTGCAGGCGTCCTCGTTCTTCGAGCAGCTCACCGCGCGCGAGCAGTTGCGCACGTTTGCCTCCCTATACGGGGTCAGCGCCCAGCGCGCGGACACCATGCTCGGCGTGGTCGGGCTGGAGGAGAAGGGCGGCACCCGGACCGAGAAGCTGTCCGGGGGGCAGGCCCAGCGGCTGTCCATCGCCTGCGCCCTGGTGCACGACCCCCAAGTTCTGTTCCTGGACGAGCCCACCGGGGCGCTGGATCCCCAGGCCCGGCGGAACCTGTGGGACCTGCTGCGGAAGATCAGCGCGGAGGGCCGCACCGTGGTGCTCACCACCCACCACATGGACGAGGCGGAGTCCCTGTGCAACCGGGTCGCGATCATGGATCACGGGAAGATCCTCAAGACCGGGCCGCCCGCTGCGCTGATCCGGGAACTGGATCAGCCGCTGCGGATCAGTGTGGAATCGGGCCTGCTGTCCCCGGCGGAGGCGCGGGCCATCGCCGGGCCGGGTCAGGGCGCGATTGACAGCGTCACCGACGACGGCGTATCGCTGACCATCGCGACCCGTGATCCGGCGGACGTCCTAGGCGGGCTGGCACGCCACAACGCGCTGGCCGGGCTCCGGGTGTCGGGCGCCACGCTGGAGGATGTCTTCCTGGAGCTGACCGGGCGCGAGTACCGCGCCTAGCCGTTTCATGGCCTCCCTCGCGGGACGTCGTGCCGAAGGCGCGCCAGCCAGCGTTTGCGCTTGGTCGTGCCGGAGGCGCGCAAGACAAGCGGAGTGGGAGGCGTGTCCTCGCCGCCGGGACACCGCTGCGGCGCTTCGGGTCCTCGGCGTTCGGCCCGGCGGCTGCGGCGTGCCGCGACCCTCCTCTCAGTCGGCAAGCAGGCTGGCCGGTTGCTTGCGCGGGCGGTCCTCGGCCAGCCGGACGTGGTACATGGACCGCCAGCTCTTGCCGGTGAGCAGGAACTCCCCGTCGCCAGGCAGCGCCGCGACGCCGTTGAGCACCGCTTCCGGGTCACCCCAGTGCCGCTCCATCACCGCCTTGGCATCCACCAGGTCGGTGACCTCGCCGCTGCCCGGGTCGATGCCTACCAGGTACCGCTTGCCGAGCAGGTTCGCCCACACCCGCCCCGCGGCCCACTCGAGGTCGTTGAGGTCCATCACGCGCTCGCCGTCGAGGCGGACCCGGATCACCTCCAGCGGCGCCAGCGTGGCTGGGTCGCGGCGGACCAGCTCGCTGGTGCCGTCGCTGGTCAGCACGTAGCCCTCCGCGGCGCAGATCCCCCATCCCTCGCGGTTGAACGGGATCGTGCCGAGCAGGCCCAGGCTGCGCGCATCCCAGCGCAGGGCGACGCGCTCCCGCCACGTCAGCTGCCACAGGTGCGCATCGATGCGGCAAATGCCCTCGCCGAACAGTTCCGGTGGCAGCGGAGCGCGCCCCTCGGGAAGCTGCGCGCCGAGTTCGTACCGGTGCAACGCGGACTCCCCGTACCCGCCGGTGCTCTCCCATACCGTGCCCTCGGCGACTATCAGGCCCTGGGTGAAACCGCGCCCGGGATGAGGCAGGCGGCGCAGCACCCGCAGCCGGTGAAACCTCAGCGTGCCACCTCCTCGCTGTCTCCGGCGCACCGCTCCCCTGGCTTCGCGCGCACCGCCACGCAGACATCCTGTCAGTTGGTGCACTAGGTTTCGCCCATGCACAGTGTGGACCCGACGACCGAGCAGATGATCCGTTCGGTCCTGGCGTACGCGGAGAACCGGCTACGGCTGGACCCGGTCCCCCTCGACGGATGCAGCCGGAACTCCGCCGAGTTCGATGCTCTGCTGAACGGACTGCCCGGCGAGGAACAGCACAACCCGGACCAGGTGCTGGGCGCCTACGCATCGGTCCTGGCCCCGGGGGTGATCTCCGCGGACAGCCCGCGGTTCCTCGGCTTCATCCCGGCCGCACCCACCAAGGCCGCCCTGCTGTTCGACATGCTCGTCTCCTGCGCTTCCATCCAGGGCATCTCCTGGCTGGAGGCCTCCGGGGCGATCCACGCGGAGAACCTTGTGCTTCGCTTGATCGCCGACCGGGCTGGGCTGCCCGGGCCGGCCGGCGGGTGTTTCGTCTCCGGCGGTTCCGCGGCCAACCTGTCGGCGCTGATGGTCGCCCGGGAGGTGGCCAAACGCCGGGTCGGCGAGGCACGGGGACACCGGTTCCGCGCGGTGGTCAGCGCCGACGCGCACTCCTCGATCGGGAACACGCTCCGGATTTTGGAGATGGGCGCGCTGATCGTGACGACCAGCGACCACCGGCTGACCGGCGCCGCGCTACGGGCGGCCATCGAGGCCGACGGTGACCCCTCCTCACTGGCCACGGTCGTCGCCACCGCTGGCACCACCAACGCGGGCATCATCGACGACCTGGCCGGCGCGGCGGAGATCGCTCGCGACTACGGCCTGTGGTTCCACGTCGACGGCGCCTACGGTGGCGCCGGGCTGTTCGCCCCGAGCGTCCGGCGCGCCTACGACGGCATCGAGCACGCCGACTCCTTCGTTCTGGACCCGCACAAGTGGCTGTTCGCCCCGTTCGACTGCGCGGCGCTGCTGTACCGCGACCCGGCGCTTGCCCGGTCGGTGCACCGGCAGGACGCTTCGTACCTCGATGTGATCCACGACGAGCCTGCGGACTGGAACCCGACCGACTACGCCTACCATCTCACCCGGCGCGCGCGCGGCTTGCCACTATGGTTTTCCCTGTCGGTCCACGGGGCCAGGGCCTACGGCGAGGCAATCGAGGCGGCGATCCGCCTGGCCTCCGAAGCCGCCGCGGAGATCGCCAGGCGCAGTTACCTGGAACTCATCCGCGAGCCGGACCTCGGTATCGTGCTGTTCCACCGCCGCGGCTGGACGGCGCCGCAGTACACCGACTGGGCGGACCGGTTGCTGGCCGACCAGGTGGCGTTCCTGCCTCCGTCGGCATGGGAAGGCGAGACCGTCGCCAGGTTCGCCTTCCTGCACCCGCATACATCGATGGACCTGGTACGGCAGATACTCGACCGGATGGAATGAGGCGGGGCCACCCGGCGGCGCGTCACGCCACCGCTTCGGTCACGACCCCGGCCGCGCTCGCGAGCGCGGCCGCCGAGGTGGCCAGTGACGTCTCGAACACCAGCCGGCGGCGCCGCGGATCCATCAGGTTCACGCCCATGACGGCCAAATCCTCCGGCCCGGGGGTGAGCACGGTGACGCCGATGCCTGCCGCGCGCAGCGTGCGCACCTCACGCAGCATCGTCATGGTGATCAGGGCCCGGAGTTGCCGTTCCAGCCGCTCATGCGGCATCCACGGCCGGCCCGCTACCAGGCTGGCCATCGGGGCGAGGACGAAGACCTCATCGACACCGGCCCGGGCCATCATCCCCAGCGAGGTCGGCGACCGCACGCCGCCGTCAACGTAGCGGCGCCCGCCGATCACCGCCGGCTCGAACCAGCCGGGAATGGAGCACGAGGCGACGACGGCGTCGGCCAGCCGGGCGGGCGGGGCGGCGGGCCGGCCAAAGACAGCCCGCCGCCCGGAGTCGTAATCCACGGCCACGATCCAGGTCTCGCCGCCGACCCAGTCGGATGGTGGTTCGCCGGTCGCGGGCAGGCCGAAGGAGTGGCAGTGCAGGGCGTGCACCATATCCCGGAGCGCAGCGTGATTGGCCCGGCCCAGCGGCAGCCAGGCGCTGGCGCCCACGGTCGGGTGCACCCGGTGCGGGGTCAGCAGCATGGCCAGCATCAGCCGGGCCGATCCGAGCCGCAGCTGCGGCGCCGGAGGCCAGGGGCCCCCGGTGAGCTGATCCACGGCGGAGTCCCCCAGCGGCCCGACGGCCTCACCACGCTGGTGGGCGATCATCTCGTCGATGCTGATCCCGCAGCGCAGCGCGGCGGCGATAACGCTGCCCGCGCTGGTCCCGACGATGAGGTCCACCTCGCCAAGCGGGCAGGGCAAGCGCTCCTGTAGTGCGGGCAAGGCCCCGGTCATCCATGCCGCTCCCAGCACGCCGCCCGCTCCGAGCACCAGTCCCACCCGTGGGGTGGAACGTCCGCGCACCGCTTTCAGGCCCACGTGCACCTCCTGGGTGCAGACTTCTGCACTGCCCGGTCAGCCTCGCCCGGCATTAAGGGTGCAGGTCTTAAACATAGATTCCCCCCGTCCATGGTCGTAACGCGCCACGCGTATCGATGCGGTTACATCACAGGTCACGCCCCGGCAGGCGGCTGCGCTGCGCGGGCCGCGCACTGACCTGCCGAACCGAGCCAGGCCAGGATCGCGTCCGCCGTTTGCCGTGGCACTTCCAGTTGCGGCACGTGCCCGACGGCGGGGAATTCACGCACCGACCAGGCGGGGTTGGCGCGGGCGGCCGCGCGCGCCGCAGCGACCGGGACCAGGCGGTCCTCGGCGCCGTGAATCAACAGCACCGGGCAGGTGACCGTGCCGATCCGCCGCCGGTAGGCGCGGCCGTGGGGGTAGCCCACGGTGCGCACGACCGAGCGCACCGCCTGGGCGAAGTCGGACTCGATACCCGGGAACCCGGCCCGCTGGCCGGCGACCTCGACGTGCCTGGCGATCACGTCGGCCGGGACCAGTGAGGGGTCCGCGCAGCACAGCCGCAAAATGCTGGCGACCAGGTCGGCGGGCGCCTGACGGCGCCGGGACTGCATTACCCGGCGCAGCCCGGGTGTGAGGTACAGCGCGAACATGGTGGTGACGATCGGGTCCGGCCGCGCGGCCACGACCGGCAGGGCCGGGTCCAGAAGCACCAGGCCCGCCACCGACGCCGGGGCCGCACTCGCTTCGAGCAGGGAGATCATGCCGCCCATGGAATTGCCCATGAGGATCACCGGGCCATCGGCCACCGAGCGGATGAACCGGTGCAGCAGCGCCCGATTCGACGCCACGTCCGTGCCGCGGCCGAGGGACTGGGTCAGGCCATGCCCGGCCAGGTCCGGGGCCAGCACCCGGCAGGTTCCGGTCAGCAGCGGCGAGATCGCCGTCCAGTTCACTGCGGAGCCGCCGAGCCCGTGCACGCAGACGATGACCGGACCGTCAGCCGGGCCGCCGAAGTCGAGGTACCGGACGGGGCCGGTCAGGTCCGTCCACCGGGAGATTCCGGCCGACGGCGCCCCGAGCCCGTCGGCGGATTGAGTGTCCGGCCCAGCGGTCATCGCTCCAGGTTCGGGCAACCCGCGGGCGCTGTCAACCGGCGAGTAACTTCACATTTCAGGCCTGACGCCAGCGCCCTGCCGAGCCGGGCGTCAGGCCTGTGCTGAAGGCGCGGTGAGTTCGAGCTGGACACCGTCCGGGTCTTCGAATGGGAGCACGTCGATGCTGAACCCGGCCAAGGTGGTGATCGCGCCGTGCGGCACGCCCTGCTCGTCGAAGAGCCCTGCCGCCTGCTCCAGGTCGTCGCGGCTGGGGACGCCAAAGCTGAGATGGTCGAGGCCCACCCGGTCGGGATCGAAGTGGTCCCCTGGCGGCGCCATCGGCCGCAGGCCCAGGAGCAGGTTGCCGCGGATCATGACTATCCCGCCAAAGAGAATCTTGAAGACCTCGGCCGCCGACGGGTCGTCGTCTGGCGGCGACTCCACCGCGACCTGGAAGCCCAGCAGGCTGGTGTAGAACTGCCGGCTCCGCTCCAGGTCGGTCACCGTGAGTCGCAGATGGTGGATGTCACCGGTTGGAATCTGACCTAGCATGTGCGCCTTCCCTCCCGCGCCGCGCGCGATCCGTCCCAGCCGCCATTAGCTCAGCGCATCTATGATCTTGCCGGAAAACCATTGTGGCCAGGGCCTGACCGGCACGCATAATCGGCCGGGCCCACGGATACGCGAACCCGCCCCGGCGCGGCCGGGGCGGGTTGGCGTGGCGGCCGGATTCCGCCTCAGGCCGCGATCGGCGCCGAGTCCGCGGCGCCGGCTGGCGCCAGGGCCAGCTCCAGCACCTCGCGCACGTCGCTCACCGGGTGCACGGCCAGCTTGGCGAGCACCTCCGCGGGCACGTCGTCCAGGTCCGGCTCGTTGCGCTGCGGGATCAGCACCGTGGTCACACCCGCCCGGTGCGCGGCCAGCAGCTTCTGCTTCACCCCGCCGATCGGCAGCACCCGGCCGGTGAGCGACACCTCGCCAGTCATCGCCACATCCGGGCGGACCGGCCGTCCGGACAGGAGCGAGGCCAGCGCCGTCGTCATCGTTACGCCTGCGCTGGGACCGTCCTTGGGGACCGCGCCGGCCTGCACGTGGACGTGCACACCGCGATCCTTGAGGTCGGAAACCGGCAGCTCGAGCTCGGCGCCGTGGGATCGCAGGTAGGACAGCGCGATCTGGGCCGACTCCTTCATGACGTCGCCGAGCTGCCCGGTGAGGGTTACCCCGGTCGACCCGGTCTCCAGGTCAGCCAGCGAGGCCTCGATGTACAGCACGTCGCCGCCGGTGCCGGTCACCGCGAGCCCGGTCGCCACGCCGGGCACCGCGGTCCGCCGCTCGACCGACGCCAGGTTCGTTTCCGGCGTGAACCGCGGCCGTCCCAGGTAGTCGCGCAGGTTGGCGACGGTGACCTGGACCGGCAGCGCGGCCGGGTCCACCGCGGCCTTGGCCGCGACCTTGCGCAGCACCCGCGCGATCGACCGCTCCAGCGACCGGACGCCGGCCTCGCGGGTGTACTCCGACGCCATCAGGTGCAGCGCGTCCTCGGCCAGGGTCACCTCGGCGCTTTCCAGGCCGGCCTTGGACAGCTGCCGGGGCAGCAGGTGGTCCCGCGCGATGAGCACCTTCTCGTCCTCGGTGTACCCGTCGAGCTGGACCAGCTCCATCCGGTCCAGCAGCGGGCCCGGGATGCCTTCGAGCACGTTGGCCGTGGCCAGGAACACCACGTCGGAAAGGTCGAGGTTGACCTCCAGGTAGTGGTCGCGGAAGGTGTGGTTCTGCGCCGGGTCGAGGACCTCAAGCAGCGCCGCCGCCGGGTCGCCGCGGTAGTCGGCGCCGATCTTGTCCACCTCGTCGAGCAGCACGACCGGGTTCATCGTGCCCCCCTCGCGGATGGCCCGGACGATCCGGCCGGGCAGCGCCCCGACGTAGGTGCGCCGGTGCCCGCGGATTTCCGCCTCGTCCCGGATCCCGCCGAGCGCGACCCGGACGAACTTGCGGCCCATCGCCCGCGCTACCGACTCGCCCAATGAGGTCTTGCCGACCCCGGGCGGCCCGACCAGCGCCAGCACGGCGCCGCTGCGGCGGCCGCCGATGACGCCGAGCCCACGATCCTCGCGGCGCTTGCGCACAGCGAGGTACTCGACGATCCGCTCCTTCACGTCGTCCAGCCCGGTGTGGTCCTCGTCCAGGATCTGCCGCGCGCCGGCGATGTCGTAGGCATCCTCGGTGCGCTTGTTCCAGGGCATTTCCAGGATGGTGTCCAGCCAGGTGCGGATCGACCCTGTCTCCGGGGACGCGTCCGGGGTCCGCTCCAGCCTGCCGACCTCCTTGAGCGCCGCCTCGTGTACCTTCTCCGGCAGGTTGGCAGCCTCGACCCGGGCCCGGTAGTCGTCCTCCTCGCTGTCGCCGTCTCCGGTCAGCTCGTTGAGCTCCTTCCGCACCGCGGCGAGCTGCTGGCGTAGCAGGAACTCCTTCTGCTGCTTCTCCATGCCCTCGGTGACGTCCTTGCGGATGGTCTCTGCGACGTCCAGCTCGGCGAGGTGGTCGCGGGTCCAGCCGATGGTCAGCTCCAGCCGCTGCACCAGGTCCGCGGTCTCGAGCAAGGTGAGCTTCTGCTCCGCGGTCAGGTAGCTCGCGTAACCGGCCCGGTCGGCGATCGCGGACGGGTCATCGAGCTGCTCGAACATATCGATGACCTGCCATGCCCCGCGCTTGCCGAGCACGCCGATGACCAGGGCCTTGTACTCCTTGGCCAGTTCCGCGGCGCGCGCGCCGTGGCCGGTCTCCTCGATCACGGCGCCCTCGACCCACAGCGCCGCGCCGGGGCCGGTCGTGCCCGAGCCGATCCGGACCCGCGTCACGCCGCGGACGACGGCGCCCGGCTCACCACCGGGCAGCCTGCCGACCTGCTCCACGACAGCCAGCGTGCCCACGGCCGCCAGGCCGCGCTCGCCGAGCCTCGGCACCAGCAGGACCTGCGGCTTGTCTTCGGAACGGATGCCAGGGCCGCGCCCCAGCCCCTTGTTGCGCGCTGCCTCGATGGCGCCACGGACGTCTTGGTCCGAAAGCTCGATCGGAACCACCATGCCGGGCAGCACCACCTCGTCGGCCAAGGGCAGCACCGGCAGGGTGAGCGTCTCGCTCATGAACGCCTCCAAAAGCTTGAGTCAACTACACTCAAGAAAGAAGAGCCGTCAGATATTTCCCCTGCGTGTTCGTCCTGAGCGATCACGCCCGCCGGGCGCGTATCGCCTGCCCGTGCGGGTCACTCGGCGGGCGCCTGCGGCCACTGTGACGAGCATGAAGGTGCCGACGAGCTCGATGATCACCCGCATCGGCAGCCTCCGTTCCCGCAGAGTGTCCTCCTCGAATCTGAGGAGATAGCTGGTGCCGACGGTGGCCATGTACTGATCACCGAGATTCTCGGATGCCATGGGCGTCTCGCCTCCTGATCCGCGGGGCGGTGGTGGGCGCGGTAGCGGCAAGCCTTGCCCGGGCGGCCCGCGCCAGAGCGGTGATCTCGCAGAATCTACAGAGCGTAGTTGATTCATGACACCAGGCTCGAGCGCTGGACAAATGGCTTGGCAGATACTTACGCTGGCCATTGGTTGTCCCCCACGTCGGGGCGAGGGTGCAGGCCAAAACAAATGGGGAGCAAGTCGCCGGCCGATTGTGCCTGTGCGACACGATGCGGCGCGGAACGGAGTGCTCGCTTTGTCCGGGCTGCCGCCGCTGGCGGCCATGGCTCGGGCAGATCAGGCGCGTCGTCAAGGGGCTGATCAGCGGGCCCGAACCTGAAGATCTCTAGGCTAGCCTCCTGGTTAGGTTGTCCGCGCTCTGCCGTGCGATATGGCGATAAAGCACTGTGTGCGCAATTCGCGGGTGAAATGCAGGGGTTGTCCGCAGTTTCCCTTTGAAAGCGATCGGCTATTCAGGCGACCTGGCCAGGGCTGTTGCTCGCCCAGGCTCTAGTGCCGGTAAGTTCGTCGGTGATCAGCGCCACCCAGGGCCACGCGGCGCCGGGCCCATGTCCTCCCAGTTCATATGGTGGCCGACCGGGTCAGGGCTGTGATGGCGCCGCGTGACCCCGGCGCCGGCCGAGCGGGCCGGCGCGCGGCGATGAGCCGCCCCGGCGGACGCGACCTCCCCCACGGTGACCGTCTTTGGATCGCCGCCCGCGGCGATGCTCCTGACCACCATGTCCCGGCTGATGGTCCCGCGGACCTCGCCGTTCTCCGCGCGGACCACAAGGGCCGCGACCCCCAGTTCGCGCATCAGGTGACCCGCTTGGCGCAGGGTCTTTGCCGGGTCGATGTACGCCGCGTCCGCTTTCGCGGCCTTGCCCGTGCCAATCACCGCGACCCCCATATCGTTCCCCTGTCTATGTAGATCAACGATCAGCGGGCGCAGATAGTTCACTCTGCCCGGCGGATCGCACGCCCCGTACTCGCCGTAAGGCCCGGGGCAAAGAGAACAGGCTGATGCCACCCGCGCGGCCCCCTGACGCGCGGGTGGCAAGCCCAGGCTGGTTCAGCCCACAGGAGCTGTTACTTCGCGACTGCGGTTACGGCCGGGCGTGCAGTCGCTTCCGCCGTCGGCGCGGCGTCCTGTTGTCCGCCCTCCGTGGCCACCTGCCTGGTGCTGGCTTCCAGCACAGCTGGGCGAGGTGCAGGCCCGGCGCAACCGGTGTGCAGATCGTGTGGACGCGCAGCCGGCCCGCCTGGCGGCGCCGCTGCCAGGCGCTCAGCAGCACCGCCGTGGCAATGATCGCGGCGATCACGCCGAGGCTCACCGCGGCCGGGATGTGCAGCACGCCCGCGAGGAGCATTTTCACCCCGATGAAAGCGAGCAAGGCGGTCAGGCCCTGGGTGAGGTAGCCAATCCGCGTCATCGCGCCGGCCAGCACGAAGTACAGGGCGCGCAGCCCGAGCACCGCGAACGCGTTGGAGGTGAAGACCAGGAACATATCGGTCGTGACCCCGAGCGCCGCCGGAATCGAATCGGCCGCGAAGATCACGTCGGTCGCCTCGATGACGACCAGCACAGCAAGCAGCGGGGTCGCGGCAAGCCTGCCGTCCAGCCTGGTCAGGAACCGCCCGCCGTCGTAGTCCTCGCTGACTGGCATGACCCGGCGCAAGGCGCGCAGGATGAGGCCGTGCCTGGTGTTGACGTGCACGCCGCCCCGCGCCATGCGCAGCGCCGCGACGATCAGCAGCCCGCCGAACAGGTACCCGGCCCAGCTCAGGTGCTCCAGCAGCGTCGCGCCCGCCGCGATGAAGCCGGCCCGCAGCACGAGGGCGCCGAGGACGCCGGCGAACAGCACCCGGTGCTGGTAGGCGCCGGGCACGGCGAACGCCTGGAACAGCAGCGCGAACACGAAGACGTTGTCGATGCTGAGCGCCTTCTCGACCAGGTAGGCGGTGAAGTACTCCTGCCCCGCCGCGCCGCCGCGCCAGGCGAGGAGGACGCCACCGAACGCGACCGCCGCGGCCACCCACCCGGCGCTGACCAGCACCGCGCGCCGCATCGTCGGCTGGCCCCGGGCCATCGCCAGGTCAACGGCCAGCAGGCCGAGGATCACGCCCACGGCCGCCGCCCACGCCCATGCCGGCGTGCCCGTCATCGGCTGTCTCTTTGCTCGGTCAGGCCCAGCGCGGCAGTGCCCGCCGGGCGCACCGGGGCGGGGCGGGTGCTTGGGTGCGTTCCTCCGCACCGGCTTGCTCCGGGGTACGGGCGCGCTGCTGCCTGCTGCGGCGCCAGATCCAGGCTCGCCGTAGCCGCCTCGATCAGCACGCTGATCACGACGGTCAGCCCCAGCGCGAGCAACAGCCCCACCCACGGCCGGTCTTCGAACGCCTTGCCGCCCAGACGGCCGATGAAGAAGGCATAGCTCGCCCAGATCACCGCGGCGAAGGCGGTCGCCACGACGAAACGGCGCCGTGGATAGCCGACCAGGCCGCAGGTCAGCGTGATGGCGGTGCGCCCGCCGGGAATGAAGCGGCAGCCGATGATGATGCGCGCGCCGAAGCGGTGCAGCGACCGCTCCGCCCAGCCCGCCTGTGCGCGCCGCGCTCCCCGGCGAAGACCCGCGGCGCGGCGGCGGGGCCGAAGCGCCGGCCGAGCAGGTAGGCCGCGTTGTCCCCGAGGAACGCGCCGAACGCCGCCAGCGCGACGAGCACGGCGGCCCTGGGATCCGCGCTGCCCGCGGTGGCGACGCCGAGCGCGATCACCGCGGTCTCGCTGGGCAGCAGCGGGATCAGCGCGTCGAACGCCGGCAGCAGGACGGCGATGAAGTAGGAGATCAGGGACGAAACGCCCAGATGCGAGAGCCCGGTCACCGCAGCGCCCTCCCCTCCAGGGCTGGACGCTGGTTGTCCGCGCGGGACGCCGGCTGTCCCGGCGGGCAGCGCGGGCGCCCGCCACAAGATGATCTTGATTAGCTGAGCTACGAATCGCCGCGGTGCCCGCGTACCTGCCGAGCAACGTGATTCCGCCGATAGCCGCCGCGGCGCCGGCCAGTTGCACCGCGATCCCCGCCGGGGAGGCGGCGAGGCGCTCGCCGAAGAGCAGGGTGCCGAGCAGTACCCCGCACGCGGGCTCGACCGTGTCCATGACCGGCAGGCTGGCGGCCAGCGCCCCGGCCTGGAAGGCGTTCGCCGACAACACGCAGCCCCGCCAGGCCGAGCGCCAACAAGGCCCAGGGCTGCCAGTGCGCCAGCGTGGCGCCGGGGCCGACGGCGCGCACCAGCCGGGTGAGGCTCAGCGTCACCGCGGCGGTGAGGCCGAACACGGCGCCGGCGGCGGTGGCCGTCAGGGCCGCGCGGGCAGGGCCGCCGCGCCAGCCGGCCCGCGCTCAGCGCCAGCACGCAGACCAGTGCCACGCTGGCGAAGGCCAGCAGCCAGTCCCGCGGCGGGGCATCGGACCGGCCGGACGACGGTGGCGCGGCAGCCAGGAACGCGGCTATCCCACCGGCCGCGAGCACGCAGCCGAGCCAGTCCCGCGCCCGCAGCGGCCGTGAGTATCTCGCCGCGACCGGCAGCGCGAACAGCAGATCCGTCGCCACGATCGGGGCGACCAGCGAGAGCGGGCCGAACGCCAGGGCCAGGGCCTGCAGGCCGTAGGCGACGGCGGCGAGCACGATGCCGGCCAGCGAGAGCGGGCGGCCGGCCAGCCGGGCAAGCAACCGGAAGGACAGGTCGGCCGACTTCGGCGCGAGCTGAGCCTGCCGGTGCTGCAGCGCGGCGGCCACGCCAAACGAGCCTGCGGCGCCCAGCGCCGCGAGCACCGCGATCGCGGTGGCGGCGGGATCGCTCACTTTTTCCTGGCCTCCCTCGCGGGACGTCGTGCCGGAGGCGCGCTGGACAACAACGCGCTGGCTTCGGGAGGCATGGGGGTCCGGGGGCTTACCCCCGGGGTCGGCAGAGTCTCGCCGCCGGGAAGCCGCAGCGCGGAGCGATGCGGCGTTCGGCCAGGCGGCTGCGGCGTGACGCTGACTGTGGTTGGCACAGGGAGTCGCATGACGCGGCCCCGGGCCGGCCCCGCTCCGGGCGGTGGAGGCCCCGCCGGCGGCGGGCACGGGACCTGCCCACGTACAGCCGGGCGCAGATGGCGCCCAGCACGGCCCCGAAGATGACCCATGGGGCGAGTACGATCAGGTCACTTCCCGTCACTGCCGTAGTCCTTTTCTCGCTGTTACCAGGCACCACTTAATGGCACAGCCGTGCCGGGCGGGTGAAACTGTCGTGGTGACGGTGTGGAGATGCCGGGCCGGGGTCGGCCGGGCCGGCCCGGGAAGGATGCGTGAGCGTGATGGCCGCGACGGTGCTGCTGGTCGAGGACGAGCGCAAGCTGCGGGACCTGGTGCGCTCCTACCTGGAACGGGCCGGGTTCACCGTGCTGTCCACCGGTTCCGGGGCGGAGGCGCTCAGCCTCGCCGCCTCCGCGTCCCCCGATCTGGTCGTACTGGACCTCGGCCTGCCCGACATCCCCGGGGAGACGGTGGCCAGGGAGCTGCGGGCCGAGGCGCGGCGTCCCGGTGCTGATGCTCACCGCCAAGAGCAGCGAAGAGGACCGGATACGCGGCCTGGAGCTGGGCGCGGACGACTACGTCACCAAGCCGTTCAGCCCGCGGGAGCTGGTGCTCCGGGTTCAGGCGATCCTGCGGCGCGGCGGCGGCGGCGCGGCTGCCGAGCAGGGGGTGGCCAGCTACGGCGGTGACGAGCTCGTCATCGACGAGCCACGGCGTGCGGTCGTGGTCCGCGGCGCGCCCGTTGACCTCACTCCGACCGAATGGGGCCTGCTGCTGGCGCTGGCCACGGTGCCCGGCCGGGTTTACTCCCGGTTCGAGCTGATCAACCGGGTCCGTGGCTACGAGTTCGAAGGGTATGAGCGCACCGTGGACTCGCACGTGAAGAACCTGCGCCGCAAGATCGAGGACGATCCCGGCAATCCGCGGATCGCTGCAGACCGCCGTCCTGGGCGGCGGCTACCGCCTGGGGCTGGCCCGCGATGGCTGACGCCGGGCCCAGGCGCCCTGGCGCCCGGAGCGACCGCTCGGCCTGCGGCTGGCCCTGGCGTTCGTCGGGGTCGCGCTGGCCGCGGTGGCGCTGCTCGCCGGGCTCGCGGCGGCGTTCACCGCCGCGGATGTCCGGACCTGGCCAGCCGGCAGCGGTCCAACCTGGCCAGTGCGATCACGGTGGCCGCCGGGGCGGCGTGGGACCGCACCAATTCCTGGGCGGGCGCGGACCTCAACCCTGTGCTCGACCTGGCCGCCCGCACCGGCGCCGACGTGCAGGTGCGGGACCACGCTGGGCGGATCGCCGCGGTGTCCCAGCGGTTCTCCCAGCACGCATCGAGCCCGCAGCTCAGCCGCCCAGTCGTGGTCCGGGGCCAGCCGGTCGGCCAGGCCGTCGTCCGGTTTCCCGGTACTGGCTGGGCGCCGCGGATGCGGCCCTGCGGACCGCGCTCTGGCGCGCCATCGCGGGGGCCGCCTGGGTCGGCCGGCGCTGCTCGCGTTGCTCACCGGCCTGGCCGTGGCGCGGCGGATCACCCGCCCGGTGGAACGGCTGATCGCCGTCACGCGGGCGATGGGCCAGGGCGATCGCGCGGCCCGCGTCGGGCCGATCCGGGCCCCGGGGGAGATCGGCGAGCTAGCGACCGCCTTCGACCTGATGGCCGACACGCTGGACCGGCAGGAGCAGCTCCGCCGCGACCTGGGTCGCCGACGTGGCCCACGAGCTGCGGACGCCGATCGCGGTCCTGCAGGCCGGTCACGAGGCGCTGCTGGACGGGGTGACCGAGCCGACCCCAGGGCAGCTCGCGTCGCTGCTGCGGGATGAGGTGCTGCGGCTGGCCCGGATGGTCGGCGACCTGCAGACCCTGGCCGCGGCCGATGCGGCCGCGCTGCAACTGACGCTGAGCCGGGAGGACCTGGCCGGGATCGCCGCCGAGACGCCGCGGAAAGCCTGCGGGCCGGTTCGAAACGGCCGGGCATCGCCCTGGAGCGGCGGCTCGCTCCCGTGAGCGTGCTCGCGGACGGGGGCAGGCTCCATCAGGTCGTCACCAACCTGCTCACCAACGCGCTGAAGTTCACCCCCTCCGGCGGCCAGGTCACCCTGCGGGACCGCCCCGGCGGGAGCCGAAGCCGTCTTGCAGGTCACCGACACCGGGCCCGGCATCCCCGCCGATGAGCTGCCGTGGATCTTCGACCGGTTCTGGCGGGGGCGCGCCGCGGCGCACATCTCGGGAGCGGGATCGGCCTGGCCGTGGCCGCCGAACTGGCCAACGCCCACGGGGGCTCGCTGCAGGCCCGCAGCGAGCCAGGTCGCGGCGCACAGCTCATCCTCACTCTGCCCCGGGCCTGACCTGTGCCGCAGCGGCCCGGGCCGCCGTTCCTTCACACCGTCACCACAGCCGCAGCACCGCTTGTGCACAACCGCCCTGTTCCAGAACGCAGCGTGCCAGTCGCTGGTGCGATCTGGCCTCAGCCAATCGAGGAGCACGAGAAATGAGAGTGACAGACCGGCTGCGGCGGTCGCGGGTCGCTGCGGCGATGGCCGTGGCGACCGGCGGCACGGTTGCCGCCTGTTCCGCCGCGGCCGCGCAGCCCGCCGTCAGCCCCACGGCGTCCGGCGCGGCGACTGCGCCGCTGCGCCGCCCGCCAGCGGCAACGCCGTGGCGAGCTACGCCGCAGCGGTCCGCGCGGTGCTGCCGTCGGTCGTGCTGATCGGCACCGCCGACGGGCTTGGCTCCGGTGTGGTGCTCGACCGGGCCGGCAATATCGTCACGTACGCCTACGTCGCCGGGCAGGCCACCTCGCTTCAGGTCCAGCGGGCCGGTGACCCCTCGGCCCGACCGGCGCGCCTGGTGGGCACCTATCCCCAGGGCGACCTGGCGGTGATCCGGGCCGAGAACCCGGCGGGCCTGACCCCGGCCACATTCGGCGATTCCAGCAACGCCCAGGCCGGCGACGTGGTGCTCGCGGTCGGCAACCCGCTTGGCCTGGCCGGCAGCGTCACTGAGGGCATCATCTCCGCGACCGGCCGGGCGGTGATCGAGCCGACCACGGCCAGCACGACCGCCGCGGCGCTGCCGGACGCGATCCAGACCAGCGCGCCGATCAACCCCGGCAACAGCGGTGGGGCGCTGGTGACCGCCACCGGCCACGTGATCGGCATCCCGACGCTGGCGGCGGTCAGCCCGCAGGCGGTGGCCAGGCGCAGGGCATCGGCTTCGCCATACCGTCCAACCTGGCCCGCGACATCGCCGGGCAGATCATCAAGTCAGGGCACGTGACGAACTCGCACCGGGCCGCCCTCGGCGCCCGGGTCACCACGGTCACCAGCGTGGACGGGACCGCGCGCGGGGCGGCGATCGTCGCGGTCACCCCCGGCGGCGCGGCCGAGCGCGCCGGGCTGCGGGCCGGCGATGTCATCAGCAAGCTTGGCCCGGCCCCGACGCCGGACGCGGAAACGCGCTGCTGTCGGCGCTGGCCGCCGCCGACCCCGGCCAGCGGGTCGAGGTCACGATCACCCGGTCGGGCCAGGCGCACACCGTCCCGGTCACGCTCGGCACGCTGCCGGCCACCTGACCATGACCACGCGAGAACGGCAGGCCGCCCCGGGCGTCCAGGCAGCCTCGAGCCCTGCCCGCGGGCCGGTATGGCGGGCGCCGCTGGAGGCCCAGTGGCGGGCCCGCCTGCAGGAAGTCACCGAGTTGTCACTGGCCTACCACGAGGCGGCCGCGGTTACCGCCGCGGCCCCGCCCGGCCCGCCGCGCAAGCGCAAGCTCCGGCAGCTGCTGCGCCGTGCGATCGAGGCCCGGCGCGCGCTGGCCGACACTGACGAGGCGCTTAGCCGGGTGGTCAGCGGCAGGTACGGCCTTTGCGAGAGCTGCGGGGCCGCCATCCCGGCCTGGCTGCTCTGTCCCCGGGGACACCGGACGCGCGATTCTGCCCACGCTGCCAGCCGCCGTCCCTGCCTGCGGCCAAGGGCGGCGTGTGGTCCAGCACCTAACATGGACCGGAGCTGGGCGGGGCCGTCGCTCATCACCGTCCGCTGTTCCCGGCCAACGAGCCGAGTTCACCGGCCTGCTCTGGACCTGGGCCCCGGCGGCTGCCTGCACATCCAGGTGACTGGGCCCGGCGGCGGCAGCTGGACGGTCCAGCGGCAGGACGCCACCTGGGCGCTGCGCCGCGGCGGGCCGCGGCGGGCAAGACCACCCTGCTGCGCATCATCACCGGGCTGGAGTTCCCGACCGGCGGCGAGGTCAAGGTGTTCGGTGCTGCCCCGGCCGAGAACGACGCGGTGCTGCGCCGCATGGTTTTCGTGCGCGAGGAGCAGGCTTACCCGGACTTCCGGGTGGGCCACGCGATCCGGGTGGCCTCGTGGTTCTACCCGAACTGGAGCGCGGAGCTGGCCGAGCAGCTGCTGGCCGACTTCGAGCTGCCGCTGGACCGGCGGATGAGGCGGCTGTCCCGCGGATGCGCTCGGCCGTCGGCATCGTCATCGGGCTGGCGGCCCGCGCCGAGCTGACGCTGTTCGCCGAGCCCTATGCCGGGCCTGGACGCGGTTGCACGCCAGTTGTTCTACGACCGGCTGCTGGCGGATTTCGCCGAGTACCGGCGCACTCATCGTGCTGTCCACCCATCTCATCGACGAGGTGGCCGACCTGCTCGAACACGTTGTGATGCTCGATCACGGGCGGGTGGCGCTGGACGCGAGGCCCGGTCCAGCCGCTCCAGCGTCCGGGCCATGCTCTGGATTCCAGACCCGGCCGTTGTCCATGCCTGCACGCTCTTCTTCCGGCACGCGGGAACAGTCGTAGGTTTCGGTGACTGATCGTCGCGTCCTGGGCCGTCGGGGGCCAGCTTGAGCTCGACCAGTGCCCCCAGCGGGCGGCGGCGGTGCTGTCCCGGGGCGGTGTCCGGGTGGCCCCGTCCCGCCTCCGTCGCCAGGCCGATGCGCCGGTCCTGCTGCTTGAACTCGACGACGTGGTTGTTCATCTCATAGTTGCCGTGCTCGGAGTAGTACATCCGCATCTGAAGACGTCCCCGACGCCGGAGATCATCACCTCGGACACCGCCCCCCGCAGCATCCCGGAACCGTCGATGTCGAGATGCCGTCGCGGATCTGCCAGGACCCGGAAGATGTCCCCGGCGGCCGCCTTGATCCGGCGGGAAACCGTGACCGGCTGGCACTCATCCGCTGCCATCGCGCTCCTTTGGCTTACTCCGCGAGCCGTGCCCGGCCTCGGTCGGCTGATGTCCTGCTGTCACTTCGACGTGCCTGGGCCGGCCCCGTTCTCGATCGGTAGCGGTTGCCTGCTCCAGGCGGCGGGTGAGCGCCACGCCGGCCAGCACCAGGGCGAGGTCAGCGAGCACCGTAATGGTGACGGTCTCACCCAGGACCACGACGCCGAGCATGATCGCGACCACCGGCAGCAGATAGGTCACCGTGGCTGCGACGGTCGCGCCCTCACTGGTGATGATCTGGTAGTTGAGCACGTACGCGACACCGGTGCCGAGCACGCCGAGGATGGCCAGGCTGGCCAGGCTGGCCGCGCTGACCTGCGCCGCCCCGACGCCGGAGAGCGGCAGCGCGACCGCGAGCAGCACTGCCGCCACCAGGAGCTGGCATGCCGAGAGCGTGATCGGGCTCATCCCCCGCCGCGCCAGGAACCTATCCATGTAGACGTAGCTGATGGCGTAGCTGACCGACGCTGCCAGGCATTCCAGCCCGCCGACCGAGGCCACGCCGGACGCCGAATGCCACGGCGAGAAGATCAGCAGGGTCCCGGCGAAACCGACGACAAGCCCGGCGCACTGCCGGGCGGTGACCGACTTCTGGTGCCGCACGGCCACGGCCAGTGTCACGGTCCACAGTGGCGTGGTGGCGTTGATGATTCCAGCAGTAGACGAATCAACGGACTGCTCGGCGACCGCGAACAGCAGGTACGGGATCGCGTTGGCGAACAGCGCCGCCAGGGCGATCTGCGCCCAGAGCACCGCGACCGGGGCAGGCGCTTCCCGCCGGGCCGCCA
>CAVTIX010000029.1:0-213262 GCA_963734725.1 uncultured Actinomycetes bacterium
ATCGAGTCGACCTTCGCCACCGTCCGGCACCGGACCAAGGTCACCAAGGGGCCGGGGTCACGGGCGGCCGGACTGGCGATGGCGTTCAGCTCATCGAGTCAGCGCAAGACCGCTGGCGCGCCGTCAACACCCCCCACCTCGTCGCCCTGGTCCGCGCCGGAGCGACCTTCGTCAACGGCAAGCTCATCGAGCGGCCCGCAGAGGATGCCCCACCGGAAGCTGCCTAATGATCTTGATCCACAGGTCTTGACAATTGCTCCTCAAGTAACTGAAATCAGGCCAGCTGCGCTCATGTCTCCCACACTTTGCGGAAGCTCGGATCCACTTGCGGATAGATATCGCCCGCGAGGCAGCCCTGCGGACCGCCCCGTCGAGGTGATCGAACTGCGGCGGCCCGCAAGGTAGTTTCGCGCCTATCATCTGGCCCAGGGGGGTGCCGGACCCGGTGGCATACTGGAAGGCTCCACGATGCACCAGGTCCGCGTCTGGCGCTTACTCTTCGCGCGTGTCCACCCTAACGTCGCCAACGAATGCGAGCGTGAAGTACACGGCCTTGCCCGTAGGGGTGCGGTAGTAACCCCAGCTGCTGGATAGGCTGGCAACTAGCACCAAGCCACGGCCGGTCTCGGCGTCCGGCGGCCTATCCACCGACACCGGCAGCTCGCACGAGGTGTCGTGCACATCGACGCCTAGTTGGCCGTAGCCACAAGTGATGACGAGTTTGATGGCCGCGCCCGCCTCGTGCATGACGGCGTTGGTCACCAACTCGCTGGTGAGCAGGATCGCGATGGACATGTCAACTGGGATGTCCCAGGCCGCGATGGTGGCCCGGACCTGGCCGCGGGCTATGCCCGGTGCCGTTGGCTCTGCGTTGAGGGAGACGCAGCGCTTTTGAAGCGCGGTCGGGCGGATCGGCTTTTGCAGGTGCGCCGGGTACGCCTGCTGCCGCACCTTCGCCGGGCTGGTCGGCTCTTGCAGGTCGGCCGGGCTGGTTGACTCTTGCAGTTCGGTCGGGCGTGTGGGCGCCATCGTGTCCATCTGCTTCCTCACCAGGCTGGTGTGGGCTGGTCCGGGGAGAGCCATATCACTCTGCCCTCTAGCTCCGGGAGATCTCTGTTGACACTTGATCTCATGCTTGCACCACAAATACTGATGCAACTTGCAGTGAGAGACATCGGTCAGGTGACCGATATTCAAGACCTCGCGGGTGCCCGCAAGCCGGTGGATCCCGCAGTACGTAGCCGATCCTGCCAACACAAGCGCACATGCCCGCTCCTGGCACGGCAGACGCTTGCGTCGCTTCCGTCACCTCGGAAGTGCAAACTCTGGCTCCCGGAGTGCTGCGCAATACCCCCGTCACCGGAGAGACGGGAGCGGGAGCGGTCGATGACGCGGGCCTGGCACCCGAGCACGGGCCCTAAATGGGGAACCGTCGGGAAGATCCGGGTCGCGGCGCACCAGCCGCAGTGGTATTCGGGGCCACCGGGCGGCGAGAGCGGTATGCCATCGCCGAGCAGCACCGGCAGCATAACGAGTTCGAGCCGGTCAGCCCTGGGATGCGCGGATCGCGGCCCACCGACCGGGTACACGTCTTGGCCTGACCCGCAGGTGCGATCTGTTCCAGCAGTCGGCCAGCCCGGCTGGCGATACCTCGACTTGGCTAGGCGTCCCAGCGGGCCGCGGGCTGGCGTCCGGCCAGTTCACTGGGTAGTGGTGTGCCTTGGTCGGATGGCTACCGCGATGCGGTACGCCTTGTCGGAGGGTGGCCCCTGGGGCTCGCCGTAGCGCTCGGCCAATCGAACGAACTCCGCTCCCTCCGGATCGGGGATGATCCGCTCGACCACGCCGCGGACCTCCAGGTAGCGAGACGGATCGTCCGGGTCGGTGATCGAAAGCGCCGTCGCAGGCTGATGCTGCCAGTTGCGATATTTCTGACGGTATGTGGTGGCGGTCAGCCACACGTACTCACCGTCGAACCGATACCAGGTCGGGTTGACCTGCGGTGTGCCGTCGGGCCGGACCGTGGCCATATGCGCATACAGTGGCCGTTCCAATAGGTCGGCCAGCGACTCCGGGATGACCTGCGCCGGATGTTCTGCCATGCCCGATGACATCTCTACGACCTCCATCTCCGGCGGGCCGGTGATCAGCCGCATAAGCGTTGGTCTTTTGGTCATCCAGTTTTACCTGAAACCGGGTGTGCCGTGCCGACACTCGTCCTTGTAGCGCTATACCGCTAGCTCCGCCCGGCCTGCCGCGGCTAAGCCTCGATCCACCACGTGAATTCGGGTGATCGCTTTCCGGGGCTGGACTGTAGGAAATTGATCTTGTGGCTGAGTGGTGGGCGTGGTTTTCCTGCCGCTCACATTTCTGCGGCTTGTCCACAGGTTCTTGCCGGGGATGCGGGGGGGGCCTGCTGGGTGGCCGTTGAGGCCGTGGGGGCGCGGTGACCGGGTCTGGGCTGGTCAGGCCGCCGCGGCGGGCGGCCCGCGGGCGGCCTCGTAGAGATTCATCCATTCGGTCTGGCGGTGCCAGCCTTCGGGCAGGTGCAGGGTGAGGTGGCCGCGGCCGTGGCGGGCGGTGCGGGCGGCGACGTCGATGAGGTCGCGGCGCAGGGTGGCGCCTCTGGCCTTGGCGCAGGCGAGGCTGGCCAGGGCACCGGCGGCGTGCAGCAGGTTGTGGCTGATGGCCGCGAGGGCAAGCCAGGCCGCGTTGGCGGGAAACGAGCCTGATGGCAGGTGAGCCAAAGGCCCGTCGGCCCAGTCGGCGAAGACCTGCTCGACGACCGCATGGTCGCGGTGCTGCTCCTCGGCTTGGGGCATCACGAACGGGGAGTCGGTGAACACCGCGTGATAGCGCCAGACGGTGAACAGCTCGTCTTGGCCTTCGCCAGCTTGGCGGTTGAGGTCTTTGACCCGGCGGGCGATCAGCCGGGCGGTGATGGCCTGCCCCTTCTTCGAGGTGAACGCGGTATAGGTGGTCTCGGCCACTTCGGCGTCGCTCACCCAGCAGCGCAACTGGTCATCCCAGACCGCGCGGGGATACCGGATGGGGGTCCAGGCGTCCTCGGCGATGGCGGCAATGGCGGCCCGGACGTGCGGGTTCATCTGTACGGTGACCGAGAAGAACGCCCCGGCCCGGCGGACGGCGCCGGTGAACGCCGCCGAGTAGAACGCGCAGCCGGCCCGCGCCACCAAGATCCCGGTGCACCCGGTGGCGCGGGCGGTGGCGACCGCTTCGGTGGCAAGCGAGGCGGCCCCGCGGGCGGAGTTGGCGTTGCCGCCGCGCAGCCGGGTGGCGGCGATCACCGGGGCGCCCAGCGGGGTGCTGATCGTCGCGGCCAGCGCGTTCAGCCCGCGTATCAGCAGGCTCTTGCCCTGGATCTTGGTGTGGCCGAACGCCGCGCCCTGCTTCTTGTGCCCATAGATCCGCTTTTGCGTCGAGTCAATGTCGACGAACGCCACCGCGCCCGCCCCGGGCAGCAGCGGTGTGCGGCGGGCCAGCTCACCCAGGAACACCCGGTGCGCCTTCTGCAGCTGGAGCATGTTCCCCCAGGTGAACGAGCGCAGGAACGAGCCCAGTGTGGACGGCGCCCGGACCCCGCCGAACAGAGCCGGCATCGCGCCGTGCCGCAGCAGGTCCATCTCGTCGATGCTGTCCGCTCCGGCGATCATGCCGGCCACCAGGCAGGGCACCTTCAGGTGCGGGTTCACCCCGCACCGGTCAGCGATGGCCACGTGCTCACCGGCCAGCGCGGCCAGGCCCGCGCGCTGGGCCAGCGCCATCACCGGCGCCAGGGCCGCCCGCGACACGAGATTCGGGTCATCAAACGACGCGTGGATCTTCGCCAGATCATGCAACAATCGCACTAGACAGGTGCTCCTTCGGACCAGGTGATGGAAGCTTCAGCAACTCCCATCGTCCCTGGTCAAGGGGCACCTTTCGTGTCGACGCGCCGCACCCGGCCACTATTTACGCAGTGGATTGAGGCTAAGGGACGGCGCGGAATGGCGATGTCCCCACCCCGGAGTATCAGCCCCAGCGCGCTACTCGATGGGGCTGCCACGCCGCCGAGGCTGCCGCGAGGGTCAGTGAATACGCCTGTTAGCTCCACGTCCTGGTTGATGCCGGGTATGAACTCGAGGGTGTGTGTGGTCACCTGAACTGGCCCCGGTTTGGCCTTCTGTCGTCGCGAATCTTGGCCCCGTCTGGGTGGTGATCTCGTCTGGTGGGGTGGGCCGGCGTGTCGTCGCGAATTGTGGCCCCACCCTGGATCTGATCTTGTGCGTCGGTTCGGCTGGCGCGGAGGTCAGGGATGGCGAGGTCGCGGGTGGAGCTGTTCGAGCAGATCAGGCGGGACTGGCGGGCCGGAGGGATGTCGATCCGGGAGCTGGCCGTGCGGCATCATGTGCATCGGCGGACGGTGCGCCAGGCGCTGGCCAGCGCGGTGCCGCCGCCGCGGAGGGCATACCGGCCCCGGCCCCGGCCGGCGATCGGGCCGTACGCGGCGATCATCGACGAGTGGCTGCTGGCGGACCGGGACGCCCCGCGTAAGCAGCGGCATACGGCCCGGCGGGTCTGGCAGCGGCTGGTCGCCGAGCACGGCGCGCGGCTGGCTGAGGTGACGGTGTCGCGGTATGTCGCCCGCCGCCGCGCCGAGCTGGGCCTGGACAAGGTGCAGGTCACAGTGCCGCAGTCCCACGAGCCGGGCGCCGAGGCCGAGGTGGACTTCGGCGAGTTCCACGCGCAGGTTGCCGGGGTGCTGGTGAAGCTGTGGATGTTCGTGCTGCGGCTGTCGTGCTCGGGCCGGGCGTTCCACGTCGCGTTCGCCACCCAGGCGCAGGAGGCGTTCCTGGAAGGGCACGTGCTGGCGTTTGAGTACTTCGGCGCGGTGCCGGGCCGGGTCCGGTATGACAACCTCAAGCCCGCGGTGGTACGGGTGCTGCGCGGCCGGGACCGCGCCGAATCGGAACGGTTCATCGCGCTGCGCAGCCATTACGGGTTCGACTCGTTCTTCTGCATCCCCGGCACGGAGGGGGCGCATGAGAAGGGCGGGGTGGAAGGCGAGATCGGCCGGTTCCGCCGCCGCCATCTGGTCCCCGTCCCCGCCGTCGCATCCCTGGCGGCGCTGAACCAGCTGATCGCCGCGGCCGACATGGTCGATGACGGCCGGGTGATCACCGGCCGCCCGGTCACGATCGCCGCGGCGTTCGCCGAAGAGCAGCTCGCGATGGGGCCGCTCCCGGCTGAGCCGTTCGACCCGGCGCGGCTGCTGGCCGCCCGGGTGGATGGCCGGGCCCGGGTGTGCGTGCGGCAGAACTACTACTCCGTCCCGGCCCGCTACGCGGGCCGCCGGCTGCCGGTGCGGCTGTCGGCCACCGCCGTCGAGGTCCTCGACGGGCCGCAGGTGGTGGCCCGGCACGAGCGCGCCGCGGGCAAGTACGCCGAGATCCTGGTCCTGGATCACTACCTGGAGGTCCTGCGCTACAAGCCCGGCGCGCTGCCCGGGGCCACCGCGCTGGCCCAGGCCCGGGCGGCCGGCGCGTTCACCGCCGCCCACCAGCGCTACTGGGACGCCGCCCGCAGCCAGCACGGGGACGCGGCCGGGACCCGGGCGCTAATCGAGGTCCTGCTCGCGCACCGCACCCTGCCCGCCGCCGCCGTTGAGGCCGCGATGACCAGGGCGATCGCCTCGGGCGTGCTGGATGCCCAGGCCGTGATCATCGACGCGCGCCGCCAGGCGGGCAGGCAGGTCGCGCCGGTGATCCCGATCGGCGCCCTGGCCCGCTACGACCGGCCGGCCCCGGCCCTGGACGCCTATGACCAGCTGCTGACCAGGACCATCCCATGACCGCCGTGTCCGACACCGCCGCCCAGGCCGCCATCGGCGCTGCGGCCCGCGAGCTGAAGCTGCCCACCGTCCGCGACCAGGCCGCCCGGCTGGCCGAGATCGCCGCCCGGGAACACGCCACCTACCTGGCCTACCTCGCCGAAGTCCTGGCCGCCGAGCTGGATGACCGCTCTGGCCGCCGCCGCGCCCGCCGCATCGCCGAAGCCCGCTTCCCCCGCCTCAAGCGGCTGGCCGACTTCAACACCGACGCCGTCCCGGCCATCACCCCGGCCCTCCTCGCCCACCTGGCCACCGGCGCCTACCTAGACAAAGGCGAACCGGTCGTGCTGCTCGGCGACAGCGGCACCGGCAAGACCCACCTGCTGATCGGCCTCGGCCTGGCCGCCTGCGAGCAAGGCCGCCGGGTCCGCTACGCCACCACCGCGGCCCTGGTCAACGAGCTCGTCGAAGCCGCCGACCAGCGCGCGCTGTCCCGGGTGGTCGGCCGCTACGGCCGCCTGGACCTCCTGCTGCTTGACGAGCTCGGCTACGTCCAGGTCAACCCCCGCGGCGCCGAGCTGCTGTTCCAGATCATCACCGAGCGGGAGGAACGAGCCTCCATCGCGATCGGGACAAACCTGCCATTCAGCGAATGGGGCACCGTCTTCCCCGACCCCCGCCTGGTCGCCGCGATCGTCAACCGGGTCACCTTCAACGCCCACATCCTCGAGACCGGCACCCAGTCCTACCGGCTCCGCACCAGCAAGACCACCAGCCGCAGCAAAAAGCCCAGCTAACCTCCAGACCGCCCAGCCGGGGCCGAAATCCGTGCCGATCAGTGGGGCCAAACAACTTGACGACACTCACGAGGGCCCTATTTGGAAGACTGCAGGGGTCTGCGCACGAGGCCCGGCCCGGGGCCGACCTGATTCAGGAAACGCGCCCGGCCCGCGTAGCGCTCACCAAGGCCCGCCGGAATACCGTATAAGAGCATGCTTGTAACTCTGCCCGCACGCGCGGCCAGAGTCGCGAAGGCCAGGCCAATCAGCCCGGCCACGCCTCTCGTGTTCTAGTCAACCGTGATAATGCATGCGGCCGTGATAATGCATCGCAATCGCGTGGCCGTGGTAATGCATCATCGGTGCTGCGATCACGCCCGGTGCTCCGGCGGTGACGCCGGTGATCACCGATCCGGCCAGGCAGAGCGTTACGATGGCTGGAAGGATGGCTCGCCTGATGCGCATGACTCCTCCAAGGACTCTCGGGCCGCGGCAGTCCGCGCGCCTAGGCCCGCGCGGCACATTTGCTGCCTTGTGAGAGTTATTGCCTTTGTTGGCAAAGGCAAGCCTTTCGGGCAAAAAAAGAAGATGCGCCGATATTTCTGCATTAAGTTGCTCGGAAGATTCCCTCGCTAATGCTGCTTAAATGTTCAATGAGATGTGCGATGCAACTTTCATAGATGGTTCCTTCGGGCTTCGGCTGACATTATTGCCCTTCCGCAGACCCAGGACTCCTGACATAGAGCCAGGTGTCCAGGTGATTGTGGCGGGCTGATCTGCATTTACGTCGTGTCGCTCACGTCGCCTATGCCCGAGTTGTGAGAAAATCGCTGCAAGGATAAGGGCTGGCGGATGGGGTGGATGATGGCTCGTATGCTTGGCCAGCTTCCGCTCCCGCTGCTGCCGGCCGGGGCGGCCGAGGTCGCCCCGGGAGTGGGCCTGCTCACCGGGGAAGATGGCGGGCTGGTGGTCGTGCACGGGCTGGCCACCTTCGCCTGGGACGTGGGGGATGAGGCAGGGCGGCGGCTGGCCGCGGTGCAGCTGGTCCGGCTGCGCGCGGCGTCGCAACTCCAGGTGGCGGGGGCGTTCGGGGTGGACCCGGCCACGATCTGGCGGTGGGACCAGGCGCTGTCTTCGGCCGGGGTGGCCGGGCTGGTCCGGGCCCGCTGCGGGCCGAAGGGCGCGTCGAAGCTGACGGCGGAGGTGGTCGCGCGGATTCGCGAGCTGGACGCGGCGGGCAAGACTTTGCGCGAGATCGCCGGCCTCACCGGGGTGTCGACGTTCAGCGTCCGCGGCGCGCTGGGCCGGGTCGCCTCCCGCTGGCAGGCCCCGGCGGCTGGGTATGGTGAGGCCGGCCGGGATGGTGCGCCTGATCAGCGGGACGGCGAGGCGGCGGTCGCGGGCGAGCCGCTGCCGGTGCTGCCTGACCCGGTGCCCCGGGAGGGGGAGCGGGCGCTGGCCCGGTGGGGGCTGCTCGGCGAAGGCGCCGAGCCGGTCTTCGCCCCCGGCGCGCGGTATCCGCTGGCAGGCATGCTGCTGGCCCTGCCGCCGCTGGAGGCAACCGGGTTGCTGGAAGCCGCCCGCGGGGTCTATGGCCAGCTCAAGAACGGGTTCTACGGGCTGGCCGCCACGCTGCTGACCTTGGTGTTCCTGGCCCTGGCCGGCGAGCCCCGGGCCGAGGGCGCCACGAGGGTCCCGCCCGCCGCGCTGGGCCGGGTGCTGGGCCTGGACCGGGCGCCGGAGGTCAAGACGATCCGCCGCAAACTCGGCGAGCTCGCCGCGGGCGGCAAGGCAGCCGAACTGGTGATGGCGCTGGCCCGCCGTCACGTCCAGGCCAGGCCAGGCGCCCTCGGGTACTTGTACGCAGACGGGCATGCCCGCGCCTACTACGGCACCCGCACCGTGCAGAAAACCCACGTCGCCAGGCTAAAGTTCCCCGCCCCCGCCACCATGGAGACCTGGGTCACCGATCAGGACGGCGACCCGGTGTTCATGGTCGTCGCCGAGCCGTCAGAGTCCCTGGCCGGCGAGCTGAAACGGCTGCTCCCGGACCTGCGCCAGGTCGTGGGCGAGGGCCGGCAGGTGACGGTGTGCTTCGACCGGGGCGGCTGGTCCCCGGCCCTGTTCGCCGACATCACCGAGGCCGGGTTCGACCTGCTCACCTGGCGCAAAGGACCCGCTCCCGACGTCCCGGCAGACAAGTTCGCCACCATCACCTGCACCGACGACCGCAGCCGCGAGCATGAGTACGACCTGGCCGACACGATGGTGTCGCTGGACATCGGCGACGGGCCGCGCAAGGGCCAGACGGTAAGGCTGCGGCAGGTCACCCGCCGCGTGCCCGCGCGGCACAGCGCTGTCCGGCAGATCCACGCGCTGACCTCCCGGAAGGATCTCGCGGCCGGGGAGGTGTGCTGGCGGCTGACCTCGCGATGGCGGGAGGAGAACTACTTCCGCTACGCCCGCACCCACTTCGCCCTCGACGCCCTCGACTCCTACGCCGCCGCCCCCGACAACCCTGACCGGCTGGTCCCCAACCCGGCGAAGAAGGCCGCCGCCGCCCAGGTCCGCAGCGCCGAGGCCCTCGCCACAGCCGCCGAAGCCCAGCGGGACGCCGGCCTCGCCGCGCTGCGCAACCCGCCCCCAGGCCAGCCGGCCCTGATCACCAACCAGATGATCAACGCCCTGGGCGCCCCAGCCGAGGCCGCCTGGGCCGGACTCCAAGCCGCCGAACACGCAGCCGCTGCGGTCCCGGCCCGCATCCGCCTCGGTCAGACAGCCCCGGACATGGTCCGCCTCGAAGCCGAGGTCAAGCAGATCACCCACGCCATCCGGATGGCCGCCTACAACGCCGAAACCACCCTGGCCCGCGCACTCGGCGCCCACTACGCTCGTGCTAGCGACGAGGCCTACGCGCTCATCCGCGAAGCCCTCGCCGCATCTGGTGACATCGTCCCTGGCCACGGCGAACTACTGGTCCGCCTCGACCCGCTCACCGCCCCACGGCGCACCCAGGCTCTGGCCGCTCTCTGCGACCAGCTCACCCAAGCCCGAGCCCGCTACCCCGGCACCGGCCTCGTCCTGCGCTACCAGGTCAAACCCCACCCCGGCCCTGCATGATCCTTCTCCCTATGTCAGGAGTCCTGAGACCAGGGCGAGGGGACAAGTATCGGAAATGTCTGCTTGTTCGTTAAATAGTCTAGTGTCCGCACAGGCGCTGACGCTGCGGTCGCGGATTGTGCTGAGGTGCGCTAGCGGTAGTTTGTTAACTCAGGATGTAGAGGTGCAGGCCGCAGCCTGCCGCGACCGAGTTCATTAAGGCTTGAAGCTGCGGTGGCGGGGGCGCTGTGGACCATGCTGGCCACCAGCGCTGCAGCGCGATCCAAGGGGAAAGCCAGGCCCGTATCGCGCGCAGTGCCCGTGGCCACGATGGCGCTGGCGGGGAGATGGCCGCCGGTGGCCCCCCTCTCTCCGCGGCTGGGTCCTGGCCGCGGTGCCGTAGGCTCGTGCGGGGCGGGATGGTCGTGGAACCAGGCGGTCCAGCAGAAGCTGAACGCGCAGTTGACCAGGGCCTGGTGGCGGCGGATCGCGGTGTCGGAGCGGACCTGGAAGTCGGCCCACCCCAGCTCGTCTTTGACCTGTTTGTAGCTTTGCTCGATCCAGTGCCGGATCCCGTAGATCCGTGTGATCTCGGCCAGGCCGGCGGCCGGGTGGGGGCTGTCGGCTTCCCGCGGGCCGCCGGGGCGGGGCAGGCTGGTGACCAGGTACCAGGTGGCCTTGTCCGGCAAGGTGGCGGGATCGGCGGTGGCCACCACCAGCCGCCGGGCACCGTCTGGGCCCCACCAGCCCAAAGTGGCGTCGGCGGCGTACCAGGTCTGGGTGTGCCCGTCGCGGAACGTGCGCGTCACCGCCTGCCAGTCGCCGGGATCATCTGGGCCGTCCCAGGCCAGCGCGCGGGCCGCGTCCACCGGGGTGTGCGCGTCCGGGCCGCAGGCCCAGGTGCCGCGGCGGGGCTTGAGCGCCATCACGAACGGCAGCCCGGCCTCGGCGAGCTCGGCGCGGAACCCGTCCTGGTCGCCGTAGGCGCTGTCGGCGGCTACCGCGCGGAACGTGAACCCCGCATCCCGGGCCCGGGCCGCCAGGTCCGCGCCGATGGCCAGCTTGGTCCGGAACGCCGGGTCGTTCCTCCCCTTCGCAAAGTGCCTGGCCGGGGTGTAGGGCACCGCGTGCACCGGGTAATACATGCGCTCATCGGCCCACACCGTGGTGACGGTGACCACCCCGTTGTCGGTCTTGCCATACCGGCCCAGCCACTGATGACCCACGTGCGCGGTCTTGGTGCCGTCCTTGCGGTCCCCGCTGTCGTCGACCACCAGCACCCCGCCGCCATGCGGCGCGGTCGCCGGACCGGCCGCCAGCAGCTCCAGCCGGCGGGCATTCACCGCCTCCGGGTCCCACCCGGACTCCGACAAGAAGAACTGCAGCCGCTGCACCGCCGGGCGCTGCGCCCCGGCCACCGGCTCGGCCCCCGCCAGCGCGGTCAGCGTCTTGTTCCGGTCCCGCGGCGCCAGCAGCCCCGCCAGGTACTCCCGGAACCCCCGCCGCTGCGCCAAAGAGCCGAACAGGTCATCAAACCGGGCCGCATACCCCTCCAGCGGGCCCGGCGCCGCCGGGCACGGCCGCCGTCGCGTCATCACATGCTCCCCGGAACAGCGCACCACCATCCCGGATATACCGCCAGTCCGTAGTTAACAAACTACCGCTAGTAGATTGTCGCTGCTTATTCTTGCCTTAGAGCTGGGTAGAGGTGGCGGAGCTTGATGCGTGCGCGTCGGTGGTGAACTGCCAGTCGACTTGGCGCTGGTCGGTGTTGACCTCGTTCTGCCAGGCAGCGAGCTCACTGTTCAAGAGTTCGATGTCGCCTAGCCTCCGGTCGAGGCACTGCCGGGTCAGGGCGGAGAGTTCGATCTCGGCGATGTTGAGCCAGGATCCGTGCCTGGGCGTGTGGTGGATCTCCAGGCGCTGCGCCAGGGCATGCGCCTGCTGGGGTTCAAACGCCTCATACAGCGACCCGAGGCCGTGGGTGTTGAGGTTGTCCATCACCAGCACGACCTTCTCCGCGCCGGGGTAGTCCAGGCTCAGCAGGTGCCCGGCCTGATGTGCCCAGTCGACCTTGGTGCGCTGCGGCCGGGCCTGGACACGGCGCCATCCCCGCAGTGGCCCGGCCCGGCAGAAGATCGAGCAGGTGCCGTGACGGACGTGCTCGCTGTCCTCCCGGTGGTCACGTCCGGGCCTGGCCGGGATCGGCTCACGGACGTGGCCGAGCAGCTGGTACGGCTTCTCATCCATGCACACCACCGGACGCGCCGGGTCATAGGGGCGGTGGTAAACCGTGAGCACATCCTCCATCCGCGCCGCGAACTCCGCGTTTGCTCTGGGCGGGATGGTCCAGCACTTCTTCAGGTGAGGACGAAGTTCTGTTTTTTTAACACCCGTCCGATCGTGGAGTGATCCATATCCGGGATGTCCCCGGTCAGCGCGACATGCCTCTCCAGCAGCCGCAGCGACCACCGCGCGTGCCCGGCCGGCGGGGCCGAGCACGCCAGCGCGATCAGCCTGGCCTCGACCTCGCCGGTCACCTGCGAGGGCACCGGCGGGAACTCACGTTTCTTCCGCTCCACCGTGGCCCACACATCGCCACCGGTCTCGGCGAACCGTTTGGAGACCAGCCGCACCGTCTCACACGAGACCCCAACCTGCTCAGCTATCACCACCCGGTCCTCGACCGCGCCCACCGCAGTGTCGAGCGCAAGCAGCAACCGCGCCCGGCGGATCACCGACGCGGGATGCACCCCGGTCCGGGTCACCCGCTCCAGCGCCTCTCGATCCTCCGCGGCCAATGTGACCGGGTACTTCTTCTGCGACGGCATGACAACGTCCTGTCTGGCAAAGGGGGAAGGAACATCTGCTAGATCCCAGACTGCACCACCAAAGCAAGAACTAGCTGCGACATCCTACTAGCGGTAGTTTGTTAATTACGGATTGGCGGTATACCCGGGATGGTGGTGCGCTGTTCCCGGGAGCCTGTGATGACAAGACGTCGGCCGTGTCCGGCGGCGCCGGGGCCGCTGGAGGGGTATGCGGCCCGGTTTGATGACCTGTTCGGGTCTTTGGCGCAGCGGCGGGGGTTCCGGGAGTACCTGGCCGGTTTGCTGGCGCCGCGGGAGCGGAACAAGACGCTGACGGCGCTGGCTGGAGCCGAGCCGGTGACCGGGGCAGGCCATCGGTCGGTGCAGCGGCTGCAGTTCTTTTTGTCGGAGTCCCGCTGGGATCCGGAGCGGGTCAATGCGCGCAGGCTGGAGCTGCTGCTGGCTGACCCGGCGACCGCCCCGCATGAGGGCGGGGTGCTGGTGATCGACGACAGCGGGGACCGCAAGGACGGGGTGAAGACCGCGCACGTGGGGCATCAGTGGCTGGGCCGGTACGGCAAGACCGACAACGGTGTGGTCACGGTCACCACGGTGTGGGCCGATGAGCGGCTGTATTACCCGGTGCACGCGGTGCCCTACACGCCCGCGAAGCATTTCCCGAAGGGGAAGAACGACCCGGCGTTCCGCACCAAGCTGGCCATCGGCGCAGCTCTGGCGGTCCGGGCCCGGGACGCGGGGTTCACGTTCCGCGCGGTCGCCGCCGACAGCGCCTACGGCGACCAGGACGGGTTCCGCAGCGAGCTGGCCGAGGCCGGGCTGCCGTTCGTGATGGCGCTCAAGCCGCGCCGCGGCACCTGGGCCTACGGCCCCGATGCGCACACCCCCGTCGATGCGGCCCGCGCGCTGGCCTGGAACGGGCCAGACGACCCCGGCGACTGGCAGCCAGTCACCCGCACCTTCCGCGACGGGCACACCCAGACCTGGTTCGCGGCCGACGCGACGCTGGGCTGGTGGGGACCCGACGGCGCCCGGCGCCTGGTGGTGGCCACCGCCGACCCAGGCGCCCTGCCGGCCAAGGCCACCTGGTACCTGGTCACCAACCTGCCCCGCCCCGGCGGGCCGCGCGAGGCCGACAGCCCGCACCCAGCCGCGCCCCTGGCCGAGATCGTGCGGATCTACGGCATCCGCCACTGGATCGAGCAAAGTTACAAACAAGTCAAAGACGAGCTGGGCTGGGCCGATTTCCAGGTCCGCTCCGATACCGCTATCCGCCGCCACCAGGCCCTGGTCAACTGCGCCTTCAGCTTCTGCTGGGACACCTGGTTCGCTGATCAGCCAGCGCACAAGGCGAAGCCATCGCGGCCGGCACCCGTCCGCGGAGAGAGGGGGGCCAGGCCTGCCCTACAGCCGCCAGCACCGTCCTGGCCGCGGGCGCTGCGCGCGATACGCGCCTGGCTCTCCCCCTCGATCGTGCTGCAGCGCTGGTGGCAGGCATGGTCGAAGGCGCCCCCGCCACCACAGCTCCAAGCCCTGATCAACTCGGTCGCAGCAGGCTGCGGCCTGCACCTCTACATCCCGAATTAACAAACTACCGCTAGTAGAGTGTCGCTGCTTAGTTCTGGTGTGTCCGGCATGGAGGTTGGTGTCGGCAGATCTTCCTTCTCTGCCAGTCAGGACTGTCATGGGTTCGCATAAGAAGCGGCCGGTCACCTTGACCGCGGCCGATCGCGAAGAGCTGGTCAGGGTGACCACGACAGGGGTTCATCCGGCCTCGATGATCAGGCGGGCGCGGGTGCTGCTCGCGCTGGACACCTCGGTGGGCAAGGCCGGCCCCAAGGAGGTGATCGCGGCCAGGGTCGGTGTCTCGGGTGAGACGCTGCGGCTGGTCGCCAAGCGGTTCGCCGAGACCGGCGGCGACGTGAGGGCCACGATCGGCCGCAAGCAGCGCGCGCATCCGCCGGTTCCCTCGCCGGTGACTGGGGAGGTCGAGGCCCGGTTGATCGCACTGGCCTGCTCGACCCCGCCAGCCGGCCGCGCCCGGTGGAGCCTGCGGCTGCTGGAGAAGCACGTCGCCCTGGCCGACGACATCCCCGACCTGGACCACTCCACCATCGGCCGGGTCTTAAAAAAACGGAGCTTCGCCCTCATCTGAAGAAGTGCTGGACCATCCCGCCGAAGTCGAACGCCGAGTTCGCCGCCCGGATGGAGGACGTCTTGGCGGTCTACGCCCGTCCGCACGACCCGGTGGCGCCGGTGGTGTGCATGGATGAGAAGCCCTGCCAGCTGCTGGCCCATGCCCGCGACCCGATCCCCGCAGCCCCCGGACGCGACCGCCGCGAGGACTCCGAGCATGCGCGCCACGGGACATGCTCGATCTTCTGCTGGGCCGGGCCTCTGGCCGGCTGGCGCCGGGTCAACGCCCAGCCCCAGCGCACCAGGATCGACTGGGCCCACCAGGTCCAGCGGCTGCTCACCATCGACTATCCCAGCGCCGAGCGGGTCGTGCTGGTGATGGACAACCTCAACACCCACGACATCGCCTCGCTGTACGAGGCCTTCGACCCCGAGGTCGCTTTCGCGCTGGCCCAGCGGCTCGAGATCCATCACACTCCCAAGCACGGCTCTTGGCTCAACATCGCAGAGATCGAGCTCTCCGCCCTGACCCGCCAATGCCTCGACCGGCGCATCGAGAACCTCGACGTCCTCAACACCGAACTGGTCGCCTGGCAGAACGCCGTCAACGCCGACCAGCGCCAAGTCCGCTGGCACTTCACCACCGACGACGCCCGCGTTCGCCTACGCCATCTATATCCCAAGCGTTAGCAGCGACACTCTACTAGTAGTACAATTCGCCCGTGACTGCCGCGACACAGGCCGGTGCGCTGATCGGTCGCGGCAACGAGCTAGCGCGCCTAGTCAGCCTGATCCGGGCCGCCGCCACAGGGCGGGGGGGTGCGGTGCTGATCGAAGGCGAGCCCGGCATCGGCAAATCCTCGCTGATGCGGACGGCCTTGGCGGATGCGGCGGGCTCTCGCTGGTTAGTGTTCTGGGGTTCCGGCGACGAACTGGGCCAGGCTTTACCGCTGCTGCCGGTGCTGGAAGCATTGCGGGTCCGAGAGGAGCCCGACAGCCCACGGCGTAGCACCATCGTCAGGCTGTTGCGCGGTGAGCTTGCTGCTGACCGCGGCGCTGACGTGTCCGCTGAGCTGGCCGAACAGCTGTTGGCGCTGATCACGGAGGAGTGCGCGGCGCGGCCCGCCATCCTGGTCGTTGACGACCTCCAGTGGGCCGACCAGGCTAGCGTGAAGCTGTTGGCGCGGCTGGCACGATCAGCGCACCAGATGCCGCTCCTGTTGGCCGGGATGATGCGCCCGGTGCCGCAGCGCGAAGACTTGTTGGCCTTGCGGCGGGCGGCGGGAGCGGGGGCCCGGCTCCAGCTCACCAGGCTCCCCGATGAGGCGGTGGCCGAGCTGATAACGGCCCTTGCCGGTGGCAAGCCCGCCAACGACTTGCTGCAGCTAGCCGACGGGGCCGCTGGCAACCCGCTGTATATCACCGAACTGGTCGCCGCACTAGCGCGTAGCGCTACGTTGACCGCCACCGACGCGGGAACCATCGGGCTGTCCACCGACAGCGCACCAGCATCGCTGTCGGCGGCCATCGCAGACCGCCTGGACTTCCTCTCGACGCCGACGCGGGAGGTTCTTCAGGCGGCCGCTTTGCTTGGCGTGGACTTCGCGGTGGCGGACCTCATAGTCGTGCTCGACCGTCACATCGCGGACCTGATGCCGGCCATTGACGAGGCCCGCGCCGCGGGAGTTCTCACCGATTCCGCAGTTGGCCTGTCGTTCCGGCACCCGCTAATACGGGCGGCCCTGTATGACGCGATGCCAGTGTCGGTACGCGCCGCCTGGCACCGCGACACGGGCCGCGCGCTCGCTCAGGTCGGCGCCCCGCCTGACCGGGTGGCCCGGCAGTTGCTGGGAGCCTTCGCCGGCCCTGGCCCAGCCGATCCAGTGGACGACTGGCTCCTGAGCTGGCTGGCAGACACTGCCGACGTGCTGGTCGCCCAGGCACCCCAGGTTGCGGCGGATCTTCTCCGTTGCGCGGTGGCAAGCTGCCCGGCAGGCTCGGCCCGGCACGGCCTGCTAGTGAGCAGGCTCGCTGACGCCCTCTACCGGACAGGAGACGCGGCCCAGGCTGAGCAGGTGGCCAGCCTGGCGCTCGCTAATATCGCAGAGCCCGACGTTCTCGTCAACCTGCATTGGACGCTGGCGCAGTGCCGCCTCCAAGCAGGCAAGTCCGCAGAGTCCCTTGACGCGCTCCATCGCGCCCTTGCCGCCCCCGGGATCACGGCCCGGCACCGCGCCCGGCTACTGGTGCTGGCCGCCCGGCTGCACAGTAACCTGGGCGAAGTCGAAAAGGCCGGCGACACCGCCCGCGCCGCACTATCCGCCGCGGCGGACGCCGGCGACAACTGGGCGATGGGCTGGGCGCTGCACGTGCTGACCCTCGTCACCGCTATGCAGGGGCAGACCACCAACACGCTGCCGCTGTTCGACCGCGCCCTGGCCGTAGCCCAGGCCGAGCCGGCCCTGACCGACCTGCGGCTCCTGCTGCAGATCAACAAAGCCATCACCCTCGGTGATCTTGACCGGTACGAGGAGGCATTCGCCGCGGCCCGGGAGGCCCGGCACCTTGCCAGCCTCGCCGGCACCGTCGTCCGACTGACCCAGGCGCACAGCGCGCTCGGCCAGCTGCTATTCGACACCGGGCGATGGGCAGAGGCGCTGGCCGAGGTACAGGCCTTGGACGAGGCCTTGAAGGAACCGGGAGCGGCCTGCTGCGACCTCAGCATCGCCGCCGTGATCTGCTTCCACCGAGGTGACTTGACCACCGCGCGCAGACACCTCACTGCGGCCGCCCGTTATGCTCGGCGGATCGGCAACCGTGTTGTCGCTCCGCTGGCGCTGGCCCGTAGCCTCGACCGCGAGGTCGCTGGCGACGCGCGCAGCGCGCTTGCCGTGCTGACCGTCGGCTTCACCGGGAACGCCGAAGAACTGGATGAGATCGAGGAGCTGGTCGCCGACGCTGTCCGGCTCGCCTGCGAAAGCGGCGACCTGGCCACGGCGGAAACGCTCACCGACCATGCCGAAGCACTTGGTGTTAGCTCCGGCATTCTGCACCGGCAGGGCAACACGCTGTATTGCCGCGGCCTGCTGGGCCATGACCCAGTCCGGTTGCTGCAGGCCGCACAGCGATATTCCGATGGCGGCCGGCCGCTGCTGGCCGCCAAGGCCCTGGAAGCGGCCGCCCGTGAGCTCGTCACCGTCGGCGACCGCGACCAGGCACGGGCAGCGTTCACCAATGCGGTGGAGATCTACTCCTCACTGGGTGCCGCCGCGGATGCCGCCCGCCTGCAGGCTGTGTTCCGTGCCCACGGCATCCGCCGGGGCCCCCACGCCAAACACCGCACGGCCCGCAGCGGCTGGGCCAGCCTGACCCCAACCGAAACCACCGTCGCCAAGCTAGTGGGAGAAGGCATGTCCAACCCCGAGATCGCCGCCAAGCTGCTGCTTTCCCGCCGTACTGTCGCGACACATGTCTCCCATATCCTGAAAAAGCTCGACGTTCACTCGCGTACAGACATCGCCCGCGAGGCAGCGCTGCGATCGCGATGATGACCGGCGGCGGCGTGCTTGGTGCCACTGGCGATGCCCACGTAGCCGGTCAACAGATCGCCTCGGGACGCCGCCGCTGGCATCGTCGTGGCATGGCTTTGTCCATCAGTGAACTCGAAGTCATCGCCGCGAAGGGCTGGCGGGCGCCGGAGGAGGAGCGGCTAGGCGGGTGGCTGCTGCGGGCCGCGCAGGGTTTCACCGGCCGGGCCAACAGCGCCCTCGCGGCCGGGGATCCGGGAATCCCACTGGCCGAGGCGGTGCTGGCCGTCCGCCGCTGGTATGCGGAGCGGGGCCTGCCTGCGATGGTCGCCGTGGCCTATCCGCTGGGCCGCCCGGGCGACAGTCACACCGACCGGTTCCTCGGCCAGCACGGCTGGGGCATCCGGGCTGACCCGGCGGTGGTGATGACCGCTCCCGCGGCCGCAGTGGCGCGGCCTCAACTGGCTGAACGGGTGGACCTGCATCCCGAGCCCACCCAGGCGTGGCTGGATCACTACCGCTACCGGGGGCAGCGGTTGCCGCCGGTCGCCCGGCAGCTGCTGGTGTCGGCGCCGTTCGAGGCGTTCGCCAGCATCCGCCGCGACGGCGGGATCGTCGCCATCGGCCGGGTCGCCGTGGCGGACGGTTGGGGCGGGCTGACCGCGGTGGAGGTTCATCCCGGCCACCGGCGCGCCGGTCTGGCCACCGCAATCACCGCCGCCTTGGCCACTGCCGCCGCCGCGCAGGGTGCCCTCAGCCTGTATCTCCAGGTGGCAGTGGGCAACCAAGCGGCCCGCGCGCTGTACGCTCGCGCCGGGTTCACCGAGCATCACGGCTACCACTACCGGGTCGGCCCGGCCGCCGGCTGATCCCGGCGCGGCCGGATCACGGCCGTAGCGTCAGCAAGGCCCTCCTGCTGCATCAAGCCAGCGGTGGTGTCGGTAGCCGCGGCAACAATGAACGTGAGGCGATGTCCCGGCCGAAGGAGCGGACATGGATGGCGTTGAAGCCGCGGAGCGCGCGCTACAGCCCGAGGATCTGGACCGGCTATTCCTGGAGCGGGCCAATGCCGGTGACGTGGACGGCGTCGTGGATCTGTACGAACCGGGCGCGGTGCTCGCCTTTCCTCCTGGCCGCCTGGCTACCGGCCGGCCGGCGATCCGGGAGGTGTACACAGACCTGCTGGCCAGCCGGCCGCGGTTGACCGGGGAGATCCGCCCGGCGGTCCGCAACGGCGACATCGCCATCACCTCCACCGTCCGCGCGGGCAACGCCACGGTGGAGGTCGCCCGCCGTCAGCCGGACGGCACCTGGCTGTGGCTGATCGACCAGCCGAGCGTCCTTGAGTAACAGCCAGCCGTCGGCTACCACCGGGTCCGCATCGTCGCGCGGTCCGGCGGTTCCGGCGGTGGCAGGATTTGCGGCGCCCGCAAGCCCGGAGCCGGCGCTGTGGGCAGGGCTGGCGATAGTTTCTTGGTGTCGAGGGAGGTGGGGGTATGGCCGCGGGATTCGAGCTTCCGGTCAAGGTGCGGTGGCGTGACGTCAACGCATTGGGCCACGTCAATCACGCTGTGTTCCTCACCTACCTCGAGGAGGGCCGGGATGCCTTCTTTATCCGGACCCTCGGCGGCGACCCGAGCTATGTGGTGGTCCGGCTGGAAGTGGATCTGCGCGCCGAGGTGCGCTACGACGATCAACGGGTGACCGTCCGGATAGCGGCGGACCGCCTCGGCACGACCAGCCTGACCACCCGGGAGACGGTCGTGACGCCGGGCGGCGAGGTGGCAGCCGAGGCGCTCGTCGTCACGGTCAACTGGGACGCCGAAAACCGCAAGCCGGTCCCGTTCACCGAAGCCGAGCGAGCCAGGCTGTCCGCGGCCATGACCGGCTGACCCGCCGCAAGCGGGGGAGCGGGGCGGCAGCGGTCACACCCAGATGGCGCACGGCCAGCCGTCGGAGAAGACCTCAGGCGGGTCCGGGATCGGGCGGGCGTCGCCGGACCATACCCGCCGCGCGGCCCAAGCGGCGGCGCCCGCATCGAGGACATCGTCCACCGCGGCGAACGCGCCGGCGGGCCCGAGATCCCCGGCAAGCCGGATTCCCGCGCCGGCCAGCAGGGCACGCCGCCGCTCGGCGCCCGCCCACGACGACTTGCGTTCGGTCAGCGGACCGCCCGCCAGTCGCGCGAAACAGACCTCCGGATGGACCTCGACGACGCGGACCGTCGCCGCCGCCCGTGTCCACCGTTCCACTTCGAGCAGCTTCGGCTTGAGCGCGAAGGCCTGGATAGAGATGCCGTGCCCGGTGAACCTCCGGTTGATGGCCGAGGCGGTCGCATGGTCGGCGGCAAGCAGGGCCTCCCGGACCGGCGTCATGAAGACCGAAGCCCACAGCGGGCCGATCTCCGCCCGGGCCAGCATGTCAGCCTGGCGCTGCCCCCGGTCCGCCAGGCCGATCGGCATATCGACCGCGACGACCGCCAGCGGGCCGTCGGCCTGTGCCCGCGCGACCAGCGCTTGGAAGTCCGCCGCGAAGTAGGCGCCGGTCACCGCGCCATCGGCAGCCACCGCTATCCAGCCACGCCGGCACGCATCGACGCCGAGCACCCGGCCGCCCCCGGTCCCGCTGTTCATAGGGCCAGCATCGTGCACCCGGCGGCCGGCCTCCACCGGCCCGGCAAGCCCGCGCCCGCCCGGCGGGCCGTGCCGCCCGCGCGGCGCCCCCGTACCCGCGCGGACGGCCCCGCCCGCACCCGCCTGCAAGGGCAAGCCGGCGCCCACCGCCACCGCATCACCAGTATCGGCCAAATTTGTGGGAACAACAGTATGTTCGTAGGTATTGACAAACTCTTGTCCGAGCTAAACCATTAGGGCAGCCTTGCGGGATCACGCAGGTGAGCTGGGCGCTCACCAGTGATCCCAGCTCTCATTCTTGGCACTGGCGGGCAACCCTGGAGGTAGGCAGTGGCAAGCAGCGACGCGGCGGCGGGTACCGCCACAGCCGGCGGCGAGGCAGGGCGCCTCTTCATCCGGCAGACATCCGGCCTCGTCCGGGAACTCGGGATCCCAGCCGCCATCGGCATATCGCTGGCCTCGGTGGCCGTGGTCAACACCTTCATCAACTTCAACGCGGGGCTGACGGACTTCGCCAAGGCCGACATGTACCTGCCGCTGGTCGCCGCCGCGATCATCTGGCTCGTGGCCATGTTCGCCTACCGTCACCTGCTGCGCGCGATTCCGCGGGCCGGCGGCGAGTACGTCTACATGTCCCGGATCGTGTCCCCGGCCGTCGGGTCCATGGCCGGCCTCGGCATCGCCGTGGTGTTCACCTACGTGCTGTCCACCAACGCGCACTTCGCCGCGCAGTTCACCCCGTTCATGCTGAGCGGCCTCGGCTCCGCGTTCCATTCCACCGGGATCGCTAACTTCGGCAACCATCTGGGCAGCAATCTCTCGATCGCGTGGCTGTCCGTCATCCTCATGCTGATCGTGGCGGCGCTGTCGCTGTTCTCGGTGAAGATCGTCGCCCGGATCATCTTCTGGCTGATCGTCTTGCAGGTCGTGGCGTTCGTCGCGCTCATCGGGGTGCTGGCGTTCCACTCGCACTCCGACTTCGTCTCCACCCTGGCGAACTACAGCAACCACCCCGGCGCGTACAGCGCGATCATCGCGGGCGCGAAGTCGAACGGGGTGGTCTTCGGCACCTCCATCGCGGCCGCGGTCGCGATCATCCCGTTCATGGTGCTCAACTACAACGGCGTGCTGTACTCCTACTACGTCGGCGGCGAGCTGCGCCGGCCGGGCCGCACCTACCTGATCGCCTCGGCGGTCAGCATCGGCGTGCTCGTGGTGCTCTGGGTCGGCGTCTGGGCGATCCTGCGCGCGCGGGCCGGCCTGACCTTCATGCAGGCCCAGGCGAACCTGGGCGTGATCAACCCGACCGCCTACGGCAAGATCACCAGCCTCAGCTCGGTGGCCGGCGGCCTGGGCTACGGCATGATCCTGTCCCCCGACCCGATCACGAAGATCCTCTTCGCCACCGCGGTGCCGTTCGCCGAGATCGCCGTGAACCTGGCGTTCCTGACCGTCACCACCCGCGTCCTGTTTGCCCAGGCCTTCGACCGGCTGCTGCCAGTGAGCGTGGCCAAGGTGAGCGAGCGCAACCACGCCCCGAACGTCGCGATCGCCATCGTCGTGATCGTCGGGATCGGGTTCTGCTTCCTGACCAGCCTGGTCGCCCTGGGCAGCATCGTGGCGCTGCAAAGCCTGTTCTTCGCGCTGATCTTGCTCGCCGGCGGGGTGGCCGCCCTGATGCTGCCGCTGCGCCGCGCCGACCTGATCGACACCTCCGGGTTGCCCGACGACGCGCGCCGCGGGCTCCTGCGCAAGGTCACCTGGATCGGCGGCGCGACCACGGTGCTGGCCCTGTTCACCGTGTACGAGCTGGTCTCGCACTCCAGCGTGTACGGCAAGTTCAGCTGGGAGTCGATCCTCACCCTGGTGATCGTGCTGGGCGCGGGCCCGGTGATCTACGCGATCGCCCGCTCGGTCCGGCGGCAGCGCGACTCGCTTGACCTGGCGATGGCCATGCACGAGCTGCCGCCGGAATAGCCGATGCTCAAGGCGCTGCGCAAACCGAAGAAGAGCAGGGCCCTGCGGATCTTCTTCGCGACCGACGTGCACGGCTCGGACGTCTGCTTCCGCAAGTTCCTGGCCGCCGCCAAGGTCTACGAGCCCAACGTCTTGCTGCTGGGCGGCGACTTCGCCGGCAAGGGGCTGGTCCCGGTGCTGCGCGACGGCGACGGGTCGCTGCGGGCCGAGCTGGATGGCAACGAGGTGAGCGTGCCCGCCGACGGGTGGGCACAGCTCACCGCCGACATCAACCGGCGCGGGTTTTACGCGACGCAACTGAGCGCGGACGAGCTCGCCGTGCTGCGCGCCGACCCCGACGCCCTCGACCGGCTGTTCCGCAGCGAGATCGCCGCGCAGGCGGAGCGCTGGTGCCAGCTCGCCAAGGAGCGGCTGGACCCCGCGGTGCGGTGCATCATCACGCCGGGCAACGACGACCCGGTGGACGCCGACCCGGTGTACGCGGCGGATCAGCGGGTCGAGTTCCCCTCGGGCATGGTCTGCGACCTGGGGCCGGTGGCGATGGCCAGCCTCGGCCTGGTGCCGTACACGCCGTGGAACACCGAGCGGGAAACCTCGGAGGAGGACCTCGCCAAGGAGATCTCCTCGCTGCTGGACTCGGTGCCCGGGGGCAGGGCGTGCATCATGAACTTCCACTGCCCGCCGTACGGGACGGGCCTGGACGACGCGCCGGAACTCGATGCCACGCTCAAGCCGGTCATCCGCGGCGGGCGGCCCAGCATCGTGCCGGTCGGCAGCCACGCCGTGCGCGACGCCATCAAGAAGTACCAGCCACCGGTTTCGCTGCACGGTCACATCCACGAGTCGCGGGGGGTGCAGCGGCTGGGCCGGTCCCTATGCGTGAATCCCGGCAGTGATTACTCTTCTGGCGTGCTGCGCGGTGCGGTAGTGGACATCGCGGAGGACGGAACGTGCCTGGACTTCCTGCTCACGACGGGATAGACGCCATGGGCGGCGAACTGCTTGCCGATCCAGTCGCCGAAGCGCGGCAGCTCATTTCGCAAGCTGCGGAGCAGGGCCTGGTCATGCGCGCCCTCGGCGGGGTGGCCGTGTTCCTGCAATCGGCTGATGGCCAGCCCCGGCTCGTTCGTTCTGTCAAGGACATCGATCTAGCTGTGGCCAAGGGGAATGGGAAAGCGGCGTCGCGGGTCCTCCAGCAGGCGTCCTACGTCGCCGATGAGATGTTCAACGCGCTGCGCGGCTCGCGGCGGCTGCTGTACCACGACCCGCGCAACCGGCGGCACGTCGACGTGTTCGTGGGCGAGTTCGCGATGTGCCACGAGCTTCCGCTCACCGCGCGGCTGGACCGGGACCCGCTCACCGTGCCCCGCGAGGAACTGCTGCTCAGCAAGCTCCAGGTGGTCCAGCTGACCGGCAACGATCAGCTCGACATCTACAACCTGCTGTACCACCACGAGGTGGGGGAGGACGCGGGCGCGGGGATCGCCAGCCCGTTCATCGCCGCGCTGTGCGCCCGCGACTGGGGGCTGTGGCGCACCTGCCAGCTCAACATCGGGCGGTCGCTGGACAACCTGGGCGGCTCGGCGCTTGACCCCGGCGAGCAGAAGACCGTGGCGGACCGGCTGGAGCGGCTGCGCGGGCGGATCGACGCCGAGCCGAAGTCGCGCCGGTGGCGGATCCGCAACCAGGTGGGCGACAAGGTCCGCTGGTACGCCGAGCCCGAACAGGAGCAACCGGGTGGCGAGTGATCCGGCCCGCCTGGACGTGCTGACCATGGGGCGGGTTGGTGTTGAACATCTACCCGCTGCAGGCCGGCGTCGCGCTGGAGGACGTGACCACGTTCGGGAAGTATCTCGGCGGCAGCGCCACCAACGTCGCCGTCGCGGCCGCGCGCCTGGGCCGCGGCGCAGCGGTGATCACGCGGACCGGCAACGACCCGTTCGGCCGGTTCGTGCACCACGCGCTCAAGCAGTACGGCGTCGGCGACCAGTTCGTGACCGGCGTGCCGGGCCTGCCCACGCCGGTGACGTTCTGCGAGATCTTCCCGCCGGACGACTTCCCGATCTACTTCTACCGCTACCCGAAAGCGCCCGACCTGGAGATACGGCCCGAGGAACTCGACTACGACGCCATCCGCGCCGCCCGGGTGTTCTGGGTCACCGCCACCGGCCTGTCCGCCGAGCCGAGCCGGGCGGCCACGCTCGCCGCGCTGCAGGCGCGCGGCCGCGCTGGCGTGACCGTGCTCGACCTGGACTACCGGCCCATGTTCTGGCCGTCCCGCCAGGCCGCCCGCGACGCCGTCGCCCCGGCGCTCGGCCTGGTCACTGTGGCCGTCGGCAACCTCGACGAGTGCGACATGGCGGTCGGCGAGGCCGATCCCCGGCGGGCCGGGGAGGCGCTGCTGCGCCGCGGCGCCAGCCTGGCGGTGGTGAAGCAAGGCCCGCGCGGCGTGCTCGCGGTCACCCCGGGCGGGGTAGTCGAGTCCCCGCCCTTTGCTATTGAGATTCTCAACGGACTCGGCGCCGGCGACGGGTTCGGCGGCGCGCTGTGTCACGGGCTGCTCGCTGGATGGGACACCGCCGCGGTGATCAGGTTCGCCAACGCGGCGGGCGCCCTCGTCGCGTCCCGGCTGGCCTGCTCCGACGCGATGCCCACCGCCGCCGAGGTGGACGCGCTGCTCGCCGGGACGCCCGATGCTGGGTAACCGCCTCACGGAGGTCATCGAGGCCCGGGTGCACCGCCCCGAACAGGTGGCGGAGGTGGCCGCCGCCCGGCGCCGGGCCCCGTCCGTGGTCGGCCCCGACGGCCGGCTGGTGATCGTGGCCGCCGACCACCCGGCGCGCGGGGCGCTCGGCGCCGGCCGGGAACGGCTCGCCATGGCGGACCGGGCAGACCTGCTCGAGCGGCTCTGCGTGGCGCTGGACCGGCCGGGCGTGGGCGGCGTGCTCGGCACCGCGGACGTGCTCGAGGACCTGCTGCTGCTCGGCGCTCTGCACGGCAAGATCGTCATCGGCTCGATGAACCGCGGCGGGCTGGCCGGGACCGTGTTCGAGATCGACGACCGGTTCACCGGCTACGACGCCGCGGCGATCCAGCGGATGGGCTTCGACGGCGGCAAGATGCTGCTGCGGATCGACCCCGACGACCCGGCGACGGCCGCGACCATGCAGGCGTGTGCCCGGGCCGTGTCCGACCTCGCCGGCCGCCGGCTGATGGCCATGATCGAGCCGTTCATCTCGCACCGGGCCGACGGCCGGGTGCTCAACGACCTCGCCCCCGAGGCGATGATCCGCGCCCTCGCCATCGCCTCCGGCCTCGGCACGACGTCGGCCTACACCTGGCTCAAGGTCCCCGTGGTGGAGGATATGGAGCAGGTCATGGCCGCCTCCACGCTGCCCGCCCTGCTGCTGGGCGGCGAGGTCGCGGACGACCCCGAACTGACGTTCGCCGGCTGGCAGAAGGCTCTGCGGCTGCCGAACGTGATGGGCCTGGTGGCCGGGCGGTCGCTGCTGTACCCGGCCCACGGCGACGTGGCCGCCGCCGTGGATACCGCGGTCAGCCTGCTGTGAGGAGTGCGGGACAGTGACGCGCCGCAGCCGCCGGGCCGAACGCCGCGAGGACACGAAGCGCCGCAGCGGTGTCCCGGCGGCGAGACTCTGCTGGCCCGGAGGACGACCCCCGGACCCCCGCGCCTGTCTCCCGCCCTGCAGATTTGCGCGCCTCCGGCACGACCAAGCACGGTGCTGGCTGGCGCGCCTCCGGCGCGACGTCCCGCGAGGGAGGCCATGACATGAGCACCTGCCGTCACCTGCGCGCGGGCGGCATGGCCGGTGGGCCGTGGCTGGCCTCGGTCACCCCGGAGCAGGCCGGCTGGGCCTACTCCGGGCTGCGCGTGCTCGGCCTGCCGCCGGGCGGGTCGCACGAGTTCGGCCTGGCCGGTGACGAGGCGGTGCTGTTGCCGCTGGCCGGCTCCTGCGTCGTCGAGTGCGACGGCGAGCGGTTCACCCTGGCGGGCCGGGAGAGCGTCTTTCACGGCGTGACCGACTTCGCCTACCTGCCGCGGGACACTGGCGCCCGGGTGTCCAGCGTGGGCGGCGGCCGGTTCGCGCTGGCCACCGCCCGGGCGGGTAAGCGCCTCGCCCCGCGGTACGGGCCCCCCGCCGGCGTCCCGGTGGAACTGCGCGGCGCCGGGGCCTGCTCCCGGCGGGTGCACAACTTCTGCATGCCGGCCGCGTTCCCCGCGGACCGGCTGATCGCTTGTGAGGTGGTCACCCCGGCCGGCAACTGGTCCTCCTACCCGCCGCACAAGCACGACGAGGAGCGGCCGGGGGAGTCCGTGCTCGAAGAGATCTACTACTTCGAGATCGCGGCCGGGCAGGCCGGCCCCGGCGTGGGTTACCAGCGCGTCTACGGGACGGCCGGCCGCCCCGCGGACCTGCTCGCGGAGGTCAGGGAGGGCGACGTCGTGCTGATCCCGCACGGCTGGCACGGCCCGTCGATGGCGGCGCCCGGCTACCACATGTACTACCTGAACGTGATGGCCGGCCCGGGCGCGGAGCGGGCGTGGCTGGCCTGCGACGACCCCGCGCACGGCTGGGTCCGCCAGACCTGGCAAGGCCAGCAGCCCGACCCGCGGCTGACTACGCATGGCGCGCTCACCGGGGAGGCGCCATGACGGGGTCCGCCTCCCGCCGCGTCAATTGCGTGCCTCCGGCGCGACCATGCGCAGCGCCCGCGAGGGAGGCAAGATGACACTCCGGCTCACCGTGGGACAGGCCGTGGTCCGTTTCCTGGCGGCTCAGCGCAGCGAGCGCGACGGGATAGAGCAGCCGCTGTTCGCCGGCTGCTTCGGCATCTTCGGCCACGGGAACCTGGCGGGCCTCGGCCAGGCGCTGCTCGAAGCCGAACTCGGCCGGCCCGGCTCGCTGCGCTACTACCAGGCCAGAAACGAGCAGGCCATGGTGCACGCCGCGGCGGCGTTCGCCCGGGCGCGCAACCGGCTGTCCGCCTTCGCCTGCACCTCCTCGATCGGCCCCGGCGCGACGAACATGGTCACCGGGGCGGCGCTGGCCACGATCAACCGGCTGCCGGTGCTGCTGCTGCCCGGCGACGTGTTCGCGACCAGGGTGGCGCCGCCGGTGCTCCAGGAACTCGAGCACCCCGGCGCCCAGGACGTGTCGGTCAACGACGCGTTCCGCCCGGTCTCCCGGTTCTTCGACCGGGTCTGGCGCCCCGAGCAGCTTCCGTCGGCGCTGCTGGCGGCCATGCGCGTGCTCACCGACCCGGCCGAGACCGGGGCGGTGACGATCGCCCTGCCGCAAGACGTGCAGACCGAGGCCTTCGACTGGCCAGGGGAACTGTTCGCGCCGCGGGTCTGGCACGTGCCCCGGCCGGTCCCCGAGCCGGCTGCGCTGGCCCGCGCGGCGCGGGTGATCGGCTCGGCCGCCCGGCCCCTCATCGTGGCCGGCGGCGGGGTGATCTACGCCGAGGCCACGGCCGAGCTGCGCGCGTTCGCCGAGGCGGCCGGCGTCCCGGTCGCCGAGACCCAGGCCGGGAAGGGGTCCCTGCCGTTTGACCACCCGCTCGCCCTGGGCGCGCTGGGCAGCACCGGCACGGCCGCGGCCAACCGGATCGCCGCGCAGGCCGACGTGGTGATCGGGATCGGCACCAGGTACAGCGACTTCACCACGGCGTCGCGGACCGCGTTCGGCTGCCCGCAGGTCCGCTTCGTCAACGTCAACGTCGCCGCGGCGGACGCGGTGAAGCTCGCGGGAACGGCAGTAGTCGCCGATGGCCGGGAGGCGCTGCGCGGGCTGTCCGCCGCCCTGGCCGGCTGGTCCACGGGGGAGGACTACCAGGCGGAGGCCCGGGGCCTGGCGGCGGCATGGCAGGAGACCGTGGACCGGGCGTATGCCGCCGGCTGCCAGCCGCCGGCCCAGTCGGAGGTCATCGGGGCCGTCAACGACGCGGCCGGGCCGCGGGACGTCGTGGTGTGCGCGGCCGGCTCCATGCCCGGCGACCTGCACAAGCTGTGGCGGACCCGGGATCCCAAGGGCTACCACGTCGAATACGGCTACTCGTGCATGGGCTACGAGATCGCCGGGGGCCTCGGGGTGAAGCTGGCCGAGCCGGAACGGGACGTCTATGTCCTGGTGGGGGACGGGTCCTACCTGATGATGGCGAGCGAGCTCGTCACCGCGGTCGCCGAGGGCGTCAAGCTCACCGTCGTCCTGGTGCAGAACCACGGTTTCGCGTCCATCGGCGGGCTGTCGGAGACCGTGGGCGTGCAGCGGTTCGGCACCAGGTACCGGTACCGCAACCCAGGCACCGGCCGGCTGGACGGCGGCATCCTGCCGGTGGACCTGGCCGCGAACGCCGAGAGCCTCGGCGTCCGGGTGCTGCGCGCCACGACGATCGCGGACCTGCGGGACGCGCTGCGCCAGGCGAAAGCCGAACCGGGCCCGGTCCTCGTGCACATCGAGACCGACCCGATGGCGCCCGCGCCGAGCAGCGAAGCGTGGTGGGATGTGCCGGTCGCCGAGGTCTCCGAACTCGACGCCACCCGGCGCGCCCGCGACGCCTACGAGAAGGCCAAGCCGGCCCAGCGCCCGCTCATCGGCCCCGAGGCGCCGTGAAGCGCGAGGATAGCTACTTCCTGATCGAACCGTTCAGCGGGCGCCTACCCCGTCGATGGGCGCGGGTAGGGGCAGCCCGGTCGGCGATCCGGCAGGGCGTCAAAGTTGTAGACATTGCCAACCCGGGTGCCCAGCTAATACCCGCGCGTGGGTGGCGTATAGCTCCTCGGCACCGCCGGCGAGGTGCCCAGCACCTTGCCCGAGCCGTCTCTGGCCTGGGCCGCCACCAGGGGTGCCGCCGTGTGCACGGTGATCTTGGCCTCGAAACCGGTCTTGCTTACGGGTGAGCCCACCGGGCGCAGGGACGAGGGGCTGGAGCCGGCCAGGACCTGCCAGGACGCCACCTGGGTGTCGCCGTTCCAGCTCGCATAGACGGTCACCGCGTTCCCCGCGCCTTGGCTTGCGGCCACCGCGGGCGGGTAGTCGGGGATACCCGTCCAGGGTGCGCGGAAGGCCCGGTAGGTACGCCCCGACAGGCTCGCGTCGAAGTTGGCCTTCCCGGCGCTGTTGAACTCGGTAAGCTCCGGCAGGTCACCCCAGCTGACCAGGGCATCCCCGTTGGAGAGGGTTTGGTTGCTGCCGATGACGGCCGCGTGCAGCGGGGGGTTATGGCGGAGGTCGCGGGTGATGGTAGCGGTGTGGCTGGTGGTATCGAGGGTCAGTGTCAGCGCACGGGAAGCGTGGTTGGCGCAGGTGGAGGGGCCGGTGGCGCCGTCGTCGAAGAGCGTGATCACGTTCGCCTCCGGCTGGCGCGCGTGGTGCTGATAGCAGAACCACTGCTGACCGGATGGCGCCAAGGTGAAACTGGAGTGCTTCCCCCCTAGCTTCCAGATGACCGCGCCGGTGGTGCGGTTGACGTCGTACACCGCCGAGACATCACGGCCCGAGATCAGCAGGTTCCCGTCCGAGGTGAGCGCGATGGAGTTGCCGTGGAAGTAGTCGAAAGCGGCGCCGTTGGCGGGCACCGGGTAGTCGGAGTCGGTCACCGGCACGTGGTCCAGGGAGTTCCAGGAGAAGAGCACGTTGCCGGTGGCCACATCGATCTCCTGGACCACGTAGCTGTAGACGACCTGGCTGGCCGTGCCCCCATAGGCGGTCAGGTTCATCTTCACCGGCACGTAGCTGCCGACAAGCGCAGTGTTCTGGGGGGTGATGGTGAGTTCGTGCAGGTCGGTTTGGTCGCCGTTGCCGGTCCGGATGTAGGACACGACTCGGTAGTGCTTGTTCATCAAGACGTACTCCCCGACGCCATGACCGCCCACCGGGCGGCCCTGGTAGAACGCCAGCATGGGCTGACCGTCGTAGGTGACGCGTTCTAGGTTGACGACCTTCGGCGCGTTCACCGGGTCGTACCAGATGAGGTTGCCCCGGTCGTTCACGATGGCGGCCCCGTTGCCCCGGCTCCCGGTGCCCCTGGGGGTGACGAACAGCAACCCAGGAGCGGTCCCGGTCGCGGCCTGATTGACACAAAACCCCGGAGGGCGCAGGTCCGGTTCGCTGCGAAACGAGGGCAGGCCCGGCTTGCAGGTGGCGGCCGCCTGAGGCGTCAGTGAAGGGGAGGCCGGCCCGGGCGGGGTGGCTGAGGCGCTGACTGTGGTCCTGGGCCCGGTGCCGCTGTCCGGCGGCAGGACCTCGGGGGCGTGCGGCGCGATGCGGGCCACGGTGAAGGAGAAGTTGTGCCCTCCCGCGCCGGCGATGGTCACGGAGGTGTGCACGGTGACGCGCTCCCCGGGGGCGAAAGGCGCCCGGGGTTTCCAGATGGTGGCTCGCCGCGGGTCCGCCACCAGGCGCCCGGGATGAACGCCGCTGCGGGCACCGGTGACGCGTACCGTGCCCAGCGCGGCCGGGGTGACCCCCCGGAAGCTGATCGTGGTCTGGGGTGAGGCAAACCGGTCGCCCGGTGATGGTGAGACCGCGACCGTCTTGGCCCGCGAGGTTGCAGCTCCCGCCGATCCGTTAGCTAATGCCGTGGGCCCGGCTAGCCCCGCTGCCACGGCCACCGCCAAAGCCGCCACTACAGCGTGAGTAACTCGCATGGAAGACCCCCTGTAGCGCGTCAAAGATCGCACTGTAACACCAGATGGCTCTTGCCCGGAACCTTCGTGCCGCTGCGGGGCTGTTGATCGCGCGGGGTGACCAGCAGCGCATCGGCCAGGGCAGCCAAGCGTGCGGTTTCGTCCGCCACGCGCCGCATCATGCGGTCACGCTCACCGGCGCCGACCTGGCCGCTGCGCCGGTAGGCGTCGGCAATGCCGCGGACGATGCTCAGCGGCTTGCGCAGTTGATGGCCAGCGTCAGCGATGTCGCGGCACAGTTGCTCGCAGGACCGGCGGGCGGCCTCCTCCGAGGCGGCCCGTGCCCGGAACGCATGCTCGATCTGGCCCAGCATCGTGTTGAGAGACGCGGCGAGCCGCCCGGCATCGCCGCCGCGACGCTCAGGGACCCGCCATGACAACTGGCCTGCGGCTACCGCCGTGAGTGTCTGCTCCGCCTGGGTGACCGGCCGCAGCACGGCGCGGCTCAGCGCGACGGCCAGGAAGGCCACGGCCAGGATCGTGGCGCCGCCGATCGCCAGGACTATCACGGTGAGCCTGCCCACGGCACGGCCTGCACTACGGAGATCCAGCCCGATAACCAGGGTGCCCGCAAGGCCCCGCCGGGCGGTGCTGGTGACGACGAGATAGAAGCCTTGAGCGCTGTAGGAGAACGGGATGCGCCGGGCCCGGTAGTGGATCGGCTTGGTGATCACCAGCCAACTGCCCCCGCCCCCCGCCGCGACAGTTTCCGGCTGGTCCCCGCGCGCCGTGACCACAGCCGGGACCGCCGGGATGACCGGGCCTGGCCGGCCCGCAGGACCTGCCCTCATTACCGTTTGGCCCGTGGGCGCGCGCACCTCGATGCCGAGCCCGCCGCCGGGCCCGTCGCCGGGAACGCCAGCCGCGACCCCGTAGAGAGGCGAGGCCTTGAACGGGTGGCTGACGAGCCGGGCGGCGTAGGCGCGGAGTTGCTGATCCGCCTGCCCCTGGAGGTAGCCCCGCGCCATCAGCCCGCACGCCCCGGTGATAACCGCGGCCCCGGCGGCCAGCAGGCACAAGGCCGTGACGACAAGCCTCGCTTCCAGCGAAGCCCGCCGCTGCGGCCGCGGGCCAGCCTGCCCGCTGCGGAAGGCGTTATGCCCCACACCGCCCAGTCTGCATCTCCAGGTTCCAACGGCCCAGCCGCCCACCGCCAGGTTTGCCGGAGCCACCGGCATACCACGCGGAACGGCCGCCTTGGCGTCTACGGCTGCTGGCCCGGACCAGGTCTAGCGGGCTGGTCGCGCGCCACGGGACAAGGATGCGGCGTTTGGGCATCTGCGGCGGGGTTAGTGGTACAAGCTGGCGATACGAGGAAGTCAAGGCATGGCAAAGGCTTGGACCGCTCACGGAGGTTTGATGCGACGCCTCTTGATCTTTGTGCTGCCAGCTCTGGCGCTGGTCCTCGCCGGCTGCCACTCGGCGGGCGCACCCGGCCAGGCAGCGCGGCCAGCCATGTCGTCGCAGGTGGCGGCGGCCGATGGGTCGCCGGCTGCCGCGACGTCTTCCGCGTCCCCATCACCGTCGCCTCCACCCGTCCTTAGGCCCGGGATAAGGGGGGAGGCGGTCAGGGTGCTGCAAAGACGGCTCGCAGCGCTGAAGTATTACCCGGGCCGGGTGAACGGCCGGTTCAGCTCAGACACCCTTGAGGCCGTATGGGCGTTCCAGGAGACACAGGGCCTGCACCCGCGGAATGCGGTGAGTCCGGCGATGCAGCGGGCCCTGGCCAGCCCGCGGCCGCCCAAGGTGCTGGCCCCCCATGGCGGTCGCCTGCGGGTCGAGGTCAATCTGAAGAATCAGGTTCTCGTCCTTTACAAACGCAATCATGTCGCGCTGGTCAGCCACGTATCCACGGCCGGCGGGCGCTACTTCTGCTCGCCGAACGGCTGCGGCAACGCCATCACGCCGACTGGCAACTTCACGACCCTTTCTTTCATGCCGGGCCGGGTGACGGTGCCGCTCGGCGAGATGTACAACCCCGTGTTCTTCATCGGCACCATCTACGCGATCCACGGCGACACCCACGTGCCGCGACGGCCGGCCTCCCATGGCTGCGTACGGATCCCGATACACATCGCCGCGTTCTTCCACACGCTGGTGCCGACCCCGGGCACGCCGGTGTACATCCGCAGCGGACGTGCCTAGCGAGCGCCCGAGATCGCCCGCCCTTCAGGCCCGTCCTGTCCGGCAGCTGCCCTCTATGGTCATGTGGTGACAGTTCACCGCATGCCCGCCGCGGAGGTCGATGTCTCCGTTGAGCAAGGAGCGCGCCATCTTCTGGCAGGCCTACGGCCAGGCGGATGACCACGCCCGGGCGCGGGCGCGGGGTGGGCGCTCTCGCTGGCGCTGGTCTTCTTGACGTGCTCGGCCGACAATCCGCTGATAGCCGAGATCGGGAAGCGCACCTTCCGCGAGGTGCTGAGATAAGCCTTTCGGCGGCTGGGTATGGTGGCGTACGCATTTCCCGCCCGGCGGCGCGGCTGGTTCCTGCCCTGGTTCGGCAAGGGAGAGATCATGGATTTGTTTGACCTGTCCGGGAAGACGGCCGTGGTCACGGGGGGCAGCCGCGGGATCGGGATGATGATCGCTCGTGGGCTGCTCGAGGCCGGCGCCCGGGTGTACATCAGCTCGCGCAAGGCCGATGCCTGCGCGGCCGCCGAGCGGGAACTCACCCAGTACGGGAAGATCGTTGCCATCCCGGCCGACCTGTCGACCGAGGCGGAGTGCCTGCGGCTGGCGGGGGAGGTCGGCCAGCGCGAACCTGCCTTGCATGTGCTGGTCAACAACGCCGGCGCCACCTGGGGCGCGCCGCTGGCGGAGTTCCCCGCCGCTGCCTGGGACAAGGTCGTGGACCTTAACCTGAAGACGCCGTTCTTCCTGACCCGGGCGTTCTTGCCGCTGTTGGAGGCCGGCGGGACACCGGACGACCCGGCGCGGATCATCAATGTCGGCAGCATCGATGGGCTCCGGGTGCCGCCGTTCCCGACGTATGCCTACTCGGCCAGCAAGGCCGGGCTGCACCATCTGACCCGGGTGCTGGCCCGCGAGCTCGGCCCGCGGCGGATCACCGTCAACGCGGTCGCCCCCGGGCCGTTTGAGTCCAAGATGATGGCCGCGACCCTCAAGACGTTCGGGGATGCGATCGCCGACGCGGCGCCGCTGAAGCGGATCGGCCGTCCCGACGACATGGCCGGTGTGGCGGTCTACCTAGCCTCACGAGCGGGCGCTTACGTCACCGGCGCCGTCATCCCCGTTGACGGCGGCATCGGCACCACCGTCTGAGCGCCTGCGCGCTCGCCTGGCCGGCGGCCGCTACCGCGCGTCGCGTGCCTTGATCGCGGCGGGGGAGCGCTGCCCCTTGGCTTATCCTTTGCCCTGATCCTGGCTGAGCCAGCGCTCCGGGCGCATCCGGAACGCCACGTTCTCCCGCCCGGGGTCGGGGTTGTCGGTGACGTACCGGATGCCGCCCGCCGAACCGAGGTAGCGGCAGGCCATCGCCAGCCGCTCGGCGGGATCGAGTTCGTCCTCGCGGAGGACCGGCCCTTCAACGCTGACATAGCGATAGGGCGGGCTGTCGTCCTGCACGCACAGGCCGAACCGGCCAGCGGCGCGGATCGCCGCGGCCTTGCGTGACCTGCGCCCAGTCAGCACCGTCAGCAGCCCGCCTGGCTGGTAGCTGTACCAGACCGGAACGGCCAGCGTCTGGCCTGCGGCGCCCATGGCCGCGCTCAGCACGCCGACATGCACGCCGGCAAGGAACTCCTCGCGTTCGGCAGCGCTCATGGCAACCCACATGAGGGCTTCATACCAGACCAGCACCGGGCCTGCGGCTCTCGGCGGCGTAAGCGATCACGGCGCCCTTGTTTGGCATGGTGGCGGGCCTGATCTGGTGAAAGGCGGTCCGTGGACCGGCAGCACCGGCAGGTGGCCGAGCGCGGCCAGCCCGGGTGGCAATCTGTTCAATGAACCCACAGCTGGTCAATGAGCAGGGACCAGTAAGGGTCGAACTGATAGTTGCCGACACGCGCGGAAAGCATGACGAGGGAGCGCGGGTTGTAGATCGGCACCCACGGCGCCTGGTCGGCAATCTCGCGGTCGATGCGCGCCCAGAGCGCTGCGGCGGCGTTGGGATTGCGCGGCTGGAGCATGAGGGCTTGTTTGACCTGCGCGTCGATCTGCCGGTTGCAAAACTCGGCCGCATTCAGGTTCAGCGGGCTGCCGGGGATGAAAGAGTGGCAGGTCAGCAGCGGGCCGATGAAGTCTGACGGCGCCGGGTAGTCCTGGTACCAGGAGAACCAGCCAACCTGCGTGCGCTGGCGAGAGTCGTGGAGCGTCCTGGCGTACGCGTTGGGGTCGGTGATCACTCGCAGCGACGCCCGGTATCCGAGCTGATCGAGAACCGACACCAGGTAGCGGCCGGTCGTCCCGTCCGGGATCTTTGCGCCGAAGGCACCGGTGACTACGGTCACCCGGGCGCCTCGAGTTCCTGAGGCGCTGACAAGTCGCTCGGCCCGGGCCAGATCGGGCGCCGTCCACACCCCGCCGGGACCGGGGTTGAGCGTGTAAGGGCAGTAGGGCCGGTAGCCCGGCAGGGCCGGGGGGAGGACCTGGCAGGTCGGTTCCGCCGCCAGCGGCCCTCCGATGAGCTGAATGAGCTTGTTCCTGTCGATGGCAGCGTTGAGGGCTTGCCGTGCGGCGAGAACGTTGAATGGCCGCACACGGGTGTTCAGAACGAGCCCGATCGTGGCGCCCAACGGGCCGGAATGAAGCTGGCCCGCGTAGCGAGTGGCTATCTCGGGAAGGCGCGCCGGAGAAGGCGAGAGCAGCACGTCGGCGCTGCCTCGCTCGACTGCATTGACAGCGGGCCCAGGGGGGATGTCGAGCCGCAGCACGATCCGGTCGGGGTAGCCGCTTGGTTGTGCCTTATCGGACCACGGGTGGAACCGCGGGTTGCGGACAAGGATCCAGCGATGCCCGGGCACGAACGACTGCGTCATGTAAGGGCCGGTAGCAGGCAGTTGGCCTGGCCCGATGAGGCGGTTGGGCGTTCCGGCGGGGACGGCGTCGGCGAAGGAGAAAGCCAGCTTGTAGAGGAACTCCGGGTCTGGCGCGGTCAGGCGGAAGGTGATCGTGTTTGCCCGGTCGTTGGTGACGATCCCGCGCGCGAGATCGCAGCGGCTGGGCGCCTGCTGGCATGCCCGCGCGCCTGCGATGCCGGCGTAAAGGGCTGCCGCGCCGCTCAGCCGGTTGAGGCTGAAGACTCGCTCGATCGCACGGCGGAAATCCGCCGGCCGCACCAGCGCGCCCGTGGAGTACCGGATGCCGGGGCGAAGGTGGAACGTGTATGTCAGGCCGTTGCTGCGCCGGCGCGGGGAGCGCCTGCGCAAGCTCTGGAACGAGGGTGTCGCCGAGCGGGCCGCCAACACGCTGGTAGCCGACCAGCCCATCGTTCGTCACGCTCAGCATCTGCCACATGGGAATGGTGAAGGCGACCGCCGGGTCGGTGTCCTGGTCATGCGGCAAGAGGCTGGCGATCATCGTCAGCGTGCCACCGCGGTGGCTCGCGGGCGATGGCAGCACCGTTGCCAGCACGTCGCCGCCAGCGGCCGCGAGAGCGGCTGGCTCGTTGCCTGTCGCTATAGACCGCACCGAGCCAGTGCGCGGGTCGATGCGAATGACACTGCCACCGTGACCGTTCGTGACCCAGATGGCACCGTCGGCGTAGGCGACGCCGGCCGGCGAACCGCCGATCCTGAGCTTCTGCACCTGGCCGGTCAGCGGGTCGAAACGCGCCACGGCGCCGGTCGAGTCGGCGCTCCAGACGCTGCCCGCGCCGATGGCTACTGCGGCTGGGGAGCTGTCAATCGGAACGACACGCGACACGCGGTTGGTACGAGGATCCACTAGCACGAGGCGCCCAGGGTCGGCGGCTGCCACCCAGATCCCGCCTTCGCCGGCCGCCAGGCCGGCCGGGCGCCCCCCACGGGGATGACCGCGAGCACATGGCCGCTGCCCGGGTCGATCCTGGAAAGCGCGTTGTCGGTGACGTTCGAGACCCAGACCGATCCATAGCCGGATGCAATCGCCACCGGGCCATTCCCGACGTTAATCGTCGCCACTACGGTCCCTGCGGCCGGATTGACCTCCGAGATGGTGCCGTCGAGCTGGTTGGCGACCCAGACCTGCCCGCTCTCGACCGCCACTCCGGCGGGCCCGCGACCCACCGGTACCCGGTCAACGGCCCGGCCAGCCGAGTCAACCCGCAGCAGCAGGTCATCGGCGGTGTCAGTGACCCAGGTGGCGCCGGCTCCGTGGGCGATCCCTCCTGGCCGCCCGATGCCGGTCAACACCCTGGTCACGGCGTTCCGGCTAGCGTCGATCACAGCGACCGTGTTCGGCCCGGCCACGACGGTGGAGGCAGGTCCGTGCGCGCGAATGGAGGCGCCGCCCGCGAGCAGCGCCACGACGACGGCCAGGAAGACCACGGCAGCGGCAAGGAACCGGGGACGGCGGGACCGGGCCGCTGGCGGGGGCCGCCCGTCTCCAGCGCCACTGGGCGCATGACGCGGCGCGGCGCGCGGCGAAGGCGCCAGCGAGGCATCTTGCTCCAGGATCGCGCGCTCAACCTGCTGCAGGCCCGGGCTCGGTTCGATGCCAAGTTCGTACACCAGCACGCTGCGGGCCGACTGGTAGACGGCCAGCGCCTCCGCCTGCCGCCCGCACCGGTACAACGCGATCATCAGCAGCTGGTAGAGGCGCTCCCGCAGCGGATGGTCGGCGACCAGCGCACCGAGCTCACTGACGACGTCCGCGTGACGGCCGAGCGCGATATCCGCCTCGACCCGGTCCTCGATAGCACTTGCCCGCAGCTCCTCCAGGCGCGCGATCTCTGGCTGCGCAAAGTGCTCGTGGCTGATATCGGCCAGGGGCTCACCGCGCCATAGCCCGAGCGCCTCGCGGAGGTCGGCTGCCGCCTCGCCGGGTGCGTTCGCCGCGAGCGCACGGCGGCCTTCGCAGGCGAGGCGCTCGAAACGGCGCATGTCGATGTGCTCCCCCGTGGCCCGCAGCAGGTAGGCGCCAGGCCGGGTGAGCACCACCTGGCACCCGGCGGCCGGCTCCAGCGTCTTCCGGAGCCGCGAGACGTATACCTCCAGGGTGTGCTGCGCACCCGCGGGGGGATGCTGCCCCCACAACCGGTCAACAAGAACATCGCGGGACACCGGCTCGTTCGCGCTGAGGAGGAGAATCGCGAGCAGCGCCCGCTGCTTCTGGCCGCCGATACCGAGGACATGGCCGTTCACGCCGACCTCGATCGCCCCAAGCAGCCGGTAGTCGATCCCTGCCGTGGTCCCCAACTGCACCCCCCCGCACAGTTCTCTCGACTGTAGCGGCCTGGACTGGATACCGGAAGCCGCAGGTGAGCGCCCCTGCAAGCCGGTGTGAGCTTTTTGTGAGGTCGCGGCGGGACGATGGGCGACAGCATTAGGTGGGCTGGGGGCTTGGATGAAGCGCACGGGGATCCGAAGCCTCTATCCGGACCGCCGGTGATCGCAACGTTCGCCGTGGCCGGCCAGGCCCTGACCTCCCGGGCAGCCACGGTCAGGAACCAAGGCTAGGAGCAAGGCATGAAGCTCTCGACACGGCCTCGTCGGGCGATCACGAGCCCCAAGATCATCGCGGTGTTCACGGCCGCCGGCTGCGCGGTCACGGTTTTGGCTGCCGCTGGCACGGCGGCCGCGCGCACGGGGGCCACGTCCAGCCCGGCACGCCCGGATGCGGCGCGCGCGGCATCGTCAGCCGCGGCGGCTGTCGCGGCCAATGGCCGGATCGCGTTCTCTCAGTGGGATCTGCTTCCTGGCGGGAATCTGTCGGGCCATTCGAACGTGTACACGATCAACCCGGACGGCACCGGCCTGCGTCAGCTCACCCACGCCGGCGCCGCTCAAGCGGCTGGCGCGCCGGACTGGTCTCCCGGCGGTGACAAGATCCTCTACGAGAGCAACCAGACCGGTGACTACCGGATCTGGGTCATGAACGCCGACGGGTCCGGCCAGACCCGGCTTGCCGACGATCCCGGCTTTGCGGACCTCGAGCCAGCCTGGTCCCCGGACGGCGCCCACATCCTGTTCAGCCGGTGCGACGATCACATTGGCTTCATCCTGACCTGCGATCTCGAGGTGATGAACGCTGCGGGCGGCGGCATGCGCCGGCTGGCCGGCGGCCATTGGACCTACGTCCGCGGCCAGTACTCGCCGGACGGGCGGCGCATCGTCGTGGGGGCGGACCGGGGCGGATTCCTGAGCGCGCTCTGGGTGATGCGTGCCGACGGCACGGGTCTGCACCGGATCACCCGGCCCTCGCTTGAGGCGGCCTGGCCGGGCTGGTCTCCCGATGGCCGCCGCATCGTGTTCACCGACAACTGCTGCCAGGGCGGGAGCAACATCTGGACGGTGCGCCCAGACGGCACCGGCCTGCGGGAACTCACTCATTTCAGCCCGCCGCTGCAGGTTGGCTTCGCCAGTTACTCGCCCGACGGGCGGCGGATCGTCCTGCTCAGCGACAAATGCTGCCAGTTCTTCTCTGTCATGAACGCCGATGGCTCCGGCCTGCGCACGGTGCGCACCGGCGTGCCCAACACGTTCCTCACCGACTGGGGGCCAGCCCGCTAGCGGCGCCCCCGGACCGATGGCCAGGCCGCCAAGATCAAGGAGACCGACATGAGACGAGCAGTAGCCGCGCTCGGGACACTGGCGGTGGCCGCCTCGCTGGCGGCCGCGGGCCTGACGATCACGGCGTCGCCCGCGGTGGCGGCTGGGCCGCCGGCCACCGGCAGGATTGCCTTCTTCGACTTCGTGACCAACCAGATCTACGCGGTGAACCCCGACGGCACGGGACTCGCCCAGCTCACCCATGAGCCACAGGGAATCTCGGCCCAGGGGCCCGGCTGGTCGCCCGACGGATCCCGGATAGTGTTCGCCCGGTTCAACCAGTCAAAGGGCATAGGCCGTATCTGGATCATGAACGCCGATGGCACCGGCCAGCGCCGGCTCGCCTCCGATGCGCCAGGACACAGCGACAACCAGCCCAGCTATTCCCCCGACGGCAGGCACATCGTGTTCCTCCGGTGCTTGCCGGGCTTCGAGCACTGCGCGATCTGGATCATGCGCTCCGACGGCACCCACCGGCACTTGGTGATCCCGTTCCTCGCCACCCCCACCGAGACCAACAACTTCGATCCGAAGGTGTCGCCGGACGGCCGCCGGATCACCTTCACCCGGTTCGGGTTCCGTGGGATCGCTGCCCAGGTCTGGGTGGCCCGGATCAACGGCACGCATGCGCACCCAGTGACCGCTCCGCGACTCGAGGGCGGGCAGCCGGCCTGGGCGCCGGACGGCAGCCACATCGCGTTCGCCGACAACTGCTGCCGGCCGCAGTCCAGCATCTACGTCATGAGGGCCAACGGCACCGGAGCCACGAGGCTGGCCACGACGAAGTGGCCGACCAACAACTTCGGGCCCGCGTACTCGCCCGACGGAAGCCAGGTCGCGTTCTCCAGCGACCGGCGACACCCGGACCTGTGCTGCGAGGAACTGTTTGTGATGCGCGCAGACGGCTCGCACCAGCACCTGGTGGACACCGGCATTCAAGGCGTCCTCGGCGCCGCCTGGGGCACCGCGCCACAGGTTCCGGCGGGATCGCCAGGCACGCTCTCGCGCCTCCCGGCGGGACCGCATGTACCCGGCGCCGCTCGGTATGTGGCGGCCTGTCGCGGAGTGCCGCCCTGGCTGAGCAGCATGCGGTGCCGTATGACACCGTCACGGCGCTAGGCCGCCGTGGCGGGGCGCCGAGCCGTACGTCGGTAACGGGCACTTCAGTCAGCGGATCCCGGCGGCGGGCATGGGGCTGCGGACCGGCCGGGAGGCGCCTGCACAGCAGCCGGACCCGGGACTGGTCCGGGTCCGGCGCTCGGCAAGTCGGCGGTTCAGAGCGTTACGGCGCCCCCACAGGTGTGGTTCTGGAAGGTCGCGCGGGCGTGGATCTTGTCCGGGCCGGGCCGGTTAGCGATGACCTTCCGGATCGTGAAGGAGCCACTCGGGCCCGCAGTCGTGGCGTGCCGCGAGACGACTGTGGCGCCATTGTCCATGATCCGCACCGCCCATACCTGGCCGGCGCGGTTCGAGTTGACCTGGTATTCCATTTCGATCGCGCCGTCGTCGTGCTTGGCCTTCAGTTCGAAGTGACCCCCGTTGGTGCAGGCGCCACTGGAGCTGACGCCGCCGCCTCCTCCCGAAGCGAATGCCGGCGTGGCCGTGACCAGGAGCGGAGCGGCGAGGCCGATGGTGATCGCCGCGGTGGTCATCAGAAGTCGGGTACGTGGGTGGTTTTGCATGGCTGCCTCCTGGCTTGTTTCGATTTGATGCCGCAAGCCTGGCGGCGCGTGGGTCTTGGCTGCAATTGGCCGATGGGCCTAGTCCCCTTTTGTCCGACACGCGAAAAGCGACGTCTGTCAGTGGGGGGGACCCGTTTTGCGGGTGCATACCGGCTCGGTCCCGCCTTTCGTGCCAACCAGGCCGCCCTGCGCAGCCGCAAGCGGCACCGAAGAGGAGCCGCGCACGTGACGGCAACCCGGATGCCTTCGCGGCCTGGCTGGCCGGCCCGGCCGCCTTTGACTGTGCCGGAATGGGATGTTGTGCCACCCGGGTTAAAGGCTCAAACAAGCCTGAAACGTCACGCGCTTCGCGGGTTTCGACGCCCCCCTGACCGCAGCCGGCCTGAACCGGGGCCCATCCGGGCGCGTGCTCTAGGTGTGGAGAGTGCCATCGCCTGCCGGGTACTAGGACGACTAGCCAATGGCGGACCTAGCCGTGGTTCGGGGTTCACTACCTGAAACGGATCCACGGAAGGAAGAAGCCATGAAGAAACTGCTGATCACCGCGGCGGTGGTGGCAATCGCAGCCGTGCCCGGCGTCACCGGCCTGGTGGGCAATGCGTCGTTCGCGCAGAGCGTTCCGGTCCAGGTCCCGGCGGGCGCCCGCACCCTTGACAACCACGGCCAACGTGCCGAGCCGGGGGACGACCGCGGGCGCCAGGCCGAGCCGGGGGATGACCGCGGGCGCCAGGCCGAGCCCGGGGATGACCGCGGGGGCCAGGCCGAGCCGGGGGATGACCGTGGCCGCCACGCCGAGCCCGGGGATGACCGCGGGCGCCAGGCCGAGCCCGGGGATGACCGCGGCCAGCGCGCTGAGCCGGGGGATGACCGCGGCGGGGCCAGCGGCCCGGGCGCGGCGGCCACCACCTCGGGCCCCGGCGACGTCCAGGCGTCCGGCTTGGCGACCGCCAGCGACGGCGGGTCGGGGCACGGCGGGCACGACGACGGGTCAGCCGACCGTTGACCGAGGCAGGCCGGGCAGGCGCCGCCGGGGACTACTGTCCCCCGGAGGCGCCCGCCAGCGTGCCGTGGCTGCGGCTTACCGGAACGGAGGCACGGACCCCGCCGGAGCGCCCGCTGCGGCCCCGGATGGTCGTGATCCAGGTCATCGCCGGGATCCTGGTGGTGTTGATCGGGGTCGCGGTGGCGGGTGCGTTCGCGAGCCGCCGGGTCGCCGAGCGGGAAGCGGTTACCGACGCGGCCCACAACGCCGACCTGATCGCGCAGCAGGTGGTCCAGCCAGCCGTCACGAACGGCCTGGTCTCGGGTAACCGGACGGCGCTGGCCGCCTTCGACCGGGTTGTCCGGCGCCAGGTCCTCAGCTCATCCGTGGTCCGGGTCAAGCTGTGGACGGCCGCCGGGCGCATCGTCTACTCCGACGAGCCGCGGCTGATCGGGCAGACGTTCCCGCTGGGAAGCCAGGAGCGGGCAGCGCTCGCCGGGCACGCCGTGCACGCGGAAGTGTCCGACCTGCAGCGGCCAGAGAACAGGTATGAACGGGGCCACGGCAAGCTGCTCGAGGTGTACCGGCCGGTATGGACACCGTCCGGGCAGCCGCTGCTTTTCGAGACCTACTCGCCCTATCAGCAGGTGACTCAGCGCACCGGCGAGCTGTGGCGCGGGTTCGCCGGCATCACCATCTCGAGCCTGCTGATCCTGGTCGCGCTGCTGCTGCCCATTTTGTGGCGGCTGTTGAACCGGGCCAGCAGAGCCCAGACCCAGCGGGAAGTGTTGCTGCGACGCGCGGTTGACGCGTCGGCGGAGGAGCGCCAGCGGATCGCGGGCACGCTCCACGACGGGCCGGTGCAGGAACTCGCCGCCACGTCGTTCACCGTGGCCGGGGCGGCCGAAAGAGCGGCAGGGAGCGGGCAGCCGGAACTGGCTCAGATGCTCACCACCGCAGCCGGGGCCGTCCGCGCGAGCATCCGGGGTCTGCGCTCGCTGCTGGTTGACATCTACCCGCCCAGCCTGACCACTGCGGGCCTGGTCCCGGCGCTCACCGACCTGACTGAGGTACTCGCGACCCGGAGCATCGCCACCCACCTCGACCTGGCCGAGGACGCGGCGGAACGGCTGTCCCCGGACCAGCAGCAGCTGGTGTTCCGGATCGCCCGCGAGTGCCTCCGAAACGCCGCCCGCCACGCCAGCGCGCGTAACGTCGAGGTACGCCTGTTCCGGGAGGGGCATGCCACCGTGCTCGAGATCAACGATGACGGGACAGGCTTTGATCCCGCACCCGTCCTCGGCAATCCCGAAGACGGCCACTTCGGCCTCCGGATTCTCACCGACGTGGCCGCGAGTGGCGGGGCGGACCTGCTACTAGCCACCGCGCCCGGGGCGGGCTGCCGGTGGCGCCTGGAGGTGCCGGACCCGTGACGACCATCCTGCTAGTGGATGATCACCAATTGGTGCGAGCGGGACTGGCAGGCCTGCTCGACAGCGCCGACGACCTGCAGGTCGTCGGCCAGGCCGCGGACGGCCAGCAAGCGCTGGAGCTCGCGGCCGACCTGGCCCCCGACGTGGTGCTGATGGACCTGTCCATGCCGGTCCTGGACGGCGTCGAGGCCACTCGCCGGCTGCTCGCGGACAATCCCGCGGCCAAGGTCGTGGTGCTCACCTCCTTCTCCGACCAGCCGCGCGTGGCTGACGCGCTGGCCGCGGGCGCGGTCGGCTACCTGCTCAAAGACTGCGAACCACGGGACCTGATGGCCGCCGTCCGCGCCGCCGCGCAGGGGCACGCGCCACTTGACCCGCGGGTCGCCCGCGCGCTGCTGCCCTCCGGCCAGCCCGCCCGCCCCGCCGACGAGCTCAGCGCCCGCGAGCAGCAGGTGCTCAGGCTGGTGGCGAAGGGGCTGGCCAACAAGCAGATCGCGCGATACCTGGGTATCAGCGAGTCCACCGTGAAAGCCCACATCAGCAACGTGTTCCGGCGCATCGGCGTGGCCGACCGCACCAGCGCCGCCATCTGGGCCCGCGACCACCTGCCTGACCGGCCGCGCACCGCGCCGACCAACCAAGACACCTGATGCCCTGCGCCTGGTGTCCTGCGCTTGGAATTCATTAGCTATGTCAGCAGCCGCAAACTGCTGCGCCGTTAGTGCTGGATGATGAGGACCGCGCCGAGCGTGATCAGCCAGTGCGGTGGGCCCGGCGGACAAGCTGCGCCCGATCGATCATTCTGGAGCGGTCCTGCCCAGGCTCGCCGCGCCCGCGCCGCACAGTCCAGTGCGTACCGTCAAGACTGTGAACGCAGCGTGCGCATATCAGACACGCTCGGCGCAGTGCCGGAGACCGGCGGCGCATATCGTTCATGATCATCTGGGCCTACCGGCCCGGTCCGGGCCAGGGGAGGGTGTTGGGCTGGGTACCTTGCTCCCGTAGCGTTGTCTTACTGGACTCTTACCGTAGTGACACCGGGAGCAGGAATGACGCAGACCCCGCTTTATCAGGTAACCGACCCGGCGACCGGCGAGGTGACCGAGATTTTCCCGTTCGCCACGGACGCGGAGGTAGCGGAGGCGCTGGCCGCCGCGACCGAGGCGTTCGCGGCATGGAGGCTGCGCCCGGTCGCCGAGCGCGTCGCGGTCGTGAAGCGGATCGCCGAGCTGTTCACTGAGCGCGCCGCCGACCTGGCCGCGCTGATCACCAAGGAGATGGGCAAGCGGCCCGCGCAGGCCGTTGGCGAGGCCGAGTTCTGCACCGACATCTTCAACTACTACGCCGACAACGGTCCCGGGCTCATGGCCGACAAGCCGTTGCCCGGCCATGACACCGCGCGCGTTGAGTACCGGCCCGTTGGCCCGGTACTCGGCGTGATGCCGTGGAACTACCCGTATTACCAGGTGGCCAGGTTCGCTGCGCCCAACCTGATCGTCGGGAACACCGTCATACTCAAGCACGCAGAAAACTGCCCTACCTCGGCCCTGGCGATCGCGCAGATCATGAAGGACGCGGGCGTGCCAGACGGCGTGTACGTCAACCTCTTCGCGACCCATGAGCAGGTCGCCGCGATGATCGCCGACCCGCGGCTGCACGGCGTGTCGCTGACCGGCTCCGAGCGGGCCGGCACCGTAGTCGCCGAGACGGCCGGCCGGAACCTGAAGAAGGTCGTCCTTGAGCTTGGCGGCTCCGACCCGTATATCATCCTCGACACCGACAACGTCGAAGACGCAGCCAAGACCGCCTGGGTCACCCGGATGGAGAACGTCGGCCAGGCCTGCAACTCCAACAAGCGGATGATCGTCATGGACGACATCTACGACGGCTTCGTGGCCGCCCTGGTCAAGCGGGCCACCGCGATGTCACCGCGCCAGCCGGGCGATGACTCCCCGCGCTCCTACAGCCCGATGGTCTCCCGCAAGGCAGCGGAGAACCTCCTCGCCCAGGTGCAGGACGCGGTATCGAAGGGCGCCACGCTGCATGTCGGCGGCACGCTTGACGACGGTAAGGGCGCTTACTTCGCCCCGGCCGTGCTCACCGGCGTGACCCCGGAAATGCGGGCCTACCGCGAGGAGCTGTTCGGCCCGGTCGCCGTCGTCTACCAGGTCAGCACCGACGACGAGGCGGTCCAGCTCGCCAACGTGGTGGACTTCGGCCTTGGCGGCGCGGTCTGGTCAACGGACGAGGAGCGGGCAATCAAGGTCGCCGAGCAGTTGGAGGTCGGCATGGCCAACGTAAACACCCCGGCAGGCGAAGGCGCGGATCTGCCGTTCGGCGGCACCAAGCGCTCCGGCTTTGGCCGCGAGCTGGGCCCCCTCGGCATCGACGAATTCGTCAACAAGCGCCTTTTTTACGTCGAGAAGTAGCGCTTGACGAGTAACGCCCCCGGGTCGCCCCGGTAGGCCACTCCAGGCCCGAGCCAAGGTCGCGGCCTGGATCGACGACTACGTGCCCGCACCGGCGCCACTCCGCGGAGTGGCGCCGGCCGGGGCGCCTCGTGGCCGGCCGCCGCTTTGCGCGGGTTTCGATCGGGATCCGCGGGCGCTACCCCAGCTGGTCGCGGCGGCGTGTCAGGTAGGCGGTCTCGGCGGTGTTGCCCGCCAGTTCGATGGCCTTGTCGTACGCCGCGCGCGACTTCTGACTGCGGCCCAGCCGGCGCAGCAGGTCGGCGCGGGTCGCGTGGTAGGCGCGATAGCCGGCCAGCCTGTGCTCAAGACGGTCGACGGCCGCTAGTGCCACCTCCGGGCCGTCAAGCTCGGCGACCGCGATGGCCCGGTTGAGGGCGATGATCGGCGAGGGGTCGAGGTGGACGAGCTGGTCGTAGAGGGCGACGACCTGCGACCAGTCGGTGGCGCGTACATCGCGGGCGGAGGTGTGCACGGCGCTGATCGCGGCGAGGATCTGGTAGCGGCCCGGCGCCACGCCGGCGGCCAGGCGCTCGCGCACCAGCCGGTGACCCTCGGCGATCAGCGCCGCGTCCCAGGCCCCACGGTCCTGCTCGCCGAGGGTGACCAGTTCGCCGGTCGCCGAAACCCGGGCGGTGCGGCGGGCCTCGGTGAGGAGCATCAGCGCCAGCAGCCCGGCTACCTCACCGTCGTCGGGCATGAGGGCATGGATCAGGCGGGTGAGCCGGATCGCCTCGGCGGTCAGGTCGTGACGTACGGGATCGGCGCCGGGGCCGGTCGCGAGGTAGCCCTCGTTGAAGACGAGGAAGAGGACGGCGAGTACGCCGGAGACACGTTCTGGGAGATCTTCGGCGGACGGCACCCGGTAAGGGATGCGAGCCGCCTTGATCTTGGCCTTCGCGCGGGTGATCCGCCGCTCCATGGTGGTCTCCTGCACCAGGAAGGCACGAGCGATCTCGGGCACGGTCAGACCGGCGACCATGCGCAGCGTCAGCGCCACACGGGTCTGCATCGCGAGCGCCGGGTGACAACAGGTGAAGATCAGCCGGAGCCGCTCGTCTTCGATGGCGTCGAGAGGCTTGGGCGGCTCGTCGTACAACAGTCGAGCCTCCTTCTGCTTGTCCTTGCGCTTGTTCTCGCGCCGGATCCGGTCGATGGCCTTGCGGTTCGCGGTGGTGGTCAGCCAGGCGCCGGGGTTGGGGGGTACGCCGTCGGCCGGCCACCGCTGGACGGCGGTTGCGAACGCCTCGGCCGCCGCCTCCTCGGCGATGTCGAGGTCACCGAAACGCCTGGTCAAGGAGGCGACCACCCGGGCCCACTCCTCGTGGTGTGCCTGGGTGATCGCCTCCCGGACGTCGGCCACGCTCACAGGATCGGCCGCACCTCGATCTTCCGGTTGCAGGCCTTCGACCCCTCGGCGGCGAGCTTGAGCGCCACGTCGAGGTCGGGGGCATCCATGATCCAGAAGCCGATGAGATACTCCTTCGACTCCAGGAAGGGCCCGTCGGTGAACATCGCCTCGTCGCCTCGGTTGTCGATGACGGTGGCCGAGCTGGGCGCCGCGAGGCCACCGGCGAAGACCCAGTGACCCTCCGCCTGGAGCCGGTCGTTGAACGCGTCGATCGCCGCCTGCTCGTCCGGGGTGGCGAGGCTGGCCGTGTCGGCGATCACGGAAACCAGGTACTGCATCCCGATCATCTCCTGTGGTCTGGGGTCGCCCCTCGTGGGCGGCCCCTCACCCCTGCTACGAACACCTCAGCCCCGATCCGACACCGCCCCCGGATATCTTTCAAGGACTTTCTGGCCCGCCGGTTGTGAACGATCCGGGTCACGTGCGTCAGCTGGGCGCATACTGCGGGCGCCCGGCCGGCCGGTAGACCTGGATCGTTATGCCCTTCGGGAAAGCTCGCGATTCGACCAGGTCAAGCGCTATGTCCGGGCCGTCGGCGGGGAACAGCCGCGTGCCCTGGCCGACCACCACCGGGACGATGAGCAGATTCATCTCGTCCACGAGGTCTTTCTCGAGCAGCCATCGGGTCAGGGCGCCGCTGCCGTGCACCTGCAGCTCACCCGCTCGCTTGGCCTTCAGCTCGCCGATGGCCGCCGCGAGGTCACCGGAGAGGACGGTCGTGTTCGCCCAGTGCGGTTCGGTGAGCGTGTTCGATGCGACGTACTTGGGCTTTGTGTTCAAGGCGGCTGCGATGGGGTTGCTGCCCGGATCCATTGCGCCCCAATAGGGGGCGAAAAAATCGTAGGTCCGCCGGCCGAACAGAAACGCGTCGGCGCGCTGGTAGACCTGATCTACGAACGTCCTAGACTCGTTGTCGAAGTGCCCCATGGCCCATCCGTCGCGCTCGAATCCGGCCCTGCGCTCCTCCTCCGACGGGCCGTTTGCCTGCATCACTCCGTTGACGGAGACCTGCGTGGTGGTCGTCAGCTTCATGATCGCGGTTCCCTTCTCCTTGGCCGCCCCTCGTGGGCCGCCTCTGTTACCCCTGCTACGAACACCTCCGCCCCGATCCGACACCCCTGGGGGGTGAGTGGCGGGGAAAGGCAAGGGGACCGCGGTAAGCGAGCCAACGGCGGGTCGGCGCGGCCGGTGGCTTGCGCGGCGTTGCGCGCATCCAGACCTCGATGATCCACAAGCCGGCGGGGTACTACTCGTCTCCAACGTGGGTGGGCCCTGGCCACACGGCTGGAACCGATGCCACGTACTTGGGCCGGCTGTTCAGCGCGGCGCCGATCGGGCTCGTGCTCATCTCGGGTATCGCGCCCCAGGAGCCGGCGAAGATCTCGTACGTCCGCCGACCGAACAAAAACGCGGCCGCGCCGCCGTAGACCTCGTTGATATGGTCCCCGGCTTCGGCATCGAGGAGTGTAATGGCCCATCCACCGCGGTCGAAGCCGCCGCGGCGGTCCTCGGCCGGGCCGCCGAGCCCCTGCATCACTCCGTCGACAGAGACGTTGGTCGTGATCGTCAACCTCATGTCGTGGTTTCCTTCACCTGTGGTGGGGGGCCCCCTCGTGGTGGCCTCTCACCCCTGCTACGAACGCCTCTGCCCCGATCCGACGACCACCTCCGGGATTTTCCATCTGCCAGGCCAGCCCGTGGCCACGACAGCCACAGCGATAGGCAGCCCGGGAACGTCACCGCGCAACGACGCTGGCAGCTACATGATCCGGGGGGGAACCCGGCAAGCTAGTGCCAGCGTGGCGCCGGGCTCTGGTTCTTCGGACGCTACCCGCCAGATCCGTCCCGCCCCCGCTTGCCTGACCTGGGTCGCTACGCCGCCGTTAGTGACCGCTGGTCGCCGTGAGCGCTCGTGGCCTGCGGCCCATGCATGGCCCGCCGCGGTTACTGCCGGCCGCAGATGTGGCTCCGGGGCTTGTGCCTACCTCTACCAGGCTTCATAGAAGACATTGGTCCCGTTTGCGGGCGTGAGCTGGACCAGTTGTCCATCATCGATCCAGCCGTTGACCGTTCCGCTGGTGGGACCGGCGTCGAGGAGCAAGTACCGGCCCGAAGGGTCGGAGCTGAAAAACCGGTAAAGGAAGCCGTTGCCGGTATCCATCTGGTAGCGGACGCTCAGTTGCCTGCCGCTGGCCGCCGGGACCTGAACGACCGACATGATGTTGTCCGCTGACCCGCCCGGGGTATTCATCTCGACCACCGTGACGCTCGAGCCGTCCGGGCTGATCACGGCGCCGTCGATGTACCCCCTAGCCAGCCGCACCAGCGCAGATTGCCGCAGAAGCAGCCGGCTGTTGCTCAGGTTGCCTCCTTGGCCCGCCGGACTGACCGCTCGCACCTCCTCGCCATTTCCGGTGGGCTTGCATGGGCCCTTGATGCACCGCGGCACGCCGAGAAACGCTAGCTCGCGCCCGTCGGCGGTCAATGACAAGTCGCCAACGCCGAACGCCATCTGCCCGGGCACGGCCGGGGCGTTGTGCCACACGGCGTGAGCGCCGGTCCGGGTGTTGATGACCATGACCTCAGCAGATCCCGCAGCACCAGTGGCAGCCGCCGGGCCGGTGGTGACGGCGACCTCCGAGCCATCAGCCGCGACCGCCAGCCCGGCGGCCTGGCGCCCGGCCAGGATCCCGCCTCGCACCAGGGAGTAGCCACCGATCCGCCCAGAGCCGCTGACGCGGAACCGGTAGATCCGCGACCCGGTGACAACGGCAGGTACGCCCTTCGCGGCTGTCCCCTGGCAGACCATAAAGAACGTCTGCTCGCTGGCGGCCGCGATGTCCGTGATACGCGCCTGCCGCCAGGGGCTGCGGACCGTGTCCGTCACCGCACCAGTGGCTGTGGACCGCACCACCGGCACTGGCCCGGACGACCCGCCAAAGCTCTGCTGCACGTAGTAGCGAGGCACACCCGCAGGGAGTGGGCCCGGGACCCGGAGTGAGCCAGGGCCCGGAGTGAGCCAGGGGCCCGGAGTGGGCCAGGGGCCCGGGTGAACACTGCGACGCCAGCGCCTGCGAGCAGTACGGCAACCACGGCGACCGCAACCCATCCGACCCCCCGGCCCGCTAGCAGCCATTGCTGCTCGCCCCCGTTGCCAGAACGCCATCCCAGCCCGAATCGGCGCCGGGCGCCCGGTGACCGAAATCCTGCAAGCCGAAACCGCCTGATCCCGGCACCGGGCCTGATCGGCCTGCGACGGGCCCGTAACGGATATGCCGCCCGCGAGCGTCTCTGTGCGACCGGCGGAACGCTCACGAGCTGAGGTGATTCGTGTTATCGCGGACGCGTAGGCTGCAAGTTCAGGCAGTCGGCCACGGACAGCGCCGGCTGCCGGGCGGGATGGCCCTGCGGAGTGATCATGGCGATACGGACCCTGCTGTGGCGCGGCCTCGACGCGCCGAGGATGGAGATCGTGCGCGTCGAGAGGCTCGATCGTGCCTCCGGCACGCAGATCGGCATCGCCTACGAGCTGCGCTGGAAGCTCGACGGGCCGGTGCTGGAACTCACACTGAACGACGGTCCCGGCATCCGGGTGGAGCTAGGCGGTGCGGACTTCTTCGACCTGCACCATTCGGCGTTCTTCAACTCGCTGCCCGTCGCCCGCGACGGGCTCCTTAGCGAAGACGCGGCGGCGCGGGAGTACACCATGCGCTTCGTGCGCGTCCCGGAACTGACCGCAGAGCCAGCCTGGCAGCGGTACGAGCCGCGCGGGAACCGGGTGGTCCGCTACCGTTCCAGCGGCTACCAGGCCGACATCACCTTCGACGCGGACGGATTCGTCACCTGCTACCAGGACTACCTCGAACGGGTCGGATGAAGCCCGGTGCTTGTCAACGGGCGCCGCCCGCAGGCGGCCACGGTCGCTGACGGCGGCGCCATTGCTGACCATCATGACCGCCGGTTAGGGCCAGAAACCCGGTACCGGTCCGGCGGAAGGCCCACAGAGAACACGCCCGGAGTGCCCGACCCGGACCGTCAGCTGACCAGATCGGTCAGGAATCGAGAAGCGCGAGTGACGGCGCCGTTCCTAGCGTGACTGTCACGGCAGGTGCCCGCGGACATCGATGAAGGAGTTCTCTGATGTGTCACCCCTCGTGGACGCGCGCGCTCACCGCAGCGCAGCGCCTGAGCGACCTTGTATGGCTGCGGCGGGTCCGCGACCGGATCGACCGGGAGTACGCGCAGCCGCTGGATGTTGAGGCACTGGCCCGCGGCGCGCACATGTCGGCTGGGCACCTCAGCCGCCAGTTCCGGCTCGCCTACGGCGAGTCGCCCTATAGCTATCTGATGACGCGGCGGATCGAGCGTGCGATGGCGCTGCTGCGCCGGGGCGACCTCAGCGTCACCGAGGTCTGTTTCGCGGTCGGCTGCTCGTCGCTGGGCACCTTCAGCACCCGTTTCGCCGAGCTGGCCGGTGTGCCGCCTAGCATCTACCGGCGCCAGGCGGCGCGTGCGACGGCGGGGATGCCGTCGTGCGTGGCGAAACAAGCAACCAGACCGGTCAGAGATCGACAAGCACCGGTTGCCGAGGCGCAGCTAGCGTGAGCGGCATGGACATCACCATTCACACGTGCTTCCTCCCGCACGACGACCCGGACGCCGCCCTGGCCTTCTATCGCGGCATTCTCGGCTTTGAGGTCCGCAACGACGTCGGAAGCGGCACGATGCGCTGGATCACTGTCGGCCCCAAAGACCAGCCCGGCACGTCTATCCTCTTGGCGCCGCTGGCCGCTGACCCCGGGATCACTGACGACGAGCGCCGCACCATCGCCGAGATGATGGCCAAGGGCACCTACGGCTGGATCATGCTGGCCACTCGCGACCTCGATGGCGCCTTCGAGCGGCTGCAGGCTAGCGGCGCCGAGGTCGTCCAGGAACCGATCGAGCAGCCGTATGGGGTGCGCGACTGTGCCTTCCGCGATCCCGCGGGCAACCTGGTCCGCATCCAGGAGCTGCGCTGAGCGGCCTGGCAATCGCCGGGCGGCCGGCAGCTGCGGCAAGACCCCTCACTTGCCAGTAGCAAATATAAAGATCGGCGGCTACTTGCCCCTGAGCCGGACCAGCGCTGGTGATAGAGCGTGATGCTGTAATGGGCCTGGGCCCCGCGTCTGCATGCCCCGTCGGCCTTGCCCGGGACAGGTTGGAGACCTGGACGCAACCGGCTCGGGCCTTCTACCCCAGGGGAGCACATGACAGCCATCACCGAACAGATCAGCCGGCTGCTCCACGAGGCTGGCGAGACCCACCATCGCGTGTTCCGGATTGTCGACGGCGCTGACGACGACTGGGCCAGCTGGTATTCCGACTGGCTTATCAACCTCTCCGAGCTGCCCTCGTTGCTGGGCGCCAAGCCCGTCCGCAGTGAGCTGACCTATCTGCTTGTCAGCCTTGACAAGGACTACACCGCCAGCCAGCCCGGCGAACCCTGGGAAATGTTCTACTCCCAGCGCATCTTTGATTACTTCAGTTCCTCCGAACGCTGAACTTGCCGCAGGCATACCGCCAGAAACCTTGCCGGGGAACGCTCGCCCTTGCCGCGTTGGGGCACCTCGCGCTACGGGCGCCGCGGGGCCCGGCGGCGCGTAGCGAAGGCCCAGGCACACGTCCTCTCGGTCACCCGCCGCAGCTTGATACGTTTTGTGCCCCACCCCGAGCCGATCCCGCAGCCTGATCGGCAGGCCGATAGCAAACACGCGCGCCTAGCCGTTCGGGACGGCCAGGACGGCCAGGACGGCCATGCCGGGCATCCCGTCGGCCACCGATGTGCAGAAACAGGGGTTTGACCATGGCTGGGAAGAGACTGCCATCGCCTGTTCACCTGCAGTTTCAACCGCTCGGTTGACGAAGCGGTGGCTGCAGCATACGCTTACTTTCAACCAGAGAGTTGAAACGAGGAGCCGATGGCGGCGGACACACTGTCCCGGGTCTTCTCCGCCCTTGCCGATCCCACGCGCCGCAACATTGTGGCCCGGCTTGCCGAGGGTGACGCGACGGTAGGCCAGCTGGCTGAGCCGTACCAGATGACGCTGCAGGCCGTCTACAAGCACCTGGGGGTGCTCGAGGACGCCGGGCTGGTGAGCCCGGCCGCACGCGCCGCAGCCTCGGCCAGTGCACCTGGAGACGAAGGCCTTCGACGTGCTGGACGACTGGATCGAGCGCTACCGGCGCCGGGCTGAGCAGCGGCACCTCCGCCTCGACGCCGTCCTGGCGGAGATGAAAGACACCGACGACAAGGAGATGGCCCACCATGACCAAGACCGCACAGACAGCCATCGAGGCCGACCCGAAGCTGCCGATCATCCGCATGACTCGTGATTTCGCCGCCACGCCGCAACAGCTATTCCGGGCCCACACCGACCCCGTGCTGTTCGCCCAGTGGGTGGGCCCGAACGCAATGGACACCCGGATCGAGCACTGGGATGCCCGCACCGGCGGTAGCTGGAGGTTCGTCCAGGTAGAGGAGGGCGCGGAGTACGCGTTCCGCGGCTGCTTTCACGAGGTACGCCCGGACCGTATCGTGCAGACCTTCACCTTCGAAGGTGAGCCCGACGGCGTCGCGCTGGAGACGTTGTGGTTCGACGACCTCGGCGACGGCCGCGCCCGGCTGCGCACACAGTCGCTGGTCGACAGCTTCGAAGGCCGAGACGCCTGGCTGGCCAGTGGCATGGAGACCGGGGTCGACCAGGGATACGCCAAGCTCGACCGGATGCTCGCCGATGACGCTGTCTGATCGCCCCGCCGAGCGGCACCGGCAGGTTGGCCAGCTGTTCACCGATCGGGTCCGCGGAACCCGGCGCTGGAACGCCCCGTCCCCGGTCGCTGGCTGGGCCGCCCGCGATATCGTGCGGCACCTGACCCAGTGGCTCCCCGGGTTTCTGTCCGCCGGCGCGGCTATCGAGCTGCCCTCCGGGCCGTCGGTGGACGATGACCCCGTCGCCGCCTGGCAGACCCACTGCGCCGCCGTGCAAGCGCTGCTGGACGATCCGGCGACCGCGGACCGGGTCCTGGCCAATCCGCACACCGGCGCGCTGGCCCTGGACCGCGCGATCGACCAGTTCTACACCGTAGACGTGTTCATGCACACCTGGGATCTCGCCCGGGCCACCGGCCAAGACGACCGGCTCGACCCCGGCTTCTGCGCCCAGCTGCTGGCCGCGATGGAGCAGATGGAACAGGTCATCCGGTCCTCCGGCCAGTACGGGACGAGAGTCGAGGTGCCCGACGGTGCCGGCCCGCAGACCAGGCTGCTGGGCTTCATCGGCCGCGATCCCTTCTGGACACCCGCAAGGACGCCGCGAGCGTAAGCGCGCGGGCATCCGCCAGCTGGGGCATGATCGCCGGCGTGCCTGGCGGGCGTCTGCTCAACCGCCCGCGCAGGCGCGCTCGCGCTTCAACAAGCAGCCGCGATGAGCTTCGCCAGGACCGCAGAAGACCTGCTGCCGGCGGACTGAGCCGCCAACCCGTCGCTTAGTTTCGCAGCTTGCTGAGGATGCGGGCCAGTTCGGCGCGCTCGGCCACGGCGAGGCGGCCGAAGGTGCGTCCGGCTTCGGTCCCGCGGGTGGCGCGGATCTCGGCCAGCACGCCCGCGCCGCGCTCGGTGACCTCGACCAGGATGGCGCGCCGGTCGCCCGGGTCGGCGCGCCGCCGGACCAGGTCCCGGGCCTGGAGCGCGTCCACGACCTCGGTGGCCGTGCGCGGCGCGATCTGCAGGCGATCGGACAGCTCGGACAGCCGCATCGTCCCGTGCCTGGCCAGCGTGCGCAGGGCGCGCAGGTGGGCGGGAGTGAGATCCCACGGCGCCAGCGTCTCGGCTGTCCTCTCGCGGAGCCGGCGCGCGACGGCCATGAGGGCGTCCGCCAAGGACTCATCGCCGGCCGGGTCAGCGGGCTCGGGCTGGGCTGGCTCGTCGCGGTCGGAGGTCACGGGAATACAGTAGCAGGGTTTCTCGCTATAACCTCATATTGAGGTAGGCTCATTAGTTAGATGTGCCCGGCGGAAGGAAACCACCTTTGACATCCCCCCACACCAACCGAGATACCCCCGGCCGTGACCGCGGCAGGCCCGCCGTCACGGCCGCGGAAAAGGCACAAGCACGTGAGGTGTCGCTGCGCCGCATCGGGCGGCTGTTCGGCCCGCACCGGTGGCAGCTGGCCACCGTCACCGCCCTCATCGTGGCCTCCTCCCTGGTCGGGCTGGCCTCTCCGTTCCTGCTCCGCGCCGTGATCGACACAGCCCTGCCGGACCGGAACCTGCGGCTGCTGGCCTGGCTGGTGGCCTCAATGGTCGCAGTCGCCGCCGTCACCTCGGCCTTCGGCGTTATCCAGACCTGGATCAGCACCAAGGCCGGCCAGCAGGTCATGCACGAGCTGCGCACCAGCGTCTTCACTCACCTGCAGCGGCAGTCGATCGCCTTCTTCACTCGCACCCGCACCGGCGAGGTGCAATCCCGCATCCAAAACGACATCGGCGGTATGGAATCCGTGGTGACCTCGACCGCGACCTCCATCGCCTCGAACCTCACCACCGCGGTGGCCACGGCCGTCGCCATGGCCGCCCTGTCCTGGCGCCTGTCGCTCATCTCGCTGGTCGTCATGCCGCCGGCCATCTTCCTGACCCGCAAGGTCGCCAAGATGCGCCGAGCCATCACCGCCGCGCAGCAGCACGAGCTCGCCGACCTCAATGTGACCATCGAGGAAGGACTGTCGGTCAACGGCGTCCAGCTGGCGAAGACCATGGGCACCGGCCCGGCCCTGGTAGGACGGTTCACCAGCTCCTCGGCCCGCCTGATCGACCTGGAGCTGCGTTCCCAGCTGGCCGGGCGCTGGCGGATGGCCTCGCTGAGCATGATCTTCGCCGCGATCCCCGCGGTCATCTACCTCGCCGCCGGACTGCCGGTCACCGCCGGCGCGGTCAGCATCGGCACCCTGATCGCCTTCACCACGCTGCAGAACGGCCTGTTCCGGCCGGTCACCGGCCTGCTCAACACCAGCGTCTCGGTGATCAGCTCGCTGGCCCTGTTCGCGCGGATCTTCGAATACCTCGACCTGCCGGTCGAGATCGACGAGCCAGCCCGCCCGGTCCGCATCGACCCGGCCCAGGTCACCGGGCACGTCCGCCTCGACGGCGTCAGCTTCACTTACCCGGGCGCCGACCGGCCCGCCCTAACCGGCATCCACCTGGACATCCCGGCCGGCAGCACCCTCGCCCTGGTCGGCGAGACCGGATCAGGCAAGACCACCCTCGGCTCCCTGATCGCCCGGCTCTACGACCCGGCCAGCGGCGCCGTCCGCATCGACGGCACCGACCTCCGCGACATACGGCTGGCCGACCTGGCCGCCATCGTCGGCGTAGTCAGCCAGGAGACCTACCTCCTGCACACCACGGTGCGGGAGAACCTGCGCTACGCCAAGCCCAGCGCCACCGACGCCGAGATCGAGGACGCCGCCCGCGCGGCGCAGATCCATGACCTGATCGCTAGCCTGCCCGACGGCTACGACACCATGGTCGGATCCCGCGGCCACCGCTTCTCCGGCGGGGAAAAGCAGCGCATTGCCATCGCCCGCACGCTGCTGCGCGACCCGTGCGTGCTCGTGCTCGACGAGGCCACCAGCGCCCTGGACACCGACACGGAGCGGGCCGTCCAGCAAGCGTTCGACACCCTGGCCCAGGGCCGCACCACCATCACCATCGCGCACCGGCTGTCCACCGTCCGCAACGCCGACCAGATCATCGTGCTCGACCACGGTCATATCCTCGAGGCCGGCAACCACACCAGCCTGCTGGCCGGCCAGGGCCGCTACGCCGCACTGGCCGCCTGAACCCAGGCTTCCGGCCCGAGCGCGGGCCGGGCGTCGAGTCATCGTGACGCCGCCCGCGAGCTGCAGCACAGTGCGCCCACTTCTCGCCGACATGCCCGCGTTGGCTGGGCACGCCCGCGTTGGCTGGGCACGCCCGCGGGGATACAGCCGCGGCCGTGCTTAGGTGGGCTGGGCGCCGTTGGGCGGGGCTGGGGTGGTGCGGGCGGTTTGGCGGTGGTCGGCGACGGCGGTCATGAGCTTGTCGGCGCCGCTGAGCCGGTTGAGCGCTGGGCCCAGGCCGGGAAAGTAGTCCATGAGCGCCTTGAGTGCCCGGCCGGGGCCGGCGCTGATAACCATTTCCGGTTTGGGTTTGTCGATGGCGCGGACAGTGGCGGCGGCCACCTTGTGAGGGCTTACCGAGAACGCGGTGCTGCCGGTCAGGCCGGTCTCGGCGAGGGTGCGGGCGCTGAGGCCGGCGTCCTTGACGGGGCCGAGGATGAGGCTGGTGGCCGCCACCCCGGTGCGCCGGTAGTCGCTGTGCAGCACCCGGCTGAAGGCGGTGAGCCCGTCCTTGGCGGCGGCGTATGCCTCGGTGTAGGGGAAGCCGGCGTGCCCGGCCAGTGAGGAGACGTTGACGATCCGCCCGTAGCCGCGCTGCAGCATGCCCGGCAGCAGCAGCCGGGCCAGCAGCAGGGGGCTGATCAGGTCGACCTGCAGCACATGCTCGATCTCGGCTGGGGTCAGCACGTGGAAGCGGGTCTGTGGCTCGGTTGCCGCGTTGTTGACCAGCACGTCGGCCCCTCCCAGCTCGGCGGTCGCCGCGTCGGCGACCTGCCGGGCTGCGTGCGGGCCGCCGAGGTCGATCGCGGCGGTGCTCACCGTGATGGCGCCGCGCAGCTCCCCGGCGAGCCGGGTGAGTTCGGCTTCTGAGCGGGCTACCAGCAGCAGGTTCATGTTCCGGGCCGCCAGGGCCCTGGCGATGTACTGTCCGATGCCATGCGAGGCTCCGGTGACGATGGCGTTGCGCGGTACCATGCCGCACGCTCCGTTCCCTTGGCTGCCAACTTCGTCGGGCTATAAGATAATCTTGTTAGCAGACAATCTAAGAGAAAGACGGAACATGGGCAAATCGGCGGCGTCACGGCGGCAGACCGGCCGGGTCGGCCAGCTGCTGTTCGTGGCGCAGCAGGCGGCGCAGGCCCTGGCCACCGACCGGCTGGAGCCGCTGGGGCTGTCACCGCGGACGTGGGGGGTGCTGAGCACGCTGGCGGAGTCCGGGCCGCTGACGCAGATCGAGCTGGCCACCACGATGGCCATCGACCGCACCGCCATGGTCTACCTGCTCGACGACCTCGAACAGCAGGCACTAGTCGAGCGGGTGCGCAGTCCCCAGGACCGCCGCGCGTTCTTGATCCACCTGACCTCCGGCGGCCGGGACGCGCAGCGCCAGGCGGCAGCAGCGCTCGACGGCGCCGCCGACACCCTGCTCACCCCGCTTGACCAGGCCGAGCGCCGTCACCTGATCGACTTGCTCGCCAGAATCGCCGCCAACTGGCAGCAGCGCAGCGCCGTCCCGCCGTACCCCGGCAGGCAGACTGCGGCGAAGGCCACCGAAGACGAGCCGCCCGCACGCCCGCGTGCGCGCCGGCCACCTGAGCCCGGAGCCGCGCGGAACAGCCCCTGACGCGCCGCCGCCACGGCCACCGGCAACCGATCAGCCTGCGCGCCCGCCTCCCGCGGGCCTGCCCAGCAGACAGCACACCACAGCCAGGACAGCGGCGGCCAGCCGCACCCCATCGCTGCCGCGGCGGGCATCAAGGGCGCAGATGCTGCCGTGACTCCATGACCGCAGCCAGCAGTGCCGCCGCGTCCTCGCGACGCCGTCGCCGGAGGCTGGCCTGGCCGTGACTGAGCAATTCCGGAGGGCTGGCTACCGGCCCAGGATGGCGGGGTATCCAGCTGGCGGCAACAGATCAACTCCCGCGGTCGCGTGCTTACTGGCCGGACCCTTGTGGCAGCTCCCGCACGACATCGGCCGGGTCCTTGTCGTCGCGCAGGCCCTGGAACCGCGGATGACGGAGCTCCCCGCCGGTGGTCCATTCGCTGAAGCCGACCTGGGCGACCAGCCGGGGCGGCACCCAGTGCACACCGGACCGCGGCAGGCGGCCGCGGTCGAACGGGGACCGGTCCTGCTCCAGGCCGGCCAGCGTGGCATGCAGGCTGTCCAGCGTCTGTCGGCTGAAGCCGGTGCCGACCTTGCCGGCGTAAATGAGCTTGTGGCCGGGTTCGTAGTAGCCGAGCAGCAGGGCGCCGAACCCGGTGCGGGTCCCTCGCGGGTCGGTGAAGCCGCCGATGACGAATTCCTGGCCGGCTTCGCACTTGAACTTCAGCCAGTCCCTGGTCCGGCCGGCGCGGTAGGGCGCATCGGCGCGCTTGGCGATGACACCCTCCCAGCCGCTCGCGCACGCCTGGCGGAAGTACGCCTCGCCATCGGTGTCCTTGTGCTCGGTGAAGCGCAACGGGCCGCCGAAGGTCAGCAGGCCGCGCAGGATCTGCTTGCGCTCTCGCAGCGGCAGCGGGCGCACGTCGCGGTCGCCGGCCCATAGCACGTCGAAGATGTAGTAGCAGACCGGCACCTCGGCGCGCAGATCCGGTCCGGGATGGCGGACTCCCAGCCGCTGCTGCAAGCGGGCGAACCTGGTCTGGCCGCCGTCAAAGGCGACGATCTCCCCATCGATGATGAAGTCGCTGGCTTGTTGGGCTGCCAGCGCCTCGGTGATCTCGGGGTAGGTGCTGGTGTCCTCCTTCTGGTTACGGGTCATCAGCCGGACCTGGCTGCCGGATCTGAACGCCAGGCACCGCTCGCCGTCGAGCTTGCGCTCGAAGATCCACCCAGGGTCGGAGAACCGGTCCTGGGTGAGCGTGGCCAGCTCCGGATCCAGCCAGCCCGGCTGATCCGGCCTGGCGGGTGGTGCTGCCGCGGTCATGCTGTCTCCGATTTCGCGAAATCCCAGACCTTATCGTCCCAGGCCCGTTCGACCACGGGCACGTAAGGGGTGATGTCGATTCCTTGTGCCATGAGCCAGTCGTCGTCGTCGTATGTGGTGGTATACCGGGCGCCGCTGTCGCACATGAGCGTAACGATCGAGCCGACTGCCTGATCCGCGCACATCTCGCACACCAGCCGCAGGGCACCGAAGATATTGGTGCCCGTTGAGGGGCCAGCGGAGATTCCCAGGCGGTGGTTCAAGAAACGCATCGTCGCCACCGAGGCGCCGTCCGGGACTCCTAGCATCCGGTCCACGACGCTTGGCACGAATGACGGCTCCACGCGCGGCCGGCCGATGCCCTCGATACGCGACGCGGTGCTGTCCGCCGTCTGCCCCCGGTATGCGGGGAGGAACGCTGAGCCTTCAGGGTCCACGACGCACAGCCTGGTAGAGGCGCCAACCAGGCGCAGGTAGCGGCCGAACGTGGCAGCGGTACCTCCGGTACCGGCGCCGACAACGATCCACGACGGCACGCTGTGCCGTTCGAGGGCCATCTGGGCCAGCGTCGATTCGGCGATGTTGTTGTTGCCGCGCCAATCCGTGGCTCGCTCGGCGTAGGTGAACTGGTCGAGGAAGTGCCCATCCAGATCGGCTGCGAGCTGGGCCGCCACATCAGAAACTGCCGCGGGGTCGTCGATGAGGTGGCAGCGGCCGCCCTCGCGCTCGATCAGCGCGATCTTGGCCGGGCTGGTCGCGCGGGACATCACGGCGACGAACGGCACCCCGATCAGCCGCGCGAAGTAGGCCTCGGACACCGCGGTCGATCCGCTTGACGCTTCGACCACCGTCGTGGTGGGGCCGATCCACCCGTTGCACAGCGCGTACAGGAACAGCGACCGGGCAAGCCGGTGCTTGAGTGAGCCGGTCGGATGGGTGGACTCATCTTTGAGATAGAGGTCGATAGGCCCGGACAGCGGCAGTCTCACCAGGTGCGTGTCGGCGCTCCGGCGCGAGTCGGCCTCCAGCCGGTGGACCGCCAGCGCTGTCCAGTTCCGGTCGACAGCCGTCGCGGGGTGGTAATCGACCGGGTGCCCGTCGGCGCCAGAACGGGACATAGCGGGATTGTAGACGAGGTAACGGGCACGGCGAGGGGCCTGGCCGCGGCGCCACGCGGTCACGCTGCCGCGGGGCGAGGGCTCAGCGGGCCGCGCGGGCCAGAGCAGCGGGATTGACCACGGTGAACCGTCCCCGCCCGAGTTCCACGATGCCCGCCTCTGCGAGGTCCTGCATGACCCGGTTCACCGTCGGCCGTGTCGTCCCGGCCATCGTGGAGATCTCCTCCTGCGTCACCGACACCGGGCCGTTGTCGAACACGGCGTCCAGGTCCAGCAGCCGGCGCAACACCCGGGTGCGCGCCTCGATGCACAGGGCCTCGGTCAAGCGTGCCGACAGGCGGCGCACCTGTGCGGCAAGGTAGTCCACCAGCAGCCGGTCAACGCTTGGATAGCTGCGGCGCAGCCGCTGGAACTCGGCCCGGGAGAGCACCAGTGTCTGCACCGGCTCGATCGCCTGCACCGTGGCCGTCCGCTCCGTCGCCGGGAGGAGCAGCGAGAGTTCCCCGAACGCCGTGCCCGGCCCGATCACGTTCAAGGTCACGGTGTCTCCGCTGGGCGTGGTCACCCAGACCGACGCCCGGCCGCGCATGAGCACATGCAGCGAGCCGCCAGCCTCGCCCTCGTGGAACAACACCACGCCACGGGCAAAGCGCCGCGAAGCAGCCACCGCCAGCACCTCGCGCCGCACCGGCTCTTCAAGCCCCAGCAGGTCGAATCTCACTCCTGCCTCGCGCTGCCCGCAGGTGTCCGCCGTGACATCACTACTCTTCGTGTAGGGACGCAGCCAATTCCGGTGCTGGCAGCAAAATACCCCGTTGTGTGCGCCGCAGCCACTGTCGGCCGGTCCGGCATCCGTAAGCACGCCGAACTCCGCACTGCGCCAATCCCTCGTCTAGGAGCGCTGCCCGTCGCGCCTGCCCGGAGGCAGAGCCGGACCGCAGTGTCAGCCAGGCAACACAAGCCGTGTCAGCACGGCGACAGACGCGGTTCACCGCGGATCGTACGTTGACCGTGGTCAGCCAATCTTGGCCGACAGCAAGAGGGGGCGGGTGGCGCCGCCCGACATCAGGAGGGGACGGGCGGCGCCGGCCACCACGACAGAAGGAAGCAAGATGAAATCCAACGCGCCCATCCACCGCTGGGCAGCACGCAGCGGCGCTGCCGCGTTTACCGTGGTGGCACTCGTGACGCAGACCTCGTTCGTTATTGACGACACGGCGGTTAACGCCAGCTGATCCGCACTGCCCGCGCCGCAAGCACGGCGCCAGTGCCCGGGCCGACGGCCCGGGCACTGGCGTGCTCTGTTCGGCGCGGCCCGTCTTGCCCTTTTGTTGACGAGGGTCAGGGCGTCGGCAAGACTCGCTAATGGCAGCTGAATGACCGGCTTCGTCAGTGGCCGACGCACGAGCGCGAAGGATTGGCCTTGAGGCAGTACGTGTGGCTGGCCCGGAGCCGGCCGATACGGCTGCTGTTAATCGCCTGGTGCCTTTCTTACGCTGGCGACCTCGCGGCGTTCACCGCCGCTTCGGTCTACGTCTACCACGCGGGCGGCGCGGCGTATGTCGGCCTGCTCGGACTGCTCAAGGCGCTGCCGGGCGCCCTGCTGGTCCCGCTGGTCGCCAGCTGGTCCGACCGGGTGCGGCGGGAGCGGTTGCTCATGGTCTCCGTGGCGGTGAGGGCGCTCCTGCTTGCCGCGGCCGCTGCTGTGATGACCGGTGATGCGCAAGCCATCCTCGTCCTCGTGCTCGTCGGGGTGGAGGCCGGACTCGCCAGCGTGTTCCGTCAGGTGCAGGCCGCGTTGCTCCCGTGGCTTGCTCGTACTCCCGATGAGCTGACGCGTGCAAACACGGCCGTCGGCGTCATGCAGTCGGCTGCCATGCTCGGCGGCCCGGCGCTCGCCGCCGCGTTGCTCGCGGTAAGCACGGCCCAGGCCGCGATGCTCGCCGCCTGCGGGCTCACCGCGGTCGCAGCTGCCGTCCTCGCGCGCGTCCGGCCGCTTTCATCGCGGTATCCGGCGCGGGCCACCGGGCGGCTGAAGCAACTCAGGCTGGACATGGCCGCAGGCTTCGAAGCCGGGGTCCGGCGGCGCGGCATGCTGCCGCTGGTCATCCCCGCTGCCGCCCAGACGTTCGCCCGCGGGGTCCTCAGCGTGCTTACGGTCACCATCGCCATTAACCGCCTGCAGGCCAGAACTCTAACCCGCGAGGAGTTCCTGGGCGCGGTGACGGGCAACGCCGCGAGCGCGGAGGGCGCGGATGAAGTCATCTCAGCCCGGCTCCAGGCCGGCTGACCAGCCGGCCAAGCGCCATGGCCTGACCGCCGCCCCGACCGCAGCCGCCAACCCAGCTACGGTCAGCCCGCCTTAAAGAAGATCACCGTGAGCCAGCGCAGATCACGGTGTCCTCGATGTCTGGGCCGATCACACTGGCCGGGGTGGGGGATTTGAACCAGCGGCCTCTTCGTCCCAATGCCAAGTCCATTGGCCATTACTATTCACCGGTAACGGCTTCCCGCGCTGGGAGAACCGCGCCGCTAATATCGCCGGAATGGCCGCCCGGCACCCCAGGCGCCTTTCCGCCGTGATCGCGGAACCAGCGGGTGCTGCCCAGAGCGCTGGTACGCCGCGCGCCGAGGCGCCAAGCTGCTGAGGACGGCACGGAACTCCAGGTTCTAACGCGGCACAAACTCCAGACCGGCTGGCCTCGCGACGTTTTATTGATTATTGACGGGAGCCACGCCGTGGGCCAGACTGGCTCACTGAAGTCAAGGCGACTGAATCATCCGGAGACCTCGCGTTGCTGCTACGGATGCCCAGGACAGCCACCGTCACCACCATTAGCCCCTGCAGTCCCGATTTCTCGCCCATGAGAAGTCCTGGCCGCTGTGGCTAGCAACTGTGAGCGCAGAGAACGCGGATGAAGTCGTCTCAACCCGGCGCCGGGGCGGCTGACCAGGCAGGCATGCCGCACGCCGGCGAGTCATCCTGTGCGGGCACCATGCGTGCCTACTTCTGCGGCACGCGCGGCTCCACGCCGGTGAGCGGGGCAGGCCAGTCACACTACGGAGGTCATACCTCCTGCGTAGGGCTGGCGCACGGCGACCGGCCGCCGACCCTGGTGCTCGACGCCGGAACCGGCCTGCAGCAGCTGTCGCTTGCGCTGCGCGGCGCACCGTTCCAGGGTTCTGTGCTGCTTAGTCACCTGCACTGGGACCACACCCATGGCATGCCGTTCTTCCGTGGTGGCACGCAGAATGGCCACCGAGTGGACGTCTACCTGCCGGGGCAGGGCGCCGACCCCGAAGACGTGCTGGCCAGGGCCATCGCGCCGCCGCACTTCCCCATCCGGCCCAAGGAGCTCGGCAGCGGCTGGACGTTCCGAGCGATCGAGCCGGGAGATCATGAGCTCGAAGGATTTTCGGTGCTCGCGCTGGAGATACCGCACAAGGGCGGACGGACCTTCGGGTACCGGGTCAGCGACGCCACGTCAACGGTCGCGTACCTCCCCGACCACAGCCCGCTGGCGCTGGGACCCGGCCCGGAGGGCATCGGCGTCTATCACGAGGCAGCTTGCCGCCTGGCTTCGGGCGCTGACCTGCTTATCCACGATGCCCAGCACACCGCGCAGGAGATGCCCCGGCTGGGTTTCCTCGGCCACTCCGCGGTGGAGTACGCGGTCGGCCTGGCCAAACGGTGCAGCGTCGGCAGGCTGGCGCTGTTCCACCACGACCCATGGCGCACCGACGAGGAGATCGACCGGCTGGTATCCGAGTACGACGGAGCTGGCGTTCCCGTCATCGCCGCGTTCGACGGGATGGTGCTGGACCTGCCCTGACTCACCCGGCGCAGCCTGGAACGGCCGACTGGGGCGGATCCTGGGCGGTGCGGGCCTGGGCCGCCCGCAGGTCGTCGGCCAGCCTGTCCGCCCGGCGGGCGGAGACGACGTTACCCTTCGCAGCGCATCGCGCCGACGCCTGCGCGACCGCCTCAAGGGCGTCGCTGATACGGCCGCGGAGCCGGCATATCTCGGCGAGATCCATGAATCCGTCGCCCTGCCCGTCCAGCCAGTCCGAACCGTCAAGCAGTTCGATGGCCTCGGCAATGATCGATTCGGACTGCTCGTACTGACGGTCCCGGGCGAGCAGTTTCGCCTGGACGCAGCGCCATAGGAACTGCGTACCCACGTCGTCCGGGGAAGCCAGGTCTCGGCAGACGGCGGCGAACTCTGCTGAATCCCTATAGCGACCCTGCGCGTACAGGACATCTGCCAGCAGACCCGCGAGCGTCGAGATGTGGTTGCGCTCTCCCATCCGTTCCAGCTTCTGGTAGTCCTTGCGCAGCTCGCGTTCGGCTGCCTCGAGATCGCCTGCGAGCATCTCGATGGGACCCGAGTCGAGGGAGGTCAAGGCAGCCTCAACCAGCCAGCCGAACTCCTCGAGCAGCGCCCGGCTGCGCCGATAGCGGGTCCGGGCCACCTCGAAGTTGCCGCGCATCGCCTCCAGATGGGCCAGCGCCGCCTCGGTGATCGCCACGGACTTACGGTCCTCGGCCGCGCGGGAGAGCACTCCCTCGCAGTAGGTGATCGCTTCATCGACAGGAGTCGGCCCGTACAGCACCGAGACCGCCAGCATGCCGACGAAGCGCGTCGCCATCCCCGCGTCGCCCGCTTGTTCGGCGTGATGAACGGCCTGCTCGCCCGCCTCGACCGCCATGCCCCACTGGGTCGCATTCATGTAGGCATAGGCCAGCAGCCGCCACGCCCGGACAAGCCCGTGGTGGTCGGCGGCCTCTTCCAGCACCGGCAGCAGTTCCCGGACGCGGGCCACGATGCTGTCGTGCGCGCTCGTGGAGTCCGTGGTATAGCGCAGGTGCAGTCCGGCGAGTTCGGCCGATCTTCCGATCGCGTCGGTCCCGAGCAGCGCCGCGCCGTGGCGCGCCGCCTCGAGCGCGGCGCCGGCGGCGGCCAGCTCCCCGGCGTCGGTGAGCGCCTCCCCCGCCCCGAGCAACAGGCGAGGCTGGTCCGGGTGACCCTCGTCAAGGAGGGCGGCGGCTCGCTGCAGCAAGCTCGCGGCGCCGGGCATGTCACCGCGGTCGATCGCCTTCAAGCCGGCCGGCGCCGAGGTGCCCGGCGGCACGTTCGCCCAGAGAGCGGCCATGCGCGTCGACGGGTCCGAGCTCGGCCTGGTACCCGAACGATTGCTCGAGGTGGTATCCGATGATCTCCTCGAACTCCACCGCCCGGGTCCCACAAACCTTGAGGAGCCAGTCGGCGTAGCGCTCGTGCAGGCGGGCCCGGGTCCGCTTAAGCAGGCGGTCGTAGGCGGCGTCTCGAACCAGAATGTGGCTGAACTGGTAGTCCGTGCCGTCAGGCCTCAAGTCGATGGGCTTGACTAGACGCTTGCCGCACAGTGCCGACAGCAGCTGCCCGAGGCTGGACTCCGGGTCACCGTCCGCTGCGAGAGCCGCGACGGCGGGGCTCGGGAACTCCAGGCCGATCACCGCTGCCCGCTCAACGAGTCCCCGCTCGCGCGGAGGCAAGCGGTCGAGCCTTGACGCGAGGAGAGAGGAGATGTTCGGCGGGACAGTCACATCGTCGTAACCGTTCGCGAACGCCCGCCCGCCGTCCTGGCCGCCGACCACCCCGGAGTCGATCAGCATGGAGGTCATCTGCTCGGCGAAGAGTGGGTTGCCGTCCGCAACGGACAGGATCCTGTTCTCAAGGCGTAGCGGCAGCTGGACGTCGCCGATGAGGTTCCCGAGGACCCGCGCCGTGTCAGAGCGCGAGAGCTCGCGCAACTCGATCCTGTGCGCGGCGCGACGGCCAGCGAGGAAGCCAGGGTATTCATCAAGCAGTTCATGACGGGCGGCACAGACGATGAGCAGGGGGACGCCGTCCGAAGTGTCGGCGACGTGCTCGATGAGGTCGAGGAAGATCCGCTCGGCCCAATGGATGTCGTCAAAGATCACAACGAGCGGCCGACGGCGGGCGATGGTGTCAAGGACGTATCGCACGCTCCACAGCAATTCATCTTTACTGTAACCGCCGGCGCCGGAACCGATGAGGGACCAGATCCGCAGCGCGGCATCCTCGCGCCCTTCACCAGCAAGCGACCGGAGCTTGGCCTGCTCCTCTTCTTCCCGGTCTTCGAAGAGGATCCCGGCTGCCTGGCGGAGGGCTTCTGCGATGGGCCAGAAGGTGATGCCGTCCCCATAGGGCAAGCACCTGCCCCGCAGCACCTGCGCGTGCCCGCCCACGTGGCGGACGAACTCCTCAATCAGCCGGGACTTGCCCATACCGGCCTGGCCAAGCACGGTCACGACCTCGCAGTGTGAGTCTGCTAGCGCGCGGCCGAATGCATCGACCAAGTGCCCGAGTTCTGGCTCCCGGGCGACGAAGGGAAGGTCCACCCGTCGTGTGATGGCCTCGCCCCCGCTCACGCCGGTCAGCCGGTGAGCACGGACCCGGGTGGACTTGCCCTTGAGTTCGAGCGGTTCCAGCGGCTCGGCCGTGACGGCATCCCTGACGAGGCGGAACGTCGCGTCTCCGATGAGAACCTCGCCGTCAGCCGCCGCCTGCTCGAGCCGGGCGGCCACGTTAATGGTGTCTCCGGTGGCCAGGCGGTGCCCGGTCGCGGAGTCTGCAGCGACGACCTCGCCGGTGTTGACGCCCGTCCGGTGCTGGAGGCGCACCCCCCAGGTGGCCTGAAGCCTGACATTCAGGTCCTGGAGGGCCGCCCCCATCTCGAATGCGGCTCTCACCGCGCGCAGGGCGTCGTCCTCGTGCAGCCTCGGCAGGCCGAACACGGCCATGATGGCATCGCCGATGTACTTTTCCACCGTGCCGCCATGCCGGTCAAGCACCTGCCTCATGGCCGAGAAGTAGGCGTCGAGAACCTCCCGCAGCGACTCGCTGTCGATCTTCTCGCTGAGGCTGGTTGAGTCTTTCAGGTCGCAGAAGACCACAGTGACGGTCTTGCGTACTTCTTCTGCGGCTTCCGCGCCGGCGGGCCGGGCGAGCTGCGCGCCGCAATAGCCGCAGTGGCGAAACCTTTCCGGGTTCTCCTCGCCGCAGTTGGGGCAGCGCAGCATCAGCGCGAATCACCCCCGGGAGAAGGGATCCCCGGACGCGAGGAACGTGACGATGACGTCGCCAGCGTTGTCCTTGTGACGCGCCTGCACACACGGCGCCACCGGGGTTTTCGCGCAGTCGGGCAGCAGGCCGGTGTCGACGGTGACATCGCCGATCGTCGCAGTTCCAGAGGTGCCAGGCTGCGCCGTGAACGGCGACAGGGAGGCGTAGCAAATCTGCCAGGACGAAGCGCCATGATGACCCGAAGACAGCACCAGCGATTTGTCGATCCGGAGCGCGACGGCGAACTGAGCGCCCGGCTGCGAGTCACCGGAGCCGCTAACGACGTCGAAGGTGAATGGATCCGACACCGGCTGGTAGGTCCCTGCGCAGCCGTAGCTGCCGCCGCCGATCCCGGTCCCGAGGAACTGGGCCGAGGTAGCAGAGGAGGTCGTTACCGTCCCCGACGTCGTCGCCGACGATGCCGACGCCGAGCACGGTGTGGTCGAGCATGGCTGGATCGAACTCCAGATCGTGAAGTGGCCCGATGTCGCCGGGTTCATTCCGGGGCTGGTCGCCGTCAGCCGGTACCCGATGCCGGGTTGGTTGATCGACAGACCGGAGAACGAGGCCACGCCCCCGATCGCATTGACCGTCGTCGTTCCCGACAGCGTCCCGGAACCGGGATTCGCCGTGGACGTGATAGCGATGGTGACGGCTGCCTTCGAGTTCGTGACGAGCTGCCCCAATGCATCCAGGACCTCGACCTTGACTGGGCCAGCGCCGGGGGAGTCGAAGCTCGAGGTGATCGTTGTGTTGACGGTCGTGCCGGCCGGCTGCCCGTCAACCGTAAACGCCAGGGAGCACGGGTTTGACTGGGTGCACCTGCCGGGGGGCCCCCACGCGGCCGCGGGCGCCGCGAACATTCCTGCCAAGAGCATGCCCGTAGCACCCGCGGCGAGAAGCGCTCGTGCGGTGGTAGAGACTGCCTTGCGCATGATGGAACCCCCGTCTGCGTCGGCCGATTGTCGGGTGGTGACGCCTTCGGCAAACATGCCCCGCCGGTGTGGACCGTGCTGGAGCGTGCTCGCGTGGTGATCAGGCCATTCCTGCGACTCAACGCTAGGAGCACAACCGGGCGGGTGCAAGGGGCGGGTCCAAAAGGCCGCTGATCGGCCGGTCAAAGCGCCTAGCGACGCCGGAGAACCGTTGCAGATCGTCGCTGCGCCCACCCAGCCCGCCGAGTGGGTCGCGCTGTACACGTATTCGGCGTTGGTGAGGCCACGGGCCAGCAGGCGCAGCACGTCATGCTCGCGAGGGATCAGCATGTCGAGCGCTGGAGCCTGACCCGGTGGACCTGAGCTGCACTGCCAGGGGCCTCGCCCGTGCCCCGGGTAGCCTCACGGCCATGCCCCGAAGGAGTTCACCGCGGTCAGCGCCGTGGCAGCCGTCAGGGCATCGGCAGGCCGAGGATTTGCAGGAGGTCCCGGAAGTCAGTGATGGTGTAGTCCGGTGCGCAATCCCGGTAAGACTTCACTCCCTGATCGGAATTGAACATCACGGTTGCCAGGCCCGCTTCGCGCGCTCCGTAGATGTCGCGGAACATGTCGTTGCCGACGTACAGCGCGTTCGCGGCGGCCACTCCCATGCCGTCGAGCGCGAGCTGGAAAAGCCGCCGGTCGGGCTTCCGGTAACCGTGGTCGCCAGAAATGATGATCGGGTCGAAGTAGCTGAGCAGGCCGACCTTGTGCAGCTCGCCGCGCGCGTACGTGCTCTGCGCGTCGGTGACGATAGCGAGCCGGTACCGCTCGCGCAGGACGTCGAGCACCTCACAGACGTACGGGTACAGGCCGAGCCGCCGGCGCGAGATGCCCCGGGACATCTCGGCTAGGAACAGCGGCATCTGCTGGAGCTTGCCGGCGGGAAGCGCGTGGGTGAAATCCGTCCCGTGATCTTCGATGATGCTGCGCCAGATACCGACGGCGTCGAATTCGGGGTACTTCTCCGGGCTGGCTCTCAGCTGCTCCTTCATGATCTGGAAGTAGATGTCACGGAGCTCGTGCCGGTGCAGGCCGATGCCCTGGTAGGTGAGAAAGTGCGCCGCGGCCCGGAAGATCCGCTCCTCGTCGTCATCGGCCAGGATCTTGACCAGGGTGCCGTTCACGTCGAAGGCGACCGCTCGGATGTCCATGCGCTGCGTCAGCACTCCTCGCTCGGCAGGGCGTCGGCACCGAGTGTAGGCCGCCAGGGCCGGTCCCGCTGACGGCGTCGGGTCTGGCCAGGTTGCGCACGCTGCACCCTGGCCAGGCTGGCGCTGGCAGCAGGCCGGTACCGGGGTATCTCACGGCTCGGGTCCGGGGCCTTCAGGCGGCCTGCAGCAGCCTCTTCGACTGCGCCACGAGCCTGCGGCCGTAGTCCTGGCCGATGTAGCCGTTGCGCGCGATCCGCAGCAGGTTCAGCGCCATGTAATACGGCGCGCGGGCGGTAATCGACTTGAACGTCTGCTCGCGGTCGGGAAAATGACAGCTGTACTCCCAGAGGAAGTGCCCGATAAACGGCTCCGCGCGGCGCCGGTCACCGCAATCACGCATAAACGCATGCTGGAGCTCGCCAGCGACTCGCCCGACGTCGAACATCCGGTCCCCGCGCTTCATGCGCTCCAGGTCGATCGCCGCGACGTCCATGTCGTGTCCGAACAGGAAGTTCGCGGGGGTCGCGTCACCGTGCAGCCAGACCTGCCGGTCCTGCCACATCTGCGGACGGTCCCGCCAGCGGTCGCGCAGCCCGGAAAGCTCGCTGCTGTCCTGTTGCCCGATGCGGTGGGCCTTCCTGAGCCTGCCGACGAGCGTGTCCAAGTACCGGCACTCGGGATCGAAATCCACAGTTGCCCCGTTGGCCGTCCGGTTGTGCTGGGTGGCGAGAAAGTACGCCAGCGCCTTCAGCCGCCAGTAAAGGTGCGCGTCATCACGGCGTTGCGTCGCACGAGCGATCGCGTGGCTGAATTCCTCGCCGGCGTAGTATTCGACGGCCAGCACCCCGTTGATGTCGCGACACAGTCCCAGCGGGCGGATCACGTGGTGCGGCGACCCGACCAGGTGGTACCGGCGCAGCGTTTCGAGCCCCTCGTACTCCTGGCGTGCCATCCCGGCAGCCTTGTCCAGATCCGTGCCGAACTTTGTGCCGTAGAACTTGCAGATGATCTTGGTCCCGCTGAACTTTTCCTGGTACCTGTAGACCTCGTTGCTCCCCGACAGCCGGAATACGCGGAACGCCAGCTGCGGTTCGCGTACCCCCAGGCGATCACGCATGATCTCGCTGAGGAAGCCGTGGAGCGGGTCCTCACCCGCGACGTATCCGACATATTCCCCGTTCATCGCGCCTTCCCTTGTCGCCGGGCCGCAAAGCGACGGCTTCGAGCAGCGCGGCGTACCATCCCCGTGTGCGCGGCACCCCGTCACATGACATTCACCGCGCCGTTAACCAGGTAGATGCCTTTTGTCCGCTTCTGATACATCCCGGGCACGCCAGGGCGAGGCGCATGCGGTGCTAGGGGCTGGGCCAATCGAGACGAGCCCAGACGGCTCGGCCGGCGGGGCTGGTGGCGACTCCCCATTCGGCCGCGAGCGCACCGATGATGTCAAGCCCTCGGCCGCTGCCTGGGTCGGGGGCCGGCGCCAGCCATGGCCCGCCGTCGTCTTCGACCTCAATACGAATGTAAGCGCCGCGGCGGCCCTCGATGCGGACAGTGAAGGTTCCGCCGGACCTGCGGGAGTGGCTGTGCAGGACAGCGTTGGTCGCCAGCTCAGAGAGGCAGAGAATCACCTCGTCCGCAGCGGGACACCCCGCCAGCAGGTCCCGGGCGTCGGCGCGTGCCCGGCGGACGTGCTCTGGTCTGCCGCCGTAGGTGGCCGTGGCGGCGCACAGGTCCAGGGAGGCGGCGGCTGAAGCAGGCAGGTCGAGGGAGGCGGCGGCTAGCGTAGGCATCGGGTTCTCTCAGGGTCGTTTTGTCGCTTATTACACAGAGCTAGCCGCCCTCTGGCTGATACCTGCTGGCCGGCTGCCGCCGCGGCGCCGGTCAGGTCAAGTCCGGTCATAGCCGCAGATGACGAAGGCCTTACCGGCGTGACCTTATTGACCACGGTGGCCTGAGCCGAGGTATCGGCAAGGCGAGCGCCCCGGGCCGTCGGGCGAGCGCGCCGAGCCGATTCGATCCGGACGTCAGTCGCGATCGGCTGGTCGGCACAGGAAACTGGCTCCAATGTTCGCTCGTTCGGTAGCGTTCTCGCGCTCGGTGCCGGGTGCGGTCAGCGGCAGGGGGCGTAGGGGATGTCGTAGAGGTTGACGTCCTTGAGGATGGAATTGAAGTTATAGCTGGATGAGTTCGCCTGGGGGCAGAATTTCGACGTCGCGAGCTTGTACTCGACGTTGAAAACCGCCTTGCCGTATGTCGATGGCCAAGCCTGCAGCCCAGGCGCGGGGAAATTGCACTCCCGGTACTGCCAGCACTGCTCGTTGATGGCGAAGTCGAAGTACGGCTGGAGGTCGCCGGCCTGGCCGAGGTCGTTTTTGAGCCCGACGGCGAACCCGGCGGTGTGCGCGCGCCGGGCGCGCCGGGACCGGGTCTGACCAGCACGTCGGCAGCCATGGGAGGCTCGAGCTATGCGAGGCCCCGCCAGATGCTGACGAAGGGACCGGTCTGTGCCGCATTCTTGTGCATGGTTGCCGCGCTGTCGGCGTGTTCTGCGGCATCGCCAGCCGCCAGGTCTGCCCCCGCCACCGCGTCTGTCCCGGCCGCCGCGGTTCCCTCCCCCGACGCGGCGCCGACCTTCACCGTCGCGGGGAACCGCCCCGTGCCGCCCAATGGAAGCCAGGACACGCACGCGCAGACGCCGACGGCAGCGTGTGACCACGCTGCCTTCGCAGCCGACAAGGTTCTGGGCATCAAGATCGCCGGGGGGTTCACCTTGGCCGGCTTCCCCGTGGCGGCTGCCCTCTTGACGCACTTCCTTGACGGGAAGGGCACAAAAGTCGATTACCCCGCGGGGTCGCCGATTGCGAAGCAGGCGCGGTCCAGCCGCGCTTTCCGCGCGGTGAATAACGAAGTCCAGGAAGCGATCCTCCGCCGGCTGAAGGCTGGCAAGACCCGGGTCCGGCTCTCGGCGGCGCAGCTGCCGACGGTGGCCTTCGAGTCCAAGGACAGCGACCTGTACTGGGGGTTTCGCGGCACGCAGGGCTTGACCGTCACCGGATCCGGCCGCCGCGAGAACGGCCGATACGCCGGGACCCTGTCCTATGCGATACGGGACAGCTACGGATTCCCGGCCCGCGACACCCTCCACGGCTTCGGCGCGCCGATGCGGTACCTGCAAACCGCCTGCGGCGCGCCCCAGCATCCGGGCGGAGCGCGCTGGTTCCCCGACACCATCACGGTCACCGTGCCGCTCGGCTAACCGGCCCCACACAAGCGCGGGCGCCACCGGCACGCGACGAGCCAGCCGCACGATCGAGCCCTGCCTGCGTCATCGGCTCCGGCACACCGTCGCCCTCGGGGCGCGATATGGTCCATGTTGAACACTAGTTCGAGATAATGTCTCATACAGGGTAGTTCAACGCAGGAGTGGAGAGACAGTTGATCAAGACCGCGAAGCCCGGGCGTAACGGCACCGTGCGAGTCACCTTCGCGCTGCCCCGCGATGCTCCCGGTGGGGCCGTCTCTGTGGTGGGTGACTTCAACGACTGGGATCCGTTCGCGCATCCACTGCGGCGGCGGGCGAACGGCACCCGCAGCGCGGCGGTGACCGTCGCTGCAGGCCGGACTCTGCACTTCCGCTACCTGGCCGAGGGCGGGATCTGGTTCGACGACGAAGCCGTCCCGCACAAGGATGCCCAAGGCGGATACGTCACGGTCTGACTTCCATCGCTAGCGGTTCACAGTGTCCCGGGCCGACCGCCCGGGCAGTCATTAGCCCGCCTCGGACGTTTGTCACTGCTGCTTGTGTGCGCCAGCTGATCTGAGGTCACGAGCCACGACGGCGGAGGTCCGTCAGATAGCCTGGCACGCGCTAGGCACGGGCTCTGAAGCCGGCCAGGCCGGGGATCGTGATCGTGGCCAGGCGCGGACTTCACGGGGAGGCAGCGATGGTGGCGCACATTGATGAGGCGGCGCTGCGATCAAGCCTGCAGCGGCTTCGCGAGGCCGCGTTCGACGCTGACGTGGTGGGCGTCATGAGACGGACCGTCGATGCCGTTCATGGTGTCTTCGGCTATGGCGGCGCTGGCATCATGTTCGTCAACGAGTCCGGGTACCTGTGCTACGTGGCTGCCTCCGACGAGGGAGGCCGCCAGCTCGAGGAGGCGCAAGCGTCCGCCGGGCAGGGGCCGTGTTACGAGTCCTACGTCTACGCACACGAGGTCGTGAGCAGTGACGTGCACGCCGATGACCGCTGGCCGGATCTGCGGACTCGGCTGTCTGACCAGGTGCGTGCGGTCGCCGGGATTCCAATCCTGCTGACCGGCAGCCCGGTCGGCACCTTGAATGTCTACCGCAACGAACCCGTTGAATGGGATCGGTCAGACGTTAACGCGCTGACCGCCTACGGCGCCCTTATTGCGGAGGTGCTGGCAACCGCGCTCGCGGCTCAGGAGCACAGCACCGTGGCTGACCAGTTGCAGTACGCCCTGGACTACCGGGTAGTCATCGAGCGCGCCGTCGGTTACCTGATGGGTGCCCACCGGCTGGACGCGGTCACGGCCTTTGACGTGCTGCGCAGGCGGGCACGCGATTCACGGCGGCGGGTCGCCGACGTGGCCGCCGAGGTGCTCGATGGGACCGCGGGGCCTGCCAGCGACGACCGGGCCGGTGATCTCCGCCCGGAGGCCTGAGCCTCACTGGGCTGCCCGGGCCAAAGGCCAGCGCGGCGGGGCAGCAGCGCGCGACGGGGGAGCGGGCCGGCGTCCCCCCGGCCAGGCGCCATCGCGCAGGTAGCGCTACGGGTCTGCGCCGTTACCCGTCCGTTGTTGCAGGAGGGCAGCCGGCGCGGTAAATTGCCGCGAGTTCCGCCGTGTGTCCGCGGATCGCATCCTGGAGGTGGCGATCTGTGGCATGCCAATCCTGCGGCTGGGAAACCGGTCGGCTGTGGCGGAAATCTCATTCCCTGCTCTGCGCTGCGCGGCCATGGCTGCCCGCGGCGGCGCCATCACGGCTCACGATGCCCGTCTGCCCGGGGACGCCGCGATCCGTGTCGCCGTCTCACGAAAAGGGCACCTGATGCCTGCCTCCCCCTGCCTGGCCATCGCCATCCACCACTGTGGGCGGCGGTCGGTAGTGCGGCTGCAGGGCGAACTTGACGCGTCCACGGAGGACCGGCTGCGTTCTGCCATCGGCAGTGCCCTGGATCATTCTCCCCACCTCCTCGTGGTGGATCTCTCCGCACTTTGTTTCATGGACTGCAGCGGCCTTTCGGTGCTTGTCTGGGCACACCAGCGCTTGGCCGAACAAGAGCGCCAGCTTCTCATCACCGGTGCCCAGCCCGTCATCCAGCGGCTGATTCGCCTCACGGGCCTCGACACGTATCTGCATTTCGGCACCCAGAGCCCGACGAGCTTACTCACCCAAGCGTGCCCGTATGGGGGCGCTGTCCGACCGGTCTTGCGTAGCGCGGCTACCAGTCTTGCGCACAGCCGGAGACCGATGCCGGGCGCGGTCGCCTCAGGTTTCCGGTGAGCAGTTAAGATCGCCGTCGTGAAACGCGCGATCGACGTCGGGCTGTTCGGTGAGCTTGCCGACCCGCGGGTGGCTGCCCGCCTGGCTGCCCGGGCCGAGGAGCGGGGCTGGGACGGCTTTTTCGTCTGGGATCACATCGCCTACCGCGCGCCGGTGCGGGCCGTGGCCGACCCGTGGGTGGCGCTCGCCGCGGTGGCCTGCGCCACGTCCCGGGTGCGGATCGGCGCGCTGGTCACCCCGCTTTCCCGCCGCCGGGTGCACAAGGTGGCCAGGGAAACGGCCACACTGGACCTGCTCAGCTCCGGTCGGCTCATTTTCGGGGCCGGGCTCGGCAGCGCGCGCAACAACGAGCTGGAACCGTTCGGCGAGGTGACCGATCCGCGCGAGCGTGCCCGCATGCTTGATCACGGCCTGGACGCGCTGGCCAGGTACTGGGCCGGCGACTTCGAGCCGGTCCCGGTGCAGCGGCCGAGGCCCCCGGTGTGGGTGGCCGGGGAGTGGCCGAACCGGCGCCCGGTGCACCGCGCGCTGCGCTGGGACGGCCTATTCACCATCGGCCTGCCCGGCCCCGAGGCGCTCGCCGAACTGGCCGCCGAGATCCCCGACACGAGGCCCGGCGGCGGCCCGTTCGACCTGATCACCGAGCTTCCCCCGGACACCGATCTCGGGCCGTGGCAGCGGGCCGGCCTGACCTGGGCGGTCACCTTCTTCGGCCTCCAGCCGACCGAGGCGGGGGTCCGGGCCGTGATTGACGCCGGCCCGGGCTGACCCGTGCGCCCCGCCGGGCCGGGGCCGTCGCCGCGGCTGAATGCCCCATGGCCCACTTTTGGTTAGTTCCGCGGCGGGCATAGCGGTAATGAGGCGGATCATGACCGCCCGCATGCCGCGTGGGCGCGGCGTGCAGTTTCGTGGGGCAGTGGAGGCCGGGTGCGCGTCGGAGAAGCGCTGGCTGAGGCACGCGGGCGGGCGGGCCTCACCGTCGCTGACGTCAGCCAGCGGACCCGTATCAGGGAACCGATCATCAGTGGGATCGAGGGCGACGACTACTCGGCGTGTGGCGGTGACTTTTACGCCCGGGGGAACATCCGCAGCATCGCCAAGGCCGTCGGCGCGGATCCCGAACCGCTGATCAGCGAGTACGACGCGGCCCACCGTGCGCCGGGCGTGCTGTCGGCGGTGAGCCTGGACGAATTGCTTACGGCGGGCCAGGCGCCTGGGCGCCGCCGGCGCGGCTGGGCCGTGGTGCTGGGGCTGGCGCTCATAGCGGCGCTGGGTTTCGTGGGGTATAAGTTCCTCCCGGGCTCGCCGCACGAGGCGAGCAGCCCGCCAGCGGCCGCGAACCATGCGGTAACGAACGCGGGGCGGAGCAGGGCAATCCTGACGGCGCCCCGCCGGGCCGCTCCCTCCTCACGCCTCGCCGCGCCGGTGTGGAAGCCGATGCGCCCATCAGACACTGTGCGCGCGTACGTAGCTGCTATCAACGGGCACCATTACACCCGGGCTTGGCGCCTCGGCGGCCGGAACGTCAGCGGGTCCTACGCCAGCTTCGTCAGCGGTTTCGCCGGCACCGCAAGAGACACGCTGACCATCGTGTCGGTCTCTGGTGATGTTGTCACCGCCCGCCTTAGCGCAAAGCAGACCGACGGCGCCATCGACACCTTTCAGGGCACGTATACCGTTCATCACGGTGTCATCATCGGCGCCGATGTCGCTCAAGTGAGCTGAGCCCAGCGGGCCGTGCCGCGATCAGCGCTGGGCCTTTGTCCAGGCCCTCTCCGTTCTGCGCTTCGCGGGTATCAGGTAGCGCAACCCGCACCTGACCAACGTGTACGTGCACCAGTACTACGCCGGCTACTACTACGCCAACCTCGGCCTCAGATAGCCGTGCCGGCCAGGTCGCCGGTTAAGGCCAGGGCGAAAGGCGCCCCGTCGGCAGACTGGGGGAACGTCTCCGATCGCCACAGCGATGAGGTGGTGGGATGTCAATCAGGGCGATCGCCCGGGGTGAGCTGCGCGGGCGTGCTGCCATCGCTGATCGGGACACGGTCGTACCAGCCGCAGCGCGGCTCGCCCGGGGGCCGGTCGAAACGGGTCACGTACGGTTTCAAGTCGATGACCGGCGTCCCATCGAGAAGGTCAACGCCGGCGAAACGCATGACCAGGCCGGTCACATCGAGAATCCGGATCAGGCTGAGCCCGATCGGGTTGATCCGCCGCGGTCCCCGCGCGGCGAACATGCCCATCTGGCGTTGCTGGCGCCGCAGCAGGAACGGAACCTGCCTGAGCGGAGGGTCGCCGCCGGGCTCGGGCAGCTTGTGCAGCCAGGTCAGCAGCCAGGCATAGTCAAAGCCGGCCAGCCCATCCAGCCCGTCCCGGTAGCTGCGGCCGATCTCGATGGTTCCGTGCTCGGCGCGGTTGAGCCCGGCCTGGATCGGTGTTCCCGCAAAGTCGGTGTGGGCGGTGTGCACGACCCCTATTACCTGCAAGGGGATAGCCGAGTCCATGGCACAAGGCTGTCACAAGAACCGGCCGGCGCCGCGCACCCGGCCCCGGCCGCGACGGCGCCTGCGTTACCCCCTGTGCGCATTAGCCTGGGTGTGTGCGCGTTGTTCGCCCGGATCTGGCGGATCATCCCGATAGGCAACGGTGGAACGCCAGGTACGCCAGCAGCTCCCCGCCAACGTTCGCCGCTCACCCGCTGATGGTGCAGGCGCTGTCCTGCCCGCTGCCGGACGGACCAGTTCTGGACCTGGCGAGCGGGCCCTCGGGAAGCGCCCTGTTCGCCGCGGCAGCTGGCCGTCGGGTCACGGCCGTGGATGTTTCCGATGCCGCACTCGGCCTGCTTGCCGCGGAAGCCGCCCGCCGGGGCCTGCTGGAGGAGATCTCACTGGTGCCGGCGGACCTGACGGCCTGGCGCCCTCCGCCTGGCAGTTACGCAGTCGTCCTGTGCACCGGCTACTGGGGCCGTGACCTCTTCCCCGCCGCAGCGAACGCAGTCGCTGAAGCAGGGCTGCTTGGCTGGGAGGCATTCACTACCGACGCCCGGCGGGCACGGCCGCGCCTGCCCGCCGCGTGGTGCCTCGGCGCCGGCGAGCCAGCCTCCCTGTTGCCTGCCCCATTCGAGATCCTCAGCCAGCACGATCTGCCGCACGAGCAGGCGGGCGCCAAGAGAAGGCTGCTCGCCCGGCGCGCCGCCGCCCCAGTAGCCATGCCGCGCGGTGGCCGCCGGGGTTGACACCGGACCGCCCGGCACGATACTAACTACCACTTAGTAAGCGGTGCTGAATAGGCGGGGGCGGTGCGCGTGCACGGCAAGTTTGACGACCTCGGCCGGTTCGCCGACCCGTCACTGCTGATCTTGACCAGCCTGGCCGACGGGCCGAAGCATGGTTACGCGATCATGACCGACATCGCCGCCTTCAGCGGCGTCAGCATGGAGCCGGGCACCTTGTACGGCGCGCTGTCCCGGCTGGAACGCCGCGGCTGGGTCCGGCCACTGGCCGCCGAGGAACGCCGTCGTCCTTACCAGATTACCGCGGCCGGCCAGGAGATCCTGGCCGAGCAGGTCAAGACGATGCAGCAGATCGTGCAGGTCGCCCGGCTGCGCACCGCCACCGCCTGGGGCGCGTGATGAGGCCCGCGCCGGCCGACCGGCTGTCCCGCGCCCTGGTCGGCTGGCACCCGCGGCGCTGGCGGGAGCGCTACAGGGAGGAAATGCTCGACGTCCTGGATCAGCACCAGGCCAGCGGGCGGACCGTGCTCAACCTGGCTAGCAGCGCGGTGACCACGCACCTTGACCCGGCTTACCGTGTGGAAGGACTGGCCATGGCCTGGTTCCGCCGCGCCGTGTTGATATCCGCCGCGGTAGTTGTCCCGATCGCGCTGATCGCCCTGATCGTCTACGTCGGGACCTGGAAGGACAGGCACTGGCACATCGGCTTGGGCGGCGTGACCGGCATGGCCTTCAGCCCGGCGGATCCGCACCTCCTGGTCACCGCCACCTCCGGGCACATGGATGGCCTGGACACCCTGTGGGATGTCACCAGCCCGGCCCGGCCGAGGCGGCTGGCGAACTTCGAAGGCGGAGCGCCCACGGTGTTCGCACCGGACGGCCGCATGGTGGCGACCGTTGCGTTCAGCGGCCAGCCGGCCCTGTGGAATGTGGCCAACCTCCGCAAGCCGGCCAGGATAACGACGTTGCCGTCCCGCGGCAGCGGCCAACTCTGGGGGGAAGCGTTCTCCCCGGACGGCCGCATCCTGGCCGCCGCCTACACCGACCGGCTCTACCTGTGGGACGTGACCAATCCGGCCCGGCCCCGCCTGCTGCGCACCCTGGCCGCCCCCGTGGCCCCGCCGGACCGGGCCCTGTTCAACCAGGGCGACATCACATTCTCCCCGGACGGCCGCCTGCTGGCCAGCACCGCCGGCCACAACCAGGTCGCCTTGTGGAACGTGACCGACCCGGCCCACGCCACCCGCATCGCCACCGTGCCAAGTGAGTCCGGCTTTGCCAATGCCCTCGCTTTCTCCCCCCACGGCAACCTCCTCGCCGACGTCAGCTACACCGGCACCGTCACGATCCTCAGCCTCGCCAACCCCGCCCGCCCCGCCCGCGCCGCAACCATGCAGACGGTGACCGCCCGGCAGATCGCGGCCAGCCTTTGCGCCGGAGGCTGCGGCCCGATGTACACGCTGAAGTTCGCTCCCGACGGACAGACGCTCACCGCCGTCGCCGACCTCAGCCCGCCGTCACAGGAAGCCCTCTCCGCGACTACGCCGCAGCCGCCTCAGGTGGCCCGCAACTACGCCTTCCTCTGGAGCGTGGCCAACCCGCGATCGGTCACCCGCACGGCTGTCCTCAACCACGCCGTCACCATCTCCGGTGGCAGCAGCCTGCCGCTCCTGGACCCCAGCGGGCGCGTCATAGTAACCGGAGCGTCCTCCGGCTTCGCGGTGAGCCTGTGGACGCTGCCCTGACCTGCGCTTCCCGATGCGGGACCGGCGGACCAGGGTCAAGAGCGATGGGGACTTTCAGCGGGGCTGTTCCTGTGGCGGGGCGAGTCCGCGCTGATAGGCGAAGGTAACCGCCTGGGCGCGGTCGCGCGCGTCAATCTTGGCGAGCAGGTGGTTGATGTGGCTCTTGACGGTGCCTTCGCTGATGACGAGGCGCTCCGCGATCTCGCGGTTGGACATGCCGGTGGCGATCAGCGACAGCACCTCGGCTTCGCGGGGAGTCAGGCCCGCGGGAAGAGGTGAGAGCGATCGCCCGGCCTGGGCCGCCGGAAGCGTCGCGATGGCGTTGACTACGTGGTGCTGGACGGCAGGGTCGATGACCGCGTGGTTATCGAGGACCTGCCGGAGCGCGTGGCGGATCGCCGCCCCGCCCGCGTCCTTGGTCAGGTAGCCGCGTGCGCCAGCCCGCAGGGCGTCCATCACGGATCGGTCATCCGCGTAGGTGGTGAGCACGACGACCTTGGTCTTTGGCACGCGCTCGCGCAGCAGGCGGGTAGCCTCGGCGCCATCACAGCGGGGCATCCGCAGGTCCATGAGAACGATGTCGGGGAGCAGGTCAGCGGCCAGGGCGACGGCCTCGTCACCGTCAGATGCGCAGCCCACTACTTCGATATCAGGCAGCAGGCCGAGCACCATCGCCAGTCCTTCACGGACGACCCGCTGGTCGTCAGCTATGAGAACGCGCATCGGCTTGCTCATACCGGCACCCGCAACTCCACCCGGAAGCCGCCGCGCGTCGCTGCCGTGGCGAGTTCGCCGCCGAGCAGTTCGGCCCGCTCGCGCATCCCGGTCAGGCCGTAACCGGGGCCGTGGCCGGCGACCCGCGTCGGCGCCCCGTTCATCGCGAAATTCTCGACGGTCAGGCGAGCGCGGCGGGGCTCGTAACCAAGGTGCATCTCGACCCGTTCTGGGCAGGCGTGCTTGTGGATGTTCGTGAGGGCTTCTTGCGCCGCCCGGTATACCGCGAGCCGGGCCTCAGGCGGGAGCTCGTATGCCTGGCCCGACACCGTGAAGTGGCACGGCACGCCACTGACCTCTTGGAACCGCGCGGCCAGGCTGGCCAGGCGTTCAGGGCCGGGCAGTTCGTCGTCGCGCAGCATCCCGATCGCCCGGCGGGCCTCTTCGAGCCCGGACTTGCCCAGGTGGTGGGCACGCTCGATGATCCCTGGCAGCCGGGGATCGCTGGAATCTTCGGCCACGAGCATCCGGGCGCCTTCCAGCTGGAGCAGGAGCCCGGACAGGGAATGGGCGAGCACGTCGTGCATCTCCCGGGCCAGCCGCTGGCGTTCGGCCAGCCCAGCCGCCCGTGCCTGCGCCGCGCGGGTTCCCTCCAGCTCGATCAGAAGCCGTTCGGCTTGGTCGTTGGCCTGCCCGAGCCGTCTCGCGAGCAATGTCATGCCGGGGAAGCCGACAATCGCGATGGCGCTGAGCAGCGCCAAGGCCGGCGAGTCGTGGCTGACGGCCACCGCGACCGCCGCCAGGCACGTGATGCCAGCGATAGACAACGCGATCGGGAAGCGATCCGGCACCCGTGGGGCGAGCAGCACGAGGCCCGCCAAGAGCCCGGCCAGTCCCGCTCCGTCGGGTTGCAGTCGAATGAGCAGCGCCGAACTGGCCAGGAGCGCTACGGCGAAGATGATGCGGACTGCCGCGCGCCGATAACGGGCCGTCAGCGCGCCGAGCGCGCCAAGCGTGAGCCCGCCCACAGCGAGGACGGCAGCTACGTCGCGGCCTGGCAACCCCGGGCTCCGGCCGCTGGCGAACGTAACCGCTGCCGCCACGACGAACAGGGGCGGAGCGAGGCGGCGCAGCCACCGGAGGGCTGCCTCCTGCTGCGCCCGCGCCCTGCGCAGCGTGGCCAGGGCCGGGCTGCCCGCGGAGTCTGAGCTCATCTGACGAACACTACGGTGCCGCCGGCCCGAGCAACATCAATTCCAGGCCGCACGGCCTGGCCTAATGCCGGGTGGATACGCCTCCACCCGGGGTTAGAGCGTGGCGGGCCTGGAAATCTGCAACCCCGCGCCGAAGACGTTCCTGCCTCCGTCATCGCATGCTCTTCCTCTAGGGCCCAGCCAGGCGAAGGATCTGTGATGCTTCCTCCGTACTGTCGTCGGAAGGAACCAATGACCGCCGTTATCACCATCTTCGCCATGCCGTCGCTGGCGGCGGCAGCCGGCGGGGGCGCCGGATGAACGCCGCCGCTCTTCCGGACGCCCCCGGCAAGTTGGCCGCCGAGAGCCGCTGGGCCGTGGAGACCCACGGGCTCACCAAGCGTTTCGGGGCGAAAACCGCTGTTAACGGCGTTGAGCTCCTGGTCCCCCGGGGATCGGCGTTCGGCTACCTCGGCCCCAACGGCGCCGGAAAGACCACGCTCATCCGGGTGCTGCTGGGCTTGACCCGCGCCGACGCTGGCACGATGCGCCTGCTCGGATACCCGGTCCCGCGGCATCGCGACGCCGCTCTCGCCCGTGTCGGCGCCATCGTCGACGAACCCCGGTTCCACCACCATCTCACCGGCAGGCAGAACTTGCGGCTTCTGGCCGCGGCACGCGAACCGGCCGCGCGGGACCGCATCGGGCCAGCGCTGGAGCGCGTCGGCTTGGCCCACCGTGCCGACGACCGGGTCTTCGAGTACTCGATGGGAATGCGCCAGCGGCTGGGCGTCGCCGCGTGCCTGCTCGGAGACCCCCAGCTGCTCCTCCTGGACGAGCCGATGAACGGGCTCGACCCGGCCGGAATGGCTCAGATGCGCGACATGATCCTCTCGATGGTGGCCGAGGGGCGCACCGTCGTGTTGTCCTCCCACCTCCTCGACGAGGTGGAGCGGACCTGCAACGCTGTCGCCATCGTGGACCGCGGCAGCATCATCCGGCAGGGACCGATCTCCGAACTCCTGGCGGGGGCGCCGCTCGCGATTCAGGTCGAATGCTCCGAACCCGGCCAGGCCCGTGCCCTGCTCGCGGGCGCCACCCTCGGCGCCCGCGTCGGGGCCATGCCGTCGGCGCCGGGGCTGGAGATCACGCTGCCCGCGGGCGCCGGACGCCAGGTCGTCGCCGAGATCAACCGCGTTCTGGTCGAAGGCGGAATTTCCATCTACCGGCTCGAGCCGGTCCAGACCTCGCTCGAATCGTGGTTCCTGCACGTCACAAGCAGACTGGGGGACCCGGAATGACAACCATGCCCGCCCGCGGCGCGCCCGCACCGGACCAACCACGCCAGACGGCGCCCACCGGTCACTCACGCGACCGCCGGGGATCCCCGATTCCGACCACCGGCATGATCGCCGCCAAAGTCATGGAGCTGCGCAAACGGCGCGGCCTCATGATCGCCCTCATCGCGGCGAACATCGGGTTCCCGGCGGTCTTCCTCCTCATTCGCCTGCTCGCCCACGCGTTCGCGCCGTACGCCAATCCGCCCGCCGGCGGCTACCAGATCTTCGTGCCTTTGGCAGCCGGCTTCTTGCCCGCCTTCGGCTTCATCGTCGCCGCCACACTGGGCTGCACGGCGGGATCGCGCGACCTCACCGAAGGAATGTTCCGGCACCTGGTCGTGACCGGCCGGTCCCGGCTGGCGCTGTACCTGGCCCGGATCCCCGCCGGATTGGCGATCGTCGTGCCGCTGGTCGCGATCGGCTACACGATCCTCTGCGCGGTATGCGTCTTCGGCGCCCCGGCCTTCATCGATGACTCGAACGTGAACGTGCCTCCCGGCCTGTCCCGCGCCGGCTTCGAGAACTGGGCCCGGGACCGCGCCGAGCCGGTCGTCTGCTATCTCGGCTACACCGGGCCAGTTCCGGAGAATGTCACGTGCGCCGGCCCGCCTGGCTGGTCGAAGTCAGCAATCACCCCAGCCCGGCCGCGCCCGCCGCGGTGGAAGCCCTGGCCAGCAAGATCGCCAAGGACGACTACCCCGGCTACGCCGCGATCGTCCGCTACCCGTCGATCTCCCTCATGATCAAGGCCGGGCTGTGGATCGAGCTAGCAGCGACCGTCGGATTCATCCTCGGGCTCGGGCTCGCCTCGCTGATGGGGCAAAGAACCGTCCCAGTGATCCTGCTCATCGTGTTCCAGATGATCCTGACACCGATCTTTTCCGCGCTCAGCATCCCCCATCTACAGGACCTGCAACGCTCGGTCGTCGGGCTGGCCGTGGCCAACCTGGAACCATCCGCGCTGCCAGGGGCATTCGGGGTGCCCGGGGTAATCGGCGGCATCGCGCGCCGTGGCGCCCTGGGGCCACAGTTGCCCGAGTCGGCCACCCAGGCCGTCTGCGTCATCATCGCCTGGCTGGCGGGCTGGACGATCCTCGGCGCATGGCGAATGATGACCAGGGATGCCTGAGCGCGCCGTGCTCCCCGACGGGTGGAGGTGAGGCAGGCCGTGGCGCTGCCGTACGATCCCGAGGCGAAGTTCGCCGAGTATGCCAACCCGCACATGCTGGTGACCACCGAGTGGGTCGCCGCGCACCTTGACGACCCTGGCCTGGTGGTGGCCGAGTCCGATGAGGATGTGCTGTTGTACGAGACCGGCCACATTCCTGGCGCGGTCAAGCTGGACTGGCACACCGAGCTCAACGACCCGGTCACCCGCGACTACGTGGACGGGCCCGGGTTCGCCCGGCTGATGTCGCTGAAGGGCATCAGCAGGGACACCACGCTGGTGCTCTACGGCGACAAGAACAACTGGTGGGCGGCGTACGCGCTGTGGGTGTGCTCGCTGTTCGGCCACCCGGACCTGCGGCTGATGGACGGCGGGCGGGCCAAGTGGCTCGCCGAAGGCCGCCCGGTCACCACCGAGGCGCCGTCGCGGCCGCCGGCGGATTACCCGGTCATCGACCGGGACGACACGCAGATCCGCGCGTTCAAAGACCAGGTGCTGGCCCACCTCGGCCAGCCGCTGATCGATGTCCGCTCGCCCGGTGAGTACACCGGAGAGCTGCTGCACATGCCCGACTACCCCCAGGAAGGCGCGCTGCGCGGCGGGCACATCCCCGGGGCCAGGAGCGTCCCGTGGTCACGGGCGGCCGCTGCGGATGCCACCTTCCGCCCCCGCGCCGAGCTCGAGGGGATCTACGCCGGTGAGGCGGGGCTGCGCCTCGAGGATGACGTGGTGGTCTACTGCCGCATCGGGGAGCGGTCCAGCCACACCTGGTTCGTGCTGCACCACCTGCTCGGCTACCCTCGGGTGCGCAACTACGACGGGTCCTGGACCGAGTGGGGGAACAGTGTCGGGGTCCCCATCACCCGCGGAGAAAGCCCGTGACCACCACCATCCTCCACCCCCGGCTGCAGGAGATTGCCGACGAGTTCGGCGCCGTCCCGGAATCCGAACGGCTGCAGCTGCTGCTGGAGTTCGGCCAGGAGCTGCCGCCCCTCCCCGCCCGCTACGCCACGCAGCGTGAGCTGCTCGAGCCCGTGCCGGAATGCCAGACGCCGCTCTTTCTGGCCGTTGAGATCAGCCCAAACGAGACCGTGCACCTGTTCTTCGACGCGCCTCAGGAAGCGCCAACAACCCGCGGCTTCGCCGGGATCCTGCACGCGGGGCTGGACGGGCTGACCGCGGACGAGGTGCTGGCCACGCCCGGCGAGTTCTCCAGCCAGCTCGGGCTACAGGACCTGGTGAGCCCGCTGCGGCTGCGCGGCATGGCAGCCATGCTGGCCCGGATCAAGCGCCAGATCCGCGAGCGGCGCGGCTGACAGCAGCAGGCAGCACCGATAAACCGGCGCCGCTGGCCAGCAACGCGGCGCCGTCGAGCGCATCACCGCGCGCAGGGACGCACACGGCCTCGGGCACGGCGGCGGCCACCCGGGAGGTGACAGCGGCGCCCGCAGCGCCCGGCTGACCTCCTCCTTCTCCTCAGCCGCCGCCGAGTCATAACCGGCGATGCCAGCTCCTGCGCTGGTCAGGGCGCCTGCCTCCGGCAGTCGGCCACAGACCTCGGCGAGCTGCGTGAGCAGGGCCGCCCGCGGCCCCGGTGCGCCCATCCACCCGCGAACGCCCTCGCCCAGCCGCAGCCGGCAGCTACCGCCCTCCCGGACCTCGGCCCGGAGATTGGTCTTGCCGACGTCGAGGGCAACAACAACGTCACTCACCTGGCCGTCCTCACTCGCCGAGGGCGGCCCGCAGCGAACCCTGGCACTCCCGGAGCAGCGCCCGCGCCGCAGCAGGCGGCAGGCCCCGCCGGATCATGACGATGGCAGCCTTGGTATCGCCGTCCGCGGCGCGCAGCGCCTCCAGCACGGCACGCTCGTCGGCCCCGGTGATCAAGCCGACGATGCGCACCGAGCGGTCGCGCAGCTTCGCGCTGGTGGGCCGCACGTTGACCATCAGGTTGCGGTAGGTCTTGCCGAGCCGCACCATCGTGATGGTCGAAATCGCGTTCAGCACGACCTTCTGGGCCGTGCCGCTCTTGAGCCTGGTGGACCCGGCGATCAGTTCCGGGCCCACCAGCAGGTCGATGGCGACATCGACCGCGCGGCTCAGCGCGGAGCCCGCGTTGCAGGATATGCCGACAGTGAGCGCGCCCACTTCGGTCGCCTTGGCCACGCCGCCGAGGACGAACGGCGTGACGCCGCTGGCGCTCAGGCCAACGACAGCGTCGAGCCGACTCAGTTTCAGCTCGGTCAGGCGCCGCCGGGCTTCGAGCGGGTTGTCCTCAGCCCCTTCCACCGCCGAGCTGGCCGCTGCCGCCCCGCCCGCGATCAGCGCAAGGACCTGGCCCGGGTCGGTGGCGAAGGTGGGCACGCACTCCGCCGCGTCCATGAGCGCAAGGCGTCCCGAGGTGCCCGCCCCGAGGTAGATGAGCCGCCCGCGGGCGCGCATCCGCTCGACGATAAGGTCGATGGCGCGCGCCGTCGCCGCGCTGGCGCCCCGGAGCGCCGCCTGGACGTCAGCCATATCATCGGCCATCATCCCGACCAGCAGTGGCGTGCTCGTCGCGCCGAGGTCGGGGCCGTCGGGCCGGACGGCCTCCGTCGCGAGCGCGCCGAGATTCGTTTCGCCGGTCATCGGGCAGCCTTTTCTCGCTGGCGGGCGCGCGCAACCGGGGCGCGGCGAAGCATGACCATCCGGCCTTCCACTTCCTTACGGCACATCCTCGTGACTGGGGCAGGTTCCTTACTAATACACCGGAGCGCATCAGTGAACATGACCGTGATCGGGCTGATCAGTGGGACGTCCTACGATGCCGTTGACGCCGCCGCCGCCCGGATGTGGCTGGCGGGCGACACGCTGTTCCTGGTCCCGCTCGGCGTGCGCTCGGCCCCGGTCCCCGCGCCGCTGCGGGCGCGGATAGCCGCGGCGCTGCCTCCGCATCGCACAACCGTCGAGGAGATCTGCCGCCTGGACACCACAATCGGGCAGCTCTTCGGCTCGGTGGCTGCCGATGCCAATGCGGCGCTCGTCGCCGGCGCGGCCGATCTGGTGTCGAGCCATGGCCAGACCGTTTATCACTGGGTGGACGGCCGCACGGCGCTCGGCACCATGCAATTGGGTGAGCCGGCCTGGATCGCCGAGGCCAGCGGCTTGCCGGTCGTATCCGGGCTGCGTTCTCGCGACATTGCCCGCGGCGGCCAAGGCGCCCCGCTCGCGTCGCTCCTGGATGGCTTGCTCGTGCTGGGTAGCGACCGGACCGTCGGCTCGCTCAACCTCGGCGGCATCGCCAACATCACTGCCTGGTCTGACCCGGGTGAGATCGTTGCCTACGACATCGGCCCGGCCAGCGCGCTGATGGACAGCGCAGTCGCCGATGCGACCGGCGGGCGGGAGCGCATGGACACCGGCGGCGTGCGAGCCGCCAGGGGCAAGGTGGACGCCGGTCTGCTCGCCGTCCTGCTCGCCGAGCCGTACTACCGTCTTCTCCCGCCGAAGTTGACGGGGAAGGAACTGTTCCACGCCGGCTATCTGCGGGCCATGGCAGGCGAGCGGGATGTGCCGCTGGATGACCTGCTTGCCACGCTGACCGAGCTCACCGCCATCCTGGTGGCACGGTCGTGCCGCGAACACGGCGTGCAACGGCTGTTCGTGGCCGGCGGAGGGATACGCAACCCGGCCCTGATGGGCCGCATTCGCGCGCTTGCCGGGCCGGCCCAGGTGCGCGAGTTCGACGACCTTGGGATGTCAGCCCAGGGCAAAGAGGCCTACACGATGGCCGTCATCGGGTTCCTCACCGTGCACGGCCTGCCCGCCACGATCCCGTCCGCCACCGGCGCGGCAGCCAGTTCCATCCTCGGTTCGCTTACCCCGGGCGCGGCGCCCTTGCGCCTCCCGGCGCCCGCCCGCTCGTTCCCATCCCGCATCACCGTCGTCGCAGCGTAGCTGGGCAGGCGGGCCATCGTTTTTTCGGCGCAGCTGCCGGCGAACTGCCGGACCGCGCGAACGGCTGCTTGGGCGTGCGCCAGCCGGCGTAGCTTTTGATCTCCGGGCGAGTTCCTCGGGGGGAGCATGTACCTGTTCGAGTGCGAGGCGACGCTGCAGGCCGGGCCGGCTGCGGTGTGGGCGGTGTGGACAGACGTGGCCCGCTGGCCGGAGTGGGATGTCAGCAAGGAGATCGCGCGGCTGGATGGCCCCTTCGAGCCGGGTGTGTCCGGGTGGGCCAAGCAGCGCGGCAACCTCGGCGGCCCCTTCACCATCACCGCGGTGGCGCCCGGGCGGCGCTGGGTGAGCGAGTGCCCGCTGCTGTTCGGCAAGGTGGTCTTCGACCACGTGATCGAGCCGGTCGCGGCGGGCAGTGTCCGCGTGGTCAAGAGGGTCGAGGCCGAGGGCGGCATCGCGCCGTTGGCCCGGCTGTTCGTCCCGAGGATGCGCCGGGACATCGCCGAGTCGCTGGCCGCCCTGGGGCGGCTGGCGGCGGCGGCGCGCCCGGGCCTGGCCAGCCGCCAGTGATCGCGCGGCTTGCCTGAACCGCCCCAGCGGCGGCCGCGGCGCCGTGGCCCGGTATGTTCGCAAGAATCATTGACCGCCGGGAGACTTCGTGGTGGTGCCGCTCATCGGCCGCTCGGCGGCCGCGGTCGTCGGAGCATTGCTGGTGCTCACCGCGTGGTACAGCGCCGTCGGCACGCTCATCGTGCCGCGCTCGGTCAGTAGCTGGCTGACCGTGTGGGTGGACCGGATCGTCCACGGGGCGTTCCGGCTGGTGGTCGGCGCCATCGCCGATTACAAGCGGCGCGACCGGGTGCTCGCTGCGGAGGCTGCGGCGATCCTGCTCGCCCAGCTGGCCGCCTGGCTGGCGACCTCGTTCGTCGGGTTCTGGCTGCTGTTGTGGCCGTTCGAGGCCGACGGCATCGGGTCGGCCTTCAGCGCTGCTGGGTCCGCGCTGTTCACCCTGGGGTTCGCGGTGCCGGCCGGCGGCGCGCCCTCGGCCATTGTCACCGCGGCCGGTGCGACCGGGCTGGTGATCGTCACGCTGCAGATCGCCTACCTGCCGAGCCTGTACGCGGCGTTCAACCGCAGGGAAACCGAGGTGGCGCTGCTGAACGCGCGGGCCGGCGTGCCCTCCTGGGGGCCGGAGCTGCTGGCGCGCACCCACTACGCGCTGGGATCTGGCGTGTCAACCGTCGATACCCTGCCCGCCTTGTACGCCCGGTGGGAAGTGTGGGCGGCCGACGTCGCGGAGAGCCACACCACCTACCTCCCCCTGGTGCGGTTCCGCTCGCCGCGGCCGCTGTCGTCGTGGGTGACCGCCCTGCTGGCCGTGCTGGACTCCGCCGCCTTGTTCCTGGCGCTATCTCCCAAGGCCGCGCCCACCGTGCCGGCCCGGTTGTGCCTGCGGGCGGGATTCCAGTGTTTCAATCAGATCGCCGCGGCGATGGGCATCCAGGTTCCCGCCGAGGCGAGCACGCCCGGCGAGATCAGCCTGACCTATGAGGAATACCTGGGCGCGATCGACCGGATGCGCAAGGTCGATTTCCCGATCGAGCGCGACCCCGCCGAGGCATGGCCGGATTTCGTTGGCTGGCGAGCCAACTATGAGCGCGCCGCCTACGCCGTGGCCGCCGATCTCTACGCCGTGCCGGCGCTCTGGTCTGGCCCGCGCCGGCCACCCACTCCCGCGGTTCCCCCCTACCGCCCGCCGCTCGGACGACCACCCAAGTAACCCGCCGAGCGTCCCGCCACCCACGATCAGTCCCCAGGGATCTTTCGATTACCCGCGCAGCATGTCGTGTAACGATGTAAAACTCAGAAGAGATGTCGTGTGACGATGTAAAGCTGAGAAGAGCCAGAGGCCGGGCGAGGGGGGATTCCGCCACCATGGGTTTTGCTGCGTTGATCAGCTGGCTCGTCACCGCCTTGTTCGGCCTCTACCTGCTGGCCGTCTGGCTGATCGAAAATGACGTCGCTCACCGGGGCGCCGCGGCCAGCCGGTTGCCGGCCCCGGTGATCTTCGCGCATGTCCTGCTCGCCCTGACCGGGCTGGTGTTCTGGGTGATCTACCTGCTGTCCGGCTCTGACACGCCAGGCTGGGCCGCGATAGGGATCTTGGGGGGCGTGGCCATGCTGGGCCTGACCATGTTTACCCGGTGGATCCCGGTGCACCGGGCCTACGTGGCCGCCGACGCTAAGGCGGACCGGCCGATCGAGTTCGACTTCCCAGCCGAACGGGCCTTCCCGGTAGCCGTCGTCGCCAGTCACGGCCTGCTCGCCGGCGCGACCTTGACCCTGGCGCTTGTCACCATGCTGGTGGACTGACCGGGCCGCGTTCCCGTAATGGCCAGAACAGCAGAGTCACGTGCCCGTCTTACCGGGGACGGGCAGCGTGGCGGCCGAGTCCGCCCGGGACAGGCTGGTGGTAAAGGCGTACCGGGACGCCCGGTACAGATGCTCCGCGAACTCCAGCGGCCGGCCGGTCTCGTCGTAGGCGGTGCGCTCCATGGTGAGCAGCGCGGCGCCGCGGTTCTCGTGCAGGACGCGGGCCTCCATGGCGGAGGCGTTCTTCGCGCACATGCGCTGGGTGGCCGAGCCCAGCCGGATGCCGGACGCGCGGAGCAGCTCGTAGAGCCCGTGCTGTTCGAGCATGTCGATGCTCAGGTGGACCAGGCCCGTCGGCAGGAAGTTGTGCATCAGGGCGATCGGCTCGCCGTCGGCCAGCCGGATTCGCTCCAGCGAGACGACCATGGCCGGCTCGGGCAGCTGCAGCGCGGCGGCCACGCGGTCGCTGGCGTGGGTGACCTCGTTGCGGATAACCGTCGTCTCCGGTGCCCGGCCGGCCGCCGCCAGGTCGTCATAGAGGCTGGTCAGCTCGACGTCGCGGTCGATCCGCTCGTTAGCGACGAGCGTGCCCGCGCCGCGTTTGCGGACCACGAGGCCCTTGTTGGACAGGTACTGGAACGCGGCCCGCACCGTGGGCCGGGACAGGCCCAGCCGCTCCGCCAGTTGCACCTCGTTGTCCAGCCGCGACCCGACCTTCAGCGCGCCGGACCTGATAGCCGCCTCGAAATGCTGGGCAAGCTGAAAGTACAGGGGCACCGGGCTGGTCCGGTCGATGGTGATCAAAGTCGGGCTGACCGTGGGGCCCGAGGCGGTCTGGTGCTCCTGCATCCGGCTCGCCATCCAGCTCCCTTCTGGGCTGCGGGACCCCGGGCGCGGTCCGGAAAGGGTCGCGCAGGTATCGAGGGTTGTTTGTTCGAACATTATATTGACCGCGTTGCTACGCCATGTCTAGGCCCGTGGACGGCGCCTCGCGGTCGCGCCAGGCCCATTTGTCCCGACATACTGACAGTATCTTGACAGGCCAAATAGCCCAGTGCAGACTCGACACGGATCACCGCAGGTTCCTGGGCCGGGGAGGCTGATCAGCGACGATGGCCGGTTCCACCGCACCCACACAATTGCGGATCGGCGTTGTGCTCGAGGCCTTCCTCGACCGGCCGCTGGAGGACGTGCTGCCGTGGCTGGCGCAGGCCGCGCCGGAGGTCACCGACATCGAGGTCGGGGCCGGCGGGTATGCCCCGCACCCGCACTGCGACGTGGCGGAACTGCTGCACAGCGCGCCTGCCCGCACCGCGTGGCTGGACCTGGTCGCGCGGCACGGCCTGCGGCTGGATGCCCTGAACGCCTGGGGCAACCCCCTGCACCCGGACGAGGACCTGGCCCGGCGGCATGACGAGGACCTGCGGAACGCGATCCGGCTGGCCGTGCTGCTGGGCGCCGACCGGGTCGTCGCCATGGCCGGCTGCCCCGCCGGCGCGCCGGGGGACGGGGTGCCGCACTTCGGGGCCGGTGGCTGGCTGCCCTACCTGGAGGGCGTGTACCAGCGGCAGTGGACCGAGCGCATCGAGCCGTACTGGACCGAGCTTGCCGCGTTCGCCGCGGCCGAGGCGCCCGGCCTGCTGGTCTGCCTGGAACTGCACCCCGGGACCTGCGCGTTCAACGTGGAGACGTTCCGCCGGGTGGCCGCGCTCGGGCCGTCGATCGGCGCCAACCTGGACCCCAGCCACTTCTTCTGGATGGGCATGGACGGACACCGGGTGGCCGAGGCGCTCGGTGACCGGGTCGGCCACGCGCACGGCAAGGACACCGTCTTCCACGCGGACAGCCTGGCCCTCAACGGCCTGCTCGACCGGCGCTGGCCCGAGCCCGCCGCCGAGATGCCGTGGACGTTCGCGGTCCCCGGCCGCGGCCACGACCTGGCCTGGTGGACCGGCCTGGTGCGGGCGCTGGCCGGATCCAGGGCGCGGGTCGTGTCGATCGAGCACGAGGACCCGTTCGTGCCCGCCGAGACCGGCGTGCCGGAGGCGGCGCGGGTGCTGCGCGCGGCCATCGACGCGGCCCGGACGGTGGCGGCGTGACCCACGGCGCCGGCGTGCCGGGCGGCGAGGGGCGCAGGCTGCGCGTCGGGCTCGTGGGCACCGGGCTCATCGCGCAGGTCATGCACCTGCACTACCTGACCGAGCTGGCGGACCGGTTCGAGATCGCCGCGGTGGCCGACCTCGACGCCGACAGCGCCCGGGCCTGCGCCGGGCAGTACCGCGTCCCGCTCGTGTTCACCGACTGGCGGGAGATGCTCCGGTGCCCGCTCGACGCGGTGATGGTGCTGACCTCGGGCAGCCACGCGCCGATCGCCGTAGCCGCCGCGCAGGCCGGGATGGCTGTCTTCGTCGAGAAGCCGATGTGCTTCTCGGCAGCCGAGGGGCGCGAGATGGTGGCCGCGGCCGAGCAGGCCGGCGTCACCCTGATGGTCGGCTACCCGAAGCGCTACGACCCCGCGTTCGCCCGCTTCCAGAAGGAGGCCGCGCAGCTCGGCGGGGCGCGGCTGATGCGCGTCACGACGTTCGAGTCGCCGATCGCGGCCTACGTCGAGCACTATCCGCTGCTGCCGCGCGAGCCGCCGCCAGCCGACGTGCTGCAGCGGTTCCGCGACGACAACGACACGCGGGTGCGCGCAGCGATCGGCGAGGCCAGCTCGCTGGAACGGGCCGTCTACGAGACGGTGCTGCTCGACACGCTGGTGCACGAGCTGAACGCGATCCGCGGGGTGCTCGGCGAGCCGGACCGGATCGACTACGTGAGCCTGCGCCAGGACACGGTCACGGTGATGTTCCGGTTCGGCGCGCTGCCGGTCGCGCTGCACTGGATCGACCTGCCCGGCATCTCCCGTTATGAGATGGAGTTTGCCCTGTATGCCGCGGACCGTCGGCTGCGGCTGGCGTTCCCGTCGCCGTTCCTCCGGAACGAGCCCGCGGTGCTGGAGATCGAGGGCGGCGACCTCGCCTCGGCGCGGTCCTGGCGCACCGAGGAGGTCGTGTCCTACGAGAGCGGCTTCAAGCGGGAGCTCGCCGCATTCCATGAGTCCGCCACCGGCGGCGGCGCGCCCGCCACGGCCGGCCGGGACGCGCTGCGGGACATCGCGCTGTGCCAGGCGATCATCGAATGCCACCGCCGGGGCGCGCCGGTGGACGAACCGTCTAGCGTCGGCTAGCGAAGGGTGCCGAGATGAGACACCCCTCTGTTGACCATGGGAGTGGCATGCCGCAGCCGCCGGGCCGGGAGCCGCATCGCTTCGCGCTGCAGCTCCCGGCAGCGAGACTCTGCTATCCCAGGGGAAATCCCCGGACCCCCGTGCCTCCCGAAGCCAGCGCTGTGCTGGTCGGCGCGCCTTCGGCACGACGTCCCGCGAGGAGGCCATGAAACTGTGAGCGAGGACACCATGGAAGCAGCGCGCGCTCCCGGCGCCATCGCCGTGGCGAACGCACCGGTCAGCTACGGGGCATTCGAGATCACCGTGGGCCACGACCCGAACGTGCCGGACGGGGTGAGCGTCCTCGACCAGGTGACCGAGGCCGGCTACGCGGGGATCGACCTGGGGCCGGCCGGTTACCTCGGCACGGGGGAGCGGCTCGGCGAGCTGCTCGCCGAACGGGGCCTCGGCCTGGCCGGCGCGTACCTGGAACTGCCCTACGCCGATGCCGGTGCCCTGGACGAGGCGCTGCCCAGCCTGGATGAGCTGCTGAGTACGTTCGACGCCGTCCGGGCCCACCTGCCAGGCCCGCCGCCGCGGCCCACCCTGGCCGACGCCGGGAGCCAGGAACGCCGCAGCCTGCCGTTCCGGTCGGCCGCGGAGCGCTCGCTGGGCCTCGACCGTGACGGCTGGCGCAAATTCGCGAGCGGCCTGGCCCGCGTGGTCGGCCGGTGCCGTGACCGTGGCTACGAGCCGACATTCCACCCGGAGACCGGGACCTACGTGGAGGCCCCCTGGGAGGTCGAGGAGGTGCTCGACCGCTCCGACATCGGGCTGTGCCTGGAGACCGGGCACATGATGCTCGGCGGGGGAGACCCGGTGGCCATGCTCAGGGACTGGGGCGAGCGCGTCAACCACGTGCATCTCAAGGACGCCTCGCTGTCGGTCCGGGACGGGATCAAGGCCGACCGGGCGCAGGCGACCGAGATCTGGACTCGCGAGGCGTTCTGCACCCTCGGCCAAGGCGACCTGGACGTGGACGCCGTGCTGGATGGCCTGCGCGGCATGTCGTTCGGTGGCTGGCTGGTGGTGGAGCAGGACATCCTGCCGCGCAGCGCGGAACGGTTCGCGCGCGCCGCGCAGGAGCAGCGCCTCAACCGGGCCTTCCTCACCGCGCGGGGGCTGTGACATGGCGCCGCCGTTCCGGCTCGGGCTCATCGGCGCGGGCCGGATGGGCCGCACCCACCTGCGCGCGCTGGCCAGCTCGCAGCGGGTGGCGGTGACCGCCATCGCGGAGGTGTCCGAGCAGACCCGCCGCACGGTGCCCGCCGCGGGTGCGCCGGTGTACCCGGGCATCGCGGAGATGCTCGACGCCGAAACCCTCGACGGGGTGCTGATCGTCGTGCCGACAGACCGGCACTTGCAGGTCATCGCCGAGGTCGCCGCGCGAGGCCTGCCGATCCTGTGCGAGAAGCCGTGCGGGCTGACCGTGACGCAGACCGAGGCAGCCGTGGCCACGACGCAGGCCGCGGGCCTGCCGTTCCAGGTGGCCTACTGGCGGCGGTACGTCCCGTCGCTGCGCGCGCTGCGGGAGCGCATCGCGGCCGGTGAGCTCGGCACGGTCCACCTGGTGGCCTGCTACCAGTGGGACGACCGGCCGCCTTCGGATGAGTTCCGTGCGCACAGCGGTGGCATCTTCGCCGACATGGGCGTGCACGAGTTCGACCAGATGCGCTGGCTGACCGGGCAGGACATTGTCAGCCTGGCCGCGGTCTCCGCCGGCCTGGTCCCCGGCGGGCTGATCCGGGATGTCCCGGGAGAGGGCCCGCGGCGGACCGCGGACGTGGACAGCGCACAGGTGATCGCGGAGCTGTCCGGCGGCGGCTGCGGCATCGTCTCGCTGGGCCGCTTTCACCCGGCGGGCGACATGGCCAGGGCCGAGGCGTTCGGCACGGATGGCACCGCGCGCTGCGACTTCCTCGACCCGGCGGAGGGGGAACGGGCACAGCTTGCCGCGCTGCGCGAGCAGGCGGAGAGCTTCGCGGACTTCGCATCCGGCGGCCCCTGCACCGGCGCCACCGGGGCCGACGCGATAGCGGCGCTGGACGCGGCGACCCGGGCGTTCGCGGCCGTCCCCGCGATGTCCGCGACATGAGCCCGGCCCCGGAACTACGGGTCGGGGTTGTCGGCTACGGCGTGATGGGCAAAGCGCACTGCTACGCCTACCGTGTCGCCCCGATGCTGCGCAGGCTGCCGGTAACCCCCGTAGTCAGCGTGATCTCCGGGCGGAACGAGGCAGCCGTGGCGGCGGCCGCGGCCGCCTACGGGGTTCCGGAGCACACCACCGACTGGCGCGCCCTCGTCGGCCGCGACGACATCGACATCGTGGACATCTGCACGCCACCGGGCACGCACGCGGAGATCGCGGCGGCTGCGGCCGCCGCGGGCAAGGCCGTCCTCTGCGAGAAGCCGCTGGCGGTGACCTACCCGCAGGCGGCCGCCGCGCTGGCCGCGGTCACCTCGGCCGGGGTGCACCACGCGGTGAGCTTCAACTACCGGCGGCTGCCCGCGGTGGCCCTGATGCGCCAGATGATCGCCGACGGGGCGATCGGCGAGGTCCGCCTGTGGCGCGCCACCTGGCTGTCCGATGAGTTCACCGACCCGGCGACCCCGCACGACTGGCGATTCGACGCACATCTGGGCGGGACGACCATCGCGGACCTGGGCAGCCATCTCATCGACCTGGCGCACTGGCAGGTCGGCGGGATCCGTGCCGTGTGCGCCCAGGCGGAAACGTTCATCAAAGAACGCCCGGCCCCGGGCGGCGGCGCCAGCGCGGTGACGGTGGATGACGCGGCCAGCGCGCTGCTGCGCTTTGACTGCGGGGCCATCGGCACGATGGAGGTGGCGCGTGCCGCGGTGCGCCGCCCCTGCGACTTCACGATCGAGGCCAACGGCAGCCACGGCACGCTGGTCTTCGACTACGCGCGCCTCAACGAGCTGCGCTACGGCAGCGCCAGCGACGACCAGCACCTGTACGGCATGCGGCGAATTCGCGCCGAGCATCCCAGCCACCCGTACGCCGCCAGCTGGTGGCCGATCGGGCAAGGCGTCGGGTACGGGTCCAGCTTCGTCAACCAGGTCGCCGACCTGCTCGAGGGCTGGCCGGAGGCGCCGTGGGCGCCCGGCTTCGGCGAAGGGGCCGCGGCGCAGGCGGTGTGCGCGGCCATCGAGGCCTCGGCGGCGCAGGGCCGGTGGGTCGCGGTCACCGAGGTGACCGGGTCGCCGTCGCCCGCCCGCTAGTCGCGTGGCCAGCAGGAGCGTGATAACGCACCGTTATCACGTCTAGCATCCGGGTCCGCCATCCCTGTGACCCTCGTCGTTAGATGGCGGGAGTCTTCGACGCTATCTGACAGGCCGCCGGACGCGAGATGTGACCTGTTACGGAAAGTGGGCACTCGGCTAGGGACCGACCGGACATGCCACGCATGAGGATTTTTTGACATGGCCGCTGCCCGCGGAATTCTGGCGCTGGGGCACGCCGATTATCTGTTCTGGGTGGCGGGTGTGAGCCGTCACCCCGGTGCGGTGCTGCTGTCCTTGCTGTGGCATGGCATGGATTCCGGTGGCGGGGCTTTGCCCGGCGTTCGCACGGCGCTGGGGACGGGCATCGTCCGGGCCGGTTCGCCCACCAGTGGCAACCGGCAGGACGCGGTGAGCGTCAGCAGAACAAGGTGCCTTGCGTCTTGACCGCTGCATCGCGGTCGGGGTGCGCGGCGGTCAGAACGGCACCCTGGCCGAACACTGGAACGGCAAGACCTGGAGTGTCACGCCGACCCCGCTGTCGCGCATCGAGTCCAGCGAGCTGAGCGAGCTGAACGCAGTGTCCTGCTCCTCGCCGGCCGCGTGCACCGCGGTCGGCGACGGGCTCGCCGCCACGCCACCAGCCAAGCAGGTGACCGTGGCCATGCGCTGGAACGGGAAAACCTGGGCCCTGCAGCCCACACCCAACTCACCGACGGCTGAAAATGAGCTGTCCAGCGTGTCCTGCCCAACAGCGACCGCCTGCACCGCGATCGGTTCCCAGGGGAGCGTCGTCGGCTCCCGGCAGTCCGCGACACTGGCCGCCCACTGGAACGGGCGGGCGTGGAAACTGCAGCCCGTCCCCGCACCGTCCGGTGGACCCGGCCGGATGCATGCGGTCGCCTGCGCCTCGGCCACTTACTGTGTGGCGGCGGGAGTCAACTACGCGGCCGGAGTCAACCCGCCGCAGCCAGGGGGCGGCCGTCAGTGGCCCGTATCCGTGGTCTGGGAGGGCAGCATCTGGAAACGGGCGCCGGTGCCCCACCCCCAGAAGGACACGGAGGGGGCTTACCTGTTCGGGGTGGACTGCAGCGCCGTCACGGCCTGTACCGCGGTCGGCGTGTACACGCCGACCGCCGCTCAGGGCGGCCCGACCATGGCCGACCGGTGGAACGGCACGTCCTGGACCCTTCAGGATAGTGCGACCCCACCCGGAGACACCGCGGACCTGACATCGGTGTCCTGCCCGGCCAGCCGGGTCTGCATCGCGGTCGGCAACAGCGGGAAAAACGCAGTGCCCGAACACATGCTGGCTGAACGGTGGAACGGCTCCGCCTGGGCCCTCACCCCCACCCCGTGAACCGCCCGGCGCAGGCGGCGGTTCACGGTGCGGCCCCTTGAGGAGAAAGGTCGCTGATTCAGCGATGGGCGGGGAGAATGCACCCCACGTCCGCCAGGCTGGCTCGGTACCCGTCCACCCGATGGACTCCAGGACAGCCCCGCAGCACTGATCTCAGACGGCACAGCGAACCTCAGCGGACTGTCCAGAACGATCTTTCAGGCGCGCCGCTGCCCCATGGCCGACGGGCCCCGATCACAGTGCAATAAGGCGGCTCTTTGCGCGACCACCGCGGAGGTGGCGACCACCCTCTGCGATCAGTGTCGGGTCTGTCCGACCCCGAATCAGGGCGCCGGCGGGCTGTACCGTCCGCGCGGTCGCGCCGAGCGGGCAGCTAGCGTGGGAGCGTGGCACCGGCGCTAGCGAGATATGACGAGTTCGCCGAGTGGTATCAGCAGTGGATTGGCGACGCGCCGCCACTGATCGCGGCGCAGCCCGGCCTGCTGCCCGCCGTGGCCGGCGAACGGGTGCTGGACATCGCCTGCGGACAGGGCCGGATGAGCCGTCATCTGGCCCTGCTAGGGGCTGAGGTGGTCGGGGTGGACATCTCGGCCGCCATGCTCGGTAAAGCCCGTGCCATCGGCCCGGAGGACATCACCTACATCCCTGCCGACGTCACTCGGCAGCCCACCTGGTGGGACGGGCGGCCGTTCGATGGCTGTGCCTGCGAGCTGGCGCTGATGGACATCGACGACCTGGCCGGCGCCCTGTCCACTGTGACGACGGTGCTGCGCCCGGGCGGCTGGTTCGTCGCCTCGATCGTGCACCCATGCTTTCCCGGCAGTGCGAGTGGCCGCAGCAGCTGGCCGCTGGGAGAAGGCTATGAGCGCGAGGGCTGGTGGACCTCGCCGGACCACAATCCCGACGGCGTCCGGATCCGGGTGGGCTCGACGCACCGCAAGCTGTCCACCTTCCTGAACGTCCTGCGTGACGCCGGGCTAGAAGCCGAGCGCTTCGTCGAGCCGCCAGCACCGGTTCCGACCTACCTGCTGTGGCGGTGCCGCCGCCGCTGACCGGCCGCCTCGCCAGCCCGGACCGCCTGTCCTTGCCACCGCCAGGCGCGGCACGAACCAGGCCCCGGCCGGCCTGCCATCGGCGGTCGCCTGAACCCGCGGCCGCGCCCGGCCTGCGAACCAGGCGCAGATCAGCCAATCGTGTGCGCTACAAGTGGCACCGGCTGGCTACCGGAACGCCGAGCCGAACGGGGGTACTTGCGCGCTTAGCCCGACCCGGCTGGGTCACTGACCGTGACCCGGTCTCAGGCCCCCGGGCCCGCTGCCGGTCGCGGCGTTATTGCCTGCAGAGCGGATGGGTAACCCGGGGGGCATCATGGCGGTAACTACGGGCGGGAGGGGCAGGCATGCTGACCGACTTCTATATCGCGTTCGGGACCGTGTGCTTCACGCTGCTGGGGCTGTGGCTGATCGTGGTGCAGACCCGGCACGCCGAGTGGCGCGGGGTGGCCGCTTACCGGCGGCGGGCCTACGGCGTCGCGCTGCACTTTTCCCTGCCCGGGCTGATGAGCCTGCTGGCCTTGGTGAACCCAGCGAGCATGACGCTGTGGCGGGTGTCGTTTGCGGTCGTGGCCGCCAGCGGGGCGATCGTGTTGTTGTTGGTCCGCGGGTCGCTGCCGGGCACGGTAGGCCGGGTGCTCTACCTGGCAGCGGTGGCCTTGTACGCCTTGATCGCGGTGATTGCGGTGGCTCCCGGCCTGGTCACCAGCGCCGGGCTGGCCGCCCATGCCGTGCAGGCCGAAGCGGTGTTGCTGACCGTCTTGGTGTTCGCCGGCGTGAACGTGGCCTGGCTGCTGCTGTTCGAAGAACCCCGGCCGTCGGCGCCCCGCCGACCGCCGGCCGGGTGAACCTGCCAGGCTTTGCGCCGTCACCGGATAATCCCACCGCACCAGCCCGCGTCAAGCCGCCCCGGCGCCGCGGTGGCTGGTCCACTGCGGCCTGATACCCGCATCCGACCCGTTGACCCAGGTCAACTACGGCTGGGAGGTCCGCAACACCGGCGGCGCGGCCCGGAGGTTCGCGCTGAGCAGGCCGGAGTCATCCTGCTCGGGCCACCCCACGGGCTCGACGACTAACGTGGCGCGGTTATCGCCGAACGCAGGGCAGGCGCCGCGGGCAATCAAAGCGGGCCGCGCCCACGTTTGACTGCAGCCGGTCCGGCTCAGACTGCCGCGATCTGCGGGCCAGGCTCCTCACCGGCAAGCCGTACGTCGAAGGGGCCATGGAAGAGCAGGACGAACAGGCAGGAGGCATCGCCCGCCGCCTGATGCCGCATCACTTGCCCGGCGGGAAAGTGCGCATACGAACCCGGGCCGATGACGCGGCCGTTCGCGTCGAGTTGCCCCTCAAGGACGACGATCGTGTGCGCAGCCGTGTGCAGGTGCGGCCGGCCCTTGAGGCCGGCCGGGTACCGGGTGAGGTAGTGTTCCTCGCCGCCGGGCTCCTCGTAGAGCAGCCGCAAGCCGATCGGCTGGTCGTAGACGGCAGCAGCTGCTGCGGAGGGTTCTTTCAGCTGGAGTGATGTCAGCTCGTCGATGATGATGGCCGCACCATAGTCCACGCCTCGCCCCTTTCTGTGCGCCTGTGCCTGTCCTGCTCCCGCCGACTATGCGCCGTATGGTGATAGTAATTTTGCCTTGGTCGGGCGGCGCATACTGCTGCGAACCGAAGCTTCCGATCAGTGTCAAAGGATGACCGTCATGACTGATAGGTTCGCCTTCGTTAACCCCGAAGGTCTTCACCCCACCTCCGGATACGCTCACCTCACGATCGTCGAAGCCGGCCGCACCGCCCACCTCGCGGGCCTGTGTCCCTTGGACGCCGACGAGCAGGTTGTCGGGTTTGGCGACCTCGGCGCCCAGATCGACCAAGTTGTGGCGAACGCCCTGGCGATCTTGTCCGCGGCCGATGCCACGCCGCAGGACGTCGTCCGCTCCGTCATTTACGTGGTCTCTGCCGATAGCACCGTCCTGGCAAGCGCCTGGGATCGCCTCAACGCCTCGCAGCTCGCCCCGGCCTTTGCCACTGCCAGCACCCTGCTCGGAGTCACTGCGCTGGGCTACACCGGCCAGCTCATCGAAATCGACCTCACCGCCTCACCGCCCTAAGGCAGCCACCCGCCGGCCACATCCCACGCCTTCAGCGCCGGGGAAGCGCGACGCCGCGAAGCGCGCCGATCGGCGGTGCGGCGCTCCTCGACGGGATGAACCGCTCGTTACGCGGCGTGGGTTCAACGCGGGATTCGCGGACCGGGATGTGGAGCGGCAGGCACGAGCGCTGACCCGGGGCGGTCACGTTGCTGCAGTGACGTGACCATCGACTCTGCGCAACCGGCCGTCACGGAGCAAGCCGTCGATGAGCCCGTCTGTCCAGTACCACGGCCAGGAGAACCAGCGTCGCAGTTCCCGTTCGGGCGCGACCACGGCGGCGCGGACCGCGGCGGCGATCAGGCCGGCCAGGGCCTGGCGCGGATCGGTGAGGCTGGCGCTCGGGACGGGGTGGGCCTGGTCCCAGCGGATCAGCTCGCTGGAATGCTGGTGCCCTGCCCCGGCGGTGACCTGCAGCGAGCGGGCGATGATCGCACCGCAGCGTTCCAGCGGGGCGCGCAGCGCGTTCAGCTCCTGCCGCTTGAGCCGCAGCTCTACGCGCAGGTCGTCGATGCTGGCGGGCCCGGCGACCGCGAGATGATCGAGCAGCCGCCGCCAGCCGGGGTCAGCGGCGCGCATGCGGGTGATCTCGGCCCGGCAGATCGGGTCGAGCAGGCCTGCCACCTCGCCGGTCATTAGCAGGTTCTTGCCCCGGTGCACCGCGGCGATGAGATAGCCGTGTTCGCCGAGCTCGCCGAACCACGGCCACTTGGTCGCGGGCCAGGTGGCGAACCCCGGGCTGCCCGGCTTGTACGGATCCTCGTGGCAGGCCTCATACAAGCTCGGCAGAGCGCAATCGGCGGTACGCGTCAGCAGGCCCCGGTCGCGCAGGAACGCTTCTGCCTCGGCCAGCGTGCCCAGCGACCGATCGGGAGTCAGACGGCAGTCGAACAGCCGCCGGTCCAGCAGCGCCCTCAGCAACTCCACAAAGGTCATCCTCGCGCGACCACCGGGCTACCGCTCACATCCGCCACGCGCAGAACGGCCACACTCGTGCACCCTTCCCGGACACGCCGGCCCGTCAAGATCGAGCCCATAGCGGCGGCTATTCGCGCAAGTAGCGCTGACCAGGCCCAGTCACTGAAGGTGATTCGATTTCAGGCGGCCTGCTGCGAGATCGATGCCGAATAGGTGCCCGCGCCGCTGCCGGTGCGGCGCCACGAGATGGAGTCGCAGGTCATTCGTTCTTGCGCATTCTTGCGCCGTGGAGTATGCAGCAAGGCAGGTCAGGGAAGCTCGCGGCGCACGAGCCAGCGGGGCTTGCCGCCGCGTCGTCCGGCGGTCTGGCAGACGCGCCTGAATCGGTGTGCCTCGAACAGCGCGACGGTGCCCACGTAACCGCTGGTCTGGTCGACACGCTCGCTGCCAGGGTCGACCGGGTAGCCTTCCAGCGCGGTCGCGCCCATCGCGTCCGCATGCCCGACGGCGCCCTCCAGGAGCTGGTGCATCAGGCCGCGGCGGCGGAACCCCGGCCGCACCACGAAGCACACCACCGACCACGCGCCCTCGTCCTGGAGGTGCGGGATGGTCCGGGAGTTGACCAGGGCGCGGTAGGTGGACTTCGGCGCGACCGAGCACCAGCCGGCCGTCGCGCCATCGACGTAGGCCAGCACCCCTGGGCCCGGTTCGCTGGCGCACAGCGCGCGCATGTGCGCGATCCGGCCGGGCATGTCGAGGCTGGAATTGCGGTACGCCATGCAGACGCATCCGCCTGCGCCTGGCTTGCGCGGCACCATCAACGACGCGAAGTCCTCCCATCGCCCGGCCGCCGGCCGCACCTGGACTCCCATGCGCCGAGGATAGGCCCGCTGGGCCGAGCCCAGGTATCGGGCTCGGAGGATCACCGGGGCCGTCTACGCCGCACGCAGCAGCCTCGCGAATGCGCTGGATGCGCACATCACCCGTTCCGCGGCGAACGCTAACCAGTCCCTTCCTGACCGCGCCGACGCCCGTAACACTTCGGCGGCTCAGTGCGCGTTGACGTGGCGCGCGGCCGGCGCACCCCCATCTGGTCGCGCTCATGCGCGCTGGCGCCGGCTTCGAGCGCGGCCCTGCGCGCGGAGCGGGAGGCCGCCGCGGCCTGACGCCGCAAAATCGCGTTGCCCTGACCGGACCCGGCGTGTTGTGATCGGCGGGAATGCCGCCGATGGCGGAGGAGGGGTGATGCGCCAGCCAGACGGGACGGTCACGGCAGCGCTCTGATCACAGGGGACGGCGCCGACGCCAGTGAGGGCGGGATGACACCTACCGCTGGCAGCTGAGGAGGCTCGGCTGACAGTGACCGGGACAATCCAGCTAAACCCGGTCGAGGTCCGGATCCGGCGGCTGAAAGATGCCCCGGTGAAGCAGGAAGCGGAAGTAATCGCCGGCCCCTAAAGGAGGGGGACCAGGCGGTGAACCGGTCCCTCGCCTGCGCTAAGCCTGGGAGCTGCCCGGACGCCAAGCGCGGACGGTCAGCGAGAACGAACGGAACCCTGCACTCCCGATTGAAGATCACTTCTTCGATCCGGAGGCAGAGCCATCAGCAGGTCCGCCCAGAACCGGGGCTTCACGTGCGAGAACTGCGGCGCGAGCGTTGCACCGCTCAGCAACGGGAGCTACCGCAACCACTGCCCGGCGTGCCTGTGCTCCAAGCACGTCAACATCGCTCCCGGCGACCGGGCCTCGGCCTGCCGCGGAATGATGCGCCCCGAGCGTCTCGAGCACCGCGGCGGCAAGGGACTCGTGCTGGTCCACCGGTGCGTCGTCTGCGGCTTCGCCCGGCCCAACCGGATCGCCGACGACCCAGGGCAAGGCGACGACATCGACGCGATCATCGCGCTGATGTCCAAAGCCGGGTAGCACCACGGCCGGTGCCCACGACAACGCCCCCGCGGGCACCGCGCCAACTACATCAACCACAAGTCTTGACAATTGCTCATCATCCGAGGCCGATCCGTCAAGGATCAAGTGAGGCTTTTTGGGCTACCCGAGGGTAGGACGGCTGCGGACTTCTCCACCACGAGCTGGCAGACGTCGCGATGAATTTTGGCCCTTGTGGAGCGGTCTGCAGAGGCCAGCGCTCGCGATTGTTGCCTGCCCGCAGGCGGCCCGATCCGGACACCTTCGCTCGAAGTAGTGAATGTCGTGGGGACTCAGCTGTCGGGCGTGACCGCATCCAATCGGCGCCGAACCTCCGACGTGTTCACGCCGAGAGCGCCCAGCAGCACCGCCGCAGGATCTGGTGGTTGGAGAGTGAGGATCTGGGCCAGCACCTGCTGGGCCGTGACCTGGGTCTTCCGGCGCATGGGCTTGACCGCTTCCTCAAGCACTTTCTTTGCCGCGGGCGTCATGCGGAGGCGATCTTTTTTCATGACGGCTCTGATCGTCGGCTTCTTCGGCACGGCGCGCATCGGCAGTGGGGGAGCGTCGGCGCCGGACCCCATGCCCAGGGCACCCAGGGCTTCCTGATCGAGCGACTCAAGGGCCTGGCGAGCTTGCTGCAGGCTCACGCCCAACACGACTTCGATCGGGGGATCCTCCAACAAGCCGAGCAAGACGTGATCGGTGCCGGTTCGGCGATCACCTCGGCGACGAGCCTCCTCACTGGCCCGCATATAGATGGTCCAGGGGTGAAGCACCTCTGGCACAACGGATTCGGTGGTCATGATGACTCCTTGTTGTATTTGGTGTGCACGGATTGGCGGGTGACGCCCAAAGCGTCTCCGATCTGCTGCCACGACCAGCCCTTTTCCCGGGCCGACGCGACGTGGTTCGCTTCGACCCTCTCAGCCAGGCGATGTAGCGCCAACGAGGCGCGAAGCCCAATTGCCGGGTCATCCGACGAGAGATTCAGGCTGAGTTTTTCGATGTCCATGCCTGTCAGTATAGACTGACATCCTTGATTTGTCAATCTAAACTGACACAGCAGATCGCCACACCGGAGTGCCCCAGATGGCCGGGTCACGGACGCGATCATTCTGGACCAGAAGGCCGAATCCTTGTTGCCGCGAGCGGTTGGATCGTCCCGCGACAGACCATTCTGCGGAGGGACGGCTCGATCGCGTAGGTCCCGAAGGGTGCCCCAAGACGCGCGGGCGGGAGCGCTTCGGCTTCAGGCGGCACCTGTGGTTCGGAGACAGCCGGCTGGCGATCGGTGATGAGTCCCCGGACCTGGGGATCGTGTCCCCGCTGACGCTGGGCGGCACCTACGGGGCGCTGCACCTGGCGGTCGCGGACGCCGCTGCGGTGTGGCAGCAGGCCCTGGAGGCCGGAGCCAAGGTGTTCGAGCCGCTGCATGAGGCGTTCTGGGGCGATTACACCGGCCAGTTCATCGACCCGTTCGGTCACCGCTGGGCCATCGACCAGCACCTCCGCGACGTGCCGCCCGGCGAGGTCGCCCGGCTGGCGGCGGAGGCATTCGGCGAAGGCACCGGCTGATGCGCTACCGGTGTTCGGCCCCACCGGGCTGCGGGCATCGGAGTTGTTCCTGGGCGCGATGACCTTCGGCGAGCACGGCGGCGTGGCGCCCCGCCCGAGGAATGCTCACGCGAAGCCACCTGGGATCGCCGCGGGGAGTGGGCTGGCCCTGTGCCTTGGGGGCCGTCATGACGCATGCGCGGGGGGGGCGCAGCATCAGCTTCCCCGCGGCGTATCTGAGGGCTTTCGCCGATGTCTTTCGCGCTCGCGACTCGCCGCGCCACTCGCCCTCCTACCGCTTGACGACGCTGATCGCCGAGATCGAAAGCACGGGCGTACGGGGCGACGTCGGCGGGAAGGGCACCGGGTACCCGATTGGCACCGGCTCAGCTGGATACCCGGGTAACGGAAATCGCCGATGCCCTTCAAGGAGATCCTCATGAACCGGAAGCTAAACGTCGCTCTGTGGATCGTGGCCGCAATCTTGGCCGTTGTCTTCCTCGTCGCCAGCAGCACTAAGGTGTTCGTGCCCAAGGAGAAGCTGGCCGGCATGGGCGGCGCCGCCTCCAGATGGGTTGACGACTTCAGCCCCGGCGCCCTCAAGGCCATCGGAGCCCTCGAGTTCCTGGCGGCGGCCGGCCTGATCGTGCCCGCCGCGCTCGGCATCGCGCCAGTTCTGGTGCCGCTGGCTGCTACCGGTGCGGTGTTGCTGTTTACAGGCGCGGTGATCATGCGCCTCCGCCGGGGCGAGAGGGCAACGATCATCGCCGACCTGGCCTATCTCGCCATGGCCGCCTTCGTGGCCTGGGGCCGCTTCGGCCCAGGGTCTTTCACCCGGCAGGCCCAGCGGGCCGCCTTGAGCCGGGCTCGCCTACGCCGGAGGGCACGAGGAGGCCTCCCCGACCGCGGCCGGCTCGTTCGCTGACCGGGCTCCGAGGCGCCAATCGGACGGCACGTTCAGACCGCTTTGCCCACGTCGTCCGGGCCAGCGACAGGCGCGTGGGCTTTGACCGGGTCGCGAACGAGCGCGGTGACCGCATCGCCGCGCGACAGTAGGCCGCGGACGATCTCGCTGCCGACGCGGCCGGTGGCGCCGATCACCGCGGTGGCAGATGCCCGGCATGCTCGATCACCGCCGCACGCCGGGCAGCGCTTCCAGCATGGAATCACTGGCCTGCACCGGGCAGGGACCATCCGCACACGCAAGATCAGCACCGGCCGATCCAGCCGGGCGCACTGGCGGGCCAGTTGCGGCTCATCGCGGGACCAGCCGGCTGCCGGTCAGGCGGCAGGGCTGGCCTCCCCCCCGGGCGGATCTAGTCGCCGGTCACGCCGTCGATGCACTCGCGGATCAGATCGGCATGGCCGTTATGGCGCGCGTACTCCTCGATCATGTGCAGATAGATCCACCGGATGTCACGATCGGCGCCGCCCCACCGAAACGGCACGACATCATCGAGACCCTTGCCGGCCACCGCCTCGCGCGCCGCGACGATCTCGCACCGGTAGGTGCCCAGGTCAGCCTCGGCGTCGGCGGCCTCGATGTTGTTGAAGTCGGAACCCTGGTCTGCCTCGGTCCAGTACAGGTCAGCCACATCCTCGCCGGCAGCGCACTGGCGGAACCACCCGCGCTCCGCGTCGGCCAAGTGCCGGACCAGGCCCAAAAGCGAGAGGTTAGACGGCGGAACCGCACGCCGCCTCAGCTGCCCGGCCGTCAACCCTGCGCACTTGGCAGCAAGGTGTCACGCTGATAGTCGAGCCACTGCTCAAGCGCCCTGCGCTCGGCAACGACGTAGTCCGGGTCAGCACGCTCAACCGCGGGTGCGGTCCACTCCGTAGTCACGCTGGCCCACGCTACCCGGCGGCGCGGTTAAAGGCCGGCCTACGCCTAGACAACGCCGAACAGTGTCAGATATGCGCGAGCTATGTCCTGACTGTCCTCGAGGCGATATCGGCACCTAACGGCGGCTCTTCGCGCGGCTGTCATTGAAGTGCCGATTACGCTCTGCGGTCGGCCCGGGCGAGGCGCAGACGCATCAAGCCGCAGCAAGTGATCGCGAGGACGGGGCGCCCGGGCCCTAGCGCTGTCTGGCGCGCAGTCGGCCCGGGGGGAACGGCGGGCCTCAACGCGGCATTTCGGGATGACCGTTCTGGGAGGCGGGCAGCTGATTGCCGGGTGCTACTGCTCGCCGCGCCGGCGCGCGAGATGGACGGTGATGTCGGCGGCGACCTCGACCGTCTCGGACAGGACCTGCAGGATCCGGCTATATGCCTGCCCTTGCTCGGAGGCCGGCAATTGGAGATAAGCCGAGACGGTCAACAGATGGCCCACGTAATCGCGGGCGCTCATCGTCAGCCGCCGCTCGATCACGGACTGCTGAACATCGGTGAACCACGGCGACCGTTGGAGCTCGGTCCCTGGCCATTGCATGTCATGTCCCGGCGGCGTCCGGTCGGGAGACCGGACCTCGTCGCTGTCCAGGAACGGCGCCCGCGCCGCGCGCACAGCTTCCGCCACAGCCGGGTCCGCCAGCTGGAGCGGCCCACCGAACGAGGCAAACACGCCACCCGGCGCCAGCAGCGCAGCCAGGCGCGGACACCGGCCCTGCGGGTTCGTCCAATGCAGCGCCGCGGCCGCATAAACCAGCCCGTACCTCTCGCCCGGCCGCAACTCCTCCAACGCGGCGCGCACGGTCGTGACGTTGGCTGGCACGTGCTTACGCAACTCGGCGAGCATGTCCCCGTCCGGGTCGGTCGCGGTGACCGTGACCCCCCGGTGAGCGAACAGGCGGGTTGCCTTGCCGGTCCCGGCGCCAATCTCCAGGGCAGCCCGGACCGGCCGGCCCGCGTACGTCATCACCATGTCGAAAAGCTCCACCGGATATCCAGGCCGGAACCGCTCGTATGCCTCCGTCACCCCCCCGAAGCTCAGTGCCCGACCAGACATGCCGACCATCCTGACACGATCTGCCCCGTCAATACCCCGGCCCTTTCGCCCGGCCTAGCCTGCCGCCCGATCGTGGGCCGCGGAACTCTGAAGCAACGACGACCGCTCATGCAGAAACCGGATGCTGGCGGCAGCTCTGGGCTGCAGAATACTCAGGTGGCACTAGGCAAAAGGGCTGCGTCGATGGGCTAGGACGGTGCTAGGCAACGGGGCACACACGGGCATGGGGCACACGCGGTTGGCCAGGCAGCAGACGGCCGGGGCATGTCCAGCCTCACGTTGTTGTCGGCCGCGCGCAGGCCGTTTCGCCGGCCGCCAGCTCCGCGAGCCTCCCAGCCCCGGTGTGGATGATCGCCGCCGTCTTCGTGGCGGTCGAGCTCGCGCTCAGCGGCCGGTACGGCTTCCTCCAGGACGAGCTCTACTTCATCGAGGCCGGCCGGCATCTCGCGTTCGGCTACGTGGACCAGCCGCCGCTGGCCCCGCTGGTCACCCGAGTCACCGACGTGCTCGGCGTGAGCCCCACGGCGATCCGGATCGTCCCGGCGCTGGCCGGTGGGGCGGTCGTGGTCATCACGGCCAGGTTCGCGGTGCTGTTCGGCGCGGGGCGGTTCGGCCGGATACTGGCCGCCCTCATCACCGCGTGCGCCCCGCTCGTCCTCGCCCTGTCCCACCTGGGCATCACCGAGTCCCCCGACCTCCTGGCCTGGGCGGTGGTCCTGCTGTGCGTGACCACGGCGTTGCTGCGGGACCGGCCATGCTGGTGGCTCGGGGCCGGGCTCGCGGCGGGCATCGGGCTGGAAGACAACAACCTGATGCTCCTGCTGCTGATCGGCCTCGCCGCGGGCATCTTGTGCTCTGGGCGCCGGTGGGTGCTCGGCACCAGGTGGCCGTGGCTGGGCGCCGGCCTCGCCGCGGTGATCTGGGCGCCGAACGTCGCCTGGCAGGCAACCCACGGGTGGCCGCAGCTCGCCATGGCATCCGAGCTGCACCAGTTGAACAGCTCCCCGGGCGCTTTCCTCGCGGGCCCGGTGACCGTCCTGGCGTTCGCGGGAGTGCTGGTGATACCGCTGCTCGTCGCGGGCTTCGTCCGGCTCTGGCGGACCCCGGACCTGCGGTTCCTCGCCATCACCAGCGCGCTGCTCGTCGTCTACGTGCTGGCCTGGATACCGGGCAAGACGTACTACGCGGAAGGAACGGCGCCGGCGCTGGTGGCTTCGGCCGCCGTGGCGGCGGAGGGCTGGATCGCCCGTGGCCGCCGGCCGGGACTGCGGCGCCGCCTGGTGGTGGCCGCGCCCCTGGTGAGCATTGCCATCTCGGCGCAGACGATCCTGCCGATCGTGCCGATCGCCTACCTGCACGACGTGCCGAACCTGGACACGGTGACCACCGCGGACACCTTCGGCTGGCAACAACTCACCCGCGCGGTCGCGGCGCAGGACGCGGCCCTGGCCCGGGCCGGCCAGGCGCCTACCTCGATCTTCGCCGGCAACTACGGCGAGGCCGGCGCGCTGGATGTCCTCGGCGCCGCCGACCACCTGCCGCCGGTGCTCTCCGGCAACAACAACTACTGGATCTGGGGGCCAGGGCGCGCCTCCGACCGCACCGTGCTCGTGGTCGACGCGCTCGGCTGGCTGCGCCCCTATTTCGCCCACTGTCGCGTGCTGGCCACCTACTACGCGCCGTACCACGTGCCGAGCGACTTCACCGGCCTGGACATCGGCGTCTGCACCGGCCCGGTGGGCGGCTGGCGGACGCTCTGGCCGCACCTGCAGAACTACGGCTGACGGCGGCCCGGGCGCGGAAGGCAGCGCGCCGGAAAAGTGTTAGGTACCCGGGGGTTCGGCAGCCATCCTGGTGCGTAGTTCCCCCTGCCCGCCATATCTTTCCGCGCCAGCCATGGAGACCGCCGCCGTGACACCCTCGCTCGCCGCCCCCCGCCCCGCGGCGCCCGTGGTGTCCTACCCGGCTGACCTGCCGGTCAGCCAGCGCAAGGACGAGATCGCCGCGGCCATCCGCGACCACCAGGTGGTCATCGTCGCGGGCGAAACCGGCTCGGGGAAGACCACGCAACTGCCGAAGATCTGCCTGGAACTCGGCCGCGGCGTCACCGGCCAGATCGGCCATACCCAGCCCCGGCGGATCGCGGCCCGCACGGTGGCGGAGCGGATCGCCGCTGAACTGGGCACCGAGATCGGCGCAGCCGTCGGCTACAAGGTGCGGTTCACCGACAAGTCCAGCGACAGCACGCTGATCAAGGTGATGACCGACGGGATCCTGCTAGCCGAGATGCAGCGCGACCGGCGCTTGCTCCAATACGACACCCTGATCATCGACGAGGCACACGAGCGCAGCCTGAACATCGACTTCATCCTCGGTTACCTGAAGCGGCTGCTGCCCACCCGTCCCGACCTCAAGGTCATCATCACCTCGGCGACAATCGATCCTGAGCGGTTCAGCAGGCATTTTGCCGGAGGCGAATCAAGCCAGCAGAGCGCCGGAGGCGAATCAGGCAAACGGGGCGGCGGAGCCGAACTGGGCCAGCAGAGCGCCGGAGGCGAATCCGGCAAACGGGGCGGCGGAGCCGAACTGGGCCAGCAGAGCGCCGGGGCGCCGGTTATCGAGGTGTCCGGGCGCACCTACCCGGTCGAGGTGCGCTACCGCCCGCTCGCCGACCCCGACGACCCGGCCCGCGAACCGAAGGACCAGGTGCAGGGCATCTGCGACGCGCTCGCCGAGTTGCGCGCCGAGGGTCCCGGCGACGTCCTGGTCTTCCTCAGCGGTGAGCGGGAGATCAGGGACACCGCCGACGCGCTGGCCGAGCAGCCGGGCGAGCTGGAAGTGCTGCCGCTGTACGCCCGGCTGTCCGCGGCCGAGCAGCACCGCGTCTTCCAGCCGCATCAGCGGCCGCGCGTGGTGCTGGCCACCAACGTCGCGGAGACCTCCCTCACCGTGCCGGGCATCAAGTACGTGATCGACACGGGCACCGCGCGGATCTCCCGGTACAGCCAGCGGACCAAGGTGCAGCGGCTGCCGATCGAACCGGTCGCCCGGGCTTCGGCGGATCAGCGCAAGGGCCGGTGCGGGCGAACCTCCTCTGGGCTCTGCATCCGCCTCTACAGCGAGGAGGACTTTGCCGCGCGGCCGGAGTTCACCGACCCGGAGATCCTGCGCACCAGCCTGGCCTCGGTCATCCTGCAAGCCGCCGCGCTCGGCCTGGGCAAGGTCGCCGACTTCCCGTTCATGGACCCGCCGGAGTCCCGCAACATCACCGACGGCATCCGGCTGCTGGAGGAACTCGCCGCGCTGGCGCCAGGCGGCGAGCAGACGCGGCTGACCAGCATCGGCCGGAAGCTGGCCCGGCTGCCGGCCGACCCGCGGCTGGGCCGGATGATCCTGGAGTCGGTGCACCACGGGTGCGTCCGCGAGGTGCTGATCATCACGGCGGCACTGTCCATCCAGGACCCGAGGGAACGGCCCGCGGATGCCCGCGAGGCCGCGGACGCCATGCACGCGCGGTTCGCCGTGCCCCGGTCTGATTTCCTCGCGTTCTTGAACCTCTGGGAGTACCTGCACGAGCGGCAGCGCGAGCTGTCGGGTTCCGCGTTCCGCCGGCTGTGCCGGCGCGAGTACCTGCACTACCTGCGGGTGCGGGAGTGGCAGGACGTCTACGGCCAGCTCCGGCAGGCGGCCAGGGACGTCGGCGCCGGCGCCGGCCGCGAGGCAGGCCCGGCGCAGGCGCCCAGGGGACATAGCAGAAAAACGCAGCGCGGGAGCGCCGTGGCAGCGCGCCGCGAGGCTGAGCCCGCGGCTGGCATCCCGGCCGAGCTCGCGGACCGGGTGCACATGTCGCTGCTGGCGGGCCTGCTCTCGCACATCGGGATGAAGGACACCGAAGCCAGCCCCGGCAGGAAGCGCCGCGGCCCGGCCGAGTTCGCCGGGGCACGCGGCGCCCGTTTCGCGATCTTCCCGGATTCGGTGCTGGCCAGGAAGCCGCCCGGCTGGGTGGTTGCGGCGGAACTCGTCGAGACGTCCCGGCTCTGGGCCAGGATGGCCGCTCGTTTTGAACCGGAATGGGCCGAGCAGCTGGCAGCCCACCTGGTCAAGCGCAGCTACAGCGAGCCGCACTGGGACGCCAGGCGCGGCGCGGCCATGGCGCTGGAGCGAGTGACCCTGTACGGCTTGCCGATCGTGACGGCGCGGCGGGTCGGCTACGCGCGGGCCGACCCGGCGGCAGCGCGGGACATCTTCATCACCAGCGCCCTGGTGGAGGGTGACTGGCAGACCCATCACAAGTTCTTCCAGCGCAACCAGCGGCTGCTTGAGGAGGCCAGGGAGCTGGAGGACCGGGCCAGGCGGCGCGGCATCGTGGCTGACGACACGGCCCTGTTCGACTTCTACGACCGGCGGATCCCCAAGGACGTGACCTCCGCCCGGCATTTCGACACCTGGTGGAAGAAGGCCCGTGCTCAGCACCCCGACCTGCTGACGCTCACCGCCGACCTCGACGGGCCGGCCGCGGACCAGGTCCGGCCGACCGACTACCCGGCGAGCTGGGGCGAGCTTCCGCTCACGTACGAGTTCGCCCCGGGCGAGCCCGACGACGGGGTGACCGTGGACATCCCGCTCGCCGAACTGGACAAGGTGAGCGCCGAGGAGTTCAGCTGGCAGGTGCCCGGCCGGCGCGAGGAACTGGTCACCGAGCTGATCAGGTCCCTGCCAAAGGACCTGCGCCTTGTGTTCGTGCCCGCGCCGGACACCGCCCGCGCCGTGCTCGCCCGGCTGGGCGAGCCGCATGGGGACCTGCTGACTGCGCTGGGCACGGAACTCGGCCGCCTCGGTGACGTGGCGATCCCGCGGGACGCGTGGGATCTGTCCCGGCTGCCGGCTGCACCTGAGGATCACGTTCCGGGTGCTGGACTCCGGTCGCGAACTGGCTCGCGGGAAAGACCTGGACGCGCTGCGCCGGCAACTGCGGCCCCGGCTGCAGGAGATGGTCACCGAGGCGGCCAGCGACCTCGTGAGGACTGGCCTGACGGACTGGACCATCGGCACGCTGCCCCGGGTGTTCACCTCCGGTCAGCTCACCGCCTACCCGGCGCTTGAGGACGTCGGCGCCGCCGCCGACGTCCGGCTGTTCGAGACGAAGGCCCAGGCCAGCGCGGCTATGGTGCGCGGCGCCCGGCGGCTGCTGCTGCGGCGGGTGCCGTCCGGGCTGCGCTCCATCGCGGACCGCCTGCCTGCCAGCAGCAAGCTGGCGATGAGCCGGAGCCCGTACCCGAGCATCGGCGCGCTGCTCGACGACTGCGCGGCGTGCGCGGCAGACCAGGTGATCGCGGACGCCGGCGGGCTGGCCTGGGACGCCGACGGCTTCGCCCGCCTGGTGACCGAGGCGCGGCCGGCCCTGCCGCTGGCCATGTCGCGGGCGCTGGAGGCCGCCGGTGAGGTCATGGTGGCGGCGCATGACGCAGAGTCCGCGATACGGAGCGCCACCAGCCCGGTGCTGGCGGCGGCGCTGGCCGACGCGCAGGCCCAGTTTGCCGCGCTGATGTACCCCGGCTTCATCAGCGAGGCGGGGCTGCGGCGGCTGCCGGACGTGGCCCGCTACCTGCGGGCGATCAGCCGCCGGCTGGAGGCCGCCGCGGGGGATCCCCGCCGCGACGCCGAACGGACGGCGGCCGTGCACCGGATCACCGCCGCCTACCGGGAGGTCGTCGAGCAGCTTCCGCCCGCGCGGCGCACGGACGGCGACGTCCAGGCCGTGCGCTGGATGATCGAGGAACTGCGGGTCAGCCTCTTCGCCCAGGTGCTTGGCACGTCCGGCCCTGTCTCGGAGAAGAGGATCCAGGCTGCGCTGGCCCGGCTGACGGATGCCCGCTGAACCTCCAGCCGCGCTGGCGGTCTCTATTATTTTACCTGGTCATTATGAATTATTGACGCGTTCTGGGGATAATGGCAGGCTAGGCGGAATGATCCGCAATCGTTATCAACGGAGGCTAGCCGAGATGACTGGATCATGCCTGCGGGTCGGCAGCAACCTGGCGCCCGCCGCGCAGGCCCCCGGTTCCGGGCCGCGCCCGGGCTTGCGGCGGTCGGCGCCACCCGCCCCGCGAGGCTCTGGCCTGCCGCGATCACGGCCGCCGGCGACCGCTTCCTGAGGGGCTGAGCAGCCGCGTAATGTCCGCCAATCCCGCCAGCCTGACCGGGACCTGGATGGCGAATGACGGTGGAATGTACTTCCTCCGGCAGATCGCCGATACCCTCTGGTGGCTCGGCCTGAGCGACGGCCTGCTGCACCCCGGCCTGCAGTTCTGCAATGTCTTTCACGGCTCGGTTACCGGGTCGGCCGTCACCGGTGAATGGTCGGACGTGCCGCGGGGCGCCACGTCCGGCCGCGGCACGCTGGCGCTCCGGCCCGCTGGCGAAGACCAGCTTCTCCGGGTGACGGAGTCCGGTGGCTATGCCGCCTCAATCTGGCGGCGGGCCAACACATCGCAGTGGCCCGTCATCGCCGTTTACGACGCCCTCACCGAGGCTCTCACAAACGTCGTCAAGAACGGGCAGACCACCGAGAAGAGCACGCTGGCCGACAATCTGTGGCCGCTGCGGGATTCGGTCTCGGTCTTTGCCGCCATCGCCCCCAGCGGCCATCACGCCCAACCCGCCGTGGACGTGAGCTATCCCCGGTCCGCCTACCCGGTGCGGAGCTTCACCTACCGCGACTTCATCTGCCTCAATGAACCCTCGGCCCCAGGCGCGGGCGAGCAGCAGCACGGCGACGTCAGCTTCTGGTTCCAGGCCGACGTCGGCCAGATCGACGGCGCGCAGCCGGACTTCTACGCCGGGGTGGAGTACCAGGAGGGTTACATCCGGGGCAAGCTGACCGTGCCGATCGAAGGCGAGATCATCATGTTCGGGCGCCCGGCGGACTGCGGCGCCGAGCACGCGGAAGCCGCACCGCCGCTGTTCCCGGGATGGGCCGAGGACGCCGGCGGCAGCGCGGTCCTGTTCAATGGCAGGCCGATCCGGATCATCGTGCCCGCGGCCGGCGGTGGTGTGCCCGCCGAGCCGAGCTTCCTCACCGAATTGTCGTTCGGCGATCCCGTCCGGGTGACCGGCGCGCTCGTGTTCGACACCAGCCACGGGGGCGATGACTCGGACAAGCTCGAAATACACCCGGTCTACTCGGTGGACAAGATAACGGCCACGTTCTCGGCGAATCTGTCCGGCGCCTGGACCGACGATGTCGGCAACACCTACTACCTGCGCCACGACCCGGCCGACAATTCGGTCTGGTACGCGGGCGTGAGCCCGCTGGGCCGGGGCGCGTACGGGCAGGTCTTCCGTGGCGCCTTTCATTCCGACCAGGCCGCGGCACGGGCGGGCGACTACGGCGGTGCGCCCATCCCGGCGCAGGGCGCGGTGACCGGCGACCTCACCGCCATCGAGTTCGGCTACGGGGCCGCGCCCTCCTCCGGGGCCGCCGGGTCGCGGCTCGGAGACAGCGGCGCGGTGACCTTCGGGCTCGGCCGCGCGGAACTGGCCGGCCGGGAGGTTCCCATGCTCACCGCGGGCGGGTTCCGGCTGATGAAGCTCTACGACGCTTGACTTCCACTCCAGCCTCACGGGGGCATTCCCGCCTGTCCGCTGTGTTCCCGGCTCGGTAGAGTCTTCCGCGTGGACGGCATCCATGACTTGGGCGGAATGCAGGGCTTCGGCGCGGTTGACCATGCCCCGGCGGAACCCGTCTTTCACGAGCCGTGGGAGGGGGCGGCCCGGGCGCTCATGGAGGTCGTGCTTGGCGCGGTGCAGCCCAACGGCGGTGAGTTCCGGCACGCCATCGAGCGGATGGCGCCGGGACACTACCTGACGTCGAGCTACTACGAGCACTGGCTCACCGCGGCCGCCACCTTGGCCGTCGAGCACGGGCTGCTCACCCCCGAGGACCTCGAGGCGCGCGCGGGCGGCTCGTTCCCGCTCAGCGGCCCGGTGCTCGCGCCGCCGGTCACCGATCCAGGCGCCGACTCAAGCGAGCCCCGGTTCGGTATCGGTGACCGGGTCCGGGTGCGCGAGTGGCATCCGCCCGGCCACACCCGCTGCCCGCGCTACGTCCGCGGCAAGGACGGCGTCGTGGTACGGCTGGATGGCGCCTACTCAGTGCCCGATATCGAGGCACATAGCTCCGCCAGGCGTTATGAAGCGACATATTCGGTCCGCTTCGACGCCGCGAGCCTGTGGCGCGACGGGCAGCGCGGCGTCTGGGTGCACGTGGACTTGTGGGACAGCTACCTGGAGCCAGCATGAGCGGGGACACAAACCACCCGGCGCCGATGGCGCCGGTCGAGCAGCGGGTCGCCGCGCTGGAGGCGCTGCTGACCGAGCGCGGGCTGGTGCCCGAGGGGTTTATCGAGGAGGTCACCCGCCGCTACGAAACCGAGATCGGCCCGATGAACGGGGCCCGGGTGGTGGCCCGGGCCTGGGCCGATCCGGCGTATAGGCAGCGCCTGCTGGCGGACGGCACGGCCGCGATCGCCGAGTTTGGCTTCGGCGGCGCGGAAGGCGAGCACATGGTGGTCGTGGAGAACACGCCCGCCGTGCACAACGTGATCGTATGCACGCTGTGCTCCTGTTACCCGTGGCCCACGCTGGGCCTGCCCCCGGCCTGGTACAAGGACCCGCCGTACCGGGCCAGGATGGTGCGCGAGCCCCGGACGCTGCTCGCCGAGATGGGCTGCGAGCTGCCCGCAGACGTCGAGATCCGGGTGTGGGACTCCTCCGCCGAGGTCCGCTACCTGGTCCTGCCGCAGCGCCCGCCGGGGACCGAGGGCACGGCCGAGGCGGAGCTGGCCGGGCTGGTCACCCGGGATTCGATGATCGGCGTGGCCCGCCTGTGAGCGAGCGGCGGCCCGCGGAGGAGGCGATGGAGGCCGGGCTGGGCCCGCTGGCCGAGTATTTCGACGGCTGGTACGCCGACATGACCACGTCGCCGGTCAAGGACGAGATCCAGCAACGGCATCTGGGGCTGCCGCCGCGGGCCCGGCTGCGGCACGTGGACCTGGGTGCCGGGCTGACCGGCGCCGGCTTCGCCGACATCGAGGTTCGCGAGCGCCCCGGCTGGCGCGACCAGGAGCGCGCCATGAGGGAAGAAGCCGCGGCGCTCGACCCGGCGCTGCGCTCGTTTTACGAGGAGGCCCTGCGCGCGCCGCTGATACTGGAGCTGACCCGCCGGGTCATGGCCAGCGCCACCGCACCCTAGGGAGAGCCGTGGACCTCGGACTGGCAGGCAAGGCCGCGCTGGTTGCCGCGTCGAGCAAGGGCCTGGGCAAGGCCTCGGCGCTCGCGCTGGCCCGCGAGGGCGCGCGGGTCACCATCTGCGCGCGGACCAAGGCGGACCTGGACAAGACGGCCGCCCAGATCAGGCGGGAGACCGGCGCCGAGGTGCTGGCCGTCCCGGCCGACCTCACCAGCGCGGCGGGAATCCACAGCGTCGTCACCGCCACGGCCGAGCGGTTCGGCGGGGTGGACGTGCTGGTCAACAACTCGGGCGGCCCGGCCAGGGGCCATTTCGCGGACTTCACCGACGACGACTGGCGGCGGGCGTTCGAGGTGGTCACGCTGAACTTCGTCCGGTTCGTCCGCGAGGTCGTGCCCTACATGCGCCGCCGGCGCTGGGGCCGCATCGTCGGGATCCAGTCGAGTTCGGTGAAGCAGCCGGTCGAGGGCATTGACCTGTCCAACGCGCTCCGGCCGGGCATCGCCGGGCTGGTGAAGTCCCTCACGCCGGACCTGGCCAAGGACGGCATCACGATCAACCTGGTGCTCCCCGGCATGTTCCTCACCTCCAGGATCATCGCGGGCGCGGGGCGCAGCCCCGAGGGAGACAAGGAGCTGCAGGAGCAGCTGGCGCCGATCGCCGCGGCCATCCCGGTCGGCCGGCTCGGCGACCCGATGGAGCTCGGCGGCCTCGTCGCGTTCCTGGCCTCGCAGCAGGCGTCCTACATCACCGGTGCGGTCTACCAGGTCGACGGGGGCCTCATCAGGTCCAACATCTAACGGCGGGACCGTGGCCAACCCGGAGCGGGCTGGCCACTGCGCTCGCCCTAGGATCTGCGCCCCTAGGGCGCGAATGACGCCCCGTCCAATGAGGTGAAGCACTGGGCGTTGGAGAACGGGTCTCCGATTTGCTGTTGCACATTCACCACGCCGTTGGCCCGGATGACGAGGCGGCCGGCCAGCCGGGGCCGGCGAGATGGCGAAAGATTGGCCCGTCGCCCGTTTAGCCGCCAATGCCAGGCCTGGTCCGACGCTGAATACCGAGCCCAGGCTCAGGTGCCGCGAGAAAGCCGCGCCAGGGACAGGACGAAGATCGAGGACAGCAGCCAGCCAAGGAGCGTGGCGGCGTTGAGCCACCATTGCATGAACGCGCCGTCGCGGAGGCTGGGATCGGGATACCAGGTCGCGCGCTGGTCGAGGGAGACCAGCGGGATCACCGTGTCGATGGCGTACAGCACCGGGTTGAAGCAGCGGACCTGGCCGCCGCCGCAGGCGTCGGAGTGCGCGATGGCCGGGGCGCGGCCGGCCCTGGCCCGCCGCTGCCCGGGGCCGGCCCGTGCGTGCTGTACACCAGGCCGGCTGCGGTGGTGGCGCGCATCGTCGCCTGGGTGGTGGGGGCTTCGAGCGAGAAGATGACCAGGATGAGCAGGATGGCCACCAGCCACAGGACGCGGCGCGGGCGGAAGCCGTAGGCGACGGTGGCGCTGAACGCGGCGTCGAGCGCGCGGCGAAGCGGCGCCCCGCGGCCAGCCATGACCCGCCGGGCGTGCCTGCGCTGGGCGATCAGGATCGCCTCGGACCCCGCGGTATAGCCGTGTTCCCGGAACACCCGGGCGGCCTGTTCGTAGGGACCGGCGTCGTAGGCCGCCTGGCGGCTGAGCCACGCGGCGCGTGCCGCGTGATCCCACGGCCGCCGTGCGCCGCTGCCCTGGGGCTGTTCGAACCGGTCATAGGTCAAGCCGACGATAACGAACCGCTCGGGCCACGTCCCCGGATCGTCGGCCAGGAACGACGTCCGGGTGTTGGTGAGGTCCACGCTGGGCGAGACCGACTTCCAGCCCAGGTCCAGGCCGCTGCGGATCGTCGCCGAGATAGCCTCGATGGCGTCGCCGCTGCCGTCGCCGCCAGGCAGCGCCGGGTTGTCGAACGTGCCCTGGGTGCAGATGAGCCGGCCTTCGATCGCGGCCCGGTTCAAGACGACCTCGCCGTAGGACCGGAATCCGTCGGCCAGGCGGACCGAGCCCTTGACGTTCGCTTGCACCAGGTTCAGCGTGTACCCGCCGGGGTTGCGCAGCTGCGCGCCGGTCGCGTCCACGTAGCTGCCGATCGTGGCCGCGCGGAGCCCCAGGTCCCCGCCGGTTGCCTCCAGGCTCTGCAGTTCCGCTTCCCCGTCGATGCTGACGCCCTGGGCGGCGAGCAGAGATCCCCCCTCCGGGGCGGTCAGGATCGCGCCGCGCAGGCGGAGGTTGCCGTGGATGCGTGCCCCGGTCAGCCGCACCGTGCCCGCCACGGGCACCTGCTCGCCCACGGTGACGGTGGACAGGAGCTCGGTGTTGGTCAGGTCCAGCGCGGTGCGCCCCGGGGCGTGCAGCGAGCAGCCCGACCGGACGGACACGCTGCTCAGCTCGCTCATCGACAGGTCGATCCCCCCGGTCACCGCGCAGGTTCCCTCCAGGGTTACCTCCGCGCCCACCGACAGCCGTGGCGCGCTGAGCGCGGTGCCGCCGACCCTGGACCTGGAGTACACGCTGCCCACCGGCGCGGCGGCGCTGGGGGCTTCCAGCGTGGCGTTGCGGATCAGGAACTGGCCGCCGATCCGCGCCTGGCCCATGTCGATGCGGCCGCGGATGAGCGGCCGGCGGCCGGAGGGGTCGTCGATCAGGAAGACGCTGGCCTCGATTATCGCCTCGCCCAGGTCCAGGGCCAGCCCGGTGCCGAAGGATTCGATGCGCGCGCCGGTGAGGTCCAGCGATCCGCCGATGCGCGCGCCTATCAGCCGCACCTCCCCGTGCGCGGTGAACTGGTGCAGCAGCCTGACGTTGCCGGTGACGTGCATGCGGTCGGCCTGGATGGACCGTTCGCCGTGGCCGTCAATGACAGTATCCACGCACAGCAGCCGGCCGCCTATCTCCGACTCGCACAGCCAGATCGCCGAGTGCTTGGACGTGCTGGCGCTGGTGCGCAGCGTCCCGGTCACGTGGGCGCGGGACAGGTCGAGGTCGCGCTGGATCCGCACCCCGTTGGCCTGCAGGCCGGGCAGGGCGCACCCGGTCAGCACCAGCCCCGACAGCCGGGCGCCCTCGGCCAGGAGCGGCGCGTCGAAGTGGCACCCTTCGAACCGGAGCGGGAAGGGGACCTCCAGCCCAGACAGATCCACCGAGCCGGTGATCGCGGCGTGCTGCAGCCAGATGCCACGCGGGTCGATCTGGTCCCGCAGCTCATGGCAGCAGCGGCGGAGCAGCGCGGCATCCACGCGGCGGGACGAGCTGCCGTCGCCGCACGCGAGCGCGCGCCCTGCGCCGGCCGCCGCCAGCAGCTCGGCCACGCCGACCTCGTTCATGTGATGCTCCCCCGGCCGTGATCAGTCGTCCGCACGGCGGCGCCGGGCCACGAACACGTACTCGGTCCGCTCGCCGGTGAACGGCTCACCGGCGAAACCGCTGTACAGCGCCTCGACCTCGAGCCCGGCGACGTCGAGGAGCCCGAGCCACTCGTTCTTCGTGGCCCACCACATCGAGCTTGTCCCGCCGCCGTCCAGCGTGAGGTCGATCCGGTTGTCGCCCACCGAGTACCGGGTCGTGTGCGGCGCCGGCGCCTGCTGGTGGCTGCCGTCGAGGCGGACGGCGGTGCGGTGGTCGAAGGCGAAGGCGTCCCAGGCGAACCGCCCGTCCGGGCGCAGCGACGCCGCGACCCGCTCGAAGGTGCGGCGGCGGTCCGCCCAGGACGGCAGGTGCAGCAGGGCGCGGAACGGGCAGTAGACCAGCGCCGCCGGCTCGTCGAGCGCCAACTCGCGCATGTCGCCCTCGCGCAGGTCAAGGCGCACGCCTGCGGCGGCCGCGGTGGCCCGGGCCTGGGCCAGCATGGCCGGCGAGGAGTCGATCCCGATCACCGTCCGGCCGGTTGCCTGGGCGACCGGGATCGCGACCCGCCCGTTCCCGATGGCAAGCTCGACCACCGGCCCGTCCGCCTCCCGGGCCAGGCCGGCGTAAAACGGGATGTCGGCTGTCCGGCCCGCCGACCATTCCGCATAACGATCGGCGAACGACTCGTGCCAGCTCGTCTCCATGTGCCAAGGCTATGGCTGCGCCCCCGCCATGGCCGCGATCCCGGGCAACCGCCGCCTTACTCGGCTGGTGGCGTTCCAGGCACGGCCGCGCGGCGGGCTCAGCCGGCCCCGCCGGCGGCGATCAGGGCGACCGAGGCGGCGGCGAAACACAGCCCGGCAAGCCGCAGCCGGGTCAGCCGCTCGCCCAGCAGCACCCGGGCCAGCAAGATCGTCCCGGCCGGGTAGAGGGACGTGATCACTGCGGTGATGGCCAGCAGGCCGTGATGGGTGGCCAGGAAGAACATCGCGGTTCCCGCCGCGCTGGCCGCCCCAGTCAGCAGGCTGAGCCGGCGTGTCCCGGCTGGTGGCAGGGCGAGGTCGCGGGTCACAACGGCGACGCCGATGGCCGTCACCATCGCGGCCAGCTGGGAGATGGCGATCGGCCACAGGTCGCTGCCCGACCCCGCCCGGTCCAGGCCGATGAAGAACAGCCCGAACCCGGCGCCGGCGGCCAGTCCCCACCCCACGCCGGCCGCGTGGCGGCCCGTGGCGGCGGGCCGGGAACGCCGGGCCGCCGGGCCGTGCTGGCCTGGCGGAGCGGCCCCGTGGCCGACTTGACCATGCTGACCTGGGACGGCGACCGCCTGGGACTCCACGACGGCGGGCGCAACGTCCCGGCTCGCCTGCCTGGCGGGCGTGGACACGCCCACGATCGCGGGAACTGCGAGCAAGATGCCGGTCAGCGAGAGCGCGCTGGGCCGCTCACCCAGCGCCAGGCCCGCCAGCACCGAGAACGCGGCAGTGCCCACGGCGCTCACGGAACTGGCCACGCTGAACGCCGCGTGCCGGAACCCGAGGTACAGCGCCATCGCGCCGGCCACGCCGCTGGCTCCGGCGGCGGCGCCCCAGAGCACGGACGCCAGCGACGGGGCTTGGCTGCTAACGAATGGGATCACGCACAGCAGCAGGGTGGCGCTGGTCACCTCGGCGAGCACGGTCACCCGCACCACGCTGGCTCGTCGTGCCGCCAGCCCGGCCGCGAAGTCGGAGCCGCCGTATCCCGCGGCGGCGGCCAGCGCGAGCAAGACAGCGAGCATTGACCAGGTCCTCCTTTGCCCCCGGCCAGCGTGACAGCAAATGCTCGTGGGCCGCGAACTTATATCGCATCACGCCCGGCAGGGGGCGTTACGCGGCGGGCTGGCGTGCCGCCGGCTGGTCCCGGGGAGTCGGCTGGCCCAGCGCCGCCTGGTCGGCGAGCGCGATCGCGAGCTGACCGGCCGCCGTGGGGTGGAACGGCGCTGGCGAGCTCAGGCCCTGCACGTACGGCTGGGCGGTGCACAGCTGGTGCCCGGCAAAGTCGGGCTGCGGCGAGGAGAACTGGAACTGGGCCGCTCCCTTGGCCAGCACCGCGTTCAGCGTGGCCAGGCGGGAGGTCAGCGTCTGCAGATTCGCCAGCGTCAGCCCCAACCGGCTCAGGCACCCCGGCTCGGCGCCGAACGGGTTGTAGTAGCGGTTGATGATGACCTGGGGGTGGCCCGGCAGCGCCGCCAGGCGGCTCAGCAGGTCGAGGTAGTCCTTGCTGAACGAGGCGAGCTGCTGCTGGAAGTACGCGGCTGTGGCACGGTCGTTGCAGTTCGGCGTGACCGAACAGTAGCGCACCTCGGTGGCCCAGCTCAGGTCGTCGGCGCCGACGCTGACGATGACCACCGACGCCTGCGAGGCCCGTTCCGCCTCGGCGAGCTGCGGCGGCAGCCGGGCCCCGTTCTGTTCCTGCGACCCGAGCAGCCCATGGCCGATCGTCGCGCCGTTGCAGGCGAGGTTGAGCACCTTCCACCCGTTGACGTCGGACAGGTCCGCCGCGTAAGAATCGGCGCTGCGCCCGCAGGCACGGGCGTTGCCGGACACACCCGGCGCGGGCGCCAGCCCGGCGCCCGCGGCGGTCGAGTCCCCGATGACCACGGCCTGCACCTGGCGCAGTGGCCGGCCCGCCGGGTGGATCCGCCGCGTACGGGTCAGGCTGCCCACCAGTTCGTTGAGCGAGTGCACCTGGCGCAGCCGGTCCGGCGCCGTGTACGTGGTGATCATGATGGCGCCCACGTTGAGAGCCTCGGCGATGAGCAGCCCGGCGGCCAGCAGCTTGACCGTGGTGCGATACGGGACGCGGCGCCAGCCCGCGAGCGCCCCCACCAGGATCAGGGTGCCCGCCCCGACGACCGCGGTCTCCCAGGCGAAATAGCGCTTCCACCCGTCGGCGAGCCGGGCGCCGAGGATGCGCGCCGCCCCCGCCCCGTGGGCGCCCTCGACGAACGTGGTCAGTTCGCTGTTGATAGTGATCTGGGAGAGCTGCAGCCGGGGCCGCACGGGCCCGGAGAAAAGGATGTTAGTCGGCAGGCTCTGGCCGAACAGGTCCACTTCGCCCGCGCCGGACCAGCTCAGGTTCGGCGAGGTCGCGCCGACCTGGATCACCTGCCCGGCCACGGTGACCGTCTGCATCGGCGTCACCTGCAGCGCCACCGCGATCGCGCCGCACGCCACCACGACCAGCAACGCCAGTCCAGCCAGCCAGCGCACTGCCAGCGTGGCCCACCGTCCAGCCCGCGGGCTGCTTTCTGTAGTCCCCATTCCCTTCCGAAGCTAGCAACGGCCGGCCCTATCGGCCAGCCAGCCCAGGTTCGGCCCATCGGCCAGCGAGGTTACTGCACCGGGCCGGGCTACCCCGGCCAGCGCCAGGGCATGCCCCGTAGATCATCCAGCCTGCTGCGCGGCTGCCGGGCGGGCGCCTCGCTGCGTTGTCGGCGTCGCCCATAGCTCCGCGATGGGCTCCTCCTCCGCCTTGCGATCCCCCACCCGCCTCCCCATTCCCCTGCATGACAGCCGCTCGGGACGGCATAGATCTACCGGACACGCCCTACTACCAGGCGCCCAGGCCGAGCAGCAGGCCGTTCGCCGCGACGGCCGGCGAACTGGTGATGAACATCGGGACGCCGGTGGCTGGGGCGGTCACCGACTGCAGCACCTGTGCGCCGTCGAGGCTGCTGACCGTCCCGAGCACCTGGCCCGCGGCGACCCGCTCGCCGGGGCGGACGGCCGGCTCCCACCAGCCCTCGCTGGCCGCCCGCAACCAGAGGAAACGCCCCAGGTGGACCGGCGCCTCGCCGTCCGGCGCGGGGTCGCTGATCATGCCGAGCAGCGCGAGCACCCGGTCCAGCCCGCGCACGTGCGCGGCCACCGCGGCCGGCCTCGACCAGCCCGCAGCCGCCGGCTTCCGCGATGATCGCCGGAATGCCGAGCTCGGCGGCGGCGGTGCTGGTCGTCCCCCCGACGGCGCGGCCGGGGCCCGGCGCCTGGCGGATCACGTAACCCAGCCCGTAGGCGATCGCCAGCTCGCGGGCCCGGTCCTCGCTGGCCCCGGCGTCGTACAGCGCGAACGGCTCCAGCGCCTCCACCATGTCCCCGGCGTGGGCGTTGACCAGGGCATCCGAACCCTCGATGAGCTGGGTGAACGCCGCGTGTGCGAGCCGGTCGGCCACGGTCCCCGATGGGTCACCGGGGAAACACCTGTTGAGGTTCTTGCCGTCGTCCGGCACCACGAACGGGCTGCGCGCGCGGAACGCGGGCAGGTTCAGCACCGGGACCGCGCGCACGCTCCCGCGTAGCTCTCGTCCGGCCAGGGCACGCGTCCAGTGGCGCACGGCGGCCATCGGCGCGTACTCGCACCCGTGCACGCCGGCCAGGACGGTGAGCCGGGGGCCGCCGGCGCCGGTCAGCTCGATCACCGGAACGTCGAAGCCGGCCAGGGCCAGCGTGCGCCGTAGCACCTTTGGTGGCATCGGGGTCCTCCCTATCGGGTGAGTAGTTCTTCGGCGGCCGCTGCAGCACGCAGCAACGCCAGGTCAGCCTCCCGCCGTCCGGCCAGCTGCAGGCCGACCGGCAGCCCGGAACCGGGGACCGGGATGGAGATCGCCGGATGGCCGGTCAGGTTGTACGGGCCGGTGAAGCGGCTCTCCGCGGAGTCCGCACCGGCCCCGAACGGCGGGTCCTGTTCCGGCGCCTGGTAGCCGACCGTGGGGCCGGCCAGCACATCCACCCCGGCCAAACTCGCCTCGATCGCGGCGGAGAGTTCCGCGCGCTGTCGTTTTGCTGCTTGAAATTGATCGCTGGCGACGGACGCGCCGTAACCAAGCAGGGCCCGGGTGCCCTCGGCGTACCTCGCCCAGTCCCGGCCCCGGTGCACCACGGCCGCCTCCGCGGTCACGATGACCGCGAGCGTGTCCTCCCACGCGGCCAGCTTGTCCAGCCAGGGGGCGCTGATCTCGCGCAGCCGCCAGCCCGCCGCCGCCAGCAAGGCCAGCGCGCCGGTGACCGCCCGGTGCACCGCAGGGGTCACCGAGGGGTCGGTGAGCTGGGCGGACAGCACGCCGATCGTGTATGCCGGCTTTCGCGTCGCCGGCCGGGGCCAGCGCGCCGGGGTCCGCCAGGGCGGCCAGCAGCTCGGCGGCGCCGGGCACCGTGGCGGTCAGCGTGCCCACGTGGTCACAGGCGGGTGCGAGCGGGAACACGCCGGTCACCGGGAGCAGGCTGTGGGTCGGCTTGAGCCCGGCGATGCCGCAGTATGCCGCGGGGATCCGCACCGAGCCGCCGGTGTCGGTGCCGAGCGCCAGGTCGCACACGCCGGCGGCGACCAGCGCCGCCGACCCGCCGGACGAGCCGCCCGAGGTGCGCGAAGGATCGCGGGGATTACGGGTGTCGCCGACGTCCGGGTGGGCGAACCCCGCCGCGTACTCCAGGCACTGGCTGGTGGCGAAGACCTCCGCCCCGGCGGCCCGCAGCCGGGCCACCACGGTCGCGTCGCGGGGGGCGGGCGCGGCGCCGCTGGCCGGGCTGCCGCACCTGGTCGGGACGCCGGCCACCTCGATGATGTCCTTGACGGCGACCGGGCGCCCGGCCAGCGGCCCGGTGGCCGCGCGCTCCGGCGCGCCGATCAGGGTGACCACGGCGTTCAGCGGCCGCCCCACCCGTTCGGCGCGCTCGTACGCCGCGAGCAGGTCGAGGTTGGCGCGGGCGCAGGAACGCCGCCCCCGCTCGATCGCCTGCACGAGTTCCACCACCCGGGGCGGCAGCGTGCCGGTGAGGCCACCGAGGATCGCCGGCGCCTCGGTCGGGCGGTGCAGGACCGCCAGGTCCCGGTAGATCCCCGTGCGGGTCTTGGCCGAGGCCCGGTTGAACCGCGCCAGCCGGGTCAGCGAGCCGGTGAGGTCGGTTGGGTCGAACCCGTCCAGCGGCGCCGGCGGGAACGGCGCCTGGGCGATCACCTGCCGGGCGAGTTCGGTCAGCAGCGGCCGGTAGGCCGGGTCGTCGAGGACGTCGGCGATCGGCAGGTCGCTGACCGCGGTGGCGGCCAGCAGCGCGCTAATGACCTGTTTCGCCCATTTGTAGCCGAGGATGCCCGGAGTGGCCGTCGCGTCCGCGATGTCGGCCGCGAGCGAGCGGACCCGGTCGCTGAGCGTGCCGTCGGGTTCCCCGACCAGGAACGTCGCGCGGTTGCCCCGCAGCACCACGCCGGGCGCCAGCGTGTCGGCGCCGAAGTTGACGACCGCCTCCACGACCCGCTCCGGCCCGACGGCCGCAGCCAGGATTGCCCCGGTCAGGCCGTTTTGCAAGGCGACGGCGAACGCGTCCCCCTGCAGCCTGCCCGCCAGCAGCGCCACCGCGGCCGCGGTGTGGTGCGCCTTGACCGCGACCAGGACCGGGCCGTCGATCCGGGCCGGCAGGTCGGCGGGCGTGACGGCGGGAACCGCGGCGGTGAAGTTCTCCACCGGCCCCTCGATCCGCAGCCCCCGCGCGGCCACGGCAGAAACCACCGCGGGGTCGGCGTCGCAGGCCAGCACCTCGTGGCCGTCACGGGCCAGCCCAGCGGCCACCGTGCCGCCCACCGCACCGCAGCCGAGCACGACGTAGCGCACGGCCGATGAGGTTACAACGTCGTTAAGGTTCCGTTCCAGGGTCCCCACCACTATTTACATCTGGCTCGTTTGCCAGCATCTTGGCTAGGAACAAAGGTTTGTCCTGTTTGAGGCGCCTGTCCAGCCCCGACGATTCCCAGGGGAGTGCCCCGTGACATACCGAACCACCGCAGCGCGGGCCCTGCCCGCCTGCAGATCCCGACCGGGTGCCGGTTCCGCACCCGGTGCCCGATCGCGCAGCCGCGGTGCGAGCAGGAGGATCCCGAGATGATAAGCGCCGCGCAGGCCCCGGAGCACCTGGCCGCCTGCCACTTCGCGTTCGAGCCCGCGCCGCCCGCCGGGACCGGCCTGGCGCGCGCCGGGGACCAGGCATGACACCGGGAGGGAAGCGGCCATGAAGGTCTTCCTGTCCAGCGACATGGAGGGCACGGCGGGCGTCGTCGACTGGGACCAGTGCGTCGGCGACGGACCGGAGGCGGCGGCAGGGCGCGCGCTGCTGCTCGACGAGGTGAACGCGGCCATCGAGGGCGCGGTGGCCGGCGGCGCCACTGAGATCGTGGTCAACGACTCGCACTACAAGATGCGCAACCTCCCGGCCGGCGCGCTGGCCGGCGGGGCGTCCTACATCTCCGGCAGCCACAAGCCGCTGTACATGATGCAGGGCCTGGACGGCAGCTTCGACGCGGTGCTGTTCGTGTCCTACCACGGGTCGGTGGGGGCGCCGGCCGGGCTGTCGCACACCTACAACCCGAGCGCGGTGATGGAGGCCAGGCTCGGTGGCGTGGTGACCGGGGAAGCCGGCATCAACGCGCTGGTGGCCGCGCACTACGCGGTGCCGGTCGTGCTGGTCACCGGGGACCGGTGCGCGTGCGAGGAAACCGCCGCGCTGATCCCCGGCGTGCACACCGCGGTGGTCAAGGAGCACGTCAGCCGGCTGGCCGCGCACAGCCTGCACCCGGCCCGCGCCTGCGCGCTGATCCGGGAGACCGCGCAACAGGCGGTCGCGGGGGCGGGCGCCGCCGCGCCGCCGCCGGTGGGCTCGGCCCCGCTGGAGATCTCGGTCCGCACCACCGACATCGCGGAGGCGGCAAGCTGGGTCCGCGGCGTGGACCGCACCGGCCCCCGCGAACTACGCTTCCGCGGCGAGGACCCGCTCAGCCGTCTACCGCAGTTTTTGCGCGGCGATCCTGCTGACCCGCGCGGTTGCGGAGGTCGTGTGACTGGAGGCGCGCCCGGCACCCAGCGCCGCGCCTCGCGCCTGGTTGACATCGCCGAGGCGGTCGGTGTCCACGTGTCCACCGTGTCCCGGGTGCTCAACGGGGACCCCGCGCAGTCGATCCGCCCCGAGGTCTACGAGCAGATACTCAGGACGGCACGCCAGCAGGGCTACCGGCCGAACGCGCTGGCCCGGGCGCTGAAGCGGCGCCGCACCGGGGCGATGGCCTTCGTCATCCCGTTGCTGCGCAACCCGATCTGGGTCCGGCTGCAGCGCGGTGCCCTGCAGCGCGCGAGCGAGCGCGGCTACGTCGTCATGATCATGGAGGAGGCCGACGAGGACGCCAGGCCCCCCGACGACTACCGGTACCTGGTGGAGGAGAGCCGGGCGGACGGGCTGCTGCTGGCCACCGCGCTGCGCGTCCCCGGGCACGCCGGCGGCCTTCCCGCGGTACCGCACGTATACGTGAATCGGCGCGGGCCCGACCACGGCAACGACGTGGTCATGGACGAGCCGGGAGCGATCCGGCTCTTTCTCGACTACGTGACCGGGCTCGGCCATCGCCGGGTTGCGCTGATCGACGGGCCGCCCGAGGTGGATACTGTGCACCGCCGGGTGACCGCGGCCCGGCGGGTGTGCGCCACGCGGGGGATCCAGCTCACCGTGCGCCACGACGCGCCGACCGAGGAGGGGGGCTGGCGCGCGGTGACCCGGCTGCCGGGTGGGCCCGGTATGCCCACCGCCTGCGGGGTTGGCAGCCTGAACCAGGTGTTCGGGGTGCTCGCAGCCTTTCGCCAATCGGGCATCGGGGTGCCCGGCCAGATGTCGGTGGTGAGCTTCGACGAGGACGAATGCCTGGCGTTCCTGGAAGTCCCGGTGACCAGCGTGGCCATGCCACTCGCCGAGCTGGGCAGCGCCGCCGTGGACGCGCTGATCGCGCGGATCGAGCGGGTGCCGGTCAGCAACGTGATGATCCGCCAGCCGATGAGCATGATCCTCCGGGACTCCGTGGCCCGCCCGCCCGGTCGGCGGTAAGCGCCTGCGGGCGGGTGCTTGTTCTAGGGTGCCCGCGCGCGGAATACTCATCTCGTCCCAGCGCAGGAGGGGTGGCGGCCATGCCTGATTTCGAGCAATCCCAGGAGATCGACGCGGCCCCGGATGCCGTATGGAGCCTCGTGTCGGATCCGGAGCGCCTCGCGGACTGGGTCCCCACTACTACCGCCAGCCGCCCGGAGGGCCAGGATGCGGTCCACCTCGAGGGTGAGTCGCATGGCCACGACTACGACATCCGCAGCGGGTTCGTAGCCGACGCCGCCGCGCGGCGGCTGTCCTGGGACAGTCCCAGGCTCAGCGGCTACCGGGGCGCGCTGCTGGTGGCCGGCCACCCAGGCGGCTCGCGGGTGACCGTCCAGGTGACCATCCCCGACGACCTGGGCCGGGAAGATGAGGAGATCACCCGGGGCCTGCGCGAGACCCTCGACCGGGTCGCCCGCCTGACGAAGCCCTGACGCGCGCCGACTGAGCGCCCGCCTTCATAATCACGGTCACTTTTCTGCGCCATACGCCGAAAAGTGACCGTGAAAGGAACCGTGGCACCTGGGGGTGTGGGGCGGCCCGATGGTTAGGGGCTGAGCAGGCGGGAGGCGAAGTTCGCGCCGGGGCTGAGCCGGCCCAGCGACCCGGTCAGTTCCGCCTCGGCGGCGCGCAGCCCGTCGGCGCCGAGGGCGGCGGCGAGCCCGTCGAGGACGAACATGGCCGACGTGGTCGAAGAGGTGATCCGGGTGCGCACGCACTGCCGCCAGTTCCACCGCCGGCAGGTCACCCCGCGGTCGTCCCGCCAGACCACCTCGCCGGGCTCGGGGTGCTCGACCACGGGCTGCCCGTCGGCGGAGGTGTCGAAGTCCTCGTCGCCGGCCGCGCGGACCAGCCGGGCCGGCCCGGCGTAGCGGGCCAGGTCCTCGCCGCCGACTGGGAGCAGGCAGGCGATGGACACCGCGTTGTAGGCGTCGGTGATCCGGTCGATGCGCGGCAGGCCGGCGTCCACCCGGCGCAGCAGGGCTTCCACGCTCGGCCTGGTCCGCTGCGGTTTGGCGCCGAACGCGCGGAACGCCTCCCGCCACTCGGCCACTTCGGGCAGCTCCTCGGGCCGCGAATCGCCCAGGTGCTTGCGGGCCCGGTCCTCGGCCGCCGCTAGCAGGGTATCGCTGGCCGCGTCGCTCGGCCCGGGGCGCAGGCCCTCCGCGACTATCAGCAGCGCGGCGTAGTCGGGCCGCAGCGCTCGTACCTCGGCGGCCACTTGCGCCTGGTCAAGCCACATCCTCGCCTCGCCTCCACACCGTGCTGGTCAGCGCATCCTAGTGCGAATCGCAGGTCCTTATTTGCTTGCTGAAATGAACTGTTCTGTCTCGCTCGATCATTTCTGTCACAGCCCTTGGTCATGATGGGATCCATGAAGCTGGCAGCCTGGGCAAGGGACAGGAGCGTGACCTGCCGGACTACGAGCAGGCGGATATGCGGAGGCGCGTCGCCTGTGGCCTGTTGGCGGCTTTCCACCGGCACAATCCTGGTGGAGGAGCAGACGGCTGGCTGGGAGGCTGCCCCCGGCACAGCAAGCAGACGCGTATGGGCCGCCTGATGCGGACGATCCAAGCTTTTCGGTTCGCTCTTGACCCCAACAATGCCCAGCGCTCGGCGCTGGCAGCGCATTGCGGTGCCAGCCGTTTCGCGTTCAACTGGGGGCTGTCGCTGGTCAAAGAGCGGTTGGAGCAGCGAGAGTCCGATCCCTCGGTTCAGGTGCCCTGGAATCTTCCGGCGTTGCGCAGGGAATGGAATCGGGCAAAACAGGACGTTGCTCCCTGGTGGTCAGCCAACTCCAAGGAGGCGTACTCGTCGGGTCTTGATGCCCTCGCCCGCGCGCTCAACAACTTCTCCGGCTCGCGGAAGGGCAAGCGCAAGGGAAGGCCGACCGGGTTTCCGAGGTTCCGCAAGCGAGGACACTCCCGCCGGTCGTGCCGGTTCACCACCGGGGGCATCGCTGTGGTTGGCGACCGGCATATACGCCTGCCCCGTATCGGAGTTCTGCGCACGGCCGAGCCGACAGCTAAGCTCGGCGCAGGCGAGGCCCGCATCCTTTCAGCCACGATCTGCGAACAGGCGGGACGGTGGTTCGTCAGCTTTACATGTGAGGTGGAACGGAAACACACCCGCAAACACGAAGGCGACGTCGCCGGTGTCGACGCGGGCGTGCGTCATCTGGCCGTTGTGGCAGGAACGCACTCCCCGCCCCTGTTTGTGGCTAATCCCCGGCCTCTCCAAGCACATCGTCGCAAGCTTGCCCGTCTTCAACGTCAGCAATCTCGCCGCCGGCCGGGCTCGAAGCGCAGGGCAGCTACCAGGGCTCGTTTGGGGAGATGCCATCGTCGCATCGCTGACATCCGGCGAGATAGCATGCACAAGCTGACAACGGGCCTTGCTAAGAGGTACGCCACGATCGCGGTGGAGGACCTGGCCGTGGCCAACATGACGAAGCGCCGCCGCGGCCGGGGCCGAGCCGCCAAAGCTGGACTCAACCGGGCGATTCTCGACTCATCCCTTGCCGAGTTGCGCCGTCAGCTCACCTACAAGTGCGCCTGGTATGACTCGGCGCTTGTCACCGTCAACCGTAACTATCCCTCCTCGAAGACCTGCTCAGACTGCGGCAGGCGAAAGCCAAGCCTGGCGATTCAGGTGAGGGTCTTCGAGTGTGACGGCTGTGGCCTGGTGCTCGACCGGGACCACAACGCAGCGCGCAATCTCGCGAAGGCTGCCGTCGCGGCCAGTGCGGCCGAGACGCAAAACGGACGGGGAGAGAAGGTAAGACCTGGAGCAATTCAGGCGCATCTCGATGAACCGTCAACCGGGCAACTGGTTTATGCCGACGTCAGTCCCGGAGCCCTCGAACCCTGACTCGAGGTCCTCGAAGTGACAGATTCACACATCTCGAGGAACGGTAGCGTGCCAACCATGATGCAGACCCACCGCCTTGGGCGGACCGGAGCGGACGTGACCATCCTCGGCTACGGGGCCATGGAGCTGCGCGGGCAGCCCCACGGCCCGGCGATCAGCGACGACGACGCAGGCCGGCTGCTCAACGAGGTGCTGGATAGCGGCATCAACCTGATCGACACGTCCATCGACTACGGCCGCAGCGAGGAACTCATCGGCCGCTACCTGGGCCACCGCCGCGGGGAGTTCTTCCTGGCGTCCAAGTGCGGCTGCCTGCTCGGGCCGCCGCCGCCCGGCGCCAGGCCGCCGTTTCCGCACGACTACAGCGCCGGTAACGTCCGGTCCGGGGTCGAGCAGAGCCTGCGTAGGCTGGGCGCCGATCACCTGGACCTGGTGCAGGTGCATATGTCGCCCAGCCGGGCCCAGATGGAAGCCGACGACACCATCGAGACGCTGGCGTCGCTGCGGGACGGGGGGAAGACCCGGTTCATCGGGATGTCGGGGATTCTGCCGAACCTGCCCGACCACATCGCCATGGGCGTCTTCGACGTCTTCCAGATTCCCTACTCGGTGGTCCAGCGCGAGCACGAGGACCTGATCACCGCCGCGGCGCAGGCCGGCGCCGGGACGCTGATCCGGGGCGGAGCGGCCCGGGGCGGCCCGGCCGAGGACAAGAACTGGGCTCAGGGCCCGCTCGGGCTGGCCCAGGGCGAAGGCCAGCGGCGCTGGGACTCCGCAGGCCTGGACGACCTCCTCGACGGCATGCCGCGGCTGGAGTTCGTGCTGCGCTTCACGCTCAGCCACCCGGCCCTGTCCACCACCATCGTCGGCACCTCCAGCATCGAGCACCTGCGCGCCAACCTGGCCGTCGCCGCGAAGGGACCGCTCCCGGCCGGCCTCTACGACGAGGTCAAGAAGCAGTTGGGGTAACCGTCCGGGCTACGATGCGGCTGTGAAGTTCGGGATAGCGATACCGCAGTTCTTCGCGGACGGTCAGTTCGACCCAGCCGCGTTCCGCGCCTATTTCTCTCGCGCCGAAGAGCTGGGCTTCGACAGCGCGTGGGCACAGGAGAGCACGCTCGGCGCGGCGCCGCAGTTCGGGCCGCTGGAAACCATGACCTACGCGGCGGCGTGCACCCAGCGAATGCGGCTGGGCTGCGTGGTGTTCGTGTCCACCTTGCACAGCCCGGCGCACCTGGCCAAGAGCCTTGCCACACTGGACCAGCTCAGCCGCGGCCGGATCGACGTCGGCGTCGGCACCGGCGGCCCGGCGCGCCCCTTCGCTGCGTTCGGCGTGAACCCGGACCGCTACATCGCGCGGTTCACCGAGGGCGTCGCGCTGATGAAGGCGCTGTGGACCGAGCCCCGGGTCACCTTCGACGGCGAGTTCTGGCAGTTGCAGGGCGCGCCCATGGAACCCAAACCATTCCAGAAACCGTTCCCGCCGCTATGGATCGGGGCGAACGGGCCGCTGGCTCTGCGCCGCGGCGTGCGGCTGGGCAATGGATTCTTCGGCGCGGGTTCCACGCCTACCGTGAGGTTCGCAGAGCAGGTCCAGTTCGTGCGGGAGGCGCTCGCCGCGGCGGGCCGCCCGGCCGCGGATTTCCCCATCGCCAAGCGGGTGTACGTCGCGATCGACGAGGACGCCGGGCGGGCGCGGCGGCGGATGAACGACGCGATGGAGCGGCTCTACGGGCGCCGGTCGGCGGACATCGAGGCAGCGGCGGTGGCGGGCACTCCGGCCGACTGTGTCGCCGCGCTGCGCGAGGTCGCCGCGGCGGGTGCGGAACTGATTCTGTTCACGGCCATGTTCGAGCAGGCCGAGCACGCCGAGCGGCTGGCCGCGGAGGTCATCCCGCAGCTCGGTTAGGAACGGCGGCCGGGCACGTACGCGTGGCACGTGCCCGGCAAGCCTGTGTCCGGCCGGAACGTGGTGCAGGCAACCATGGGCCTGGGCGGCTCAGCGCCGCTCGTCGAGGCCCAGGAACAGCTCCACGCTCCTGCGCTGCGCGTAATCCATCTCTTCCACCACGCTGGTCACGCGCCGCACGATCCGTGCAAAGCGCCCTGACTGGTGGGTCCCTGACTGCGTCGCGGTCATCGCAGATGCTCCTCTCTGTCACAGACCATTCGTCTGTTTGGTACTTACAGAATCGCCGTAAGGCCCTCGCCAGCGAATCGGACGAATGACCTAGTTTCCTGACCCTGCCCAGGTCTTAGGCGTGGCCGGGATGGCATAGTCCCAGGCATGGCCATCTTTGACGACCTTGAGGCGGAGCAGGACCGGCTGGAGAAGATCCTCGGCGGCCTCGACGGCGCGCAGTGGATGTCGCCGTCGGCGGCCTCCGGCTGGACGGTCGCCGACGTCGTGCTGCACCTTGCGCAGTCTGAGGAGGCGGTGATCGCCAGCGCCGCCGGCGCCGGCCTCCGCGTTGGCCCGGGGTCCGGCGCCACGGTGGACCAGATCATGGACGATCTGGTCCAGGCCGAGCGGGAAGAGCCTTCGGTGATCTTCCGGCGCTGGCGCGAGGCGCGGCGCCGGGCGGTGAGCGCGCTGCGCGCGGCCGATCCCGGGCAGCCGATGTCCTGGGTGGAGGCGCCGCTCAAGCCGGCCACAATGGCGACCACCCGGCTGGCCGAGCACTGGGCGCACGGCCTTGACATCACCGGGCCGCTCGGCATCCCCTTCCCGGACACCGACCGGCTCCGGCACGTCGCCTGGCTGGCGCACCGCTCGCTGCCCTACGCCTTCGCCCTGGCCGGCATCGGCGCCCAGGACGTCGCGTGCGACTTGACCGCCCCGGATGGGACGGCCCACTGGCGGTACGGGTCCGAGGCCGCCGACTCGGCAATCAGCGGCCCGGCTGGCGCATTCTGCCGGGTGGCGGCCCAGCGGCTGCGGCCGGAGGAGTCGGGGCTGCAGGCCAGCGGCCCGCACGGCGCCGCCGCGCTGCGCCTGCTCCGCACCTACGCCGCCTGATCCTGCTCACCTGTGACATTTCGCCCGGCATCGCGTGTTGACGCGGGCAAAAGAAAGCACATGGTGATGGCTCAGGCCAACCCGGGCAAGCTGACCGCGATCATGGCCGGGCGGCACCCTGCCCCGTGCTGACCTATTACTTGCCGAGGAAGGCGAGGATCGCCGCCAGCAGCGCGGCCGCCAGTTGCCGCTGGAACCGGGGTGAGGTCAGCAGCGCCGCGTCGGTCGCGTTGACCATGTTGCCGCTCTCGATGAGCACCTTAGGAATCGTGGTGAGGTTGAGCCCGGCCAGGTCGTTGCGGAACTGGATGCCGTTGCTGCCGTAGTAGTCGCTTACCGGCATGCTCGTCCGGGCGAGGATCGCCGAGCGCACGTCGCGGCCGAACCGCTCCGAGGAGCGGATGACGTGGTCGTTCGGCCCGTCCGCGATGGGTTCGAGCACGGTGAACCCGCGGCCCCCCGGTGGGCCGCCGTCGGCGTGGATGTCGATCGCCACGCGCGCGCCGGAGTGGTTGAGTATCTGCGCCCGGCGGTCTACGCACGGGCCGACGCCGTGGTTGTTGGGCCGGGTCATCACCACGCGCGCGCCGTCGGCGAGCAGCGCCGCCCGCAGGTAGCGCGCGACGTTGAAGTTGAACCGCGCTTCGGTGTAGCCGCTGGCGGTCTGCGTGCCGGTGGTGTCACACGTCTCCGATTCCCGGCCGTTCCAGATCAGGTGATTGAGGAACGAGGGATCGGTGCCGTTGAGGCCGTTATGGCCGGGATCAATGCCGACGGTTATCCCGGCGAGTGCCGGCGCGGACGGCGTCCGGCTGGCCCGCGGGGTGGCGCTGCTGGTGGCGGGGGAGGCCCGCAAGGCCGCGGGCGAGGCTGCGGCCTCACCGGCCTGGCCGGGCCCTGTCCCGCTCGGCCTGGCCCCGCCGGAGCCGGTCGCCGTGCTCGCGCAGGCCGTGACCAGGCAGGCCGCCGCCAGGCAGGCCGATACGAAACGGGGCAGGCTCACCTGGCTCGCTCGCGTGCGCCCGGTGCTGCCGGTCAGGGTCAGGCTCGCTCTCATCAGCGGCTGAACGTGTCGATGTTCTCAATCTTCCACCGCCCGCCCTGGCGGAGGGCCGTGACCGCGAACATCGCACCGGCATAACTGGTCTGGCCGGTGCCGGCCCTGGTGTCCTGCTGGTTGGCGAAGACGAGCAGCCTGGCCCGGTCGCCGTTGAGCATCTCCACCCCGGTGTTGGTGACCCTGGTGGTGACGACCAGCTTCTGGGCCGGGGCGTTCTTGGTCACCAGCGCGAACAAGGTGTTGTACTGGCGCACCGCCGGGCCGGTGAGCAGGCCTTGCGCGGCCCGCCTGGTCGCCGCGCTCTTCGTGTAGTTGTAGGAGAAGATCGTGTTGACCGCGGCGGCGATCTGGCGCCGGACCGCCGCGGTCGCGGGCCCGTCGGTGAGCGCCGTGTTCTGCGCGGCGGCGCTGCTCCGCTCGCTGTTGGCGTGCACCGTGGCCCACACCCCGAACCCGCCGAGGACGACGGTGGCGGCGCCGAGCGCGGTGGCTATCCGCCAGGACCGGCGCCGGCCCGGGTCGGGCTGCCCGGCCTCAGGCCGTACGATCTCGGACTTTCCGCTTTCGGGTTGTGCGATCTCGGGTTGTGCGAGATCGGGCTGCTCAGCCTGCGCCGCGGCGACGGGCTCGGCCGGGCCGGGGGCGGTGCCGTTGGCACCGGCTGCCTCGGTAACTTCGACGTCCTTGTCAGCCACCGCTGGCGCCCTTCGCGCCGCCGGACGCCGCGGCACCCACGGGGACCTGGCCGAGTTGGCTGAGCTTCCACCCGGACGCCGTCTTGGCCAAGGTGCCGACCAGCCGGTTCTGCTTGGTGACCGGCGACCCGTTGGCCGGGGTCACGGTGATCTGCACGGCCACGATGATGCTCGCGGTTCCGGCCCGCGGGTTCAGCGCGGTGAGCGCGCCATCGAGAACCCGGGCCGAGGTGATCGTCTTGGTCTGCTGGATCTGTCGCTCGAACTGAGCGCGGCCCTTGCTGATCTCAGTGTGCAGCGGCCCGGTCGAAGACTGCTCCCACAACGCCAGGCCCGCGGCGACCTTGCGGTAGTCGAGCGTGTTGAAGTTCTGCACCGCCTGCTCGCCCGCCTGCAGCACCTGGTCGCGGAGCTGCGCGTCCGGCGGCGGCCCCGCGGTCGACGCGCGGTACCAGGACCAGCCGGACCAGGCCGCGAACAGCGCCGCGAGGATGGCCAGGACCAGGGCGGTGGCGACGAGCGGCTGGGCCAGCCACCCGCGGGGGGCCTGGTTCGTGGTCATGCTTTCCGAAGACATCGCAGAAACTCTAGGTGATAGCCGGGGCTAGCTGGTTCATGGCGACAGCCCCAGCAGAGCGGCCACCCCGGCCGAGTCCGGGGGCGGGGCGTGCGCGGAGCCACGCACGTTGATCCCGCTGCTGGCCGGCGAGGTGCACCGGGCATGGGTGTTCAGCGCCGGCCCGGGTGAGGTGTCCAGCCCGTTGCGGACCTTCGTGCCCTGGTACCCGGCGGTGCACGGCAACGGGTTGAAGAATGTCAGCGCCACCCCGAACCTCGCGCCCTTCGAGGTGATCACCGTGGATCCGGCGGCGATCGCGGCCGGCAGAGCGGAGAACGTCTCTTGCAGCGCGGCCCCGCGGGTGAGGGTTATCTGCGAGACCGTCAGCAGGTTCGCGATCAGCACGCCGAGGGCTGGGGCGTTGTCGGTGATCAGCCCGGCCAGCTGGGTCGCGGCGGGGGCGCCGTTGGCGAACAGCCGGCGCAGGTCGGAGTCCGAGGCGGCAAGCTGCCCGGCGAACAGCCGCGAGTTCGCGGCAAAGGCGCGGAACGCCGCCGCCTCCGCGTTCTGGGTGGCCAGGACCGTCTGGCTGTCCTGGATCAGCTTTTCGGTCTGCGGCAGGGCGGCGCCGGCCGCGCGGACCAGTTTGTTCTGCCCGTCGATCAGGTCCTGCAGGCTGGCGCTGGTGCCGCCGAACCCGGTGGCAAGCTCGTTCAGCACCGTGCGCAGCGCCTTCGGCGGCACCGACGTGGCCAGCTGGTTGATGCTGGTCAGCAGGCTGGTCACCGGCAGCGGGAGCGTGGTGTCGTTGCGCGGGATCACGCTGCCCTGGGTGAGGTACGGGCCGCTGCTGGTGGTCGGCCGCAGGTTGACGTACTGCTCGCCGACGGCGGACAGGTCCGCGACACTCGCCTGCAGGTCCGCCGGGATCGGCGGCGCAGAGTTGCTGATGTTCAGGTCGGCCTCGACCCCGGTCGGAGTCAGTCGCACCGCCCCCACCCGGCCTACCGAGGCGCCGCGGTAGGTCACGTTGGCCTGGGGGAAGATCCCGCCAGCGTTGGCCAGTTCGAGCTGGACCACGTAGTACCCGCGCAGGCCGAAAAGACGGCCGAGGTTGGCGTAGCGGATCGCGGTGTAGCCCATCACCAGGACGCCGATCAGCACGAACGCCACGAGCTGGATCCTGGTGCTGCGCCTGAGCATCAGCGTCCACCTCCCCGCGGGGCAGCCGCGGGCGTGGCGGGCGGCTTTACCGGCGCGATGACCGTTGTCCCGGGAGCGGCCTTGATGGACAGGTAGGCGTTGAGGTAGTCGCCCTTGATGTCCTTGAGCACCTGGTCGGTGAACGGGTAGGTGAGCAGGACCTGCAGGGCCAGCGGGAGGTTCTGCCCGGCGTTCGCCAGGTTGCGCAGAATCGGGGCCAGTGCCCGCAGGTTGGCGGCGAAGTTGGCCTGGCTGGCATTGATCGTGTGCACCGCGACGCCGCTGAGCTGGTGCAGCGCATTGAGCATCGTGACCAGCTGCGAACGCTGCTCGGCGAGCACCGCCAGCCCGGGGTTGATGTGGTCGAGGACGTGGCCGATCTGGCGGTTGCGGACGGCGAGTGTGGCGGACAGGGAGTTCAGCCCGTCCAGCGCGCGGATGATGTCGTTGCGGTGCGCGTTGAGGTTGCCGGTCAGCACGGCGATCTGGCCGAGGAAGTCCCGGACCTGCGGCTCGTTGCCGGCCAGCGCGGCGTTCAGCTCGGTGGTGATCACGTGCAGCTGACTCAGCCCGCCCCCGTTGAGCAGCAGCGACAGCGCGCCCAGCACCTCTTCCACGGTGGCGTTGGTGGTGGTGCGATAGAGCGGGATGACCGCGCCGCTGGTCAGGCGCCCCGCGGCGGCCACGGCGGCGCGGACAGCGCGACGTACTGCTCGCCCAGCAGGCTGGACTGCTGCACCTGGGCGATCGCGTTGGCGGGCAGGTGCACGCTCCCGTTGATGAGCATGGTGACCCGCGCGGTCCAGCTGTGCGGCGGCAGGTAGATCCGGGTTACCCGGCCCACCGCGACGTAGTTCACCTTCACCGCAGACTGTGGCACCAGGTCAACTACGTTGCTGAACTCCGCGGTCACCTGGTAGGGGTGCGGGCCCAGGTTGGCGCCACCGGGCAGCGGGATGCTGTAGATCCCGCCGAACCCGCCCGAACCGCACCCTGCGGCGCACACCGCGACTGCGGTCACCACGGCGGCCAGCACCGGGATCCGTGCCCGCAGCGGGCGGCGGGCATCCCGCGGGTTTCGTTCCTCAGCGAAAATCATCAGCGGCCTCCCGCCAGCGCGGCCTCCGGCGTGCCGTACAAGCCCACCGCGGGCAGTGGCAGCGGCGGCACCGCGCGCAGTGCGGAGGGGGACAGCGGCACCGCGCCGGCCGGCCCGGCGCCGCCCGCGCCGGTGCCGCCCGATGTGATCGCTTGGAGGTCGTGCGCGCCCGGTCCCATGCTCAGCTCGTTCAGGTTGCCACGGCCGTCCAGGGTCCTGTTGGTCGCGTCGTAGGCGTTGACCACGTTGTCCACCGCAAGCGGGATGGTGTTCACCGCCTCGGTCAGCGACGCCCGCTCCTCGGTGAGGATCTTGGTGATCGACGCCAGCTTGGTGACGTTCGACTTGATGAGGCTCCGGTTGCTGGCGATGAAGCCCTGCACTTGGCCGAGCGCGGTGGCCAGCTGGTTCAGCGCGGCGCCGAGGTCCTGCCGGTCGGCGGCCAGGAACCCGGACACGTCGGCAAGCTGCTTCTCGGCCAGGCGCACCTGCCCGTCATTGGCCTTCAGCATCGACGTGAACACCTGCAGGTGGGTGATCGTGGCGAACAGGTTGCCCGAGTTGTCGCCCAGCGTCTTGGACAGGGCCCCGAACTGCGTGATCATGGCGTGCAGGTAGGCGCCGTTGCCGGTCAGGTTGGCCGCGCCGGTCTTGACCAGCCCGGACAGCGCCCCGTTCTTGTTCAGCCCGTTCGGCCCGAGCGCCTGGGCGAACCGGTTGAGGCTGGTGTAGATCTGGTCCACCTCGACCGGCACCGCGGTCCGGCTGACCGGGATCACCGCGTCATCCGTGAGCTGCGGGCCGCCGGTGTAGGCCGGGGTGAGCTGGATATACCGGTCGGACACCACGCTGGCCGCGACCAGCACGGCCTTCGCGTCGGCCGGCACGGCGACGCCGGAGTTCACCGTCATGGTGACCTTGACCTGCGTGCCCTGGGGCTGGATCGCGTCGACCGTGCCGACCGGGACGCCGAGCACCCGGACCGTCGATCCGGGGTAGACGCCGATCGTGTCGATGAAATACGCGGTGACCTGCTTGCCCTGATGGTTGGCCCGGTACAGCAGCACGCCGCCGGCCACCAGGGCCGCGGCGACGAGGATCGCCCCGGCGCCGAGCGCCAGCCGTTCCCGCCGCGTCCGCAGCAGGGCGCCGATCCGCAGTTTCGTCATGGCTGGGACCTCAGGGTTTCGGGGGCTTGCACCCGGTCGAGGGACCCGTGCCGGGCGGCAGGTAGGACTTGGGGATGATGCCGCACAGGTAGGCGTCGAACCAGCGGCCGTTGCCGACGGCGTTGCCGAGCAACCGGTAGTACGGGCCGGCCAGGGCGAGCGCCTTCTTGAGGTTGGCCTGGTTGTGCTCCAGCACGGTGGTCACCTGGTCGAGTGCTTGCAGCGCGGGGCCGAGCGTGGCCTGGTTGTCGTTGACCAGCCCGGACAGCTGGACGGCCAGCGCCTGGGTGCCGGTCAGCAGCGCGTGGATCGCCGCCTGGCGCTGGCGCAGCTCGGCCAGCAGCAGGTTGCCGTCGCTGAGCAGCCTGGCGAAGTTGGCGTTCTGGTTGGCCAGCGCCCCGGTGACGTTCTTGGCCCCGCGCAGCAGGCCGGCCAGCTGGGCGTCGCGGGAGGCGACGGTCTGGGACAGCGAGGCGAGCCCGCGCAGCGCCGAGCGGACATAGGGTGGCGTGCCGGCGAACGCGTCGGCCAGCGTTTGCAGGCTCTTGCCGAGCTGGACGGTGTTGATCCGGCTGACCTCCTGCCCGAACCCGGTGAAGGCCTGGGTCACGTCGTACGGAGAGGTGGTCCGGGACAGCGGGATCGGCTGGGCCGGGTCTTGCGGCCTGGCGCCGAGCGGGTCCAGCGCCAGGAACTTGTCACCGAGCAGGGTCTTGATCTTGATGGCGGCGGTGGTCTCGTTCCCCACCCAGGTGCCCTTCACCTTGAACGTCACCGCGACCTGGTTCCCGGCCAGCGAGACGCCGGTCACGTGGCCCACGGTGACCCCGGCCACCCGCACCTCGTTGCCGGCCGCCAGCCCGGCGGCCTCGGCGAAGTACGCGGTGTAGCCGGTGCCGCCGCCGATGATCGGCAGGTTGGCGGAGTCGAAGGTGAGCAGCGCGATCGCGGCCAGCAGCACCAGGCCGACGATGGCGACGGTGATGGGGTTCCGCTCGGACAGGGGCTTCATCACTTGCACCGCGCCGCCGTGACCGCCACGCCGGTGGGGTTCGGGCCGAACTGCTCCTTGACCCCGCTCACCGTGGCGTTGCACATGAAGAAGTTCAGCCACGAGCCGTACGAGGCCAGCCTGGCGATCTGCGACATCTTGACCGGCAGGTTCTTAAGGAACGTGTTGACCGTCGGCGTGTTGTCCGCCAGGTTCGTGGCCAGCCGCCCGAGCTGGGTGATGTCGTCCCGCAGCGGGGGCCGGGCGACCTGGAGCAGGCCGGCGGTGGCGCTGGTCAGCCCCGCGATGGCAGAGACGGCGCTGCCGATCTCCCCCCGGTCGGCTGCCAGCCCGGACACCAGCTCCTGCAGCGTGCTCACGAAGTTGGCCAGCTTCCCGGCACGGGCGCCGATCGTGTGCAGGACCGAGTTCAGGTTGCCGATCACCTCGCCGATCACCTGGTCCCTGGTGGACAGCGCGGTGGTCAGTCCGCCCACGCTGGCGACCAGCGCGGTGATGTTCGGGCTCTCCCCCTGGAAGACCTGGATGATCTCGCTGGCAAGCCGGTTGACATCCCCCGGAGACAGCGCCTGGAACAGTGGCCGGAAGCCGTTGAACAGCTCGGTCAGGTCCAGCGCAGGGGTGGTCTGCGACACCGGGATCGTGCCGCCCTGGGGGAGCGTACGTCCCACCGGGCCGGTGCCCTGGCCAAGCTCGATGTAGCGCTGCCCGACCAGGTTGAGGTACTTGATCGTAGCGGTGGCTGAGGCGGGCAGTACCCGGCCCGCCTGCACGGCGAAGCCGACGAGCGCTTCGTTGCGCCGGTAGACGCTGATCGAGGTGACGTCGCCGACTCGCACCCCGGCGATGTCCACGTCGTCGCCAACGTTCAGCCCGGTCACGTCGCGGAACACGGCCTGGTATCCGACGGTGGCGGAGACCCCGCTGTGGGCGATGCTGATGCCCAGGATCGCGGTGACGGTCACGGTGATGGCGATGAAGATCGCCGACTTGATGACCGGCCCGGTCAGGCTCTTGCGCTTCATGCCCGCGTCCTCAGGCTGACCGTGGCGCCGCGGAACAGCGGCGCGGTCAGGAGGCTGCCCCAGTCCGGGATCTGCGACGGCGACCGGCCGAGCGCCATCCCGGTCAGTTCCCGGACCAGCTCGCTCTCGGTCGGCGAGCCGGCCAGCTGGCCCTGGGCCGCGGTAGTGTGCACCTGCTTGGCCGCGGGCCCCGTGGCGTGGCCGGGTTGCGCGCCGTGCTGCGTGCCGTGGCCGGGCTGCGTGGCCTGGGCGGGAGTGCTCGCGGGGCCGGACGTGGGGTTGGACGGGGCGGCGCCGTCGTTGAGGGTGATTCCGGGGAACGGGATCGGATAGCAGTGCGGCCCGAGGTTGTCGCCGTAGACCGGGGTGTCCTTGCCCGCCACGTAGCGGCCGATGTGGTTCGGTCCCAGCGGCAGGACAATGATCATCTGGACGTGCAGGCCGTGCTGGCCGGTGCCCTTGCCCAGGAGCTTGTCGGCCGCGGGCACGAAGTTGGCCAGGTCCTTGAGCGCGCACGGGAACTCGGGAGAGTAGCGGGCCAGGATCTGCAGCGTGGGCACGCTGGCCGCGTTGAGCTGGATGATGTTGGACGAGTTGGCGTCCAGGAAGGACGTCAGGTCTTGCGATGCCGTGGTCACCGAGGCGTACAGCGCAGAGACGCTGGCCCGCTCGGCCGCGAACGTCTGGCTGGTGACCGTGAAGTCGGTCAGCGCCTGTATCAAGTCCGGCGCGGACTGGTTGAGGTTCCTGGCCAGCACGGCGAGCCGCTTGATGTCGGTGTCCAGGGCGGGCAGGTGCTTGTTGTAGTCGTGCAGGTAGGCGTCGGCCGCCACCAGGGTCTGACCCAGTTCCTTGCCGTGGCCCTGCAGCCCCTGAGCGAGCGCGGTCAAGGTGATCGATAGCTTGTCCGGCTCCGAGGCCTGCAGCAGCGGGAGCAGGTTGTTCAGCACCTTCTCCAGTTCCACCGCGTCCGCCGAATGGTCCTGCGTGATCACGCTGCCATCGGTCAGCCGGGCCGGCGCCGGCTGGACCGGCATGACCAGGTACACCTGCCGTTCGCCGAACAGCGTGGTCGGCACCATCAGCGCGGTCACATTCGCCGGGATGTGCGGCACCATGGCCGGCTGGATGGCCAGTTCCAACCGGGCCCCGGTACCCACAGCGGAGATCTGCCGCACCTCACCGACCTGGACGCCGCGCACCACGACGTCGGCGCCAAGGTGCATCTCGTTGCCAACGGCGTCGGTATAGAGGGTGACCATGGCCGCCGGGGTGAACTGCTTGTTGTACAGGGCCACGGACAACCACACCAGCAGCGCGAAGACCAGCAGGAACACCACGCCGACCAGTCGGCGCGTGGCCTTCTCCTGTGCTGGGGCCAGTCTCATCCGGCGACTCGCACGGTCGTCGTGGCGCCCCAGATCGCCAGGCTCATGAAGAAGTCAATGATGTTGATCATGACGATCGCGGTGCGCACCGCCCGGCCCACGGCCACGCCCACACCCGCCGGGCCGCCGGTGGCCCGGTACCCGTAGTAGCAGTGGATGAGAATCACCACCACGCTGAACAGCATCACCTTGAGGAAGGACCAGAGCACGTCCACCGGCGAGAGGAACAGCCCGAAGTAGTGGTCGTAGGTTCCCGCCGACTGGCCGTTGAACACCACGGTGACCAAGCGGGAGCCAAAGTAGGAGCTGATCAGGCCCAGCGCGTACAGCGGGATGACGGCGATGAAGCCTGCCACGATCCGGGTGGTCACCAGGTAGGGGAGGCTGGGCACACCCATCACCTCCAGCCCGTCCACCTCCTCGTTGATCCGCATGGCGCCCAGTTGCGCGGTGAAGCCCGCGCCCACGGTGGCAGACAGCGCGAGCCCGGCGACCAGTGGAGCGATCTCCCGGGTGTTGAAGTAGGCGGAGACGAAGCCGGTGAACGCGGCCGCGCCGATCTGGTTCAGCGCGGCGTAGCCCTGCAGGCCCACGACGGTCCCGGTGAACAGCGTCAAGGCGACCATCACGCCGGCCGACCCGCCGATCAGCGCCAGCGCGCCGCTGCCGAAGCTGACTTCGGACAGCAGGCGCAGCACCTCCCTGAAGTAGCGCCGGATGGCGCGGGGGGTCCAGGCCAGCGCGCGCGCGTAGAAGACGAGCTGGTCGCCCAGCATGTCCAGCCAGGACAGGCTCCGGTCGCCGAACGCGGCGAGCCGGGCGGGCCACCTGCCCGCGCCGCTGCCGGTCACCACGCCCATGGGTCACGATCCCTTCGGGGGCACGATCTGCAGGTAGATCGCGGTGAGGACCAGGTTGACGAAGAACGTCAACAGGAACGTGATCACCACTGACTGGTTGACCGCGTCGCCGACGCCCTTCGGGCCCGGCTTGGGGTTCAGGCCCCGGTGCGCGGCGACCACGCCCGCGATGAACCCGAAGATCAGCGCCTTGATCTCGCTGATGAACAGGTCCGGGGTCTGCGCGAGCGCGGAGAAGCTGGCCAGGAACGACCCGGGGGTGCCGTGCTGGAGGTACACGAAGAAGAAGTAGCCGCCGAGCACGCCGACCACCGACACCAGGCCGTTGAGCAGCACCGCGACGAACATCGCGGCGAGCACCCGGGGGACGATCAGGCGCTGGATGGGCGAGACGCCCATCACCTCCATGGCCTGAATCTCCTCGCGGATCGTGCGGGAGCCGATGTCCGCGCATATCGCCGAGCCGCCCGCGCCGGAGATGAGCAACGCCACGATGATCGGGCTGGCCTGCTGGACTACCGCGAGCACGCTCGCGGCGCCAGTGAACGACTCCGCGCCCAGCTGCTGGGTCAGCGAGCCGACCTGGAGCGTGATCACCGCGCCGAACGGGATCGACACCAGCGCGGTCGGCAGGATCGTGACGCTGGCGATGAACCAGAACTGCTCAGTCAGCTCCCGGGCCTGGAACGGGCGCTTGAACGTCAGCCAGATCACGCTCGCCGCGAGCGCGAAGAGGTTGCCGGTCTGCCGCAGCGCCCCGGCGCCGAAGAAGTTGACCTCTTGCCTGGTGACCGGCTCCGCCTCGGGCTGGCCGGTCTCCGGCTGCTGCTGGGTGGTCACCCGCCGCCTCCTGGCCAGTCCCGCGGCCAGCGGCCGGGCTCGTCCTGCTCCTCCAGCACGGTGGTGTCCTCATCGGCCTGGAACTGCGCGGATTCCCCCTCCCCGGCCGGGTTCACGGCCTCGGCCTGCGCCCGCGCGCGTTCCGGGTCGGCGCTCTGCGGGCCCGCCGCGCCGACTTCGCTGAGGATCGCCTGCTGCGCCGCGGCGGGCAGGCTGGGCAGCATCGCCATCACCCGGTCCATCCGCCGCTGCACGGCCAGCCGGTCGGGCAAGCCGGGGCTTGGGACCAGTTGTGGCATGAGCGCGGGGGTGCCGACGTCGTCGGCGCCACCGTTCCCCAGGGCCCGCTCCTGGGCCAGCGTGGCCTCGTCCTTCTCCTCGGACATGCCGATCGGCCCGAACCTGCGGCCGTTCACGAACTGTGTGATCACCGGATTGTCGCTGGTGAGGAGGACCTCGCGCGGGCCGAACATGACCAGGTTGCCGCGGAACAGCATGCCGAGGTTGTCCGGGACGGTCCGCGCGATCTGGATGTCGTGCGTGACGATCAGGATGGTCGCATCTATTTCCGCGTTCAGGTCGATCAGCAGCTGGGACAGGTAGGCGGTGCGCACCGGGTCGAGGCCGGAGTCAGGCTCGTCGCAGAGGATGATCTGGGGGTCGAGCACCAGGGCCCGGGCCAGCCCGGCGCGCTTGCGCATCCCGCCGGAGATCTCGCCCGGGTACTTGGCGTCCTCCCCGGACAGGCCCACCATCTCCATCTTCTCGTGCACGATCTGCCGGATCTCCGTCTCGGTCTGCTTGGTGTGCTCGCGCAGCGGGAACGCGATGTTGTCGTAGAGGTTCAGCGAGCCGAACAGCGCGCCGTCCTGGAACATCACCCCGAACAGCTTGCGCGCCTGGTAGAGCTGGCGCTCGGAGCAATGGACGGTGTCGATCCCGTCCACCATGACCCGGCCCCGGTCCGGCTTGATCAGCCCGACCAGCGACTTGAGGAACACCGTCTTGCCGGTGCCGGAGGGCCCGAGCATGACGCTCACCTCGCCGGGGGGCAGGGACAGTGAGACATCGCGCCACACCACGTGGCGCCCGAAGGACTTCGTCAGCCCTTCCACGATCACTTCGATGCCCATCTCACCTCCCCGGGCTCGCTGAGCCACGCCACCCTACCCCGGCCATGCTGTTCTGTTGCTGGCCTACGCCGCACTTGTGACCTCAGTGAGGCTGGGCTGTGGCTCGTGGCTGGTTCGCAGCTAGCGCGGCTACGGGGGCACGCACGTAGCCGGGGGAGGGGGTCACAGTAACCATCGGCCCGGCGGCAGGAACGCTGGAAATGCTCCCGGACCGGTCCCGGATATCGAAGCATCTCGCGGAATGAATCTGCCTATGCCTTCGCGTGCTACACGGCGAAACGCTTGGCCGAGCCCCGATCGACGGTGCGAATCCTGATTATTACTGGCCGGTAGCCTAACGCCAGGCTACATACCCGTCAAGGGAACCGCAGGATGGCTGCTACTGGCTGGTGCCTCGGCAGCCGGAAGATCCGGGGGGCCGGGCATCCGCCGGCCCCCCGGCGGGGCGGCAGCAAGAGTGGGCGGACCGTTACCCGATTTTCGCCTTGCCGAGCGTGAGCGTGATGGTGTTGCCCGGGCCGGTCAGGGTCGCGTTGATCAGCGGCGTAACCAGCCCGCAGTGGGCGAACTGCGGGATCGAGTAGGCGCCCGCGAGGTTGCCGCCCTTCAGGATGTTGAAGCCGGGCTGACTGGCTACCTGAATCACGGCCGGGGCTGAGCTTTCGCAGGATGGGCCGACTGGGATGGGGAGCCCAGCGACCGAAAGGCTGACGATCTGAAAAGTGATGTGTGAGGTAGTGGTGACGGCGCCGGTGTTGGTGTTGACCTTGCCCGTGGTCGGGCCGTTGTTGATAAAACGCGTGGTTGCGGTGACCGGGATGAGCCCGAACTGCTTGAACGTCAGCGTGGCGTCCGGCATGGTCAGCGCCGCGGTGATCTTCCCCGTGCCCAGGTTGACGTTCGCGGCCAGCTTTCCTGGGCCAAGCGGCAGCGTGGCGTTCGGAGCCTTGAGGAACGTGCTGCCAGTGACCTTGTACGTGGCGTGAATGCTGGCCGTAGCTGACGCTGGCGCGGCGGTGACGGCCACGGTGAAGGCGGTAGCCAGCCCGGCGACGGTGACTGCCGTGGCTGCGGGGATTCGGCGGGACCCAGCCAGTCTCATCTGTGCCTTCCTTCAGACGGGGAGACTTCCTGAACCGTCAAGATCGATACGGTCAGCCCGGGACGACGTTGACTGCAATGCTCTGCATCCCCATGATCCGCTTTCCTTATTGGGTGCATGGGGTACGCCGGTTACGCTGCGCAGCCAGGCTGACCAGGACATGGACGTCGAGCACGTTACTCAGAAGTAGGCTACTACTCAGTAACATCGTGCACAAGAGCTCTGGGCGACGGCTATCAGCTGGCCCGCGCCGGGCGATTGTCAGTGCTTCGGGATCGGTTTGGCTGGCGGGCATCCACTGTGAGTCTGCGGGGTGCAGACCAGGGCTTGAGTGACCTTGACAAAGTTACCCGGGCCGGACACGGTGGCGTCGAAAATGGGGTCGAGTTTCTCGGCGCCGTCGCTGCACCCCTTGAACGGCGGGATCGTAACCGTGCCAGTGAGCACACCCTTGATAAGGCTGACATTGTACGCGGGTGGTATCCCAGTGAGCACGAGGTTGAAGGGGGTGGCCGTCTGGCAATGAGATCCGACAGTCAATGGCACCCCATTCACGTCCACGTTAGAGATGCGGAGTGATACGCGCCCGAAGAACAGTGCCACATTTTTTGGCGGAGGATTCGGGCAGTTTTTCGTGGGCGCGCACGATATCAGGGCCAGGTTGAGCGACCCGATCTCTGATATTTGTATCGTCGCGGAGACGGGCACGAACCCGAACGCCAGAAGCGTGGCTCTGGCCGGGGGAAGCACGGCCCGTCCGTGATACTGGAATTGGCCGGCCACGTTCTGCTGGAAGTAAGAAAACTCATTAGTGAACTTGGTGTATGTCGTCAGCCCTAGCTTCAGGTCGGTGAGACCAGGACCTACGAGCGCGGCCTCATTGAGTTTTCGCGCGTTTGTGAATCCGGCCGCGTAGGCACACCCTGGCTGCGACTGGTGAGAGGCTACCGACCCCGGCGGAGGCTTCGGCAGCGGAAAGCGCGGATTCAGTTTCAGGCCGCTGGGAAACGGGAGGCATTTCGCGGGGTTGTCTACTGACGGTTTGCCTGCCGGGGAGGCGGGCGCCCTCGCCGGTACTGACCCGGCCATAGCGATCCTGGCGAGGGTCGTGTCCTGGCCAGCACGGGGGACACACGCGGCCTGCACGCTCGATGGGCTCGCCTGGCGACTGTTCGCCGTGCGCGCGGTGAACAGCAGCGACAGGCCGCCGGCGGTGACGGTGACCTCACCGGCGGCGGCCGTGACCGGGGGGGCAGGGCCGGACGCGCTGAGCGTCAGGGGCTCGCTCCGCGAGATGGCCGTGACCGGTGAGCTAAGGTTCCGCCAGATCGCGGCCCCCTGCCTCGTTTCCTCGGTGACCTTTGTGTTCAGGCTCGCGGTCAGCGTCACCGCGGTGGCGTTCTGCCGGGCCAGGTCAGCGACCGCAGCCTGTGGCAGGGTGACGGCGATCCCGGTTCCGGTCGGCTGGACCGGCTGGCCTGCCGTCCCAACCGCCGGAAAGGTGGCGGTGACCAGCGCGCTCACCGGCCGCGACGCCGAGGGAAACGTGCAGGTGTAGCCCAGTCGCAGGCTGATAGTTTGCTGGCCTGCCGCCGCCGACCCGCCGGTCACCCCGGCCGCGACGATCACAACCGTGACGGCCACGACCCGGAAGGCAGCGCGCGGCGTCGGCCGTGCCAAAGCGGCAAGCCGCATCCGCGCAGGCCAGCCTGCCGTGCGCATCCGCATCGTGATCCGCTCCCTTGCCTGATCGGCGCGGCCGGCGTCCCCGGGGCATCACATGCTACTGCTTTGGCCGGCGGACGGGCCGCCCCGGGACCCGCGCGGGATCCCGGGGCGGCGAGCGTCATCAGCCCGTCCTTGGGTACGAGGGCTGCGCTTTGGGTCAGGGACTGGTGATGGTCTGCTTCGGGGTGACCGTACCGCTGCCCGAGGCCTGCTGGACATCACCGTTGCTGATCAGTCCGAAGCAGCCGTTGACGGCATAGGAGTGCAGATTGCCGCCTGTCGCCAGGAGCGAGATCTTCCCGGTGGAATTGGTGTAGGTGATCTTGGTCGTACCGTTGTTCTTGCCGGCTCTCGTCCCGTCGAGTGTCGCGCTGCACCCGGTGGCCTTGGCCACGAGATCGATGCCTGAGATCGAGCCGGTGGTCACGCCACTCTTGAACGATGTGGCGTTCAGTTTCCAGGGCAGGCCGTGAGTGGTCACCGTGACCGAGATCGTCGCGATCTTGCAGTTTTTGAAGGATGCCGTCTTTATCGTGGCGATGCCGGTGCCAGACAGACCGCTGCCCTTCTTCAGCGTGCCAGACATCTTGACCGCGCTGCACTTGGCCACCGTATGGGCCGGATTCGTCGCGTCCTTCACCTGGGCCGATCCCGAGAAGCTGAAGGTGCCGCCTGGCTTGACCGTCCAGGTGGCGTTCACCGCGAGGGCCGCACCGGCGCTCGCGCCGATCAGCAGGGCCGCCGCGGCGCCTGTGAGTACCATGTTCCTAGTGAGCCGTGTCCGAATCGTCATAAATCCCTCTTTCCTTGATCGGTCTGCCTGACCCCGCCCGGCGATCAGGATGCCTTACGTTCGGAAGTGGTCAGGCCCGCCCGTAGGCTACCGGCGAGTACGTTACCGGGACGTAACATGGCGCGCAAGAGGCATGCATGCACAAACCCGGACGATCTTGCAGTTCTCCGGCATGGGGAAATGATCACTGTCTAGTATTCCAGTATGTTTAGTAGCGAATCGGCCGAGGGCCGAGGATCGGCGCTCCTGGCGCTCCTGCCGCGCCCCGATGAGTCCACCGTTGTGATCGCGCCACCGGGCGCCGGCCTGGGCTACTGGGCCGGCGCCCGAGCGCCGCCGTGGGCGACGACGGGATCTATCTCGCCTACCGGCTGCGCCGTCCGATCGGCGCCGGCCGGGGGTACGCGATCGCGGTGGCGCGGTCGGCCGACGGGGTCGGTTTCGAGACGCTCACCACCATCAGGCGCGAACAGGTCCGCGCGGAGTCCCTGGAGCGGCCGGAACTGGTGCGGGACCGCTCCGGCCGGTGGCGGCTGTACCTGAGCTGCGCCACACAAGGCACCAAGCACTGGCGGATCGAGCTGCTGGAGGCGGCACACCCGGCGGAGTTCGACCCCGGCCGGCGCGCGGTGGTGCTCCCCGGGGATGCGCAGACCGGCGTCAAGGACCCGGTGATCAGGCTGAACGGCGCCTGGCAGCTCTGGGCGTGCTGCCATCCGCTGGCCGACCCCGCCGCCGCGGACCAGATGGTGAGCTGTTATGCGACGAGTCCCGATGGGCTCGACTGGACCTGGCATGGCACCGCGCTGGCTGGCCGGCCCGGTCACTGGGACGCGCGGGGCGCCCGGATCAGCGCGGTCTGGCAGGACGGCGATTCGATGGTCGCGTTCTACGACGGCCGGGCCAGCGTGGCGGAGAATTATGAGGAGCGCACCGGGATCGCGGCAGGGCCCGGGCCTACCGCGCTGAGGGCGCTGGGCGCGGTCCCGGCGGCCGAGTCGCCCCATGCCGGGCGGGGGCTTCGCTACCTGGACATCCTGCAGCTTCCCGGCGGCCGCCGCCGCCTCTACTACGAGATGGCCCGCCCGGACGGCGCCCACGAGCTGCGCACCGAGCTGCGCTAGCGGGGCTGGCCGTTGCGCGCCTGCGACTGCCCGGCCGGCCTGGCGCCCACCAGCCCGCCAGAGCGCTCCCTGGGCTGCAGCCAGTCGCCGAAGTAGGCGCCGGTGACGTGCTCGAGCCGCCTGATGTCGTCCTCGAAGTAAGGCAGCACGGCCTGGCGCTGCGCCCAGGACAGCGGCTGGCGCTGGCTCGCATTCTGCTGCAAGAAGCGCTCCAGCGGCCGGGAGAGCCCGGCGCTCAGCGGGCCCGGAAGGCGCCGCCCGGCCGCGGCGGCGCCCCGCGCCAGCCTGGCCACCGTCCGGTGGGTCAGCGAACCGCTCGGGTGCGCGGTGACGTTCTCTCTCGGCACGTGGGCGATGATCCCCTGGCGCACGCCGAGGAACTCGCAGATGTCGTCGAGCGCCGCCGCTGGTGCGTCCAGCAGCGTCCGGTAGCGTAGGATGCACACCTGCTCCCGGGGGAACCGCAGGAGCAGGTGGTCCAACTGCTCGGCGTATCGGCCGAGCCGCGTGTAGTGCCAGAACGGGGCCCACCCGGCCGCGACCCTGGCGTCCTCCTCGGCGCAGGCGCGGACGAAGTCGCCGACCGGCTCCAGCCCGGCCGACCACAGGTGGGTCCAGTTCGAATGCGCCCGCTCGACCGGGTCCCGCAGGATCACGATCATCTTGACCCGCGGGATCAGCTCGCCGATGCGACGTTGCGCGTCGCGGTCATACAGATAAAAAGGTGTCAACTCGCCGCGCAGGGCGCCTGCCGGGGCGTCGGCGAACAGCGCCTCGTAGTCGGCGCGCCGCCAGACGTGCTCCCGGTAGGTCTGCACGTCGCCCGGCCCGCCGCCGCGGTCCGGCGGCGGCCCGTCGGTGAGGAAGAACTTCGGTTCCTTGATGGCCGACATGTACAGGCCCGGGTGAGCGGCCAGGGCGGCATGCAGTGCGGTGGTGCCTGCCTTGGGGGCACCGATCACCAGGAAATCCGGCAAGGCCATGGCAGGACCCTCCTCGGCTCGACGGCGCGTATATCTCGACTATTCCGACTTAATTTATAGAATATAGAGGGCACCGGTAAGCGTCAATCCATGCCCGAGCAGGACCGATCGAACCCGGTCCGGAATGTGATCGCGGTCACGTTCGCCCGGGGTGCGGGCGTCGTGTTCCCCTGGAGGTACTACAGCCGGGCGGGTAGCTCGGAGGTCCACATGACCAGGCGGGTGCGGTCACCGCGGAACAGGTCACGGGCGAACTCCACCGGCGTGCCCTCGTCGGTGTACGCGGTCCGCTCCACCAGCATGAGGGCCGCGCCCTCCTTCACCTCCAGCGCCTCCGCCTCGCGGACTCCGGCGGTGACCGGCTCCAGGCTTTCCCTGGCCCGGCTTGGCCGCTGCCCGTAGTTGGCCTCGAGCAGTTCGTAGAGCGATCCGTCCAGACGGCAATCCAGCATGCCGGGGAAGATGGCGGCGGGGAACAGGGAACGCTCCAGGGCGATGGGCCTGCCGTCGCCGAGGCGGACCCGCCGCACCTCATACAACGGCGAGCCCTCGGCCACCTCCAGCGCCGCGGCGGCCACCGGGCCGGCCGGCCGCTCGGTGGCGGACAGCACCCGGGCGCCGGCCACCATGCCTTGCCGGCGCAGTTGCTCGGAGAAGCCGGCCAGCGTGGTGAGGTCCTGCTCCAGCTTGGACTCCGCGACGAAGGTGCCGCCGCGGCGCCCGACCGTGCGGGTCACCAGGCCGCGCCTGGCGAGGTTGGCCAGGGCGTGCCGCAGCGTCATCCGGCTCACCTCGAGCCAGGCGGCAAGGTCCTGCTCGGTGGGCATCCGGTCGCCGGGCGCCAGCCGGCCCACGGAGATCAGTTCTGCCAGCCAGTCCTCGATCTGGGCGTGCACCGTGGTTCCCGGGGCGCGGGAGATCGGCGGCGGCGCCGGCCCGAAGACCTGCGAGGCCGCGGGCGCCGGGTGGGACCAGGGCGGAGACGGCATGCTCAGGCCAGCCGCGCTCATCCCTCGGGCGGGGCCGCAGGGCCGGGCGGTGCGGCGGACACCAACGGCGCGTCGTCGCCGGCTGGCGCGATCACCGGGGCGAACTCCTTGCGGCGCCCCACCGCAAGGTAGTAGATGGCGCCGACCACGACGATGAACACGAACACGGTCCACAAGATGGGGATCTTGTTCAGGAAATCGATGTGGAAGTCGAGCAGCTGCACGCCTGCGACGACCGTCTGCTCCGGTTTCGGGTTGCTCGCCGCCCGCGGCCAGGCGAAGTTGACCAGCATCGCGCCGCCGTAGAGCAGGCCGACGATGTTGACCAGCATGCCCCAGCCGCCCAGCCCGAACGGCGCCTTCGTCCTGGGCCAGCCGGCGGCGCGAGCCCGCAGGATGGCGATGTTCCCCATGAAGTAGCTGAAGTAGATCATCGCGGTCGCCGCGATCGCGATGGTGGCGGCGCCGGAGAACTGGATGAACGGCACGGCCGCCAGGAGCGCGACCACGATACAGGTCCAGATGGGGGTGTGCAGGCTGGGCGACACCCGCGACAGCGGCTTGGAGAACGGCAGCGTGTTGTCCCGCGACATGCCGAAGCACAGCCGGATCGTGGCCGCCATGATCGACAGGCAGCAGACGAAGATGGCGGCGGAGACCACCAGCAGGTAGGTCGTGGCGAACCCGGTCGAGAAGTTGGCCTCGATGATGTTGACCGGGGACCAGGCGTTGGCGACCGCGGTGTGCATGTTCGGGATCGCGACCAGGGTGCCCAGCAGGAACACGCCGCCGATGATGAACGCGCCGATGACCGAGTACAGGACGGCCTTGGGGGCGGCGCGGCGCGGATCCCGGGTCTCCTCAGACAGCGTGGACGCGGTGTCGAAGCCGTAGATGACGAACAGCGACATGAACATCGCGGCCAGGAACGTGCTGCCGTTGACTGGGATGCCGGCGCTGTTGGTCACGACCTTGAAGCCCTGGTGGTTGTGGAAAGCCATCAGGATCAGCGCGAACACGAACATGCCGAGGATCTCGAAGACGACGCCGGTGTTATTGATCAGCGCGACCAGCCGGACGCCGTAGATATTAAGCACCGTGATCACCGCCAGGGTGATCAAGGCGAAGACCAGTTCGGTGTGCAGGGTGAGGCCCAGGCTGTGCCAGCCGAGCCCTTCCAAGGCCGGGATGAGCGCCAGTGGCAGCGTCGCAACCACGCCGGCGACGGTCAGGACTCCGGCAAAGAAGTAGATCCAGCCGGTGAACCATGAATAGGTCCGGCCCGCCATGTACTTGGTCCACTGAAACACCGAGCCGGCCACGGGATAGTGGCTGGTCACCTCCGCGAAGTTGAGCGCGATGATGAACTGGCCGAGGGCCACCACCGGCCAGGTCCAGATGAAAACCCCGCCGAGAGTGGTCAGGCCGAGCGCGAACAGCGTGAAGATGCCGGTCGAGGGTGAGATGTAGCTGAACGCGACCGCCCACGAGCTGAATAGCCCCAGCCCGCGCTTCAATTCCTGTTGGTACCCGAAACGCGCCAGATCGGCCGCATCGGACTGATGATCGCTCGAGGTGCTGGGGCTGGCGCTCATCCCGCTGGTCCTTCCGTTGCGGTGCTGCGCAGAATGAGGCGTAGCGTAGGCTCCTTGAGGCCTAACTGTCTAGACCTTTGGTGACACGGGATTGCGCGTCTATTTTCGTCTAGACCTTAAGGGTCTACTCTCGTCTCTGTGCCCGATGTCTCCGAGTTGTTCGACCGCGTCCCGGCGCTGGCCCGGACCCCCCGGTCGGTGACCCCTCTGCCGGGCGGACTGACCAACCGGAACTACAAGGTGACAACCCCCGACGGGGCGTTCGTGGCCCGGGTCTGGTCCCGTGGCGACATGCTGGCGATCAACCGGGACCACGAGCATCACAACTCCGTGGCCGCGGCCCGGGCCGGTGTCGGCGCCCCGGTGGTGGCCTACCAGCCCGAGGACAGCCTGCTGGTCCTCGGCTATATCGAGGGGCGCACCTTCGGCAACGCCGACGTGACCAGCCCCGCGAACATCGGCCGGATCGCCCGGGCCTGCCGCCTGCTGCACGCCGGCCCGAGGTTCCTCGGCGAGTTCGACATGTTCGCCATCCAGCAGCGCTACCGGGCCGTGGCCCGCGAGCACGGATTTGCCATCCCGGCCGGCTACGACGACCTGATGGGGCACGTCGCCGACGCCCGCGCGGCGCTCGCGGTCCGCCAGACCGCCACCGTCCCCTGCAACAACGACCTGCTCGCCGCGAACTTCATCGACGACGGGGAACGGATCTGGCTGATCGACTACGAGTACTCGGGCAACAACGACCCCTGTTTCGAGCTGGGCAACATCTGGGGCGAGTGCGGGCTGTCCCTGGACGCGCTGGCCGAGCTGATCGCCGGCTACTACGGGACGGCGCTGCGGAACAAGATCGCTAGGGCCCGGATCCTCGGCCTGATGGGCAAGTACGGCTGGACGCTTTGGGGGGCGATCCAGCACGCGACCAGCCCGCTGGACTTCGATTTCTGGGCGTGGGCGATGGAGCGCTTCGAGGGCGCGGCGCAGGGTTTCACTAGCTCCGACTTTGCCCGGCTCCTTGAGGACGTGCAGCGTGCGGACTAAGGGCGCGGAGCCGGGCATCGGGGGCTCCGGGGGTCGTCGCCCGGGCAAGCAGAGTCCGGGGCTCTTGGACGATGCGCAGGGAGAGGACTAGGTAATCGATGGCTGAGCTGCCGCAGCGCGCCCGCGTCGTGATCATCGGCGGGGGGGTGATCGGGACCAGCGTCGCCTACCACCTGGCCGCAGCCGGCTGCCGCGATGTGCTCCTGCTGGAGCAGGGCCAGCTGTCCTGCGGGACCACCTGGCACGCGGCCGGGCTCGTCGGCCAGTTGCGCGCCTCGGAGAGCGGGACCCGCCTGGTCCAGTACTCCACCGAGCTGTACTCCCGGCTGGCCGGGGAGGTGGGCCTGGATACGGGGTTCGTCCGCTGCGGCGGCGTCATCGTGGCGCGGACCCCGGAGCGCCTGGTCCAGTTGCGCCGTACGGCCGCCACGGCGGAAGCGTACGGCCTGGCGTGCGAGATCATCACCCCGGAGCGCGCGGGCGAACTGTGGCCGGTCATGGATACCACCGGATTGTGCGGGGCGGCCTGGCTGCCCGACGACGGCAAAGCCAACCCCGCCGATCTCACCTACGCGCTGGCCAAGGGCGCCAGGGATGCGGGCGTGGTTATCGCCGAGCGCACCCGGGTAACCGGTGTGCTCACCGCGCGCGGTGCGGTTACGGGGGTCCGCACCGCGCGCGGCGACGTCGAGGCCGAGATCGTGGTCAACTGCGCAGGCCAGTGGGCCAAGCAGGTGGGCGCGTGGTGCGGGGTAACCGTGCCGCTGCATTCGTGCGAGCACTTCTACGTGGTCACCGAGCCGATCGAGGGCGTCCACCGCGACCTGCCGATCCTGCGCGACCCGGACGGCTACACCTACTTCAAGGAGGAGGTGGGCGGCCTGGTCGTGGGCGGGTTCGAGCCCAACGCCAAGCCGTGGGTGGCGCCCGACGCGCTGCCCCACCCGTTCGAGTTCCAGCTGCTGCCCGAGGACTGGGACCACTTCTCGCTGCTGGCCGACCAGGCGCAGCTGCGGGTGCCCGCGCTGCGCACGGCCGGAATCAAGAAGATGTACAACGGCCCGGAGAGCTTCACGCCGGACAACCAGTTCCTCATCGGGGAAGCGCCTGAGTGCCGCAACTTCTTCGTGGCGGCCGGGTTCAACTCGGTCGGCATCGCCTCCGCGGGCGGCGCCGGCCAGGCGCTGGCGCAGTGGATCCTCACCGGCGACCCCGGCATCGACCTCACCGGCTCCGACATCCGGCGGTTCGCCTCGTTCCACGGGAACAACCGCTGGCTGCGCGACCGGGTCGGCGAGATCCTCGGCCTGCACTACGCGATGCCCTGGCCGAACCGTGAGCTGGCCACGGCCCGCCCGTTCCGCCGCTCCCCGGTGCACCACCTGCTGGCCGGCGCCGGCGCCTGTTTCGGCAGCCGCATGGGCTGGGAGCGGCCGAACTTCTTCGCGCCGCCGGGGGAGGCGCCGGTCATCGAGTACTCCTGGGGGGCGCAGAACTGGCTGCCCGCCTGCGCGGCGGAGCAGCGTGCCGCCCGCCGGGACGTGGCGTTGTTCGACCAGACCTCGTTCTCCAAGTACCTGCTCACCGGGCCGGACGCGGAGAAGGCCCTGCAGTGGCTGTGCACCGCGGACGTGGCCGTCGATCCCGGGTGGACGGTCTATACCGGCATGCTTAACGAACGCGGCGCCTATGAGTCCGACCTCACCGTGACCCGGGTTTCGGAGCTGGACTACCTGCTGATCAGCAGCGCGGCGACCACCGAACGGGACAAGCACCACATCACCACGCGGATGTCCCCTGGCGCCCGGGCCCGGCTGGTCGATGTGACCTCGGCGTACGCGGTGTTCGGCGTGATGGGGCCACGGTCCCGGGACCTGCTCGCCTCACTGTCCGACGACGACCTGTCCGACGAGGCATTTCCGTTCCGGGCCAGCAGGCAGATCAGCCTCGGCTACTTCACCGTCCGGGCGACCAGGATCACCTACGTCGGCGAGCTGGGCTGGGAGCTGTATGTGCCGTGCGAGTTCGCGGTCGGCGTGTTCGAGCTGCTGACCCGGGCCGGGCGTGAGTTCGGGCTGGTCAACGCCGGCTACTACGCGATCGAGTCGATGCGCCTGGAGAAGGGCTACCGGGCCTACGGGCGGGAGCTGACCCCCGACTACGGGCCGGTCGAAGCCGGGCTCGGTTTCGCCTGCAAGCTCCGCACCGACATAAGCTTTCTTGGCCGGGAAGCGGTCGAGAAGACCAGGGCGGAGGGTCCACGACGGCGGCTGGTCTCCCTGGTTGCCGATGACCCGGACACGATGATGTGGGGCGGCGAGCTTGTGCTGCGGGATGGCCTGGCCGCGGGCCAGGTTACCTCGGCGGCCTGGGGGGAAGCTCTCGGTGCGACGGCTGGCCTGGCCTATATCTGGGATCCGGTCGGTGACCCGGTCACGCCGGAGTTCGTCCGCACTGGTTCCTACCAGGTGAACGTGGGCGGTGAAATCCGGGCCGTGACGGTCTCGCTGCGCCCGCCGTTCGACCCGGCCGGAGAACGGGTGCGCGGCAGATCCGTGCCCTAGCGCGAGTGAGAGGAGCCGGGCCATGGCGATCAGCGCGTTCGACCTGTTCAAGATAGGCATCGGCCCGTCAAGTTCACACACCGTCGGGCCGATGCGAGCGGCGGGGATGTTCGCCGAGTCACTGCCCGCCGAGGGGGTCTCCGGGCTGCGGGTGGAGTTGTTGGGCTCGCTGGGCGCCACCGGGCACGGCCACGGCAGCGTCAAGGCGGTGGTGCTCGGGCTGAGCGGTGAGCATCCGGAGACCGTGGACCCGGTGGCCGCCGAGCCGCTGGTGGCCCGGGTCCGCGAGACCCGCCGGCTCACCCTGCCCGGGGGCCGCGAGATCACCTTCGACCCCGACTCAGACATCGTCCTGCACCGTCGCAAGCGCCTGCCGTTCCACTCCAACGCGATGCTCTTCGTCGCCGTGGACGACCAGGGCGAGAGCCTGATGGAACGCACCTACTACTCGATCGGCGGCGGCTTCGTGCTCGGCGAGGACGAGCATGGCGCGCCCCGGATCGAGGCGGACGCCACGCCGGTGCCGTACCCCTTCGACACCGGAGCGGAACTGCTCGCCCACACTGAGAAAACGGGCCTGCCGATCAGCGGCGTGATGATGGCCAACGAGCTTGTCCGCAGGGACGAAGCGGCGGTCCGGGCCGGCCTGCTGCGGATCTGGCGGGTGATGCAGGAGTGCGTCGAAGCTGGAAGCCACGCGGACGGGGTGCTGCCCGGCGGCCTGAAAGTCCGCCGCCGGGCCAGGAGCCTGCGCGAGACGCTGGAACGCACCGGCGACCCCGCCGACCCGCTGTACGCCATGGAGTGGGTGACGCTCTACGCGCTTGCCGTCAACGAACAGAACGCCTCCGGCGGGCGGGTGGTCACCGCCCCCACCAACGGCGCGGCCGGGATCATCCCGGCGGTGCTCCACTACTACGTCACGTTCGTGCCGGGCGCGAACGACGACGGCGTGGTGGCCCTCCTGCTCACCGCCGCCGCGATCGGCGCCCTGTTCAAGCAGAACGCCTCGATCTCCGGCGCCGAGGTCGGCTGCCAGGGCGAGGTCGGCTCGGCCTGCTCGATGGCCGCGGCCGGCCTCGCCGAAGTGCTCGGCGGGTCACCGGAGCAGGTCGAGAACGCCGCGGAGATCGGCGTCGAGCACAACCTCGGCCTCACCTGCGACCCGGTGGGCGGGCTGGTCCAGATCCCGTGCATCGAGCGCAACGCCATCGCCTCGGTCAAGGCCATCACCGCGGCCCGGATGGCGGTCCGCGGCGACGGCACGCACCACGTGTCGCTGGACAAGGCGATCAAGACCCTCCGGGAGACCGGCGCGGATATGAAGGACAAGTACAAGGAGACCGCCCGCGGCGGCCTGGCGGTCAACGTCATCGAGTGCTGACCGGAGGGACGGGCATGGCAACCGCGCTGCTGCGCATGATCAACTCTCAGGCCGACGCCCTGGAGCGCATCGCCGGGCTCGAGTTGTCCGGGCCCGCGGACGTGCTTGCCCAGGCCCGCCGGGTCGTGCTGGTGGGCACGGGCACCAGCCTGCACGCGGCGGAACTCGGGGCGATGATGCTGGCCCGGGCGGGCCGCGACGCGTACGCCTACCCGGCCGCCACCTGGGCGCGGTGGGGCAACGGGCCGCGCGCGGGGGACGCCGTCTGCGTGATCACGCACACGGCGGAGACCGCGTACGCGGCCCGCGCCCGGGCCGGTGCGCTGGCCGCGGGAGTGCCGGTGGTATCGGTCACCGGAGTCGGCCGGGGCTGGCCCGAGGCGATCGAGACCGTCCCCCCGGACGAATCGCATACCTACTCGGTGAGCTACACCGCAACGCTGGCGGTGCTGGCCCGGCTCGCCTACGCGCTGGGCGCACCGGATGGCGCCCCCGATCAGCTGGCACTCGCCGCGGCGCAGGTCCGGGAGGTTTGCGCGGACCCGGACCCCGCGCCGGTCGCGGTGCCCGCCCGCAGCCTGGCAATCGTCGGCTGCGGGCCGTGGGCGATCACCGCGCGGGAGGGCGCGCTGAAGATACGGGAGGCGGCCCGGATGCTCGCCGAGGGCTTCGACACCGACCGCCTGCTGCACGGCGGCGCCGTCCCCTACACGGCGGCGGACGGGTTTGTGGTGCTGGCGCCCGCGGCGGACCCCGACGGCCTGACCGGCGCCGTCGCCGACGCGGCCCGCGCGGAAGGAATGGCGGTCACCGAGCTCGCCGCCCCGCCCGGCCTCGCGCCCCTGCTCGCCCAGATCCCGATGACCGTGCGGCTCCAGCTTCTCGCCGAAACCTTCGCCAGGCTCCGGCGCCAGAACCCGGACGTGGCGATCGTCGGCGCCTGGGACGAGCCGGCGCTGTGGGCGATGGGCGCTCCCGTGTCATCGTGACCCGGGAACCTGCCTGCCGCCGGGCTGGCCTGGCGGGGCCGGGGAATGGCATCACCTTCCCCAACCGCGCCGCCGGCCGCTGACATCTGCCCTACCATTTCGAACCGGTGACGTGTGAGCGAGAGCGGGACACGGTGTCAACTTGCGCGCTGGGGCATTCCGTCTCCCCCGGAATGGCATCCTGCGAGGTTTGCGGCGATGAGCTGAGGCGTTTCTGCAGTCAGGGTCACGCCAGCAGAGCCGGCGCGCTCTTTTGCGGAACGTGCGGTGAAATGCTGCCGCTCGTGGGCGGCGTGCCCGTGATGGCTGCCGCGGCTCCGCTCACGATGGACTACAGCAGCGGTTCGTTCGCCGACTTCATCGCCGGTGCTGACGAGGATGTCCCCGGGGCTGGCTTGCCTTCGACAGCGGTCGCCCCCCGGGGGCCGATCACCGAGCCGGAGCAGGTCCCCGAGCCGGAGCAGGTCCCCGAGCCGGAGCAGGTCCCCGAGCCGGAGCAGGTCCTCGAGCCGGAGCCGGCGACGGAGCCGAAGCCCGCCCCGCCCGCGTCGAAGGCTGTCCCGCCGCCGGTCGCGAACGGCGGGACTATCACCACCATGCCGACCGACCTGCGGTTCACGGTTCCGCCCGATGCTCCCCGTACCTGGCGGAGCAGCACAAAACCGCGGGATGAGCCCGGTCCCGACGGCGGCGTGCATCACGACGACGGCCCACCCTCGGCAGAAGAACCCGGGTCGGCTGCCGAACCCCGGCCCTGGCGCTCCCGCCGCTTCCGGGTGATCGCGATCGTGGTGGTCGTGGCCGTGCTGGGCGCAGGCGGCACAGTCGGCGCCGTCGCTCTGCACCATCACTACGCGGCCAAGCTGACCGCGCCGCCCAGCCCGCCGGTCGCCAGGGCGAGCACAACCCCCTCGGGGGTAAGCACTTCCCCGGCGCCGTCCAGCCCCGCCCAGCCGGTCCAGCTACCGGGCTGGGCCGCGCCGATCCCGGTGCAAACCGACGGTGGCGCCGTCATCACCGGGGTCTCCTGCCCCACTACCTCGGCCTGCTACGCGGCTGACAGCAGCGGCGCCGTGCTGTCGTCCAAGCCGCCGGCCGGCTGGCATCGCGTGGCCACCGACTCAGCGGCCAGGCTGGTGGCTATCTCCTGCGCCACCGCCACCAGATGCGTCGCGTTGGACAACGCGGGCGACGCGTTCGGGCTCAAGAACGGAGTCTGGAGCAGCCCGGGCTTGGTGGACACAGGCACCGGCGCCTTCACCGGGCTGTCCTGCCCCACCGTCACCTTCTGCATGGCCAGCGACAGCAGCGGCGTGGCGTACGCCGAAACCCGCGGTGGCTGGCAGCCGTTCAACGTGGACACCAGCGGCGGCGGCCTGACCGGGGTGTCCTGCGCGAACGCCAGTTTCTGCGTGGCCGTTGACAGCGGCGGCGGCGCCTACACCTACCACGGCAGCTCGTGGACCGGCGCCGCTGCGATCGACGCCGGCCATTCGTTCACCGCGGTGTCTTGCGCCACGGCCACGTTCTGCGTGGCAGTGGACAACGCCGGTAACGCCGCGGTCTTCACCGAGGGAAAGTGGCACGTGAGCCCCATGACCAGCACCGCGCTCACGGTCTCCTGCCCGGTCCGGGATTTCTGCGTGGCCACCAATGCCACCGGCGGGGCGGTGGTCTACCAGGGCGGGACGTGGTCCCCGGTGACCGTGGTGGACGGCGCCACGGCAATCAATACTCTTAGCTGTGCGAGCTCGACGTTCTGCGTGGCCACCGACCACCACGGTGACGTCCTTTATTACCGGCCAACCTAGGCATGGCTGAGGGCGACGCTCGTCCCGGCCCGCTGGCCGGGCTGCTGGTGGCCGACTTCTCCCGGGTCCTGGCCGGCCCGTACTGCACGATGCTGCTCGCCGACCTGGGCGCGGACGTGATCAAGGTGGAGAGCCCCGCCGGGGACGACACCCGCGGCTGGGTCCCGCCGACCCGGGATGGGGTCGCTACGTATTACCTCGCGATCAACCGGAACAAGCGGTCGGTGGCGCTCGATCTGAAAGACCGCGCCGGCCGCGCCGCGGCCGCCGAACTCGCCTGCCGGGCCGACATCATGGTGCAGAACTTCAAGCCCGGTGGGCTGGCACGGTACGGCCTGGACTACGACGCCGTCCGCACGGCCAACCCTGGCATCATCTACGCCTCCATCACCGGCTTCGGCACCACCGGCGGCGCCCACCTGCCGGGGTACGACCTGATGGCGCAGGCCGTGTCCGGCCTGATGAGCCTCACCGGCGAGGCGGACGGCCCGCCGCAGCGCGCGGGCATCTCCGTGATCGACGTGATGACCGGCCTGCACACGGCCATCGCGATCCTCGCCGCTTTGCACCACCGCTCGGCCACCGGCGAAGGGCAGCACGTCGAGTCGACGCTGCTCGGCTCGGCGCTGTCCGGGATGGTGAACCAGACCACCGCCTACGTCGCCGGGGGGGTGGTCCCGTTCCGGATGGGCAACTCCCATCCCAGCCTGACGCCGTACGAACCGCTGCCCACCGCGGACGGCGAACTCATCGTCACGGCGGGCAACGACCGGCAGTTCCGCCGGCTGTGCGAGGTGATCGGGGCGCCGCAGCTAGCCGACGACCCGCGGTTCGCCACGACCGGCGGCCGCACAGCCCACCGGGCGGAACTGCGGCCGCTGCTGGTCGAGCGGCTGGCGGCCCGGTCGTCGGCGGAATGGTTCGACCTGCTGATCGCCGCTGGCGTGCCCTGCGGCCCGATCAACACGGTGGATGCCGGGGTCGAGTTCGCCCGCAGCATCGGCCTGCGGCCGGTCGCGACCGCGGGCGGCACGCCCACTATCCGGCACCCGGTTGACTTCTCCGCGACACCGCCGAGCTACCCGCTGCCCCCGCCGGGCCTGGACGAGCATGGCGACCAGATCCGCGCCTGGCTCGCCGCCCCGCCCGCCCCGCCGCCGTGGCGCGGCGGGGGAGAAAGGACGAGCCCATGACCGAACCAGCGCCCCGTTTCGCCACTTCGCTGGGCACCTCGGACGCCGACAGCATCACCCTGCTCGGCCAGGACCTCGCCACCGACCTGATGGGCAAAGTCGGCTTCGGGGAACTGGCGCTGTGGCTGGTGACACAGCAGCGCCCGGCGCCCGGCCAGGTCCGGGTGTTCGAGGCCGTGCTGGTCGCGCTCGCCGACCACGGCTTCACCCCGACGGCCATCGCCGCCCGGCTCACCTACCTCAGCGCGCCCGACTCGGTCCAGGGGGCGCTGGCCGCCGGGTTGCTCGGCGGTGGTTCCCGCTTCCTCGGCGTCACCGAGGACACCGGCCGGTTCCTGGCCGACACCCTCGCCGGGGCGGCCGAACCGCCCGGCGACGACGCGGCCTTCGACGCCCTCGCGCTGGCCGCCGTGCGGCGGGCGCGCGAGCAGCGCCGGTTCGTCCCGGGCCTCGGGCACCCGATACACAAGGTCACCGACCCGCGCACCCCGGCGCTGATCAGCATCGCCGAGGAGGAGGGTACCCACGGGCCGCACCTGCGCCTGTTCGAGGCGATAGGGCGGGTACACCCGCAGGTCCTCGGGCGTACCCTGCCGCTGAACGGGGCGGGCACCTGCGGAGCGGCCCTGGCTGACCTCGGCCTGCCCGCCGACCTGCTGCGCGGGTTCGCGCTGCTGGCCCGGGCGGCGGGCCTGCTCGGCCAACTGGCCGAGGAACAGCGCCGCCCGGTCGGCATGGACATCTACCAGGCGGTCGAGCACGGCGCCGTCTACGTCCCGCCTGGGTAATGGTCCGCGCCGGTGAACAGCCTGGTGCCGGCCACGTACAGCTGGTCGGCCGGGAACCTGGTCAGCAGTTCGCAGCCACCCGGCGTGACCACCACCTCCTCCTCGATCCGGGCCGCCGACGACCCGTCCGGGGCCGGCCAGTACGTCTCGATCGCGAACACCATGCCCTCTTTCAGTTCGACCGGATGCTCGAACGAGTGGTACCGGCTCATCAGCGGGCGTTCCCAGTTCGACAGGCCAAGCCCGTGGCAGTACTGCAGGCCGAACGCCTCCTCCTCGTCGGCGAAGCCGAACTCCGTGGCCGCGGGAAAGTGCCGCACCACGTCGGCGGAGGTCGCCCCGGGGCGGATCTCGGAGATCGCGTTGTCCATGAACTCGCGGGCCCGACGGTACGCTGCACGCTGCTGCCGGTCCGCGCTGCCGACGTTGAGCGTCCGGTAATAGCAGGTCCGGTAGCCGTTGAACGAGTGGATAATGTCGAAGTAGGCGGTGTCGCCGGGCCGGATCAGCCGGTCGGAGAACACATGGGGATGCGGGCTGCACCGCTCACCGGAAATCGAGTTGACCGCCTCCACCTCTTCCGAGCCGTTCTCATACAGGTACCGGGTCACCAGCGCGACGCAGGCGTTTTCCCTGATGCCCGCGCGCAGGTATCGGTACAGCTCGTCGTAGGCGCCGTCCACAAGGGCGGCGGAATGGTCCAGCAGCGCGATCTCATCGGCGGTCTTGATGGCCCGGATATTCTGCATGAAACCGTGCCCGTCGGTGATATGCAGGCCCTCTGCCTCCAGCGCGCGCAGCACCGGAAGCTCCACCACGTCCACCCCGACCGGCTCGGTGCCCAGGCCGTGATCGCGTAGGATACCGGCCAGCCGCCGGGCGTTGCCGCGCTCGACCCCCACCTCCTCCGGAATGGCGCCGCGCCAGCTGGAAATCCCGGCCCGCCAGTTCTGCCTGTCATTCCATTGCGCGAACATCTGGTGCGTCCTGGCCGCCGACCCGATATCCCACAGGATCGGCTCCTGCCCCCGCATCACCAGGCAGCAACGGAACAGCTTATCCCGGGCCCAGTTCCCGATATGCGTAGCGGTTGCATACCGAATGTTGTTCATATCGAACAAAATCAGGGATCCGATTTCAGAACGGGCTAGCGCATCGCGGACTTTCCCCGCGCGGTCGGCCCGCAGCCGGGCAAAATCAACCCGCTGCTCCCAGTCCGTCCCTAGCGTCGCTCCCGGAGATGCGATCGGGATCGACTGCGCCGTGGCGTCGTAATTCTGAACCATGTCGGCTCCTTTAAGGGCTAGACGGGCGCGTATTCGCCGGCGTCAGCTGGCAGGGCGGGCGCGCGAGGGGCAGGTCCGGGGCGATGGAGCACCTGCCAGGCCGCGTCCACGATGTGCTGGGTCGACAGCCCGTACTTGGCGAACAGGTACGGGGCATCGCGGGCGCCTTCGGCGAAGGTGTCGGCCAGGCCGACGCGGCGCAGGGGGCGGCCCAGGCCGGCCTCGGCCAGGGTTTCCGCGACGGCGGAGCCCAGGCCGCCGATGACCGAGTGGTTCTCGGCGGTGACGACCGTCTTGGCTGATCTGGCAACAGACAGGACTGTGGCCGTGTCCAACGGCTTGATGACGGGAATATTGACTATTACGGTGACAGCGCCGGCCGCCCGCAGAATGCGGGCCGCAGCAAGGGCAGGGGCGATCATCATGCCGCTGACAAGCAATGCCACGTCGCAGGATGCGGCTACGCCGGAAACAGAAGTCCACGCCTCGCCACGGATCCCGGCGCCGCCGCGCCTCACGCCGCCCCCCGCGCTGACCCCGCCGCCGTCGGTGTCGGCCAGGCCCGCGGTCTGTGCCCCGCCCCGGGTGACCGCGCCGCCCGCGCTGTGCCCGCCGCCCTCGGTGACGGCCGCCCCGGCGATCTGCGCCCCGCCGCGGGTCACCCCGCCGCCAGAGGTCTGCGCGCCGCCCGAGGTAACCCCGCCGCCCTCGGTGCCCGCGCCCCCGGTCGTCGGCGCGCCCCCGCCGATTTCCGCCCCGCGCCACTCAAGCACCTGGGCCCGGTCCAGTGACAAGCGGTGATCCGCGGGGAAGATCACCGGGATCTCGCCGCGCCTGAGCCGCAGGTAGACCGGGCCGGGAACGTCGGCTATCGCGGCAACCACCTGGGCCGTCTCGGTCGCGTCCGCGACATCGATGACCGTCATGCCCGGGATCGCGCGCATCAAGGCGACGTCTTCGATCGCCTGGTGGCTGGGCCCGCCGGGGCTGGAGACGCCGGGCATGAAGCCGACAAGCCGCACCGGCAGCCGCGGGTAGGCCACGGCGTTGACGATCTGGTCCAGCGGCCGGCGCGTGGTGAACACGCCGAACGAGTGCACGAACGGCATGAATCCCTGCCGGGCCAGGGCGCCGGCCACGCCGATCATGTTGGCCTCGGCCATGCCCGCGTAGATGAACCGGTCGCCGAACTCGGCCTGGAACAGATCGACCTCACACTGCCGGGTCAGGTCCCCGGACATGCACACGACCTCCGGGCGCCGGCGGGCCAGTTCCACGAGGGCCCGGCCATAGGGCTTGACCACCGTGCGGTAGGGCGGGCGGTACGGCTCAGCCATCGCTGGCCGTTTCCGCGGCAAGGCGGGTGCTGAGCTCGGCGGCCGCCATCCCGGCGAGGTCCGCGGGCAGCTTGATGAAGTGCCCGTCCGCGTCGGGGGGCAGGCAGGCCAGCCCGTGCCGGGTCGAGGTGCGGCAGATCAGCGCCCGGGGTCGGTCGGCCGGCCCGGCGAGCGCGGCCGCGATCGCTACGACGTCGTGCCCGTCCAGGTCAGCCGCGTCCCAGCCGAACGCCTGCCATTTCGCGGCCACCGGCTCGATCGTGGTGATGCTGTCCACCGGGCCGTCCACCTGCGAGTTGTTCGCGTCGAGCAGGACGGTGAGCCGGGCCAGCCGGTGATGCCCGGCGAACATCGCCGCCTCCCAGACCTGGCCTTCCTGGAGTTCGCCGTCGGACAGGAACGCGAACGTGCGCGTGTCGTCCCGGCCCGCCAGGCGGTCGCCCAGCGCGAAACCCGCCGCCGCGGACAGCCCCTGGCCAAGCGAGCCGCAGGTGTACTCCGGGACCGGGCTGCGTTCGGTGCCGATCGCCTCCAGCGCGGATCCGTTCTGCCCGTAGCTGGCCAGGGCCGCCTCGTCGATGAGGCCGGTTTCGGCGGCCGCGGCGTAGGCCGCGATGACGTAGTGCCCCGGCGAGCAGACCACCCGGTCGGACCCGCGCCGGTACGCCGCGCCGTAGACGGCGGCGTACTGTTCGGCGGCCGAAAGGGCCTGCCCCAGGTAGCCGAAACCCTGCGGCGCCACCATCGCCACGGCGCGCAACCGGATGGCCGTGGCCAGCCGGCGCAACTCGGTCGCACTGGGGATCGTGACCTCCATTGGTAAGTGGCTATGCCAATTCTGCCCCAGTCCGGGCCGGTGCCACCGGCAGCGCGGCGGCGTGGAGCGCCGCCGCCACCGTGTTCCACGCGAACGTCGTCCGGGCCGCGGGCAACGCGTGCCTGACTGCCCTGTACGAGGGCGTGCACACGGCCGTGCTCAGCCAGGAACACGAGCTTTGGGTCAGCACGGAGACCGAGCCAGGATGGCTGGCGGGGCGGGGGGCGCCCGTTGTGCTGGAAATTCATCAGGCGATCCTCGACGCGGTCGCGGCCGGCGATGCCCGAGCCGCGCAGACGGCGGTGCTGCGCCATCATGAGGTCATGCTCGAGCATCTGAGACAGTGACCGAGGCGACATCCGGCCTGCTGCGCACGAGGGAGCGCACCGCCCGGGTGACCAACGTGGAGCTGTTCGGACGTGGTGGTGCTGTCCGCGCCCGGCGCGGTGGGGGTGGTCTCGACCGGGTGGCTCACCCTCGGCGGGACGGCGTTGTTCATCGCCGGGCATGCCGCGTTCAAGTTCGCCGTCTGGCGGGTGGTCCCGTGGACCCGGCTCGGCGCCGTCGTCGTGCTCGGGCTGCTCGGCCTGGCCGTCCCGGCGCTGCCCGCGCTGGGTCTCGGTCTGTGCGCCGCCGTCGTGGTCCTCGCGGTCGCAGCCCTCGACTACCGGGTATACCGCGGGAAGTGACCGAGGATGCTTCGGGTGGACACTGGGTAGCTACCTGACATACCCGCGGCAAACAGGGAGAACCTGAATGACCGATGGTGAGCCTGAAACGCCCGAGCCCGAACCGCTCGAACCTGACGCCGTCGAGAACGAGTCGCTCGTGGAAGAGGCGCTCGAGCTAGGGCTGATCAGCAGAACCGGGGAGTTCTCGGCCTACCCGCCGATCGCGGACTACGGCTTCCTGTCCGACTGCGAGGTGACGGCGCTGGTCGCGCCGAGCGGCGCCATCGAATGGATGTGCCTGCCCAGGATGGACTGCCCCAGCCTGTTCGGTGCCATCCTAGACCGGAGCGCGGGCTCGTTCCGGTTCGGCCCGGAGGATGTCGAGGTGCCGGCCGACCGGCGCTACCTGCCCGGGACGATGGTGCTGGAGACGAGCTGGGACTGCGGCGAGGGCTGGGTCGTCGTGCGCGACTGCCTGGTGATGGGTCCCTGGCGGCACGAGCACCCGGGACACACCAAGCACATCAGGCCGCCGACCGACTACGACTCCGAGCACATACTGCTGCGCACGGTGCGCTGCGTGCAGGGTTCGGTGCAGCTGGCGCTGGACTGCGAGCCGGTGTTCGGCTACGGAATGCAGCGGGCTCACTGGAGCCGTCCCAACGGGGGCTATTACCAGGCGGTCGCGTCCGCCGAGGACACGATGCCGGTAACCCTCACCTCGGACATCCGGTTCGGCATCGAGGGGCCGTCGGCACGCGGACGGACGCTGCTGCGGGAGGGGGACACCCGGTTCTGCGCGCTGTCCTGGGGCAGCCGGCCGCCGCCGAAGAACTACAAGGACGCCGACAAACGCCTGACATGGACGGCGCACCACTGGCAGCACTGGCTGGCCCGCGGCAACTTCCCCGACCACCGCTGGCGGAGCCACCTCACCAGAAGCGCGCTGACGCTCAAGGGCCTGTCGTTCGCCCCGACCGGCGCCATCGCGGCGGCCGCCACGACATCGCTGCCCGAGACCCCGCGCGGGGAGCGGAACTGGGACTACCGCTATAGCTGGATCCGCGACGCCACGTTCGCGCTGTGGGGCCTGTACACCCTCGGCTTCGACTGGGAAGCCAACGACTACTTCGCATACATCGCCGACCTGGCCGAACGTGACGGCGGCAACCTCCAGATCGTCTATGGCATCGACGGCACCGCTGACCTCACCGAGCGGATCCTCGACCACCTGCAGGGCTATCAGGATGCGCGCCCGGTGCGGCTCGGCAACGCCGCCTACCAGCAACGGCAAAATGACGTGTGGGGCACCGTGCTCGAATCGGTCTACCTGCACACCAAGTCACGGGACCGGCTGGACGAGCGGATCTGGCAGGTCGTGAAGCAGCAGGTGGAGCATGCCCTGGAGAACTGGCGGGAGCCGGACCGCGGCATCTGGGAGATCCGCGGGGAGCCGCAGCACTTCACATCCTCGAAGGTGATGTGCTGGGTCGCCGCCGACCGTGGCGCGCGGCTGGCCAAGCTCCGCGACGATCACGACGTGGCCAGGATGTGGCGGAAGGCGGCCAACGAGATCCACGCCGACATCTGCGCCAACGCCCTCGACGACCGTGGCGTGTTTTGCCAGCATTACGGCACGACGGCGCTGGACGCGTCCCTGCTGCTGATGCCATTGCTCCGGTTCCTCCCGCCGGAGGACCCGCGGATCCGGGCGACGGTGCTGGCCATCGCGGACGAGTTGACTCGTGACGGGCTGGTGCTGCGCTACCGGGTGAACGAGACCGACGACGGGTTGCCTGGCGAGGAGGGCACCTTCACCATCTGCACGTTCTGGCTCGTCTCCGCCCTGGCCGAGATCGGCGAGCAGCGCCGGGCCCGCGACCTGTGCGAGAAGGTGCTGTCTTACGCCAGCCCGCTGTTGCTCTACGCCGAGGAGATCGACCCCCGGTCCGGCCGGCACCTGGGCAACTTCCCCCAGGCCTTCACCCACCTTGCCCTGATCAACGCGGTCATGCACGTGATCAGCGACGAGCAGGCCGCCCGCCGCCAGTTGCTGGCCGGCGAAGCAGCCGTCATCCCCTGGCAGGCCTGACCCCCGCCCGCTCTGAACGGGCTGGCGCCCTTGTCACGCGGCTTGGCGGGGCGGCGGGCTGTGGCTGTGCGGGGTGCGGGTGCGGTCGGGGCTGGTGGCGGTGGTGGCGCCGTCGGGGTTGAGGCGCAGTTCCAGCGCTGGCAGCGGGCCTGGCCGGGCGGGCGGAGGGGCCGGCGGCGCTGGGCTTGATCGGCTGGCCGGGGCTGGCGTGCTGGCCGGACGCGGCAGGCTGCCCGGGGCCACTGGCGGCGCCCGGGCCGGGGCCAGCTACGGCGCCCGGGCGGGCGGATGGGCCCTCAGCGCCAGGCTCGGCAGCGTGGTTGAAAGCAGGGCCGGGCTAGCATGAGCGGGGCGGTACCCAGAACCCGTGGTGGGCAGGGGGTTTCATGGACAAGGGCGCCTGGGCGGATGAAGTGGGGGGCACCCCTGCCGCGCCGCCGCGCGCGACCGCTATCTACGCGCTGGGCCGGGACCGCGAAGAGAGCGCGCGGTTGCGCCAGCAATCCGCGGAATTGCGGCCCTACAGCACGAGGCTGCTCGACCGGACAGGGCTGAGTCACGGTCATAGCGCGGTCGATCTGGGCTGCGGCCCAAGCGGCATCATCGATCTGCTCGCTGGGCGAGTCGCCCCGGGCGGCCGGGTGGTCGGCCTGGACGCTGACCCGCTGCACGTGACCATGGCCCGGCAGTTCGCCGCTGAGCACGGGCTGGGCAACGTCGAGGTCGTTGAGGCCGACGCCAGGAATACCGGGCTGCCGCCCGATTCCTTTGACCTCGTGCACGCCCGCACCCTGCTGGTGACAATCCCTGATCCCGCCGAAGTTGTCGCCGAGATGACGCGGCTGGCCAGGCCGGGCGGCTGGGTGGCCGGCCTGGAGGCCGACTGTGAGCACTCGCTGTGCTATCCGGCGCATCCGGCCTGGAACCGGCTCTGCGAGATCTTCCGCGCGGCCTTCAGCCGCAACGGCGCCGATCCGTTCATCGGCCGCCGCACGCCAGAGCTCTACCGCCGGGCAGGCCTCACCGACGTCGACGCCGAGTGCGTGGCCCCCCTGCACCCGGCGGGCGACTCACGCCGCACCATCCGGCTCGACCTAGTACGCGGCATGCGCCCAGTCATCGTGGAGCAACGGATCGCTGACGAAGCCGAACTCGACGAACTCGATCATGCCGTGCGCGAGCACCTTGCTGATCCGGGCACGCTGGTGATGCCGTTCATGTACTTCATGACCTGGGGCCGCAAGCCCGGCTGGTAGCCGCAAGCCCGGCTGGTGGCCGCAAACGTGGCTGGTAGCCGCGAGCACCGCAGCTGGCCAGGACCCGAGTCCCGCCGATGCAAGCCGCCAGATCGTAAAGCACCGGGAGCGGGGAACCGGCGAAGGCCACCGATGCAGTCTGGGCCGCGTGGGCCAGGTCGGAGCTGAACACCGCGGAAATCTGGTCGCGGCTTCGCCGCCGTCCCAGCTCACGGGCCTGTGCCTGCCCTTGCGGTGACAATTGGCCAGGCAGCCAGCCGGCAGCGCGCCCCTGCTCGTTGTCCACGGTTGTGGAGTGGGTCTCAAACACCAACTCGATGGCCACGAGCAAACCCTGCGAACAGCGTGCCGAGTACGCTCCGGTCGCGGCCCGGCGTCACGTTGGGACCAGCACCACCTCGCCGGTGCCGCCGTTGATCGTGGCGAACCATGCACCGGCGGCCGGGCCCGGCCCGGTCACCGCCTCGGGGCGGCAGCCGACCACCATGGGAACGCCCAGGCTGCGGGCCACCTCGGCGAGGTGTGAACTGGCCGCCCCGGCCCGCGAGATGACCCCCCGCGCGCCGAAGAGCAACGGCGCCAGCCCTGGCACCGGCCGGTCCACCAGGACGATGGCGCCCTGGCAGTCACGTGCCGCGGGCTCGTGCGGCCGGCAGGCGACCAGCGGCCCCGCCGCGGTTCCGGGCGCCGCGGGCCTGCCCGGCACCCGCGTCCCGGCCACCGGCAGCGGCGCAGTCGGCTCGCCGGTAGGCGATGTCCCGCTCCGCAGCGACTGAAGCAGCCACACCTTCCCGGCGCAATCCGCCCACTCGATCACATCGTCGCCAAGCTCCGTGTACACCCGCCCGGCGAGCCCCGCCACGTCCGCCACGGTCGCAGAGCCGGCCAGGTCGGCCAGCGCACCGTCCCTGGCGCCCTCGGCCCACCCGGAAAGCAACGCCCCTGGATGCCCCCGGAGCCCCTCCACGGTCACCCCGTCCGCCGTGGTCCGGGCGACGCCCCCGGCCGCCGGAACGACTTCCGGCTGCACCAGCACGGCCAGTTCTAGCGCACCCAGCTCCAGCCCGCATCCCGCCAGCCGCCGCAGCGGGTCCACGGCAAACGCCGAAGCCCAGCAGCTCCGAACCGCCGCCGCCACATCTTCCCGGCCGACGCCCGTCACCGAGGAAAACGCCCCCGCCCACCGGCCGTCCCCCTCCAGCGGACTCGACGACCGCACAATCACCCGGCCGCCCAGCGCATCCACCGCCCCTTGCAGCTCTTCTGTGAGTGCGGAGTCGATCGAGTCGCGGAGGACTTCCAGCCGACCGGCCGCGATCCCGTGGGCACGCACGGCCGAGGCGGCGGCGCGAAGGGAGGGGCGCGCCTCGGGCGCCGGGACCACGAACCCCGGCAAGACGGGCAGCCCGGCGCGCAACGCAGCTGCCAGCCGCGCCGCCTTATACCCGATTTTCGAGGAAGAAGGAGTGCTAGGAAAGCCCGCCGCGTTCGGAGTCTGGACGGCGGGGGATCCGTCGGCGCTGGTGGCAGGAGAGGCGCCCGCGCTGGCGGCACCGGCGGCTAGCGAACCGGTCGCGCGCGCCCACGGCCGGGCAAGCGGTGGTGTGGCAAATGGCGTTTCGCCAGTTGCCACACCACCGTTGGCCGGACGGTCAGTCGGCGCGTCCGCAGCGGCTAGCGGAATGAGGCGGGCCACTTCACCCGACCTCGATGATCGAGTCCGAGGCGTACGTGGACAACAGTTCGTGCCCATCGTCGGTGACCAGGAGCATCTCTTCGAGCCGCACGCCGAACTCGTGCACCTTCCCGTGCTGGGTTTCCAGCGCGAACACCATTCCCGGCCGGATCTCCTCCGGGTAGTCCAGCGACCAGATCCGCGATATCACGGGCCGGTCGTACTGGGCGAGGCCGAGCCCGTGCCCCCACAGGTTCGCCGCGGCCTGGTCCTCCTCCTCGTACCCCCAGGCTTCCCGCGCCGACGGCCACTTCAGCGCGATGTCCCGCGTGGTCACCCCAGGCCGCACCACGTCAATCGCGTCCCACAGCCACTTGTGCGCGGTCTGGTAGTACTGCGTCATCTCCGGCGTCGGCAAGCCGCCGACGCAGTAGGTCCGGTACACGCACGACTTGAACCCGTTCCAGGTCAGCGCGGCCAGGTCGATGATCACCAGCTCGCCGGGGCGGATGATCCGGTCGGAGAAGTTGCGCCAGTTGGGCCAGGCGTTCGGCCCGGACGACACGATGATGTCCTCGACGTCTTCCATGCCAGGGATGTTGTACAGGTACGCGAAACCGAACGCGGCCACCTCGTTCTCGGTAAGCCCGGGCCGGAGGAACTGGGTGAACTCGTAGTGCAGGGTGTCGCAGATCGCGCCGACGATGCGCAGCGCCTTCTGCTCATCCGGGCTCTTGATCGCGCGCGCCTCCATCATCGGCGTCATCCCGTCGGCCCAGGTGATCCCGGCCTGGCCGAACGCGGCGATCATGTTCAGGTCGATGAAGTCCACGCCGATCGGCCGGTCCAGGACCCCCGCGTCCTCCAGGTCGCCCACAAGCGCGCGGGTGAACTTCCGCACCTGGTTCTCCGAGGCGGGCCCGGCCGCGCCCTTGATCCAGGAGTAGGAGTGGCGGATGTTGCCCGGCGGAATCCATGGGTTGTGCGTCTTCAGGTGGATCCCGATGTCGCCCTGCTCGTAGACGATCGGCGCCCGCCCCTCGCACAGCACCACATAGCGCAGCCCCGGCTTGAGCCGATTCCAGCCCGGCGTGTACGTCGAGGAGACGTACCGCATGTTCTCGTCGTACATCAGCAGCAGCGCGCCAAGCCCGTGCCGCGCCATGGCCTCTCTGGCGCGGGTGAGGCGCCACGCCCGCACGGCGGGCCAGTTAATGCCTTCCTTCCAATCCGTGCTTACGGCGCCGAACGCTTCCTTCATCGCTTACTCCTCACTACGCGTCCGGCCGTGGCCGGTCAGGAACCGCCGTCAGCGGGATGACGGGCAGCAGCAGGAACGACTCGTGGCCGGGGCCGGACCACAGGGTCTGCGTGCTGCCGGTCAGCTCCGGCGGCCGGTCCGCGGGGTCGTCGTGGAGAAACGGCCCGCACCCGGTCATCTCGTTCTTGAACGAGCCGAGCCGGGGTGAGCCGGGGTACCGGACCTCCCAGTCCTTGCCCCGCACGGTGAGCGCGATCCGGTATCCGGCGGGGAGGACCACGCTGGTCGGCCAGATCTCCACGTCGGCCTGGTAGGCCTCGCGGGGCGCCAGTGGCTGGATCTCGTCGTGGACGTGATACGGCCGGTACTCGGTGGACAGGGCCGGGTCCAGTTTGCGGCGGGATACCCGCAGCCAGCCCTGGGCGACCGGGGTGTGCGGGTCGATCGCGCCGGGGAACGTGACGTCGGACCCGTCCGGCGCCAGCGCCCGCAGCACGCAGAACAGGTCGGCGTCGGGCACCGAGGAGGACACGAACAGCCGGGCGGCGACCGGCCCGGTGATCTCGGTTTCGTCCGCGAGCGGCGGCGCGGTGAACGTCACCCCAGCGGAATCCGCCCGGTACGACACGGTGCCGTCGGCACCAGGCGGCGCCGGGTCAAGTTCGCTCCTGTCCGGCCGCAGATACAGCCGCGTCCAGCGGGTCCGGGCCAGCGGCCATTCTCGTTCGGCACGTTGCATGAAACCGTCGAGGGTGCGGACCTGCAGCTGGACAGCGGGCTGATCACGCCACCCCGAGTCGTCGCCGTGCAGGAAGCAGGCGAAGAACCGCTTCTGCAAGCCGACGCCGTAGTCGGTGTAGAAGTGGGTCCAGTGCTCGAGGCCGTGTACCTCCAGCCACTTGTGCGCCGACGCGGCGCGGGTGAAGCCCTCGAAGTTGCCCCGGGTGTGCAGGCCCTGGCCGCCCCAGTTCGCGGCGGTCAGCAGCGGCGCCGCGATCCGCTCCCAGCGCGCGGAGCGGCCCCGGTAGAACTCGCCGTCCAGCCGGTGCGCGGCGATCTGCTCGCCGAACCGCGCCCGCGCCGACTCCAGTTCGGCCTCGGTGCGGGTTTCCGGGCCGGTCACCGGCGCCCCGGTGACCGCGCTGCACGGGCCGCCGGCCCCGTGCTGGACCACGATGACCTGCTTGTCGTACCAGTGCCGGAAGAACGTGGACAGGATGCCGCCGTGGTGCGTGGCGTCCCGGTAGAAGTCGGCGGCGCCCTCCCAGACGCAGATCGCGGCCAGGTGCGGCGGTTGCAGCCCGGCCACGTGCCAGGCGTTCATCGCGTAGTAGGAGATGCCGTTGATGCCCACCTTGCCGGTGCTCCACGGCTGGGCGGCGGCCCACTCGACGCACTCGTAGAGATCCCGGGCCTCCCGCGGGGAGAACGGGTCCAGGAAGCCGGGGGAGCTCCCCGCGCCCCGGGAATCCACCCGCACGCAGGCGTAACCGTCCGGCACCCACTTCTCCGGGTCCACGGTCTCCCAGTTGGCGTACCGGTTGGTGGATCCACACGCAACGTCGGGGTGCGCGGCGACCATCAGCCGCCACTGGTCGGGGTAGCCCTCCTGGAACGCCAGGCCCTTGGCGTACGGGCCGTAGCTGAGAATCACCGGATGCTGCCCGGCCCCGTCCGGGCGGAACACGTCGGCGCGTAGCACCAGACCGTCGTCCACTGTGATCGGAACATCCCATTCGATCACCATGGCCCGGACGATAGCAGCGCCGCCATGCCCGCAGCGGCGACAGGTACAAACGTTTGTAATCGCGGGCAGCCGCCGGGTCGCGCTAAGCCCCGAAATCCACGCCGCATGACTCTACGTGTCGGCGACGGTCGCTGGCCCAGGACGGATCGCTGGGACCGGGCGGAATAGGGATGAAAGCGAGGAACTTAGCCCGAATAAAGAGATAGACGACCAACTTCTCGGGAACCTAGCATTTCGGTCTGATGACGTTGCGGTTGCGAATCCGTCGGGGCGGGGAGCGATGCTGAGCGTCAAGTTCACCTGGCTGGAAGCGGCCATCGCCACGGGGCTGGCGGTGGCGGTGGCAGCATCTCGGTCATCCGGGGCACCTGGTAGCCGACCAGGCGGCACAGCCGGTCGTAGCTCACCGGGGCCACGTCCTGGCGGGCCGCTCGTGCCCGGTGGCAGGACACCAGCGTGCCGTCCGCCGTCCGCCGGATGTCGAACTCGACGTACTCGGCGCCGATTTCCAGCGCGCTCCGGTACGCGTCGTACGTGCCTTCCGGTGCGTGCTCGCTCCCGCCCCGGTGCGCCGAGATCGCCGTCACCACCGCGCTCCCGGTCAGCCCGAGACGCCAAACAGGGCGGCGGCGTTGCGCCCGGCGATCAGCTCGGCGTCGGCCGCGGCCAGGCCGCTGCCGGCGAGCTGGTCCGCGAGCGGGCCGGCGGCCATGTCGAACGGGTAGTCGGTGCCGTACACGACATGGCCCGCGCCGACCGTCTCGGTGAGGAAGCGCAGCGGGCCCGGCGCGTGCGTCACCGTGTCGAACCAGAACCTGGACAGGTAGGCAGACGGGGCGTGGGCGCAGCCACGGGACTCGGGGCGGACCCGGTAGCCGCGATCCAGCCTGCCGATCTGGTAGGGCAGGTAGCCGCCGCCGTGCGTCAGCACCAGCCGCAGCGCGGGGAGCTCGTCCAGTGTCCCGCTGAAGATCAGCCGGGCCGCGCCTACCGTGGTGGCCAGCGGGTTGCCGATCAGGTTGGTCAGGTAGAAGTCCGTGAGCCCGGGGCGGGCCCCCACGTAGTACGGGTGCAGGATCAGCGGCACCCCCAGGTTCGCGGCGGCAGCCAGCACCGCGCGCGGCCCCGGGTGGTCCACCGGGGCGCCCGCCACGTCCGGGCCGATCTCGGCCCCGCGCATGCCGAGGCCGGTGACCGCGCGCCGCAGTTCGGCGACCGCCGCCGGCGGGTCCTGCATCGGCAGCGTGGCTACGGCGGTGACCCGGCCGCCCGAGCCGGCCGCGAAGCCGGCCAGCTCGTCGTTCACCTCGCGGCAGAACGCCGCCGCCTCGGTGGCGTCCGCCCAGTACATGAACAGTTGCGGGGCGACCGAGACCACGGCGTGGCCGATTCCGTGCTGGTCCATCGCTGCCAGCCGCGCGGGGAGGTCGTAGAACACCGGCGGAACCGGCCAGCGGAAGCCCTGGCGGTGGACCAGCCACTCCTGGCCGGCGGCGCGCTCAGCGGTCATCCCGTCGAACCCCCGTCCCCGGCGCGCCGCGGCAAGGACGCTCGCCGGGACGAAGTGCGTATGCACGTCGACAATTGCCTCCTTCGCGGGCGCTTCGCTCGGTCGTGCCGGAGGCGCGCAAACTGACGGCGCGGGAGGCGTGTCCTCGGCGCCGGGATCCCGCATCGCGGAGCGGTGCGGCGTTCGGCCCGGCGCCTGCGGCACGCCGGCTGGGCATCCCGGAACACGCATCTCCTCTCACATCCCCGCCATGCGCCGCAGCACCGCGTGCACGCATGCGGTGTCGTCACCGGCGTGGCCCTGGGCCAGCGCCGCGGCGTAGAACGCGGACGCCAGGGTGAACAGCGGGGCAGGGGTCCCGGTCTCCCGGGCAAATCCGGCGATGATCTGCAGGTCCTTGTCGAACACCGTGGTCGTCACGCCGGGCCCCGAGTAGTCGCGGGCGGCCATCGCCGGGCCGCGGACCTCGAACATGGCCGACGTGCCCGCCCCGTCGGCGACCGCGGCGAGCACCGTCGCCAGGTCCAGGCCGGCCCGCTCGGCCAGCACCAGGGCCTCGGCCGCAGCGACGTTGTGGATGGCGACCAGCAGGTTCGCGACGAACTTGATGGCCGAGCCGTTGCCGAACTCGCCGACGTCGTGCACTCCCCGGGTCATCGCGCGGAGCACCGGCAGCGCGCGGGCCTTGGCCTCGGCGGGACCGCTCAGGTAGGCGACCACGTCCCCGGTCAGCGCCTGCCCGCCGGTCCCGGACAGCGGGCAGTCGAGCAGCACGGCGCCGCGTCCGGCGAGGGCATCGCGGGCTTGGCGCTTGGCCGCCACCGGCAGCGTGGAAGTCTCGATCACCACCAGCCCCGGCCGGGGGCGTGCGGTCAGCCCCGCCGCGACATCGGCGAGCGCGTCCACGGTGGGCAGCGAGGTGACGGCGACGTCCGCGTGCGCGACGGCGTCGCCCGGGCTGGCCGCGACCGCGCCGCCCCGGGCCCGGTGCGCCGTCACCCGGGCCGGGTCGATGTCGCAGCCCGCGACGTCCCACCCGGTCGCGAGCAGGCGGGCGCTCAGCGCGGCGCCCATCGTGCCCAGGCCGACGAAGCCGACGGCTGTCACGGGCGCCTCCTTCGTGGTCCGGGCCGGTGAGAGCATTGCACCATGCTGGCAGCGGTCATCGAGGGGCCGGGCGCCGTCGTGGTCCGGGACACCGCCCCACCGCGGGCCGCGGGGCTGGCCCTGGTCCGGGTGACCCAGGCCGGCGTCTGCGGCACGGACCGCGTGGTGGCCGCAGACGGCGTCCCGGTGCGGCCGCCCCGGGTGCTCGGGCACGAGATGACCGGGCGGGTCGAGGTGCCGGCGCCCGCGGGAGCGGTGCCGGCCGGCACTCCGGTCGTGGTGAACCCGGCCTCGTTCTGCGGCGCGTGCCGGGAATGCCGCCGTGGCCTGCCGAACCTGTGCGCCCGCGGTGGGCTGCTCGGCCGTGATCTCGACGGCTGCTTCGCGGAGTACGTGGCCGTCCCGGAGTCGCTGCTGCACCCGCTGCCCCCAGGGATCACCGCCGACGAGGCGGTGCTGCTCCAGGTGCTGTCCACCTGCGTGCACGCTCAGCCCCCCGCGGCGGGCAGCGCGGTGGTGGTGGGCCTGGGCGTCACCGGCCTGCTGCACGTGCAGTTGCTGCGGGACGCGGGGGTGCCGGCGATCATCGGGGTCACCCGCGCGGCGTGGAAGCGGGACCTGGCCCTGGCCAGCGGCGCCAGCGTGGTGGTGGCGCCGGACGACGCGGCGGCGGCGGTTGCCGAGGCGACCGGGGGGCGGGGCGCCGATGTCGCGATCGAATGCGCCGGCGCCGCCGCGACGCTGGCGCAGGCCATCCGGCTGGCGGGCCCGGGGGCGACCGTGGTCATGTTCGGCGCCACGCGGGTCGCCGACGGATTCCCGGCCTACGCGGCATACCTCGGGGAACTGACGATCCGCTGCCCACGCGCCTCGCGCCCCGCCGACTTCGACACCGCGATCCGGCTCTGCGCCGAACGGCGGGTGTCACTCGCCCCGCTGATCACCGGCCGGTTCCCGCTCGGCGAAGTGGCGCAGGCGCTGGCTGCCAGCGAGCGCCCGGAGCAGCTGAAGATCGTCCTGGATGTGTCCGGGCCATGACCGACCTGATCTCCAGCGCGGCGAATCCCGTGGTCAAGCGGATGCGCCTGCTCGGCGACCGGAAGCACCGGCGGCGCGAGGGCGCATTCGTGGTGGAAGGGATCCAGCCGGTCTGGCAGGCGATCGACGCCGGCGCCGACGTGGAGGTCCTGGTGGTGGCGCCGGCCCTGCTCGGATCCCGGGGCGCGGAGCTGGTCGCCGGGCAGGAGGCGGCCGGGACCAGGGTGGCCCGGGTAACCGGGGAACTGTTCGCCCGGCTGTCGGCGCGGGACGGGCCGTCCGGGCTGGCGGCGATCGTCCGCGCACGTGTTCCGGGGCTGGCCAGCCTCCCGGTGACCCCGGACGCGGTGTTCATCGCGCTGCACGAGGTCGGCAACCCGGGCAACCTCGGCACGATCATCCGGACGGCCGACGCGGCCGGAGCGGCGGGGGTGGCGCTGGTCGGCCCGGCCGCCGACCCGTTCGACCCGGCGTCGGTCAAGGCGTCGATGGGCGCGCTGTTCGCGGTCCCGGTGGCCCGCGCGGCGGACCCGGCGGAGTTTTTCGCCTGGGCGGCTGGTTCCGGGGTCTCGGTGATCACTACCTCGGCCAAGGCCGAGCGCAGCTTCTGGGAGGCCGGCTATCCCCGGCCGCTCGCGCTGCTGCTCGGCGCGGAGGGCGCCGGGCTGCCGGACGACGTGCTGGCCGCTGGTGACGCGCAGGTGCGGATCCCGATGACCGGCACCGCGGAGTCGCTCAACCTGGCCGTGGCCGCGGGCCTGCTGCTGTACCAGGCGCGCAAGCCAGACCTCACCGGGCAGGCTGCAGGTCGCCGGTCTTCAGCAGGGCCGTGAGGTCGGCCATGATGCGCGGCCAGCCTTCGCTGATGCCGGGCGGTGCCCGCGCTCGGCGCTGGCCGAGAGGCAGCGGGCAGCGGTTCCCGGTAAGCTAGTTGCGCTCCCGGTGCTCCCATGCCGTCCCACGACGGCGCGTGAAGGCCGGTTAGAGGCGGAGTAGCTCAGTCAGGCAGAGCAAGCGGCTCATAATCGCTGTGTCGCCGGTTCAAGTCCGGCCTCCGCTACGCGAGTCAGCCGCAGGCCGGGAAGATGCCGGATCGGCGTGCGGTTATAGTTCCGCCGGACCTGAAGTACAGGCCCGTCCCAAGAGAAAGGCACTCCCTCGTGGCTGCCACCGATGTGAGGCCCAAGATCACCCTGGCATGCCAGGAGTGCAAGCACCGCAACTACATCACGCGCAAGAACCGGCGGAACGACCCGGACCGGCTCGAGCTGATGAAGTACTGCCCGAACTGCCGCTGCCACCGCCCGCATCGCGAGACGCGCTAGCCGCGGTGGCCGTCAACACGGATTACCTCGGCCGCACATTCCCGGCTACCGAGCCATACGAGGTGAGCCGGGTCAAGATCGCGGACTTCGCCAAGGCGATCGGGGATCCCAATCCCCTCTACGCCGATGCCGCCGCCGCGAAGGCGGCCGGCTACCCCGACGTGATCGCCCCGCCCACGTTCCCGATCGTGATCACCATGGCCGCGAGCCGGGCCGCGATCGGTGACCCGGGCCTCGGCATCAACTACGCCATGGTGGTCCACGGGGATCAGCGGTTCACCTACTCCCGGCCACTGCAGGCCGGGGACGTGGTGGTCGCGCAGTCCACCATCTCCGGCATCCGCGAGGTGGGCAGCATGACGATGGTGACCACCGAGACCGAGATCAAGACCGTGGACGGCGAGCACGTCTGCGCCGGCTACGGCACGCTGGTGGAACGGGGGAGCTGATGACCAAGTTCGCGGACGTGACCGCCGGCGCGCAGCTTCCGCCCGTCTCCTACCCGGCCACCCGGCTGAGCCTGGTTAAGTACTGCGGCGCATCCGGCGACTTCAACGTCATCCACTGGAACGAGCGGATCGCCCGCTCGGTCGGCTTGCCCAACGTCATCGCGCACGGCATGTTCACCATGGCGCAGGCGGGCCGGTACCTGACCGACTGGGCCGGCGACGCCGGGGCGCTGGTGGATTTCGGCGTCAGGTTCTCCGCCATGGTGGTCGTCCCCGACGACGACACCGGGGCGACCATCGAGGTCAGCGGCACGGTCGAGGAGAAGCTTGACGGCAACCTGGTGGCTGTGGCGCTGACCGCGCGGTCGGGCGATGCCAAGGTACTGACCCGGGCCCGCGCGGTCGTGCGCCTGCCCTGACCGCGATGGCGAAGCGTGCCGCCTAGACCCCAGGTTCCGCTCGCCGGGTATACCACGCTGCGCCTCGGCGGCCCGGCGCGGCGGTTCGCCGAGGCGCCCGGCGACGCAGAACTCATCGCCCAGGTCCACGCCGCGGATGAGCGGGGCGAGCCGTTGCTCGTCCTCGGCGGCGGCAGCAACCTGGTGATCGCGGATGAGGGCTTTCCTGGCGCCGTCGTCCGCGTGGCCACGCGGGGCATCCGCCGCGAGCCGGACGGCGAGTCGGTCCTGCTGGCCGTGGCTGCCGGGGAGAACTGGGACTCGGTTGTCGCCGGGGCCGTGGCGGACGGCCTGGCGGGCCTGGAATGCCTGGCCGGGATCCCCGGGCTCACCGGCGCCACGCCGATCCAGAACGTGGGCGCCTACGGTCAGGAGGTCGCCGAAACGGTGGTGACGGTCCGCGCTTACGACCGGGACCGCCGCGAGGTGGTGGACCTGCCCGCCGCCGAATGCGGTTTCGGCTACCGGACCAGCGCCTTCAAGCGGCCGCTGCAGTGCGGGAGCGGCGCCGGGCCCGGCCCGGTGACCGGCCGCTTCGTGGTGCTCGCCGTGACCTTCCGGCTGGAGCGCTCGGCGCTGTCCGCGCCGGTGCGCTACGGCGAACTGGCGCGCGCGCTCGGCATCCGCGAGGGCGCCCGGGCGCCGCTGGCCGAGGTCAGGTCCGCCGTTCTGGCGCTGCGCCGGAGGAAGGGCATGGTGCTGGACCCCGCGGACCCCGACACCCGCAGTGCGGGCTCGTTCTTCACCAACCCGGTCCTGGGCCTGGCGGGGTTCGCCGCGCTGGAACGCGCCGTGGCGGCCACCTGCGGGCCAGGGGTTCAGGTGCCGCGGTTCCCGGCCGGCCCGGGTCACATCAAGGTCCCGGCGGCGTGGCTCATCGAGCGGGCCGGGTTCACCAAGGGCTACCCGGGCGGCGCCGCGCCGGACGGGCCGCGGATCTCGGCCAAGCACACCCTCGCGCTGGTCAATCCCGGCGGCGCGACCACGGCTGGCCTGCTCGCCTTGGCCCGGGAGGTCGCCGACGGCGTGCGGAAGGCGTTCGGCGTGGACCTGGCCGCCGAGCCGGTGCTGGTCGGCGCGGTGCTGTGACGGGGCGGGCGGAGTCCGCCCGCCCCGCCGGTCCTGCTCAGGCTGACTCGGTCGGCAGGCCCGCGGCGACCCAGTCTTCGATGCCATCGCGGTACTTGCGGACGTGGGCATACCCGAGCGCGGTCAGCCGGTTGGCGACCTGCCCGCTGTTGGGGCACGAGGGGCCGGTGCAGTAGGTGACGATGGCGGCGCCCCTGTCGGGCAGGACGGTGGGCGCCAGGGCGTCCACGTCGCCCGGCGCCAGCGCGACGGCGCCAGGCAGGTGCTGCTTGGCGTAGTAGTCCCCGCCCAGCGCGTCGACGATCGTGACGGTTCCCGCGCCGATGGCTGCCTTCAGCTCATCACGGGTGATCAGTGCGGTCATACCGCAACCTCCTAAGAATCGGACTATAGTCCACTTATGCTTGACGACAGTACCGGACCGCAGTCCGCTTCGGCAACTTCATTGGAGCTGCTGCGCACGCCTCCGCCCAAAGAGCGCGCGGACGCCGCCCGTAACCGCGCGGCGGTGCTCCAGGCCGCCGCGGGGTTGTTCGCCGAACACGGTGTGGCCGCCGTCTCGATGGATCAGGTGGCCGCGGCGGCGGGGGTGGGCAAGGGCACCATCTTCCGCAGGTTCGGTGACAAGGCCGGGCTGGCGGTGGCGCTGCTGGACACCAGGGAGCGGGAATTGCAGGAGGCGATACTGCACGGGCCGCCGCCGCTCGGCCCGGGGGCAGGCCCGGCGGCCAGGCTTACCGCGTTCGCCAGCGCCTACCTTGACTACCTGCTGGAGCACCTAGAGCTGGTCCGGATGTCGGAGACCGCGGCGCCCGGCGCCCGTTACCGGATCGGGGCGTACCGGTTTTGGCACCGGCATGTTGCGATTTTGCTCAACGGCGCCCCGGATCCCGACTACGCGGCGCACGCGTTCCTCGCCGCCCTGGCCGCCGAGCACGTGAGCGCGGTCCTGCCGGAGCTGGGGGAAGCGCGGCTGCGGGACGGGCTCGCCCGCCTCGCCCGGTCAGCGGCCCCCGCGGGTCGCTGCAGCGCCTAGCCGGGGATCCCGACGGCGAGCGCGACGCCCAGCGCCGCCGCGATCAGGAACGGCCCGAACGGCAGCTGCGTCTTGCGGTTGGCCCGGCCCGCCGCCATCAGGCCTAGGCCGGTCACCGCGGCGAGCAGCCACGCGGCCATCAGCCCGGCCAGGAACGCGGTCGCGCCGAGCCAGCCCAGGTAGGCCCCGAGCAGGCCGGCCAGCTTCACGTCCCCCATGCCGAGTCCGGAAGGAAAGGCGAGCAGCAGGAGGAAGAACAGCGCCACCGCGGACGCCATCCCGATCAGCGCGTGGCCGAACCGGCCGGCGCCGCCGGGCACGAACGGCGCCGCGGCGCCGAGCAGCAGCAGGCTGGCCGGGTAGGACGGCAGCGTCAGCGCGTCGGGCAGCCGGTGCTCGCGCACGTCGATGAAGGCGAGCGGGACACCTAACGCGGCCAGGCAGCAGAACGCGGGCGTTTGCGGGTCCAGCCCGAACCGCGCCACGACCGCGGCCACTGTGGCGAACGTGACCAGTGTGGCTAACCGGGCCCAGGACCGGCCCTCAGCCTGGGGAAAGCCCATGAATAGTCCCGCCTTGTATTCGGCGTACCGGCTGCGAGCTGTAGAGATCGGTCTGTAGCTTATTAGATGGATCTGGGGAACGCCGGCGCTCCGGCTGGCTGAGCACGGTCGTCCCGATCCGCCGAGGAGGCGCCATGCGTGTCCGGCGGGCATTCCTCGCCACGGCCGTCCTGGCCGGCGTGGCCGCGTGCGGCAGCGGCAGCGCCGCGGCCTTCCAGCCGGCCGGCTCGTTATCGCCCGCGCCGGTGCGTGCGCCGTTACCGGGCCAGGCCGGGCAGCGCTTAGCCGGGTTCCGGTTCCCCAGCGACGTCTCCATCGACTTCACCACGCCGGCGCCGGCCGACCCGGCGCGGCGGGCAGTGATCGACGGTTACCGGAGCTACGTCCTCGCGTTATGGGCCGCTGTGCTCAGCCACGGCAAGAACGGCGCCTACCAGCAGCAGGCCACCGGCAGCGCGCTCGCGTTCGTGCGCCGTGAGGTGGCCAGGTACGGCGCACAAGGCACGACGGTGCGGGGGACCATCGCCTATAGCGACACCAGGATCGCCGGGATCTACTTCGGCGGCGGCGCGGACGTGCTCGCCTGCGTCGACGCCTCGGCGCTCCACCAGGTGAACACCCAGACCGGCGCCACGGTGGGCCGGGCGCTGCCGGTGCGGCTGACCCGCTACCTGGAGAACGTGGCCGAGGGCAAGCGCGGCGACGGCACCTGGTTCGTCAGCCGCCTCGCGGTCTACCCGGCAGCAACTACACAGGGAGCGATGTGCCGATGAGAGCCAAGCTTCTCGCCGTGACGGCGGCCTGCGCCGTGCTGGCCGGGCTGGGGCAAAGCGTCCCGGCGCTGGCGCAGCGCGCCTTACCGGCGCGCGGTGGCCCGGCGTTCTCCCACTTCGCGTACTCGCGGGTGCAGGTCACCGGCGATGCCAGCCCCGGCGCCCTGGGCGGTCCCACCGCGTACACGCCGGCGCCCTGCTGGGTGGAACCGCGCTTCGCCGGGACGAACTCCTACCACCAGGGCGACCCGCAGCCGAGCGCGACGGGGGACGCCGACTCCTATTGGTGGTGGTTCGTTGGGCAGGAGCCGGCCCTGGCCGGGGTGCTCGGCCGGCTCCAGGGCCTTAAGCAGGCGGTCAACAAGGTGTTCAAGGCCCGCCAGGGCGGCGCCGGATGGTGGTGGGCGCCGGCCTGGATCAACGCCGGCATCAGCGGGTACTCGTGCGCATTGGGCCTGGTGCACATGCTCAACTGGAGCGCGCAGTACCTGGAGTACCAGTTCCCGCGCAACGGTGGGCCGGACACCCCCGGGCACCCGATCGACGGGCGCATCCTCGCCGATCTCGCCCGCGCCGAGCTTGCCTTGCCTGCCATCAAGGTCTTCACCAACCCGGCGGCGGGCAAGCCGGGCGACGTCAACCTGCCGGTCTGGGTGTGGGTCAGTTATGCCGGGCCGCGGCAGCCCACGGACACCGCGTCGGTGCCGCTGCCCGACGGCGCCACCCTGTCGGCCACGGTCACCACCACGCCGCCCAAGGTGTCGGTCGCTGTCAGCACCAGCTCGGCGCGTCTTTACAACAACTGCGGCGCCACCGGGAGCAGGTACACCGGCAACGCGACCGCGACCCCGCCGTGCGGGGTGACCTTCCTCGCCCCGTCCACCGGCGGCCCGTACACCATCACGGTCACCGCGCAGTGGACGGTGCGGTGGTCGGACAGCACCGGGGAAACCGGCACGTTCGCCTCGCCGCCGTGGCCGGCCCCGGTGCAGACCGGCGCCACGACGGTGACCGTGCGGGAAATCCAGGCGATCAATTGATAGCACAGGACAGAGCGGCCGGCCCGGGATGCCCGGGGCGGCGCGAGATACAGGGAAGACCGGGCCATGCCGGGTGACCGAGGCACGCTGACGCGGGGGGCGCAGCCTGCGCAGGACAATGAGCGGCGGCGGCCGACTGCGCCGGGAAACCGGCGCCCGCCGCAGGTCGCGCGCGAGCGCAAGCCGGCCCTCGCCGCCCTGGCGTTGTTGCTGATCGCCGGCGGCGCCCTCGGCGCCGGGTACCTGGTCCTGCAGAGCAGCCACCGGGTGGCCGCCGTCGAGATCACCCAGCAGCTCGGCGCTGGGGAGCGGATCCCGCCCGCGGCCCTGCGCGAGGTGGACGTCGCCGCCGGCAGCGGGCTCAGCTACGTGCCGTGGAGCGAGGCAGGCCAGATCAGCCAGTTCTATGCGGCCATCGCGATCCCGCCCGGCACGCTATTGACTAACCCGATGGTGGCCAGGGTGAACGGCCTTTCCGCCGGCAAGGCCGTGGTGGGGCTGGCGCTCAAGGACGGGCAGCTTCCCGACGGCCTCCAGGCGGGCGACCATGTGAGCCTCTACCAGGTCAGCGACGCCACCCAGTCGTGCCCGGGCACGCCGGGCAGCACGCTGGCGTCGAACGCGGTGGTGCTGGGCATCAGCGTCCCGCCGGCGGCCACCAGCTCCTCGTCCATCGACGTGCGGGTGGCGCTCGACCCGGCCGTGGCCGGGGTCGTCACCTGCAATGCTGCGAACAACAACGTCGCCGTGGCGGTCCTGCCGGGGCCGGCCACCGGCGGAGCGGGCTAGCGATGGCGCTGATCGCCGTCGCCGCCGGCAAGGGAGCGCCAGGGGTCACCACGGCGTGCCTCGCGCTGACCCTGGTGTGGCCGAGGGCGGTCCTGCTGGCCGAGTGCGACCCCGCCGGAGGCGACCTCGTCTACCGGCTGCCCGGCGCCCGCGGCGGCCAGCTCGACCCCGGCCGCGGACTGCTCAGCCTCGCCGTCGCCACTCGCCGGGGCCTGTCGCCCGGCCAGGTCGTGGAACACACCCAGAAGCTGCGCGGTGGCCTCGACGTGCTGGTGGGCGTCGTCACGGCCGAGCAGGGCGCCGGGCTGGAGCCGTTGTGGGGACCGGTCGGCGCGGCCCTGGCCAGGCTGCCGGACTGCGACGTCATCGCCGACTGCGGCCGGATCGGCGCCGACGGCCCGCCCTACGACCTGCTTGCGCATGCGTCCTCGGTGGTGCTGGTCACCCGCGCCTCGCTGGAGGAGATGGTACGGCTGCGGGAGCGCATCGCCGCGGTGACCGGCGCCCTGGCCCGGCGGCACGGGCAGAGCATCCCGGTGAGCGTCGTCGTGGTGGCCGATCACCGCCGGTTCCACGCGGCACTCACCGAGACCGGGCAGGCGCTCGGGCCCGACGGCGCCGCGCGGGTGATCGGCGGGCTCGCCTACGAGCCGAAGAGCGCCGAGGCGCTCGGCGGCGAGCAGGGCGGCCGCCTTGGCAGGTCGCTGCTGCTGCGGACGGCCCGCGACCTGGCGCGGCGGATGTCCCTCGTCCCCCGGCCGGCCGGGAGGAGGTGAGCGCGTGGATCATGCCGTGGTCAAGCGGCTGCGCAGCCAGGTCGGTGACCGGCTGGCCGAGCAGCGGCGGCTGGACGGGGTGTCCGGCGTGCCACCGATGTCCGCGGAGGACGAGCGGCAGTACGCCAGGGCGCTGATCGTCGCCGCCCTGGAGGGCCACGCCCGCGCGGAGATCACCGCGGGCCGGGCCCCGCTCACCGCCCAGGAAGAGGAGGAACTTGCCACCGGAATCCACGCCGCGCTGTTCGGCGTGGGGCGGCTCCAGCCGCTGCTGGAGGACGAGCGGATCGAAAACATCGACGTCAACGGCTGTGACCGGGTATTCCTCGGGTACGCCGACGGCCGGGAGGTCCTGGCGGAACCGGTCGCCGACAGCGACGAGGAACTGGTCGAGCTGATCCAGGCGCTCGCCGCCTACTCCGGGTTATCCAGCCGGCCCTTCGACACTGCCCACCCGCAACTGGACCTGCGGCTGCCGGACGGCGCCCGGCTGTCGGCGGTGATGGACGTGACGCTGCGCCCGGCGATCTCCATCCGCCGCGCCCGGCTCGGCAAGGTCTCCCTCGCCGACCTGGTCGCCAACGGCACCCTGCTGCCCGAGCTGGGCAGCTTCCTCACTGCCGCGGTGGCCGGGCGGAAGAACATCATGATCGCCGGAGCGACCAACGCGGGCAAGACCACACTGCTCCGGGCGCTGGCCAGCCAGATCCCGCCAAACGAGCGGCTGGTCACCGTGGAGCGCGCGCTGGAGCTGGGCCTCGACCAGTTCCCCGACCTGCATCCCAACGTGGTCGCGCTGGAGGAGCGGCTGCCGAACTCCGAGGGCCAGGGCGCCATCTCCATGGCCGAGCTGGTCCGCCGCTCGCTCCGGATGAACCCCAGCCGGGTGATCGTCGGCGAGGTGCTCGGAGACGAGATCGTCACCATGCTCAACGCGATGACGCAAGGCAACGACGGCTCGCTGTCCACGATCCACGCGAACTCCTCGATGGAGGTCTTCAACCGGATCGCGACCTACGCGATCCAGGCCGCCGAGCGGCTCCCGGTCGAGGCCACCCACATGCTGATCGCCGGCGCCGTCCACTTCGTGATCTTCCTCGAGAAGCACAACGACTACTCCCGCGGCGGGCGCCTGCGCCGCTTCGTCAGCAGCGTCCGGGAGATCACCGGCATCGACTCCCGCGTGCTGTCCAGCGAGGTCTTCACCCCAGGCCCGGACGGCCGGGCGGTGCCGCACGCCCCGCCGTCCTGCCTGCGGCAACTGGCCGAGCACGGCTACGACCCGGTGGGGAGAGCCTGGTGATCCCCCCGATCGGCCTGCTGGCCGTGCTGGCCGGCGCCATCGCCGGAGCGGGGCTCTTCCTGCTCCTGGTGGCGCTGCGCGGGTTCCCTCCCCGGCCGCCGGGCCAGCCCGGCCGGCTGCGCGGCTGGGCGCGGCAGGTGGGCCCGGCGCGCCTGGCCACCGCCGTGCTGGCAGGCCTGGTGGTGCTGGTGGCCACCGGCTGGCTGGTGGTCGGCGTCGGTGCCGTGCTGCTCGTGCTGAGCTGGCGCGGAACGTCGGGCGTGGCCGGGGAGCGGGCCGCGATGGCCCGGCTGGAAGCGCTGGCCACCTGGACCGAGTCGCTGCGGGACACCATCGCCGGGGCGGTCGGGCTGGAGCAGGCCATTCCCGCGTCGCTGCGCGTCGCGGCGCCTTCGCTCCGCGAGCCATTGACGGACATGGTGGAACGGCTGCACACCAGGGTGCCCATGCCCGAGGCGCTGCGCAGGTTCGCCGACAACCTCGCCGACCCGGGCGCCGACCTGATCATCGCCGCGCTGATCATCAACGCCGGGCTGCGCGGCCCCGGGCTGCGCGACCTGCTCGGCGCGCTGTCCCGCTCGGTGCGCGAAGAGCTGGACGTGCGCCGCAAGGTGACCGCGCAGCGGCGATCCACGCGGCGCGGGGCGCAGATCGTGGTGGGCATCTCGGTGGGCCTGGCGCTGGGGCTTGCCCTGTTCAACCACGCGTACGTGCAGGTCTACGACAGCGTGACCGGCCAGCTGGTGCTGTGCGTCGTGGTGGGCCTGTACGCGGCAGGCATCGTGTGGATGCGGGCGCTGGCCCGGTTCCCGGTGCCGGAGCGGCTGCTGGCCGGCCCCGAAGCGAGGATCAAGCCGGAGCTTTACGAAACGGTGGCTGCCTGGCACGGGGGTGCGTCATGACAACGGCATTCTTCGCAGGCGCGCTCGCCGGCCTCGGGCTGTTCCTGCTCGGGCTCGCGCTCCACCCGCCGCGACCGCGGCTGGCCCGCCGGCTGGCCGCCTTCGATGCCGCGCGGCGCGGGGCGAACGGCCACTGGGCCCCCGACGCGGCAGCCGGGGGACCGAGGTGGCGGCTTGGCTCGTGGCTGGCGCGGCTCTGCGCCGAGCAGGGCTGGCAGTTCCCTTCGCTGCGGAGGAATCTCTCCCTGGCCGGGCGCCCCTTCGAGATCTTCCTGGCCACCAAGGTGCTGCTCGCGGTGCTCGGCCTGGTCCTCGGGCCGGCGCTCGGGATCGCCGCGGGACTGGCGGGCTTTCACGTGCCGGCCTGGGTCCAGGTCTGGCTCGGGCTGCTGCTCGGCGCCGTCTTCAGCTTCCTGCCCGACCTGGAGGTCAGGCAGATGGCGACCAAGCGCCGGCGGGACTTCCGGCACGCGATCGGCTCTTTCCTCGACCTGTTCGCGATGAACCTGGCCGGTGGACGCGGGGTGCCCGAAGCCCTGATGACGGCGAGCGATGTCGGCGACGGCTGGGCCTTCTGGCGGATCCGGGACGCGCTCGCCGGCGCCCGGATCACCGGCCAGACCCCCTGGCATGCGCTGGGCGTCCTGGGCGAGGAGATCGGGATCGACGAGCTCCGCGACCTGTCCGCGGCGCTCAGCCTGGTCGCGGAGGACGGCGCCAGAGTGCGGGAATCCCTGGTGGCGCGAGCGGAGAGCCTGCGTCACCGGGAGCTGACCGACCTGGAGGGACAGGCGGGAGAGCGGTCCCAGTCGATGCTGGTCGCGCAGCTCATGCTGTGCGCCGGCTTCCTGCTGTTCCTGGTTTTCCCGGTGGTGCGGCTGCTGGGTGTCTGAGTTATGCGGCGAAACGCCGGAGATGCGAGAGGTTGGGAGACACAACATGAACAGTCCGGTGGCAAGCTACCTGCGGGCCTTCCTTGGCGTGCGCCTGGTGGCGCTGCGCGCCGCCTGGCGGGACAAGGACCGCGGCGCGTCGGCGGTGGAGCTCGCCGTCATCACCGCGATGATCCTCGCGGTCGCCGTCATCCTGCTGGCGGTCATCACGCACTTCGTGAAGGGCGCGGCGAACCAGATCAAGAGCACGACTCCATAGCCAGGCAGTGAGTACCCGCTGTCAGCCTCGGGGCCATGGCATGCCGCAGCCGCCGGGCCGAGCGCCGCATCGCTCCGCGCTGCGGCCCCGGCGGCGAGACTCTGCTGGTCCGGGGGCGACCCCCGGACCCCCGTGCCTCCCGAAGCCAGCACGCTGCTGGTCGGCGCGCCTCCGGCACGACGTCCCGCGAGGGAGGCAGATGATGCAGCGCCGCGCGGCCCTCAGCGACCGCGGCGCCAGCTCGATCGAACTGGCGGTGCTGGCCCCGGCGCTGATGCTGATCTGCATGCTCATCCTCCAGTTCGGCCTGTGGTTCAACGCCCGCCAGACCGCGCTGGCGGCGGCCCAAGCCGGTGCGGTGGTCGCCCGGCAGGAGGCGGCCAGCAAGCCGGGCGTGTGGCAGGCGGACGCGCAGGGCACCGCCCGGCACTACTACCAGAAGCTGAACAGCAAGCTGCTGAAGCAGGTCAACGCCACCACCGCCACGGCGCCCGGCGGGAACGTCTACGTCACGGTGAGCGGCCAGGTCGCCGTCTCGGTGTTCCCGTTCTTCGGGTTGCGCCTGGGCGTGTCGGCCACCGCGGGCGGCCCGGTCGAATGCTTCCGGCCCGCCAGTCAGAACGGCGCCTGCTGATGCGGCGGGGCAGGGCGGGCTGGCCGCTCACGAGTGAGGCAGACCATCAGAGGCGCGCCGCAGGCGCCGGGCCAAACGCCGCATCGCTTCGCGCTGCGGCGCCCCCAGCGCCGAGACTCTGCTGGCCGGGGGGCCGGCCCCGGACCCCCGTGCCTCCCGCACCGCCCGATTGCGCGCCTCCGGCACGACCATACAGAGCGGGGGCGGGCGCGCGGAGCGCCGGGGGCGCGGAAAGCAGAGTGCTAGCCGGCGCACCTCCGGCACGACGTCCCGCGAGCGAGGCAGGCGATGCGAGCGCGGGTCGATCTCGGTCGAACTGGTCGTGCTCGCGCCCGGCCTCGCCCTGCTCTTATTGCTGATCGCGGCCGGCGCGCGGGTGGTGGAGGTCCAAGGGCACATCGACGGCGCGGCCAGGGATGCCGCCCGCGCCGCCAGCGTCGCCCGGTCGTATACCCAGGCGGTCCAGGCGGCTCAGCTGGCCGCGCAGGCCGATCTCGGCCCCACCAGCTTGTGCGTCCCGCGCACCGTCGCCATCCAGGTGACGGGCTACCGGGCAGTGCCGCTCACCGGAGGGGCGGTGACCGTCACCGTCACCTGCGCGGTGAACATGAGCCCGTTCGCGGCGCTCGGCTTCGGGCTGGGCAAGCGCTTCACCGGCCAGGCGGTGGCCCCGCTTGACCCCTTCATGTGCCGGGATGTGGCGTGTTGACGCGCGGCGAGCGGTCCCGGGGCCGCGGTGAGCGGTCCCGGGGCCGCGGTGAGCGGGGCTCGGTCACCGTGTTCACCGCCGTGTTCGCGATCGCGGTGATCTTTCTCTTGGCGCTGATCCTCGACGGAGGCTCGGCCCTGAACGCGAAGGAGCGGGCCATGGACATCGCTGGGCAGGCGGCCCGGGCGGCCGCCGACACCATCGACCTCCAGGCGCTGCGCCGCAGCGGCGTCGCGGTGATCGGCCCGGGCGCTTGCACGGCGGCTGCCAGCCTGGTCAAGAGCTACGGACGGCTGCTGGGCAACGGGCTGGACAAGGTCACCAGCACCACGATGGTGAGCTGCACCGCGCCGCCGGGGTCGGGCCGGGCGACGGTGCTGGTCTCGGTGTCCACCAGGCCGCTGGTGCCCGGCATCCTCACCGCGTTCCACGAGTCCGCTCAGGCCAGCGCCACCCCCGAATGCGGGATCAATCAAGGAGAGCCGTGCTGATGACCAGGCGAGGCCGCAAGCCAGGCCGCGCACGTTCTGGATGGGACGTGCCCGCGGGCCTTGGCGCCATCGTCGTGCTGCTCGTCTTGCTGATCGGGCCCCCGGTCGCCCTGATCGCGGTGTTCGGCCTGCCCATTCCGCACACCGCGCCCGCGGCGTCGCTGCTCACCCACCGGCTCCAGGCAGCGGCGGTGCTGAAGGCCTGCACCGTCGTGGTGTGGCTGGCCTGGCTGCAGCTGGTGTGGTGCGTCGTGGCCGAGGTGACCGCGGCCGTGCGCAACGTGGGCATGCCGCGGCGAGTGCCGCTGGCCAGCGGGATGCAGGCGGTCGTGCACCGGCTGGTCACCACCGCGCTGCTGGTCTCCACGGCCACCGCGGTGGCGCCCGCGCTGGCCCCGGCGGCCGCGCTGGCGGCCACCCCATCGGCCGCCGCATCCCCCGCCGCCGCGCTGGCCCCGGCCGCCGCCGGGAGCGCCGTCCCCCGCGCCATCCCCGGCAAGTCGCTGCCGGCGTCGCTGCTGGCGCCGCCCGCCGCCAACGGGGGCAGCCACCGGGCCAGGCCCGTGGATGTGAGCCAGGAGTACCGGCCGGGCGGTCCCGCGCCGGGCGGCAACGGCACGCAGGCCCGCCAGGCTGCGCCGGACGGCGAGAGTGGCGCGGGATGGGCCCACCGCACAGAGAAGATCTACGTGGTGAAACCGCCGGCCGGCCGGTTCCACGAGAGCCTGTGGGAGATCGCCGAGAACCACCTGGGCGACGGCAGGCGGTACCGGGAGATCTTCGAGCTGAACAAGGATCGGCCGCAGCCGGACGGGTCCATGCTCACGATCGCCAGCCTGATCAGGCCGGGCTGGGTGCTGCGCATGCCGCATGACGCGCACGGCCCGGGCATCGAGGAGGTCAAGGCCAGCCCGCCCGCGCGGCATTCCGGCCGGCCTCATGAACGGCCGCCGTCCACCCGGCGGTCCCCGGCCAAGCACGCCGCCCAGCCGCCGCCGGCCGGCCCCGCTCGGCCAGCCGCGCCCGCACCACCGGCCGCGTCTCCGGCCGGGAAGGCCCCCGCCCCGCCAACCCCGGCCCCGCGGCCCACGCGAGACCACACCGCGCCCGCCCGATCCCCCGCCTACCCGCTCGAACTTGCCGCCGTCGGCCTGCTCGCCGCCGGCGTGCTGGCCGCGCTGGAACGCCGGCGCCGCAGGCAGGCGCGGCGCAGGCCGCCGGGCCGCCGGGTGGTCACCGTACCGTCGGACGCCGCGCAGGCGGAACTGGCGCTGCGCCTTAGCGAAGACGAAACGTCGGCGCGACTGCTGGACGCGGGACTGCGCTACCTCGGCCGTGCGCTGCGGCAGCAGGGCCGGACGCCGCCGACCGTGTTCGCCGCGCACATCGGGACGGACAACCTGGACCTGTGGGTCGACCGGCCGGACCACGACGTGCCCCCGCCCTGGTACGCGGTCGGCGACGGCCAGGTGTGGCGGCTGCCGCTGGCCGGCGCGCCCGGGCTGTCGCCGGAGCAGCCGGGGCTAGGCCCCGCCCTGTACCCGGGGCTCGTGACGATCGGCACGGACGCCACCGGCCGGGTGCTGGTGGACCTGGAGGCCGCGCGCGGCCTGATCGCGGTCACCGGGCCGGATGAGCTGGTCGCCGAGGCGCTGGCCGCGATGGCTACCGAACTCGCCACCAGCCGCCGCGCCGGCGGGATGCACCTCACGCTGGTGGGCGCCGGCGAGGACGTCGAGGTGCTGGCGCCGGGCCAGGTGGACGTGGTGAGCTCCGTGACCGAGGCGCTGCCACTCGTGGCGGCCCACGCCGCCGGTGTCAGCGACGCCCTGGCCGCGTCCGGCGCGCGGTCGGTGCTCGCCGGGCGCGCCGAGGAGCTCACCCCCGAAGCGTGGCGCGCGCACTACCTGGTCACGCTGAGCCCGCCGACGCAGGAGGAAGCGCTGCGGCTCGCCGCGCTGGCCAGGTCCGGGCACCAGGCTGCTGGGTACCTGGTCGCCGGCGAGGTCCCGGGCGCCGCCTGGACCTGGGAGGTCACCCCGGACGGGCGGCTGCGGGCGCCGGAACTGGGCCTGGACGTCACCGCCCAGCTCATCCCGCGCGAGCAGCAAGAGGCAGTGGCCGCGCTGTTCGACGCGGCGGACGACGTGGCGGGAGCGCCGATGTCCGCGCCGCCGGTGGCCGCGGCGCCGGCCCCCGACGCCACCGCGCCGGCCGAGGTCACCCTGCTCGGCCCGGTGTGCGTTCGGGCCCTCGGGGACATCGAGGCCAGCATGGTCCCGCTGGCCACCGAGATCGTGGTCTACCTCGCCGCGCACCCCGGCGGGGCGTATCCGAACGCGCTAGCCCAGGCCATCTGGCCGCAGGGCGTCGCGGAGGAGATCAGGGACGGCGTGCTGGCGGCGGTCGCCCGCTGGCTCGGCGCCGACGGCATCGGCCGTCCGCACCTGGCCGCGGATGCCAGCGGCCGGCTCCGGCTGGGCGCCGGGGTGAAGGTGGACTGGCACGTCTTCCTCACCCTGGTCGCGCAGGCGGCCGGCGCGGCGGGGGGCAAGAGCGGTCACACCAGGGAAGAGGCCAAGCTGGCCCAGGCGTTGAGCCTGGTCACCGGGCACTTCCTGGCCGACATCGGGCCGGCCGACTACGCCTGGATCGTCACCGACGGGCTGGAATACGAGGTGCCCGCGCGGGTCGCTGATGCCGCGCATCGGCTGTGCGAGCTGCGGCTGGCGGCCGGGGACCCGCGCGGTGCGATGGAGGCGGTGCGTACCGGGCTGCGGATCGCCCCCGACGACGAAATTCTCTGGCGGGACCTGCTGACCGCCGCGCACGCCACCGGCCAGGAGAACCTGGTGTACGCCGCGGCCGGCGAGGTCTGGGCCCGGGCCTGCCTGGACGGCCCGCCGCCGGGGATGGCGCCGGAGACCGAGGCGCTGCTGGACGAAGTCCTGCCCACCTGGCGCTGGACGCTCGCTTGATGCCTGCCGTTAAACCGGCCATTTCCGTCCGGCCTTGGTGACATTTGCCCCGGGTGGACATAGGTTGTCGGCGACACGATGCGGCGCGCCCGGGCCGGCCGGTTTGTGGCAGCAGACCGGCCGGAACGGTGCCCGGGACCCGGGGGGGGTCCATGACTGTTCCTGACGATGCCGGTACGGTCCTGACGGCGATAAGGCTGGGCTGGTCCATCGCCGAGGTGCGCGGGCGCAACCGGCCTGACGCGCCCCCCGGCGCCGGGGCCAAGCTGCCTGGCCCGCCGGGGCACGCGCTGCTGCGGCGAGATAGGACGGCTGGCTGGCCGCCTCGGCGCCTACCTCCACCCCTACACCCCTGCTGCCATCGCTGGCTCGGTGCAGATCTGGAAGCATGTGGCCGCCGACAAGACGTGGCGGAGCAACGCCGACGACTACCTCTACCGGCAAATCCGCACCTGGTATGAGCTGGTGGCCATGCAGCAGGATCCCACGACGCTGGTGAAGCCTTACGCGCTGACCAGGAATTACCGGATGATCCTCCGCGCGCTTCGGATCTTCTGGCCCGAAGTTCTCGGGATCGTCGTCGCGGCCGCGGCGCTGTCCGGGTTCGTTGTCCTGCTCGGCGAGAACAAGGTCAATTCGCTGCTCAACAGCGCGCTGGGCCTCATCGCCATTGCCGGGTTCACCACCGCCGGGTTTCTGGCCAGGCTGAAGAACCAGGCGCAGGCGATGGTCACGCGGCTCCGCCAGGACGTCTACACCGACCTCGTGGCCGTCGCGATCACGACCGCCCCCGACATACCGTCGCCGCCCAAGACGCGAATACCGCTGCTGCCCAGCAAGCCGGCCAGGCAGAACAAGCAACTGGTCAGAATGGCGCGAGAGCGCGGCATCACGCCGGTCACGCCCAACTAGGGCGGGGCGGCGAGCCAGGCGTCGATGCCCGCCAGCAGCCTGGCCGCCGTCGCGGGCGGCGCGGCCGAGGCGCGCACCGACATCGCGGCGAGCCCGGCCAACTCGGCGTCGTCGAGGCCGTGCACGTACCGGGCGATCTCGTACTGCGCGATCAGCCGGGAGCCGAACAACAACGGGTCGTCGGCGCCGAGCGCGACCGGCACACCGGCGTCCAGCAGGACGCGCAGCGGCACGTCGCCGGGCCCGGCGGCAACGCCAAGCGCCACGTTGGAGGCCGGGCAGACCTCGCAGGTGATGCCGGCGGCCGCCAGGCGCTTGGTAAGGTCGGCGTCGGCCGCCGCGGCCACGCCGTGGCCAACGCGGTGCGCGCCGAGCGCGTCCAGGCAGGCGCGCACGCTGTCCGGGCCGGCCAGTTCCCCGCCGTGCGGGGTGAGCAGCAGGCCCGCCCGGCCGGCGATGCGGAACGCGGGCGCGAAATCGGCGGCGGCGCCGCGCCGCTCGTCATTGCTCAGCCCGAACCCGGTGACGCCGCGCCCGGCGTATTGCACGGCGAGCCGGGCCAGCGTGCGGGCCTCCAGCGGATGCTTGGTCCTGTTGGCGGCGATGATCACGCCGATGCCGACCCCGGTCGCCGCTTCGGTCCGGCGCGCGGCCTCCAGCACCAGTTCCACAGTCGGCGTGAGGCCGCCAAACCGTGCGGCATACCCAGAGGGATCCACCTGGATCTCCAGCCAGCCCGACCCCTCGGCCCGTTCGTCCGCCGCGGTCTCGGCCAGCAGCCGGAATACGTCGGCGGGCTCGCGGAGCACCGAGCGGGCGATGTCGTACAGCCGCTGGAACCGGAACCAGCCACGCTCGTCGGTGCCGTGCAACTGCGGCGGCCAGCCCGAGGCCAGCGCGTCGGGCAGGTGCACCCGGCGCTCGAGGGCCAGTTCGACCAGCGTGGGGTGCCGCATGGCGCCGGTGAAATGCAGGTGCAGGTGCGCCTTGGGCAAGGCGGCGAGCGGTCTGGTCATCCAGGGGCCTAGGGCGTGTCCCGTAGATCTTCGCCGTCGCGAGCGGCCGCATGAAGGGGGATGGGGAGGCGGGTGCGGGATCGCAAGGCGGAGGAGGAGCCCATAGCGGAGCTATGGGCGACGACGACAACGCCGCGAGGCGCCCGTCCGGCGGACGCGCAGCAGGCTGGAGATTTGCGGGACATGTCCTGCTATTTCGCCTGCGCGAGCAGTTTGTGCAGCCGGGTGAGCCCTTCTTCCAGGTCGGCGTCACCGAGCGCGCAGGACAACCGGAAGTAGCCGGGGGTGCCGAACGCTTCGCCCGGCACCAGGGCCACGTCGGCGTGCTCCAGGATCAGCCCGGCCAGTTCCGTGGTGCTGCTCGGCCGCTGGCCGGCCAGTTCCTTGCCGAGCACGCCCTTGACCGAGGGGTAGCAGTAGAACGCCCCTTCGGGCAGGGGGCAGATCACCCCGGGTATCTCGTTCAGCATGTTGGTCATCGTGGTGCGGCGGCGGTCGAAAGCCACGCGCATCGCCTCGGCCGCCGACAAGTCCCCGGTGACCGCCGCGAGCGCGGCCGCCTGCGCGACGTTGCAGACGTTGGAGGTGGCGTGCGACTGGAGGTTCGCGGCCGCCTTGATGACGTCGGCCGGCCCGATCATCCAGCCGACCCGCCAGCCGGTCATCGCGTAAGTCTTCGCCACCCCGTTGAGGACTACGCACCGGTCGGCCAGTTCCGGCGCCACGACCGGCATCGAGGCGAACCTGGCCGTGCCGTACACCAGGTGCTCGTAGATCTCGTCGGTGATCACCCAGAAGCCGCGGCCGGCCGCCCACCGGCCGATCTCGGCGACCTGGTCCGGCGGGTACACCGCGCCCGTCGGGTTGGACGGCGACACGAACAGCAGCGCCTTGGTGCGCGGCGTGCAGGCCGCTTCCAGGTCCGCCAGGCTGGTGCGGTATCCGGACCGCTCGTCGGCCAGCACCGGCACCATGACCCCCCCGGCCAGCGCGATCACCTCCGGGTAGGTGGTCCAGTACGGGGTCGGCAGCAACACCTCGTCGCCGGGGTCGAGCAGGGTCGCGAACGTCTGGTACACGGCCTGCTTGCCGCCGTTGGTGATCAGGACCTGGCCCGCCGCGATCTGGTAGCCCGAGTCCCGGGCGGTCTTGGCGGCGACCGCCTCCCGTAGCTCTGGCAGCCCGGGGGTGGGGGAGTACTTGTGGAACCGTGGCACGGCGCAGGCTCGCTGGGCCGCCGCGACGATGTAGTCCGGGGTGGCGAAGTCCGGTTCCCCCGCGCCGAAGCCGATCACCGGCCTGCCAGCTGCCTTCAGCGCTTTGGCCTTGGCGTCCACGGCGAGCGTCGCCGATTCGGTAATGGCGCTGACGCGTTCGGAAATGCGGCGGTGGGCGGCAGTCATGGTGCCATCCTGTCATCTCACGGCGGATCAGCGTGCCTTCCGCCGGTTGACGGGTTCGACGGCAGCGCCCCGGGCAACTACACTTCACGCATCGGTGGCGGTTCAGTGGATGGACCCCGTGCGCCAGCATGGCCTGACGGGGCCAGCATGCGGACCGCCGTTAACGGTGGTACGGCCACTCGTTACGGCCGGATCCATCACAGGGCAGTAGCTCAATTGGCTAGAGTCCCGGTCTCCAAAACCGGTGGTTGGGGGTTCGAGTCCCTCCTGCCCTGCGAGCACGGACCGCGGCTTGCGGGCCTGCTGCATCGGTGACGTTGTTCAGGTGAGGACATGGCGACTCAGCTGCGTACGGAGCGGGACAAGCCCGGCCCGGCGAAGAAAGACCGGACCACTCCCGCGCTCTTCCTGCGCCAGGTCATGGCGGAACTGCGCAAAGTCATCTGGCCGACCCGCCGGGAGCTGCGGACGTACACGATCGTCGCGCTGGTGTTCGTGCTCGTGATGGTCGTTATCGTGACCAGCCTGGACTACGCGTTTACCAAGCTGGTGTTCTGGGCCTTCGGCTGAGCCGGGCGCCGCGGCGGACCTCCCGGTGGCGGGCGCCCGCCGCCAGAGCGATGCCGGGGGAAGAACGGGGCCTGGCGCCGGGTGGCCGAAGCGCGATGGAGCCGGCGCCGCCAGCAAGAGCGGAGAGAAGAGCAATCGTGTCCGAGTCCCGAGTCCGTGTCAGCGATGAGACGGAGGAAGTTCCGGTCAGAGACGGCGAGGTTGGTGAGGCCGACGTGTTCGGTGAATTCGACGAGTCCGAAGAGCCCGGCGCGGCCGGCGAGCTCGGCGGGACCGGCGACGCGGCCCCCCTGGTGGACGGCGCGGCCGTGGACAGTGATGGCGCGGCCGCGGACGGCGCCAGCGCGGCCGTAGACGGTGATGGCGCGGCCGTAGACGGTGACGGCGCGGCCGCGGATGACGCGGGCGAACCGGACCCGGTCGCCCAGTTCACCGCCGAGCTGCGGCAGTTGCCCGGCGAGTGGTACGTCGTCCACTCCTACGCCGGTTACGAGAACCGGGTGAAGGCCAACCTGGAGAGCCGGACCCAGTCGCTGAACATGGAGGACTACATCTTCCAGATCGAGGTCCCGGTGCACCAGGTGATCGAGGTCAAGGGCGGCAAGCGGCAGCAGGTCTCGGAGAAGGTCCTTCCCGGCTACATCCTGGTCCGGATGGACCTCACCGACGAATCCTGGGCAGTGGTCCGCAACACTCCCGGGGTCACCGGCTTCGTCGGCCTGTCCAGCCGGCCCTCCCCGCTGTCGCTCGGTGAGGTCGCCTCGCTGCTCGCGCCCGAGCCGGAGGAAACCGCGGCCAAGGCCGAAGTCATCCGGGCGGCGGTGGAATTTGCCGTCGGCGAATCCGTTACCGTAATGGACGGCCCGTTCGCAACGCTCCCGGCGACCGTGAACGAGATCAACTCCGACACCCAGAAGCTCAAGGTGCTGGTGTCGATCTTCGGCCGGGAGACGCCGGTCGAGCTTTCCTTCGACCAGGTCTCCAAGATCTAACCCAGGTAGGAATGAGTAGGACATAGCTGATGGCGGCTCCGAGGAAGAAGAAGATCGCTGCGGTGGTCAAGGTGCAGCTCAACGCGGGCGCGGCCACCCCAGCCCCGCCGGTGGGCACCGCGCTGGGCCCGCATGGCGTCAACATCATGGACTTCTGCAAGCAGTACAACGCGGCAACTGAGTCCCAGCGCGGCAACGTCATCCCGGTGGAGATCACGATCTATGAGGACAGGTCGTTTTCTTTCATCACGAAGACACCGCCGGCCCCGGAACTGATCAAGAAGGCTGCCGGGGTGGCCAAGGGCAGTGGCACGCCGCACACGGACAAGGTCGGCTCGATCACCGCCGCGCAGGTGCGGGAGATCGCGCAGACCAAGATGCCCGACCTCAACGCCACCACCATGGAGGCGGCAGAAAAGATCATCGCGGGCACCGCCCGCTCGATGGGGATCACCGTCCAGGGCTGATCCATTCCCAGTGGCAGGGCCCGCGCTGGCCCGCGACCACGACCTCCGGCAGCAAGGAGACAGCAATGAAGCGCAGTAAGGCATATCGCGCGGGGGCCGAGCAGATCGACCGGAACCGCTTGTACAGCCCCGCCGAGGCGGTGGCGCTGGCCAGGAAGACCTCGCCCGCCAAGTTTGACCCGACCGTCGAGGTGGCGCTCCGGCTCGGCGTCAACCCGCGCAAGGCGGACCAGATGGTCCGCGGCACGGTGAACCTGCCCAACGGCACCGGCAAGACCGCCCGGGTGCTGGCCTTCGCCACCGGCGACCGCGCGGAAGAGGCCCGGGCGGCGGGCGCGGACTACGTCGGTTCTGACGACTTGATCGAGCGGATCCAGGGCGGCTTCCTCGACTTCGACGCGGTGGTGGCCACGCCGGACCTGATGGGCAAGGTCGGCCGGCTCGGCCGGATCCTCGGCCCGCGCGGCCTCATGCCCAACCCCAAGACCGGTACGGTCACCCCGAACGTGGGCAAGGCGGTCACCGACATCAAGGGCGGCAAGATCGAGTTCCGGGTGGACCGGCACGGCAACCTGCACTTCATCATCGGCAAGGCGTCCTTCCCGGACAGCGCGCTGATGGAGAACTACGCCGCCGCGATCGACGAGATCCTGCGGCTGAAGCCGTCCGCGGCCAAGGGCCGGTACCTCAGGAAGGCCGCCATCACCACGACGATGGGCCCGAGCATCCCGGTCGACCCGGCCAAGACCCGCGGGCTGGTCGAGGACATGGAGGCCGCGGCCGGCTAGCCGGGCCGGTCGTGAATTGTCGCGACGCCACGTGCGGCGTTTGTCCTAGAAGCGGGTTTGCGTAGCCGCGGGGCTTAGCTGGCCGTCCGTGCGGTCTGCTGGCGAGATGAGTAATAACAGGCCGCGGCCGGGGCCTTTTTTCCTCGTGATTCTTGTTGGCCTGCACGCCTGAGAGTAGATTTCGGAGCGTTCACGCGTCTTTCGTGAATCACCGCCGGTATCTCAGCCTCACAATGAAGGGGATGGGTGGATTGTCGCTCTATCCGCTGTGGCGACGCGTTCTGCTGCCCGACGGGTGACACCCACTTCGGGGAGGCGCCCCCGAATATCGTGACCGGGCCGCGTCAACAAACGTCTCCCAGAACGGTGACCTGGACTTCGACGGGAGCCCGTACTGGGATGACCGGCCGAACTCGACAGTCCCTAACACCTTCCCGTCAACGTTCAAGCAGAAGCCGCCGACAACGGTCGGGGTGCTACCTATTCGCGCTTCCAAATCCAGACCGACACCGCTTTGTCCGGGGCGCGCTGCGAATTCCCGGACCCCGGCTGCGTGATCCCGCCCCCCGCAGGCGCCGGGCAAGTTCTTCCCGTACTGGACGCTGACCAGATCCTGCGTGCTGGAGTTCGGCAATATGACGAACGGAAACACACTCGGCAAGCAGGCTCAATACGGCACGATCCATCCCGCGCTGGGCTATGCGGAACTCCTCGCACCGATCACGCGCAACCCATGTGCGTGACGCTGCCGATCCCGTCCGGCCGGGCTTGACCGAGCCCGTTACATGAGATCAAGCGGCCGCCGGCTCGGCTGGCGGCCGCTTGATCGATTTGTCGAACCGGCTGCGGGCCCCATACCCTTAGGTCAAGCCAAAGACCGTCGGCTGTCGCCGCGCGCGTGCGCGTGGTGACCGAAGGTCCCGCGAGAGCGGGCGGCCCGCGCAGGCGTCCGAGCTGATGCACCGCCTTCGGGGCGGTGCCCACGCCCTGGTGCGCTGCGCCGGGGCGTTCGCCTTTCCCGGGCCCCTTCCGCCGGCGGCACTCGTAACCTGCCGGGCAGCGCGATCGCCACCCGGCCCGGAAGGAGGCCCATGGCGAATGCGGAGAAGGTGGCCGCGGTCGCCGAGCTGACCGAGCGGTTCCAGACGTCGAGCGGGGCGGTGCTCGCCAACTACCGCGGCCTGACCGTCGCCCAGCTCGCCGCGCTGCGCCGCGCGCTCGGCGAGCAGGCGACGTTCGCGGTGGTGAAGAACACTCTGACGAAGATCGCCGCCAGCGAGGCGGGCGTCGCCGACCAGATCGGTGACCTGCTCATCGGGCCGTCGGCCATCGCGTTCGTCAAGGGCGACGTGGTCGAGGCGGCCAAGGGCCTGCGCGAGTTCGGCAAGGCGAACCCGGCGCTGGAGATCAAGGGCGGGATCATCGACGGCAAGTCGATGACGCCGGCCGAGATTGACCGGCTGGCCGACCTTGAGTCGCGCGACGTGCTGCTGGCGATGCTGGCCGGCGCCATGAAGGCGTCGATGGCACGCGCCGCCTCCACGATGGCCGCGCTGCCGACGCAGATGGCCAGGCTGGCCGGCGCGCTGGAGGCCAAGCGGGCCGCCGAGGGCCCAGCCGCCGACGAGGCACCCGCCGACGAGGCGCCTGCGGCCGAGGCGCCTGCGGCCGAGGCGCCTGCGGCCGAGGCGCCCGCCGCCGCCCCCACCGAGACAGAAGATTCGCAGACAAACGAAGACGCCGCGGCCGATGTCGCCGCTCAGGCGACTGAAGACGCAACGGAGGACTGACCACCATGGCGAAGCTGAGCACCGACGAACTGCTCGACGCGTTCAAGGAGATGACGCTCCTCGAGCTGTCCGACTTCGTGAAGCAGTTCGAGGAGACCTTCGACGTGAAGGCCGCGGCGCCGGTCGCGGTGGCCCAGGCCGCCGCCCCCGGCGGCGCCGCCCCCGCGGAAGAGGCCGAGGAGAAGGACGAGTTCGACGTCATCCTGGAGGCGGCGGGCGACAAGAAGATCCAGGTCATCAAGGAGGTCCGCTCGCTGACCAGCCTCGGCCTCAAGGAAGCCAAGGACCTGGTGGACGGCGCGCCGAACCCAGTGCTCGAGCGGGTGAACAAGGAGTCCGCCGACAAGGCCACGGCCGCGCTGGAAGGCGCCGGCGCGACGGTCACCGTCAAATAGCCGGACCCCACACCGCGGCGTGTGCCCGGCCAGCGTCGCGACGCTGGCCGGGCACACGTCACCTTGAGGTCACTCGCCCGTCGGGCGGGCAGCGTCTCCAGGGAACTGGTAGTTTTACCCGGGAGGAATGGCCCCCACACCTAGCGCCTGGTGTGGCGTTCGTCACGTTACTCAGATGGCCTTGCGGGCCGCTGTGGGCTTGACGTTTCGCCCGGAACCAGCCATGCTGCGGAGAACCGTGAACCTCATAGTGAGATACGCTTGACAAGCAGTGTGGCCATCGACTACGCTGCCAATTTGCGCTGCACTCTGACGTCCTCGACATACCCGAACTACTCGTGGCGTGTCCGCAGGGCGTTTTGCGTGCGTGCGGTGAAAGTCCGCGTGAACTCTGGAAGGACCCCTGTTGGCAGCATCGCGCAGCGCCTCGGCCACCGCTTCCGCCACACGTCGTATCTCATTCGCCCGCATCAAGGAACCGCTCGAGGTTCCCGGCCTCCTTGCCCTGCAGACCGAGTCGTTTGACTGGCTGCTCGGGAACGAGCGCTGGCTCGGCCGCATCGAAGCGGCCAAGAAGGCCGGAGACAAAGACGTTCCGGAGCAGTCGGGGCTTGAAGAGATCTTCGAGGAGATCAGCCCGATCGAGGACTTCACGGGAACGATGTCCCTGTCGTTCCGTGATCACCGGTTCGAGCCGCCCAAGTACTCCGTGGAGGAGTGCAAGGACAAGGACATGACCTACTCCGCCCCGATGTTCGTGACGGCGGAGTTCATCAACAACTCCACTGGCGAGATCAAGAGCCAGACGGTGTTCATGGGGGACTTCCCGCTGATGACCCCCAAGGGCACCTTCATCATCAACGGCACCGAGCGCGTGGTCGTCTCGCAGCTGGTCCGGTCGCCGGGCGTCTACTTCGACCGCCAGGTGGACAAGACCTCGGACAAGGACGTCTACAGCTGCAAGGTCATCCCCTCGCGCGGGGCCTGGCTCGAGTTCGAGATCGACAAGCGGGACAGCGTGGGCGTGCGGATCGACCGCAAGCGCAAGCAGAGCGTCACCGTCTTGCTGAAGGCGCTCGGCTGGGATGAGGCAAAGATCCGGGAGCGGTTCGGCGACTACGAGTCGATGCTGGCCACCCTGGACAAGGACCACACCGCCGGCCAGGATGACGCGCTGCTGGACATCTACCGCAAGCTCCGCCCAGGTGAGCCGCCGACCAAGGAGTCCGCGCAAGCGCTGCTGGACAACCTTTACTTCAACGGCAAGCGTTACGACCTGGCCAAGGTCGGCCGTTACAAGATCAACAAGAAGCTGGGCCTCGGCCTGCCGATCCGCCAGGGCACGCTCACCGAGGAAGACATCGTCGCCACCATCGAGTACCTGGTCCGGCTGCACGCCGGCGAGGAGGAGACGAAGGTCGGCGAGGCGATCATCCCGGTGGAGACCGACGACATCGACCACTTCGGCAACCGGCGGCTGCGCACCGTCGGCGAGCTGATCCAGAACCAGGTCCGGCTGGGCCTGGCCCGGATGGAGCGCGTGGTCCGGGAGCGGATGACCACCCAGGACGTCGAGGCGATCACGCCGCAGACCCTGATCAACATCCGGCCGGTCGTGGCCTCGATCAAGGAGTTCTTCGGCACCAGCCAGCTGTCCCAGTTCATGGACCAGACCAACCCGCTGGCCGGGCTGACCCACAAGCGGCGGCTGTCCGCGCTGGGCCCCGGCGGCCTGTCCCGGGAGCGCGCCGGGTTCGAGGTGCGGGACGTGCACCCGTCCCACTACGGCCGGATGTGCCCGATCGAGACGCCGGAAGGCCCGAACATCGGCCTCATCGGCTCCCTGTCGTCCTACGGCCGGGTCAACGAGTTCGGGTTCGTCGAGACGCCGTACCGGAAGGTCAAGTCCGGCAAGGTCACCGCGCAGATCGACTACCTGACCGCCGACGAGGAGGACCGGCACGTCATCGCGCAGGCCAACGCGCCGCTGGAGGCCGACGGGTCCTTCGCGGAGAACCGCGTGCTGGTGCGGCGCAAGGGCGGCGAGGTCGACTACATCCCGCCGGACGATGTGGACTACATGGACGTGTCGCCGCGGCAGATGGTGTCGGTGGCCACGGCGATGATCCCGTTCCTGGAGCACGACGACGCCAACCGCGCCCTCATGGGCTCCAACATGCAGCGGCAGGCGGTGCCGCTGCTGCGCAGCGAGGCCCCGCTGGTGGGCACCGGCATGGAGTACCGCGCCGCGGTGGACGCCGGTGACGTCATCGTCGCCGAGAAGCCGGGCGTGGTGGAGGAGGTCTGCGCCGACTACGTCACCGTGGCCGGCGACGACGGCACCCGCACCACCTACCTGGTGGCCAAGTTCCGCCGGTCCAACCAGGGCACCTGCTTCAACCAGAAGCCTGTGGTGACCGAGGGCCAGCGGGTCAAGGCCGGCCAGGTGATCGCGGACGGCCCGTGCACCAGCGAGGGCGAGATGGCGCTGGGCCGCAACCTGCTGGTCGCGTTCATGCCGTGGGAGGGCCACAACTACGAGGACGCGATCATCCTGTCGCAGCGGCTGGTGCAAGACGACGTCCTGTCCTCGATCCACATCGAGGAGCACGAGGTCGACGCGCGGGACACCAAGCTCGGGCCCGAGGAGATCACCAGGGACATCCCGAACGTCTCCGACGAGGTGCTCGCCGACCTGGACGATCGCGGCATCATCAGGATCGGCGCCGAGGTAGTCACCGGCGACATCCTGGTGGGCAAGGTCACCCCCAAGGGGGAGACCGAGCTGACCCCCGAGGAGCGCCTGCTGCGGGCCATCTTCGGCGAAAAGGCGAGGGAGGTCCGCGACACCTCGCTGAAGGTGCCGCACGGCGAGTCCGGCAAGGTGATCGGCGTCCGCGTCTTCACCAGGGAGGACGGCGACGAGCTGCCGCCCGGCGTGAACCAGCTGGTGCGGGTCTACGTGGCCGCCAAGCGGAAGATCACCGACGGCGACAAGCTGGCGGGCCGGCACGGGAACAAGGGCGTCATCGCCAAGATCCTGCCGATCGAGGACATGCCGTTCCTCGAGGACGGGACGCCGGTGGACATCGTCCTCAACCCGCTGGGCGTGCCCGGCCGGATGAACGTCGGCCAGGTGCTCGAAACCCATCTGGGCTGGGTGGCCCAGGCGGGCTGGAAGGTCAACGGCGACGACGCCGACTGGAAGAAGCGGCTGAAGCAGATCGGGGCCGCGGACGCGGCGCCGGGCACCTCGGTGGCCACCCCGGTCTTCGACGGCGCCCAGGAGGTGGAGATCACCGGGCTGCTCGGCCACCCTGCCCAACCGTGACGGGCAGCGGCTGGTCGGGCGCAGCGGTAAGGCCAACCTGTTCGACGGCCGGACCGGTGAGCCCTTCAAGGACCCGATCGCCGTTGGCTACATCTACATCCTCAAGCTGCTGCACCTGGTGGACGACAAGATCCACGCCAGGTCAACCGGCCCCTACTCGATGATCACCCAGCAGCCGCTGGGCGGGAAGGCGCAGTTCGGCGGGCAGCGGTTCGGGGAGATGGAGGTGTGGGCGCTGGAGGCCTACGGCGCGGCGTCGCCCTCCAGGAACTGCTCACGATCAAGTCCGACGATGTCCTCGGCCGGGTCAAGGTCTACGAGGCCATCGTGAAGGGCGAGAACATCCCCGAACCCGGGATACCGGAATCGTTCAAGGTGCTGATCAAGGAGATGCAGTTCCTCTGCCTCAACGTGGAGGTGCTATCCAGTGATGGCGCAGCGATCGAGATGCGTGACACCGACGAGGATGTGTTCCGCGCCGCCGAAGAACTCGGCATCGACCTGTCCCGGCGTGAGCCGAGCAGCGTTGAAGAGGTCTGAAGAACCGAACTACTCCCAGGGGATAAAACACGTGCTTGACGTCAACTTCTTCGACGACCTGCGCATCGGCCTTGCCACCGCGGACGACATCAGGCAGTGGTCGCACGGTGAGGTCAAGAAGCCCGAGACCATCAACTACCG
>CAVTIX010000030.1:0-14092 GCA_963734725.1 uncultured Actinomycetes bacterium
CGCGACTCGGGCCGATCGCAGGGTCAGAGATCGTCTTCGATCCTGCCGGGGCCGTCCTGGCGGAAGTACTTGCGGTCCTCCGCCTCCATCCGCTCGACGTCCGCTTCCGCCGCCCGCCTGATCTCTTCGAGCTTCGGGTCCGGGGGACGGCCGCGCGGCATGACCAAGCGCTGGAACAGGCCCGGCGCCGCCGGGTCCCGGGGAGCTTTCTTCCGGGAGAAAAGGCGCATCGTCGGCTCCTCGGTCGATACCTTCGGCGTTCCCCATGGCAGCCGTTTCATTCGGTGGGGAGGGAGGCCGGCTTGATCCAGACGAGCGAGTACCGCCCGTGCAGGTGGCGGCGGAAGCGGGCGCCCGGCCCCGGACACGGCGCACGCCGCGCTGATGACGCTGCCCGGCCTGGTTGGCTCGGGAGCGCTATGGCTGCGCGGCTGCCAGCAGGTGCAGGAGGTCTACGAGTCCGGCGAATGGCTGGTGCTCGAGGGCGAGCCGGGCGTGGGCAAGCTTGCCGTGCTCCGCGCGGTGCACCACCGGCACGACCCGTCGGGCCGGTTCGCCGTGCTGGATGCCGCGGAGGCCCCCGCGCAGGACTGGCTGGTCCGGGCCAGGCACGCCCTGCTCGAAGGCGAGGGCGACCTGGTGATCAGGCACATCGACCGGCTCACCACCCGGCAGGCGCACGTCCTGGCGAGCGCGGTGCAGGAGGCCGTGGCGGCCGGGCGGACCGCCGCCCAGCGGGTGATGGTCACCAGGACCCTGGGCAGCGACGCCCCGGCCAACTTGGCCGAGCTGCTCCGCTCGTTCCCGCGCACGGTCGCGCTGTCGCCGCTGCGCCACCACGTCGAAGACCTGCCGGACCTGGTCAGGTTCTTCATGGGCAGGCTCAGCCAGCACGGCCGGCTCGACCTGCTCCCCCGAGGCGATGACGCTGCTCGCCCGGTCCACCTGGCCCGGCAACATCGAGCAGCTCTGGCAGGTCATCCGGCGGATCGTGCGGCGCAAGCGGGTCGGCTCGATCGAGCCGGCCGACCTGCCGCCCGAATGCTGGACGGTCAGCCGCCGCCTGCTCAGCCCGCTGGAGGCGATGGAGCGGGACGCGATCGTGCAGGCGCTGCTGGACTCGGGCGGCAACAAGGCCAAGGCGGCGGAATCGCTCGGCATGTCGCGGGCGACCATCTACCGCAAGATCCACGGCTACGGCATCGTCGTCCCGGCCGGCTGACCGCCTCCACCCGACGTCCCTGCCTGATCACCCCTCCGCCTGTTGTCATGGCTGGGCCAACCACTACAAATAGAGTGTGATGGGTGGCGCAACCATGACATTCGCGCACCGAGATCGGCCGGGGGGACTACGACTGCGGGGGCAGCTCCACCGCGGTGCTGAGAAAAAGCACCGGCCAGATCAGCTCTCGGGCCGATGCAGGCGCGCGGGCGGGAGCCCTACCATGCGTGCCATGAGCGCATCTGTCCTGGACGAAACGACGATGAGCGGCATCCCCGCAACGGCCAGGCCCTATTTTGCCGACGGCCTGGCCGCGCTATCGGTAGGCGCCGCGGCGATCCATTTCGCGGTCACTTTTGAGCACTTCAACGAATACCTCCTGTACGGCGCGTTCTTCCTCGTCATCGCCTGGGCGCAGATGATCTGGGCCGCCGTCGCGGTGTGGCGGCTGCCGCGGTGGTGGCTGTGGCTGGGCATCGCGGGCAACGCCGCCGTCCTGGCCGTCTACCTGGCCTCGCGCACGACCGGGCTGCCGTTCGGCCCGGACAAGGGCCACACCGAGCAGTTCGGCGCCCTGGACGTGGTCAGCGGGCTGCTGGAACTCGCGCTAATCGCCGGCTGCGCGGCGCTGCTATGGCGGCCGTCCCTCGCGGACCGGCCGGTTCGCCGGCGCACCGGGTTCGCGGCCATCGCGTGCATGGCCGCGATCCCCGCCGCAGTGATCGCAGCGACCACGGCGGTGATGATCCCGGGCTGGGCGGGCCCGGAGGGACCTGCGGGCATGGCGTCGCGAATGACGTCGTCGTCCGCGGCGGCGCCGGGAGCGCAGCCCGGCATGGGTGACATGGGAACCACCGACGGCCTGCCGGACATGCGGATGTACGGCTCGGCCGCGCCCGCGACCGCGGCGCAGGTCATCGCGGCCGGCCAGCTCATCAAGGCGACCGACGCGAGCCTGGCCAGGTTCAAGAACGTGCAGGCGGCGTTCGCCGCCGGGTACACCTACGTGCTGCGCACCAACGGCGAGGAGCACCTGCTCTACGACGGCAACAACCCCGCCTACGCCGGCCTCAACCCGAAGGACCCGTCCTCCCTGGTCTACGCGATCAACGTGCCGCACCACGCGCCGATCCTGCTCGGCGCGATGTACATCGAGAACGACCGGACGAACGGGCCGCAGGTCGGCGGGGGCCTGACCCGCTGGCACTCGCACCTGACGGTGTGCGAGAACGGCAAGCCGACGATCGCGGGCTTCGGCGTCCAGTTGCGCGGCACCTGCAACCCGGCGACCTGGCACAACCAGTACACCGCGCAGATGCTGCACGTGTGGGTCGTCCCCTATCCCGGCGGGCCGTTCTCCGACGATCTCAGCCGGGCGGCGACGGACGCTGCGGTCCGCGCCGTGTTCAGCAAGGCATAACGCCGGCGGCGAGGTATCCGCGATCCCGCGCCAGTCGTTTGGCAGGAAATGACGACTGGCGCGGGCTGGTGTTTGCCCCCGCAACGCCCAGCTGCCGCGGAGCGAAGGATCCTCCGCTGGCCGGGTAACCGTCGCCGCTGGGCGGTCGCTTGCTTCCACCGCGCGACCCGGCCAGGCTTGGCGGGTGCCCCGGTCGCGCCCGAGATCCCCGCGGGCCGGCCAGCGGCGGATCGTGACCGGGCCCTGGGCGGCGCCATCCACCGGCCGATGGCGCCCGGATCGCCGACGGCCCCAGCAGATGCCCAGTAAAGCCCGAAGGAGTAAATACATGCGAAGCGCTGCGGTCAGGCGAACGCTCCCGATCACGGCGGCAGCGCTGATGGCGGCGTTCTTGCTGCCGTCGGCCCAGGCGGGCGCGGCCGGGGCCGCCGGGCACCCCCTCCGGGCCCGTATCACCGGCGCCGTCATCGCCGGCACGAGCACGACGGCCGCCCCGGCGCCGGCCTCCACCAGAGGCCTGCCGTCGAAGCGCGACCAGATCAAGGTCCTGACGGCGGCCCTGGCCAAGATGAAACAGGGCTTCGCGCAGTTCGCGGGGTCCACGCCGGGCCCGGCGGACATCTTCGGCTACAACATCGGCGCGCTGTGGCGCCAGGGCATCGACGGCGCCGGGGCCACGATCGCGGTCATGGAGGGCTGGCGCTTCCTGGACATCGCCAACCAGGTCGCCGCCTTTGACAGGCAATTCGGGCTGCCGAACCCACAGATCCGGACGATCTACCCGGCGGGGCCGCTGCCGGCCACATGCCCGGCCGGCATGATCAGGCTGCAGAGCTACGGATCATGCGACGCGTGGAAGAACGAACTGACCCTCGACGTGATCGCGGCGCACCTGGTCGCGCCCTACGCGAAGATCATCATCTCCGCCACCCCGGCCGACACCGAGGTGACCGGTGACCCGGCGGAAAACGTGGCGATGCCGGAGATCATGAAGGGCGTCGAGTTCATCTCCAGCCACCACCTGGCCAACGTGATATCGATCAGCGACGGGTCCGGTGAGACCACCTACCCGGCCGGCCCGGCCCAGATCACCGCGCAGAACGCGGCGGAGCTGACCGCGGCCGCAAACGGCGTCCCGCTGGTCGTCTCCACCGGCGACTGCGGCGTCGTGCAGAACCTGGCCACGGCCAACGGGCAGTGCGCGAAAACGTCAACGACGCCGGACACGGCAGCCTGGGACGACTCGCCCTGGGTCACCGCTGTCGGTGGCAGCGTGCCGAATCTCAGCCCGACGACCGGCCAGCGGCTCGGCCCGGACCCGGTTTGGCACGTCCACGGCGCGCTCGCCGAGGGGGCGGGGTGCTCCGCGGTGTTCCCCCGGCCCTCCTACCAGAACGGCGTGGCGGGCATCACCCGCAGCCCGATGCGCTCGGTGCCGGACATCACCCTGGACTCCCAGGACGGCACGTCCGAGTCCGCGCCGCTGCTGGCCGGCGTCCTGGCCCTGGCCGCCCAGGTCAACAAGGGCAACCTCGGGCCCCTCAACCCGGCGCTGTACCGCGTGCTCGGGCCCCGCGGGGCGCAGGCCGGCATCGCCGACGTGGTCAAGGGCAACAACTCCGTGACCACCCCGGACGGCACCGTCGTCCCCGGGTTCACCGCGGGCAAGGGCTTCGACGTCGCCAGCGGCTGGGGCACGCTCAACGCGGCCAGGTTCGTCCCCGCGCTGGCCGCCGCGACCGCGGCGAGCCACCAGGGTCAGGCCATCCGGGCCCAGGCGCAGGCCCAGCTCACCGGGCTGCGGCACAGCATGCAGCTCTCGGCTGGCCACATCCCGGCGGGCGGCGCCTCCTACCTGCTCGCATCGAACTTCCTGCCCGGGCATCCGGTGGACTTCGCCATTGACGGCCACACCGTCGCGACGCTCACCGCCAACGCCCTGGGCGACGTCACCTACATGATCGATCCGTCGCAGCTCAACCTGGCGCCAGGGAAACACACAGTGATCCTTAAAGGGATGCTCCTAACAGAAACCGCCACCCTTACCACCATCCGCTAATGCCGAGGTCAATGCCGTCGGCCGGTTCAGGAGGGCGATTCCCGCCGGGCATATGCAGCAAGGTGAGACGGGCGGAATGAGCGAAGACCTAGAGGATTCTCTTCAGGATCGGCCACAAGCTGATGCCACCATGGAGGACCCTGATGCGAACAGGCAGCGGCCAGGCCGGCGATTCGCCAGCAGCCGGCCGGGAGGCCGAGCCGACTACCAGTTCCCCGTTCGCTGCCCCTCGATGGGTCACCTGGCATGGCGATCTCGCGGCCTGGGTCGACCGGCTCGGCTGGCTCCGGACTCTGAGTGCCTGGCTGACCGGAGTGCTGGGGCCATTCCGCGAACGGCACCAGGACAATCTTGCCCTTGAGCTGCTGCATGGCGGCCGATGGGTCGGCCACCCGCTGCACCCAGCGCTCAGCGATCTGCCCATCGGGCTGTGGGCAGGCGCCGTGGTGCTCGACGCCACCGACCGCGACCCAGCTCCCCGGCAAGGTTTCGACGCCGTCGGCATGCTAAGCGCGGCCGGCATCCTCGCCGCCTGCGCCACCGCCCTGACCGGCCTGGGCGACTGGGCCGTCAGCAACGATCAGGACCGTCGCGTCGGACTCTTCCACGGCCTCCTCAACACGGCGGCCCTCGGAATACAAGGGGCCTCGCTTGGCGCCCGGCTGGCCGGCCACCGTGACACGGCACGCGCTTTGGGCGTCGCCGGCCCTCACGGTCACGGCCGCGGCCGGTCACCTCGGCGGTCATCTCGTATTCACCAAAGGTGTGATGGTCAGCCGGGTGGCGTGGGCCATGGGGCCGCGGCGGTGGACCCGCACGCTGCAGGAGGCCGACCTGCCGGACGACTCGCCGACCGCCGTCGAGTCCGAGGGTCGTCAGATCATGCTGTACCGCCACCGTGGCCGCCTCTACGCCATCGACAACATCTGCAGCCACGCTGGTGGCTTGCTCAGCCGCGGCCCAGTCGCAAACCTGACCGTGACTTGCCCGCTGCATGGGTCCCGCTTCGCGCTCGCCACCGGCTGCGTCAGCCGTGGCCCGGCTAGTCAGCCACAACCCGTGCTACCCACCCGGATCCGTAACGGCTGGATCGAGGTGCGCGGCAGCCAGCCAGCACTCCGGCGGCCCGCAAGTGGAAGGACACGGCCATGACGTTCGTAGCCGTCGCGAATCTCGACGACCTAGAGGTCGGCGACACCATGCTCGTTGACGAGCTGCGCGAACCGATCTGTCTCATCCGCCTCGACGACGACGATGTCAGGGCGATCCACAACACCTGCACCCACCAGCAGCAACCCCTTCACGAGGGCACCCTCCAAGACGATGACACGCTGGTCTGCGCCGCCCATGCATCGCGCTACGACCTGACCACCGGCGAGGCTGTCGGTATGTTTGCCTGCGGCCCCATCCCGGTTTACGCCTGCAAGATCGAAGACGACGCCATTTTCGTCGACGTTGACCAGCAGCTGAACGACGCACCCATCCCTGGTCCTCCAGCACCCGGGTCTTTGGGCGCGCGCTAAGGCCGGGCAGGCCACCGATGAGGACGGGCCCCGCTGGCGCGGCGTAGGCTGTGGCCCACCCCAACCCGTTTCCGGCCCGACATGCGGGCTATGGGCAACATCCTGACCGACGCCGCTGGCTCTAACGCGCAGGTCGCCGGCGTAGGCGAGGGCGTACTCCTGAGCGATCATCCCGCCCATGGACACGCCCATCAGGTGGAAGCCGGTGATGCCCAGCGAGTCCACCAGGGCCTTCGCGTCATCGGCGAGCATCCGGCTGGACTAGGGGCCGGCCGGTTTCGAGCTGGCCCCGATTCCCCGGTTGTCGAAGCGCAGCACCCGGTACCCGGCGCCGAGGAAGTCGTCCATCTGGAAGGCCCAGCTCTCCAGGTCGTCGGCCAGGCCGTTGATCAGGACGATGGTCTCCGGCCCGTCGCCCTCCAGCTTGTAGTTGACATCGATGTCATTGACCCTGGTCATGGGCATTGGAATCTCCTCCAGATCGCCGCCGGATCCGAGCGTGGAGTTCAGAGAGCATTTCCTCGGTCAGTGAGAAGTGCTTGGCGGCCAGGCTGGCCGCGAGCACGGGGTCGCCGGCGATGATCGCCTCGGCGAGTTCCGGATGGTGCACGGCGCGCCGCCGAACCTCCGGCGTGTAGGGCTCGGCGTCGAAGCCGAAGCTCACCTCCCGCCGGATCCGGGCGCAGCTCGGCCAGTCTCGCGTTGTGCGCCGCACTCGCGATCGCCTGGTGCAGCGCTTGGTCGGCGAGCCGAGAAGCGTCCCGGTCCGCCGCGCTTGAGTACTTCGCCACGGCCTCGCGTATGGCCGCAACGTCTGCGTCGTCGCGCCGGACGGCGGCGGTGCGCGCGATCAGCTGCTCGACAAGCTGCCGGAAGTCGAGCAGTTCGGTGAGCTGCGCCCAGGCCGGCACCAGGGTGCGGGCAGGCGGGCAGAGCGGCCGGCGGGCGGGGCAGGGCCGCGGGCACGAGGGCAGGCAGATGGGGCGCATCATCAGACGGGCCCGGGAACACGGGGAGGTGATTTCCGGCGGCTGGCCTGGCTCCGGGGTCAGCCGGTGCCAGGGATCGGGTGGCGGCGGGCGGGTTCGCGGCCGGGAGGCTGGCTGGGACGGGGGCGCATGGGCGCGGGGGCGATCGGCAGGTCTTGGGGCTTGCCGGCTTTCAGGGTGAGCGCGGTGCCGTGGTGGAGAATCTTCAGCGGGTCGCCGTCGGCCAACAGGTAACGCGCGCTGGCTTGGGTGACTTCGACCCGCAGCCGCTGGCCGCGGAGCATGAGGCTGAAGGCGAGGCGGTTCAGCCCTTCGGGCAGGCGGGGCGCGAAGCTGACCTGCCCGGCCCAGTGCCGCAGGCCGGCGAAGCCGCCGACGAGCGCGACCCAGGCGCCGGCGAGCGAGGCGATGTGCACCCCGTCGCGGGTGTTGTGCTCAAGGTCGCGCAGGTCCATCAGCGCGGCCTCGCCCAGGTAGTCGAACGCCAGGCCGAGATGACCGACCTCGGCCGCGATGACCGCCTGGGTGCAGGCGGACAGCGAGGAGTCCCGGACGGTGAGCGGTTCGTAGTAGTCAAAGTTCCGCGCCTTCTGCTCCGCGGTGAACTCCGACCCGCACATGTGCATGGCGAGCACCAGGTCGGCCTGCTTGACCACCTGCTTGCGGTACAGGTCGAAGTAGGGGAAGTGGAGCAGCAGCGGGTACTGGTCGGCGGAGGTGCCGGCGAAGTCCCAGACCTGGTGCCGGGTGAAGCCTTCAGCCTGCGGGTGCACGCCGAGGGCCTCGTCGTAGGGGATGTACATGGATCGCGCGGCGTCCCGCCAGCTTGCCGACTCCTCGGCGGTGACGCCCAGCTCGCGGGCCCGGTCCGGGTACCGTTCGGCCACGTCGGCGGCCGCGAGCAGGTTGTCCCGCGCCATCAGGTTCGTGTAGACGTTGTCGTCGGCGACCGCGCTGTACTCATCGGGGCCGGTGACACCGTCGATGTGGAACCGGCCCTGCGTGTCGTGGTGGCCGAGGGACCGCCACAGCCGCGCGGTGTGGGTCAGCAGGTCCATCCCCGCGTCCCGCTCGAACTCGACATCACCGGTGGCGTCGACGTAGCCGACCACGGCGGCGGCGATGTCGGCGTTGATGTGGAAGGCGGCGGCGCCGGCCGGCCAGTAGCCCGAGCACTCCTCGCCGTGGATCGTCCGCCACGGGAAGGCCGCGCCCGCGAGGCCGAGCTGGGCTGCCCGGTCAAGGGCGGCCGGCAGCACATCCCGGCGCCATCTCAGAGCACTGGCGACCGCGTCGGGCGCGGTGAACGTGAGCACCGGCAGCACGAAGGCCTCGGTATCCCAGAAGGCGTGCCCGTCGTACCCGGGCCCGGTCAGGCCCTTCGCCGGGATCGGCCGGCTCTCCCCGCGGGCACCGGCCTGCAGCACGTGGAACAGCGCGAACCGCACCGCCTGCTGCACCTCGGTGTCCCCGTCGATCTCCACGTCCGCGCGGTCCCAGAAGTCGTCGAGGAAGGCGCGTTGATCGGCCAGCAGGCCGTCCCAGCCGGTCTGCCGGGCCGCGGTCAGGGCCGCCCACACCTGATCACGCACGGCGGGCAGCGACCGGGCGCCCGACCAGCCGTAGGCCACGAACTTGATCAGGCTCAGCCGCTGCCCGGGGGCCAGGACCGCGGTGGCGGTGACCAGCCCGCCATCGGGAAAAATGTGCGACTCGATGCGGGGATCGGGCCCGTCGATCAGGTGATCCGTTCCCGCGCCGATGCGCAGCCCGCTGTTCCTAGTGCGATGTACCACTATCGCGGTGTTGTCGTGCGTGCCCTGGAACTCCTGCACCAGTGGGTTAGCGAGGTCCGCGCCGTGCCGTGGATCGCCGGTCTGCGAGGGCTGTTGCTCGTTCGCCAGCAGCTCGGACTGGACCGCGATCCGCACCGGGCCATCCAGCGGCTCCACCTCGTAGCGGATCGCGGCGATGGCCCGCTGGGTGAACGAAACCAGCCGGGTGGAGGAGACGCGGACCGCGCCGCCCGCCGGAGAGACCCATTCGGCGCGGCGGCCCAGCACGCCGTCACGGAAGTCCAGCACCCGCTCGTGCTCGCGCAGCGTGCCGTAGCGGACGTCGAACGGCTCGTCATCCACGAACAGCCTGATCAGCTTGCCGTTGGTGACGTTGATGACGGTCTGCCCGGACTGTGGCACGCCGTAGGCTGCCTCGGCGGAGGGCAGCGGCCGCTCCTCGTAGACGCCGTTGAGATAGCTGCCCGGCAGGCCGTGCGGCTCCCCCTCGTCGAGGTTGCCCCGCCAGCCGATGTGCCCGTTGGACAGCGCGAACACCGATTCCGCCTGCGCCAGCACGTCCAGGTCCAGCGCCATCTCACGCAGGCGCCACGGTTCCACGCGGAACACCGGGTGCTTGATCACGGGTGCTCCAGCAGTTCGGCGAGGTCGGCCACCACCACGTCCGCGCCGCGTTCGCGCAGTGCGTCCGCCTGCCCGAGGCGGTCCACCCCGATCACGCACCCGAACCGGCCGGCCCGGCCGGCCGCCACGCCGGCCAGCGCGTCTTCGAAGACCGTGGCCTCCCCCGGCGCCAGCCCGAGCGCCCGCGCGCCGGCCAGGAAGGTATCGGGGGCCGGCTTGCCCCGCAGGTGCTCGCGCTCGGCGACCAGGCCGTCGACGACCTCCTCGAACAGATCCGCAATGTGCGCCGCGGCCAGCACGTCATGGGTGTTCGCGCTGGAACTCACCACCGCGCGGCGCAGGCCCGCGGCACGGACCGCCCGGACATAGCGCTCCGATCCGGGATAGACCTCGACACCATCCGCATGGATCCGGCGTAGCAGGATCTCGTTCTTGCGGTTGGACAGGCCGTGCACCGTCGGCGCGTCTGATGGGTCACCGGGGCCGCCCTCGGGCAGTTCGATGCCACGGGACTGGAGGAACGAGCGGGCGCCGTCGGCACGTGGTTTCCCGTCGACGAAGTTCTCGTAGTCCGCGACGGGATCAAACGGGACGAAGGGCTCGCCGGTGTGCTGGGATCGTTCGCGCAGGTAGCTGTCGAACATCTCCTGCCACGCGGCGTCGTGGACCGTCGCGGTCTTGGTGATGACGCCGTCCAGGTCGAACAGGCAGCCCCGGATGCCATCAGGGAGTCCGAGCACTGGTCAAGCCTACGAGAGCCCGCCGCGCCAGGGATACGGCCGGCGCATGTTCACCAGCCGTAGATCCGGGGGGGCAGCTCATGCACCGGCCGCTGGTCGGGACCGGGGTAACAGATCATCACCGGTATGCCGTCCGGGTCGCGGCCCTCGACCAGCCGCACGCCTTCGTGACTGCGCGTATCGCGGCGGGCATCTCGGGCGGCGAGGACGCCCTCGGCCCGGGCCAGGTCCTTCTCCCCCGCCGCCGTCCAGACGACGTACTGGACACCCACGGACCCGAGCGGATGCGGCGCCTGGTGGCCCATCGCGCGCAGGATCAGGCTCGCGCCGCCGGCGTTGCTGAGCAGGGCCGCTGTCGGGCTGCGGTCGGCGACCTCGAGCATCAGGACGTCGGCATAGAAGTTCACCGACCGGTCCAGGTTCTGCACGAACATGACCACACACCCGACCCGGGCTCGCTCTGCCATCTGCCGAACCTCTTTCTCCCGCGGGCCATCCCACGGTGAAGCCTGACAGCACCAGTCTGGCCCCGTCGAGGCATCCGGCGCGCGCCGGGCGTGGCCCACGGGCGGCGCGCCGCGCGTGCCATACCCTGATGCCGCTACGCAACGGGCGGAGGAAGCATGACGGCGGATGACGCCGCGCGGCCGCCAGAGGTCATCCGGCGGCGCGAGGTGCGGCGCACCAGCGCCAGATCACTGCTGATGACCGTGCTCGGCGAGTTCGTCCTGCCCGCTGGCCGGCCAGTCTGGACGTGGGTGCTGGTAGATACGCTGGCGGGCTTCGGGGTTGCGGAGAAATCGGCCCGCCAGGCGCTGGCCCGCGCCGCCGCCGAGGGGCTCCTGGCGCCCGAGCGGGTGGGCCGCAGGACCCGCTGGGATCTGACGCCCTCGGCGCACAGCCTGCTGACCGAGGGGGCGCGGCGCATCTACGACTTCGGCCGTGGCGAGCGCCCGTGGGACGGCAGGTGGCTGCTGCTCCTGATCTCGGTGCCGGAGGCCAAGCGCGACCTGCGGCACCGGCTGCGGACCCGGTTGAGCTGGGCCGGCTTCGGCGCCCCGAGGCCGGCGTGTGGATCTCGCCCCACCCCGGCCGCGAGGGCGAGGCGCTGGACGTGATCAAGGAACTCGGCCTGGACGGCTGTGCGATGTCGTTCACCGCGGCCTTCGGCGCGATCGGCGGCGAGGACACGATGGTCAGCCGGGCCTGGGACCTGACCGGGCTGGAACAGCGTTACGAGGCGTTCCTGGCCGACTTCAGCGCACTGGCGCCGGATGGCCCGGCCGGGATCTTGCGCGCCCAGACCCGGCTGGTGCACGAGTGGCGGCGCTTCCCGTTCCTTGACCCGCAGCTTCCGCGGACGCTGCTGCCCGCGAACTGGAGCGGAGCTCAGGCAGCCGAGTTGTTCCACCGGCGGCATGCCGAGTGGCAGCCGGCCGCCAGCCGGCGGTGGGACGAGATAACCTCAGCCCCCCGCGCGTGAGGCACGGCGTGTTGCCGAACCCGCCTTCGCTTGCTCCTGTACCGGCGAACGGCGACGGCCCTGGGGTGCCAGCGGGCCGGTCAGGCGGCGGTCTTGACACGCTCGGCCTGGCGGCGGGTCAGGGCAGCGGCGAAGGCGGACCGGGTGCGGAGGTAGGCGCGGGCTTCAGTGTGGTCGGGGGCGGTCTCTGGGCGATGGAACGTCAGCCAGAGCGGGAGCCCGATGAAGGCGATCAGGAACGGCAGGGTCAGCAGGACGTTGGCCCAGACAACGGCACTCATTTCATGGCCTCCCCCGCGGGCGCTTCGCATGGTCGTGCCGGAGGCGCGCACGATCGTGGCGCGGGAGGCGTGTCCTCGCCGCCGGGACAGCGCAACCGCGCCTGGGGCTGCGTCGTGCGGGAGGCGCGCTGGCTAGCACTGCGCGGCGTTCGGCCCGGCGGCTGCGGCGTGCCGCGGCCCAAGGCTGACAGAGGGTGTCTCATGGCGGATGCTCCTCGGATCTTCTCGGGGTTTCGATAGATCCGAGATAACCGGGCGTGACTCTCCCGCGGGTTGGTGTGGCTTCTGGGATTCCTATGAACCCGTGGTGACGCCCGGGCCGTTCGGTTGACGAGAGGCGCGGGGGAGATCTAAGTTGAGTTTTTATTCATCTTAGAAAGCGGGACGCCTGCCGGCTGGCGGCCAGGCACGGGCGCCCGCGGGCATACGAGCCGGGTAGGGAGCCCAATGACTGCCGAAAACGTGGTGCCGCTTCGTGCCGCGCCCCGCATCGACCTTCCCCGCGCGGAACGGGCCGTGGCGGAACTTCTCGCCGCGCTGGGGTACCCGGTCGAGGGCGAGCACCGGGCCATGACCCCCCAGCGCGTCGCCAGCGCGTTCGCCGAGATGCTGACGCCGTCCGCCTTCCTGCCGACCACCTTCGGCAACGACGAGGGATACGACGAGCTGGTCGTGGCGCGGGAGGTGCCGTTCCGCTCACTGTGCGAACATCATCTACTGCCGTTCTACGGCTACGCGCACGTGGGCTACCTGCCCGGCGGGCGTATCGTCGGCCTGTCCAAGCTGGCCCGCGTGGTGGAGCACTTCGCCGCCGGATTGCAGGTGCAGGAGCGGCTCACCCAGCAGGTGGCGGACTGGCTGCAGGCCCACCTCGGCGCGCGCGGCGTGGGCGTCGTGCTGGAGGCCGAGCACCTGTGCATGAGCCTGCGCGGGGTGCGGGCCCGCGGGTCCCGCACGGTCACCAGCGCCCTGCGCGGGGATTTGCGCACCGACGCTAGGTCGCGGGGCGAGTTCCTCGCGCTTACCCGGCACGCACAGTAGCGGCCCCGCTCGCTTCTACCATGAGTGGCATGGCTGGCCAACCGGGATCGGCGCCAAGCGGCCTAGGCGCGCTCGCCGCGCTGGGCGAGCCGACCCGCCGCGCGCTCTACGCCTACGTTGTGGCGCAGGACCGCGCGGTGTCCCGGGACGAGGCCGCGAGCGCGACCGGCACGAAGCGGGCCACGGCCGCCTTCCACCTGGACCGCCTGGTCGACGACGGCCTGCTGGAGGCACGGTTCGCCCGGGTGTCCGGGCGCACCGGCCCGGGCGCGGGCCGGACGGCCAAGCTGTACGCACGGGCACGCCGGCAGATCGCCGTCTCGCTGCCGCCCCGCCGGTACGAGATCGCCGCGGAGGTGCTCGCTAGCGCGCTGGAAGCAGCCGAGCGGGAGGCCGCACCGGTGAGCGAGGCTGTGGCGCGTGCCGCCGGCCAGGCCGGACGGCAGATCGCCGCCGGGGGCGCGGATCTGGCCGAGGTGCTCACCCGGTCCGGGTACGAGCCGAAACAAGGCCCGGATGGCTGCATCCACCTGGCCAACTGCCCGTTCCACGACCTGCTGGCCCGCCATGTCGACCTGGTCTGCGCAATGAACCTGCACCTGCTGCGCGGCCTCATCGGCGAGCTCGGGGCCGGCGCGCAAGCCCGGCTGGACCCCGCCGGAGGGCGTTGTTGTGTCACGATCACCTTGTCATGATGATCGTGGTACTGGCCGGAGTCGCCGGCAGCGGCAAGACGGCCGTCGGCATGGCGCTGTCGGCCCGGCTGGGCTGGGCGTTCGAAGACACCGATGCACTGCACTCGCCCGCCGACATCGCCAAGATGCATTCCGGGATACCGCTCACCGACGCCGATCGCTGGCCATGGCTGGAGACGGTCGCGGCCTGGCTCGATGCGCGGATCGCCGCCAGCCGCC